>MPNM01000060.1 GCA_002239025.1 Chloroflexi bacterium bin125 | reverse complement strand
CAACGGCTCGATCCGCGCATACTGCTTGTCGCTCAGCGTCGTCTGATAGGTCATCTGGTCACCTGGACCGCGCCGCCATCCGCCTCCCACTCTGGCACATCTACGCCGCAATGTGAACAGGCCCTAGACTCTACTGCACGGCGAACGGTTGCTATTCCTTCTTCAGTGCCAGCAACTACTACATAGAACAACCTAACCTCCCGATCGCCTAACTTGCCTAGCAGGCCAGCCTCCCTTTCCAAGAACTCTCGGATTTGTCGCTGCGCTGTTCTTCCTGTTCCAATGAAATCATCCACGAACACCAAGGAAACTACATTCGGAAGCTCGTCCAATAGATTAGACACATCGATTGCGCCAACGCAATTGTCTTTCCAGATCTTGTTCGTTTGGCAGTACATCCTAGCAAAAGACGGAGCACTACGCCCTACCGGACCCAAATGGCTCACGATGATATCTCGCTGATGCTGCCTTGCTGAGCGGACTTCCCGCGTCACATTCGCAAGCGTCATTCTATGTACATTCTCGAAAAGGTGTCTGATCCGCTGTTCGCCATAGAATTCAACTCCTTGCAAACACTTGAACATCAATCGTTGATCCTCGGGCGGGCCGAACTGACTCAACCATTGCCGTACCCTCTGACGAGTGATTCGATTGCCTTGATACTCGCCCCACGTCGCCAGCACCTCATCGATCTCTTCGTCTTCCAGGTACGCCGCTCTGGGTTCTCGTACCCTCTCATGATTTCCAAGTTCATCCCACAGTAAGCTAGTCAATTGAAGCAATCCCCTGCCTCGCATCCATTCCTCAAAAAGCTTGACTCGAAAGCGAACTCTTTCCTCATCTACCACCAGGATCTGCCGGTTCTGAAAGTCCCGCAGTAGCCGATCCACATCCATCTCTGAGAGCCCAAACTTTGCCGACCGCGCTGTTAAGTTCTCCTTAGAAACGGTTGTTGCCGCTTGAAGGAGGCTCTCTCCCACAGCAAGTAGGAAGCCAACTCTCTCAGATCTAGTTCTCCTCGTCTCCTGCTCATCCACATCCACAAACCCATCGTCCCAGTAGTGGGCAAAACTGTTGCTGTCAATCGCAGAGAGGGTGAGCTCGATCGCTTGTCCCACTTCCTCGTCGGTCACATGAGCATCCCTGCGTTCCAGCATGATTTGCGCGAGCCTACTGCAAATCTCGTTCAGAAAATAGGGATGTCCGGAGCAATACTCCCACAGATGATCGACGGCCAGACCCGAAAACTCCAGTGGCGCCCCGGGACGCCGTACGAGGTCTTCGAACTCACCGGTGCGTTCGAAGTGGTCGATTCGTTCCGGTCGGTACATGTTGAGACGCATGCCTTGAGCTTGTACTATTGCGGGCATGCGCTCGCCGCCTACGAGGATCACGCTCACTTGAGTTTTTCCGGCGATGCCCTTCCCTAACGTCTGAAAGAAAGTGTCGGCGATGCTTCTTCCCTTGTACAATTCAGCAGGCAGTTCGTCGAATTCGTCGAGGACTATGAGAAACTTCCTATCTGGTGCCACAGCGATGAGCTGATCCAAGTACTCACTGAGCGGGGATAGAGATCCAGTGAGCGCCGGGACCGGTAGGCTTCGGAAACGATCATCTGCTGTCTGCAACCGAGCTATCAGCCGGCGACAGATGGCATCAGTGGTTTGTTCGGCCGTGCGCTCACGGATCGTCTCCAGATTCACCACCACAAAGTTCGGGTCTGCCAACCGGATGGCGTCGGCAAGCGCATACACCACTGAGGTCTTGCCAACCCGCTTCTGTCCCCACAAGTAGAATGACTGAGGGCTCGGGCTGCTGACCTGTCCTATCATGCTCTTCAGCAGTGAAGCGCGCCCAACAAATCGAGGACCTGTGGCTACCTGCAAAGCGTAGGGCATATTGCTGGCAACCGAATCCCAGTCAATACCCGGATGTTGGGCTTCAAGCTCTAACTCAAAAGTGTCGGACTTAGTCTCTCGGCTGAAGTTCATCCACTCAATAGTGGCTTGCAACAAAGCCATGTCGGCCGGCTCACGCACCTGTGCCTTGAATCGAAGTTCCCGCGACTCATCGGAGGTGAGGCTGCTCACCGATGCTTCTTCCTTCTGAAGGAGCAACTCGTTGGTCGTCACTAAGGTCACGCGGATGTCGAAGGCAGAACCACCTCCGGTATGTGACAACGCAAGGCGGAGTTCCAGATCGGCGCCCGCTTGGTGCAAGGGGTATTTCTTGGCCGCTGGTTCCAGGTGAAGCTCAGCAGGTCGAGTGAAATCTAACGCTGCCACTGCTGTCTCGATGTATTGTTGCAATGAATCCGGCACGGAGGCGAAGAATCGAGTGGCGTAATGGGTGTGCGTTGCCTGTAAGGACTGAAGTGTTTCTCTACATACTTCGCACGCACGCTCATACTCGTCAAGAATCTCGGATTCATCGGCATTACGGAATGCCTCGGCGGCACCCAAACATTGATCTAGCGAGGAGAAAAGGATTGGACGGGGGACAAATGTGAGGAGCAGCCCAGAGTTTCTGCGTTGATTGATTGTCCTGTAGAGATGTTCCTTGTAATCGGGAAGGGAGTCGAGTCCAGTAAACGGCAGAGCTTCTGATATCTCTCTTTCGATATTGGGTACCACCTGAGTGAGTGTGCGCTCGAGTTCATGTGAAGGTTGCGTGAAGTCAATGCGGTGTGCACTTAGCTCATGCTCCAGCTGTTGCTTGACGAACGCAAGCGCCTTGGGTCGAAGTTGACGTGGCCTGTCAGGGAGCCTTCCAGCTAAACCGAGATATCTGAGAAGAGCCCACGCGATGGCTCGCCTATGTTCAGGCGAAACGTCATCACCGAAGAAGCGCAGTTCGACTGGTTCGATGGAGTTTGCTGATGAAGTACAGACGGCCTCGGCCATGCCAGTGGCGAACCGGATGTATGCATTGTGGTCAACAGTTTGAGCGGAGCTCGCGTCCACTATAGCGCGGTCAATCTCCTCAAGCGTATTGAGCATAAGTGGGCTCCTTCCGCAAGGAAGGTAGGGGATGGACGGTGGAGGAGCAACCTGGTCCGTGAACTGGAAGAGTTAGTGGGATTTGATATGAGCGGAGTGTGGTGCGGATGTGGGGACCATCAGATTCCGCTTACAGTCGGATTGCAATAGACTATGGTACCGCAGATTGGCAATCAGGTGTGAGAGTGTCAATGTACTCGGCAAAGACGGGCCAGCCGCTGATGTTCCCTGGTCAAGGAGCCGAATCCGCCGATCTGGCACCAGCGGCTGGCCAACGCGAACGGGCAGGCCCAACGCGTCTCGCCGGGATCGGTGCTGAATGATTTGATCGATTTGATCTAGGCCAGTTGATCGTCAAAGACTAGGTAAATCCGGGGGCGATAGTGCACTCTCCCGACGGTGGTTGCTAGGTCTCGCCTCGTGCCTGCTGTTGGGACGTTGTTGTTGGACGCGCGTGCCCTGTCCGATAGGACTGACCTTGTGTGGCGAGGGTGTGGGCGTGGTTGCGGAGGCGGTCGAGCAGCGTGATGGTCAGCCTCGGGTCGCCGAAGACCTGGACCCATTCGGAGAATGCGAATTTGGTCGGGATGATCGTGGAGCGCCGCTCGAAGTAGACGGCGAGCAGGTTGAAGAGCAGTTCGCCACCGGCCTGGTCGAAGGCGACTCGCTGGCAGTGCTGGGCTGAGGCCAGATTCTGTCTAGCTCCGTTGAGCGACTGGATAAGTCTCGATCTACCTTGCCTGGGTTACGAGCACCGGCACCAGGGCTCGGCTCCGAGAAGTTCGATCTGCATCTCACTGGTTGGAACTGCTTGCCAAGTCCAAGGGAAACGTCAACTCGAAGGTTCTTGCTGTTAGGAAGTTTGGTGGCGCGAGCGACCGGCTTGCGGACCCGCGTGCCAAAGCTGTCGCAGCCCCTAACGCGCATCGTCGGCCTGACCCTTCATCAGTGCCACCATCATGGGCAGACGTTCTTCACCTGCGATCGGGTACAGCGTGAGCGTCACTGCTTTCCATGCTGGTAGTCGAACGCCAGCCGCCTCCCAGCGGATCCCATCCGCCCTCATGATGAGCCAGGCAATCGAGCTGTCCAAATGAACCCGCTCGGCAGACCATGTCGATTCAAGCTCGATCCTCTGCAGCTCAGGAATGGGTCCATGCGAACAAGTCGCGGGCGATCCGGCCCCTGGCATAGAGGCAGGCCTTGAATCACGCGTTTGGAACTCCGGCATGGCGCGCCACAAGCGCAGCCCTCTGTCTGTTCCTGACCACCAACCGTTCAATGTTTGGCGCATCCTGAGTAATGAGTCCGCAAATGGCGTCGGCATCAGGGAGAGGATCTGCTCTCTCTGCGCATTTGGCAAGCCCATATCGCCCGCCGAGCCCGCCGCCAGATCAGACCCAGTCTCTGGAACCTTCTCGGCTTAGAGAACCCACGCCGTAGTATTGTGCCGTTGCGACTGTTGATTTCGCGAATGGATGTCGAACAGCGATGTCAGACTGGGAGTGGAAACAACCTGAAGAGTTAGACAACTGGCGCTCGCGTCTGTACCAGCGCTTTCAATTTTGGCTACTGCCAACCACTGGCACGTTTCTTGCGTCTCTCATCGGATTCGGCCTCACATCCTTGCTTCTGGATATCCTCTGGTCCCCTAGTCAGAAGCTCTCCGACCTAGGCTCGATTTTTGAAGCCCAAGCGGCAATGACCGCCATTTTCTTAGCCGCAATGGTTTTCATCGTTGAGGGAGTGAAACGCCACGATGGCATTGACGATTATCTCTATGAGCACTTCCTATCTCAAGCCAGGGCGCGCTGGGTCTTTGCCCTTTCGATATGGCTCATGGTCGGGACAACCTCCCTGTTTGTTGGCGGCCCTGTAACGGGTTGGTGGCATGAGGTAGAAGGAAGCAGGGGGGAGCTCCTAGCAGGCTGCTGAAAAATGAATGTGTGAGATCATGAAGGAGGTACGGAGCCGATAGATGAGGGAGCTTGGCGATGCGTGGCGAGAGTGAGCGGCAGGCGGCGATGATGTTGGGCTTGACGCCGG
>MPNM01000018.1 GCA_002239025.1 Chloroflexi bacterium bin125 | reverse complement strand
CGGAACTGCAATCCAAACTCATAACTTCCGGCCTACGGAACCCCAACCGTTGTCAGCGGTCAGCCCCAGAACAGCCGTCAATCATGACAGGCCCGGCTGCGGCCATCAATACTTCAGCAGCCTGCTAGTGACGGAACCTGGAGTTCAAAGCGGCCGTCAGCATCAATGACGGCAAAGGTTGGTGACCCGCCGCCGGCCGGGTACGCACGCAGGGTTCTGCCATCGAACCACTGGGCCGATCTACCCGTGAATTGCCCGCGAATTGCGACCGAACAGAACTGCTGGTGTTCGTCGAAATGCAGTGTTGCCGGAGTTGGGTTCACCGCGGAGTCGAGGCGAAGTGCACCCGCCAGATCGTGGGAGAGACCAGAGGCAGACAGGTAACTCGGGCAAACATGCTCGCGGCTGGTCACTTTGACGATCCGGGGACCTGGAATCGCTACTCTCGCCGAGAAACTTCCGCTCCCCCTTATGTACATACGTGTACATGACTCGCCGCTCGGCGAACATAGGTCGAGCCGGAGGCCTGTCGGGATTTGATCCCGGGACCCAGAGACATTCACCGCGATCTGCTGCTCGCAGAATCCTGCTGGGATCGAGATTGTCGGACCAACCGTTTCCAATTGATCCGTCTCTTGCGGGTCGGCCTCATCGCGCGCAACTAGCGTGGCCTGCTGACCCAAGAAAAGCCCGCATGAGTGATGAGGTACTCCTACCTCCAGCACAAACGGATAGTTTCGCGGCACTCTCACGGTGTAGGACCCGTCAACTGACACACTCCCCTCGAATTCAGCCCAGATCAACGGCAGGAGCGAGGATGCCGAAACCCGAATCGCACCGGCGGAGCTTGCAACATCACCAACGAGCGGGCCAGTCACATCGGAGAATGCTGCTCGGCGCTCTTTGTTGACCTGAGAGACAAATTCGTCGGCACTAACTCCGAAGGCGGCAAGGAATGCCTGTCGCCAGGCGACATCGGCGCTCTGAGTTTGATCGATTGAGCGCCAGAAAGTCATGTAGGACTGTGGATGCGATTGCCTAACCAATCGGTCGACGTATGCAATTCCCAAATTCTCATCGTTCGGCCCGGGTACTGTCGACAGACTGAGCTCTAACTGGTTGGTCATGAGTTCAGTTGCAAAATCGAACTGCAGTGTCGGGCCCAACTCCTTTATCAGCGAATTCGAGGTGCCTACAACTAGCCAGCGAGGAATCGAATCGATCACTGGTCCGCTGAGTTCGTGCTGGATCACGCGAAAGTACATGTGCACGAGTTCTCTGTAACCGTCCCACGCCCCCAGGTCAGGAGTTCTCCAGTCTGATTGCTGCCACCTGGTCTCCGGGATCACCAGTTGGTAGTGGTGGCCGCCATCCGGCTGTCGAATCACGTACGGCCAACCCTCAGGAGGGCGGCAGCAGGGCACTCTGGGATTGAAGCGTTCGTCGCTTGAAACGTAAATCGTGATCCGCTGCTGATCTATAGGCAGTTCGAACTCGGCGGCGAAGAGTGCCTCTGCGTCACGAATGTCAGACTCAATCCGCTCGATCAATACAGGATCCAGGTCGTCGGGGATCAGGATGTTAGGAAGCGCCCCAGACGGCTGGAGCCAACGACTTGAATCGACCATCCTCAGCAGGATGCCGTCCCCGTAGCTGAGGGCACGTTCCCCGAGACTGCTGAATGGCGCAGTGCGAGTCCATGGCGTGAAGCGTTGCGTCGAAGCATCCCAGTACCAAGCAATGTTCAATCGCTCTCCGATTATGTCGAGGGCCTCAGCAATCGGAATGTCGTCGCGCCCAGTCCAGGCAACGAGTTGCTCCCCAGCCTGCAGCTCGATCATCCGGTTGGCTAGACTCAACCGCCGTTGCCAGGCGACCGGCAATTGCGATTCCACCTCAAACCAATAGCCGTGCCCTGGTTTGAGAACCCACAGATGCCCAAGTGCCTGGTCGTCATGTCGATGGATGCTGTTTCCTGTGCCGTCGTGGATAGCAACTAGTTGCGGAAGAGTGTCAAACATCACCACGACATCAGTCGGTTCCTCGATCCAGCCGATCAGGTTCCATCCCGGATAGAGGAAGTCCGTGAAGCTGTCTTCAGACGCTGCAGCGGGTTGGTTGGATAAATGGATGACGCCGATCACCGCGAGTACGACGACGAAGAGGCCGGCGCTCAGCCGCGTAGGCGGAGCCATGAACTTGTCATCCGATCAAGCGCGTCGGACCACTACTGGTCCACCGACGCAACACCACCCGCGACCAGCTTATCGATCTCTTTCGGCGTCCGGCCGATCAGTTCCAGCGCCTCCCTGGTGTGTTCTCCGATGGCGGAGGCTCCTCGGTTGAGTTCTATTGGCGTTCGGGAGAGGTGGACGGGGGAACCGGAGACTTTGATTGATTTCTGGGACTTGGCGACGGGGAGGTCGGCGATCATGCCTCGGGCGGCGATGTGTGGGTCGTTGATGATCTCCGGGATCGTGTTCATCGGCGCGGCGATGCAGACGCCTTCGAGTTCGGCCTCCCACTCGGCAGTAGTTCGCTTCTTGAAGGCTTCGAAGAGGATCGGTTCGAGGTCGGCGTGATGCTCGGTGCGGTCGGGATTGGTCTGGAAGCGTTCGTCGTGGAGCAAGTCATCGCGCTCAATCTTGACGCAGAAGAGCTGCCAGTCTTTGACGCCGGCGATCACCATCCAGCCGTCCGCGGTCGGCAGGGCCTGGAAGGGCGTGACCAGCGGGTGCCGGGTACCGATTGGACCGGGCACCTCGTCGGTGTTGGCGGCGCGGACGACAGCATTTTCCAGCAGCGCGACTTGCGCGTCGAGCATGGCGACGTCGACGTGCTGTCCCAGACCAGACGAATGTCGCTCGTGCAAGGCAGCCAGCACTCCGATTGCCGTATACATCCCGCCGGCCATGTCGCCGATGCTGTAGCCAGGTCGCGCGGGCGGTCCGCCGGGGTGTCCGGTGATACTCATCACACCGCCCATGCCCTGCACAATCACATCGACGGCGGGTCGGTGCTGGTAGGGGCCGGTGTGTCCGAAGCCCGAGGTTGAGGCGTAAATCAGTCCGGGATTGATGCCCGAGAGCGCGTCGTAGCCGAGGCCGAGCCGCTCCATCGCGCCGGGACGGAAGTTTTCGGTCAGGACGTTGATGCCACCGGATGCAGGGTCGATCAGATCTTTGATGATCTGCACTGCCTCAGGATGCTTGAGGTCGAGGGTGACCGACTTCTTGCCCCGATTGACACTGAAAAAGTAGGTCGAGACGCCGTGTACATATGGTCCAGCACCACGGTGGCGCTCGTTGGTATCGACGTGTTCGACCTTGTAGACATCGGCGCCGAGGTCAGTGAGGATCATTGAGCCGTAAGGGCCGGCGAGCGCCCAGGTGAAGTCGAGGACGCGCAAACCGTCGAGCGGACCGGGCATGTGGGCTCCCTGCTGGTCTAGGCGAGTTCGAGGCCGGGGGTGCCCGGCTCAAGCTGCACGCCGAGGGTGTTGAGCGCCATCGAGACGAGGTTGTACTGTCCGGCGGCGAACACTACATCCATCATCTGCTGCGTGTTGTAGCGCTCGGCCAGCTTGTTCCAGGTCGCGTCGCTGACGAAAGCGTCTGAGTGCAATTCGTCGGCGGCCTGCAGAAGAGCAGCTTCGTGCGAGGTCCAGGCGTCGTGCCCGGGTCCTTCCTTGACCCGCTCAACTTCGTCGAGGCTGAGTCCGGCTTCTTGGCCCATGCGTCGATGCTGGCCAAACTCGTAGCCGGACTGACAGTTCCAGCCCATGCGCAGGATGATCAGCTCGCGTTCTCGCTCGGGCAGCGACGATCCGGCCAGCACGTGTCGGGCGAAGCGTCCCCAGGCAGAGGAGAGCTCGGGATAGTGGGCCAGCGTTCTGGTGATGTTCAAAACTCGTCCGCCGCGAGCCTCGGCGCGCTCCAGTTGCGCCTTGGACTCGCCTTCCGCCGTCTCAACCGTCAATGGTTGCAATCGTGGTTCCGAGATCCGCATCGCATCCTCCTGCATCGCTGCTCAAGTGAAGATTGAGCGTGCGCAGGATAGTGCGTCAGACGAGGCTGCTGAGACGCTCAATCAGCGTGTTCAACTGATCGTGTCGTGGCATCGAGATTCGGAGGTAGGAGGCGAGAGCCGGATCGCTGTAGGTTCTCGTGAAGACTCCGAGATTGGCCAGTTGATCGTGCAGCTCTCGTCCGGTTCCGATCGCCGGATCGACTTCGATCAGGATGAAGTTGGATTGCGAGGGCAGAGGCTTCAAGCCCTCAATGCTCTGCAGTGTTTCGTACAGGGAATCACGGGTCTGGCGGATGACGTCGATCTGCTCGCCGATTTCTTCCGCTGCATCAATCGCTGCGATGCCGGCGATTTCCGCCGCCTGATTGAGGTTGTACGGCTGCTTGACCTTGATCAGGTCGGCGACGAGGTCGGGATTGGCCAGTGTGTAGCCGAGACGCAGGCCGGCGATTGCCGCCCATTTGCTGAAGGTTCGCATGATGACGAGGCGGGGGAACTCGGCGAGCAGGTGTTGCGCCGACATCTCGAGCCCGGCGAATTCGATGTACGCCTCGTCCAACATCAGCGTTGCGCCCGAAGTCAGGAGTGCTCGGATCACATCTACTGGGACCAGATCGCCGCTGGGATTATTGGGTGACGTGAGAACGACGACGGAATCGCCTTTGCTCTGGCTCACCGCGTCCAAGAGCGCGTCGGTTGGAAGTGCGAAGTCGTGGTCTCGAGGGATGTCGATGAGGTTGAGTTCGTTCAGATCGGCGAGAAAGGGATACATCCCGAACGAGGGTGAGCAAGTAATGATTGAAGCGCCGGGTCTCAGCAATGCTCGCAAGGTGAGATCCAACAGCTCGTCGGCGCCGGCGCCGGCGACGATCATGGAGGCGTCGATGCCGGTGTGTCGGGCCAGCGCCGCTCGGAGCGTCGCCTGGTTGGGGTCGGGATAGATGGAGCCGAAGTTGGGGTCGGACAAACCTGTGGCCAGCGCTTCACGGACTCTTGGATGCATCCCGTAGGGATTCTCGTTGGCGTCGAGCTTGAGGCAGTCCTCGGGTTCGAGACCAGCCTGGCGTGCGCGATCGGCGAGCGGGACAACCGGCGCGTAGCCAGGCAGTTGGGCGAGATGCGGACGGATCGATGGTGGAGTGGAACTCATCGGTCTCGGCGTCGACGTTCGAGTGAGCGGGCGTGGGCGTCGAGGTGCTCGGCGTGGGCGATCAGTTCGGCGTCGCCAGCGATTTCGTCGAGCAGGTCGTCAGTGACCTGGACGACTGTCGTGATCTTCATGAACTCGCCGACATTGAGCGCCGACGCAAAGCGCGCCGAGCCACCGGTGGGCATGACGTGTGACGGTCCCGCGACGTAATCGCCCAGCGCCTCGGGCGAGGCTTCGCCGACGAACAAACCACCAGCGTTTCGCACATCGCCAATGCGCTGGTGTGCGTCCTTGACGACGAGCGCGAGATGCTCGGGCGCGTACTCGTTGGCAATGGCCAGCGCTTCTTCGAGGTTGGGAACGAAGGCGAGGCCACCTCGATTGCGGACGGCGTTGAGCGCGATCTCGCGGCGTGGCAGGTCGGTGGTCTGTTCAATCAGGTGCGCGACGACGGATTTGGCGAGTGGTTCACTGGTCGCGATCAGAATCGGCGCGGCGAAGTTGTCATGCTCGGCCTGAGCGAGCAGGTCGGCGGCGACGAGTTCTGGGTTTGCGGTGTCGTCGGCGACGATCAGGGTTTCGGTGGGACCGTAGATCGCGTCGATGCCGACGACTCCGTATAGCCGTCGCTTGGCCGCTGTGACGAAACGGTTGCCCGGTCCGAAGATTTTGTCGACGGCGCCGATTGACTCAGTACCGTAGGCCAGCGCCGCGATGGCCTGAGCGCCACCGACTTTGTAGACCGTGTCGACGCCGGCGATTTCTGCAGCGACCAGCTTGAGCGCGTTGACGGTCGCGGTACCATCTTCGGATGGCACGGCCGGCGAGGCGATGACAACCTCGGGCACGCCCGCAACCTGGGCTGGAATGGCGGTGTGCAGCACCGTTGACGGGTACACAGCGGCTGTGCCCGGCACGTAGAGACCGACGCGCGCGAGCGGCCGCACGACCTGGCCGAGACCGTCGCTGGAGAACGATTTGGCCGCGTGTTCGAGCTGCATTTCGTGGTATCGGCGAACACGCTCGGCGGCGTGCTGGAGCGCTGAGACCAACTCAGGCGACACCTCGCGGCGAGCCTGGGCAAACTCTTCCTCCGTGACCACGATCGAATCCGGCGCGGCGCCGTCAATCGCTTCGGCGATCTGCCGGACGGCTTCATCGCCACCGCTGCGGACGCGCTCGATGATCCGGCGCACAGCTTCCTCGAACTCCGGCTCGTCGTCGAAGAGGCGACGCAGAATGGTGCGCTCGATCTCGCTCAGTTCGTCGTCATCCGGACGTCTGCGCGAGAGCAACTGCTCACGCGCTTCCGCTGCGCCGCGCCAGATCGGGATTTGGATTACAACCTTGTCGGTGGCGCTAACCATCAGTCTGTGCCCAGCCAGTCGCGGAGAACGCTTGCCGTAAGTTCCGCCGTTGATTCGAAGAAGCCGTCCAGGGCGCTTTGATCGACGTGTGACATGGTGTCGTCGAGCAGTTGTGGGATGTTGTCCATGAAGTCCTGTAGTCCAGACTCGCTTTCAATCCCGGCGCTCTTCAGGTGCCGTGAGGCGATGAATGAGAAGCGTTCCCAGTCTGGCGGGTGCTCGGTCATGGCTGCGGTGGTGTCTCGCCATTTCGTGAGCAAGGGACGGTCGACGAAGCCGGCGTCAATCTCGACGGCCGAGCCAAACAGTGACTGCCTGATTTGGTGCATTTGATCGCCCGATTCCCGCTCGCGGCGATCCATTTCGTATTGCAGGACGCGGTCGAGCAGGTTGGCGTGTGAACTACCTCCGAGCACGGATCGGCTGCCGAAGAACGGTCGGTAGATCTTTAGGACGTATTCCTGGTCCATGATCACGTGCGTGAGGTATCCGGCGACCCAGGCGCGGGTCTGCGCAGACAGGTTGGACGGGTCCCGAAACGTGCGGTGGGCGTTGAAGAATTTCTCGACACAGTCCTGGTGGCCGTCGTCGTAGATGTCGAAGAAGTGGGTGCGCTCGCGATCCCATCGGGTGAGCACGCGGATGTCGGGTGTCGTCGCGCCGAGCAGGTAGTCGCCGTTCTCAAAATCGAGTGGCGCGTCAACGGGGCCGATCTGTCCACCCGCGCGGACGGCGGCAATCATGTGGGTAACCAGGGGAGGCATGACCGGAGTTTATCGCGCCTGCGTATTCTTGACGTATGAGGTGGTTGCTTCACCGTCCAATGCGAGCGCTGGCTCTGGTCCTGCTGGGCCTCGGCCTGGGCTCTGCCTTGCTCTCGGGCTGCGGTTCGGACAATCCGCCCGGAGCGGTCCACGTCTCGAGCATGGCGCAGGAAATCGGGCCGGTGTCGGCCAACTTCGTCACCCGCGCCCTTGATCGCGCCGAGCGTCAGGATGCTGCCGCCTGGATCCTCATGATGGACACGCCGGGCGGTTTGATTTCGTCGACCGACGACATTGTTCAACGGATCCTGGCTGCCGAGATTCCTGTGATCATCTTCGTCAGTCCGGCCGGCGCTCGCGCAGCGTCGGCGGGGACGTTCATCACGATGGCGGCGCACATCGCGGCGATGGCGCCGAACACTCAGATCGGTGCGGCCCATCCGATCTCCGGCAGCGGCGGCGACATTGACGGTGACCTGCGCGAGAAAGTAACCAACGATGCTGCCGCGGACATTAGAGGTATTGCCAAACATCGCGGACGCAACGAGGACTGGGCTGAGGAAGCGGTGCGCGAATCCGTCTCGATCACTGGTGATGAAGCCGTCGAACTGAATGTCGTCGATCTGACCGCGTACAATCTGCAAGACCTGATCGACCAGATCGATGGCCGTGAGATTCTGCTCGATCCAGATGGCGAGACGATCACGCTGGAGCTTGCCGGTGCTCCGATCGTAGAGACCAACTACAACCTGGCTGAATCGATCCTCGACGTGATCGCGGACCCGAATATCGCCTTCATCTTCACGTCGATTGGCAGCCTGTTGCTGTTGATCGAGGCGTTCTCGCCTGGCTTGGTCGGGCCGGGCGTGTTCGGCGTGATCATGCTGATCTTCGGTTTCTTCGCTCTGGGCCCGTTGGACACGAATCCTGCTGGGATCGCATTGCTCGTGTTGGCCCTGGTGCTGTTGATTGCAGAGGTGTTTGTCGCCGGATTCGGGTTCCTGGGCATTGGCGGGATCATTGCATTGATCCTGGGCGGATTGTTACTGATCGGAGATGCGTCGGTGGACGCGGAGAAGGTCTCGATCTGGGCGCTGATTGTAGGCGCAGGATTGGTCGGTGTGGTCGTGTTTGGGCTAGGCACATTGGTCGCGGTCGATCGGCGCAGACCGAAATGGTCGTTCCAGGCGTCTCAGGGCATCGTCGGCAAAGAGGGCGTGGCGCACATTGCGCTGGCTCCCGGAGGCACAGTCATGGTGGAAGCGGAGTTGTGGTCGGCGCGATCTGCCGGCGGTGTGGAGATCGGCGAAGGGTCATCGATCAAGGTGGTCGGGATGGAGGGACTGACGGCGATCGTGGAATCGACGGAGCCTCCTGAGGACGCAGATGAGTGAGTCCAAGTTCGATCTGTACTTCGACGGCCTCGAAGAGGCTGAGCGGCGTGTCGCGCTTGCGGTTCGTGAAGCGGTGAGGGAGGCGGTCGGCCAGAATCCAAAGATTACGGAGACGACCAAGTGGAACTATCCGGCCTGGGTGCATGAGGGTAAGAACGGCAATGTGTGCAGCATCATGGGCGCCAACGGATACGTTCGATTGCAATTCTTCCGTGGCGCAGAATTGCCGCGGACGGAGTCACGGCTGGAGGGAACCGGGAAAGGGATGCGGCATTTGAAGGTCTGGTGTGATCGGGAGTTTCCAGCGGAGTCGATTCGGTCGTTGGTGTCGGACGCGGTGTCGTTGCATGGGTCTTCATAGGCCAATCTCGTCGTACCCGCGCTTGGCGCGGAGCCTGCCCCCGGCTTGACCGGGGGTATCTCGCTGAGTTGAGCAGGGATGTCTGCGCTGAGTGCGACAATCACGGAGTTGATGCTTTGTGGGGTTTTTCCCAGTGGAGACCTGCGCCTGATTCGCTCGGCGTGCTTTCGGCCACCTCGTAGGGGCGACCCTTGTGGTCGCCTGCTGTGTAACGCCTATCTGGTCAGCCTTGTGTTCTCCAACGCGGGCGACCACAAGGGTCGCCCCTACAGAAGCTCAGAACGACCGGAAACAGGACTATGGGTAGGTTTCCCAAAGGGGGAGCGGAGTCGGTAGAACAACCGCTTTGCTGGACGCTACGAGATACCCCCGGTCATGCCGGGGGCAGGCTCCGCGTCAAACGCGGGTATGACGGGGTTACGGGACGAAGCTGTCGCGTCCGCCTAGTACGAGTGGACGGCGCGCTTGGCGTTTCGGGGCCGCTGCGGGATTCTGGCGGCTCGGCCGGTTCGGTCTCGGAGGTAGTAAAGGCGTGAACGTCGGACTCGGCCTCGGCGGGTGACCTCGACCTTTTCGATTCTGGGCGAGTGGTAGAGGAAGGTGCGCTCGACACCGATGCCCTTGGTCACCCGGCGGACCGTGAAGTTCGAGGATGAACCCTGCTTCTTGCGGCGGATGACGACACCTTCAAAGACCTGGGTTCGCTCGCGGTCGCCCTCAACGATGACGGCGTGGACGCGAACGGTATCACCGGGTTGAAACTCTTCGATGTCCGGATTGCGTTCAAGGGTCAGGAGATCGCTGCGGTCCATGATCAGCTCCGGAACAGAAGGATGGGATGAGAACTTGTTAACTCAGCTTAGGCCAGCAAACAGCCTTTGGACTAGCCGAATCGGGCAGTGATTTGTTGCTCAGGTCGTTGCCCCTGACACATCATCGGACTCATCCAGGAGGTCGGGACGGCGCTGACGGGTTCGCTCGATCTGTTGCTCGCGACGCCAGCGCTCGACCGCGCCGTGATCGCCGCTGAGCAGGATGTCGGGAACGCGCCAGCCTCGGAACTCTGGCGGCCTGGTGTATTGCGGATACTCGAGCAAGCCGTCGGCGAACGACTCCTCGACCGTGGACTCGGCAGAGCCCAATGCGCCCGGCTGCAGGCGCACGACCGCATCCACGAGGACGACGGCAGCGGGCTCGCCGCCGGAGAGTACGTAGTCGCCGATAGAGACTTCTTCGTCGACGAGGTGCTCGCGCACGCGCTCATCGACGCCTTCGTAGCGACCGCAAAGGATGATCAGTCGATCCTCGGACGCCAAGCGCTGAACCAGGCTCTGATCCAGACGTTTGCCCTGCGGAGTGAGCAGGATCGCACGGCCAGGATTGCCTTGATCACGCAGGGATTCGACAGCTCGAAACCAGGGCTCAGGCTTCATCACCATGCCGGCACCTCCGCCGTAGGGATAGTCGTCCACGGTTCTGTGCCGGTCGTCGGTGTGGTCGCGCAGATCGTGTATCTGGATATCGACGATGCCTCGGTCGCGAGCGCGCTTGATGATGCTGTGCTCAAACGCGCCCGCGAGTAGCGGCGGAAAGATCGTGACGACGTCGATTCTCATTCGCGCCCGAAGATGTCGTTCGGGTCCCAGCGACGACTGCCGCGGCTGCCATTGCCAGCGTTGCCGACATTGCCTCCGTGGCCGCCGTTGCTGGAACTGCTGGGGGGCGCACCGTTCGTGCTGGCCACGGTTTGTCGCCGATGCAGGAATGCAGGCGTGGCCAGTTCCTCAGGGCTACGCGGTTCGGCGGGTTTGAACGTCAGGCTCTCGAGGATGTCCTCGCGCGAGCGTTGCGAGGGGGCCGGTTCGTTGTAGGCGGGCGCCGACGGGGCGCCTGCCGCTGCGAAGCTCGGCATGGATTGTCCATGGGCTTGCTCGCTCGCGTCGACGAAGCCGGTGGCGATCAGTGTCATCTGGATGTCGCCGTCGAGCGACTCGTCGATCACGGTGCCCATGATGATCTCGGCGTTGGGATGGACCTTCTCTCGGACGAAATCGGCAACCTGCTGGAGCTCGAGCATGCCGAGGTCTCCGGCGGAAGTGATGTTGTAGAGCACTCGTGTCGCGCCGTGAATGCTGTTCTCGAGCAGCGGCGAGTGGATTGCTTCCTCGACCGCGTCGAGTGCTCGGTTATCACCGGAGCCGTGGCCCAACGCCATCAGCGCGTGTCCACCGCCGCCCATGACTTTCTTGACGTCGTTGAAGTCGAGGTTGATCTCGCCCGGCACCGTGAGCACATCAGAGATGCCGCGCACTGCCTGGCGCAGCACGTCGTCGGCGCGATTGAAGGCCTGGGTCACGGTCAAGCTGCGGTCGTTCTTGTCGACCAACCGCTGGTTGGGAATCACGATGACTGTGTCGGCGACATCATTGAGGCGGTCGATGCCTTCCTGGGCTGCCGACGCGCGGGGCACACCCTCGAACTCGAAGGGTCGGGTGACGACGGCGATCGTCAACGCGCCTGCCTGTCGCGCCATCTCGGCCACGATCGGGGCTGCGCCGGTCCCGGTGCCGCCACCCATGCCGGCGGTAATGAAGGCCATGTCGATGTCGGCGAAGAGACCGCGAATCTCGTCGCGGCTGTTTTCTGCCGCGCGAGCGCCACGCTCAGGGTCGCCGCCGACGCCGAGGCCGTCTGACTCTGCGTCCGCGATACGAATGATCGTCTCCGCCTTGGAATCGGAAAGCTGCTGGTTGTCGGTGTTGACCGCGACAAACTCGACGCCTCGAATCTTGTCGGTGATCATCCGGTTGACCGCGTTGCATCCGCCGCCGCCGACTCCTACGACGGTGATGGGGGGAATGCCTTCGTTCCGGCTGTTGGAAGTTCGTCTGGTCATCTGCGCGATCCTCTCGTTCGTCGGTCGTTGCTGCGTTCGTCAATCGATGTGCTGGTGGCCGCCGTCCGCACATTGGACGACCTTGCCGGTTGTGGGTTCATGAGTTGGGACTAAAGACCCGGGCCAGTCCGGCCACGCCCGAAGCGAGCGAACCGAACATGGAGCCAGCGCCCTCAGCATGTCTGCGCAGATTGCTGGACTGGTTAGCGCGCATGGCATCGCCGGAATCGAGCATCCAGTCCAGCATGCCGACCGCGCCGAACGAGTCGGGTTTGCTGAGCTTGTCCGTCAGTCCATAGACATCGCCGACGCTCGCCACCCTCGCTGGTGTCTCAAGGCCTTTGCTGAAGAGCAGGTCGACGCCGTTGAGCAGCGCTCCGGCGCCGGTCAAGATGATTCCGCCGTTGACAGCGTGCTGCAGTTGGTGCTCGGTGACCCTGCTCGCGATCATGGTGATGATCTCGCAGACGCGGGCGTAGATGATCTCAGCAACGAAGCCAGCCGCGATGACTTGCGACTGGTCGGGATCGGGCGAAAAGCCGTGCAGCTCAATGTCCGGCGCCGAATCAGGTACGAGCTGTGGAATGGCGTAGCCGTGCGATTGCATCACGCGGCGCGCTTCATCGTTGGTGCAGTGCAGACCGATCGAGAGGTCACGAGCAATGTGAGCTGTGCCTATCTGCATCGCCGATGTGTGCGAAATGGCGCCATCCTCATATGCGGTGAGGCTGGTCACGCCGGCGTCGAGTCCAATGACCAGTCCGCCGAACTCTTTCTCGTCCGATCGAATGGCGCGTTCTGCCGCGACGACCGGCTTGGCGGCGATCAGTTCGACATCGACGCCAGCGTTCTGGACGCAGTGCGCCGCATTCTGAATCGCGCTCTGCGAGGCCGTGACAAGGTGCATTGAGACGTCGAGCCGTTGTCCATGCTGTCCGCGTGGATCAAAGGACCGACGCTCGGAGTCGACGACGTAGAAGCGCGGTATTGCGTGGAGCAACGTGCTTGCCGTGTTGATCGTGACTGCCCGGCCGGAATCGATGGCTCGAATCAGGTCGGAGTCGCGGATCGGTTCGCCGAAGGACGGCAGCGCGACCGCGCCGCGATTGTTCATGCTCTGCAGGTGCGGTCCTGAGACGGCGACGCCGACGGAGAGAATCTCACGCGCAGAGGAGGCCTCGGCCTGGTCGAGCGAATTGCGAATGGCCGCGGCGGCCCGGGAGACATGGGTGATCTGCCCGGCTTCGATGCCGACCGACGGCGCCTGGCCGACACCGAGGATGTGCAGATGGCCGAGTTCGTGGCGTTCACCGACGACCGTGGTAATGACCGACGACCCAAGATCGATGGCGACGCTGGCGGTAGAGGTTGGCGGCATAACTGCTCCAGGCTTCGTCGTTCGTTGATTTCGCTAGTGAGCTATTCCGGGATGCTTGCGGTGGCGTGGTTCTGGATCCGAATGTCTCGACCAACATTCAGTCCGATCTCGACCCGTGGTCGGAGACCGAATCGCAAGTCGGCCAGGATCAGCGGCTCTCCGCGTCCCTGGGCCTCCCGCTCGAGGAGATCCCAGACGGCGTACTTGAAGTCGAGTCCGTCGGCATCGCCGAAGATGATGTGTCCGTGTTCAGTGACCACCACGAGTCCGTCGGTCAACGACCACTCGTAGGCGAGCACGCTGGGCAACGGCAAGGGAGCGCCGCGCTTGTGTAGTTCGGCGACCATCGCGACGGCGGTCAGATCGATCTGCGCACCGGCACGAATCGCCGGCAAGGCTGAGGTCTGCGTGACGATCCGTCCGTCGAACGCAGGCGCAGCGCCTTCCAGGATCACACCCTCAGAATCAAATGCCCACACTGTGTCGTTGGCCCGCCACCGGCCCCACGGTGTCCGTTCCACTATGACAACTCGGACGCCATTCGGCCAGTCCCGACCGATACTGACTTCTTTGACCATCGGCAGTGCGGCGATTCGGCGTTCGGCAGCTTCGAGATCGGCCAACAGTACGTGTTCACCCTTGAGTCCGGCGAGCTGTTTGACCGAGGCGGCCGAAATCACGTCGGTGCCTTCTACGTCAACCGTCTCGATCTCAAGCAACGGCGAATTGAGCAGCGCCAGCATCACGGCGAGCGAGGCGACTGAAATCACAATGGCCGCCAGCGCAAATCTCGGCCAGGCAACTCTCAACCGAGGCAGCCAGGACAAGGCTGGTAGCGATGCGATGCCTTGGCCAACGCGTTGTCGTCGAGTGAGCGGCACGGGCTGAACGACGACATCTTCGGTGACTGGAGCCTCGTTCTCGGGAGTTGTTGGAGTTTCGCTCATTGACGATGCTCGCGATCCGCACGAATGGCCGGACGACTGCGCCGGTAGCGGTCAAGTCCTAGTTCGACCAGACGATCAACCAGCTCGGAGAGCGGGATGCCAGCGACTTCGAACAATCGGGGATACATCGACGCCGAAGTGAATCCGGGGATGGTGTTGAGCTCGCCCAACCACATCTGTCCGTCGCGTCCAAGCAGGAAATCGGCGCGGACCATGCCTTCCGCGCCAATGGCGCGATACGCCTGGAGCGCGATACGTTGCATGCGCTCTGCAATTTCAGTGTCAACGTCTGCTGGAGCGATCAACTGGGTCTGAGGGTCCTCGTACTTGGCTTCGTAGTCGTAGAACTCTCGGTTCGTGCGTATTTCACCGAGCGGCGAGACGATAGATGGATCGCTTCCCAGGCCGCCCAGCACACCACATTCGATCTCGCGGGGCGAGGGCATAGCCTCTTCGATCAGTACTTCCGAATCGCACGCGAATGCCGCTGTGATCGCTTCGCTGGAGTCTTCACGCGAGCTGACCCGGCTGATACCGATGCTCGATCCACCCCGAGAAGGTTTGACGAAGTAGGGGTAGCCAAGCTCGGCAGCACGGCGCGTGACAGCGATGGGGTCGGCGCGCCATTCGTCGCAGGTGATCGCGATGGAGGGCGCGCCCGGAATGCCGGCCTCGCGGAGAATCTGCTTGCAGCGGGCTTTGTCCATGGCGATCGCCGAGGCTGCGACGCCGGGTCCGACGTATGGAACACCCAGCGTTTCCAAGAATCCCTGGAGCGTGCCGTCCTCGCCAGTTGTGCCATGAATGAGCGGGAAGACGGCATCGCACGCCGCCAGTGCAGTCGTTGTCTCTGCGCTGATGTATTGAGCGCGGTTGGTGTTTGACTGAGTGATCTCTTCCGGCGCACCGGACTCGATGGCTTCGAGACACGAGCGTGACTCTTCAGGGGTCAGCCAGCGACCCTCGCGAGTGACGGCAAACGGCAACGTTCGCCAACGCTCGGGACTGGCCGCCAACATCACCGCGCGGGCAGAGCGCACCGAGATGGTGTGCTCGACGGATGCGCCGCCCAGGACAATTCCCAGAGTCCGATGCTCACTCGCCATCGTGCGGCTCCTCACCGATGATGGCGATCTCGGGTTCGAGTCTGACGGCGAAGCGATCTTCCACTTGTTCCTGGATTTGCGAAATCAGTGCGAGGAAATCGGTGGCGCGTGCGTGGGCTACGTCAACGTTGCGGATGTAGTTGGCGTGCAGTTCCGAGACCTGCGCCGCTCCGATTCGTGTGCCTTTGAGTCCGGCAGCCTCGATGAGCTGTCCAGCGCTGCGGGCATTGCCTGTCGGATTCTTGAAGGTTGAGCCCAACGATGGTCCAGTCGGTGCATTCTGCTTGCGTAGCGACTCGACCCTGTCGATCTCGGCGAGCGAAGCAAAGACATCGCCGTGTTGGAGTTGCAGTGTGACGGTCACAATGACGTGTCCAGCGAGCGAGCCGCTGCGCAACCTGGAGTCTCGGTATTTGAGTGCAAGTTCGTCGGCCTCGAAATGGCAGGACTCGCCCTCAGGCGAGACCGTGCGGATCGAGACCAGCACATCGGAGAGGTCGGAGCCGTAGGCGCCGGCGTTTGTGGGTAGTCCACCGCCGATCGCTCCGGGGATGCCCGCGGCCCATTCCAACCCGGCCAGTCCGGCACGAGCAGTCGAGCGCGCGAGTGCGGCGAATCGGTAGCCCGACTCGACCTCGATCATTGCGTCGCCAACTTTGCGGCAACGCTTCGATTCGTTGCGCAAGACGACGCCGCGAATTCCGCCATCGCGGATCAGGACGTTTGAGCCTGATCCCAGGACGGTCAGTGGGGTTCCGGCGCAGTGCGCGGTTCTGACTGCCGCGCTCAGGGCCTGGCTGTCGCGCGCGACGACGAACCAGTCGGCCGGTCCGCCGACCTGGACGAAGGTGTGACGACTCAGTGGCTCTGCACCGAGCGCACCCAGCTCCTGCATCAGCGCCTGAAGAATTCGTGTCCGAGTCATGTCGCGGCTTCCAACGCTGAGAGAATGATTGGGCCGGCGCCGTCGATGTCGCCGGCGCCCATTGTGATCAGCAGATCGCCAGGCTGCGCGTTGGCCGCCGCCAGCCTTCCCGAGTCTTCAACTGAGCCGGCGTAGATCGCGTCGGGAGCTACGATCTCGCTGGCCAATTGCTCTGACGTCATTTCTTCGCCGGTCATGGCGCGGGCAGCGTACGTGTCGACCGTGTAGACGACATCCGCCGCAGAGAAACAGGTGCGGAAGCCGTCAATCAGATAGGACGTGCGGGTGTATGTGTGCGGCTGGAACAGTACGACCATGCGACGATCAGGCCAGCGCTGGCGAGCGGCGGCAATGGCCGCGGCGACCTCGGTGGGATGGTGCGCGTAGTCGTCGAGGACAACGATGTCATTGCACTGGCCGTGCAATTGGAATCTTCGATTGACGCCGTTGAACATCTTCAGAGCATCTACTGAATCCGACAGGTCGAACCCGGCGGTTACGAGGGCTGCCAATGCGGTCGCGGCGTTCTGACGTTGGTACTGACCCGGCTGTACGAGAGATCCACCGACTGTCGCGTCGGGTGTAGTCAGTTCGTAGGAATCGTCAGTTCCGTCTATCTGGTAGTCGGCCGACGATTGTGATGAGCAGGTAATGAGTTGTACGTCAGGGCGCTCGGCATGAAGGGTTGATGCAATCTGGTCGGCCAATGGCGAATCGACACCAACCACGAGCGCGCCGCCTTGCTTCACGGTCCGGACATACTGCAGAAACGCTTCTTCCAACGCAGCTTGGGAGCCGTAGTAGTCGAGATGGTCGGGTTCGCAGTTGGTGAGGATTGCGATCTCCGGTGTGTAGTGATGGAAGGCTCGACCGTACTCGTCGGCCTCTAACACCAGCCAGCGATCGGTTCCTCGTCGGGCGTGGACGCAGAAGTCGGGCGCTTCGCCGCCGATCACGTAGCCGGCGTCGCGGCCTGAGGCTCTCATGGCGTATGCGATCATCGCGGTGGTGGTGGTCTTGCCGTGCGAGCCGCCGACGGCGATCACATCTCTCGATGACGCAATCTCGGCCAGCAGCTCTGCTCGAGTTTGTAGCGGAATGCCCAATTCGATGGCTCGTGAAATCTCCGGATGCGACTCGGGGACGGCAGCCGTGCGTACAACTTGCGTTGCCGTCGTGACGTGGTGCTCGTTATGACCAATGACAATCCGCGCGCCTCGGTCGCGGAGCGGTTGCAAGATTGGAGCATCGACACGGTCGCAACCAGATACAACGAGCCCGTCATCCAAGAGAATGTGCGCGAGGGCGGACATATGAATCCCGCCAATTCCGACGAAATGAACGTTCAATGTCATCGTTACGTCACTTTGCCACACCAAGGATCACTTCGGCAATGCGTCGGGCCGCGTCAATGCGACGCAGGTTGAGCATGGACTCACGCATGGATTGCAGCCGTTGGTGGTCGGCCAATAGTTGTGTTGTGGTCTCATACAGCTCGTCGGACACACGATCGTTGTCGATCACGACGGCGCCACCGGCGTCGGCCAGCAGTTCGGCGTTGTAGCGTTGGTGTCCGCCGGCCTCGCCCAGCGGAGCGAGTACGGCTGGCAGTCCAGCGGCCGGGTACTCGCCCATTACCGACGCACCGGCACGCGACACGGCGAGATCGCAGGCGGCCATGGCCAGCGGCATCTCTTCGGCCATGTACGTGTAGAGGCGGTACCGAGACTGCAGTTTGGCAGGAAGTGATTCGCGCAGACTCGACAAGCGCGGGTAGTCGTTTACTCCCGAGATGTGAATCAACTGCGTGCGCTCAAGCCACTGTTCAAGCTGATTGGCGATGCAATCGTTGATTCGCTGCGCACCACGAACGGCTCCGGTGACCAACAATGCCGGTCCGCCATTGAGTTGGAAATATGCGCGAGCCAGTGGCTTGTCCAGATCCTCGAAACCTGGGCGCAGGGGATAGCCAGTGACCACCGACTTCCCCTCTGCGTAGCGCTCGGTCGAGCGCTCGTGGGTCACGCAGATCTTGCTGGCGAACGGAGTCAATGCGCGCAGCGTCCAGCCAGGCTCGATGTCCGGTTGGAGCAGAACGATCGGTCGTCGGGCCAACCAGGCGGCGATACCGACCGGAGCGGAGACGTAGCCGCCGGTGAGGAAGACGGCATGCGGTCGGTAGCGCAGCATCAGGGAGAGGGCGTCTAGTACGCCGGTCGCTGTTGCTCCAACCGAGAGCATTTTGGAGAGGATGTTTCGACCGCGTAGGGCTCGTGCCGCGATCGTGGCGTAGGGCAGCCCAGCCTCAGCGGCAAGCTCCGACTCGACACCGTCGGCGGTGCCAGCGAAGCGGAACTCGACGGCGTTGCCCCGTTCCTCGATCAGTTGGCGGAGGGCATCGGATACGGCGAATGCGGGAAACACATGCCCGCCCGAACCTCCGCCGGAGAGCAGGATTCGAAATCTCCTTGCGTTTCCCTCAGTGGGCATCAGCTGCCGTCTCCGCGTCCGCTGTGGAACGGTGAAGGTCCTGGTTGTTTGGTTTCTCGCATGGGCGCGACATCGCGCGTTGGTGCTGCGTCGTGGAGCGGTGGGTCGGCCAGGTCGGGCATTCTGCCTCGACCGTGCCTGGAGATGGAAACCAGGATGCCGGCGGCGGCCATAGATGAAATGAGGGCCGAGGAGCCGAAACTGAGGAATGGCAGAGGAATGCCGGTCAGGACGATCGTGCGCATGACGCCGGCAACGTTGAAGAATGCCTGGAGCGCAAACCAGGCGACGATGCCAAAGGCAAGAAGGGTGCCGAAGCGATCTTCGGCTCGCATGCCCGCGCGGATGCCTCGATAGATCAGCACCGCAAAGATTGTCAGCACGATCATCGCGCCGAGCATGCCGGTCTCCTCGCCGATGATCGCGAAGACGCCATCGGTATGGGCGGAGGGGACATAGAAGAACTTCTGCCGCGACGCGCCAAGTCCAACGCCGGTCAGGCCGCCGGAGCCCAGAGTCGAGACGAGATTGATGATCTGGAAGCCGGCCTCCTGGGCGACGTCCTCGGCGTTGAAGAACGTGCGGATGCGTTCCATGCCGTAGCCAGCGCCGGCGACGATGGCGAACAGCACCGCCGAGCCGCCGACCAGGAGCATCACCATGTGTCGGAGCGCTGCGCCGGCGAGGAAGAACATGACCACGCCCGTGCAAGCGATGGCGGCGAAGGTGCCGAGGTCGGGCTCAAGCATGAGCAGTCCGCCAATGACGCCGATGATCATGCAGAACGGCGCGAGTCCGAGTGGGATGCGCTTGATCTCATCGCCCTTGGCGGCGAGCCAGGCGGCGACGTAGATGCAGATTGCCAGCTTGGCGAACTCGGACGGCTGCAGCGCGGGAAGCGAGCCAAACTGAATCCAGCGTGTCGCGCCGTTTTCTTCGTGGCCGATGCCGGGCACGAGCACGGCAGCGAGCAGCAGCAGCGACACCCAGATGATCGGCGACGAGAGTCGTTGCCAGATGCGGTAGTCGATCCGGGCGAGCAAGAGGAAGGCCACAAGTCCGATGCCTGCACCGATCAGTTGTCTGAGGGCGAAGTAGCGGGTGTTGCCGTGCAACTCCTGCGAAATCGCGAATGAGCTGGAGAAGACAAAGATCAGTCCAATGAAGACCAGCGCCATGACCGAGACGACCAGCACCCAGTCGGGCGGTGACGCGGGACGGCGCAGCCGATGGATGATGCGTCGGCCGACGGTGAACCGTTCGCCTTCGATCAGCTCTCGTGTAGAGCGAGGATTCGGTACTCGGACGCGTCCGAGTACCCCACTACTCTCAGCTCCTGCCTCAGGTACGGCTGCTCGATTAACGGTCATCGTCCGCGCTCCTGTCCTTCGCCCACTGGGCGACCAGGTCGCGGAAGTGCTGTCCGCGGGCCTCGAAGTTTGGATAGGCGTCGAATGACGTGCCACCGGGCGACATCAACACTGTTTGCCCCGATCTCGCCGTTCGAGCCGCGCAGGAGAAGGCCGAATCGAATGTGCCGGCGTCGAATGCGTTGATGCCTCGTCGCGACAGCCACGCTGTCCACTCGGATGCGGCATCGCCGAACAGCACGACCTGTGAGACGTGACGCTCCAGCTCAGTCATGAGGGGATCAAGGGGCAGATTCTTGTCGCGACCACCGAGCATGAGCACAATCTCGCCGGTCGTTGCGCGCAGTCCTGCGAGCGTGCGTTCGGGCGTGGTGGCGATGGAGTCGTTGATGAATCGGACTCCGTCGACTTCCGCGACTAGTTCGAGCCGGTGAGGGACTCCATTGAAGGAACGCAAGACTTGCGCGGCTACGTCGCGTGGGACGCGGTCGGCGACGATCGCCAGTGCGGCGAGTGCGTTGAGCAGATTGTGCTCGCCGGGAATCAGCAACTCATCGACGCTCATCACGTGATGCTCGTTGTGCAGGATGTCACGGCCATCGCTCCAGACGGCGCAGTACCAGGGCAGGGACGGTCGTCCGAGGCCGAACCAACGCTGGCTGGCCTCCGTGAAGTCCGCAGCGTTGCGGGCCAGTTCATCTTCGAAGGGCAGCACGACCGTATCGAGCGAGGACTGGTACCTGACGATGCGGAGTTTGAGCGCCTGGTAGTCCGCCCAACTGAACTGATCGAGATGGTTCGGCGTGATGTTGGTGACCGCCGCCAGGTGCGGACTGCGTGTTGTTCGCAGTAGCTGGGAATGCGAGATTTCGGCCACAACGGTGGTGTCGAGACCGATTTCCGGCAGTTGACCG
The DNA here is from genome assembly GCA_002239025.1 of Chloroflexi bacterium bin125. Lineage (GTDB taxonomy): Bacteria > Chloroflexota > Dehalococcoidia > Bin125 > Bin125 > Bin125. Next base: position 36,845 of record MPNM01000018.1, on the reverse strand, counting down.
AGCAATCCCTGTCCGATGTTGCCTCCGACAATGCAGGGCACACCGGCAGACGACAGCATCTCGTAGACCAGTGTGGTCGTGGTTGTCTTACCGGCGCTGCCGGTGATGCCAATGACGGGTGCGGGACAGCGCTCGAGGAAGATTTGCATGGGCCCGTAGACCGGCACGCCCCTGCGGTTCGCTTCGACCAGAAGGGGGATGTTGTAGGGAACTCCCTGGCTGGCGATGATGCCATCGACTTCGCCAAGGAGGTCGAGGTCGTCCTGGGTTCGATCGGCTCGCTCGGGATGCTGGTCGACCGTAATCACGCCTGCCCCGTCGCGCGTTGCGAAGCGCGCCGCATCACGGCCTTCGATGCCCATGCCGAGCACGGCGATGGTCTGGCCGCTAAAGGTATCGGGCGCTTCGACGGGAAGTGGGAGGGTCATTTGGGCACCTGCAATGCCAGAGCGATTCCGAGAATGCCTCCGGCCATTCCGATCAACCAGAACCGTGTCACGATCTGCGGCTCGGACCAGCCGCCCATCTCAAAGTGGTTGTGCAGCGGCGCCATGCGGAAGATGCGCCGGCCCTCGCCGGTGCGATGGCGCGTCCACTTGAACCAGCCAACCTGCACGATGTCGGAGGCGGCTTCGAGCACGAAGACGATGCCGATCACGGGCAGCAACAGCCAGTGGCCGGTCATCAAGGCGATGATTGCCAGCGTGCCACCTAGCGCCATCGCGCCGGTGTCGCCCATGAAGACCCTTGCCGGGTGCGCGTTGAACCAGAGGAATCCCAATAGCGCGCCAACGGTGGTGAAGCCGAATCGCACGAGGAAATCCTGTTCCTGTCCGACGGCGATGACGGCGAAGGATGCGATCGCAATCGCGCCCGTGCCGCCACAGAGCGTGTCGAGGCCATCGGAGATGGCGACGGAGATCACGGTGGCAAACACGGTGACAGCGGCGATCACGATGTAGATCGGACCGAGTGAATACTGTCCGGCCCAGGGCACGTTGAGCGACTCCACATCGAGCGCGAAGTAGAGCACCAGACCGACCGCGATTGAAAAGAGCGCCAGCAGACTGAACTTGAGCTTCCAGGTCAGCCCGGTCTGCGCTCGGCCGATCAGCGTGCCGAGGTCGTCGAAGTAGCCCATGGCGCCCAGCGCAATGACTCCGACCAATGGCAGAAGAATCGACCAGCGGTCGCCTTCGACGAGGTTGGCCACGATGGTCAATACGACGATGGGAATCAGGAAGATCAGCCCGCCCATCGTCGGAGTTCCTGCCTTGACCTGATGTGAAGATGGGCCCTCGTCGGAGATCGATTTGCCGGCGCTGCGGCTCTCCAGCCAGCGAATGATGAACGGCCCTACCAGCAGAGCCAGGACGAAGGCGATACCGGCAGTGCCCAGGGAGAAGGTGGTCACTGTTGGGCCAACCTCTCCACGACTCGTTCGAGGTGCATCGCGTGCGAGGCTTTGACGAGCAAGGTGTCGATAGGTTCGAGCGAGTGCCGCAGGATGTCTGTCGCCTGCTCCGCCTCGGCGACCCAGCAGGCCTCTGAGTGTCCGGACTGTCGAGCCGCCTCGACCATGTCGCGCGATCGCTCGCCGACGCCGATCAGCCAGTCGCATTTCTCGGCGGCGTATGCGCCGAGTTCCCTGTGCGCCTGTCGCTCTTGCGTGCCCAGTTCGTACATGTCGCCGAGCAGGGCGATGCGCCGCGGCTTGCTGGCAGACAGCAGATCGAGAGCTGCTTGCATCGAGAGGGGCGCGGCGTTGTAGGCGTCATCGATGATCGTTGCGCCATTCCAGGCGGTGCGTCGGGCCAGTCGGGAACCTGGCTGGAGGCGACCCAATGACTCGGCGAGATGTTCGAGCGAGAGACCAGCGCGCAAACCAACAGCGGTCGCGGCGAGCGCGGTCATCGCCTGGTGCGCGCCGATCAGGGGCGTGCTGACCCTCGCCTGTTTGTAGTCACGCGTGTCATGGAGCAAGAAATCGAGGCCGTCGAAACCACGAGCCTGTACGTCTGACGCGCGCAAGTCGCAGTGCTGGTTGAATCCAAATGTGACGACATCGGCCTGGGTTCGGAGCGACATGCGGCGGACTCGCGGATCGTCACCGTTGAGGATGGCCAGGCCTTGGGGGGGAATGGACTCGGGTAGCAGCCCCTTGATCCGTTCGGTGTCGTCCAGCGTGCCGAACCGTTCGAGATGGGTTGGTCCCACGTTGGTGACGATGCCGATGTCGGCCCTGGCCGACGAGACCAGCAGTTCCATTTCTTCCTGGGAATACGGTCCGATCTCAATGACCGCCCATTGATCCTCAGGAGCGATACCGAGCAGAGCGATGGGCAGGCCGATGTCGCCGTTGAAGTTGCGCGGCGACTGGTGGGTGGGGAAGTGCTGCGACAGAAGCTGGTACGTGGACTCGCGGACAGTCGTCTTGCCGACGCTGCCGGTGATGCCGATCACCTGCGCCGAGCACTGCATTCGCCAACGGCGACCGGCCTCTTGCAAGGCAGACAGCGGGTCGTCGACGACGAACAACGACGAACCACGCAGTCCCGATGCTTTTGAAACGAGCGCGGTTGAGGCTCCGCTGCGGAGCGCATCTTCGACGTACTGGTGGCCGTCCTGCGTCTCTCCCCGCAGGGCGACAAAGAGTGATCCGGGGCTGGCCTGTCGCGAGTCGACGACGATGTCAATGAAGGGCTCGTTGGTGACCTGAGGCTCATTGAGCAGGCGTTCTGCGAGGAGACGCGCGAGGTCGTTGGAAGAGATCACTCGGCTTCCTCCTCGGCATCGTCCTGGATGTACGTCACAGGTGAGGCGTCTTCCGCTTCGTCGTCAACGTCGGCCGTGAGCGCCGCTTGATCTTCGTTGTCATCCAGTGCTGCGTTGTCACCGTTGGGGTCCGTCTGTGGCGCAGTGTTCCAGGCATCGGTGTCGGCGATGTAGGCCGTTGGAGGCACACCGAGGTAAGGCAGGACTCGCGACATCAAGTCAGAGAAGATGGGCGCCGCGACGATACCGCCGTAGATCTCACCCTGCGGTCGGTCGATCCGGACGAGGACGACGACTCGCGGATCGTTGGCGGGTGCGAATCCAGCAAATGATGCCAGGGATTCGTTCTCCAGGTATTGACCACCCTCAACGACATCCGAGGTGCCCGACTTGCCCGCGACCGGCCAGCCTTCTACCCGTGCGGGGTGTCCGGCGACGCCATCGACGACGGCCTGCATCATCCAGGTCACCGTGGCCGCCGTCTGACGGCTGATGGCGCGTGGTCCGGTGTGCGGCTCGATCAGCTCGACGCCGTCGTTGGTGATCACGGCAGTGACCAGGCGTGGACGGATCGGGACGCCGCCTCGGGCGATAGTCGCGTAAGCCTGCACGACCTGCAGCGGCGTCACCGCGATGCCCTGGCCGAAGGAGTTTGTCGCCAGTTGCGCCGGTGACCAGGTGATGTCGGTCGAATCAGTCACGACGCCGCCGATTTCGCCGGGCAGCCCGGAATGGGTCGTCTCTCCGAACCCGAACTTGTACAGGTATTCGTAGTAGGTGCGAGCGCCGAGTTGTTGCACCACCCAGACGGTTCCCGTGTTGAGCGACCGCTGCAACACCTGGGTCATGGTCTGCTCGCCGTGATAGGAGAGGTCGAAGTTCTGGATCGTGCGGTCGTCGATCACGACAGCGCCGGTATCGACGAACGTTGTGTTGGGAGAGACGATGCCTGCATCGATGGCCGCGGCCATCGTGATGACCTTCATGGTCGAGCCGGGCTCGTAGATGTCAGAGGCGGCGCGCGAGCGGAGCAGAGCCATCGACTCCGGCAGGTCGAGGTCGATGGTTGACGGGTTGTAGGTCGGCAACGAGGCCAGCGCCAGGATGTCGCCGTTACGCGGGTCCATCATGATGATGTGGCCGCCTCGGGCGTTCCACTGCTCGACGGCCTTGAGCAACGTGGTTTCTGCGATCCACTGCAGGTTGCGGTCGATGGTCAGTACGACCGATGCGCCATGCTCGTAGGGCAGTTCAGCGCGAGGGCCAAAGGGGATCGGTTGTCCCAGGCCGTCCACTTCCTGGACGAGCAAGCCCGCCTCTCCGGCCAGCAGACCGTCAAGTTCGTACTCGATTCCGGCCAGGCCTTGCTCGTCGCGGCCGACCAGACCGATCACCGGCGCGGCCATTGAGCCTTCGATGTAGCGACGCGAAGACGTCTTTCGCACCTGCACTCCGTGCAGGGCCTCGGCGTGGATTTGTGCGCCGAGGGCGTTTGACAGCCCATATGCGATCAGGGCGTCGTGACCGCCGTCGGCGGCTGCTTGCGCGGCCAGCGACAGGACGACCGCCTCGGGTGCGCGGAGTAACTCGGCCAGGCGTCGCGACGCATCTGTCGGCTGGAACTGCGATCGGGCCCAGAGTCGCGTGTCGACGTGCACTTCCCACGCGTCAATCGAGGTCGCGAGCGGGAAGCCGTTGCGGTCGAGGATGGCGCCGCGTGGACCCTTCGTTTCGATGGCCCAGGTCCGGTCGGCGAAAGATTCGTGTCGCTCGTGCTCGATCACCTGGATCATGACCAGGCGGACTACGACGACGACCGCAAGTCCAAACAGCAGGGCAATGACCACGCGCATCCGCCACGTGGAGACAGACTCAAAGCCGCTGCCCGAGGACGGACTCGCCACTGCCCTGCCCTTTCTGCATCACCACTTACTCAAAGATCAGCACGTCGAAGATCCCAGCCCAGATCGACTGGCCGGCCGTTGACGTGGAATCGGTCAAGCCAGCGTTGGCTGCGTCTGATGGCGGTAAGAATCGCGAAGGCAATGTGCGAGCCGGCGGAGGTTGTTTGACTTCCAGCACGGCAGTCGGGCGGGCGGGAACCATGTTGAGTCGCTCCTCCGCCTGGTGCTTGACTCGCGCCAACGAGCCAAGTTGCCCGACATGCGCCGCGAGGGATCGGATTTCAGAGTTCAGGCGCTCGCGTTCCGCTTCCAGGATTCGCAGTTCGCTTCCGCTCTCGGTCACGCTCGACGTGCGGATGACCGGTAACGTTGCCGCGATGCAGAGTCCGAAGACGGCCAGCCAGGCCCAGGCGGGCATGCGGCCCGTGTAGCGAGGCCGGCGCGGCAGGACGGGTCGGGGAAGCGCATGGTGAGAGTCACTCGCCGCCGAGGTGGGCAACGACGCATCGAGCGTCGTGCTGGGTTTCGCCGTTGTCATCGAAACGCCGTTCGGCGTCGAGAAGTTCCGCGCGAGCAGGTATCGCCAACTAGGGTGTCGCCGGGTAGGCAAGAGACGTGCTCGATTGAGCCAGTCAATGGCTTCAACGTCGGAGCATTGGAATGGTTACGGAAAGTTGGGAGTATTCGGCGTCGGTGCCGCCAATTCGACGTAAAGTGGGATGCACACACCAGACTCTGGTGTGAAAGCGCTCGGGAATCGTTGAGCGGATCGTGCGCGCAGACTGGGGGACGTGGTCCACGATCGTCATGGCCCAGGGCCACGCGCAACCGTGATCCAGTGGTTTGGCGGCGGGGCTTCTCCTTCACTGTAGTGGCTGTTAGGTAGTCCCCTGCACACGATCCGCTCAACGATTTCCGAGCGTGCTCCCGACGCTCCAGTCGCTCCTGTTCTTCTCGTTCCGTACTTGCCTGGTATTGCAGCCGTGGCATCAGATTGCCTCCGCTGCGCGAAGGCGCGCGCTGCGCGCCCGTGGATTTCGTTCGACTTCAGCCGCCGTCGGCCGCAGTACTCGTCGAGTCAAGGTGCGGAACGCCGGCGTAGCGCTTGCCGACTGTTCCCGCAGGAATCGCTTGACGATCCGGTCCTCAAGCGAGTGGAACGCGATCACGACCAGCCGACCGCCGAGACGCATCACGCCTCGCACCTGCGACAGGAACGTCGCCAGGCGTTCGAGCTCGCGGTTGACCTCAAGGCGAATTGCCTGGAAGACACGTGTCGCGGGATGAACCCTCGCGCCCGGTCGGATGCCGACGGCATCGACCACGGCCTGAGCCAGTTCGGTAGTCGTCGCGATTGGGCGTCGCGCCACGATCGTTCGCGCGATTCGGCGAGAGCGACGCTCTTCGCCGTATTCGTAGATCAGGTTGGCCAGGTCGTCGGATGACCACTCGTTGACGATCTCGTCGGCAGTCGCGCGGTCAGACGTGTCGAAAGCGCCGGCAATCTCGGACGGGCCCAACTGCATATCCAACGGACCCTCAGCCTGGAAGGAGAATCCGCGTTCCGGCGTATCAAGTTGTAGTGAAGAGACGCCGAGGTCGCAGAGCACGCCATCCAATGGCGTGATCGAAGCATCGGTTGCGGCGTTCGCGGCGTCATCCATCCAACACTGCTGGAGGCTGACGCGATCGCCGAAGGGAGCCAGACGCTTCGAAGCTGCGGCAATCGCGTCCGGGTCGGCGTCGCAGCCGAGCAATCGGCCGTCAGCGCCGGATGCGCTCAGCACTGCCTCGGCGTGGCCGCCCAGTCCGACCGTTGCGTCGAGGTAGCGACCGCCCGACTTGACATCGAGCATGGCCAGGACTTCGTCCACCATGACCGGGATGTGCTGATGCTGAGAAGTCATTACGACTCCTCCGAGCTGTTCGGAGCGGCGGCTGCCTCGGCGAGCTGCTGGAGCAGTTCGGCGTAGCCCTCGTCGATTTCTGCCTGTTCGCTGTGCCAGGCCTCGGAGTTCCAGATTTCCAGGTAATCGCCCATGCCGATGATCACGGTGTCGCCGTTGAGATTGCGTTCCTGGCGCATCTGCGGCGGAATCAAGATCCGTCCCTGACGGTCGGTTTCCACGCGTCGCACTCGTCCGAAGAAGCTGCGCGCCAGTCGTCTGGCCGAAGCGCTCAGTTTGTCGTCCACGGTCCGCACTTGCTTCTCTGCGGCGTATGCCTCGGGGGTGTAGAGCTCGATCTGCCCGTCCGGTCCCGGCAACAGGAATCCACCGTGCTCGAACAGACCCCGATACGGGGACGGAATCGCCAGACGACCTCTGTCGTCCAGCCGATGTTCGTACTCCCCGGTGAAGTCGATCGTCGCCACGTTTGAAGCCCTGTGTGCCCTTCCCATTCACGTTATGCCGCGTTTCCCATTTGTCCCCATCAGTCTGTCGATAACGCACTGTATGCACATTATGGAAGGGATTTCAAGGCCAGATTCAGGGAAAACGCTCCCAGTTCTCGAAAGGGAACGAAATTGGTCCACAAAAGGGGCGGAGCAAGCCCTAAAGAGATGCCACAAGTGGTGGATAATGTGGATAACTTCGACTGAGAAACTCAGAACAACCAGATAGAACAGCCGACATGTCTCAAACCAGCCCACAGAATTTCAATGCTGCTGTCCTCACCCTCTCCGATCAGGGCGCTGCGGGCCGGCGGGAGGACACGTCAGGACCCGCCATTCGAGAGCGATTGGCGGAAATGGGCATCACGGTCAGTAACCATGCCATCCAGTCGGACGACCCCGACGCAACCGTGGAGCGGCTTCGACAATGGGTCGCCGATGGAGTCAGCCTGATCGTGACCACGGGAGGCACCGGCTTCGGCCCCCGCGACAACACGCCCGAGGCGACGCGTCGAGTGATCGAGCGGGACGCGCCCGGCCTGGCCGAACTGATGCGGGCCGAGGGTCTACGCAAGACGCCCATGGCCGCGTTGTCGCGTGGTCTCTGTGGAATCGCGGGTCGAACGTTGATTGTCAATCTGCCCGGCTCCGAGCGAGCAGTTCGAGAAAATCTGGACGCGCTGGCGCCAGTCCTGCCTCACGCACTGCAACTCATCGGTGGCGACACCGAGCACTGACAGGCAGGATAAGCAAGCGGCTGTTGAGACAAAGGCAGCAGGATCCGTCATTGCCGCGCTCCGGCGCGGCAATCTCGACGTGTGCTCAACGGTCGTAGTGGACTCGTCGAGATACTCACGTTCGAGCCGGGGGCAGGCGCCGCCGCAAGCACGGGTATGACGGTGGTCGGCGGGAGGTGTGACGGAGATTGCTGCCTGTAAGTCGGTGTGATCTGCTGGTCTGACGTTGTTGGAACAACGTTGCAACGGATCACATGCCTACACTGGCGACAATGGCTAAACGTAATCTCTCGCGCACGATCTCGCTGGCTCGACAACGTCTGGACGCCGAACAGGGCGCCGTAATCAAGGACTGGGGCGGCAGGCTGCCCCTGGCCCTGGTCTATCCCAACTCCTACTACCTGGGCATGTCGAATCTGGGTCTGCAGACCCTGTATGGCCTGCTGAACAATCGCAGCGACATCGTTTGTGAGCGCGCCTTCTACGATCCGCCGCACAAGTCCGAACGAGGCGACGATCCCTCGCTGGGTCCAGTGACGATCGAATCGCAGCGACCCCTGGCCGACTTTCCCGTAGTCGCCTACACGCTGACGTATGAGATCGACTACTACCACGTCGTTCGATCGCTGCAGGCGGCCCAGATTGAGCCGTTGAGCATCAACCGCGACGATGGCGATCCGCTGATCATTGCTGGCGGCGCGGCTGTGATTACCAATCCGTTGCCGCTAGCGGACTGCTTTGATGCATTCGTGATCGGCGAAGCGGAGCCGATTCTCGAAGAGTTGATCGACACGCTGCAGGAGTACGCATACAGTCCGCGCGCCGATCAGCTCGAGGCGCTGGCCAGGATTCCCGGCGTGTTTGTGCCGGCCCTGGGGTCAGGCGACGGTGTCGAGCGGCAGTGGGTGCGCGACATCTCAACGACCGAGGCGATGTCGTTGGTGCTCACCGACGAGACCGAGTTCAACCAAATGACGCTGATTGAGGCCGCACGCGGCTGCGGTCGGGGCTGCCGATTCTGCATCGCCGGCTATGTCTTCCGACCGCCTCGATACCGACCGCTGGAATCGCTGCTTAACCAGGTGCAAGAAGGCCTGAAGCGGACCGATCGGGTTGGACTGCTGGGCGCAGCTGTCGCCGACCATCCGCAGTTGGCCGAGCTCGCCGTCCAGGCGGACAAGCTCGGCGGTCGTGTGTCGGTGTCGTCGCTGCGTGTAGACAATCTCGCCCCCGAACTGCTGGACGTGCTCTCGCGCGGAGGCACGCGAACGGTCACACTCGCGCCCGAGGCTGGTTCTGAGCGGATGCGGCAGCGGATCAACAAGGCCGTCTCGGAAGACCAGATCATCGAGGCGGCCGACAAGGTCGGCTCAGCGGCGATGAACCGACTCAAGCTCTACTTCATGATCGGCCTGCCCGACGAAGAGGACGAAGATGTGGAGGCGATGGCCAATCTCGGACTTGCCGTCAAGGAACGGCTCGACGCTCACGGTCACGGAACCGAATTGGTGATGTCGGTCGGTCCGCTCGTTCCCAAGCCGGCGACCGCCTACCAGGAACTGGTGCAATCCGAGGCCGGACTGGTCAAGCATCGCCAACAGATTCTGCAACACGCCTTCCGCAAGACCGGCATCCGGCTGCGCGGTGATAGTCCCACCTGGGCACGGATCGACGACATCTGCTCGCGCTCCGACCAACGCCTGGCGCACGCGATCCTCGAGATGGAAGCGCCGTCGGCCCGCGAGTGGATGCGAGCCGCCGGGGAATGGAATCTCGACGGACCGCTGCCCTGGGGCGGCGGACCAAGTCCGTGGTCGGCTGTGGAGACAGGCATTACGGCTCGTTTCTTCGAGCGCGAGCTGTCCAAGCACCTGCGCGAGAAAGCGACCATCGCTTGTCCACCGCCAGAGATTGGCTGCAACATGTGTGGCGTCTGCGGCGGCAACGAGATTCCCTCGTACTCACCCACCATCGTGCCCCTGGAAACCGTCACTGCGGAAGCTGTCGTTGGAGTCTGAGGTGTCGATCGCGGACAATCTGCGTCGAGTCAATGAGCAGATTGACGATGCCTGCGCACGAGCCGGCCGCGACCCATCGGATGTCCAACTGATCGCGGTCTCGAAGACGTTTCCAGTCGAAGCCATCGCCGAAGCGGCGGCGGCCGGACAGCGGCACTTCGGCGAGAATCGAGTGCAGGAAGGTCTGGCCAAACTCGACCAGCTACCCAGACTCGGCGTCGAGGCTGAGATCCACCTGATCGGTCACTTGCAGCGCAACAAGGCGCGATTTGCCGGTCGCTTTGCGACGGTGCAGTCGGTCGACAGTGTGCGTCTGGCGCAGGCAGTTTCGAGTCGGCTTGAGAGTGATTTGACAGTGATGTTGGAAGTGAATGTGGCGGAGGAGCCGTCAAAACATGGGTTCAAGCTCGAAGAAGTGAAGGATGCACTGGCAAGCACCCAACTACTCTCACATTTGAGAGTAGTTGGGCTCATGACGGTGGCGCCCGAGGTCGAGGACCCGGAAGAGGTGCGTCCCGTCTTTCGCAAACTGCGAGCGCTTGCCGAAGAGTTGACGCTTCCTGAACTCAGCATGGGTATGTCCAACGATTACGCTGTAGCCATCGAGGAAGGTTCCACGATGGTCCGAATTGGGCGCGCGATCTTCGGCCAGCGAGAGACTCATGCCGGAGGTCCAGCATGACCAAGATTGCCGTAATCGGCGGTGGGACCATGGGCGCGACCTTTGTTCGCGCTGTGACCAGTGCCGGCGTGATCTCGATGAATGACCTGACTGTTTGTGAAGTCCTGCCCGAGCGTCGGGGTTGGCTGGAAGGCGAATTCAGCGGAATCTCCGTCACCGGCGACCAGGCCGAAGCGATCAACGGTGGTGAGGTTGTCTATCTCTCAGTCAAACCGCAGGATCTTCCTTCGCTGAACAGCACTGGAGGCACGGCTGCCAAGCTGCTGATCTCGATCTTGGCCGGCTCAACGATTGCCGACGTGCAGGCGTCAACCGGCGCCGACCGTGTGGTTCGGGCGATGCCTAACACTCCGGCTCAGGTCGGCAAGGGATTCACAGCTTGGACGGCCACCGAAGGTGTGACAGAGGATGAGCGGGCGTTGGTCAGCCAACTGCTCGACACGATGGGTGAGCAACTCTATGTCGCTGACGAGTCGGCGATTGACAAGATCACGGCTGTTTCGGGCAGCGGTCCGGCGTATGTGTTTCTGGTCATCGAAGCGATGATCAATGCAGCCGTGAACATCGGGCTGCGACCCGATGACGCGCGGCGGATGGTGTTGCAGACGGTGACCGGATCCAGCGAGTTTGCGTCCCAGTCAGGGCAGCATCCGGCGGTATTGAAGGATATGGTGACTTCTCCCGGTGGCACGACCGCGGCCGGGCTGCGAGTGCTGGAACAACAGGGCGTCCGCGCCGCGTTCATCGACGCCGTGGCTGCGGCACATCAACGAGCGGAAGAGCTGGGCCGGCAATGAGCGAAGTCCTGAGCATTTTGGGCATCACGATCCAGATTTACTCCTTCATCCTGCTCGCGCGAGTGTTGATGAGCTGGGTGCCGATGTTCACCAATCGCCCGCTCGACCCATCCAACCCGTTCGTCAAGTTCCTACTCGACGTCACGGAGCCGGTGCTGTCGCCGCTGCGCCGCTATCTCGTCATCGGGATGATCGACCTCTCGCCCCTGGTTGCGCTAATCGGCCTGCAAATCATCGGTAACGCGCTGCTGAGCAGCGCCTGATTTCTCGCGCCCCCTTTCATAGAACGTTTGCTTGACATTAGCCAGAGTGTTGCCTAGTGTGCGCAGCACAGGCGTTCGCACGATCGCCACTCGTCGACCAAACTCAGCTACGTGGAGGAGCGCATATTATGACACCTAGCAAGACCGACAACGGCGTCGAGCCCATCGCTCTGGCGACAGATGCACAAGAGCCACTGCCCATGACCACAACCAACAGCAAGTCCAGCGGCACATCGAGCAGCAAGTCCGACGAAGCGGCAAACGAACCACCGCCCGCGGTTGAAGAACTGCTCGGCGATATGGAACGACGCTTCGGCGAGGGCGCCCTGATGCGCCTCGGCGACACCGGCTCTCGACTCATCGTCGACGGCATACCAACTGGCGCGTTGTCGCTTGATGTCGCGCTCGGCATCGGCGGATTACCCCGTGGTCGCATCGTTGAGGTCTACGGACCGGAATCGGCCGGAAAGTCAACCGTCGCCCAGCATGTCATCGCCGAGGCGCAACGCCTGGGCGGTCAGGCTGCCTACGTCGATGTCGAACATGCGCTTGATCCTGAGTTCGCAGGGCGGCTGGGAATCGATATCTCGCAATTGCTCATTGCCCAGCCGGACACGGGCGAGCAGGCGCTGGAGATTGCCGAAGCGCTGGTTCGCAGTAATGCGATCGATGTCGTCGTCGTGGACTCGGTAGCTGCACTGGTGCCGCGAGCTGAGATCGAAGGGGAAATGGGCGATGTGCAGGTCGGTCTGCAAGCGCGCCTGATGTCACAGGCGCTGCGCAAACTTACCGGCGTGGTGGCACGCTCCAAAACAGTCTTGATCTTCATCAACCAGTTGCGGGAAAAGGTTGGCATCGTATTCGGCAACCCCGAGACCACACCCGGCGGTCGAGCGCTCAAGTTCTACTCCTCGGTCCGAATCGAATTGCGTCGCGCTGAAACGCTGAAGGATGGACAGCTCGTGATTGGCTCACGGGTCAAGGCGAAAGTCGTCAAGAACAAGGTTGCGCCGCCGTTCCGCACGGCCGAGTTTGATCTCATGTTCACCGCCAACGAGTACGGCATCTCCAAGACCGGCTGCCTGATTGACCTTGGGACTGAACCGACACCGGGTTCTCCGGCCGGCACACCGTCGGTCATCAAGAAGCAGGGCACCTTCTACTCCTATGGCGAAACACGACTCGGCCAGGGTCGCGAACGGACCAAGGCCTTCCTGCGCGAACACACTGACATGGCAGAAGAGATCGAAGCGCGCATCCGCGAAGAACGCGGACTGCCCAACGCCAAGTCGCTGATGGCCGAAGAAGGCGCTCCCAAGGCGACACCGATCGCCAAACCCCCACCCAAGAAGAAGGGCCGAGCGCGGGCTAGCTAACGAGCTCATTGAGCAGCCAGACGCCACTCAACGCGGAGCGAACCATGACTGCCGTCGTCTCTATCCGGCCCACCGGCGCACTGTCAACGGTCGATTTTGACGACGGCAGTTCCATTCGCTGCACCCGCGAGTTCGCTCAGCGTTCGAGGATCGAGCGTGGCCAGCAGATCGATCCAGTCTTCATCGATCGGCTCCGCGAGTCCGCCTCCCACGATCTCGCATTACACGAAGCCCAACGACTGGCTGCCAGACAGCGCTACAGCCGGCAGGAAATCGCCGTCAAACTGCAGATGGCCGGCATCTCGAAACAGGACGTGGACACGGCCCTGGACACGCTCGAAGCACAGGGAAACCTCAGCGACTACGCCGTCGCGCTGGAGATCGCCCGTCGCAGTCTGCGTCTGACGCTCGAACGCGACCCTGACTTGACCTGGGCCAGATATCGGCGCTTGCACACCAGGCGCCTCTCGCTGCGTGGATTCGGTATGGCGGATACCGACGCATCGTTACGACAGGCGTGGTCCGACCTCGAATAATCACCACTAGCGCCGGATCGTCAACGGGCGTACTCTGGGTGCTACTGGCCACCTGTCGACGACCTGCCCATGTTGGAACCGGGCAGCCTCAACCGGTACGACAGGCCCGGCAGAGCGAGATTCAACGTGACAACAGGCAACGCAACGGCAATGCCGACCCAATTGAGCAGAGGACACCATGTTGGGAGCCATTATGCGGCTCCTGCGCGGCGGGCCAGATCCACGGATCGAGGCCACGCTCGAAGCCGAACGCATCATCCAACAGGCCCGAGAACAGGCCGATCGGGAGGCGCGTGAGCGGTTAGAAGACGCGCGGGAACAAGCGCAAGCTGAACGAGACCAAATCCTCGCGGATGTTCGCGGGGCGCGTGACGACCTACAGCGAGCTGTGGATCGCCTTGACCGGCGCGAGGCTTCGTTGGATGACCGGGTCAAATCGCTCGACGACCGCGATTCCAAGCTGAATCGCGACCACCAGCGACTCCAGCGTCGCGGCGCCGAGCTCGACGAGCGCGAAGCCGAACACGACCAACGGCTGGAAGAAATCTCCAACCTCACCCGTGACGAAGCGCGAACCGTGCTGTTCGAGCGAGTCGAGCAGGAAGTTTCCGATGAAGCCGGCCGTCTCGTGCGTGAGGCCGAACAGAAGGCCAAGGACGAGGCGGAAACCCGCGCACGCAAGATTGTCGCCACGGCAATTCAGCGTGTCGCCTCAGAGGTGACGACCGAATCAACCGTCTCGGTGGTGCAAATCCCCTCCGACGAGATGAAAGGACGCATCATCGGTCGTGAAGGTCGCAACATTCGCGCCCTCGAAGCTGCGCTCGGTTGCGACCTGATCATCGACGACACTCCCGATGTCGTGACAGTGTCCGGGTTCGATCCGGTGCGCCGCGAGATCGGTCGTTTGTCGCTGAGCCGGCTCGTCGCCGACGGACGTATCCACCCGACGAGGATTGAGGAAACCGTCGCCAAGGCGCAGCGCGATGTCGACCGCATCATTCGCGAATCGGGCGACGAAGCGGCGATCGAGGCGCACTGCAGTGGGCTGCCGCGCGAAATGCTCGATATCTTCGGCCGCCTGCGTTTCCGCACCAGCTACGGACAGAACCAGCTCCGACACGCAGTCGAAACGGCGCACATCGGCGCGATGATCGCGCAGGAGATCCACGCGGACGTCGAAGTCACGCGACGCGGATCACTGCTGCATGACGTAGGCAAGGCGATCGACCATGAGGTCGAAGGCACCCACGCCATCATCGGTGGCGATCTAGCTCGCCGGTTCAAGATGTCTGAGAACATCGCGCACTGCATCGAAGCTCACCACGACGAAGTCGAGATTCGTTCAGTCGAGGCGATCATCGTGCAGATGGCCGACGCCATTTCGGGCGGTCGCCCGGGCGCGCGACGCGAATCGGTCGAGCGCTATATCGAGCGACTGCGCGCACTCGAGGACATTGCGACGTCCTTTGACGGCGTCGGACAGGCGTACGCCATCCAGGCCGGCCGCGAAGTCCGCGTCGTCGTTGACCCGCGCGAGATTGACGATCTCGGCGCGATGCGACTGGCGCGGGACATCTCGAAGCAGATCGAGGAATCGCTGCAATACCCCGGCCAGATTCGCGTCACCGTCCTGCGCGAAACCCGCGCCGCCGAGTACGCCCGCTAGCTGGAAGGCGCAAGGCGGCCTGTGGCCCGGCTCGACCTGCATACGCACAGCACTCACTCCGACGGCGTGAGGCCCCCGGAGTGGGTTGTGCAGCAAGCCGCCGAGTGTGGCGCTGAACTATTGGCGCTCACCGATCATGACACCCTGTTGGGCGTCGAGTTTGCGCAGGCGGAAGGCCGCCGACGAGGCGTCGAAGTGATCGCAGGAGTCGAAATCGGCGTCAATGACCCGGTACTCGGCGAGTTGCATGTGCTCGGCTACTTCCCGGCGAATGCCCCACTTTCCGACCTCGAGCGCCAACTTGGCGACTACCGTCGTGAACGCCAATCTCGGGCGCGGCGAACCGTGGAGCGTTTGAGCGAACTCGGCCTCGAGATTGACTATGAGCGAGTTGCTGCCATCGCCGACGGAGCATCGATTGGCCGTCCCCATGTAGCGCGGGCGCTCGTCGAGGCCGGGCATGTCGAGTCTGTTCCGGATGCATTCAATCGATTTCTACGCAACGACGGCCCTGCTTACATTCCTCGAACGCTGCTGAGTCTGACCGACTCGTTGGCAATGATCCACGCAGCCAGCGGATTCGCCTCACTGGCGCATCCCACCCGTTATGACGAGCCGACGAGCGCAACAGTTGCCTTCGCAGACGCAGGCGGCGACGGTCTCGAAATCTACTACCGAAACGACGGACCCGACGAGATTGCGAACGGCCAGCAGCTCGCCAGATCGCTTGGCTTAACGCCGACAATTGGCTCCGACTATCACGGACTGCATCCTGACGAGATTCGTCCGGCCAACGTGCCGATGCCCGACCATGCCGCCGAACAGATCATCAACATCCTCAAGGACCTGTGACCATGGCCGACTACGAACTGCCGCTGGATGTACGAGACATTCGACGCATCATCCCGCACCGATATCCAATCCTGTTGGTCGACCGGATCGTCGAATTGGAGCCGGGCAAACGCGCCGTCGGTCTCAAGAACGTGACGACCAACGAGTGGTTCTTTGAGGGTCACTTCTCTGACAACCCGATCATGCCAGGCGTGTTGATCATCGAAGCGCTCGCCCAGACCGGCGCAGTCGCGGCCCTGTCAGCAGACGAGTTCAAGGGCAAGCTTGGGCTGTTCGCCGGAATCGACGGCGTTCGTTTCCGGCGTCAGGTGGTGCCCGGAGATCAGTTGCGTTTGGAAGTCGAGATGGATCGTCTGCGTCGCGGGATCGGACGAGCCAGCGCCAAGGCGACGGTTGAAGGCGAGACCGCAGCAGAAGGTCGCTTGACGTTCGCGTTAGTTGATCCGCCGACGGAGTCCTGATCACCAGAACTGAGGCCAACCTCTCAGTCCCCACGTGATGCGGGGACTGGATATTGCCGAGTGGGGTCTACACCCAGAGATACCCTCCAGGGCTGCGACCGTGGAAGACGACAGACGAGTTTCGGACTAAAGCGAAATGGCCGCCCACAACGCCAGCACCAGGGCGACGCTGGCCACGGTCGTGATTGCGACCCAGCGCAGATCGCCACTGACGTAATGGAAATCGTGCATCGCGGCGGCGGCGCGCGCTCGGCGATCTCGGCGCTCGTGTGCGCCGACTGCGCCTCCACGCGGACCACCTGCCGCTCCGCCAGCTCGACCCGCCCGAGTCGGCTGTTGAATGTTTCCGCTCAGCGACGCCCCGACCGGAGCATTGGCTGCGCCGGCCTGTGCCGTCGGCAACGTGTCTTCCCGGCCTCTGCGACCGCGCCGGCCCTGCGGCCTGCCGGCCTGTTGCGCGCGATTCGAGCCGCCTCGTCCTCGTCGTGATCCGCGAGCCATTTGCAACCTCCGACGCTCTGCTTACACCTTATGCGCTGTTGCCGAATCCGGCTAGTCGGCCTAAACTGGCCATACGGCCCCGTGGTGTAGCGGCCTAACACGCCACCCTGTCAAGGTGGAGACCGGCGGTTCGAATCCGCTCGGGGTCGCCACTCAACTCCCCTCTGGCTTTTGACCAATAGCTGCGCTTTAGCGCCGCGCGCCGTAACTGACGCGCAGGGTGTCGGCGCTGCTCCGCCGCGAACCGGGTCGATCCCGGGCCCTTATCCGCCCAGCGCATCGCAGCCATACATGGACACCCAAGTCCGTTCAGACCAATCGCCGTCCTCGCTCCTGACGAACTCGGCTGCGGTCACCCACCCGGCATCGTCATTCGACTCGACCCAGGCGAGGACAATGTTGCGTGTCCCGATCAGCCGCAGTGTTGCCTCCCCAGGCTTGTATCGGAGCTCGTCGAATATTCGCAGGAATGCTTCGGGTAGTGGCGAGTCAGCCGTCAAACCAGTCCCGGCTTCGCCCGAATCTACCGGCCGCCTCGTCACATTCACACAGACGAAGTCCGCCGACCAATGCTCTCGTGCGGTCTCTGTCAATAAGTCGGCCACTTCGGGCAGATCAACCGCTGGAGGCCAATCACTGTGGTCGGCAACCTCCAGGATCGAGTACCAGTCTTCAGCCTGATCATCGGACGGATGGTCGTCGTCTACTACTTCCTCGACTTCATAGGGAAAGTAGCCGTCCGCCCCTTCGATTCGGCGCGCAAGCGTGCCGATACCGTCCGGAAGTGGAGCACTGGAATCCCGGCAGTCGAACAGACGCCCGATGCCGTGTAGCTCCCAGTCACCGCGAATACGCACGAACTCAAGAGCATTGCCGACTGTTTCGTAGAAGCCCTGATGTGGGGGCGGGACGCCCTTGGTCGAGACGAGCACAATCCGCTTCTCTTCCGTCCAGGCAAGCTCATAGTCTGAGAACTGTCCGATCCAGATGGAACCGGTCCAGCCGCCGACGAGCTCAGAAACAGTTTCCGGCGGGAGAGTCGCTGGCTCCAGAAGCTGTGCCAGCCCACGAACTCCCGTGTCCAGCACGTACGCACAAACCGACGGGAAGTCGGCCATGTTGAGCTTGTACAACTCGCGCATCATTTCGGCGACTGACATTCCTGCCAGATCCATAGCCGTCAGAGGCTGAAGTGCCGACTGCGGCTGTTCATTCGTCGATTCGAGTGACGGCTGCTCCTGCCGTTCGTCGCTTGCACACGCAACGAAGAGGGTCGCCAGCAACAGAACTGAGAATGTCAGGCGGTACCCAAGCGGCGCTTTACCACGTGTCGATATATGGACGCTTCTTCCCAGTGCGCTCCGGCGTCGGTGGGAGGCGCTTGAGACCGTTTGCGATCCAGGTTCGCGTTTCGGCGGGATCGATCACGTCGTCGAGACCTCCGCCGGCGGCAGCGTTGACGGCCTTGGCATTGTCGTAGGCCCTGGTGACCATGTTCTCGTAGGTCGTAATCCGCTCCTCGGCGTCCTCGATGGCAATCAGTTCCTTGCGATAGCCCAGCTTGACCGATCCCTCGAGGTTCATGCCGGCGAACTCCGCCGTCGGCCAGGCGACCGTGAAGAATCCGACCAGCGCGCTCGCGCCGCACATCGCCTGGACTCCGAGTCCATACGCCTTACGCACAACCACACCGAACAGCGGCACGCTGAGGTTGGCGCCCGTGTTGAACATTCGCGCACAGTGACGCACAAGCGCCGTCGCCTCAACGTCGGGTCCGACCATCATCCCAGGGCAGTCCATCAAGCTGAGCACCGGAATATCGAACGCGTCGCAGAGTTGGAGGAAGCGTGCGCCCTTGTCGGAGCCGTCGGAGTCGATCGCGCCGGCCAGGTGATGCGGGTTGTTGGCGATCACACCGATCGGGTGTCCCTCGACGCGAATGAACGCAGTGATGATCCCGATCCCGAACTTCTCGCGAATCTCCAGCACCGAGCCTTCATCGGCGATCGTGTGGATGATCTCCTTCATGTCGTAGAGACGCAGCCGGTTCTCCGGCACGATGTGGCGCAGGCGACGTTGATCGGGCGCCGTCCATTCCTTGATCGGCCCCTGGAAGTAGCTCAGGTACTTCTTGGCGATGTCGGTCGCTTCTTCCTCGTCCTTGCAGAGGATGTCGATTACGCCATTGGGGACCTGGAACGACATCGGCCCGACTTCTTCCGGCGTGTAGATGCCGAGTCCGCCGCCCTCGATCATCGCCGGACCGCCCATCGCGACGGTCGATCCCTCGGTGGCGATGATCACGTCGCAGCAGGCCAGCAGCGCCGTGTTGCCGGCGAAACAGCGACCGTTTGTCACACCGACCAGCGGTACCTGGCCCGAGAGCTTCGAGAATTGCGTGAACGTGTAAGTGTCGAACGCCACGCCGGGGCCAGTTCGGTCGTCGCCGGGCCGTCCGCCGCCGCCCTCGGTGTAGAAGACGATGGGGAAGTTGAAGCGGCGCGCCATTTCAAACATGCGATCCTGTTTGTAGTGATTGCGTCCGCCCTGCGTGCCAGCAAGAACCGTGTAGTCGTAATGCACGACAATCGCACGGGCGTCGCGCTCGTCCTCGAACAGGTCGCCATTGATCGTCGCTGTGCCGGCGAGCAGACCATCGGAGGGTGTGTTCTCGCGAAGCTGTTCGTCGGTGTTGCGCTGATGCTGACGCGCCACGATCAGCGGCCAGTATTCCTGGAACGAACCGGGATCGACTAGTTGCTCAATGTTCTCGCGCGGCATTCGGTAGCCGCGTCCGCGACGCTTGGACACAGCGATGGGCCGGTTTTCGTCCAGCGTGTAGGCGTGTCGGTCGTAGTTTTCCTGCAGGTCGGGTCGGATGAAATCGGGATCGATCAGGTCGTCGCCGCCGATCGCCTCAACCGAGACTTCCGCCTCGAGGATGAAGACGAGTGGGAATCCCTCACGGATCACGTCGCCGATGGAGCAGCCCAACGCCTTGACGATCCCGTCGCGGTCGGCGGAGATCACATGCTCCATCTTCATCGCTTCCATCGCGACGAGGTCCTGGCCCTTCCGCACTTCCTGACCCTCTTCGACCATGATCGATACAATCGTGCCCTGGATCGGCGCGGGCAGACCGATTGAGCCTTCCGGACCGGTCAAGTCCGGCGCCTGTTCCTCGACGACCTGCAAGGACTGCTGCTGCTTGACTTCCTGGTCGTGCTGAAAGAGCGCCAACGGATCACGCGAATCAACGCGCGCGCCGGCGAATCCGCTGTCCGCCGTTGGGGCTTCCGTCTGCAGATAGCGCACTCGTTGCGCGCCGTTGAACGTCGCCAGCTCTGCCATCTGCTCGTCAACCCAGCGTGTGTGGACGCGTCCTTCGACCAGGTCTTCGTGCTCCAGCACGTTGGTGAGGAACGGAATGTTCGTCGCGACGCCTTCAATCCGGAACTCGGACAGCGCTCGCAACGAGCGCGTTAGCGCATCCTCGAATCTTGGCGCCGGAGCGTGGGCGATCACCTTTGCCAACAGCGAGTCGAACGAAGTGGATGTCTGATAACCAACGTATCCGAAGCCGTCGGTGCGAACGCCCGGTCCGGAGGGCGCTTCATAGGCCTTGAGCGTCCCCGACGCTGGAAGAACGGAGCCATCGGGTGTCAGCGTCTCCATGTTGACGCGAGTCTGAATCGCGAACCCACGTGGGCGCAGCCAGGACGGATCGTCGAGGCCGAGGTCGGAGATTGAAGCGCCCTGCGCTGCTCGCAGTTGGGACTGGACCAGGTCGACTCCGGTGACCTGTTCGGTCACGGTGTGCTCAACCTGTAGTCGTGCGTTCGCCTCCAGGAAGAAAAAGGCGTCATTCGAGCCGTCTGAGGCATCCAACAGGAACTCAAACGTGCCCAGAGACGAGTAGCCCACGTCGCGTGCGATACGTACGGCCGCCTCGACGATGGCTTCGCGCGTGGATGTTTCCAGGTGTGGCGCCGGCGCGATTTCTACGATCTTCTGGAAACGCCGCTGGACCGAGCACTCGCGCTCCCACAGGTGACCGACACCGCCGTGCAGGTCTCCGATGACCTGCACTTCGATGTGCCGGGCACGAGGAATGAGCTGCTCGATGTACAGCGCTCCGGAGCCGAACGACATGCGCGCCTCGGACTCACAGCGCTCCCAGGCGGCCTCTAGATCGTTGATGTCGGTGACTGCCCGCGAGCCTCGTCCGCCGCCGCCTGCCACCGCCTTGAGCATCACTGCCGCGTCTTCGCCCAGCGTCTCAAAGAACTCAACCGCTTCGCTCAGGGTGACTGCCTTGTCGGAGCCTTCAATCACCGGCACGCCAGCTTCCCTCGCAGCCTGCCTGGCGCGGACCTTGTCTCCAAACAGATCAAGCAGATGCGGCGTCGGACCGACGAAGGTGATGCCCGCGTCTCGGCAGCGTCGGGCAAACTCTGCCGACTCTGCCAGGAATCCGTAACCGGGATGCACCGCGTCGCAGCCGGTCGATTGCGCGGCCTCAATCAGGCCGTCAATGTCGAGGTATGCCTGGACGCCCAGAGCATCGAGCCCGACCGCTTCATCGGCGGCGTGAACGTGCAGAGACCTGGCGTCGTCCTTGGAGTAGACGGAGACGGTGGCAATGCCCAGATCGGAGGCCGCACGAGCCACACGAATCGCAATCTCGCCACGATTGGCAATCAACAGTTTGGAAACGGGCGACACAGATCCACTCGGCGGCATACATCACTCCAGATTTAGTCGGGACGAAGCAAATTCAGTCTCGTCAACTGTCGCCACGATATCAGCGCCTCTCTTCTTGACGTGCCTCAGCCCCAGTCCCCGCTATACGCGGGGACCCGCTCCTTCCCTGCGCGTCATAAACCCGCAGATGGGTTGCCACGCCAAAGCAGGTCCCCGCGTAAAGCGGGGACTAGAACAAGCGAAACGGGTTCATGCACAGCGAGGCCGGGATTTACACCGGTCCCTGGTTCAGTCTGCTGCCTCTGCCGCCGCGGCCTCGTACAGCGTTCCTGTGATGCGGCGTTCCACCAACGATTGATACTCAGCTTCGCTGACGCCCAGCTCTTGCGACAACACCTCGAACGAGTGCTCACCCACGCATGGCGCCGGTCTCAGCAGGCGATCTTCCGATCCGCTGAAGCGCCAAGGGGCTCCCGGCAACCACGAGGGGCCGACCTCTGGGTGATCGACTGACTGGACGAAGCCGCTCGATTCCAGATATGGATCAGGCGAATCGAACAGGTCGTACATCGGACTCACACGTGCCGCGTCGATGCCGATCCCAAGCAATCGTCGCTCCACGTCCGTTGAGTCCTGGGCTGACGTCCACTCCGCGACAATCGTGTCCAGCGCCGACTCATTCGCCTTGCGCGATGCGGCATCGACGAATCGCGCATCTTCAGAGAGGCCGGCGGCGTCCATCTCCAGGCACAGACTTCGCCACTCGTCGTCCGTTTCCACTGAAACGGCGACCCACTCATCGTCGCCGGTGCAGGGATAGATGTTGTGCGGAGCCCGCTGTCGGTCGTGATTGCCAAGCGGCCCTGGAGTCCGGCCGGTCGCGTCGTGTTCCGCGATCGCATCGCCGACCACCACGCCCATCGCTTCGAGCATCGCGACATCAATCTCCTGTGGCCCACCGACGCGTTCCCGACGCGCGATGGCGGCAGTGATTGCGGACGCAGCCGAGTATCCAGAGATTGGATCGGGATAGAGCCCGCCGGTGTTCATGCCCGGCTCGTCTTCATACCCATGAATCGACGACAACCCGGACATTGGCTCGGTGGTCGCGCCGTTCGCTGGATAAGGCGCATAGGGACCGGTGATGCCGTAGCCGGAGATCCTGGCCAGGATAATGTCGGGGCGCTGTTCAGCCAGCGCGTCCAGCGTGATGCCCCAACCATCGAGGACGCCGGGCCGGAAGTTTTCGGCGATGACATCAAACTGGGGAACCATTCGCCAGAACAGCTCTTTGCCCTCGTCCGAGCGCAGGTCCAGTGTGATTGCTCGCTTGTTCAGATTGACCGCGTTGTAGAGACCCTGGGTGTTGAGGGAGTGTTGTCGCTTCGCGTCGTCCAGAATGGCGGTCGGTACCCGAGGGCCGACCGTGCGCCAGATGTCAACGCGTTGCAAGGCCTCGATCTGCACCACGTCTGCGCCCAGGAAACCGAGTAGCTCGGTGCAGAACGTGCCGCTCCAGGCCTGGGTGAATGTCAGGACTCGCACGCCGTCCAACGGTCCCTTCATCGTCGGAGCGACATCGGTTTGCTCGGCATTGGACTTAAGCGGACCGACGCTGTCAGAGCCGAGCTCCGGCGCCGGAAACCGCAGCGACCAGCTCGGCGGCGACAACGGATGCGGATTGCCCGAGGCTCGGACCGTCTCGCCGTCGAGCTCGGTCTCAACAATGAAGTTCCGCGATTGCAGTTGCTCGTTCTCGACCAGTTCGGGGATCGTTTGCAGCACGCCCGAGATGCAGCGCAGCTTGGCCAGGCTATGAAACAAGGGCCACTTTTCGATCTGGACAAGTTCACGGGCGACGCCAGCTCGGACCGGTTCGAGGTCCTTCGAGTAACGGCCGTCGTGCGCATGCAGCTCTTCCCGCGCAGCCTGATCGGGCAGATTGAGCAGCACCATCGCTTGCTGCCAGTTGTGCCAATCGCCGAAGCCGAAGTTCATTCGTCCGTCGACGGCGTCGAACAGCGGACCGGGCTCTCCGCGAGGACGACCGCCGGCTGCGCCGCGCGACCAGCCCATGCCCTGGCAAATCGCGCCGATTGACCACGGATAACCGGTGTGGGTGAGCGCCTCCATCTCACGAACATCGCACACCTCCGGCAGCTGCGATTCCCATCGCCGTCTCAGCGCCGCCGACCCTGCCACGAACGCAGCAAGGCCGCCAACGAGGCCAGCCTGTCGAGAGGGCAGCGTCACCGGAGCTTCGTCCTGCATGGCGTTGATGTAGGCCCAGCCGCAGCGCGCATTGATTGTCAGGTTGCCGCCCGGGGCGTTGGCCAGCGGACCATCCAGGCCAAAGGGCGTCACCGAGAGATGCACCGCGTCGGATCGCATCCCCGACAGCGGCCATACCGCGAGCGCCGCCGGGCCATCGGTGGTGATCACGACATCAGCGCCAGCAATCCAGGGCTCGGATTCGGACGGATCGGCAATCACCGCCGAGCGCTTGTTCCAGTTGGCATAGGCATGCAGCGCAGAGCGCTCCGCACCCGGTTCGTCGTTGAGGAACGGCGCTTCATGCCGCAAGGGATGACCCTCTGGCGGCTCCAGCATGACGACGTCGGCGCCGTGATCTGCAAACAACCGCCCCGCGAACGCTCCCGAGAGACGCCGCGATAGGTCAACGACGACCAAGCCTTCATACGCGGGGACGAGATCGTCAGGCATGGAGTCGCTCACTCAAGTCCTCATCATTTCGGTGCCTCATGGCAATCTCGTCATTCCTGCGTCACGTTATCGGATGATCTCGCCTCGCTGATCAAGTTCCTGCGCAATGCTGACGTATCCTCAGCCCACGGGTCGGGACGCAAGTAGGGGACATTATGGCGACGTACGACGACATCATCATCGGCGCGGGATCAGCGGGAGCGGTGATTGCAGCCCGGCTGTCCGAAGACCCGAATCGTCGCGTGCTGTTGCTTGAGGCTGGGCCGGATTACACCCGCGTCGAGGACATGCCTCGTGACCTGCTCAAGCCCTGGGTCTCGTGGCGCGACCACGACTGGGGATTCCAGGCCAATGCCCGACATGGCCGCGAGTTCCCGCTGCATCGGGGCAAGGTGATGGGCGGTTCGTCGGCGGTCAACGGAACGATCGCGCTGCGCGGTGTGCCCGGCGATTTCGAGTCATGGGTCGCGCACGGCTGCGACGAGTGGCGCTTCGAGGATGTCCTGCCCTACTACCGACGCCTCGAATCTGATCCCGAGGGCGGCGACTTCCACGGGCAATCGGGTCCCGTTCCGATCGAACGGGAGCCATCCGGGAACTGGCAACCGCTGCAGCGCGCCTTCTACGACGCTTGCCGCGACAATGGCTTCGAAGATGTCTGGGATCACAATCTGCCCGACGCCAGCGGCGTCGGACCGTGGCCGCGCAACCGCAGCAACGGCAATCGCATCTCAACCAACATTGCCTACCTGCTCGGAATCCGCGACCGCGAGAATCTGACCATCCGTCATGGCGTGCTTGTCGACAGACTGAGCTTCGACGGCGACTCCGGCGCTCGTGTCAACGGTGTGATCCTCAGCGACGGCGAAGTGATTAGCGGCGAGCGTGTCTGTGTTTCGGCTGGCTCAGCGGTGTCGCCGGCGATCCTGATGCGCAGTGGGATTGGTCCGGCGGAGAAGCTCTCTCCTCACGGGATCAAGCAACGCGTGGCCCTGCCGGGCGTCGGCGAGAACCTGATTGACCACTTCGGCACCGGCGTGCAAGCGTTCCCCAAGCCCGATGTTGTGCATGACCCCGACGTGGTGACCGAGATCGGCGTGCGCTACACCGCGCCGGGCTCCGATCAGTTCAACGACATGCAACTCGCGATCTCGACGATCTGGGACGAGGAACAGGTGCGCGGCCTGACAGAGGCGCCACGACAGCATCCGTCGTTTGGCATCGGCGCGGTGATCCAGCGTCCGCTTTCGCGTGGCTCGGTGACACTGCGCTCGACCGACCCGTCGGAGCAACCGCAACTCGACATGAACTACGCCTCGCACCCCGAGGACCTGCGCCGGTTGATGGACGGCGCGCGTCTCTGCTGGGAGATCATGCACTCCGATGAGATCGCACAGTTCACCGAGCGTGTGATCGCGCCCAGGCCGGAAGTGATGGAGTCGGACAACGCCCTGGCCGACTACATCCGCCGAACCACCTCAACGACCTGGCACATCTGCGGCACGGCACGAATGGGTCTGTCGACCGACCCGCTGGCCGTCACCGATCAGCGAGGGCGCGTACACCAGACCGAGAACCTGCGCGTGGCGGATGCGTCGATTATGCCCGACATCGTCAGTTGCAACACAAACCTGACCGCCATCATGATCGGCGAGCGAGTGGCTGAGTCGTTGCAGACCGACTGAAGCAGCAATGCGCACTCTTGATTCTCAGTTTCCGAAAGACTGATGCGCGGCTCCAATTCCCGTCCCGGCCCCCGAGCCGGGACCCGCTTGGGCTGGGCATCGACAGCATCAACTGGTCACATCTGGCCACCTACCGACCACAAGCACGTTCGCTTCGCTAGCGCCGGGGATGGAGCAGGTCCCCGCTCGGTGGCGGGGACGGGTCAGGGACTGGGCACTGCTCCCAACGCCGGAGGGCAAATTCGCGGATAGATCTATGGAACCGCTGACTTCTGCGGCCTCACGGATGCCACTGACCTGGCCGATGGAGCGAATGCCCCTGCGCCATTCGGCGACGCTCCATTGGTCGCCACTGCTGGCATGGCCGCTACCTGGGAACCACCCAACGATGTCGCCTGTTCCAGGCGCTGACGCTTGGGTACGAGGATCCAGCCGACAACTCCGGCGATGACCGCGAATGAGATTCCGAAGAGGAAAGTTCGCTTGATTGCCTGGACGAACGACTCTGTCAGTGCAGCCTGCACTTCCCCGATCAGCGAGGGATCCAACGTTGGGAAGACCTGCTGCGCCGCTCCGATCCCTGAGGCCAGCACGTCGACATCCATGGCCGAGAGTGACATGCCGCCGAGGCCGTCGCGCACACCTGAGGCGTACATCACGGCGGCGAAGCTGCCCAGGATGGCGATCGACATGGTGCCGCCAAGCTCCTGGCCGGTCGTGGTCACTGCCGACGCCTTGCCCGCCATATCGACCGGTACGGCAGCCATGGACGTGTCGGTCGTTGCCGGCATGTGCAGCGAGCCACCCAGGCCGAGCCAGGCCAGCGAGACGGCAATCATCCAGTAGGGCGTATCGACGGCCAGCACGAGTCCGAGGATCAACAAACAACCGCCGCCGTGGATCGTCGGCGCCCAGAAGAGCAGGAATCGCGGACCAACCTTGGGCAGGATGAATCCCGCGATTGGGGCGAAGAAGATCATCACGACCGCCAGTGGCATCACGCGCAGACCGCTCTCCGTCGCCGAGACGCCCTGCACGAGCTGGAAGAACTGGGGCAGATAGAAGAGCACGCCCATCAGCGCGAACATGATGAAGAACATGCCGACCATTGCGCCGACGAAGTCGCGCTGCCGGAAGAATCCCAACGGCAACAAAGGCTGCTCCGTGCGACGCTCGATCAGGATGAACGCCGACAACGAAATCGCAGCCACGGAAATGGTGGTAATGATGAGCGGATCGTCCCAGCCGCGTGGGATGCCTTCAATGATCGAGTAGACCAGCGCCACCATCCCGACCGTCCCGGTGATCGCGCCCGGCACGTCGAGCTTGGTGTGCAGCACCGACTTGGTCGACGGCACGATCGTCAGGCCGATCAGCGCCATGACCGCGAGTGGAGCGGGAACCCAGAACACGGCAGACCAACCGACGTTATCGACCAGCACTCCGCCCATGAATGGGCCGAGTGCCATGCCGATCCCCATCGAACCAGCCCAGATGCCAAACGCCTTACCACGATCCTTACGTGGGAAGACGGCCGTCACCGTCGAGAGTCCCTGGGGAATGACCAGTGCGCCGCCCAATCCCTGGAACCCACGACCGATGATCAAGAACTCGGCGCTGGGAGAAAATGCCACACCAATCGACGCGGCGGTGAAGACGGCCAACCCAATCACGAGCAGTCGGCGACGGCCGAAACGGTCGCCCAGCGCACCCGACAGCAGTAGCAGTCCGCCAAAGAAGACCAGGTACGCGTCGGGCACCCAGAGCGACTCCGACTCCGTCATTTCGAAGACGCGCTTGATCGTCGGCAGAGCCGTATTCACAATCGTCGCGTCGAGGAAAACGATCGTCTGAGCCCCAGCCAGGATGAATAGCACTACCCAGCGGCGTCGGGCTCCTACATCAACAGACGCGACGTTACCGTCGGCTGCGGCATTCACGTTCGGCCTGCGGGCGAATGGCACTTGAGCATTGGCACAAGACTAACCACCGGAGAGGGTGTGCTCTCTACCTCAGTCATACGCGCGCTTGCCGCGGAGCCTGCCCCCGGCTTGACCGGGGATATCTCGATGTGCTCAGCAAGGAAGCGATGAACCCAGGGGAACACGCCTCCACAGAGTCTGATGCACTTCTCCCCTCTCCCCCCCTTGCGGGGGGAGATGTCACAGAGTGACAGAGGGGGGTCGGCTCGCGACGACCAGATAGGAAAGGCAAACTGGGAACCCCCCTCTGCCTTCGGCATCTCCCCCGCAAGGGGGAGAAGGGGATCAAGGGTCGGTCTCCTACGGGCCAAGGAATGTCTTGACTACGGAAGCCCCGACTTTTGCGGACGCACCAACGCCATCGATCTCGCCAGTGGCGCGACCTCGTGCCGGCCATTGGCAGATGCGCCGTTCGCAGACACGCCATTCGTCGAGATCGCGACGACCGGCGTTGATTCTGATTGCGACTCGACCGGCTTGCCGTCTATCCATTGCATCTGCGTCTGGCGCTGGCGTTTGGGCACGAGGATCCAGCCAACAATGCCCGAAATCAGCGCGAAGATGATGCCGAAGCGCATGGTGTCGGTGATGGCGTCAACGAATGCCTCCCTCAGCACCAGCTGCGTGGGCGCGAGCAAGGACTGGTCCAGGGTCGGGAAGACCTGTTGGGCGGCGCCGATCCCGGTGGCGAGGACATCAACCGACTGCTCAGCGAGGCCTAGCGGCTCCAACCCGGATGTCACCCCGGATGAGTAAACGGCGGCGGCGAACGAGCCCAGGATGGCGATCGCCAGCGTGCCGCCGAGTTGCCGTCCGGCGTTGTTGACGGCTGATGCCTTGCCTGCGAGGTCGACCGGCACCGAAGCCATTGCGGTGTCGGTCGTTGCCGGCATGTGCATTGCGCCGCCGATACCGAGGAAGGCCAGGCCCAGACCGATCATCCAGTAGGGCGTATCCACATCGAGGATGAAGCTGAACAAGAGCAGCGCGCCGCCGCCATGGATGGCCGGCGCCCAGAACAGCATGAATCGCGGCCCCAACTTGGGCAGCAACTTGGCCATGATCGGAGCGAAGATCATCATCGCCAGCGCCAGCGGCATCAATCGAGCGCCGCTTTCGGTCGCCGACATGCCCTGCACCAGTTGGAAGAACTGAGGCATGTAGAACATCACGCCCATCAGGGCGAACATGATGAAGAACATGCCGATCATCGAGCCAGTGAAGTCGCGCTGCTTGAAGAAGGCCATTGGCAGCAACGGTTGCTCAGTGCGTCGCTCGATGATGATGAACATCACCGTCGAGATGATCGCGACAGCAAACGAACCGACGATCAGCGGGTCGGTCCAACCCTTCTGAATCCCTTCGATGATCGCGAAGACGATGGCGATCATCGCGATCGTCCCGGTGATCGCGCCGGGCACGTCGAGCTTGGTGTGCTGCATTGAGCGGGACTCGGGCACGGTGGCCATTCCCAGCATGCACAGCGCGGCGATTGGAGCAGGAACCCAGAAGACGCCAGACCAACCGATCAGGTCGACGAGGATGCCGCCGACCAGCGGCCCGAAGGCCATGCCGAAGCCCATCGCTCCTGCCCAGATGCCGATCGCACGGCTGCGTTCCTCGCGTGGGAACACAGCCGTCAGGATCGAGAGTGTCTGCGGGATGACCAACGCGCCGCCGAGCCCCTGCAGTCCCCGCCCAACGATCAAGAAGTTGGCGTCAGGCGAAAAGGCCACGGCGATCGAGGCAGCAACGAAGATGCCCATGCCGACAATCAGAATTTTGCGTCGGCCGAAGCGGTCGCCGAGCGCTCCGGCCAGCAACAGCAAGCCGCCAAACATCACCATGTAGGAGTCGGCGACCCAGAGCGACTGCGACTCCGACAATTCGAAGGCGCGCTTGATCGCGGGCAACGCCGTGTTGATGATCGTCGCGTCGAGCTGGACCAGCATCTGCGAGCCGGCCAGGACCAACAGGATCGCCCAGCGACGCTTCGACGAGGAAGCCGAACCTGCCGACCCAACAGCCGGCGCTTGAGCGCTCATGCCATCTGCCAGCGCGGCTGCGCCAGATCGTCCGATGTCTGCTCAAACACGACTTGCACACGCGCCCCGATTGCCATGGTCCCGCCCAGCGGTGCATCAACGACCGCGCCCATCAGCTTGATCTCGGGCATGTCGTCGAGCTCGACTAGGGCAACCATGTAGGGGCCAAACTCGCGCAAGGCCGGATGCGCGGGATGCACCACCTCAACCCACGAGTACACGGTTCCGGTTCCCGCCGACTCTTCCCATGTCATCTCGAAGCCATAGCAAGCATGGCAGTTCAGCTCGGGCGGATATTGCCGCATGCCGCAGTCGGCGCAGGCCTGGACCACAAGTCTGCCCTCAGCCGCAGCGGCGAAGTAGCCGCCGTTGATTGGGTCGGAGGGTTCTGGCGTGGTCATACCTTCTGGGAAGAACGGAGCGTCCAGGAAATTCGTACGTTCAGCCGAAGTAGTCATATCGCGAGGGTAACGGCTTCTTGTCCTTGTAGGCTAAATCGGCATGCGCCGATTGCTCATTTTCGCACTCACACCGCTCCTGGTTTGCCTCGCGATTCCATTGAAGGCATCCGCCGAGGCGCCGCTATGTGCGCTGTCGTCTGACTTTGAACGCCAACTCCTGAGCACCGACGCCGTCATGGGGGCGGCTGTCTATGACCTCGAGTCCGGCACGATCTGGAGCGGCGGTCATTCGGGACCATACGCCCTGCACAGCGTGATCAAGCCGCCAATCGCGTGGGCCGTGCTGACTGACGCGCATGAACAACAACGGGAACTGACCAAACTGCAACGCGACGCGCTGTTCTACATGGTCGCCTGGTCGCAGAACCCGGATGTCACAACGCTGCTCAGCATGGTCGGCGGGCTTTCGGGATTCAAGCAGTACTACGAGCGCTGGGGAGTCCCGGAGTTAATCGAACTCACTCACCAGACTCGATGGGGCGCGAGCCTCGCTGAGCCGGTCCATCTGGCCCGACTCTTCGCCGCCCTGGCAATGTCCGAGGCAGTTCCCGACAACGCCAGGTCCGACGGGTTCGACCTGCTTCGGGCCGTTGTCGACAACCATCGATGGGGCGCGTCCATTCCCGAACAGTCGCTGCACGGCTGGGAGTCGCTGATCAAGACCGGCAACTTCACGATCCCTGAAAGTGAGGATGCTGACCCGATTGCCAAAATTGATCCACGAAGCTACGAAGAAGAGGCCGCGCTACTAAATGATCTGAGATTGGCAGAGGCGGAGGCCGCTGCAGAAGTCGAGGAGGGCGACACCCCGCTCAAGAGTCAGGCGACCAAGATTCGGGCAATCGTCAGGATGAACAGCGCCGCAATCTGGCTCGCTCCACCGTGGCAGGGCAGCCAGCCGCGTTACGTCGTGACCATCATGCAGGAGAGCTTCCTCTCCTGGACCGGCTCCCGAGCGTTCCAGAACGAGATCGGCCAAATCCTCGCCAACGCCATCGCCCACCGAGAGTCAGGCGAGTGGACACAGCCAGCCAACCACTGCATCAAGCGAGCGCTGTCTTAGTTTCCTAGATCCTGTCCCCGCCTCAAGGAGACCTTTGAAAAACTCCCCTTCTCCCCCCTTGCTGGGGAGATGCCATAGGCAGAAGGGGGGTCCGCTGTTAAGGGGCCCTATCTGGTCATTGTCAGCCGATCCTCCTCTGTCACTCCGTGACATCTCCCCCCCCTTGCGGGGGGGGGAGAGGGGATGTGGGAGTTGTCGAAGGTCTCCGCGAACCGGGGACTGAAAAGATCAATTGCGAAAGATCGCCGTCGAGATCGGCGCCGAAGCCGGACCTGCTGCGACGATGCATGTCCGCGCACCGTCCACCGGATTCGACGAATCTCCACGCAACTGACGCACCGCCTCCACTGCGAGATTGAAGCCGTGCGTGTACGCCTCGGACAGGTTGCCGCCTGACGTGTTGATCGGGAACTCGCCAGCGTGCGGTGCACTAGGATCGGCTACCTGCGTAGCTTCCAGTCGGCCACCCTCGCAGAAGGGACCACCTTCGCCGACTTCGCAGAACTTGTGATCCTCGAACGAGGTCAGTACCTGGCCTGTGAAGTTCTCGTAAAACTGGCCGCAGTCGATGTCCTCGGGTCCCATTCCTGCCGCCGAGTAGAGCCGATCAACCATCGTCGTGTAGTTCGAACTCATGAATTCGTCGTGATAGAAACCGTCGACGACGTTGCCCTGCCGATGCCCCGAACCCTGCACCGACGCCGAGAGATAGACCGGCGTGTCGGTGAAGTCCTTGGCGATTTCGGCCGTGGTCAGGATCATCGCAGCAGCGCCATCGGTCTCCAGGCAGCAGTCGTAGAGGCGGTAGGGGTCGGCGATCATGCGCGAGTTCTGGTGATCTTCCAGCGTGATCGGGCGTCCGTTCATAACGGCGCGTGGATTGTTCTGCGCGTGCTTGTTGGCCGCAACTGCGATCTGTCCCAGCTGTGCCGAAGTCGTGCCGTACTCATACATATGGCGCTGCATCTTCATTGCCAGGAACTGCGCCGGCGACATCAGACCCTGTGAGACGTTGAACGCGTATTGCCCCCGCAAGCGTCCACCGCGACGCGACTGACCGAAGCGGCCAAACTCGCCCTGCGCGAGCGCTCGATAGACCACGATAAAGTTGGCGTAGCCCGAGACGATACCGGCCGCCGCATTGCCAATCGCCGCGCAGACGCCGCCGCCACCACCGCCGTAGACCATCGAGGCGAATGCGTAGTGCGGCAAGTCGAGCGCCGTCGAGAGCCGGTTGGGATCGTTGCGGTCGGCAGAGTAGGACGAAAATCCGTCCAGCATCCGAGGCTCAAGTCCAGCGTCGGAACAGGCAGCGAGAATCGCCTCAAGCGCCAACCGAAACTCAGGACGGCCAATCCGACCATGCTTCGTATACTCGGTCTCGCCGACGCCAATCACCGCCACCTTGTCGCGAATGTTGCGGTCATACTCATACGCCATGTCATCCTCCCTCAGATCAACCTGAGGCTACGCGATCCCAGCGGATATCCTCATTGCGCTAGCCCACAAACAAGGAGCCTCCGATGTCCGACTTTGCCAACCTTCCTTCTGCCGACCCTGCATCGCTTGGAATTGACGCCGATCGTCTGGCTCGCATGGACGCCCGAATGGCGCAGGCCGTTGAGAACGGTGAGGTTCCCGGCGTGACGACCGTGTTGATTCGCCATGGTCATGTCGCTCATGTGTCGACGCACGGTCACCTCGACGCCGAGCGTCGGAATCCGCTGCCAGAAGACGCACTCTTCCGGATGTACTCGCAGACCAAGCCGGTAACAGCAGCACTGGCGATGCAGCTCCAGGAAGAGGGTGTCTTCTACGTCGACGAGCCAATAACGAAGTGGCTCCCAGAGTTCGAGAATCGCCAGGTGTTGGCTCCCTTTGATCCGCCCAACAAGGTTCGCGGAGAAGGGCTGCTGATGGGTCAGACGGTGCCGATGACTCGGCAGATCACGATCCGTGACTTGTTGACAATGACGTCAGGTTTGCCGTCGTTTGGCAACATCCCGTCGGCGATGTTCCCGCTGCTGGAACCGGCATGGAGC
This sequence comes from Chloroflexi bacterium bin125, assembly GCA_002239025.1. Classification (GTDB taxonomy): domain Bacteria; phylum Chloroflexota; class Dehalococcoidia; order Bin125; family Bin125; genus Bin125. The sequence continues at coordinate 3,173 of MPNM01000018.1, read as the reverse complement.
GGCACGGAGTTCGGTATCACCAATCCGGGCGTGGTAGACACATCGGTTTCCGCCGAGCAGCGCGTGTTGCAGATGGCACAGCTTCCTAACGCAAGGCAACCTGGCGCGGCGTGGGAGTATGCGGCCGACTTCGATGTCTTGACACAGGTGCTCGAACGCGCTACCGGACGGAACCTGGACGAGCTCTTCCAGGAGCGCATCTTCGGTCCGCTAGGGGTCGAAGGTTGCGGGTTCTATTGTCCGCCGGAGGACGCTGATCGCCTGGTCACGAATCACCACTGGTCTGAGGACGGCGCGCTCAATCCGGTCGAGCGGCCGGAGGACTTGCACAAGGTGCGGGAGTCGCTGGGGCAGCAGATTTCAGGCAATGGCTTGTACGGCGGCGTGTTGATGACACCGGCTGCGTACACGCGCTTTGCCGCGATGCTACTCAACGGGGGTGAACTCGACGGCGCGCGCGTGCTCGGTCGAAAGACGATCGAGCTGATGACCGCCAATCATCTGGGTGCAATCTGCGGTACGGAGATCGATCTCGCCGGTCCAGGGTTCGGGTTTGGCTTCGGCTACGCAGTGCGAAACCGGATCGCGGGAACGGCGTATCCGGGCAGCATCGGGACATACGGCTGGGGCGGCGCAGCCGGCACCTGGTTCTTCGTCGACCCGGTCGAGAATCTGGCCGGCCTGTTCTTCACGCACGTCTTCATGTACCAGTTCAATCCCGCGGCGTATCTCGAGACCGACTTCGAGAAGGGCGTCTACGAAGCGCTGCTCTAGCTCGGATAGCTTGCGCAACCTCGCTGGCCAAGTAGGCCCGACATCTCTAAGCTGCCTCCTCTGATTCTCCAATCAAGGTGAGGACGTAGCGGCGAAATGAGTCGGCATCCGTGAAACAGCGAAAGCCTGCGGAGCTTGCTTCGGCCATCAGTTCACTTGGTTCGTCAAGGAGAACAGCAACGGGCTCTGACAACTCTGGCTGAAGTCCTTCGGGCCAGGCCAGGTCTAGCACCCGCACAGCTTGGCCATCTTCCTCAGGCGCCAGCTCGTGGCCTAACTCGCCAGCGGACAACCCATGCTGGGTGACCCAGGCGACAAGTTCAAGCAATACCGCCTCCTCGTCCTCGGCTGCGGTTACGCCACCGGCGCTCTCCAAGTGAGTCAACGGCATCGATCCCTCGCGAAGCTGTTTAAGAATGCCGTTCGCAGCATCAGCAAGCAAGTCCCTCCGCTGGTCCAGGAACTCTTCATAGCGATTGACTATCCATGCATCGTCGCTTCCAGGTATCCACTGTGACGCAAGGACTCCAGGGTGGTTGGACTCGCACTCTGGGAAATACACCTGAGGAAGTTGGTTGCCGATGTTCTTCGCGCCGTTGCACTCCGCCGTCAGGAAACTGAAGTTCGCCAGTGCATTGATCAGTTTCTCCGGATAGTGACCTCGAAGTTGTGACTTCGGAAACAGGTGGTGAAGCTGAAGGTGGCTGCCCTTGCCAAGCATATGCTTCTTCAGCTCTAGGCCTGAACAGAAATCGCGCGCGCTGCCTGTCCTCGTCAGCGCGTAGAGCAGCGGGAAGAACCGCGAGTTGATTCTCGCGGCATCGAAGTGGCCGGCCTCGACCTTGATCTCCCCCGAACTGAGATGCAATTCCTCAATGAGGCGGTCCAGGTCGCCGTCCGGCGACTCCATTGCGGTAAGATCACTCTGCATGGTGCTCTCAGGGGAACCAGAGAACCGACTCCGAATGGCGCAAGCTAAGTACCAGTACAACAGCTGGTTCTCTTCCTTGAGTGTCAGCTTTCCGGCCTGCTGATCGACATATCTAGCCATGACGGCAAGCGAATTGTGGCCCGTCAGAACTCTCGCGTGGTCCAATCCCAGCCGATCGCCGAGCAGATTGAGTAGTCGCTCGATGGCGTCCACTGCCCGTCTCAAACCATCTTGAATCTCTTCCGCAGATCTTGACCTCAATGCATCGAAATTGGCGCGACCGGTGAGCACAGTGTTGACCGAGCGAAGTAGCCAGACCAAGTCGAACTTGTCGTAGCCAAGATCAGCCCATCTCTGCAAATGGCTCTTCATCGCGTCTCGGGCTTCTGGCCACTCCGCACAAACCCGAGACAGGGCCAGGTCGCCGCTGGAGAGTTTGGTACCGCCGCTGTTGACCCGATTGAAGATATCGACAATCACATCGAGAGACTGGTCCTCTACCGATATCGCCTCTTCGTGGAAGTGTCTCTCTCGAATGTTCCGTAACTTGCCCAATCGACCGAGATAGCGGAGGAGCAGGTCCATGTCTTCCCCTGCCGCATTCGAAGCGAACTGCGGGAGTTCGTCATCTCCGGCCTGCATCACCTTCGAGACATCGACCCAACGCACATCCCCTTTCATTCGCATCGGTTGGCTGAATGCGAACGTTTCATCTTCAAGATGGAAGTAGAGATCCTCGAATGCTCGCCTATTGCCGTCAAAGAAAGGTGGTGGCGTCCCTCGGATTACCCCGTAAAGGGAGGTGACACGCTGTTGACCATCGAGCAGCATCTGCACCGGAGATACTGCAGGAACTAAGTCTCCGCGCACTTCAACTGAGTTCGATTGCGTACCCCAGAGCAGAAGACTACCAACGGGGTATGAGCGGTACATGGAAGTGAACAGTTGCCTCACTTGATCCCGATTCCACACATAGCCCCGCTGAAACACGGGTAGCGCAATGAATCCATGATCGACATGATTGAGTATCTCGCTGACCTTCACGCTCAATTCTCCTCCATTTTGTCGAGGTGGGGGACATCTCAGGAACTATAGGTCTTGGTCCTCGATTGCCCCATACGGGAGGTCATTGTGGGCCTTCCTGAGTTCGTTGTTATCCATCTCCGTCGCCGAGTTGGTCGTCGGAGATTGCAGGCGAGCCTCTGAGCGGGTCCTCGATTGAATCGGGGACGGGAAACTGGGAATGCCGCTGCCAATTGTCCTGACGCAAGAAATCGCGGAGCCGATCAAAGTAGGCCTTGTCCGCGATGCCTGCCGGTGGTGAGTTCTTTCCTTCCAGGACTAGGGCCTGTTCACATTGCGGCGTAGATGTGCCAGAGTGGGAGGCGGATGGCGGCGCGGTCCAGGTGACCAGATGACCTATCAGACGACGCTGAGCGACAAGCAGTATGCGCGGATCGAGCCGTTG
>MPNM01000059.1 GCA_002239025.1 Chloroflexi bacterium bin125 | reverse complement strand
CCGAGCTCGAATCGCAGCAGGCGGGCGAGCCGGAGGGGCCGCCGCGGCTGGGCCGCGCGCTGCGCGACCGGCAGCGGCTGCAGCAGCAGGTCGAGCAGGCGCGGGCGCAGATCGAACGGACCGGCCAGAAGTGGGTCAACCTCTCCGATCCCGAGGCGCGCTTGATGCGTGGTCCGCAGGGCCGTTCGCTGACGGGCTACAACGCGCAGGCGATGGCGGCTCGGCTTAAGCCGGAGCGCGAGGACGGCGCGGGCGGGATGCTGCTGCTGGCGGCCGAGGTGACCCAGGAGCCGGGCGACGCGGCCCAGCTGCTGCCGATGGTCGAGGCGGCGGACGCCTTGAGCCAGGCGCGGCCGACCGTGGCCGATGCGGGCTACTTCGCCTCGGGCGCGGTCGAGCGCTGCCAGGAACTGGGCGTGTCCGTGGCGGTGCCCGAGGCCAAGCCCGACGAGGATCATCCCTACCACTGGCGCCGCTTCCGCTACGAGCCGGAGCGCGACCGCTACCGCTGTCCCCAGGGCCAGGTGCTGGAGCGACGCCAGCGGCGGTTGAACCGCCGCACGCCGGCCAAGCTGTACCAGGCCGAAGCTGAGGCCTGCCGCGGCTGTCTCGCCTTCGGCGTCTGCACGAGCGCCCGCTCGGGTCGGACGATCACGATCTCGGATGCGGCCGAGGCGCTGGAACGCCACCGGGTCTGGATGCGCAGCGCGGCGGCGCGCGAGGCGCTGCGCCGGCGGCCGGGCTTGATCGAGCCGGTCTTCGGTCAGATCAAGGAGCGCCTGGCCGGGCGCCGCTTCCTCTTACGCGGGCTCGAGGCGGTCGCCGCCGAATGGTCGCTGTTGGCCGTCGCATTCAATCTCAAGGCCTTGGCCAAGTACCGGGCCCGAGCCTTGACTCGGGCCGCACCCGCCGCGCCGTAACGCAGCGGCGCGCTCAACTCCCGGACCGACGGTTCGGCTCACGAGCCACGGCTCGGCGACACCCAGTACCCGAGTCTGAAGCCCACTGAACTGCCGAACCGCAGGGACGAACCGGGCCGAATCCAGTGAGATTGGGCAGATCTGGGACAGGTTCAAGTGAGACTGTCTCAAAAGTCGGGCAAACGAGAAGGGGCGGGGCCGATTGGCCCCGCCCCTCTGGTTTGGACAGGGTTGTCCGGTTGCTCGATGGCTAGGCGCGGTTGCGGACTCGGCGGAGGCCGAGGCCGGCGACTGCTGCGACACCGAGTGCGATCAGCAGGCCGATGAGGCCGGCTGAGACGCCGCTGCCGTCAGCGAGGCCACCGCTACCCGTGGTCGGGTAATCGGTCTTGCCGTCGTCCATGGCGCCTTCTTCCATAGAACCATCGTCCATGGCGCCCTCTTCGCCTTCGAGCGAATCGAGCTCATCGCCGTCTTCCATCGAGCCGTCGTCCATGGATTCGTCTTCCATGGCCATAGCGGTGACGGAGACGGCGGACTGGCCGGAGCCGGCGGGGGTGACTTCGGCGTCGGCCGACTTGCCGTTCAGCGTGAAGCTCACGCCCTCGGCGGCGTCGCGGTCGACATCGATGTACCAGGTGCCGTCATCGGCGACGGTGGTCGAGCCGAGCTCGTTGCCCATGGCGTCGACCACACCGATGGTGTCGCCGGCGGTTGCGCCCGTGCCGTAGAAGCGGTGGGGTGGTTCTTGCTGCGCCGAGGCCGAAGCCACGGCGGCGATGGCAATCACGACACCCAGCGCAACACCGATGACTCGAGTCATCATTCCAAATCGTTGCATGTCAGCGTCCCTTCCTTAGGTCGCCTATATCAGCAGTGTTCGCCGCCCCCGATTCGTCGGGGGCGGCGAACCGCTAGCGGCTGCTAGTTGCTGATGTAGAGGATGTCGTTCTCGGCGACCATGAAGTCGCTCGAGCCCGGCACCATCGTGCCGTCAACCACTGAGTAGCGGACCCAGGCGGAACCGTTCCACAGGTGGATGGCGGTCGCGCCGCGGCCACTGACGAGGCCGAAGATCTCCGAGGCGGAGCTCTCGACGCTGCAGGTCCAGGTCGCGAAGCCGTTGAGGTTGCTCAGGCATGCCACGCTGGCCTCTTCAGGCTCCTCTTCGACGACCTCAGGGGCACCGGCAGTGCTGCTGAGGACCGCAGTGTCACGCACCGGAGTAGTGTCGTCGGAGACCGTCGCACGGATCACTGCACGGCCGTGGCCGACGACAGTGAGCGCGACAGAAGCCTCGCCAGCACTGGTCGGTGCTGACGTGGCGTCCAAGACGACTACGGCGTCGTCGTCGCCGGTCAGGTCAGACGCACGGAAGGAGACCACGGTGCCGTCGGCAACCGGGTTGCCCTCAGTGTCGGTCACAGTCACGGATGCCATGACATCCTGGCCGACCTCGGTCGGAGCGTCATTGTCGAGCGCCAACTCAACGCTGTCGGCGGCAGAGACGACCGTCAACGTGGACGAGTCCTTGAGCGCACCCGACTTGACTTCGATGCTGTACACGCCAACCGCGAGCGGCGATGTAGCAGCAGTATCGACGTCAAGCGACAGCTTGTTGTTGAACGTAGTCGACTGAACCGGATCGTCGAACTTGCCTCGGGCAACTGTGGTGCCATCAGGGTCCTTGATCGTCACGACCAGGCCTGGCGTGCGAACGGCGTTGCCGTTCTTGTCGACTGCGTCAACCGTGAAGGAGATCTGGTCGCGGGCGTCCATGCCCTTGTCCGCGCTCTTCTTCGGGTCGTAGTCAGTCTCTTCGTCATCGCCAACGTTGTAGGCCAGCACGGAGCCGGAAGCGTCGCCGATTGTCAGCTCGCTTGCGGGGCCGTAGAAGGTGACGTCAACGGGGTCGGCGGTGAAGACCTTGCCGCCGGCTACGACAACCACGGAGACGCTGCCGCTGCCAGGCGTCACCGGAGCGGTGAGGAGCACCCGAATCTTGCCAGGCAACGGGTCTCCGGCGCTCCTGTAGGTGCTGAAGTCAATCTCACACGCGTGCGTGTTGTCAGCTTCGCAACTGTAGGTCGCTGCGCCGCTGTTATCGGTCAGCGTGCCACCAGTCGTGGAGATCACGATCGAGGTCACGGCGCCTGCTTCCGCCGGCTTGCCGCTGGCGTTGAGTACCGACAGTGTCAACTCGGTGTTGTTGCCCGTGCCGATCGAAATGGCAGCTGGTTCCCTCGTTGACGCATCGTCAGCGTAGCCGTCGGGCTGGTCGCCCTTGGCGCCGCCGCCGGTCTTGTCTTCGTCGTCCGGGTTCAGAACTGTCTGGGCCTGGCCGGCGATGTGTACGGGGATGTTCATTCGACGCGGCGAACTCAAGTCGAAGACGACAGTGTCAACCTCGACCTGCGTGCCAACTGTTAGAGCCTTTGACGAACTCAGCGGCGTGCTGTCGCTGTCACTTCGAGTGCCACCGGCAGTGATCGCGTACGCGCCAGCCGTCGTGCCGGCCGGGACGAAGAGCTCAAGTTCGACTTTCTCAGTGCCTTCGTCTCCCAAGTCCTCTGTCTCAACCTCAGGGTCACAAGCTTCACCATCAGCGCTGGTGAGACATTGACCCGTGGCAACGTTGTCAAACGTGCGAGTAACTGGGGTATCGGCCGGGAATGTCACGCCGCTCTGAAGAACAGGACCGACGAAAATTCGAGAAACTGCTACATCGGGGTCATCATCCGCGTCGTCGCCGTCAGCGGTGTACGCGGTTCGCTTCGCGAAGAAGCTCAGGGACTGTGCGCTGACGCTAGCCAAATCCGCGTCCCCGTCGCTGGTCACTCTGACAATAACGCGAGACCCTGCCTTGACGATGTCATCGGCGTCGCCGACGAACGTGATCTTGAACGAGGGGTTAGGGGTTGTCGCGGCTGTTGCCGAGGTACCGAAGGCACGGGTAGTAACGGAAACTGTCCATTCACCCAGTGTCACGCCATTTGTGTTGCCGGCGATGACTCGGTAAACGGCCGTTCCAATGTCATCGTCTCCCTCGGCTGCTGTGGAAGGCGCGAAGGTAACGGTCCTAGCACTAACAGTTGCAGTCGCGACTCCGAGCTTGCCCGACTGATAGACAACGTCAATGGTGCCTGTCCCTGGAATCGTCCGTTCACAATCGACGGCAGCCTCATTCGAGTTGCCGTCATTGTCCTGGTCACCGACCTCAGCCTGCACGAGTGCACAAGCATCAAGAGCACCGGTCACCTGCGCCGAGGTTGGCGCCAACGTGACGAACATCGCCCCGACCAGGGCGATCATCACCGCCAGAGCTGTCAAGTGAGACAGTCTCAAGTGAACCTGTCCCAGATCTGCTCAATCTGGCCGGATTCGGCCCGATTCGTCCCTGCCGTTCGGCAGTTCGGTGGGGTTCAGGCTCGGGTACTCGGCCTCCTCGAGCGCTGGCTCGTGAGCCGAACCGCCAGTCCGGGAGTTGAGCGCGCCGCTGCGTTACGGCGCGGCGGGTGCAGCCCGCGTCAAGGCCCTGGCCCGGTACTTGGCCAGGGCCTTGAGATTGAATGCGACGGCCAACAGCGACCATTCGGCGGCGACCGCCTCGAGTCCGCGTAAGAGGAAGCGGCGCCCGGCCAGGCGCTCCTTGATCTGACCGAAGACCGGCTCGATCAAGCCCGGCCGCCGGCGCAGCGCCTCGCGCGCCGCCGCGCTGCGCATCCAGACCCGGTGGCGTTCCAGCGCCTCGGCCGCATCCGAGATCGTGATCGTCCGACCCGAGCGGGCGCTCGTGCAGACGCCGAAGGCGAGACAGCCGCGGCAGGCCTCAGCTTCGGCCTGGTACAGCTTGGCCGGCGTGCGGCGGTTCAACCGCCGCTGGCGTCGCTCCAGCACCTGGCCCTGGGGACAGCGGTAGCGGTCGCGCTCCGGCTCGTAGCGGAAGCGGCGCCAGTGGTAGGGATGATCCTCGTCGGGCTTGGCCTCGGGCACCGCCACGGACACGCCCAGTTCCTGGCAGCGCTCGACCGCGCCCGAGGCGAAGTAGCCCGCATCGGCCACGGTCGGCCGCGCCTGGCTCAAGGCGTCCGCCGCCTCGACCATCGGCAGCAGCTGGGCCGCGTCGCCCGGCTCCTGGGTCACCTCGGCCGCCAGCAGCAGCATCCCGCCCGCGCCGTCCTCGCGCTCCGGCTTAAGCCGAGCCGCCATCGCCTGCGCGTTGTAGCCCGTCAGCGAACGGCCCTGCGGACCACGCATCAAGCGCGCCTCGGGATCGGAGAGGTTGACCCACTTCTGGCCGGTCCGTTCGATCTGCGCCCGCGCCTGCTCGACCTGCTGCTGCAGCCGCTGCCGGTCGCGCAGCGCGCGGCCCAGCCGCGGCGGCCCCTCCGGCTCGCCCGCCTGCTGCGATTCGAGCTCGG
>MPNM01000058.1 GCA_002239025.1 Chloroflexi bacterium bin125 | reverse complement strand
TCGGACGGCTCAAGCGCTTCCGACGAATCGCCACCCGCTATGACAAACTCGACGTGATCTTCCTCAGCGGAATCTACCTGGCGCTGATCTACGATCTGCTGCCATCGATGTGAACAGGCCCTAGATCAAGAGCGGTCAAAGCGATGCGCTCCAATCCCGTTTGTCGGAGAGGCAGGACGCGTCTGGGCCACCACAGGCAATAGCTCGAATCGGCCTCTTCCAGCACAGCCAACCAGGATTGAAGGGCTATGCCTTCGATCTGGATGAACTTGCATGGACGAGTAGCATTCTGCTCGTAGAGACAAGGGGCCGAGATCTCACATGGGTGGCGGTCTCTCTCGGCCGGTCGCAGCATGTGAGATAGATGGAATGGATGAGGGGGAGTTCCAATGATTGCTGGCCTCGGCGTGGACCTGGTTGATGTCGATCATTTCCAAGGACTTATCGACAAGGAAGACAAGGAGACCCTGAAAAGAATGTTCAGCGCAGCCGAGTTGGCATCACTGAGGCCAGGCGTCCATAAGGGAGAACAACTTGCCGGCTGGTTCAGTGCCAAGGAGGCGGTGCTGAAGGCGCTTGGTGTCGGCCTGGCCCCTGGGATTTCTTGGACTGACATTGAAGTCTCGACGAATCCACATGGGGCCCCGGCGGTTTCGCTCAACGGGTTGCCAAAGACGATCGCGGACCATCTGGCGGTGGAGAAATGGCTGGTGTCGATAAGCCACACTGAAACTCAGGCCACCGCCACAGTCATTGCCCTCACTGCTTCTTCGTGAAGACCGAACCATGGATCGCCGTCACCTTTCCCTCAGAACCTCACGAATCACGTCCGCAAGCGGCCCAAGCTCTCGCTTGCCTACTCGTTCGAGCTTCTCGACTCCCACAAAACAGTTTAGTTGCGCGAGTTCGAGCCCCATCTGGGAGCCCATGAACTCACCAAGGTTCCAAAGTCCAAGCCAGTTTCCGTATGCCTTGTCGAACAATTGCTGCGTAGCGTAGAAGGCGTTGATCGAGAGCGATCCGTCTGCGGGGACAAACTGGACCTGCTGAAGGCATGGGAAGCCCAACTGAGCTTGGCGAACATGATCCTTTGCCGGATCGAACACGGAAGCCTGCAGCATTGAGCGACGCACGCTACGCCGCCTCTTGAAGTTCGAGATGATCCACTCAAGCTGGTTACCGTCGCAAGGGCCGGAGCCAAAGTCGATGAGGCGGCCAAAATACAGCCCGCGAGAATTGAGTGCTGGATTCAATGCCTTGTATCGAGGGTATACATCTCGATATCTCTCGAACAACAAGGAGCGATCTGATCTGCTGCGTTGCCATAGTTCCTCAGGGAAAATCGTCCAAGCCACGGTATCGACGTCGTACATCCCGCGCCGCGCCAAGTGCTGATCAAGGGCGGCTCTGATGGCTCCGACCTCGAAGTCCTCTCTAATCTGCTCGGGCCGAACCAGACTGAGCAGGAACGGAGCCATCTCTGTGCCGGAACGGTCAAGGACCTCAATCACTGCCCGCCCCCAAGCAACTGACAGATTAGACTCGTTGATAATCACCGTCTCTTGCGACCTCTTCACATTTCTTCCTCTTCTTCATCCCTATCATCTTGACAGGGGAGGTACCGGTACCGGCTTAATCCGACGTACTGAAAGCGCGCTACTCTGACCAGCCGAGTGACTGATTCTTGGTCGGCCTCATAGACGATCTTGCATACGCCGGGCTTGTCGGCGCGCAAGAGAGGTCGCCCTGCGACAATCCCCGCGTACTGTAAAACCGCTCCCTCGTCAATGATCGCAGATCCTGCTGGAAACAGAATGTACGTGTTGCATTCCACATCGATCGTCGGCAATTGCCAGAATCGGTCGACTAGCACAAGCGGATCATGCAATCTCAATCCGACCGCGAGTTCGCGCACCTTCGGCAGCGGAATGCGACCAAGCTCCTGCGCACGGCGTGCGGACAGCACTTCGAGCGAAGCCGACATGTGAGTGAGGAGGGCGGCATAACTGACGCCGAAGCTGCATGCGACTGTCAGAAATTCTGCTGGGCCCACCTGGCGGATGTCCCAACCACGGGAAGAGAATGCCCTGCTCACCCCGAGGACCGGCATGAGCATGAAACCAGCGAAGAGCTGAACCAGGAGTTCGTTCGGATCAACCTGCCGCTCGCTAGCTGCTCCTTCAACGAGTTCGTCGATAGTCGATCCGTGCTCAAAGACGTGGTGGCCGAGCTCGTGTGCGCAAGTGAACACCCGTCTGGGATACGGCCGCAGGGCGGAGATCAAGATTCGAGGCGGATGCTTGACATACATCCCCTCCATGTTGATGTCCACAAACTGCACGGGGACTCCCAGAGCATGGCAGACATCGTAGATGTCAACGGGCATCCGGGTGTCGAAGTCCAGTTCGGGACGCGCCCGAATGTCGAGGGACATCGCCAACGCTGCCTGCGCGATGCGCCGGCGAACACCCGGAGTCATTCGTCCTCCTCCCTGCGCATCGAGGAAAGCAGTTCAAGCAGTCGGTCTAAGTCGGCCGGCTTCAGCTTTGTGAGCTCTCGAGCGGCAAGTTGGGCCTTCGCTAGATGTTCGTCAGCGTCGTTTCCCTCGACCCCCAGGAGCCACTGTGGTGACACCTCAAAGAGCCTTGCAAGCTCCACAATCTCGTCACTGGACACACGGCGGTTCCCGGACTCCATTTCCGTCACAGACGGTCTCTGAAGGCCTAGCAGCTCAGCCACCTGAGACTGCGAGAGTCCGGCGGCTCTGCGGGCTTGACGAATTCGAGTGGCCAGTGGAGGCCTGCGTCGTGTAGGTTCACTCTTTCGGCCGCCCACTATCTCGATGCCTTCGCAATCTCGCATACCCGCACTGCGACCTCTGCCACGGTAAGGGTGTCATGGCCCGCGGGGTCGACAAACAGTTTGGTTCTGTTCGGAATTGTGATGTCCAGCGCTCTTGCGAGGTCCGAGGTGGCGGACGGAGCCACTTTGCTGTCGAATCCCGGAAGGTCCTCCAATGGGCGCGTGGAGGGGACCACGACTGGATTGTGGTGCCCCCTGTCTCGCTGAATTTCCTCCAGGACTGCGATCAACGCCTGCTCAACTTCGAGTCGCTCCATAGCTCGTTCCCTCCCTCCAACATTGTGTAAGAATATCTTACCATCCTGCAATCGCGAAGGTCAACATGTGTGGGAAAGGGGCGCTGAAGTCAAGGGGACGCCATCCCAAACAGGGATGGGTGTCGCCAAGCCTGCTGTCTGGATCGATGGCCTCTTACATCGTTCCCTCGGGGCCGCCCATGAACCGCTTGGCCCCTTCCTGGACAGTCGGACAGGAAGTCAGGGTGGATCGCCGCACCAGCCTTCTACGTGACTCTCATTGCCGAGTTACCCATACCCTGCCTGATCCGATTGCTAGACCAGAGTCCGGCTTGGCTAGGCACCCAAACTGGCGCATAGGTGAACGGACAGAAGCTTGCCACACTTCACTTCGAGATTCAGCAGATTTCCCCAAGGCTCTCATTTTCGTTTGCTCCGAAGCCGTGACCCGTTAACGCCAAAGGCTCTATCAACTGGACTCCAAGCATCCAATTGGCCCAGCTCCCCATGCTTACCGCAGATCGCGCAGGTATCCGCGCACTACTTCGTTCCGATATCGGACTCTTGGAAACTGGTGGTCAGGAGGGATCACTCAAACTGATTTGGGGTCCGCGTCGCAACGCTCAGGAGGTGTTGAGGGGCAGCCAGCAAACTACTCACTATGCATCGAGTTAGTTGCGCGCTGCGCGACTCAAGCTCGATGCAGCTGTCCCACTGCCGACGGAACGGTCCGAGGCCTCGCTCTAGCGAGCTATCCCGGACACTTTAGCATTGCGCTGACGCTTATCTCCAGCGGCGGACATTGCTCGGGGACGGTTGCATTTCTAAGGCGCAACGTTCGTCCCTCCCCAGTTCATTCGGCGACATCCCAAGCTACACAGGGTTCCGACGCTCAATCTCCCTTGCTCCCGACGAATGATGGAATCCGCTCTTAGCTCGTATCCTCTCGGAATCCTTGAACCGCTAGAACGCATGGACCTGCTTCCAGACAAGGGACCTTCTTCGCTCCGCAAGCAATTCGTGCTGGGCAATCTCGTCGATCTCGCCAGTCGCTGGCCGCGTCGACTCCGTCTCGAGGAGATGTACACCGCCGATCATGCAAAACGTGCCGGCAGAAGAACCAAAGACGGGGAAAGCCTATAGTTCAAAGAGCAGCCCGCTTGAAAGGTCTTGGAGTGGAAGAGCTCCGTCATGGCAACCATAGAGATAGTCCGCAGACGGAGGCAGCCTTCTCCAAGCCCCATCTTCCGCTCATATTGGAGCTTCGCAGCTGAACGACAGAGATTGTTTCGCGCGCGGCTAGGCAACTACTGGGATCGCACCTCGGTTGACCCGATACTAGGAAAATTCAAGTTTACAAACGCCTATCGGGCGTCCGACCGCACTAGCCAGTTCCTACTTCGGCACGTTATCTACGACTCTCCGCAAAGAAGCTTCCGAGACACATTCGCCAGAGTTGTACTGTTTAAGTTCTTCAACCGCATTGACACCTGGCGATCTTTGGAAAACGCACTTGGGCCCTTAGAAGCTGACAGAATCAATCCTATACAACTCAGCCGCGAGCTGAATCAACTCCGTACCTATGGTCGCCGGATTTATTCGGCAGCCTACATCATGCCGTCCCCACGTCAGTTCGGTTTTTCGAGTAAACATGAGAACCACGTATGGCTCCTTCGCCAGATGCTCGATGAATCAGCCGATCAACGTGTATTGGAGGCGCGTTCGATGGCTGACGCCTATCAGGTCCTGCGCTCTTATCGCTCCATAGGTCCATTTCTGGCCTATCAGCTGGTCACCGACTTGAACTATGGGCCTCACTTGAACTTCAGCGAGGAAGAGTTCGTCGAGCCTGGACCAGGAGCAAAGAGTGGGTTGCGGAAGTGCTTCGAGGATGCCGGAGGACTGACTGATGAGGAACTCATTCACTGGACGATGGAAGGACAAGAGCGCGAGTTCGAGAGATATGGAGAGACGTTTCAGGACCTTTGGGGTCGGCCGCTCAAACTGGTGGACTGCCAAAACCTCTATTGCGAAGTTGACAAGTACGCTCGGGTCGCTCACCCAGAGATAGTAGGACCTTCTGGCCGCAGACGGATCAAGCAGAGATTTAGGCCAAAGAGTGAACCGATAACCGCTTGGTACCCCCCAAAGTGGGGCATCAATGAGGCGGTTCAAGACTGGCTGGATGCCAACTCAGAACGCCTGTAGCGGTTACCATTCGGAACCCAACGAGGGCAACGCCAGCACAGTGACACACGAGGTGGTTCTGGCGGCCAATCTCCAAGGGGTTGCTAGGCCGGTCTGTTCATCTTGGCGCGCGCAGATCGGCTGAGTCTGTGCCTTTGGTACTTCGTCTCGCAAGAGATTCGTCGCCCTTGCGCTTCCCCATTGCGGCGGCGCTCATACGGCTGCCGGCGAGCCGCTTGAATGACTCTCGCTGGCCGCAGTAGCGGCTTTCTATGTGCGATGTGTCCGCAAACGAGGAAAGTGCCTGTGTCCAAGTCGATGCTGGCGCCAGCTGTTTTGATCGCTCTTGATCTAGGCCAGTTGATCGGTCTAAGACTAGGCCACTCGGAGGCGGACGTGGTCTCTCCCGATGGTGGTTGCTAGGCCTCACCTCCCGCCTGCTGCGGCGACGTGGTGGTT
>MPNM01000017.1 GCA_002239025.1 Chloroflexi bacterium bin125 | reverse complement strand
CCGCAGCGTGACCTGGGACGAGACGGCCTGTGCCTGGAGCACCGGTGCTTGGGGAGATCCTGGTTCGCCTTCCTGGACGCCGTGGAAGCCCACCGGCGTGACCCGCGCTGCGCCGGCCAAGCCGGCCGATAGCCAGAACATCGTCGCGCGCAGCGAGACCCGCTGGGCCGAACCAGTCGGCGGACGGACCGCTGAGGAGCTACGCGATTCGGTCCAACGGCAGAGCCGCAGCGTGTCCTGGGACACTACGGCCGGCGCATGGAGCACCGGTACTTGGGGAAACGTCGGCCCGCCCTCCTGGACTTTGTGGTCAGCCACTGGTGTCACCCGCGCTGCGCCGGCCAAGCCGGCCAATAGCCAGACCATCGTCGTGCGCAGCGAGACCCGGTGGGCCGAACCAGTCGGCGGACGGACCGCTGAGGAGCAACGCAATTCGGTCCAACGGCAGAGCCGCAGCGTGACCTGGGACGAGACGGCCTGTGCCTGGAGCACCGGTGCTTGGGGAGATCCTGGTTCGCCTTCCTGGACGCCGTGGAAGCCCACCGGCGTGACTCGCGCTGCGCCGGCCAAGCCGGTCGATAGCCAGAACATCGTCGTGCGCAGTAACACGCGCTGGGCCGAACCAGTCGGCGGACGGACCGCTGAGGAGCAACGCGATTCGGTCCAACGGCAGAGCCGCAGCGTGACCTGGGACGAGACGGCCTGTGCCTGGAGCACCGGTGCTTGGGGAGATCCTGGTTCGCCTTCCTGGACGCCGTGGAAGCCCACCGGCGTGACCCGCGCTGCGCCGGCCAAGCCGGCCAATAGCCAGACCATCGTCGTGCGCAGCGAGACCCGGTGGGCCGAACCAGTCGGCGGACGCACGGCCGAAGAGCAACGCGATCTGGTACAGCGACAGAGCCGGAGCGTGTCCTGGGACACGGCGGACTGCGCCTGGATCACCGGTTCGTGGGGGAATGTCGGTTCGCCTGCCTGGACCCCGTGGCGGCCGACCGGCGTGACCCGCGTCGCGCCAGCCAAGCCGTCCGGTAACCAGTCCATCGTCGTGCGCAGCGAGACGCGCTGGGCCGAACCAGTCGGAGGCAACACGGCGGAAGAACAGCGCGACCTGGTCCAGCGGCAAAGCCGGAGAGTGTCCTGGGACACGGCGGACTGCGCCTGGATCACCGGTTCCTGGGGGAATGTCGGTTCGCCTGCCTGGACCCCGTGGCGACCGACCGGCGTAACCCGCGCCGCGCCGGCCAAGCCCTCCGACAGCCAAACCATCGTCGTGCGCAGCGAGACGCGCTGGGCCGAACCAGTCGGAGGCAACACGGCGGAAGAACAGCGCGACCTGGTCCAGCGGCAAAGCCGGAGAGTGTCTTGGGACGCAGCTGACTGCGCCTGGATCACCGGTTCCTGGGGGAATGTCGGTTCGCCTGCCTGGACCCCGTGGAGCTCGACGGGGAGGATTCGCACCGCGCCGGCCAAGCCAGCCGGAACGCTGGTTGAAGAGGTCAGTCCCCGCCGAACGCAGTTGGACTGGCAGTTGCGCGGAATGACCGCGCACGAGGTCATTCGAGTCCGAATGCAACGCCGCAGCCGCAGTGTGACCTGGGACGAGACGCTCTGCGCCTGGCAGACCGGCCAATATGGCCGGGCGACGTACTTCTGGTCGGGCTGGAGCGACACGGGCAATACGAAACCCAAGCCGTCCGACGATGTCGTGCGGGTCACTGTGCAGACGACGACCCAGACGCGCTGGGTGCGGATCGACGACGGCGTCTTCTGCCTGCTGGAGGAGCAGAGCCGGACCGGTGTGCGCTACTCCTATCATCGGCGGCCGCACGTCTGGAGCGACTCCGCGCACGCTTGGCTCGACGGACGGCGCAACCCGAGGCCGTACTTCACCGAGCCGCCGGGCGCGTTCCACTGGAGCTCCTGGACGCGGACCGGGCGCTCTCAGCGCTGTTTACAAAGCCCTGCCGACGGCACAGCAAGCGGTCAGTCTGGCAGCGCCGCTACCGCTCCCGCAGCCAGGCTGCAGGCCGGTTCCTACCACTTCGTTTGGGGTGCGCACGCCTTCACGTTCGCTGTGCCTGAGGGCGCGACGGTCATCTTGAGCGCGCGCACGCTCGGATCAGGGATCGAGGCCGCGGTCTTCAGCAGCTCGAACGGGGCGGAACTGGTCGTCGATCCAGGAAGCTTGCCCGCCCACAGCGCCTCGAGCGGGCCGACGGTCACGGGCGTCACGGACGCGACCCTGCTGGCCATCGCCGCATCAATCCGCCAGGCCGCACCGCAGGTGGCAGCACAACAGGCGGAGGCAGAGCAGGCGTGCGCGGTGGCCGAAGGAGGGTCCTTCCGGCTCGATCTTGACGCAGACCCCTGCATCGCAGTCTGGGGCGGCGGCACAGCGACCGTCTCGCGCAGCGGAAGTTCGCTTACATTGGTGCTCGCGTCGAGCCGGAGCTGGTTAGTGGTGGCAGCTACCCACGGCGCATCAGAGATTCCCGCCGTGATGCTGGTCGACATCGCCAGCGGCGGTTACCTGACAATCAAAGCCGCCGACGGCACAGAACTGAGCCGCAATCTCGGAACGGGCGGTGAAGTGCTCGGCGCACTCTTCGACGCCATGCTGCCCCAGCCGGGCGACGACACATCCTAGCCCCTCCGGCGCTCTGTCGGTCGCTCAGCAGTCGTGCTGGGCTCGACGACCCGCAGTTGGTTGCCTTGTGCCGCACCAAAGCGGATGCTGGAATCTGGACGTTGCGATAAGGCTAGCGATACGACCACACCGCTCGACGAGGACGCGAAGGCGCAGCCCTTCGATGTCGCATAAGATGTTTCGAACATACGCTTGCTGCGCGCTGGCAGGCCATGCTTCGCTGCCGACAACGGGCGCACGGTCAGATGAACATCATCACGATTGGAACACCCCATGCAAGAGCTAAACCAAGCGACGACCGCCGCGCTCTACGCCCGCGTTTCCTCGGACCGCCAGGACGTCGACCTCTCCGTCGCCGCTCAGCTCCGCGCCCTGCGCGACTTCGCCGAGCGCAACGGCTACCGCGTCGTGCGCGAGTACATCGACGAGGCCGAGTCGGGACGCGTCGCCGACCGGCCCCAGTTCCGCAAGATGCTGAACGAGGCCTCGGAGACCGAGTCGCCCTTCCAGGAGATCCTGGTCTGGAAGTTCTCCCGCTTCACCCGCAAGCGCGAACACGCCGTCGCCTTCAAGTCGATGCTGCGCCGGCGCGGGGTCCGCGTGACTTCGATCACCGAACACGCCGACGACACCCCGACCGGCAAACTGATGGAGGCGATCATCGAGAGCGTCGATGAGTTCTACTCCGAGAACCTGGCCCAGGAGGTCCGCCGGGGGATGCGCGAATCGGCCCAGCGCGGCTTCTACCTCTCCTCCGTCGCGCCCTTCGGCTACCGCAAGGTCTACGTCCCGGACGGCGGCAAGCAGCGGCCCCGGCTCGAACTCGACCCGCCCAAGGACGCCCTGGCCAGACGCATCTTCGAGATGGCGCTGCGCGGCCAGAGCATCCTCGAGATCGTGAAGACGCTCAACAAGGAAGGCATCCCTACGGCCACGGGCAAACGCTGGCTCAAGACCACAGTGCACAACATGCTCTCCAACGAGGTCTACATGGGCACCCTGGTCTGGGGGCTCAAGGCAACCGACGGCTCAGAGCCGGTGCGGGTCGAGAACGCGGTGCCCGCGATCGTCTCCGGGGAAGAGTTCGAGCAGGTCCGGGCGATGCTCGAAGCGCGCGCGCCGGCCAAGACCAACCCGCGCCGCGCGGCCAGCCCCTACCTGCTCTCCGGCCTCGTCGCCTGCGCGCTCTGCGAGAAGAAGCTCACCGCCGCCGAGGCCAAGGGCGGGCGCTACTCCTACTACGTCTGCGGCTCGCTGCTCAAGCGCGGCTCAGGCAGCTGCGAGACGCCCAGGCTCAACGCCAAGCGGTTCGAGACCCTGATCCTCGACCAACTGCGGGACCACGTGCTGACCGAGAGCAACATCCGCGAACTGGTCAAGATGCTGGACGAGGAGATGGACGGCGCCGCCCGAGAAGAGCGCGAGCGGCTGGAGACGATCGAAGCCGAGTTGCGCGAGATCCGGCTGATGCTGGACCGCATCTGGCGCGTGATTGAGAAGACCGACCTTGACGTCGATGACGCCGCACCGCGCATCCGCGAGCATATGGCGCGCAAGGAGCAGTTGGAGCTCGCCGCCGAAAAGGCTCGCAATGCCTTAGCCGAGCGCCGCGTGCTGCTGGACAAGGCGGAGGTCGTGGCCGAGTTCGCCGCCGACATGGCCGATTTCCTGCGCACCAGCGACATCACCGAGTCGAAGGCGTTCCTCAGGACATTCATCAAGCGCATCGCCGTCGAGCCCGGCCGGGCCACAATCCACTACACGATTCCGATGCCTGAGGACAGCCCCATCGGGCGCAAGGACACCGCCGAAGTGGCGCTTGCGGAGGGTGTTCGCAGTTCAGTACGTGATGGTGGGCCGGGCTGGATTCGAACCAGCGACCGAGCGGTTATGAGCCGCCTGCTCTGACCCCTGAGCTACCGGCCCCTGGGGATTTCTCCTGGTACTGGGTCAGTCTATCGAGCGCCTGATCTACGATCCTTGTATGCCTTCTTTGACTTGGCGGATGAGTTTTGTTGGCCTGATTGGGTTGGCCGCACTGCTGGTGCTGGCTTGCGGGCCTTCGGGTGACCCAGCGACTCGAGGTGGGGTGATTCCTCCGGCGGTGGAACGTCCGGCTGAGCTGGCGGGCCGGCTTGACTTGCCGGCGCTGGTGAGTGAGGTCGTGTTTCCGTGGTCGGAAGTGGTGGTCCGGCGCGATTCGGACGATCTTGCGCTGGGTGTGCTGGTGGCGAACACCCCCGACCGACGCAGCAGGGGAATGATGTACTGGAGCGGTCTGCCAGCGGATAGTGGGATGATTTTCATCTGGGAAGAGACACGCGCTCGCAGCGGTGGGTTCTGGAACCAGAATGTGCCGATCGATCTTGATGTGGCCTGGCTCGACCGGGATGGCGAGATCCTGGAGTTTTCGATTCTGCTTGCGGAGGATGAGACGACGAAGCGTCCGCGGCAGGACTATTTCTTTGTGCTGGAGGTGCCCCGAGGTCGGTTTGCAGAAATGGGAATCGAGCTCGGGCATCAAGTGTTAATTCCCGCCACATTGTTGCCGGAATAGGCAAACTGCACTGCGAATTGCCCGTCTATGAGGCAGGTTGGTCGTGATATTGTGCCGAGAAGCACAGGCCGCCTGATGGTGCGGTCGCAAGCAGAACTGGACGCACAATGAAGCGCATTATTGGTGTCGGAGCGATCCTTGCTGTGTTGGCCGCAGTCGCACGAGTCGTGATGGGTCGTCGCCGCGACGAAGAGGACGAGGCGTAACTCCTCGGTTGTTCCTCTCGCTCGATCAAGGGACATCGTCCAGCCGCGCCCTCGTCTGGGACGAGGGCGGGCGTGTGGTTGCCAGCGCGCAACGCAGCGTCGAGTCCAGTTTTCCTCGACCTGGTTGGGTTGAGCAGTCGCCGAGCGAGATTTGGGACACGCAACTGGAGGCGGCCAGACAGGTCGCAGCGCAGGTCGGCGTTGAGCGAATCCGCGCCGTTGCGATTGCCAATCAGCGTGAAACTGCGCTGATCTGGAAGCGTGCCACGCTCGAACCGATCGGGCCAGCGATTGTCTGGCAATGTCGCCGTACGGCGAGTGTTGCTGCGCAGCTTGACGACCTTCACGGTGAACAGATTCGCTTTCGATCCGGTTTGCAGCCCGACGCGTATTTTTCTGGACCCAAGTTCTCGTGGCTGCTCAACCACGCTGATCCGGCGCTACGTGCCAGGGATCGAGCGGAGGCGGGCGAGTTGGCCTGCGGCACCGTCGATACGTGGCTGCTCGCGAAGCTGACCGGCGGCGCGGTTCACGCTACTGATGTCACTAATGCCTCTCGGACGATGTTGTGGAATCTGAGTGACCGTGATTGGGACAAGCAGCTCTGCTCCTGGCAGGGCGTGCCAATGTCGATGCTGCCTGAGGCTCGTCCGAGTGGAAGCGAATATGGGTTGACTGAGGCGTCGCTGCTGGGCAAGGCTCTGCCGATTCTGGCGGTTGCTGGTGATCAACAGGCGGCGCTCTATGGACATGGGATCACGAGTCCGGGCGCAGCGAAGTGCACGTATGGGACCGGAGCGTTCCTGCTCTCTCATGCCGAACCAGAGGCCGATGCCGAATCGACTCCTGATGGCCTGCTGTTAACTGCGGCTGTGGATGGCGGGCTGGCGCTTGAAGGCGGCGTGTTCACGGCGGGATCGGTGGTGCAGTGGTTGCGGGACGAACTGGAGTTGGCTCCTTCGGCGTCGGAGATTTCAGCCCTGGCGGCCTCAACTGACACCTCCGGAGGAGTGATGCTGATTCCGGCCTTGGCCGGATTGGGATCTCCGCATTGGGATCCCGACGCACGCGGTGCGATCCTGGGGTTGACTCGGGGGACGACCAAGGCGCAGATCGCACGTGCAGCGCTGGAGGCAGTGGCGTTTCGGGTGCGCGAGATACTTGAAGCAATGGAGGCTGGGGCCGGTCCGATTGCGGAGCTACGGGTTGATGGTGGGATGACGTCGAGCGACGAGATGTTGCAGATCCAGGCCAATGCGCTGCAACGGCCTATTGTCCGGCCGGCCACGCAGGAGACCACGGCTTTCGGCGTTGCTCGGCTGGCGATGGAGGTCAGCGGACTAGATGCGGTGATTGAGATGGACGAAGATCGGTTTGAGCCAAACGCCGATCTTGAGAGTGCGTTTCAACGCTGGAGCGCCGCACGTCGGGCGATACAGACACTGTCACCCGACGGTGATTTGACTGAATAGACTCAGATCGAAATGGCTACGGCGGACTACGACGTCATCATCATCGGCGGCGGCATTAACGGCGCGGCGACTGCGTCTTCGGTTGCTGCTCGCGGATATCGGACGCTGGTGCTCGAGCAGGACGACTTTGCTTCAGGCACGACATCGGCCTCGACCAAGCTGATTCATGGTGGGTTGCGCTATCTCGAAACCGGAGACGCGCGACTGGTTCATACGTCGTTGCAGTCGCGCGAGCGTCTGTTGCGTGAACGGCCGCACCTGGTGCGTCCGATGGGCTTCATCCTGCCGGTCTACGAGGGCGATCCTCGGCCCGCGTGGTACATCCGCTCGGGGCTTGCGTTGTATGACCTGTTGTCTCCTCGCAAAGTGTCTCCCTGGCACTCATCGTTTTCTGAGCGGGAGTTGCAGCGCTTTGAGCCTTCGATTTCTACGGATCGGCTGAAGGCGGCGTATCTCTATCACGACGCCCAGGTCTGGTCGCCGGAGCGGCTGACGCTGGAGTATCTCGCGCAGGCACGGGCATCGGGCGCCGATCTGCGCAATCATGCGGCGGTTGACTATATCATTGTTGATGGCGGGAGCGCGCGAGGCGTCGATTTTCACGACGTGCTGACCGGTAAGCGGTCGACGGCATCGGGGCGGCTTGTGGTCAATGCTGCGGGGCCGTGGGTGGATGCAGTGCTCGACGCGACTGGACGTTCGCTGAAGCGGCGGATCGGTGGGACGCGAGGATCGCACCTGGTGATAGACCTGAACGGTCGAGGCCCGAAGCATGCGGTGCTGGCCAGTGCGAAGTCGGATGCTCGGCCGATGTTCGTCACGCCGTGGCTGGATCACCACATCATTGGTACGACCGATGTTCGCGACGATGAGGATCCATCGGACGTTCGCGCGGCCGGCTGGGAAATCGACTACATGATTGCCGAGGCGGCGCGGATTCTGCCCGGTCTCGGAATCGAGCATCGCAACGTGTTGTACGCCTACTCGGGAGTTCGTCCGCTGGCACGGGCTGGCGACGGAGTCTTTGAAGGCGCCATATCTCGCCGTTCGATCGTGGCCGATCACGCGTCGGAAGGTGTGGAGCGGCTGGTCTCGCTGGTGGGCGGCAAGCTGACGACTGCGGCCGATTTCGGACGGTCGGCGGCGGAGGCAGTGGCGCAACAGATTGGTCGTCCGAGGGCGCGTGGCATCGCTGCCTTACCAAAGGTGCCGACCAGCCGCGCGGTGTTCCTGCCGCCCGAAACGCAGGAGCATCTGCGAATGGTGTACGGGCCGAGAGCGCCGGAGGTCGCGGCGTATGCGGCTTCCGATTCGTCGTTGGCTGCGCCTGTTTCGGCCCACCATCGCGATATCGGGGCACAGGTGGCGTACGCGGTTGAACATGAGGGGGCTCGGACAGTGGCTGATGTGCTGCTTCGGCGGACGGTGGTTGGCTTGACCAAGGACCTGGGTCGCAGCGCGGCGGGTCCGACAGCCGAGGTCATGGCGCGCCGGCTGGGCTGGTCTGACGAGGTACGGGATCAGGCGGTGCGAGATTACTTTGCCGAGCTACATCGTCGGTTTGTGGTGATTGACTCTTCGGCTGGCATTCCGCCGTCGGAGGAGTTGTCGTCCGATGAAGTCGACGGAGTTGAGGGACTGGGCGGATAGGCCTGTTGCATTGTCACACGCCACTCCCAGTGCCCGCTCTACTAAGACCATTGCCTTCTCCGCTTCTCCCCTTTGGAGACCCTTGGATAAACTTCCCTTCTCCTCCCATTGCGGGGGAGATGCCGAGAGACTGCCCCGGGCTTGACCCGGGGGCAGATGGGGGTTCCCTGCCTCTTGGCCCTATCTGGTCATCGCCGGCCGACCCCCCCTCTGTCACTCTGTGACATCTCCCCCCGCAAGGGGGGGGGGAGAGGGGATCTGGGCTGAGACACTCTTCTGTGGTGTGAGGATTCCCTTATGCTCGCCAGCGGCTGAGGCGTAGGGCGTTGGTGAGGACTGAGAGGGAGCTGGCGACCATGGCCAGTGCTGCGGCAATGGGCTCGAACTGGCCTCTGTCTCCGAAGAGCCAGTGGATGCCTCCTGGAACTCCTCCGACAGCGTCGAAGATGGGTACAGCGAGTCCGGCGGCGAGCGGGATGAGCAGGATGTTGTAGGAGAAGGCGAAGGCCAGGTTCTGTCGGATGACAGATCGGGTGGCTCTGGCCAGTAGGACTGCCTGGGCGGCACGCCGAGGATCGGACTGCATCAGCGCGACTTGAGCGGTCTCGAGAGCGATGTCGGAACCGGTGCGCATAGCAAGGCCGAGGTCGGCTTGTGCGAGCGCTGGGGCGTCATTGACTCCGTCGCCCACCATCGCTACCCGGCGATCGCTGGTCTGATGCTCTGCGACGAGCGTTGCTTTTTCTGATGGCAGTGCGCCGGAGTGATAGCTCGCGATTCCTACTGCTTCACTAATAGAGCGGACAACTGACTCGGTGTCGCCGCTGATCAGCACGGAATCCACTTCACGTGTACTCAGCAACTTCACGGCCTCACTTGCCCCTGGCTTAGGTTGATCGCTGAGCCGGATTGTTCCGATCAATCTGCCTTCTTGGGCGATGTAGACAGGAGTCGAGACCGACTCTGGGTCGTCGATGGTGATTGAGTGCTCAGACATCATGCGTTCGTTGCCGACGACGAGGAGCTGGCCGTCAACAATGGCGGTCGCGCCGCTTCCTGGTCTGCTGCGAAAGTCGACTGCGTTGCCGAGCTCCAGACCGCGATCCTGGGCGTGAGCCACGATGGCTGCTGCCAGCGGATGCTCCGATTCCTGTTCGACTGTGGCGGCGAGTCGGATGAGTTCGTCATCTTCGACGCCGTTTGGCTGGACTGACGTCACTTCGTGTCGTCCGCTCGTGAGTGTCCCGGTTTTGTCCCAGACGACGGTGTCAATCTTGCCTGCCGATTCAAGTGCTTCGGCGTCGCGGAAGAGGATGCCCAGCCTCGCAGCTCGGCCGGAGCCGGCGGCGACGGCTGCGGGAGTCGCCAGTCCGAGGGCGCATGGGCAAGCAACGACCAGCACGGCGACGGCGCTGACGACGGCTGAGGTCCAACTGGCGTTGTCTCCAAACACCGCCCAGGCGATGAATGTGATTACTGCGATCACGACAACGATCGGGACGAAGACGCTGGCGATCTGGTCGGCGAGGCGTTGGATTGGCGCTTTCGAGGCCTGTGCGCGTTCAACAGTCGCCGTGATTCGTGCCAGCGCGGTTGCCGATCCGACCTGAGTCGCCTGGTAGGTGAATGCGCCTTCGGCGTTGATTGTGCCGGCGAAGACCGTGTCACCGCGTGCCTTCGTGACGGGGACGCTCTCGCCGGTAAGCAGGGCTTCATCGAGGGAACTCTCGCCGCTGACGACGACGCCGTCGACCGCGATCTGCTCTCCGGGTCGGACCCGGACAGTATCGCCGACCTGGACATCGGATGCGGGGATGTCTCGCTCGAGGCCGTCTTCAACGACTCGCGCAGTTTGTGGGGCGAGTTCCAAGAGGCGCGTCAGTGCCGCCGCTGCGCGCAGGCGGACGCGGGCTTCCAGCGCTCGGCCGAGGCTGACGAAGCCGACGATGATCAGGGCGGTGTCGAAGAAGACGTCTCGTGAAGCATCGGCGCCTTCGAATGTTACAGGCGCCAGCGCCGAGACCGTGCTGTATCCCCATGCGGCGGCGACACCGAGGACGATCAAGGTGTCCATGTCGGTGGTACGTCGGGCGGCGGCTCGTGCGGCGTTTCGGAGCATCGGCCAGACGCCCCAGGCCAACGTTGGAGTGGCCAGGACGAAAAAGACAGGAAAGACGGTGTCCGGGTTCCAGTTGATGTCGGCCCAACGGTTGGCCTGCATCGCGAAGAAGATGCCCCATCCGACGATCAGCGCGGGAACAGCCCTCAGCAGTTGGGGGCGAATCTCACGGATGCCGGGTTGCTCGTTCTCATCGTCGGAGTCGATCAACTCGTAGCCGGCGCCGGTGATGGCTGCGCTCAGCATTGGTTGTTCAATGGGACGATCGATTTCAATGATCGCCCGTCCGGCGATGAAATCGGCCGTGGCCTCGGAGACGCCATCGACCTTGACCAGCGCCCGCTCGACTCGCCTGACGCAGGCAGCGCAGTGCATGCCTTCGATCTGTATGGTCTGGGTCTGGCGTTCAGTCGCGGTGGTCATTGGTTGCAGCATATGTCTCCGGGTCAGCGGATAGGCTGACGCCATGCCACGTGTCATGTTGTTGATTCCCACCGCTTCCTACCGCGCACCCGACTTTATGTCGGCAGCCGACCAACTTGGTCTCGATGTAGTCGTTGCATCGGACATCGATCAGCCATTGGCCGACATGTATCCCGGTCGTTGGTTGACGCTGCCGTATCACGACCTTGAAGAAGGCGCGCGAGCGGTTGCGCGATATGCCGATCGATTTCCGCTCGACGCGGTCGTGGCGGTTGATGATCCGGGGACCGTGCTCGCTGCATATGCCAGCTCGGAGCTGCAACTGACGGGCAATAGCCCTGAATCGGTGATCGGCACGAGAGACAAGTCGGCCTTGCGGCGTGCCTTGGACGCGCATGGCGTTCGCTCTCCCTGGTGGCGAGTATTCCGATTTGACGATCCATCCCCGGCATCCGACCTCGACTATCCAGTAGTGATCAAGCCGCTGGGACTGAATGGATCTCGCGGAGTGATGCGGGCGAATGATTCGGTGTCATTTGAGCGCGCGCTGGCTCGGTTGGCTCGGATGCTTCAATCGAAGTCGGCAACAGAGGAATGCGGCGATCTGGTTGATCGCTACCTGGTCGAGGGTTTCATTCCCGGTGTCGAGGTTGCGCTCGAAGGGTTGTTGAGAGATGGAGAGCTGCACACCCTCGCCGTGTTTGACAAGCCTGATCCACTGGATGGTCCGTTCTTTGAAGAGACCATCTATGTGACTCCGTCCCGGCTGCCAGACGAGGATGTGGAGGAAGTGGTTGAGGCATCGAGCCGATCTGCAGAGGCGTTGGGATTGCGTGACGGTCCGTTGCACGCGGAACTGAGACTGAACGAGGCTGGCGCCTGGCCTGTAGATGTCGCGGCGCGCACGATTGGTGGGCTGTGTGCGAGGACGTTGCGATTTGGCGCGGGGATGTCGCTTGAGGAGATTGTTTTGCGCCACGCGATCGACGCGCCGCTCGAGACGCTGAATCGCGAAGCGACCGCGGCCGGAGTGATGATGATGCCGATCGTGGGTCGGGGCAGAATCCGGGCGATTGTCGGTCTGGACGAGGCTGCGGCAGTTCCTTTGATTGAGGACATCGAGATGGAGGCGCGGGTCGGCGACATGCTGGTCCCGCTGCCGGAGGGCGCCGACTATCCCGGTTTCATCTTCGCAAGAGGCGAGGATCCGGCTGAGGTGGAGTCGGCGTTGCGGGAGGCCTGGTCCAAGATCGCGTTTGTTCTGTGAATGAGGAACAGATCCAAGACGTAGTGAAGTGGACAGAGTCGCTTGAGGAGCAGGAAGTCGATCACTTGCTCTCGGAAGCTCAAAGAAGGTTCGATTCCGACCAGCAACAGTTCTCTGCGCTTGACTCAAGAATCGTCGCGATCGTTGGTTGGGCCATCGTTGGTGTCGGCACGCTGCTGCTAGCGAGGAGTCGCGAGTTTGATTTCTCTGGTCCAGGAATCGTCGCTTCCGTTGTGATTGTTGGGGCATCGCTTGTGGTAACGGCGGGTACCTTCGCCTTGTGGCCCAGGAGTTGGGCGTCGAGTCTTGATTTGGGGATTATATCGGATAGTGCCCAAGTCATTTGGTCACTATCTTGTCAGTGCAGCGTCGATATTGCAAGTGGGGGAAGGGTAGAGCCATCATCCCTCTCGGGTGGTGTGCAAATCCTCAGCCTGTAGATCATCCAATACCACGAAGATGACCGGTGCCATTCATCCAAGTTGTCGGGGTAGCCGAAGAAATGAACTCCGAAGCGTGCGTCGCCGCCTGGCGTGGCAAGCAGTCCTTGCCAGATGGTCACGGTGCGTCCACCGACGCGCGCAGTTCTTCGCGTCATTAGATCTCCATTCGGATCGTCAAAGAAGTTCCTCCAACTGGTGACTTCGACATAGGGCTCACTCGGCTTGATCTTCTGCCATTCATATTGTCTCTCTGCGAACGGTCCGAGTTGGACATCTCCGTCTGCGGCCAGAACTGCCCCGTAGATTCCCGCAGGGAGATTGAGAAACACCGAATGATTGGCGCTGTTCGGCGTCATGGCAAAGACCACCTGTCTCGCGCCGCACTCGGACGTTGGAAACTCGTCGAATGGCGAATCGGCGAGTGCAGTGCTCGCAACTGCGAGCATTCCAACGAAGACAATCAGGATCGCCGCGATCGCGGCTGTGGCTTTTCCGAGCATGGATAGTCCCAAGCTTCCCGGTGGCGTGCCCGAAACGGGGGTCAAGATGGACGGGATAAGTGAGCACGTTGGCTCCCTCCCTGGCACGAGGCGTGGTTAGTGCCAGCCAACCGACAACTCGCGTGAACACCACGGAGGGAGCATGGACACCACGCCTGGTTCGGTGGATGTTCATGCGAGTTCGATTGGCTGGCACCGGCACGCTAGCAGGATCAGGGTGGGGACGAGCACGCCGTTCGGCTGACGGAGGACGACCTAGTTTGGCACATTGGGGTATCGTGGCGTCAACGGCAGCAGAAAGGATGAATCATGGCTGCACCAGAGAAAGACCTGAGGATCCCGGCGCCGACGCGCGATGTGATCCAGGCAATGCTGCGCGGCGGAAAGAAGAAGCCCAAGCCGACCGCGACGGGTGACTAGGGTGTCGGGTGACGATCTCTACAACTTAAGTGGCAATGAATTCGAGGTTCTTGCAGATGAATCTGAACAAACCGTCAATTTGAGGATTGTCGCAAATCGTCAGCTGGAAATGACATTTCCACTGTCGGTTTCTGAGGCCCAGATTCTTGCTGATCAAATCCAGCAAGCCGTCGCGCGCATTCGTCGCACAGAAGACCGGGCTTGAGTTTCAAGATTACCTTGGCCATGCTTCCAGTCTATCCGATCAGCTCGGAGTAGCGCAGGCGCTTGCCGACCATGCCGCGCACGACGCCTCGCAGCTGGTCAATCGTGTCTGCGGGGCGTTGATTGTGGCGCCCAGCGAACTCAGTCACGTAGCGATCCAGATGTTGCGGGCTCATGTGGTGGTAGGTTCCCACGTATCCACGCTTGAGCATTGACCAAAACGACTCGATCCCATTCGTGTGCGCTTGCCCGTTGACGTATTCGCCGACCGAGTGCGCGACTACTTCACGGCGACGTGGCAAGGGCAGGTAGCCTTTGTGCTCGTCGGTGTAGACCAGCGCATCGGTTTCCGTCCGGTCGGTCACGAACGGCACCAAGGATGCTGCGTCCGTGCCGGGGACGACCTGCGCGGCAACCTTGCCCGTCTCACGATCCTTGACACCGACGACGGCAGTCTTGCCGACTGTTCCGCGACCAGACTTGAGCTTCTTATTCGCGTGCTTGTTCTTTTCCTTGCCACCCACGAACGTCTCGTCCGCCTCGACCGGACCATCGAACGGGTCCTGTTCACTGAGCCAGGCTTCTCGGATCCGGTGAGCCAGGAACCAGGCGGTCTTCTGAGTGACGTTGAGATCGCGGTGCAGTTTCATGCTGCTGACGCCCTTGAGCGACGTGGTCAGTAGGAATGCAGCCAGTGCCCACTTCTGGTAGCCGATATTGGACGCTTCCATGACCGTGCCGGTCTTGACCGAGAAGCGCTTGCGGCAGGTGCGGCAGCGGAACGGCATGGTCTTGTGCTTCGCACCGATCTGAACGTTGTCGGACTCGCAGTAGGGGCACTCAGGACCATCAGGCCAACGCTCGGCCACAAAGAACGCCTCAGCCGTCGCATCGTCCGGGAACATCTGAAAGAGCTCGACCAGACTGATGCCAGTGCGGTAAAACTTCCCCGGTGCGTGAGCGGTAACCATCGTGTGCCCCTTTCCCTGTGGGCACTATTCTACAGCAATGAAATCACTCAGCGCAAGTGGGCACTATCCGATATAATCCCCCTTGATTTGCACTGGTACCGGAGCTGGCAGAAGCCATCGGTCCAAATCATGAAGGCACGCGGATTGGCCGCTTTGCTGGTAGGGATAGATCTCAACACGGGGGTTCTGAATCGCCGAAACAGAGCACTACAAGTTGCGGCTGCTGGATTGTTGCTTGAGTTTGGTGCGCTGGTTGCTTCGCTGATACTGACTGAATAACGAAGCTAGAAGCTTCGCTTCGTGATGATCAATGGAACTCCAGGCGGAGGATCGCTTGGCTTTCGCGAGGGCTTGGCGTCGGCGGAGGGCGTTTTCGAGTCTTGCTTAGGCTTCGATGGTCGTCGTCTGAGGCCTGGCATCAGGGGCGCTCCGCTTCTTGCTTCTATGGGTTCAGGATACTCCGACCTCCTGCTGCTTGTTGGGGAGCGGCCCTTGTGATCAGCCGGCTGACCGCTCGTCGGAGCAGCATCCTGGGCGGTTTGGCGAAGTAGATTGGGATGAGGGC
This sequence comes from Chloroflexi bacterium bin125, assembly GCA_002239025.1. Lineage (GTDB taxonomy): Bacteria > Chloroflexota > Dehalococcoidia > Bin125 > Bin125 > Bin125. The sequence goes on along the minus strand of MPNM01000017.1, from coordinate 45,300 downwards.
CGCGTAGGTGAGGATGGCGACGAGCGTGAGTGGGAAGTCGTAGGAACCCGTGATGTCTTCCAGAGCCCCGATAAGCAATGGTCCGAAGCCGCTGGATAGTTGTGTGGCCATCGCAATGAGACCGTAGACGGCGCCGAAACTGACGTAGCCGAAGACATCGGAAGTGAGCAGTGACTGCAGCATGTAAACATTACCGATGGTGAAGCCGAAGATGAGGATGGAGATGAACGTGGCGATTGGATGCTCGATGTGAATCACAGCGAGGGCTGCGGTTCCCTGCACGAGGAACATGATGACGGTGAGGATGCGCAGATCCACTCGGTCGGCGAAGAAGCGTCCCACAATCAGCCGCGCGATGATGCTACCCACTGCTGTCAGCGAGAGTGTGGTGCCTGCTGCGGTGAGTGAGCCGAGGCGCTGCTCGAGGAACGCTACCTGATGGAGGATGAACCCGGTCTGGGCTAACAACACGATGACGAAGCTGATCAAGATCGCCCAGAACGGCACCGTGCCCATCGCTTGCCTGATGGTCCACGTCCGCGTCTGATTCGCGGTTGACCTGGCCACGTTCGTGACCATCGTGGTCGCGCGTCTGAGCCCGTCCTGGGGCAACCCCATCTGGCGTGGATCCCAGACGAGCACAAAGATGACGATGGGGATTCCGACGATGAGGATCAGCCCACCCATTACCGGCGTGGCGATGTCAAGTCCGAAGTTCTCGATGAGCGTGGTGTTGAGCGGCGAGAGGACAGCGCCTCCGAGCGAAACGCCGGTAGACGAAACGGCCATGGCCCAGGCGCGTCGATGCAGAAACCAGCGAGCCAGTGTTGCGTTTACCGCGACGCCTGCGCTCATGCCAGTCCCATGTAAGCGGCATAGAGCTGCCAGAGGCTGGTTACGTGGCCAATACCGACCGAGGCAAGACCGATGAGTAGCAGCCCGGGAATCATCCAACGGCGCGCGCCGTGGCGGTCGATCTGGGGCCCGATGACGGCCGACGAGAGTCCTGAGAACGCGAAGTACAGGCCCGTTGCGAATGAGACTTCGAAGTTGCTCCAGCCGTGCAACTCGCGCAGAGGTCCGAGATAAACCGCGAGCCCGTAGTAGCCGACGCCGACGGAAACGAACAGGAGCGCGGCACAGGCGAAGACAATGGCCCAGCCGTAGTAGAAGTTGGAGGGCAACAGACGCGCCGCTAGTGGTCGGTGCGGTGGGAGCTCGAATCGATCTGGGCTGGTCGGAGAGTTGGACAAAGCCGATTCAGAATACGACCGATCTCATTCCGCGCAGTGTGCGCTGCCTGACTAGACTGCCTCAGAATCTTCTGGAGATACCGCCGCCAACCGCGGCTGACGAGAGGCAATGTCATGGCTGAACGGCGAACGGGATGGGTGTACCACGAGCTGTACATGTGGCACGACACGGGGCGGACCAAGGCAATGGATCCGCAGTTGCGGCGCTGGATGCAGGCCTGGGAGCACTGGGAGAATCCTGACACCAAGCGTCGCCTGAACAATCTGCTCGATGTCTCGGAGTTCTCAGAGCAACTGGTACAACTCAAGCCGCGTTCGGCCAATCTTGAGCAGGTGCTGCGGTTCCATACTCCTGAGTATGTCGACCGCGTCCGCGAGCTCTCGGCAGCAGATGGCGGTGACGCCGGTGAGGGGGCACCGTTCTCGCACGGTGGCTATGAGATTGCCTTGCTAGCGGCCGGTGGGACGATCACGGCTGTCGATGCGGTGCTTGATGGCGATGTCGACAATGCGTATGCATTGACTCGACCGCCCGGGCATCATGCTGAGCGTGACCGTGGGCGTGGCTTCTGCATCTTTGGCAATGTGGCGATCGCGGCAATGCATGCGCTGGCTGAGCGTGGGATCGAACGAGTGGCCACGCTGGATTGGGATGTCCATCATGGCAATGGCACCCAGCAGGCGTTCTATGACCGCAACGATGTGTTGACGATGTCAATCCACCAGGATCAGTGGTATCCGCGCAACAGTGGCGCGATGGAAGACCAGGGCGAGGGCGAGGGCGACGGTTACAACATCAACATCCCGTTGCCTCCTGGCAGTGGACATGGCGCGTATGTCGAGACGATTCGCCAGGTCGTCGTACCGGCGATGCAGGCGTTCAAGCCGGACCTGATCCTGATTCCGTCTGGCTTTGACGGCAGCATGTATGACCCGCTGGGTCGGATGATGGCGTACTCGGAGACGTATCGGGAAATGACGAGAGATCTCATGGCGGTCGCCGATGAGCTGTGCTCGGGACGGCTGGTGATGAGTCATGAAGGCGGCTACAGCCCGACGTACGTGCCGTTCTGTGGCCTGGCGGTTGTCGAGGAGATGAGTGGCGTGCGATCGATTGCAGGCGATCCGTTTGAGGACAACTCGGCGACGGCCGGTGGTCAGGATTTGCAACCGCATCAGCAGGCGGTGTTGGATGATGCGAAGCTGCTGGTGGATCGGTTGCGTCGGTTGGAGGGGGTGTAGCGACCGGAGAGTCTATCTGTGGCAGCCTCGCACACCATCGCGCTCCCCCTCGCAGGGTCCGATGCATAACCCAATCTACAGTCCCCGCTTTACGCGGGGACCCGCTCCTTCCCCTGCTCCTGCGCAGCAGACATAGTTGTCCTATGTATCTGGTCAACCGCAACCAGTCGGTGCTGCCGCGGCCTGGCCAAAGCGGGTCCCCGCGTAAAGCGGGGACTGGAATCTCAGTTATGTATCAGTCTCTTCGCAGGGGGAGCTGTCATGGAGTGACTGAGGGGGTCACTCTGGCGTATCGACCGGACAAAGGAAGGCGGAGCGGGACCCCCTCCGCCTTCGGCACCTCCCCCTGCGAGGGGGAGGGAGGGGAAATCAGGCGCGTGCCTCCTGAGCAGGACGTTTACAGCTCGATCAGGCTGATTGGGCTGACTGATTGGTCGGGGCTGAGAGGGGCCAACTGGTCCCCGGTGGGCTCGGCTCAACAGAACCAGTCTTCGGTCAGGCCCGGTCTGTGAACGTGCAGAGCCTCGACGTTGGGCCATGGATTGACGCCAAGGGTCTCGCAAGCCACCGCTTTGATGTCGGCGAACGTTCCGCTTCGCTCGGCGATGCTCGCGATCTGCGACTGGAGATCGTCCATCCTTGGGTTCTTGTGTCGCCATTGCCAGGTTAGGCCGTCGATGTCGTAATCGACCAGCGAACCCATGTCGCGCATCGGTTCGACCAGCGGCGAATTTGCCGGCGCGAGCAATCGCAGGCCGAGTTGGACCGGGGGCGTTAGGTCGACCAGGTGCCGTGTCTCAACGAACTTGAGCAGGTCCAGGTAGTCCTGCGCCGAGGTCCAGGGTGTGAATGGCAGCCAGGTTGGACGGATGGCGATGCCGGCGTGGTCTGTCAGTTGGAGCGCTGTGTCGAGATCGGCGGCGGTATGGCCTTTGTCGAGGACTTCGAGCAGTTGGTCGTCAACAGACTCGAAGGCGGAGACGATGAAGCTGACGCCGAGTTCGGCCATTTCCGGCAGGAGCTGCTGATGCTCGATCAGGTGCTCGACTTTGATTGTGGCGTCGAATGTCAGGCCTGGATGGTTGCCCGCGCTTTCGCGTAGGAGGTGCATGGCCTGGTCGGGCGCGTTGAGGAAATCGGGATCGCCGAAGGTGATGTGCTCTGCGCCGACGACGACCTGTTGGTCGATGTCTGCGAGCACGGTTTCGGCGCCGTTGAGGCGGAGCCGACCGGCATAGATCGGCGTCAGCGGACAGTGGGTGCAGCGGTGGGCGCAGCCTCGGGTGGACTCGACGTAGCCAGACAGATGTGAGACTCCGCTGGCATCGCGGTACCTCGCGTACTGGTCGATTGAGGGCAGGATCGAGCGGTCGGGGATCAGCCGACTCTCGCGGTCGAAGAGCGGCACCGTCGACGGCGACTCGCCGTTGGCCATGGCGACGAGCTGCAGGTCCGTGTCGCCGCTGATTGCGGCTCCGAGGCCTGAGTCGCGTAACGAGTTGGCTGCCAGACCGTAGAAGGCGATCTTGTCCGACATTCCGGTGAGCGTCCGAGCGATACGTGTGCCGAGTCTGGCAGCGGTGTGCATCGGAGTGGAGATGGCGATCAGGTCGGCATCGGAAGCCTGAGCGATAAGTACTTCAGACTGGACAGACTCGACTGCGAGATCGATCGCTCGGATCTGGTGTCCGGCTGCCTTCAATGCTGCGGCAGGCGCGGCGATGCTGAGTGGCTGGTGGCCTTGTTCATAGGTGGAGATGAGGAGGACTTGTGTCACGGACTCACCATATCGCGGGCCAGGATGCCACTAGCGCTGGGCCTTGAACATGATCGCGTGAGGGCTGAAGGGCAAAGTTGGATCTCGCTAGTTGGCTTGTGGGGAGTGGGACCCCCTCAGCCTGCGGCAGCTCCCCGTGCAAGGGGGAGCGCGGAGCCAGGCCGTGCTTCTCGTGGAGCGCTTGCCAGCGAGGACGGAGGGAGCTACTTCTTGGAGGGCTGGTAGTAGGGGTTGTCGCCTGACTGGTGGTCGGTGACGTCGACGAGTTCCTCGATTTCGGGGAGGGCTTCTTTGACGGCGACTTCGATGCCCTGCTTAAGCGTGACGTTGGCCATACCGCAGCCCTGGCAGCCTCCGCCCATTTCGATGTAGGCTCGCTTGCCTCGGAGTTCGAGCAGTTGGACGAACCCGCCGTGGGCGGCGATTTGGGGGTTGACCTGCTCGTCGAAGATGCGCTGGATTTCTTGCGCCAATGGGTCTCGCCAGACGGGATTGGGGTTATGGAATTCGAGGCCGGAGACGTTGGGGCCCTTGAACTCGTAGTGGACGTTGGTGCCGCGCAGATCTTCGATGTGTTCGCCCTCGACGTAGAGGAGGAAGTCGGGATACTGGACGGTCGCGTCGTCTTCGGGTTCGATGCCCTTTTCGACGATCGTCAGGACGTGTTCGAATCCTTCCGAGGTACGCCCGGTGATCTTCAGGCGTAACCCAGCGACTTCTTCCGGATAACCGGTCAAGACCTCGACCAGTTTTGAGCGCGCCACATCCGAGAATGTGATACCCAGTTCGCCTGCATCCACGTTGGTGGTCATCGGATTCCCCTGTCCAACTCTCGTTTTCTAGCATAGCGTTCGTCAGACAGGTTTACGAACTGGAGTGTGATGTGGCCGTCGAACGCGTAATCGTCGAAAAGAACCTCGATATCCCCATGCGTGACGGCGTCATCCTGCGCGCCGACCTTTATCGCCCAGAGAACACTGACCAACCAGGCAAGGCTGTACCCGGCATTGTGACGCGGACGCCATATGACAAGGAAATGTCTGGTGCGGGCCTCGTCGCGGTGATGCCGAGCGCGTTGAAGTTGGCTGAACGTGGGTATGCGGTGGTCGTTTGCGACACGCGCGGGCGCTACGCCTCTGAGGGCGATTTCAAACCCTTCCACCAGGAAGGGCCGGACGGCTACGACACGCTGGAATGGGTCGCCGAGCAACCCTGGTGCGACGGCAACACGGCGATCTATGGGCCGTCGTATGTCGGCGCGACGACCATGCTGGCGGCTCGCGAGCGTCCACCGTCGCTGCGTTGCGCGATTCCGATCATCACCGCCGACGACTACTACGACGGCTGGACGTATCAGGGCGGCGCGTTTCAGCTCGGGTTTGTCGGATTGTGGGGCAGCGGTCTGGCGGCGACGGGGTACTTGCAGCAGGACCATACTCGTCCGACGGATGCTGCGGCGGAATTGACCGAGGCAGTGATGGGTAATGGATTCCAGTTGCTAGGCAGCCGTCCGTTGAACTCGATGCCGGGGATTTCCCAGGACGGTGTGGCTGCTTATTGGCACGAGTGGCTGGAGCATGAGACTCGCGACGACTACTGGGAATCGGTCAGGCACTCCGCCGACTACTCGCGTTTCCAGGTGCCGATGCTGCATATCGGCGGTTGGTTCGACATCTTTGGCATTGGCACGGTGCGTAACTTCCGCGGCATCTCGGCGGAGGGAAATCCCGAGCAGCACCTGATCATGGGTCCCTGGGCGCACACCAACTACGACCGCTGGCTGGGCGAGTTGGAGTTCGGCCCGACCGGCGCGGCGGCCGCGGCGAATGTGATCGCCGACATCAATGTCTTCCTCGATCGACACTTGAAGGGCCGCGATCGCGAATTGTCGAACGTGCGCTGGTTCCTGATGGGCGCGAACGAGTGGCGCACCGCGGAATCGTGGCCTCCGCCGAATGCAGAGGAACAGACGCTCTACCTCGGTTCTCACGGAGGCGGCAACTTGCATTATGGCGATGGCCGGCTGACTCCAGAATGTCCCGAGGAGGATCTTCGCTGGGACGAGTACCTCTACACGGGGTACAAGCCAGTGATCACCAATGGCGGATCCACGTTGCAACAGGCGATTGGCATGCCGGGTCCGCGCGACCAGAGCCGTGCGGAGAGTCGAGACGATGTGCTCTGCTACACCAGCGATCCGTTCACCGAAGCGGTTGATGTCGCTGGGCCGGTCGAAGTTGACATCTGGTTCTCCAGCGATCGTCCGGACACCGACATTACGGCCAAACTGGTCGATGTTGATCCGGACGGCAAGGCGGTCTCGCTGGTTGACGGGATTATGCGGGCTCGCTTCCGCGAAGGCTTTGACCGCGAAGTGTTCCTGTCCCCGGGCGAAGTGGTCAAGGTGACCGTAGAGCTGGCGTCGCTGGGGCATCGATTCGACGTTGGACACCGAATTCGGTTGGAAGTGTCCAGTAGCAACTACCCTCGCTTCATGGCGAACTCGAATGACGGCGGATCAGTCAACTCGGCGACCGAGATGCTGCCGGCGATCAACTCGATTCGTCGTGGCGGAGAGTATCCGTCGGCGTTACGCATGCACGTCTTGAACGACTGAGCACAGAAAGAGGAACGACTGATGATTTACGAACTGCGAATCTACACGGCGCACCCGGGCAAGATGGGCAGCCTGATGAAGCGCTTCCGCGACCACACGATGGAGCTGTTCGAGCGCCACGGGATCCACAACGTGGGCTACTGGACGAACTCGGTCGGCGGTCGCTCGGACGAGCTCTGGTACATCCTCAGCTACGAGAATCACGGCCAGCGCGAGGAAGCCTGGAAGAGTTTCGCCGCAGATCCGGAGTGGCAAGCCGCGCGAGCCGCGTCGGAGGAGGATGGTCCGCTGGTGCACCACATCGAGAATCGGCTCCTCCAGCCGACCGAATGGTCGCCGATGCCATAGGCGCCTGCGTTGGGCCTCCCCCTTGGGGGAGGTGCCGCGCAGCAGCGGAGTGATGGTCTGAGACTCGCAGTCACTTGGCGGTTAAACCAACCGTGGCCCCCTCAGTCACTTCGTGACAGCTCCCCCAAGGGGGGAGCTCCTCTCAGCCCCGATGCCGCAGGCGGGCGACCATTACTGGTGGGATGTCGGGCAGGTGGTCCCAGCTCAGCCGACCCTCGGCGTCTCCTTTTCCTCCATCGGTGATGGCGGGTTCCCGGATTCCATCGAGTACCCAGCCTCGGTTGAAGGCGGTTTCGAAGAGCTCGGTCAGGGTTCGCTCGAAGTATGGCTGGATGGCCGGTTGACCAAACACTGCGACTCCCTGGTGCACACCTCGATTGTGATAACTGGTGATGCGGACTCCCGATTCTTCGATCAGACGCCCGTCCGTGGTCTCGGTGCGTTCCTGAAACAGACGCACGTGTGGGCCTGGCGTGAACGCTGGGTGAAGGACGGAGAAGATGAACGGTGCGCCCTCGGCCAGGGCGAGCGGCAGCATATCGAAGATTGGCGTGATCTCGGCGATGTCCATCAGCGCCATATTGCATACAGCGGCTCCGAACGGAGCGTCCTTTGCGCCTGAGAGAGCAGCCAGTTGGGCGCGGTCGGTGGCGTCGAGTTTGAACAGGTTGATCGGCAAGCCCTCGGAGCGCTGGCGGGCAGCGTCGAGCTGAGCCTGAGAGCCGTCGGTGGCGGTGACTGAGACTCCCAGCCTTGCGAGCTGTCGCGCGAAGTTTCCGTTGCCACAGGCGATTTCCACTACGGAAGCCGGCAGCGGCTGCAGGAGATCGAGCGTGTTGGGAAAAACCAGCACCCGTTGCCAGTAGTTGCCATCGTCGCCCTGTGCTTCGTCCCAGAACTCGGCGTTCTGTTCCCATGCTTCGATCGATTCGGCGTTGTGGTCCGGGTAGTCGACCATGACGGACTCGATTTCGTTGCTACCGTATGCGCAGACCAGTGAGATTATCACCGTATATCGACGACGTGCTGGAGGTACCGGATGAGCGCTCCGCTTCCCGTAATCGTGCAAGGGCTTGGACCGATCGGACTGCGGATCGCTGAGGCGGCGCTGAGTGATCCGTTCCTTGAAGTCGTGGGCGCAGTCGAGATCAATCCCGACATGGTCGGCAAGCCGCTGTCCGATTTCATCGATGGCGCTCCCGAGATCGTGATCCGGCAGGCCGTGTCAGCGGCGCGGGTCGATGCGCGATCGGATGGGGGAATTCTGATTCACTGCACCGGCTCGTACCTCGAGCAGGTGTCGCCGCAGATTGAGGAAGCTCTACGACAGGACTTGCATGTCGTCTCGACCTGCGAGGAGCTGTCCTTTGCCCAAGCGCGGCATCCAGAGATCGCGTCCGGGCTTGACTTGCTGGCTCGGCGGGCTGACCGCACGGTCGTTGGCACTGGAGTGAATCCGGGGTTCCTGATGGATGCGCTGCCGGCGTCGATGTCGGCGATTTCGCACAGCATCAAGTCGGTCTCGGTGCGGCGTGTGCAGGACCCATCGCGGCGGCGGGTTCCGTTCCAGGAGAAGGTGGGGATGGGGATATCGCTGGCGCAGTGGGAAGAGAAGCGCGACGCGGGTGGATTCGGTCATGTAGGGCTGGTGGAGTCGGCCAGGTTGCTTGCTTACTCGCTGGGCTGGAAGCTCGTTGATTGGCAGCACGACATGGTCCCATGCGAGGTCGCAGGTCAGGAGCTCGTGCAAGGAACGCTGGAGACGCTCGAGGGCTCGACGTACGACGGGCATCGGGTGCGGTTGCACTTCGAAGCGAACGCGTCTGTTGATGAGGAGTACGACGAGATCGTGGTCGACGGAACGCCGCCGCTCAAACTTCGGTTCGAAGGTGGAGTGTTTGGCGACGATGCGACGGCGGCGGCGGCGCTGCGGGCGGCTCGGGTGATTCCTCATACTCGGCGCGGGTTGATGACGGTGCTCGATCTGCCGCTGCGTTAAACTGAGCATCCGCCGGATCAACGTCGAAAGGGAGCCACCATGGACTTCGATGACCGAGAGTTCCGCAATGCACTGGGGATGTTCCCGAGCGGCGTCACTGTCGTTACGACCGGGACTGATCCGAACTTCGTTGGGATGACGGCTCAGTCGTTTTCGTCGCTGTCGCTTGATCCCCCGTTGGTGCTGGTCTGCGTCGACAAGAGCGCGAGCGTCTTGCCGCTGCTCAAGGAGACAGGGGCATACACGGTCAATATTCTGCCCGACACGGCAATGGATACGTCCAACTTCTTCGCCAGCAGCAAGCGACCGCCGCCGCCTCACCAATTCGACGAGCATGAGCACGTGCTCGGTGAGACCGGTCAGCCGCGGCTGGCGGCAGCGACGATGGTCTTCGATTGCGACATTCATTCAGTCGTCGATGGCGGCGACCATGAGATCATCATTGGCGAGGTCAAGGCGTTTGTGAAGCAGTCAGACGATGAGCCAATCCTGTTCTACGGCGGCAACTATCGAAAGATGGGTCCACCCGACCCGTCGATGAGCTGGTAGCTGCCACGATGGATGACCGTCCGCTGCTGGCGACGGAACCGCCACTACCGGCCGACGACTTTATCCCTGCCCTGTGGGTACCACTGACCCGGGCGTTGCGTGCTCGCCGACGGTTGATACAGATGGTGGAGTCGTTGCCTGGTCCGGTCTGGCTCAAGGATTCGGCAGCGCCTGCGTGGTCTCGGCGCGATGTCTTGGCTCACTTGGCGGCCTCGGACCGTCGCTATCACGATGTGTTGATTGCGGTGCTCAATGGGTCGCCGTTGGAAGAGTGGAAACCGGATCCGTCGGTCCCGAGTCTCGAACTTGATCGGGCCAACGCGCTTGGAGCAGAGAGATTTCAGGGACAGTCGGTGGACGCGTTGGCGGAGCAGTTACAGGCGGGCGCGGAGAAGTCAACGATGTACTTCGCAGCGCTGACCGAGGACCAAGTGTTGATGCGGATGGGATTTGCGGGCAACGGACTGTCGCTGTTAGAGGCCTGGGCGTTGCACGACAATCAGCACGCAGATGACATCATCAACGGTCCGACGATGATGCGGACGTTGTGATGAAGGTTTGTGCGCTCGTCGGTTAGTGCCCTCGATTGGCGCTGGCGATTGTCCCCACCTCCGTCATTGCCGCGCTTGCCGCGGCAATCTCGCAGTGAAGTGCTCGACGTCTGTGCCTCGCAAGGCGAGATACCCGCGGCGAGCGCGGGTATGACAGTGGTCTGACCGAGCGGGAGCAGGTCCTTGCGTGAAGCGGGGACTGGGCTGCTATCGATTGATGCGCATCCGAGCTTCGAGTAGTCGCTCTGATTTTGCTGCGTCGACTCGCTCAATGAAGCTGTCGACCAGGGCGTTGGCCAGGGAGTCGGCTCCCTGGGTCATGAGCATTTGCAGCAGGCCTCGCTTGGGGCGGACGAGTGTGGTTCGTTTTTCTATGCCGGCGGCGTCGGCAGCCCACTCGATCGCGTCGCTGAGGTCTCCGAGCTGATCGACGAGACCGAGTTCGTGTGCCTCGGCTCCAGTGTGGATCTCGCCGGAGGCCAGTTCGGCGACGCGATCACGCTCCAGATCGGGGCGTCCTTCGGCGACGATGTCGACGAAGCGCTCGTAAACGGAGTGGATCAGCGCGTCGAGCTTCTGGTCTTCCTCTGGCGTGTTCTCGCGGAAGAGAGAGCCCATGTCCTTGTATTCACCCGCGGCTCGAGTCCGCATCTTGACTCCGACGCGGTCGAGCGCCTCGGAGATCATTGGCGCGGTCCAGATCACGCCGATCGAACCGACGACTGACGTGGGCAGGGCGAAGATCGGGTTGGCTGCGCAGGCGATCATGTAGCCGCCCGATGCTCCGACGCCCCGGATCGCTGCGGCGACCGGCTTCTTGTCGGACAGTCGCTTGGCCGCAAGGTACAGCGCCTCCGAGGCGGCTGCGCCTCCACCAGGCGAATCGATGTCGAGTACGACTGCGGGATATCGCGGGTTCTCAGCGATGCTGTTGAAGGTGCGGGAGAGTTCGCGTGGATTGATCCTTGCGCCGATCTGTCCGGCCACTTCGACAATGGCCACGCGCGGAGGAAAGAGGTAATGCTCGAAGTCCATGATTGAATATCCGTTCATCCCGACTGTCAGGGAGATTTTCTCAGTGTATGAGCGGGGCGGCTTCGCGCATCGCTCCGAGAGTAGGCGCGTTGACTGTGGTAGCCGTCCACGCGATGATCAGTGACAGCAGCAGCTTGATTTGACGTTACGTCAGGGAGGCCACCGTGAGTGAAACCGCCGTTTGTCCGTTGTCGGAACTGCGACCGGGTGAAGTCACCGCTGCTGATCTTGACGGTACCCGAGTTTGCGTCGCGAATGTGCACGGTGAAGTGTTTGCAGTCCAGGACAAGTGTCCGCACCTGTTCGCGCCGCTCTCTGTGGGTGAGCTGAAGAATGCGCACATCGTCTGTCCCTGGCACGACTCAGAATTCGACATGCGGACGGGCAAGACAAAGTCGTGGTTGCCCACCGGCGTCTGGAACGTGATCCACAAGCTGTTGCCGACTCCGCCGCCGTTCATCAAGAACAAGATCGAGCCGGACGCCATCCAGACGTTCAAGACGCGCGTCTCAGACGGGACGATCTACGTTTCTGACGACTAGCGAGTCTACGCTTTGTCCGGCCCAATCTTGGTACGCTGAGTTCCAGAACTTGGAGCAAGGACTCTCATGCAGGTACTTCGGGTCCGCTACGAAGATGGAGTGCTCAAGCCTCTCGGCGACCATTGCCTGGAGGAGGCACAGGAGTTCAATATTGCCGTTCCAGAGCCAGATGGATATGAATCCCAGCTGACCTCGGAGCAATCCGCCCCAGGGTCAGTATGGGGCAAGAAGCCTGACGGACGCGATCCGATAAAAGTGATACACGAAGCGCGTCGACTAGGTACGCGAATTCCGCAAGATCCCTGACCGGTGCCATATCTGCTGGACACCGATTGGGCGATTCAGTCGCTCAATAGGGTCGAACCCGTTCGCCTGCGCTTGCAGGAACTCAGGCCGCTCGGTATCGCGATCAGCGCTGTTTCAGTCGCTAAGCTATACGACGGCGTCTTCGGTTCGTACGATCCAACCCAGGATGAATCAGCGCTGCTCGCTTTCCTGGGAGAACATGAAGTCTTGCCGGTTGACATCGAGATTTCGCGCATCTTTGGTCGCGAACGCCAGCGGTTGCGCTCGCTCGGATTCATCATCGGCGACATGGACCTACTGATAGGTGCTACCGCGATTCGGCACGATCTCATAGTGTTGACCAGTAACGTGCGCCACTTCGAGCGGATCGACGGAGTCGAAATCGAGTCGATCTAGCTCGTCATGCAGCCTGTCAGAAACCCTTGAAGTTTGGCTCTCGCTTTTCGGCGAAGGCTTTGGGGCCTTCGACGGCGTCCTGGGTTGAGCGGGCGATGACCATCGCGTGGTCGGCCATTTCGAGGGACTCGTGCAGGCCAGTCTCGGCGGAGCGATAGGCGAGCCGCTTGATCATCTGCACCGAGACTGCCGGCATCTTGGCGATCTGCTCGGCGAGGCCCAGCGTGGCCGGCATCAGGTCATCGTGCTCGACGACTTGCGAGACGTATCCCATTTCGAGCGCCTCTTCAGCCGTGAAGATCTTGCCAGTCCACATCAGTTCGAGCGCCTTGGACATGCCGACGATGCGCGGCAGATAGTAGGCGCCGCCGTCTCCGGGGATGAGTGCCATGCGGACGTAGGCCATGCCGAACTTGGCGCGGTCGGAGGCGATACGCAGGTCGGCCATCGAGGCCATGTCCATGCCCGCGCCGACAGCAGCGCCGTTGACGGCGGCGATGTATGGCTTTTCGCAATTGAACAGGGCTCGCGGGACTCGCTGGACGGAGTGTCGCAGCGAATTGCGATTGGCGGCTGGAGCGTTAGGGTCGCCACCGAGCACGTCGGCGCCGGCGCGCTCGCGTCCGACATCGGCGCCGGAGCAGAAGCCCCGGCCCTCGCCTGTGATGATGATCACGCGGACGTCCTGGTCAACGGAGGCGCGGGTGATCGACTCCTGCCAGGCGTCGAGCATGTCGTTGGAGAATGCGTTGAGCTTCTCCGGGCGGTTGAGGGTGATCACGGCGATGTGATCCTGGACGTCGTAAAGCAGTTCTTCGGTCATGGTTTGTCGCCTTCGCTTTCGTGGTGCGGTGAGTTTCAGAGTTCTGGCATTGATCTGCTGTGTTGGGAGGGTCCCCCTCAGCCTTCGGCAGCTCCCCCTGCGAGGGGGAGCAAAGAGATCCGCTAGTTCATGCGGATGCCGCCATCAACATTGAGCGCTTGTCCCGTGATGTTCATGGCGTCGTCTGAGGCGAAGAACGCGACGGCCTTGCCGATGTCTTCCGGCATCTGTTCGCGTCCCAGCGGGCAGGCAGCGGCAAGCATTGCCTCGAATCGGTCGCGGCGATCAACAACTTCGTCGGCGTCATCGCCGACCAGCATGCCTTCGAGCTTGCGCCACATATCGGTCCAGAGCAGACCAGGACAGACCGCGTTGACGTTGATGTTGTGCGGTCCGAGTTCAATCGCCTGGGACTGCGTGAGGCTGACTGCCCCAGCTTTTGAAGCTGAGTAGGCCGCAATCGTGCCGCCCTGTCGGGCAGCAATCGAAGCAATGTTGACGATCTTGCCTCCGCCGTTCTCCTTGAAGTGCGGAGCCACTGCCGAGCTGACCTTCCAGATCGCCTTGAGATTTACCTCGAAGCAGCGATCCCAGTCGGATTCAACCTCGTTCTCGCTGAGGTTGTCGGGTGCGACACCGGCGTTGTTGACAAGGATGTCGATCCGGCCCATCTCGGTGATCGCGTTCTCGACGTTTGTGGCGATCGAGTCCTCGTTGGTGACATCCATCTCCAGCGCCATCGTGGTGACGCCGTGACGATTTTGGATCTCTCCCGCTGTCTGATACGCGAGGTCGATCAGGAGGTCGGCGACGATGACATCGGCGCCTTCCCTTGCCAGAACTGTGGCGATGCCCTTGCCGATGCCTCGCGCCGAGCCAGTCACCAACGCGACCTTGCCATCGAGTCGTCCCATGAAGTACGTCCTTGTCCCAACAGCAGTGCTCAATAGGGGCGCGGCTGACCGGTTCTGTTGCTGTACATGTCTGCTAGCAATCAGATTAGCGGCCGGTCGCTTCAAGGGCTTGCGATGGATCTTCGCCTTCAACGTTAAGGCGATCTGCCCCTGCCCGCTCACGGCGATTTGATCCCGGACATCGTCAAGCAGGCCGAAAGTCGCTCCGGCTTCTCCTGGGCTGAGTAGGAGTTCGCTCGGGTTGCGAGTTAGTTCATCCGCATGCCGCCGTCGACATTGAGGGACTGTCCGGTGATGTTGCTGGCATCGTCGGAGGCGAAGAAGACGGCGGCTTTGCCGATGTCTTCGGGGGTCTGTTCGCGGCCGAGCGGCATATTGGAGGCGATCACGGCCTCGAAGCGCTCGCGCCGATCGACGACTTCCTCGGTGTGGTCGCCGGCGAACATACCCTCGATCTGGCGCCAGAGGTCGGTCCAGAGCAGTCCAGGGCAGATCGCGTTGACGTTGACGTTGAAGCGGCCGAGCTCGGCAGCCTGGGACTGGGTGATGCTGATCGCCCCGGCCTTGGAAGCCGAGTAGGAAGCCATGCCTCCTCCGAGACGACCGGCGATCGAGGCGATGTTGACGATCTTGCCGCCGCCCTGCTCCTTGAAGTGGGGTGCGACGGCTGAGGTCACTTTCCAGATGCCCTTGAGATTGACCTCGTAGCAACGGTCCCAGTCGGCCTCAGTCTCGTCAGCGCCAAAGTTGTCGGGAGGGACGCCGGCGTTGTTGACGAGAATGTCAATCTTCCCCATCTCGGCGATGGCTTTCTCGACATTGGACGAGATCGAGTCCTCGCTGGTGACGTCCATCTCTAGCGCCAGAGTGGTGACGCCGTGGCGGTTCTGCAGCTCTCCAGCGGTCTGGTAAGCCAGATCAATGAGCAGGTCAGCGACGATGACATCCGCGCCTTCCTTGGCCAGTTCGGTAGCGATGCCCTTGCCGATGCCTCGTGCAGAGCCAGTCACCAACGCGACTTTGCCGTCGAGTCGTCCCATGATTCGTGTCCTGTCCAGTGGGTTGTTGGAACCCAGTTACGACTAATGCACGCCGAACCTGCGCTTTTGAGGGGCAGTTCGGCTCGCAATCAGATTAGCGGCCAGTCGCTTCAAGGGCTTGCGATGGACTTTCACCATCAAGATGAGTAGCAGTAGCGTCAGCGCGTTGACCCCGGCGATGGCAACCAGTACTGGCTGATAGTCATCGCTCATCAGATCGAGGAGCAGCCCTGCAGCGAACGGTCCAATTGCCAGTGCGACGTTACCCATGGCCGTCTGCATCGCCATGAGCGTGCCTAGCCGGCGCAGTCCAAAGACATCGGACGCAATCAGCCCTTGCAGGGGCATCGTCTGTCCCCAGACCAGACCCGCGATGATTGCCGAGAGGTAGATCCAGTAGATCGGTCCAGCGGCGAGCAACGCGAACGTGCCCACCAGCATGACTGCATAGCCAACCCCGAGCGCCGGACGTAGCCCGAGCAAGGAGGCCATTGGGCCAATTAGCGCGCGACCCGGGATCGAGAGGAATCCACGCAATCCGGTCAGCGCGCCGGCGGTCGTGATCGACATTCCGGCAGCCGTAGAAGCGGGTACGAAGTGATTCAGCAGCGCGCCGAGCGCGAAGGAACTGCTAATCACCATCACCAACATGATCTGGACTTCACGAGAGCGCAGCGCTTCCGCCACTCCGCCGAACCCGCGTTGGCTTGAGCGCTCGACGCCACCGGTTGCCGGCGATGGGTCGGGGGGAGGAATCGGCGGCAGCCGGCGAACCGTCAGGACCGCCGGTAAGGAGATTGCCGCAGCGAGGATTAGCAGGATCCGCACGGCCCAGCGCCAGCCGAACTCTTCCGTGAAGAGCCCGGTCAGTGGCATGAAGATCACCGACGAAAACCCGCCGGTCGTGACCAGCACGGTCATCGCGGCCGTCTGCCGCTTCGGATAGAGGCGCGCCGCGAGCGGCATCGTGACGTTGTAGAAGAGCCCGGCAATGGTGACTGCGCCGCCCAACGTCCAGAAGACGATGAATAGCCAGATGTTCTCCGAATAGGAGGCCGCCATCAGCAGCACAGTCCCGGCGATCAGACCCGTCCAGAGCACTGGCCGAGGACCAAACGCGTCGAGAATCCGTCCAGATACGAGCGACGCCGCAGCGCCGAGAAGGTACGACCCCATGAAGGCGGCATTGACCGCCGCCGAAGACCAACCCTCGTCTTCCTGCATCGGCCCGGTCATGATGCCGAAGCCGTAGAGGACGAGTCCGTACGCGCCGCAGGTCAGGATGCCAAGCAGAATCACCGGCCGCCAAGTGCGGAGCCAGTTGGCGATCGTTCTCGGCGCTGGCAGCTTCATTGACGCAGGCTAAGCGGTGCATCGCTGGACTCGCGATACGATACGCCTATGCCCGATCACCCCTCAAGTCAGTCTTCATCCCACTCGGTAACGGTCGAGCGTCAACGCCTGCGCTTTGCCGCCGGTCATTTTGCCACCTTTGCCGATGAGCTTGAGCCCATCCATGGTCACAACTACGACGTGTTTGTCGAAGTGATCGGCCCGCTGACGGAAGAGTCGTGGGTGATCGATTTCTCGCTGCTTAAGCGGCTGACGCGCGAGGTTTGCGAGACGCTGGATCACAAGTTCCTGCTGCAGATGGACTCCCGCTCGCTGACGATTACCGACGACGACACGCACTACATCGTGCAGTACCGCGACGAACTTCCGTATCGGCTGCCGAAGCACGATGTCGCCGCACTGCCGATCGACAACAGCACGGCGGAACGACTGTCGCAGTACATCGCGGGTCGGCTGGTTGATTCGCTGGGAACGTCGGGACCTTCGGGGCTGGCGCGGTTGCGTGTCGGGGTCGAGGAAATGCCGGGACAAGCGGCCTGGTTTGAAACTGATCTCTGATGGCGGACGACTCAGACAAGATTGTGGTGTTGGTGCTCTACGACTCGCAGGGGCTGGTCGCCGAGTTGGCGAAGTCGGTCGTTGCGGGCGCTGCGTCGGTGGAGGGGGTTGAAGTCTGGGATCGGCCGCTGGACATTGCCGACAAGGACGAGCTGGTCAAATGCGACGCGCTGATCCTAGGTAGTCCCAACTGGACCGGTATTACCGGTCGTCTCAAGCACTGGTGGGACTACACGGGCGACCTCTGGGAGACGGGCGAGCTGGCCGACAAGCCTGCGGCGGCGTTCAGCGCTGGATGGAGTCCGTCGGGCGGGCTGGAGGCTACGCTGCTGCAGTTGGTACACCTGCTGATTGGGCATGGGATGTTGATTGTCGGGTTGCCCTGGACGTCGACGATGAATCATTCGGGCAGCTACTACGGCGCGACGGCGGTGCGGAAGGTGACCGATCTGGATCGAGAGCAAGCTCGGAAGCTAGGTGCTCGAGTGTCGGAGTATGCGCAGCGATTACATGAGGTTGGCAACTAATGCAGGAGTCTTACGACCCTCGCGAGTTGCTCGGCGTGCCGATTGGCGCGTCTGAGGATGAGCTGCGCAAGGCGTTTCGGCGCAAGGCGAAGACGGTTCATCCCGATGTCTCGGACGCTCCCGACGCGGCGGAACAGTTTTCTCGGCTCAAGGCCTCGTATGACCTGCTGTTGGAACGCTTAAGCGATCCGGCGGCTCCGACGCCGGAGACGCTGTACCGGCGGGCGCCTGAGGTGGATCCGGAACAGCAGGAGAAGATCATCCAGGCGTATCGGCGGCGTCGCGAGGCGGAGCAGCATCGTCGAGCTCGGCGGCGGGCGAGTGTCCAGGGGCAGACTCGACGGGCGGAACAGAAGAATCAACGCTTCCGCGCTGAGATGGAACGACGGCGTGCTGCGCTCGAGGCGGCGGAAGAGGAGCAGGCCGAGCGGGAGTGGTTAGAGCGCGAGGAGGAGGAACGTCAACAACGTCTCGCGGCGGAACGAGCCAAGCGAGCCGAGCGAGAACGTGAAGAGCGGGAGCGGCTGGAGCGACTCGAGCAGGAGAAGCAAGAGCGATTGGAACAAGAGCGGCTTGAACACGAGCGTCGAGCGAGGCGACAGCAGATGTTGGCCGAGCGTGAACGTGAAGAACGAATCAGGGGCGAACAGCATGAGCGAGAACGACAAAATCCACAGATCAGCGACTCGCCGCTCTACTGCGCCTGGAAAGCGTGCGGCGCGACGCGCGGACTGTCATCGCCGGTCTCGACACCGTTAGGTCAGCGTCGATTTTGCAAGAAGCACTATCGCGATTACATCGAGTTCAGGCGGGACGCGCAGCGTCGAGAAACGTCGGCGGGTGGCTCAGGAGACTCTTGGCGAGAGAGATAGAATCACGCTCGTCTCTCCCGACCCGATTGGCTTCGCCTTTGAGTTTCCAGGGGGCTTGAAATGGCTGAGTATCAGAACATCCTCGTCGAAGTTGACGGTGGGGTAGCGACGATCACGCTCAACCGTCCCGAGAAACTGAATGCTCTCTCGGAGTCGCTGCGTGATGACCTTGCGGCAGCTCTGCGCGAGCTGAATCCCGGCGACGCGGTGCGGGTGATCCGGATCAAGGCGGCGGGGCGGGCATTTTGCGCCGGATACGACATCACGCCCGACGACAACGACTTCCAGTTCGTTCCGACCCGACGGACTGGCGATCAGGCGTGGGAGCTGGGTGAGTCGATGGCGGCGATGAACCGCGAGCACCTACGCGACTCGATCGAGCGCTGGCTGTGGATCTGGTCGTATCGCAAGCCGATCATCGCGCAGGTGCATGGCTGGTGCCTCGCGGGCGGCAACGACCTGGTTGGATCGTGCGACATCATCTTTGCCTCGGAAACGGCGCGCTTTGGTCACCCGGCTGGGCGGGCGCTGGGCCAACCGCCGACGTTGGGCATGTGGCCGGTCAAGATCGGCATGTTGAAGACCAAAGAACTCTTGTTCAGCGGCGACACGATTGATGGCGTGGAGGCGGAGCGGATCGGCATGGTCAATCGGGTTTACACGGAGGAGGCGCTCGACGCCGAGACCCTGGCCTATTGCCATCGCATCGCGCAAGTGCCGTTGGACGGTCTGACCGTGCACAAGCACTCGACCAACCGCTGGGCCGAGCTGATGGGATTGCGCATGTCAGCGATCGAAGGCGCAGAGTTCAACGCAATCTTCGCGGAAGCGCCGACGATCGCGGAGTTTGGCAAAATTTCAAGGTCGAAGGGTCTCAAGGCGGCGTTGGAGTGGCGCGACGATCCGTTTGGAGACGGTCGTGGGGCGGTTCGGCGTCAAGGGTAGGACCACTTTGGTCTTTATCGTGCACTGAGTTTCCCGTCATACCCATTCCCTCTCTTTGTCAGACCAGCGCCTCCGCTCCGTCATACCCGCGCTCGTCGCAGGTATCTCGACTTGTGGTGCACTACGACTGATCAACCGGAGCCGCTGCGACCACTCACGGCCTCCCCGTTGCCGGCAGTGTTGCCGTTCGCTGCGAGATTCCCGCGTCGGTGCGCGGGAATGACGGGAATGGGGGTGCAGTAGAGGTATCTAAGCTGTTTCTCGGTCGCGACCGGTCGTGCAGCAGTCGGCGAGATTCCCGCGTCGGAGCGCGGGAATGACAGAAACTGGTTGGCGAGTAACATTCGGTTGATTCCTACTGAAGGGGCAAACCATGACTGAATATGAAAACGTACTCGTCGATATTGACGGGCCAGTGGCGACGATCACCTTGAATCGGCCGGAGAAGCTGAATGCGATCTCCGGGGATCTTCGCGACGACCTGGAGGCTGCTCTGCGGGAGCTGAATCCTGGCGACTCGGTCCGGGTGATCCGGCTCAAGGGCGCGGGGCGCGCGTTCTGCGCGGGCTATGATCTGACACCGGGCGGCGGGGCGATGAATTGGCGACCGAACCAGCGCAGCGGCGATCAGGCCTGGGAGTTGGGCGAATCTCGGATTGCGCTGGACCGTGAGAATCTTCGCGTCTCGGTCGATCGCTGGCTGTGGATGTGGGGCTATCGCAAGCCGATCGTCGCCCAGGTCCACGGCTGGTGCCTGGCTGGCGGCGGCGAAATGATCGGCGCCTGCGACATCGTCTTCGCCTCCGACACGGCGCGCTTCGGTCATCCTGCCGGTCGCGCGATCGGGATCCCGCCGACGCTGGGCATGTGGCCGGCCAAGATTGGCATGCTGAAGACGAAGGAACTGCTGTTCAGCGGCGACACCGTGGACGGCGTCGAGGCTGAGCGAATCGGCATGATCAATCGCGCTTATCCAGAAGAGGTGCTCGACGAAGAAACGATGGCCTACTGCCAGCGGATCGCCAACGTGCCGCTGGATGGACTGACGGTCCACAAGCACTCGACCAACCGTTGGTTCGAGTTGATGGGTCTGCGTGTGGCCGCGTCCGAAGGCGCGGATTTCGATGCGATCTGGCACGAAGCGCCAAGCATTAACGAGTTCGTCAACATCGGACGCGAGAAGGGACTCAAGGTCGCGCTGGAATGGCGCGACGACCCGTTCGGCGATGGTCGCGGCGCGCTCAAGCGTCGGACGTAGTTGCCGATGCGAACGCTACCGACTGCGTCAACCGCACAGGTTCGCGGCTACGCGCTGCGAGTCTGGGAATGGCCTGCCAAGGGCGACCCCGAGCGCACGGCCGTTCTGGTTCACGCCACTGGATTTCATGCCCGGACGTGGGACTCTGTGGTGCAATTGCTGCCTGAAAACTGGCGCGTGTTCGCGCTCGATATGCGCGGGCATGGGGCGTCTCAATCGCCTCCGAACAGAGCGGGCGCGGACTGGCGCGAGATGGCGGCAGACTTGAACGCATGGTTGGTTCAGCGCGAGCTGACCGATGTCGTTGCGGCGGGGCACTCGATGGGCGGCTGCGTCTGCACGATTGCGGCGGCTACGGGCGACCCCCCGCTCCAGGGCGGGGGCAGGCGGATTGAATCGCTGGCACTGATCGATCCGGTGCTGTTCAATCCTCAGGGGGAGACGCCATCGATGCCGCCAGACGGATTGTCTGTGGCGGCTCGCAAGCGACGGCGAATCTGGGGTAGTCCGCAGGAGATGTCGGAATCGCTGACCGGTCGCGGCGCGTTCACTCATTGGCCGCGCGAAGCGGTCGAGAGTTATGTCCGCTATGGACTCAACCCGACAGGTCGGCTGGGAGAGTGGGAACTGGCCTGCGATCCCGAGGTCGAAGCCTGGTGCTTCGAGCATGCGGCGACAGTCAATCCGTGGCCTGAGATGGCGCAGGCGTCGCAACCAACACTGATTCTGCGGGCGGGCGAGGCGCAAGGTCATGGTTCGCCAACCGGTCAAGGCGCCGTCGACATCTTTCCCAACGCCTTCGAGACCGTCATAGAGGACTCAGATCACTTCATCCCCATGCGTCGTCCCGACGCGGTAGCCGAGACAATGATCACCGTGGCGCGGGACTGCTCAGCAGATACTCAGGATTGAAGCCCGACTCACCCTCACGGATATTGGGCGCGAGCTCACGCAGCAGAGTGTCGCGCGCAGATTCGTATGCGGCTCGATCCCAGCCGGCCGCAGTCGATAGATCCCTCGCCGACTCGCCGGTTCCGGCGCGGAAGTGGCCGTTGGTGGATGCGAACGACTCGGTGACAAAGCGCGTGGCTCCGGTGGCGGCGACCCGCTCTGCGAATGCCGACGCATCTGCGAGAGGCAGCAACGGAGTCATCGTGATCGCGACGGGAACACCAGCCTCTGCGACCGTGGCAGCGGCGTCGAGGCGGTCGGCGATGGGCGGGTTCCTTGGCTCGAATGCTCTTCGGATGTCATCAGAATCGGTTGTGATGCTGAGGTTGACGCAGACCTGATCGAAGCGACTGAGCAGGTCGATGTCGCGAGTAACCAGTGGGCTTCGCGTCTGGACGACGAGTCGGGCGCCCTTCTCGGCAAGGATTGGGAGGAGAGAGCGCGTGAGTTCGAGGCGTCGCTCGATTGGTTGGTAGGGGTCGGTGGCGCTGCTCATGTAGACGGTCTTGCCATCGAGGGAACGACGCATTCGAGTCAGCTTCTGAGCAGCGTTCTGCTTGACTCGGACCCAATCGCCCCAGGAGTCCTGTTTGTCTAAAGGTGCGAAGAATGCGGCATAGCAGTAAGAGCAACCGAATGCGCAGCCCACGTACGGGTTGAGCGAGTAGTCGTAGTCGCTGAGGTAGCCGGCGCCGGGCGTGAGGATTTGCCCGGCGTCGTAGGTTTCGATCGTGAGAGGCATGTCGACCTTGTTGTCACAGGTTGGGTGTGCGAGGGAAACGGGCGACCACAAGGGTCGCCCCTACAGGAATCACAAAAGCCGTCGTAGGGGCGACCCTTGTGGTCGCCCTCGTCTTCCTGCTGCGGACCTAGTCAAACGCGCCCGAGACCAGATGCTCGATGTATTCCTCGTCCGACATTCCGACGATGTTCTTGTAGACGGACTCGTTGTCTTCTCCCAGGAGTGGGGCGGCTTTGGTCAGCTCAGCTGGGGTTTCGGAGAGGCGGAAGGAGGGACCGTCGTAGGCTCGGTGGCCCATCGTGGGGTGGTCGAGCATCCAGAAGTGGCCTCGGTGAGCGAGTTGTGGGTCGCTGCGTAGATCCTCGGGGGTCTGCACGACTCCGGCTGGTACGCCGGCACTTTGTAGGCGCTGCATCAGGTCTTCAGCCTGTTGTGTGCGTGTCCAATCTGCGATTTGCTGCTTGAGCGATTCCGATTCAAGCGATGTCCATCCCGGTTGTTCGGCGACCTCGGCCAATGACGCCAATTCGTCGTTCGATGTCACCGTGATCGCGATCCAACGGTCGTCATCGTCGCCGCGGGCCGCGCATTGCCAGGTGCCGTAGATGTCGTGGTCGGGATGACCGGCGCCGAGCGCTTGCTGCTCTCGTCCATTGACGGTGTAGTCGAGGATCATCGTCTCGGTAGCGTGAATGGCCGCTTCCATCTGTCCGAAGTCGATGTTCTGACCTTCGCCGGTGCGCTGCCGATGGTCCAGCGCAGCGATCACCGCGCTCGTGGCGAAGTGCGGCACGAGGAAGTCGGTATAGGCAACGCCCGTGCCGATCGGTTCCTCGTCGGGATATGCAGTCAGATGTGAGATGCCGGCGGCTGCCTGCAGGACGTGACCGTAGCCCTGCCACATCGACCAGGGGCCGGTCAGACCGTACATCGGCATGGAGATCATGATCAGGTCGGGACGGATTTCGCAGAGGTCCTCGTAGGTCATGCCCCAGGCGCGCATCGCCTTGGGCGTGAACGACTCCGTCACGATGTCGCAGTGCTCGACAATCCGCTTGGCGATCTTGACGCCGTCCGGATGTTGCAGGTTGAGCGAGACGCACTTCTTGGAGGAGTTAAAGTCGGCGTAGTAGCCGCTGTTGTCGAGTCCCGGTTCATCGTTGACAAAGGGCGGCGCGCGACGCAGCGGTTCGGGACGGACCGAAGACTCGATCCGGATCACCTCCGCGCCGTGATCGGCGAGGTACTTGGAGACGAGCGGTCCAACACCGACCCAGGCGAAGTCGGCGACGCGGATGCCCTGGAAGACCTTGTCGGTGGTCATTGGTTGCTCCTAGATCACACCATCGTCAGAAAGCGCCATGATCTCATCGTCGGAGAAGCCAAGGAGATTGCCGTAGACGTAGAAGTTGTGCTCACCGATGTGCGGGGCTCGGTGCCGGACCGAGAGCGGTGTCTTGCTCAGCTTGGCCCACGGACCGGGGTAGGAGAGATGCGCCTCCTGGTGCTGAACATCGACCCAGTAGTCGCGATCGGCGAGGTGTTCGTTCTCCAGGAGATCACCTGGCGTATGGACGATGCCCCAGCCGTTGCGGATTTGCTGAGCTTCGGCGACGAGTTGGGATCGGGTGAACTGCTTGCAGAAGGCAACGAGTGTGTCGTTCAGGTAGTCGCCATCCTCGCCAGCAGGTGGGATCAGGACGCCCTGTGTCGCATCGAGCTTGGCCATCCACTCGTCGGAGGTGAGGTCGCCGGCCATGCCGTGATGGTCGAGCCATTCAACGGTCTGCCTGGCGGTCAGTCCGAATAGCCCGCCGTAAGAGAGCGCGGCGACGTAGCCGTCCGCCGCCTCGTAGACGTATTGACCCGACTTGTAGCCGCCGATCTGGCGACCGTTGCCAGGCCGGCCATTGTTGATCCCGCGAATGTCCCAGGTCGGCATGGCGTTGTCGTGGGTGAAGGTGACCGCCTCCTGCATCGACTGGTCGACGTGCTGTCCTCGGCCGGTCTTCGTGCGCTGGAAGTGAGCGATCATCGTGCCGACGACGGCCTGTGCGGAGGCCTGTGTGTATCCCTGTGAGGCGGTCGGTCGAATCGGCGGTCGACCGGGCGCGCCACAGAGCGACGACAATCCGCCCATCGCCGTGCCGACGAGGTCGGTGGCTTTCCAATTGGCGTATGGGCCCTCGCGTCCAAACGGAGTGATTGACGTGTGAACGAGGCTGGGATGCTCAGAGCGGATGTTTTCCGCACCGAGGCCGAGCGCGGCCGCCGCGTCGGGCGGGCAGGTTTCGACGAGGAAGTCGGCCTGCTCCAGCAGTTGACTGAACAGCTCTTGACCTCGCAGGGTGGTGAGATCGAGGGTTGCGCCAAGCTTGTTGTTGTTGAACGTCCACCAGTGCAGCGATTGCTCAGGGTCAACGACGTCACCGCGGAACGGACCGATGAAGCGCGACTCGTCGCCGCCGGGCGGCTCGACCTTGATCACTTCAGCGCCAAGGTCGCCGAGCATGCGTCCGGCGAACTGGCCCAACTCATTGGTGAGGTCGAGCACTCGAAAGGGTGCAAGCGGTCCGGCGGCGGTTTGAGTGGTCATGGGCTGAATGATAGTTGGAGGTTGATCCTGTTTGAATTTCCCCTCTGGGAGGCTGACCTGTGACTGCGCACTCCCCTCTCCCCCCCTTGCGGGGGGAGATGTCACGGAGTGACAGAGGGGGGGGCGGCGGGTGGCGACCAGAAAAGCTGTAGGAACGCAGAACCCCCCTCTGCCTGCGGCATCTCCCCCGCAAGGGGGGAGAAGGGGACTTAGGCGTCAATCCCTCTCAGGGAGTTCTGCGACTTCAGCTGGCGGCCGCAGGCTGGTTTGAGCGGCGATGGATGATGTGAACGCCTTCCAGTGCGGGGATGATGGCCTCGATTGCCTGTCGCACCTCCTTGAGATTGACTTTCTCCTGCGCCGAGACAGCGATTGGCCGCGCGCCGATTTCATCGGCGATTGCGGCCGATACTTCTTCGACCGGCTCTTCCATCGCGTCAATCTTGTTGACCACGGTGAGCGTTGGTCTTTGATCGACGCCCAATTCTCCCAGTGTGCGTTCGACACTCTGGCATTGCTCGATGACATCCGGCGATGTGCCGTCGACAACGTGCAGGAGCAGGTCCGCCTCTTCTAGTTCCTCCAGCGTCGCGCGGAAGGCGGCCACGAGTTGCGTTGGCAGCTTCTGGATGAAACCGACCGTGTCGGAGAGCAGCACGGTGTGATCCTCGGAGAGGCGGCAGCGGCGCGTGGTCGGATCGAGCGTCTCGAAGAGGCGGTCGCGGGCTCGCACGTTGGCGTTGGTCAGCGAGTTCATCAGCGTCGATTTGCCGGCGTTGGTGTAGCCGACCAACGCGACCAGCGGCACGCCGGCGCGGTCGCGCTGTCGCCGGTGCTGCTGACGATGCGTACGGACGCGCTCGAGGTCCTGCTTGAGCCGCTTGATTTGATTGCGAATCAGACGGCGGTCGGTTTCGAGCTGCGTCTCACCAGGACCGCGCGAGCCGATTGCGCCTTCCATCCGCTCGAGGTGCTCCCATTGTCCCGTCAGCCGGGGCAGGAGGTACTCGTGCTGGGCCAGCGCGACCTGCACCACACCTTCGCGCGTGCGGGCGCGCTGGCTGAAGATGTCCAGGATCAGCGCCGTCCGGTCGATAATCTTGACGTCGAGCCGCTTCTCCAGGTTGCGCTGTTGCGCGGGCGTGAGTTCGTCGTCGAAGATGGCGACTGTGGCCTTGAGCTGGTCGCGCAGCTCAGCGATTTCCTCGAGCTTGCCTTTACCCACGTAGGAACGCGGGTCGGGATGGCGCAGCCGTTGCGTGACACGCGCCATCGGCATCGCGCCAGCAGTCTCGGCTAGTTGCGCGAGTTCCTCGACGGATGCGTGGATGTCCCAATGTGCGGCGCGGCGAAAATCGACGCCAACCAGGATGGCGCGTTCTCGTGGAGGATGAGTTGGATGTCGTTTGCGGCGTTTGCCGCCGGGTTGTCGGTTGCGTATGCGTGGAATAAGAGTCTCCGTCGCTACGTCCCGACCGCAACGGCGGTCGGACGCGAATCAGTCTAGCCAGAGCGGTCGACGGGATCTCTTAGCGCATGTCGCAGCGTCACTCCTTGTTGGGCGCTCTCGTACAGCTTATCCGGAAGTGAACGCCGCAATGCGTTCGACGCCTTCGTCGACCTCTTCGTCGGGGAGGGTGAGGCTGAGGCGGATGTAGCCTTCTCCGACGGGGCCGTAACCGTTTCCGGGGGTGACAACCACTCCTTGTTCCTCGATCAGGCGGCTGGCGAAGTCGGCGGAGGTGTCGCCCTCGGGAATCTTTGCCCAGATGTAGAGGCTGGCCTTTGGATTGGTGACCTCCAGGCCGATTGAGCGGAGGGCGCTGACGACTTTGTCGCGGCGCTTCTGGATGATGGCGTTGTTGGCTTCGATCACGGACTGGTCGCCGTCGAGCGCGGCGATGGCCATCTGCTGGATTGCCTGGGGAATACCGGAGTCGATGTTTGACTTGACTCGCAGCAGCGGGTCGACGAGCTCGGCGTTTCCACAGGCCCAACCGAGCCGCCAGCCGGTCATGTTGAATGTCTTGGAGAGGGAGAAGTACTCCATCCCCGCTGCTTTGCCCGACGGCGCCTGCAGGTAGGCGGGCGCGTCGTAACCATCGAATGTGACATCGCAGTAGGCGTTGTCGTGTAGGACTGCGATCTCGTTGTCGAGGCCGAACTGGGCGGCGCGTTCGAAGAAGTCGATATCGGCCAACGCGCCGGTCGGGTTGTTCGGGTAATTGATCCAGAGCACGCGTGCCTGGTCGCGCACATCGGCCGGAATGGAGTCGAGATCGGGCAGGAATCCATTCGCCTCGGTCAGGGGCAGATAGTGCGACGTGCCGCCGGCGAACATCGTGCCAATCGCGTAGACCGGATAGGCCGGATCGGGCACGAGCGCGATATCGCCCGGATCGATGAAACAGAGCGCCGAGTTGGCGATGCCTTCCTTTGCCCCGATCAGCGGGACGATCTCGGTAGCCGGATCGAGTGTGACCTCAAACCGCTGGGCCATCCAGCGGGCGATGCACTCGCGCAGCTCGGGCAGACCCTCGGTTTCTGGATAACGGTGATTGGCCGGCACATCGACGTGCTCGTGCAGAGCCTCGAGGATGTGCGGATGGGTCGGCAGGTCGGGGTCGCCAATGCCAAAGGAGATGACGCGGACGCCTTGTTCTCGTTGGGCGGCGATTTTGCGGGAGATCTCGACGAAGAGGTAGGGAGGAAGGTCTTGGACTCGTTGGGCTGTGCGCATTTGGGCTGCTTTCGACTGGAAGGGGAGCCCCCTCTGCCTTCGGCATCTCCCCCCAGAGGGGGGAGAAAATGGAGCCTTCGGCGTTGACATGAGGCAGGGGCGTACTGCGGCTTAGAAGCGGCCCCAGATTTTGCCGACCTTGACGTAGGTAGTGACCTTGGCGTCTCGGCGGCGCTGAACCTCGGCCGGGTCGGCGGGGCGCTGGTAGGTGAGTTCGTTGGTCACGTGACGGAAGTTGAACTCTTTGAGCAGATCGTCGCCGACGCTTTCACCTGAGACTCTCAGAGTCATCGCGCGCCGGTTCGCCTCCGCAGCTCGCTGCATCGCGGTTGCGAGCAATGCGCTCGAGATTTCCGAGTGGTCCTGATCAGGATGCACGATTAGTTCTTCGGCGATCACACCGCGCTTCTCGGCGGGTGCTGTACGGATGTAGCCAGCGGGCGCGCCGTCGCGCTCGGCAAGGCCGACCCACTCGGCCTCATCGAAGAACTGATTGGCCAGCGGCGGCGTGTGCGCTGCTTCGCCGGCCGACTGTTGCTCGATTTCGACGATGGCATCTGCGTCATCGGAATTCGCCTCGCGGACGCTGATGCCCGGCGCCAATTCAGGCAGCGACTGATCGCGTACATCGCGGCAACGCATCACCGCGACCTCTGAGGGCGAAACGAACCCCGCGCCGATCAACATCGGCTCGACGTAGTGGCGATGAGGGAAGTCGGTGTAGTCGATGACCATCAGCTCGGCGTCCGAGTGCTCGCTGGCGAGCTCGCCCATTTCGTTGAGCAGGTTGGTCAGGTGCAGGCGGATGTGGTTGATCGTGTCGAACTCGTAGAAGACGCGCAGATGACGCCCGTAGGGCACGCCTATCACGTAGCCGTCATCGCACTGCGTCGACAGCATCCGCGGCAGGCGGACGAGCTGGTCGAAGTCGAGGTCGGGCTGGTTGCGGTAGGCCAGCGCCTTGGTTGCGAGAGTTTCATGCAAGTCGCGCACCATGCCGGGCGCAACGTCCTGTGCATGCCGCGTGTAGTCAGGTATGACCATCAGTTGTCCATTCGCTCGTCAAACCGGGAAAACGAACTGAGCATTCAGCGAACACTCAGCAGATTGGCATCAAGTTGGCCCTCGAAGGAGAATGTGGCCGGTCCGGTCATGTAGACCGACGCCGACGGATCGTCGAGTCCGTCCCAGGCGATATCGAGGTCTCCGCCGGGCAGCGAGACCGTAGCGGAAGCGTCGGACAGGCCTCTCAGCCGTGCCGCGACCAGCACTGCGCAGGCGCCCGAGCCGCATGCCAGCGTGATCCCAACGCCGCGCTCCCAAACTCGCATCTTGAGATGATCGGGTGCGAGGACGTTGACGATCTCGAAGTTGGTTTTCCTGGGGAAGTCGGGGTGTGTCTCAATCAGTGGCCCGATCTCGGTCAACGGGAACTCATCGACTTCCTCGTCGGTGAACCAGACGACGTGCGGATTGCCCATGCTCACGCAGGTCAGGTCGTAGACACGGCCGTTGACTTCAACCTCGTGGTGGAGAATCGGCGCGGGACCTTCGTGGACGACGGGAATCTGATCAGCCTCAAGCCAGGCCGGACCCATGTCAACGCGGACGCGGTCAACGCTGGCGTCGGTTGAGGTCATGGCAGAGAGATCGGCGTGGAGTACACCAGCGCCGGTCTCGATCGCCAGAGAGCCATCGGTCGGAGTCATACCCGCGCGTTCGACCAAGTACTTGGTGAAGCAGCGGAAGCCGTTGCCGCACATTTCGCCGTCGGAGCCGTCGGAGTTGACGATCACCATCCGCGCCGCGGCGACGTCGGTGTCCTGGGCGATCAAAATGCCGTCCGCGCCGACGCCGAAGTGCCGGTCGCAGATACGCGGCGCGACCGCCGACCAGTCGATCTGGTTGCGATGCGCGTTCTCGCCCAGGGCGTCGATCAGCAGGAAATCGTTCCCCGCGCCCTGGACTTTGAGAAATGGGATGGACATGACGAAGCTCTCACCGTTGTTTGCATCTTACCCAAGCATCTCTAGCGGAACATCAGCCGCCCAACAAATCGCCGGATCATCGCGCCGAAACCATGTTTGTTGTCGACGCGCCAGGCGTCGCGTGGCCTGTGCAACTCCCGATTGCGCCTCCTCTAGCGTCGTTTCGCTGCGCACATGGGCGAGCACTTCGCGGTAGCCGATGGAGTCAAAGCCGGGCGCGTCCTCGGACATGCCGTCCTCCAGCAAGGTACGCACTTCATCGACGAAGCCGTCGGCGAACATCGTCGCCGTGCGCTCCTCGATGCGCTCGTCGAGTTTGTTCAGGTCGATGTCGGGCGCACAGGCTCGATATGAGACGGGCACCCGCTGCGCTTGCCACTCAGAGATTGGTCTGGCGGTGAGTTGTTGGACTTCCAATGCGCGGATGATCCGACGCTTGTTGGTCGGTCCGATCCGTTCGGCTGCCAGGGGATCGACCGCTTGTAGCTGCTCGTGCAGGAACGGTGTGGACTGCGATTCGAGGCTGCGCCGCAGTTCAGCATCTTCTGGAACTGGAGGAATCACCCAACCTTCGAGCAGGGCTCGCATGTGCTGTCCACTGCCACCGACGACGATGGCTCGCTTGCCTCGTGATTGAATGTCTTCGATCGCTGTTCGGGCGGCCTTGAGGTATTCGCCCAGCGTGAACCGATCGGTCGGATCGGCGATGTCGATGCACCAGTGCGGGATTTCCGCTCGCATCGCCGCCGTCGGCTTGGCCGTGGCGATGTCGAGGCGTCGGTAGATTTGTCGGGAATCGATCGAGATGATTTCGCCGTCGATGTGGCGCGCAATCCTCATCGCCCAATCGGATTTGCCCGAGGCAGTGAGCCCAACGACCGCGACGAGCGACGATGCGCCGTTGGCGGATTCTGCCGCGTCCCTATCCGCTGGCGGCGATGGCACGGGTGATGGCGAGGAAGGCATCGGCGTCCAGGGCGGCTCCGCCGACGAGTGCGCCGTCGACATCGGGTTGAGCCATGAAGTCGGCGATGTTATCGGGCTTGACCGAGCCTCCGTAGAGGATGCGCACCCCGTCGGCTACTTCTTCTCCGAGCTTGTCCGAAAGCACTGAGCGGATGTGGGTGCAGGCGGACTGTGCTTCGTCGGGCGTTGCGGCCTTGCCCGTACCAATCGCCCAGACCGGCTCGTAGGCAACAACCAGACCGTCGGGCGCAGGATCGTCGCCGAGGGCGATACTGACCTGTCGTGTCAGCACGTTGGCGGTTCGCTTGTTCTCGCGTTCTGCGTCCGATTCGCCGACGCAGAGGATCGGCGTCAAACCGTTCATTTCGGCGGTTCGCAGCTTGAGCGCCAGCGCCTGGTCGTCCTCGCAGAAGAACTGACGGCGCTCGGAGTGTCCCACGATGACCCAATCGGCGACCTCGGCGAGCTGAACCGGCGAGACTTCGCCCGTGTAGGCACCTGAGGGCTGGGTGTGCATGTTCTGTCCGGCGATGTGGACATCGGTACCGCACCAGAAGTCCCAGACCAGACCGAGTTGCGTGAACGAGGGCGAGAGTACGACATCGACTCCGGCAATCGCGTCAATTCCGGCCAGACCGCGACACAACGCGCGCGCTTCGGCGTTGGTGCCATTCATCTTCCAATTGCCGGCCGCGATTGGCGTTCTGGTCATGCGTCGTCCTCTTCACTCTCTTCACGGTCATCGGGTTCGGCATCGGGCAGCACCGCGATGCCCGGCAGATCGAGTCCCTGCAGGTACTCCAGGGCTGCGCCGCCGCCGGTCGAAACGTGGGACATCTTGGGCGTTAGACGGAATCGAGCAACTGCTGCCGCGGTCTCGCCACCGCAAACGACGGTGGTCGTGTCTTCCAACTTTGATAACGCCTCGGCCATTGCTCGGGTTCCACCCGAGAATGCTTCGCGCTCGAAGAGTCCCAGCGGACCATTCCAGACGACTGTGTCGCAGTCCTTGATCGACTCTGAGAAGGCCTCAACGGTTGCCGGTCCGACATCCAGAATCTGCCAGTCCTCGGGCAAGTCCTCTTCGCCGAAGACCAGCGGCTTGGCACGCGGAGGCTCGTCTGCGCCATGTGCGATGACGCAGTCGGTCGGGATCAACAGATTGCAGTTCTCTTCGGCCGCGATTGCGGTGATCTCGTTGGCGGCTTCGACCATGTTCTGCTCGAGCAACGATGCGCCTGTCGGCAGGCCGCGTGCGAGCAGGAAGGTGTTCGCCATCGCACCGCCGATCGCGATGACCTCAGAGATCGCAGCGAGCCGCTCCAGCAGTCCCAGTTTGTCTGAGACTTTTGCGCCGCCGCTAATGAATCCAAGTTTGCCCGCCTCACCGTTGCGGATCGGGTCGAGGGCGGTGATCTCTCGGTCCAGCAACAGCCCCCCGGCGGACGGCATCATCGTCGCCACGGCTTGCGTAGATGCGTGCGCGCGGTGGGCAGCACCGAACGCGTCGTTCACGTAGACATCGGCCAGGTCGGCGAGCTGCGAGGCGAAGTCCTCGTCGTTTTCTTCTTCTTCTTCGTGGAAGCGCAGGTTTTGCAGGACCAGCACTTCGCCCGGCTTCAGTTCGCTCGACATCTGCGTGGCGACATCTCCAATGCAGTCAGGAGCCATCCGCACATTCATGCGTAGTGATCGGGCCAGTCTGACTGCAACGGGTGTGAGGTCGAATCGTGGATTGCGCTCGCCCCCAGGACGTCCCAGGTGCGAGCCGATGACAACCGACGCGCCCTGTTCGAGCGCGTACTTGACTGTCGGTGCAGCGGCGCGGATGCGGGTGTCGTCCACGACCGTAGCGCCATCCATCGGAACGTTGAGGTCCAGGCGCAGCAACACACGCTTCCCGGCCAGGTCGAGGTCGCGAATCGAAACTTTGCTCATCTTGATTCAATCCAGAGTCGGCGCGAGCCTCAGAGGTCGGGTCGAATGTGTCCGCTCAGGCCATCGGTGAGAGTTCGGGCGTGCCGCGTTCTTCGATGACGCTCTCGGTGATGGGCTCGGCAACGTCGCTGTGCTTGGCTTCAACGGCCGCCAATTTGGCCAGGCGTCGTACGTGACGTCCACCTTCGAACTCCGCCTCGATGAAGGCGTCCACGACCTCGCCGGCCAGCGCGTGACCAGTCACGTAGGAGCCAAGTGCGAGGATGTTGCAGTCGGTGTGTTCGCGAGAGCGTCGCGCCGACCAAGGGTCAGTGCAGAGCGCTGCTCGAGCGCCGCGAACCTTGTTGGCGGCGATGCTAACGCCGACGCCGTTGGAACAGACCACGATGCCGAGCTGGTGTTGTCCGTCAACGACGGCTTCAGCCAGGGGCGCAGCGATGTCGGCATAGTCGGTCGGATCGGGGACGGTTGGTCCGAAGTCTCGGACGCTATGACCCTGGTCAATCAGACGATCTCGCAGGCGCTCTTTCAGCTCAAACCCGGCATGGTCGCTGCCAATCGCGATACGCACGTGTTGTTGCCCCATTCCTTGGACTTAGGAGACCGAGTCTAAATCGGAGAGTCCCCAGTGCTGCATGAGCAGCTCTCCGACCTTCGCACTGAGCATTGGGCCACGACGCAAGACGCGCGGCACCCGGCCCGTGCAATCCAAGATAGTAGAGGCAGTGCCCGCTGGCATCACCTCTTCTTCAGGAAGTATGTGAAGTGATTCACTATGCCCCGTTGAAGGCACATTGGACCCGAACTGTTGGCGCACATCCTCGGCCGTCAGCGCAGCCTCCATGCCGTGGATATTGGCCGATGTGCCAGTGAGCGGCTCATCCAGCAGGTCGAGCACGGAGGTGGCGACGGGATGATCGGGGATGCGTAGCGCGATGGTCGAGCCGTCAACGGCCCTGGTCGGCCAGTCGTCGCGTTTGTTGACGATCAGAGTCAACGCGCCCGGCCAGGCCGACTCGGCCAACGACTGGATGCGCGAGTCGAGTGGTTCCGCGATTTGCTCCATATGCTCGCGCCAGCGCGTCGGTGGCAGGAAGACCGGCAGGTTCTCTCCGCCCGGCCGACGTTTCAGCCGGAATACGGTCGCAACCGCCTGATCGTCGTTGGCGACGGCGCTCAGCGCGTACTGGGTGTCGGTCGGCATGGCGACCACCCCGCTGTTTCGCAAATGATCAACTGCCTGAGCAAGTTCATCGAATGACACAGATCTATTGTAGTGCGCCCGTATCATTATGACGTGAACTACCACGCATCACAGGGCGCTTCCTCGCACGAATCGATCGTCATTGTCGACCTCGGATCGCAGACGGCGATGCTGATCGCCCGGCGCGTCCGCGAACTCAACGTGTATTGCGAACTCGTGCCTCCGACGGCTGACTGGGAGCGCGTGCGTCAGCTCAATCCTCGCGGCGTCATTCTGAGCGGTGGTCCCGCGAGCGTCCACGACGACGGCGCGCCGGTCGCGCCCGACTGGTCGTTGGATGGTCGCTTGCCGGTCCTGGGCATTTGTTATGGCATGCAGACGATGGCGAACCAGCTTGGCGGGCGAGTCGAAGCAGGGCGTGAGCGAGAATTCGGCGCGGCGCACATCTATCCGCGCGGCGACTCGGCGCTGCTCGACAACCTGCCGCGGCCCATGCCTGTCTGGATGTCGCACGGCGACCGCGTCGACGACATGCCGGACGGGTTCCAGGCGCTGGCCGGGACCGACAGTATCCCAATCGCGGCGATGGGCGACGACGTGCGTCGCTTCGGCATCCAGTTCCATCCTGAGGTCGTACACACTCCGCACGGACTGCATCTGCTCAGCAACTTCGTCTTTGACATCTGCGAATGCTCAGGCGACTGGGACGCCGCACACTTCGTCACCGAGACCGTGTCAGAGATTCGCGAACAGGTCGGCGACAACCATGTGATCTGCGGCCTGTCCGGCGGCGTGGATTCCTCGGTCGCAGCGGCGCTGGTGCATCGAGCCGTCGGCGACCAGTTGACCTGCATCTACGTCGACAACGGACTGATGCGTCTGGGCGAGACCGAACAGGTCGTCGACACGTTCGATCGCAACATGCGCATGAATCTGCGCGCGGTCGACGCTGGCAACCAGTTCCTGGAAGAATTGGCCGGCGTCGACGATCCGGAGACAAAGCGCAAGCGCATAGGCGAGACATTCATCGCCGTCTTTGAAGAAGCAGCCATCGAGATCGCGAAGGACGACCACGGCGTCGATTATCTGGTGCAGGGCACGACGTATCCCGATGTCGTCGAAAGCGCCGGTTCGGGTCACGGCTCGGCGACAGCGATGATCAAGTCGCACCACAACGTCGGCGGATTGCCGGATGATCTGCGCTTCGAACTAATCGAACCGCTGCGTCACCTGTTCAAGGATGAAGTCCGCGAGGTTGGCCGAGAACTCGGCCTACCCGAGGAAATCGTCGGTAGGCAACCATATCCCGGTCCCGGTCTGGCGATTCGCATCATCGGTCCGGTCACCCACGAAAAAGTCCGAGTACTGCAACTCGCCGACGCCGTCGTGATGGAAGAAATCCGCAACGCCGACCTGTACAACGACCTCTGGCAATCGTTCGCCATCCTGACCGACACCAGAACGGTCGGAGTCCAGGGAGACGCCCGAACCTACGGTTGGGTCTGCGCCCTCCGCGCCGTCACCGCCGACGACGCGATGACCGCCGACTGGGCTCGAATCCCCTACGACGTCCTCGCCACCATCGCCAATCGAATCGTCAACGAAATCCCCGAAATCAACCGAGTGGTCTACGACATCACCTCCAAGCCGCCGGGCACGATTGAGTGGGAGTAACGGTCCCGTGCTGATCACCATCTGCATGAGCATGTCCCTCCGACACCGACTGCCGGAGATTTGCCGGGTGCTTGAAGGCGCTGGCCACGAGGTTCTGACGCCGGTTGACACTCGGGAGTTCAACTATGAGAGCGCCAACGATCATGAGCGCGCCGAACTCAAGCGCGACAAGGACCTGATCCGCACCCACTACGAGAAGATCAAAATCTCCGACGCCATTCTCGTTCTCAACGAGGACCTACCGGGCAAACCCAACTACATCGGCGGAAACAGTTTCCTCGAAATGGGATTCGCGCACGTGCTCGACATTCCGATTTACCTGATGCAGGACGTGCCCGACTCCAACTATCGCTCCGAGATGCTGGCCATGGATCCGATTGTGATCGACGGCGATCTGAGCAGCATTCCGGCTGACTTGACAACTGACCTTCGGGCGGCCGTCGGATAGCCTCAAGTCATGCGAGTCCTGATCGTTGGCGGTGGAGGACGCGAACACGCGCTGGCCTGGAAGCTGGCGCAGTCGCCTCAATGCGAGGCGCTGTTCGCGGCACCGGGAAACGCCGGCACTGCTGAGTTGGGCGAGAATCTCGCCGTCCATGATTCCGACACCGACGCCATCTGTACGGCAGCCTTCGAGCGCCGCATAGATCTCGTGGTCGTCGGACCGGAGGCGCCGCTCGCCGCCGGTCTGGTGGATGCGCTGACCGAGCGAGGCATCCTCGCATTCGGACCATCGAAGGCAGCGGCGCAGATTGAGTCGTCGAAATGGTTCGCCAAGTCCGTGATGCAGTCGGCCGGCGTGCCGCACGCCGGCGGGGAATTGTTCGAGACAGCGCAAGCAGCGCACAAATGGCTAGAGATCCTTGGACCTGACGATTTGCCAGTCTTGAAAGCCGACGGCCTCGCCGCTGGCAAAGGCGTCATCGTCCCCGACCACATCGACGACGCGCACGCCGCCGTTGTTGACATGTTCGCGGGAGCGTTCGGCTCTGCCGGCGAACGAGTCGTAATCGAAGATCGACTCTCGGGGATGGAAGCATCCGCAATGGCCATCGTCTCCGGGACCGACATCCTGCCGCTGCCACTGAGCTGCGACTACAAGCGAATCATGGACAACGATCAGGGCCCAAACACCGGCGGAATGGGCGTGTACGTCCCACCCGGATTCGTCGGCGACGCCGACAGCGTGTTCGGCGATGTCCATCAGCCTGTAGCGGAACAGATGGCCGCCCAGGGCTGCGAGTTCCGAGGGTTGCTCTACGCAGGCCTGATGGTCGACGACGGCGCGCTCAATGTCCTGGAATTCAACGCTCGATTCGGTGATCCGGAGACACAGGCTGTGCTGCCGTTGCTCGACGGCGATCTGTTGCCTGTGCTCGCGGCGTCGGCGAGAGGCGAAACGCTTCCTCGTGATGTCATCTCGCACAGCGGCCGTGCGTCAGTCAGTGTGGCGATCGTGAGCGGCGGATACCCGGGACCGTACGTCACCGGGAAGGCGATCCATGGCCTCAACGCGGTCGACGACACCGTTGACGTCTTCCACGCCGGCACGGCAATCGACGATGACGGACGCACCGTCACCTCTGGTGGCCGTGTGCTAGCCGTCAACGCCGTCGCCGATACGCTGACGGAAGCACGCGGAATCGCATACGACAACGTCCAACGCATCACGTTCGACGAATCGTTTTATCGCACAGACATAGCCCTGAGAGAACTGTCATGAGAGAGGTACAGACATGACCACTCGCACGATCAAGCCGAACCTGCAAGCGCACGACGAGGCTCAACGCATCGAGATGTTTCCCGGCGTCGCACGACGCACACTCAACGCCGGCGAGCACACCTCGATTCACGAGATCGAGATCGCCGCAGGCTGCGTTGTACCCATGCACACGCATCCGCACGAGCAGATCGGCTACCTGGCCAAGGGCCGGGTCAAGTTCGAGCTCGGCAACGAGACTAAGGAACTGAGCGCCGGCGACTCCTGGGTGATTCCCTCGGAGGTCCCGCACGAAGTGACCGCGCTCGAAGACGCTGTCGCGATCGACATCTTCTCTCCGGCTCGCGAGGAGTACATCCCCTAATGATCCCCCGCTATCAACGCGCGCAAATGACCGCGCTCTGGACGGATGACGCCAAGTGGCGGCGCTGGCTCGATGTCGAAATCGCCGTCACCAACGCCTGGGCCGACGAGGGCGTCGTCCCGCGAGAAGACGCCGAACTGATTGCAGCCAACGCCGGCTACAACGTCGCCGACATCGACCGTTACCAGATCGAAGTGCATCACGACACGCTGGCGTTTCTGCGATCGGTCTCCGACACGCTCGGACCGGAATCGCGCTGGGTCCACCACGGTCTGACCACCAACGACGTCTGGGACACCGCGCTGGCGCTGCAGATTCGCGACGCAGCGCGAATCATCGAAGACGATCTGGAACGGCTCGAAGCGGCCATTACCCGGCGCGCCGTCGAGCATAAGTACACGCTCTGCATCGGACGCTCGCACGGCATCCACGGAGAACCAACGACGTTTGGTCTCAAGCTGGCCGGATGGGTCGATGAGACGCGTCGCAACCGCCGACGCCTGGCCGACGCAATTGAGGCAATCGCCGTCGGCAAGATTTCGGGCGCGGTTGGCACGCACGCAACCGTGCCGCCGCACATCGAGGAACGCGTATGCCGCGAGCTCGGGCTCGGCGTGGAAGCGATTTCGACGCAGGTGGTACAGCGAGACCGGCATGCGCAGTTTCTCTCGACGTTGGCCGTGATTGCTGCCTCGCTAGAGCGCTTCGCGACCGAAATCCGGCACTTGCAACGGACCGAAGTGCGAGAGGTGCGCGAGCCATTCGCCGAGGGTCAAGCCGGTTCATCGGCGATGCCACACAAGCGCAATCCGGAGAAAGCCGAACGCGTCTGCGGTCTGGCGCGGACCATCCGAGCCAACGCGATGACCGCGTTCGAGAATGTCGCCCTGTGGCATGAGCGGGACATCTCACACACCTCGGCTGAGCGGATCGCGATTCCTGACGCCTGCTTCGCGCTCGACTACATCACCGACATGTCGGCCTGGATCATCGACGGCCTCGTCATAGATGCCGAGCGGATGCAGAAGAACATGGAGTCGTCCTACGGCCTGATCTACAGCCAGCGAGTCCTGCTGGCCCTGACCGAGGCGGGCGTGCGTCGAGACGACGCCTACAAGCGAGTCCAGTCCTACGCAATGCAAGCCTGGGACAAAGGCATCCAGTTCCGCGACCTGATCTCAGAGGACGATGTGATCACCGGAGCGCTCGACGAAGAAGCAATGGACGCCGTCTTCGATCCGAGGTACTACACGCGCTACGTGGACGAGTCGTTTGCACGGCTGGGGCTGTAGCGAGGGCCATTCCTGACATTGTGTGCGCTGTTGGCACATGTGACAACACACTGAAGAATTCGATGCAACATCGGCTCGCACCTTCCCGTGGGCTCATCCTGCATAGGATCACAGCGAGAAGGGCAGGCGCGCGATGCGGTGGCAGGCGGTGCCGGCACTCATTGGATTGACTGCGCTTGGGCTCATCTTGATCGCCTGCGCCGATGCGATCCCGGATCAGGCGCCAAACACTACGCAGGCCGCAGATTCCACGGTCAATGCATCCTGTGGTTGGATGCGTTGGACCGAAGATCCCATCGACCTGAGCGACTGGTTCGAATCACATCCCGAGACTGCGGCGCTTCACTGGTGGGACGCCCAGAACGGCACGTTTCGCAGCGCAAGAGGTGACTCGTTGCAGAGCGCGCCGTTCAAATCCCTTCGCCGCGTGATGACGGTCTGGCGAGAACCGCATGGCACAACAGGCCCGCCGACAACGTTTGACACCGACCAGGTGGGCAATCTGATCGAACTCAAGCGGGGCATGAATCTCGTGCGCTGGTACGGCGACCGTGAACCAGGCACGTCTGTTCGTGAGGCATTTCATTGGATTGGATCCAGCGTGACGTCCATCACTCGCATGGATAGCCTCACGAACCATTGCCACCACGAGTTTGGAGCGATGTTCAACGAGCCAAAGCGTCTCACTGCCAGATTGGGTCCTGGTGATCTGTTGGCGGTCGAGCTGAGCAGAGATGCCACTTGGACACAGTCCTGGCTGTGGCAGCCCACTTATGCGTCGTTTGGCGATGTCGGCCTTGCTGACCACTCTGAGTTGTATGAGCAGGTTCGAGAAGTCAGTGGGTTTGTCGCCACGCGATATGGTCTGGCTGCAGAGTCTTACGTCGTGATGCTGTTGACGGAGACAAGTGCCATGGCGAGTCCCTACCAAGCGCTGACGAGAACTGAGTTCGACGTGAGTTGGTGGCCAGACAACGCCTGCGGCGTCGGCTGGAGCGGTGGCGTCGGGTTGCTAATCGACTGTCGCGACCCAGTTGCCTTCGACCACGAATACATCCATGTGATTCAACAGCAACTTGCGCGTGGGACCCACGGCTCACCGTGGAGAACCGATCCGTCGTGGCTCATCGAAGGCATGGCGGAGTATCTTGCCGCTCGATATCGGGATGCCATTCTCTATGAGCCGTACAAGGACGCCAGAAGACAGGCGATTGCGTTGGTGAGTAATGCACCAGAAGCGTTGTCACTGGCGCAACTGGAATCAACGGAGGAGTTCCGGGCTATCGACCCGAAACTGACATACTCGCTGGGCATGCTGGCGGCAGAATGGTTGGCTGCGCATGTCGGAGACGACGCCCTATTCGAGTTCCAGCGGCAGCTGTCACGGGCCGGACACCATTGGCGTTTCGCCTTCGAGATCGCATTCGAGACAACGGTGGAAGAGTTTTACGAAGCATTCGACGAACACTCCAACGAATTTGCCAGCCCACGACCGCACGCCATTCAGGGATTGGTACTGGATCAGGATGGTCAACCGGTCCACAACCTGAAGATCCATGCCTATCCGTCAGTGGGCAGATCTTTCGGGAACGATCTCACCAACAAGCAGGGTGAGTTCGCAATCGACCTTGGGGCCGGTTCATATCGGTTGATGCTGTTCAGCGAGACCAATTGCACCGTGTACGGCGCCTATGGAGAGGGCGGCAAACTGGCAACATGGCTGGAGGCGAGTTTGGTGATCGCAGGCAGCGGTCAAGAAGACCAGACCGTCCTGCGACTCCCTGCTCCGATTGAACAGCTCAGCGGGCGGTCAACCTGCCGCCAAGCTGAAGGCAGCGATTCGTTACGCGGAAGGGTGCTGGGTCATGATGGGGCTGTCGTCAAGAACGTGTTGGTGTTTGCCTGTGGCGAATCAGGATGTGGCAGATCAATCACTGATGAGTCAGGCGTGTATGCGATCGACACACCGGACAAGACCGTTGGCTTATTCGTAGGTCCTGCGCATTCCGGTTGCGAGTGGTGGGGATTGCTTGGAGCAGAGGGATCTCTGGTCTCGCTTGAATCGGACGCTCCACGCATCGAGGTGAAACGTCGGACAACCGGCGTCGACATCCGGTTGCCGGCCACACTCCAAGAGTTGGAAGCCGTCGATGTCTGTTGGTGAGCGCATTTCCTTACCGACTGTGACGGTTACTTGACCTAAGATCGTTTCCTAAGGAGTTTGCGATGAGTGTGATGATCGAATCCAACCTTGACCTTCCCAAGCACTCGGGCAAGGTTCGGGACATCTATGACCTCGGCGACCGGCTGTTGCTGGTCACGACTGACCGGGTGTCGGCCTTTGATGTGGTGCTGCCGACGGCGATTCCCCACAAGGGATGCGTGCTGACGCAGATGTCGGCCTTCTGGTTTGACGCGACCGAAACTGTGGTGCCCAACCACATGATCCGCGTGATCGACTCGACCGACAATCCCGACATCCCTGTTGCGCTGGGTCCGGAGTACATCGGTCGTTCGATGCTGGTCAAGAAGGCGCAGCCGGTGAATCTTGAGGCGATCGTGCGCGGCTACCTGGCGGGCTCGGGCTGGGCCGAGTATCAGCGGAGTTCCACTGTCTGCGGGATTCCGCTGCCGGCCGGCCTGACGGAGTCGGAGCCGCTGCCCAATCCAATCTTCACGCCCTCAACCAAGGCCGAGGTGGGCGAGCACGACGAGAACATCACCTACGAGCAGGCAGTAGGGATCGTGGGCGAGGACGTCGCCAACACGGTCAAGGTCCGCTCAATGGCGCTCTACACCTACGGACTGTCGCGTGCGCACGAGGCGGGATTCTTCCTCGCCGACACCAAGTTCGAGTTTGGCGTGGTCCAGAACGACCAGGGCGAGGACGAGGTCATCCTGATCGACGAGGCGCTGACGCCCGATTCTTCCCGATTCTGGGATGCCGAGATCTACAAGCCGGGTCAGTCGCAGCCGTCGTACGACAAGCAGCCGCTGCGCGACTGGCTCACGTCGACCGGATGGAACAAGGAACCGCCCGGTCCGTCGTTGCCCGATGACGTGGTCGAAAACATCAGCGGGCGCTATCGCGCCGCCTTCGAGCGTGTGACCGGCCGCGAACTGATCACGGCCGGTTAGCCGAGATGCAGTTCAAGGCCGAGATTCACGTCACGCTGAAACGAACGGTAAACGATCCCCAGGGTCTGGCGATTCGCGGAGGCCTGCACTCGCTGGGCTACGAGAGTGTCGAGGCGGTACGCGCCGGCAAGTTCATCGAGGTCTGGATTGAGGCGGAGTCCGCCAGCGAGGCTGAGCGTCAGGCCAAGGAAATGTCGGACCAATTGCTGGCGAATCCAGTGATCGAGGAATACGCGGTCAGCGTCGTCGAGGGAGCCCCCTCACCCTAACCCTCTCCCAGAGGGAGAGGGGACCGGAAGGGGATCCGTCGACTCACCCCCCCTCCCTGAGGGAGAGAGTCAGAGTGATAGTCGGCTAGGTCCGGCTAACTGTTCAACGTGCCCTTGGTGCTTGGAGCGCCTGATTCGTCAACGACCCGCACTGCGTCCCGCAGGCACCGAGCCAGCGCCTTGAACGTTGCTTCGATGATGTGATGCTCGTTCTCACCGGCGAGCTGCCTCACGTGCAGCGCGAGACGGCCTTCGTAGGCAATCGTCTCAAGGATGTGTTTCGCCATCGAGGATGGCAGTTCGCCGATCATCGGAGCAGGGAAGTCCAGGTTGATCGATGCATACGGACGGCCGCTCAGGTCGAGCGCGACGTGGATCAGCGACTCGTCCAGCGGGACCGTGCGGTCGGCGAAGCGTGCGATTCCGGCCCGGTCGCCGAGCGCTTCGTTGAGGGCCCGGCCGACTGATATGGCAACGTCTTCAGAAGTGTGGTGCGCGTCAACGTGCAGGTCACCTGACGCTTGTACGTTCAGATCGAAGCCACCGTGGCGCGCCAGTTGGTGCAGCATGTGGTCGAGCATGCCGACTCCGGTTGACACGTTGGCGTTGCCGGAGCCGTCGAGGTTCAGCTCGACCGTGATTGATGTCTCGCCAGTTTCACGAGTGACGGTTGCGTTGCGCATGGGTCCACTCTGTCGCACACTCGCGGCGATGTCCAGTGTCGGAGTAGGTTGCGTCACTCCAACGCGCTCTTCATTATCAAAGACATCGCGAGGACACAGGAGGCGAGGCGGAGATGGATCGGGACACGCTGATCGGACTATTGAACGAGGACCTGGCTTCCGAGCTGGCGGCGATCATCACTTACATCACCTACGCCGCCCGCGTCGACGGGCCGCATCGTCCTCAACTTTCGACATTCTTTTCATCCGAAGTCAACGGCGAGCAGATCCATGCGGCCTACCTGGCCAACAAGATCGTGACGCTGGGCGGAGAACCGACGACGACACCGGCCGAGATTCCGTTGCCCAAGGGCAATCGCGCGATGCTCGAGTGCGTCCTGGAGATGGAGCGGGACGCGGCCAGCCGCTACGTCACGCGTTCTCGACAAGCCGAGGAATACGGCGACATCGGACTCAAGATCACGCTGGAAGACTTCATCCGCGACGAATCCACGCACGTCGAGGAAACCGAAGCAATCCTGCGCCACTGGACGACTGACTGATCCTGTTGAGCCAACCGAAACCGTAGGGGCAGCCCTTGTGGCTGCCCGTGGTCGCGCATACAAACGAGCTGTCGTCCGACTCGTCGCCGATCAGCTTGGCCGCTCCGTCGTGCGCTCTTCGATGGCGTAAAGATCTTCCATTCCGGCCATGCCTTGAACCTCGCGGTAGAGCGACATCAGCTCATCGACCTCGCGGCCCGATGTTCCGCTTGAGGCGATGTTTCGGTAGACGTCACGCATTGCTCCGTAGGCCGCGACCTGTCCTGTGAAGGGGTCGATCAAGACGTTGAAGCCGTGACTGGTCAGTGTCTTCCGATCGAGGCGGTCGGCGGGAGCCATCATCGACAGCGGTCCGCCCAGGACCCTGCCTGCTTCGGCGATCTGAGCTTCATCGCTTGTAAACAGCATCAGCACATCGGCGCCTGCCTCTCGATAGGCAGCGCAGCGTTCTAGCGCTCGCTCGAAGGACTCATTCCGAACCGCACCGGTGCGGGCAATGATGATGAAGTCCTCGTCGCGCCGCGCGTCGACGGCTTCCCGCACCTTGTCGACCATCATCTCCATCGGCACCAGGTGCTCGACGCCCTTGTGGTGATGCGCGCGCTTCGGCGCGACCTGGTCCTCAATCTCAATCGCCGCTGCGCCCGCCGCCTCAATCTCGCGTACGGCGCGCCAGGTGTGCAGCGGGTCGCCAAAGCCGACGCCGCCGTCGACGATCAGGGGAATGTCGGAGCGAGCAGTGATCTGTCGAGTGAGGTTGGCAACCTCGGTGGTCGT
Source organism: Chloroflexi bacterium bin125 (assembly GCA_002239025.1). GTDB lineage: Bacteria > Chloroflexota > Dehalococcoidia > Bin125 > Bin125 > Bin125. Next base: position 811 of record MPNM01000017.1, on the reverse strand, counting down.
GAGCAGCGCCTCGGAGACGGAGAGCTGGAATCCGAACCCGCCGCCGGAGAGGTAGGCCGCCTCAAAGTCCAGCGACTCGACGAGACGAGCGGAGAGCGGATCGAGGGCAACGGGGGCAAGGATGGGTTGTCCAGAACGGACGAGGTCGGCGAAGTGCTGTCGATTGGTCATGGGGCGATGATAGGCGCAGCGTCGGCTCATCCGCAGGTGTTCGGCGGAAGTGTCCAGATGACGTGATTCTGAGCCCTGGGGTCGATCGTGACCGGAAGCCGAGAGTCGAGCCAGTACCTGTATTCACATGGGTTCTGACGGTTCCGACTGCTCATGAGATCGAATACAACATCGCCGACGACATCAGCCAGGAACGCGAATTCACCGTTTCGATCAGTCGTGACCGATGGGCACAGTCCGCCTGGGCGAGGACAGCGATTGAACGTTAGGCCTGTCATCGGTTCGCCGGAGGCTGACTGGACTCGGCCAGTCACGATATGCCTGCAGGCGTCCGGATCGATCGCCCACAACAGATCTGCGCCTGAGTCGCTTGCAACGACGACTTCATTATCAGCATCCAACGGCGGATCGCTCTGTCTTTGAAGCCATTGCAGATCTTGTTCGCTACTGATCGAACAGGTCAGTAGCCGATTGCCGTGTTGAATCGCCCCCAACAAACTGAAGTGGTAGCTCCCTAGCAGGCTGCTGAAAAATGAATGTGTGAGATCATGAAGGAGGTACGGAGCCGATAGATGAGGGAGCTTGGCGATGCGTGGCGAGAGTGAGCGGCAGGCGGCGATGATGTTGGGCTTGACGCCGG
>MPNM01000057.1 GCA_002239025.1 Chloroflexi bacterium bin125 | reverse complement strand
ATCGGCAACCAGCTCGCCTGCCGGCGTGTCGACCCGCACGCCGGCCGCGAGCACGCCTTCAGCGTCGGCCAACCCGGTCAGCTGAAGCAAGCGCGCCTCGCCGGTCGTATCTCGTAGCACGCCGACCCGCTCGCTGCTGCTCAGGGCACCGTGATCTGGGATGCGCCCGAGATCCTCGGTCCGCACCAGCAACGACTGGCGGAACGCGATGTGACCCGAGGTAAACACGATCACTTCACGGCCCGAGGCGTCGCGCCTGCGGGCATCGAGGATCGTGACGCCGCCGCCGATCAGGTCGTACCCGGGGCCGGCGGCCAGCAGCCAGATGTCCGTCCACTGCGCGACGGCGGTGCGTTCGAAGGCGAGCGCGGCACCCTGCATCGCCTCCAGCGCCGACAGCAGATCGGCTTCATAACCGAGGTGCGTGTCGAATCCAGGCTGGCCGGGACCGCTGCCGACGCTCGAGCTGACCGGTGCGAAGTAGGCATAGAATCCCGCCCGCAGCACTCGCTCGCCGTCGGTGCAGGCGGCGGCGAGCGGGTCGAGTGCAGGATCGTCCGAACAAGCCGCGAACGCGAACAGCGCTCCCACGACAATCACGGCGAGCCACGTGCGTGAAGATGGACTGGTTCGCAGCGGCATCGCGAGCCCCCTTCGGCCGTCCCCAACGGTAGCGGGGTCATCCAACCTTCCGTGGTTCGAGGGAGCGGAGTGTGCCCACCAATTGTCACCGGACGGATCGGATTCGGCCGGTTCAACTCGGCGCCGCGAGGAGGCGGACGCGACCGGATTCTCCGCCGGGGCCGGTGCGGTTGTCATCAGTGCGCCGGTACGTGTAGAGAGCGACGTCACAGCCGCCGTGCTTACGAGTTCCGAGAACAATCGGCCTCACCAATGGCCGAGCGCCTGTGCCGGCACCACCGCTACTTCCAGCGCGACCACGTCGAGCGAAACCACGGCGGAGCAGTAGTCTTGGGAACAGAGCCGGTGTGACTCAACGGACGCCTCGAACACGCACAAGCGGCAAACGACTGCGAATTCAGCGCCGCGTACCTGCACTACACCCGAATCCACTCGGTTGCGGGCGACCTGGCCTGGACCCTGAGCAGAGCTGGGGCGTAGCAGTGATCGCAAACCAGGCCATCGAAGAGTTGCCCTGTGAACCCATTAAGTACTCCGATTACTCTCCCGATAGACCGACATCGGCGAATTCGACTCAACCCAACACTTCGTACCATCGCAAGTCACCAACTAGCGGCGTGATCACCTCGATGTCAAGGACTGCGTCAGGTGGTACTCCGCGGAACACTACCGACGCCACATCCGCGCTGCCCGGGTCGTGAGTCTTCCACCAGCTCTGGCCATGGCTTCGTAAGACGATGTTATAGAGCCGCGCGGTCGGAGCTGGCTCCCAGCTGACGGTCACAGACGATCCGGTCCGTAGGACTCGAGTGCGGAACTCCTCTGGCAATGTTTGTACTTCCTGGAGAGTCGACCACGCCGACTCCGGAATCTCCTCCGGCGACACACCGAGGATGTCCACCGCCATTTGATATTGATACACAGTGTTTGGTCTCAGGCCTCTCCACAGAATAGTTGCGACACGAGTCAGCGCGACATCGACATTCTTGCGGTCATAAGTCCAACTCCGTTGACCAGGCGAACGCCACCTAATCACAAATCTCGCAAGTGAGTACTGTGCTTGGGTACTCCGCTCCTCAAGTACCGCGCTGAGTCCGGTGCTTCCTACAGACGGTCTCCGCACCTGCACGCCGACAGGGCCGGGCTTCTCGGTTGCTGATACCTGCGTCGCACCCAGTTCATGCTGCCCTCGAATCTCGTAGCTCAGCAACTCGCTCATTCGCCCGCCGAGGCCATCCTCAACCTCCACCAGCACCTGGGTGACAAGAACACCGTCATCAGTCCGCTTCCCTTGGGCGGTCGAACAACCCGCTTCAAATCCGCCATGTGGAAGCACCGTGGTCACAGCGTCGCGCGCGCCGACCGTGACGCGATACGGCGGTTCGCCGAATTTGATTGACCAATAGCCCCTCATCGGTGTGCCAGAGCTTGGCTGGCAATACGGTTGCCAGTCATCCACTCGCAGAAGGAGCTCCGGCTGTCGCCCCAGGTCAACGTCGACATGAGTGAGCTCGCTAAGGCCAAGAAGGTTATTGTAGGTACCGACGAACAACTCGTACTGCGTGACCTCCGGGTCAAGCTCGAACACTGCATACCTCGACTTGTCGGTTGCAACATCCTGCAGTAAGGCGGCTCCCCCGAACAGAAGAGCTCGATATCCGTCAACTCCAGACGGATGCCAGATCCGCTGCCACGTGACATGTAGTCGCGAGCCCCGCCGTTGGTACTGGATCCCCCAGTCGCTCGGCGCAGACGGTCTCTCCCCGACGAGCCGACTAGCTGACCAAGGCGAAACTGAACCGTGCCGGGACACCGCCCGGATGCGAGTCAGAATCGGACCTGGGCTGTCGCTGCGATAGACAAATGTCGGGCCAGGCGCCACTCTCGTGATCCGATGCCCATCCCTAAGCCATTCTGCCTCAAAGAGGGAGGCGGGTTCATCAGTATCCACAGTAACTGTGAACTCCCAGCCTCGAACGTCACGCGAATGAGATACTGATGCGTCCCACGTGGGCACATCCTGTTTTGAGAGCCCAATCGTTCGGATCGCGCTCGGGATCGTCGCAAGCAACCTCCTCTGGTAGTGTTCCATGCCGGTCGGATAGATTGTGATGTCGTACACCGTTCCCTGACGCAGTGTCCCCAGAACAGTTCCATCTGCTGCGCACGACACGGTCCGCTCCTGTGTCTCGCTGTCGGGCGCTCCATATTCTCGAATCTCGATCTCGAGTCGGTCGACATACGGGACGTCTAAGCAACTCCAGACGAGCAGAAGTCCGTCTCTGTATGCTACGGACTCGAAGTCTCGCGCGATGTACATGTCCCACCAGTTGTCTGGCACGGGTTCGGTTCGAACCGCTATCTCAACAGGCAATGTATTCTCTCGGTCATTGCGGGATACCCAGAGGAAGTACACGCTATCCGGATTCAGCCCGCTTATGGTCAGCTCGTAAGGAGCTTCCCGACCAACCGCATACATTTCAGAAGCGATCATACCGTATCTTGGCGCTGGACTCCGAAGGGCGTCGCCATCGAGTAACTCTACCTTGTAGATAGCGCCACTCACGGCGGTATCCCAGCTGATTCGTATTGTGTCATGTGTCGCATGCGCGGTGATCTGATTCGGCTGAAGGACGGAGGTGGCTGGGTCTGTAGCCTGAGCCGAGTTCCATAGAAGCAGGCCAACGACTGCAACCAGGACCGCAATCGCGAGTCGATATGTCACTGTCGCCTCCCTTAAGTTCCAGATGTAAGACGTTGGCGATGGGTTCGTTGTTACCGGGCGAGATTCCCGCCTGCGCGGGAGTGACTGATGAAGTGCGTAGTGAGTCGTTTCGTCGTATGCCGGCAAGACCTGTTTCGGGACTCGGTCATACATGGCCTGCCGGTCGCAGCCGACAAACCTCAGCATGATCGTCGTTGGCCTGGCGTCGATGTGTCTCTGGACATCGGCGATCCACTGATCTGGGTTCCCGTGGCGACACAGAGACTGAGGGCTTCGACGGTGTAGGTGGTGGTGTAGTACGCATCGAGGTAGCGGCCTGACTCGTCCAAGGCGGCCTGGGAATCGTCGTTGATATTGACGCTGTTGTAGATGCAGGACTCGAAGACGTTAGGGAGTTGCCGACCCTCTTCCTCGGCGTAACGCCCGATCAACAGCGGGCCGCAGTTGACGCGGTGCGATTCGGCGTCTGGATCGATCTGGTTGCCCGCAATAGTCAGTTTGAATGGCGGGATTCCGCCGGTGATCGTCCAATGCAGTTCAGTCGAGGTGTTGGCCGTGCAGAGCTTGCCTGTGGTTTCCAGGTTCAGAGCCAACGCTTGGACAGGCGCGGCGGCGGCGATCGGAGAGGAGAAGCGACCGTTGACCGCGGCGACGGCCACGCCGACAATCGTGCCGTTGTCGAGACCGCTTATCGTTGTCCTCGTAGATCTGATCAGCCGGTTGCCGCCCGGCGTCCCGGAACGCCAGGTCGCGGCGTCATCTGTCGAGTAGCGCAAGCGGTAGCCAGTGATCGCCGAGCTGCCCGTGTCGGTCGGCGCGGTCCAGGAGACCTCGATCCGTCCGTCGCCCGGCTCGAGTGTCGGCGGCCAGGGCGGGTCTGGCCGGCCGTCATTGGTCAACGTACGCCGGGACTCGGTCGTCGACCAGGGTCCGGCGCCGTTGGCGTTGCGCGCCCGCACCCGCACTTCGCAGATCGTGTTGAATCGCAGCCCCGCGATCACCGCTGGTTGCGAAAGCCCGCTGTGACCAGCGTTGGTCCAGGCTTGGACCCCGCTGGCGCGGTACTGCACGTCGTAGCCGGTCAGCGGCGAGCCGCCGTCCTCGTTCGGCTCGTACCAGTAGACCCTTAGGCCCTGGTGCAGTCCCGTGATCGTGAGTACAGCTACCTGCGTCGGAAGCCCATCCTGAGCCGCGGCGCCGGGCGGCGTCCACCAGAACCAAGCGGCCAGACCGACTAGCACGGCGCAGCCCAGCAACATGGTCTGCAGTCTCGGCAGGCGTCGCAACATCCCGATCTCCGTCCACCCCGCCCAGAATCACGTGGTTGGCCGCCGTTGCCATTCTCCCACATCTTCTATTTCTCACGCGTGTATCTCAGTAGAAAGGACTGTGGGTTTTCGTGCAATGTAGAATCAATCTTCGGGCGAACGGTTTGATCGAGCAGGCGAGTGTGGCGGACCGGGTAATCGGGGGCACAGCCTCTGTGCCCCACCAATCGCGCGCCGGTCGAGACTCTCGCCTCGCCTTCTCGGCGGCGCCACCAAACTGGGCAAAGTCAAGAACCTTCGTGCTGACGTTCGCGCCGGAGCTGTCGCCGGTACGGCCGGACCCGCGAGGGTCGTGTAGCACACTCATCGCGCCGGTGAGCGACAACGCCGACGGCGACGCGCTTGGATCACCACCGTGCCCTCAGATGCGCCCCAGGCGAAAGTGTCCGTCGCCGCTGACTCCTCCAAGCTCACGCTGGCCGATCTGATCAAGCTCAGTGCGGACTTCGTCGCCTCGGCGCGCTGAGTGCGACGGGGACAGGGTCGGCCGCTGAGGCGGCCGGCCTGGTCCCTCCGCGTGATGCGAATCGTCTGCTGTTTCTAGTTTCCGCCTCGCGTTCGAAACCGGCGAGGTGAACGTCAGGGCACGTAAGAGCCGTGATAGCCGCCGCGGACGACGAGTCGCTGACCCTCTGGGGGCGTCCCTAGCCGAATTGCGGGGGAGATGACACTCTCTCAACGTGTACGAAACAACACGAATGTTTGCATGGATACACACGTGCAGTCTATCGTCGAAGCTGTATTCTGCGTGAGTCTGCATACGTTGTGCGAACGTAGGCAGGCTAGGAAGTGCGAAATGCTCAAGTCCGGTTCAGACCAACTGCGCCGCTCGCTGAGCGCAGACACTCCCATTACCCCACCCCGAACAGACGATCTAGAGTACCTCTCCGCCGCTCCCCGCGCGGGCCTGAGCCGCGCCCCGGACGCGCGCTTTGACGGCATCAATCTGCGACTGAGCAACTTGAAAGAAGGCCAGACCGGGCTTGCAGAACGTGTTGATGACCTCGGTGATCGCATGGGCGGAGTCGAAGGCAGGCTTGAGAAGATAGAAGGCCATTTGGGTGGCGACCAGCATATCTTCGACTAGGCCGTGGCACTCAAGTCAATGGATCCTAAAGACCTAGGTATGGTTCGACTGATCTTGTCTATCGCTCTGTCGGCGACGCTCCTTGGCAGCTTGGACACGCGAGTGCAGGCATGCGAGTGCCCAGAAGAGAATTGGAGTGTTTCCGACGACTTCACGAAGTCCGCGCAGGTGTTTCGAGGAGTCGTCACGGGGAGCGA
>MPNM01000056.1 GCA_002239025.1 Chloroflexi bacterium bin125 | reverse complement strand
TCTTCGGACGGCTCAAGCGCTTCCGACGAATCGCCACCCGCTATGACAAACTCGACGTGATCTTCCTCAGCGGAATCTACCTGGCGCTGATCTACGATCTGCTGCCATCGATGTGAACAGGCCCTAGGGAGCCGATAGAAGCGCCGGCTCCTAGCAGTAAGGAGTATTCGCCGAGGCTTACGCCTTCCGCGATTAGGTTCATCTCTGGGAAGTTCATTTGGCAGCTTTCTGCATGTGCAGCACCTAGCAGATAGCGAACTCGGATTGAATGTGATTGGACCTTGGTTAGTCGGGTAAGTTCTGCTGCCAGACAACGCCATCTGTTGAGGAGTGAGGGGTTCTCCGTCGTCCAAGTCTAGCAGGCATCCGGACGATGGAGAGATTGACTATGAACTGCACGCGACCGAGGGATGTCGGGCCCGTGATTGCAATGGGGAACCTGTCCCTGTGCAGGTGGCCGTGATGCTCTGCGCAGGATCGTCGTCTGAGTAGAAGGCTGCCCTGTTTGGTCAGTCCGTTGTCGCCTCCATTTTGGCTGGTCAGGTCGGACCATAGGCCTCCGCGTTCAGCCGCAACCCAGCGGGGGTGGCGGCCTATCGGAGATGGCTCAGGCTGCCTCTAGCATTGACCGTCTTGAGCCAGCCGGGAAGGCTTGCGACTGGGTTGCGATGCCCTGCAAGTGGCCGTAGCCGGCTTGTAGGAGACTTTCTCCCTCCTCCTATCTGCTGCTCACAGACAACTCCAATCGAGAGCATTTGCAGGAAACGGTCGCAACCTCGATCGGGTGAGGCACCCACCAAACTTCCTAAAAGCAAGAACCTTTGAGTTGACGTTCTCCTTGGATATCTGAGTTTCTGGAGCGGAATGCGCTTGCTCGCGGGAATCGGATTGGTTGCCCGCAACTAGGCTCCGTGCGAGCGATCGCAATCGCGCCAACGGTTACAGCGAACATGTTTAACGAGACCGCTCACCGACAATCTTCTGTGTCGGACCGACAGACTCATCGGCAGCTTCTTAGGGTGCGTACAGACCACGTTCTGGCGAACTTCTGCACGTTCGGAACGAGAGTTGAAAATGCAGGAAACCTGAGCGTGCACTGCTTTCGCATCTGTCTCCATTTCTTCGAGTGTTGGCCGCCGCCCCATTGATGCCACGCCTTCCCGTTGGGGAATCCGGTAGCTGCTTCCTTGTCTTCGGACAGCCATTGATCGGATGGTCGGCTGGCCGCGGCAATCGCGAGTCGTTAGCCGGTAACGGTCGGCCACCTGGCGCACCAGCTCTTGCCGTCGGCCGCGACCCGGATCACTACTCCGGATGGCTCAGGCAACCCGTTCTGTGCGAAACTCGGCTCAACAATCGGCAAGAGGTCGTTGCGGTAGGCCTGGCTGATTCCGTAGTGGCCCAACTGGTAGACCGCGAGCCAGCGGAGCGATTCGCGATTCTCCAGATGCTCCCGCTGGTCTAGTTGTTTTCTGGCTTCGTCAACGCTGTGCAATCCAGCATTCTCGACCAAGCGGCGCTAAGCGGCAGCCTCGGGTTCTATTGTCTCATTTGTCCGATTGCGCTGAAGTTGACCTGTTTCACGCCAAGCTTCGCAATGTCCGGCTGTCCGACCCAGTTGATGTGCCCGTCTTACTGTTGGTCGCGCTCTTGAGTGCGGCGCTCAAGACGGCGCCAACCGAATCAGATGTTGTGCTCGTGGGGGAGATGGTTGACTGTGATCTACCATCCTCGCCTGGGCCATGGCCTCTTCCCCCAATGGGGAAAGGTGCGCCCTGCCTATTCGCGCACCCTGGATGTGATGGGCCGAACGCCCTCCTCACTGAGTCTGCCCAGGAAACATCGTCGCGTCGGTGCTCAACGCTAACTCGTCTGAGGGTTTGTTAGCATTTTGAACTGAGCGTGGGAGGCCAATGACGCGTTTTCTTCGCAGTTTCGGCCGAGATTGGACTACTCGGCTCGGCCAGGATGGCCTGCCGCGCAGTCTACGTCGAATATGGCTTGAACAAAGGTCCCAGGAGTACTGGCGTCGACGAGAGCGGGAGCGATATCGCCGGTTCCGGATTGTGAAGCTGCGTCACGACCTCTGGGCGACTGTAGAAGGAGCGAGAGAGACGGTCGGAACTCTTCGAGCTACGCTGGTCTCCCTGGCGTCCGCCGCGGCAATGGGCATCGCCATCCTTGCAGTAGTTCTGCTAGCTGAGTGGGTCGTGATTCGACTAGCTGGCTGGGAACTGGTGCCGACTGCCGACTCTGCCACGCTGATGTCCGCCTTTCCAGTACTTGCCGTGCAAGTCTTGGCGGCGTTTCTCGGCTTCTATCTGGCCACGGTCGGCATTGTACTAGGCAACTCCTACCACGAAGAGTCTGCCTCTGTTCGCGCTCTCGTCATGAGGAACCAGCGAACGGTTCTGCACTTGAAGCTACTCGGACTCGCAATCGGTGCTGGCTTCTTTCTCGTTCTCTTGCAGAGCTTCGGGCTGTACTCATACGGGTATCTGACGCTGGGCGCATATGCGATCCTCGTTTGTCTGAGCGGGTGGGCCTTTTCAAGTTTGGCCTTTGGAGCATTTGATCTCTTGAACCCGATATCACTTGCGAGCGAGCCAATGCGCACCCTGTACCAGTCCGTTGTCCAACTTGACTCAGGCGGGCTGCACAAGGACGACGCCGTACTCAGGGCGAGAGCACAGGCCGCTGATCGAGCCTTACAGGAGCTCGCCGAACTCTTTCGGCTAGCGGGCACTCGACCATCGGTAAGTCGGATCGAAATGGCGAACGTGGTCGAAAGACTCTTCAGAGCAGTCGCCTTCTACTTAACCATCAAGCATCGGCTCTTGCCGGAGAGCGGGTGGTTTCTACGCGAGCCCGCGTATCCGCGATGGTTCGAGTCGGACGAGTCTATGCGGTCCCTCGCGCTCAGCACGTCGACGTCGTTGCAGGTTCTGAATAAGCCAGTGCCCGATTGGTTGGAGAAGCGAGCAGCAGAGCTAGCGGTGGCCGCTTTGGGAGCATGCGTTGCCACGAACGACACGATGGCCGGGATACAGATCACGAGGGCTGCCGGCAAGACGGCACACGCGCTTGGGCTTTCCTATCGAGTTGACGACGGAATGGTGTTCGTCGAAGTTCTTCGCGAGGGTTGCTGGAGCCTGGAACAGGTCAACGAGGCATCGAATGTCATCGCAGCCGAACCTCCGCTCATGCTCACCAACTTCCTCCTGGGGTGGGGCAAAGCTATCAGGCATTGGCCATCCGAGGTCGACCGGGCGATGGTCGAGACGAAATGGGATGAGGTTGGCACAGGGGAAGTCCATATTCTAGGTTCCGATCGGGTATGGAGGGAAGCCCAGCGATTGCGAAAGGAAATCCAGGTAGAGCACACAGTTGAGGGCCGACGGGTTTCTCCTGATTGGTTCCTGCGCTCCGCGCTGGCAACGGAGTGCATTTTCTCGCTCCGCGAGTTCGCGGCTGAAATGCCGCAACTGCTACGCCGCTTTGTGAAGAACACCTCGAGCGAGAAAATCCCTGCTCAAGCCCAGGCGACCGCAGCGGCACAATCACTAGAGATGCTGCGCAAGGCTGAAAAACTCACAGAGATCATTGAACTGGCCAAGTTGGAACTTGAGGAGCTGCAAACAGGCCACGAGTCACAGCCGTCCCCAGAGATAGGATCGCTTGCGGCGGAAATCTCCTCGCTCTCATCGCCAGTGCTTTCGCAGTTGGCCGATTCCCTTGCCAGTCTCAGTCCCGAGCAAACCACTTCTGTTCCTGACTACTTTGGGCAGGCCTTGTTTACGCTCTGGCACCACTCTGAAAATGCCATCGCGCGAGGAGAGGAGGATCTCATCAGGGGCACATTCGGAAAGACACTGCGGGCATCACTGGTAGCCCACGACCATCTCACATCTTCCTACGGACCGCCGACATACCAAACTAGCCTGGGTTCCCTAAACCCAATCTTGAATCTCTTAGCACTCTCGGGACTTGCTCTGCTATACGAAGCACTCAGGGAAGATCAATCGGCCAACTCAGTTCGCGAGGCATGGGAGGAGTGGCTGCAGGAGGGCGACGCTCGGAAAGATCAGGCAAAGAGGCTGCTAGATCTGCTGGATGTTGCCCGGGGCGGATTACCGATCTTCGACGCCACAAGAGCAGAATGGGCCATGCGGCTTGCGCGAAGAGTAGTCGACGAAGGATATGCGGTGCCGGAGACTCCACTGGGAAGCGGTCGGCCCGATTGGCATACACCTCGGCTGATCAAAGTGCTCGGTGTGTCCGAGGGCTCTCCCCGCAATACCCTGGAGCCGATCGATGTCTTCGCTGGAGAGCAAATCGCAGTTTGGTCCGGCGAGTCTCACGATGAGCTTCGTCGTCGGATCGGACTGCAACGCTATCACCGGATTGTTGACGCTCGCGGGCAGGCAGAGTGGCACGAGCGAACCGACGACCTAGGGCCTGTTCACATCGATGCTGACTACCCTTGCTCGGCGCGCCAGCATTCCCCGCTCCCCCTTGCAGGGGGAGCTGCCGAAGGCTGAGGGGGTCCCTCTCCCCATCGATAATGTCCTAAACCACCCATACGGTTGTTCGCTTCCTCATGTGAACAGACCCTAACCACTACTGAACGAAACAAGAGGAACCAATGACGGCACCCCGCTCACGCCCGATCACGCCCGATCTACGGTCCTGGCAAAGATTCCCCCAACTGAGCATGCTTCGTCAGGACTTCGATGTTCGCATCGTCCCCTACCAGCTCGATCGACGAGGCGCATATGCGCTGGAGGTTGATGGTCGTTCCCCGCACAGCGTTGAACGCTCGCTCGGAACGCTCGAAAGCCGGAATGGAGTCGACGGATTCATCCACGCTGTTGGGGACGCGCTTCTCACGGCCGGCGAGCTCTGGATTCAAGTAGTCATTCATGACGAAAGTTCCGACCAAACGCCCTTTCAACTTATCGAGGTGAACGGTATCAGCCGAGGACCCGCTGAAGCACTCACCCAAGAACTTCCCTCCGAAGCGGAGCGGCGGGACTGGCTTGAGCACAGCGCCACGTGGGAGGCTCCCCTCCAATTCGATCCGGAGTCCATGGTTCACGCCACCTTGCCAGCCGAATATCCGAGAGAGCTTGTACGTCGGGTTGCTTGTGATCTGAGTGAGATTCCGCTATTGAACTCGCCCGACTGGGCCGTAGAATCCATCGATAACCGCGCGCCTAAGGTCCTTTACGACCTTGACGAAGCGCGTCGTACCAGTCGTCAGTACATTCTTCAGGTTGCGAGCCCGATTGGCTGGCCTGCGCGGGAGATGTTCTTCACGACCGGTCGAGTAATGAGTGAGTTCTACCTAATCCTCCGCGAACTGAGGTTTCTGCACTTCCTAGCTTGCATCAGGGCCAGTGCTGAAGCCGCCCTGGTCGAGGTTCTTACGCTCGTAGGACAGCGGATCGGCATGTCAGCCTCCGTCATTGCCCACAACGTCTACACGCCAGAGGACATGAATCGGATCCTGGATCGGTTCCAGGCCGGTGATCTCCCACTTCTATCAATGACGGACATACTCCTCCAGCAGGCAGAAGTGGCCCAGCAAGTGGAGAGGCGCGTTCTCTGACGAGATTAACGACTGGCGCCGACCGTTTTGATCTAGCCGAAAACGCGACTGTCGTAGGCGCGGTCGGCACCCAAGGTCGCCGGACCGCTCACCCTGGATTCGAACAACATCCGGGCAGCGGCCCGTCCGGCGTGACCGTTGAGGAAGGCGAGCTGGTTCTGGGGCGCATCGAGCCATCACAAATCGTGCCACTCCACAGAAGTCACACGAACACACGGTTAGGCTCACACACGCTCAGCATAAGGATAGGCTATTCAAAGGCAAGGCTCTCAAAGGCTAGGGCCTGTTCACATTGCGGCGTAGATGTGCCAGAGTGGGAGGCGGATGGCGGCGCGGTCCAGGTGACCAGATGACCTATCAGACGACGCTGAGCGACAAGCAGTATGCGCGGATCGAGCCGTT
>MPNM01000055.1 GCA_002239025.1 Chloroflexi bacterium bin125 | reverse complement strand
CCGGCGTCAAGCCCAACATCATCGCCGCCTGCCGCTCACTCTCGCCACGCATCGCCAAGCTCCCTCATCTATCGGCTCCGTACCTCCTTCATGATCTCACACATTCATTTTTCAGCAGCCTGCTAGGCCATAACAGTGAGAAGCGAAGAGGAAGGTCATGTCGCACCTTCTTTCCGTGTACATATGTTCGTTGTTCGTGTGAATATATCGGCGATGCCGTGCGTTCGGCAACTGTTGTCCACAGCTGATGTGGAATGGATCGTTGACTGAAGTGTTTAAGCGTGTAGACTTGCCGATGTATCTATGCAATTGCCGAGCAATGACCGTCTACTGTTTTGAATGCTACAAATCATCCTCCACCAGGCTGGCGTATCGCGTTCCTGCCGCAGGACCCGGTCCGTCGCCATAGGCTTGCGCTCGATCGAGTTGTTTCACTCGGTACTGGAATCTCGATGCGTCCCGCGGGCTGAGCGACTCTCGCTGTTCGAGACCACGGTCATCGCCTGCGAGGCCGATGTGATCGCCGTCGGCGCTCTCACCCCGGTCTCTCAGCGGGGTGACCACGGTTCTATCATCACGCCGGCGATCGCGACTGAGGGCCCTTTGCTCTCGACTTCTGACCTGGAGACCGACAACAGAAACTAGAGAGTCATTCCTCGATGCCGCCGACGAACTCGCCCACGCCCCCTTCGTCAGCGGCAACCTGCCGACTCCGCAGGCGCGCGGAGTACTTGGCTCATTTGGGAGCCTGTTGTCCCCACCTCATCATAACCGTGCATCTGCACGCAGTCTGGACTGTCTGTACGCGTGTCAAGTAGTGCAATCTCGCCCGGCCCGAGCGCTTCCTGTCCGGGCCGAGCCGACCTACCTCTCGTCCAACATCTGTACAGCCTGAAACTCTCTTGCGCGCTGGTCTGGCCACGCGCCGCCTCGGCGCTGAGTCCGCGACCTGCGAGATGGGCCTGGGCCGGCCCGCTGAACTGCAACTGGCAGCGTCCACTAGGCAGATGATCAGCCTCTACCAGCGTGGCTGGACGAAGAAGGGTTGAACCTCATCGAGCAATCAGCCCACAGCTTTTGCAAAGGCTCGGCGGCAGCACCAAGAGGTTGCAGCGACCAGGCACGATGCGCCGATCCGCTCAGTTGAGGCCGCGCAACTGCGGCGCAGCGATAGACCACGGGTGGCGCGCCGGAGGGCGATCGGACAGCAGGTCGAGAATCAGAATATCAAGCGGCTCTACTTGGGCGAAGTGCGTAATCTGCAGTCTGAGCTTAACGATCGGCTCGACCGGCTAGCCAGCGCGCCGAGCCCTGTGGTCCATCTCGAATTGCTGTCGCTCGCTGTATTTGATTGATGGGCGATGTCTTCTGGCTAGTGCCACCAACGCAAGCGCACCCGCGGTCTCGCCACGGACCGCAATTTCTTAGCCTTGCTTCGAGTCAAGACAGTCGCTCTGGTCGTGGGTGATTCGGCGTGGGAACGCGAGCCAGCACGGACCCACCCCGGTTGCCTTGATAGGAGGTTTCGAGTTCCCGGGCCGGGATATGGCGGCAAACGAAGCAGGCGGGCCGCCGCCAGATTGTTCGAAGCGGATGGATCTCAGCTGACCGGTATATCGACGCGCAGCCCGGTCTGCCTCACTGGCTGCCGCTTTCACATCAACACGCCCACTACGTTGCGTATGTTCAGGTACAGCAGCTCGGCGGCGAATGACTTCGAGCGGAGATCGCCAAGTCAGCTTGACGCTCAGCGAGCCCCCGCCCTGGACTGCGTGTTCTGGAGCGGGAGCTGCCACATCTCCCAGCTAGAGTTGCCCGACGAGGCGGAAGTCCGGTGGGCAAAGAACGGGCAAGTCGGGGCCAACTGGAGCGTTGCGAAGCCGCAGGGGCCATCTGAGCTCACAGGCTGGTAAAACCACAATCGGTCGGACATGGAGTTGCGCGGCGACCGATCGGGTCCCGTGGAGAGCGAGCCTGGTGATCGCCCGGTCCCTCCGCCCACCCGACCCTCGCACCTCGATAGGGTTGACACACGACCTGGAGGCGCGCCATGACCAACTGTCTAAACCTGATCAAAGCGGCGCTGCCAATCCTCGCGCTGGCCGCTGTCCTGATTGGCTGCAGTGCCGACCCGCCGGCTCGCCTGCCCGAGCACATCACCGCCGTCATCGTCTACAACGAGCATGATGAGCGCTGGCACGCCGGCGCCATCCTCTCGGGCGACCGACCCTACTCGTCGCTCAGGGTCATGTGTCTGACCGAGCCTGGAAGGCCAGCAGACGATTTCGGACACGAACCCACGGGCATCAACATCAATGCGTCACCCGGCGAACGGCGGGAGGGCGAATCAACCTGGAGTAGCTCGATCAGCCCGTCGGACATCACAGATCCTGAGAGCGTGTGGGGCCGTGAGTGGGCATGGCAGTTCGACGGGCAGCCGTGGCAAGGGGGGCGCTGGCGCATGAGCACGAACACCAGACCCGCGAGGCTCTTTGCGGAGAATGAAGCAGTGGAGTCGGCCTTCTTCGACGATTTGCAAGATGCCAGCACTGCGGAGTTGATCGGAACAAGAGACGGAGCAGATGAGCTCAGCATTACGTTCGATCTCACGTCCCTGTTCCGCACCCCGGTGCAGTTCGCCATTGACGACTGCGACAATGACGCGATCGAGCAGCACGCCGGCGCCTATCACTCCGCCTATGCCTCCTGGCTCCCGGACTGGGAGCGGCATAGCATCACCTTGATGGACCGCGATCCCGCCACGGATCGCAGGGTCGTGATCAGTTGCGGTCCCAAGGCAAGGACTGACGACGATGCGCCGGCCTGGATCAGGCAGGCGAAGGGGGAAGTCTACGCCGCGGCAACGCTCCTGGGATTCGTGGACGATGCCGACCACGACCAAGCCGACGCCTCGGCCGTCGAGTCCGCGACGGTGTCATGGGTTGCTGACGACGGCAACTCGGGGACGGCGGTCTGGCCAGTGAACCACAGCTGGATGCACCCGCCTTCAGCAGCCGAGAACTTGCGGTTCATTGATGCGCTACGCGGGTCGGAGGAGCTCACCGTCACCGTTGTGCGGCCTGATGCCAGGCCGATCGAGGTCCGCTTGCGAGGCGCTGCCCTCTTCGCGAAGCCAATGGGCGCTGAGTTGGACACTTGCATTCGGGAATACACCGACCTCAATGGTTGATGGACCCGTTGCGTCGCTAGTCGTTATCGGAGGAGGGTCAGGAGGCTCGACCGCCGCTACGCTGCTCGCCCGGCAAGGCTTCGATGTCACCCTATTCGAGCGTCAAGGCTTCCCTGGCCAACACGTTGGAGAATCCCTGCTCCCCGCCTCGATCCCGATCCTCGAAACACTCGACGTGATTGAGGAGATTGAAGCGGCGGGTTTCACTCCCAAGCACGGCGTGAAGATGGACTGGGGACACGCCCCGGAGCCGTGGTCGTGGCACATCGCCGAGACCAACGCTGGCAATCCGCACACCGACCAGGTTTGGCGGCCGAACTTCGACCAGATGCTCCTATGCAATGTGGCCGCGAACAGCGTCGATGTGCATGAGGGCAGTTGCATTGTCGACGTTGCATTCGAATCCGGTCAACCGACCACGGTGACCCTTGAGTACTTGTCCGGCAACGCAGAGATTTAGCAGTCCGACTGGATCGTCTCCGTCGATCGGTTCCAGGCCCGGTTGTCAATGTCGACCGTGTCGGCCTGAGCAACTGGTCCGACAAGCTGCATGGATGCCACAACAATCCGTTGTGCAATCCTTGATACGGCTCCGCTGGAGTGACTAGGGGAAGGCGCCCGACATGCATCCAACTCTGTTTGTAGACGCATTCGGGCGCCTCGTCCCGATTCCCGAACGCGTGGATCCTAGTCAGTACGTTCCAAATGATGTGAGCGAGACCCTCTGGAGCACCTTTCTCGATCGATCAGTACATATGCGATGGGCAACTGAGGGCAGCGCCGGTACTTCTCGAGTGTGGGATGTGCAAGAGGCGGAAATCACCTACCATCTCGGGTCGTCCCGAATCGGCTTTGCCCAGGTCGGACTCGAAGTCAAATCTGCTTCCCCAGACCTGTCCAACATCACGGTTCTCGATGAACCACCGCCAGGCATTGATCGGTCTCAAGGGGGCTGGGCGGCTGTGCCGATGCTTGACGATGCAGAGCCACCCACGGAACCTGCGCTAGCGATCTCGCCGCTGATTCAATGCCTGGACGACTCGCTCCGCTGGTATGGAGAGACTGAGGTGGACGCGTATCAGGTGACTGGTTACGACCTGCTGCCAAGTCAGACGAGGCACCCTCTCGGCTCTCTGCTCTCCTGGTTCTGTGTCCCCATCGCAGCCGAGATCACGCCCGCCACAATCACGTTGGCATCCTCGCAAGGGGGAGATCGCCTGGTCTCGGATGTCCTTGATCGCATCCAGGGGACTGGCCACACCTTCTTCGAGATCGGACCCCTTCTCGACGCACCGGATGAAGTCGCTGCTGGCCTCGACTGGAAGTGGCTCCAGTTGACCCGCGGTGAAGTGGGCATTGCGGTGTCATTGCCGGAGTGGTCGACCGCGGCGGTCGGGTGGCTGATTGGGACGGTGTTCAACGCCGCACTATCGATGGAGCCGGCGCCCCATGCGCTCTCTGTCCGGGTGACGCGCGCCTAGCCATGACATGACGACCCTCATCAACTGGCGGGTGGTCATTCTGGTGACGGTCCTGGTGCTCGCCGGCATCTTCGCCGCAACGAACCAATCCGAACAGTTCGACCATGTGGGCTGGACTGCATATCCGGCGCCCTTTGAGTTCACTCCACATCCCGAGGAGGATTGCCGAGAGTTCTGGCTTGCCTGCCAGACACTCGAGCCTGAGAGTGGCGCGGGGTGGTAGATGATCGTTCGCGCAGCAGCAGTCCTCATGGTCGCCGTTGTCGCATTGATCGCCGCTGGCTGTTCGGATACACGTCTGACGGTGACTGAGTACGCCACCCTCACTTGTGGGGAAGGGTTAGAGCCCGAGGTAGAAGAAGCGATGAGCTGGGAGGGTGGAGAGACGCCGACGAACGGCCAGGTGGCCGATTGGCTAGAGGCGATGACGGACATCTACCGGGAGGTCAGGCCACCCCGTGAGTTGGACGAACTCCATCGCCGCGAGATAGGCGTGATTGAGGGTATGGCCGTCAGGTTCAGAGCGAAGGCGCAGGCCGAAATCGCAACAGCGGAATCCCTGCTCTCGATCGTGAGTGAGATTTCGGATGCGCAGGTCGAGATATTCAACGACCTGAATCCTCGACTGCGCGAGGAACTGATCATGGCCGGATGCCAACTCCCCGATCGAGTCGTCAGACCAGAGGCTGAACAGTCCTGACGAACGTGAGGCACTAACCATTGACAACCCTTGAGGCGCTTCTCCTGATCACAGCCACCTTCGCGCTGATCGCGGTCTTCATGTGTAGCGTCTGGGCGGGTCCCGTTCATCTTCATCGTCTCAGCGTCCGCAGTCCGTCTGCGAACACACGCCAGTGCATCGAGCCAGAACTGAAATGCATGAAGCGGCGTATCGATGAGAGCGGGATGGGCAACCGCAAGCGGCGGCTTTGGATCGCGGCCGCCGGATTACTAACGCCCGCGATGCTCGTGATTCTGGTCTGGTAGTCGGCGCAGGGTGAGGTTCCGCTTTGCGGCATTGAGCTCGAATGGTTCAACCAGGGCGAGGACTGGATCGAGCGCAAGAAACACGGCGGGCGAGGCGCCCCGGATTGCTCGCTCTGGCGCCAGAGCTGCGACGTCTCTTGGCGGCTGGTGCTGGACGAGCAAGGGGTCCGGTAGGAGAGGCCGGTGCGACAGCGCCGCTCTCGGGGGCGGTCGAGTGCCGGCAATGAGTACGGCAGCGAGTGGAGTAGGCTCAGCGCGCTCGCGCGCGGCTGGCTGTTTCGCGCTCAGAGCGCGTCGCGCAGGCGCTTGAGCGGGCGCAGTTTGAGCTTGCCCCGCGCTCGCGCGGGCCGGGCCGCAATCGTGATCGGCTCGCCGGTGGCCGGGTTGCGGCCGGCGCGCTCCGCCCGGGCCGCCTCGGGCCGCACCTCGGCCTTGACCAGCCCGGCGA
>MPNM01000054.1 GCA_002239025.1 Chloroflexi bacterium bin125 | reverse complement strand
GGACGCTGAAATGCAACGATTTGGAATGATGACTCGAGTCATCGGAGTTGCGCTGGGTGTCGTGATTGCGATCTCGGCGCTGGCTTCGGCTTCGGCTCAGCAGGAGCCGGGACACACCTTCTACGGACTCGATGGAACACCAGACGACGAGATCGCCGTAGTCGACTCAATGGGTAAGGAGCTCGGCTCGGCCATCGTCGCGGAGGGTGGCCAGTGGAGCATCGACATCGACCGCGACGCGGTCGATGGCGTGAGTTTCACTGTCAACGGCCAGGCTGCTCAGGCTGAGATCAACAACCGTGGTCAGGGCCTTGACGAGGTTTCCCTCACCGTCGCCATGGCCACGGACGAACCGGCCATGGAAGAGGGCGAAGAAGGCGAAGAGAGCGACCTCTCCGGCGACGGCGATGACGCCGACCTCTCCGGCGGCGATGACGACCTCCCAGCCATGGCGGGCGACGAAAACAAGATGAGCGACACCGAATTCCCGGACACGGGTAGCGGTGGACTCGCAGACGGCAGCGGCGTCTCAGCCGGCCTGATCGGCCTGCTGATCGCGCTGAGCGTCGCAGCAGCAGCCGGCCTCGGCCTCCGCCGAGTCCGCAACCGCGCATAGTCCGCGGCGCGCCTCAGACGCATCGCTCTGACACGAGGGGCGGGGCCTAACGGTCCCGCTCCTTCGCGTTTGGAGACTTTTGAGACAGTCTCGACGGGGACGTATCCTCGCACCCGTCAAGTCGGACTGCAGGCTGAACAACTGCTCGACGAGATCCTGGATTCCAAGACCATGATCGCCGACGCCGCCGCGGCACCACAATCGACTGAGGCGGACAAGCCAGACGAAGCAGCGCAAAGCGACTGAACGTCCGCACGAGCCCACATCCTGGCAAGGTTCAGGCCCTCTCAGCCGGTACCCTGACGCTAAGGACCCGCTCTCCGGCACCGAAACGGGGCCGCCCCCACCCAGACAACGCCAGAACCGCTGTTTCCTGCGGCCGCAGTTGCTGAATATGACGCCCTGCTCGCACAAGGCAATACGGCCAGGTTCCTGAGCGACCCCTCCGAGGCGTAACCTGCTCCCATGACAAAGGCAGCCGAGCACACCCTGACCAGCCCACGCCTGGTCACCTTCCAATGCGTGATGCTCGACGTGGACGGCGAAAACCGCTGCCCCTGGGAGCTAAAGCTCGCGCCCCGGCCGGACGAAGACGAGCGCGACGATCTGCTCGTCGAGTACGCCGAGCACGTCCTCGGCGACCACCCCGACGGCCGCTACGCACCCGACGTCGCCCAATCCTTCGACCCCGACGAACCCGCATTCGATCCGGACGCCTGAGCCGCCATGCTCACCACCACCGACCGCGACCTCCTCAGGCACCTGCAACGGCAAAACCCTTCGCTCGAGCGGCTGGCCTACCAGGCGGAACACTACTCAGCGCCAGAAGCCAGAGCCGCCTTGCGCGAGCTCGGGCGCCGCGCCCTAGACGCCGAGCGCCCGCAGTGGGACGGCCGCGCCGTGCTACGACTGCTAAAATGGGCCGAAGGCGCCTGAGCGACAACCGCTCATCAGCCCCTACACTGCACCAAGCAGCCGACACGAAAGAGATCGCCGGCTGAGGGTTGAAAACCGGCACGTGCGCACGTCAGAACCGGCGGGAACCTCCCTCAACCTCCCCCAAGGCAGCAGGGACACGTTGGCCCCAAGCGCTCCGGCCTCAGAGCCTCTCTGTGCCGCGCAGGTCCTGTAAGGAACAAACATGCCGCGCCGCCTGAGCCTGCCCCGACTCTGCGACCACTACCGCCGGCCAGGACTCGATCTCTCGGCCGCGCAGCGCGCTCAGAACCACGCCCACGAAGTCCGCGGCCGCGGCCGCCAGCGCTTCGAACGCAGCCCACATCCGCCGCGCAGCTGTCCAATCTGCGCAGCGACGTCCGCCGCGACCCTCAGACCCGCCCTCGAGGGCGGCAACCAGCCAACCAGCGCCCCGCCCGGCCGACATGCCTGAACGCAACTACTCGACCGGCACCATCTGGACCCGCGACTGCATCGAAGTCATGCGCGGCATGAACTCTGAGACGGTCGACCTGATCTACCTCGATCCACCGTTCAACTCCAAGCAGGACTACGCCGCCCCGATCGGCTCGCAGGCCGCCGGCGCCGCGTTCAAGGACACCTGGTCGCTCTCCGACATCGACGCCGAGTGGATCGACCTGATCGAGCGCCGCAACCCAGCCCTGCAGCGTGTCCTCCTCGCCGCCATGACCGACTCCGACAAGTCCTACCTGGCGTACATGGCCGCCCGCCTGCTCGAGATCCCGCGCCTGCTCACGCCGACCGGCTCGATCTACCTGCACTGCGACCCCACGATGAGCCACTACCTCAAGCTGGTCATGGACGCAATCTTCGGCCGCCAGCACTTCCGCAATGAGATCATCTGGTCATACCGGCGCTGGACCGGCAAAGCCAAGCGGTTTCAGCGGCTCCACGACGTGATCCTCTTCTACTCGCTCAGCGATCAGCACACGTTCAACGTCCAATACGACGCCTACACGCCCAAATCACTTGCCCGAAAACAGAACCACCACACCCGGGTCAAGGGCGATGATGTCTATATCACCTCGATCGACGAGCGCGGCGTGAGAGCCGGAGACGTGTGGCCAATCCAACTGCTCAACTCGCAAGCAGCAGAGCGAGTCGGCTATCCCACACAGAAACCGCTCGCCCTGCTCGAGCGCATCATCAAAGCCTCATCCAACCCGGGCGACATGGTGCTCGATCCGTTCTGCGGCTGCGCCACCACCTGCATCGCCGCCGAGAACCTGGGACGCCAGTGGATCGGCATCGACCTGTCGCCCAAAGCCGGCGAGCTCGTCCTGCAGCGGCTCGGCGCCGGCGACCAGGCCGTACGCCGATCGGACGTCATCCTGCGCGACGACATCCCGCCGCGCACAGACATGGGCGACATCCCACGCCATAACTCAGCAGCCAACCGCGCCGCCCTGTACGGCCAGCAGGCCGGACACTGCGCCGGCTGCGGAACCCACTTCGAGCTGCGCAACCTCGAAGTCGATCACATCATCGCCCGCGCCCGCGGAGGCACCGACCACATCGACAATCTGCAGCTGCTCTGCGGCAACTGCAACCGCATCAAGGGCGACCGCGGCATGGCCTACCTGTCCGGACGCCTGCAGCTCAGCGCCGCCGCAAGCTAACGACCGCCCAGGGCGGCCTGAGACGCAGAACGCACCGCCAACAGCCACTCTGCTATACATTTACGACAGCGCATCGGCCTCACCAGGCTGATACGCTCTTGACACGACATTCGGCTCGGTCTGTCGTGCTCCTTTCGCCGAGAGCGGCCGTCTGGTAGCGCCCGCCCTCACCCGAAGCCCCCGTCTGCAAGCGGGGGCTTCGTCGTCCCTGCTAACGTTGTCCACATCATCGACAGCCCGCACCCGCTGCGGCCGAGGTCTACCAGCCCCGAGATCGATGCACCGAGCCGAGCCGCCATGCCTCACCAGCAACGCACCGCCGCTCGCCAGGAGCAGCGGCCATGCCACGCCCCATAGCGCTGACGCATCCAGCGCCACCTCGTCCGCCCGCCACAGAGCCAGACCACGCACCAGGCCGCCAAGCCCGCCTCGAACTGCCCGGCGCCCAGCTCACACTCGGCATCGAATTCGCGCCCATCCAAATGCGCGAGCGCGGCCTGCAGGAGGCCCACACACACCCCCGCGTGTCCCAGGGCAAGCTCCGGCCCGACGGGGAGTACATCAGCTGGCGCACGACCGCCGCAAACGCCTGGGGCCACCCGGAAGTCGAGCAGCGCACGGCCAACAGCTGGCCCACCCTGATCCTCGACGTCGACGGCCGCGACGCCGTCACCCGGATCATGGACGCGATCATGGCCGCCTCGATCGAGGCCCCCAACTGGCTCGTCCAGCGCCGCAGCTCCGGAGGCGTCCACGCTTTCTGGACCCTGGCCAGGCCAGTCCTACGCGGACCCGACGCCCACCCCCGGCCGATGCGCGCCTTCACCCGGATCGCCGAGTGGTACCAGCGCGCCGTCCGCGCCGATCCAGGCTTCCCCGGCGTGCTCGCACACAACGCGGTCTACCCGGGCGACGCCTTCGCCACCGACTGGCTCTCCCCGGACCCATTCAGCCTCGCACAGCTGGCCAGCCTGATCCCCAAAGGCTGGACGCGACCGCCCCGCATCCAGTTGCAGTCCTACGCCGGCCGCAACGACGCTCTCTTCCGCCGCGGCATGCAGTTCGCCGGCTCGATCCACCACCGCGAGATGGCCGTCGCGCCCGTACTCGTCGCCCTCAACCGCGAATTCGAGCACCCCCTGCCCGACTCCGAGGTCCAGGGCATCGCCCGCTCGGTCGAGCGCTACCGGCTCAAGCCTGACTGGAACTACTGGCAAGCCGGCGCGACCGGAGGCAAGTACACCCACGACCCCGAATCCCAACGCGCACGCGGGGTCCGCTCAGGGGACTCCCGACGCAGCGCCAACGCCGAGCGAGACGACCAGATCGAAGACCACTACAAAGCCGGAAACAGCATCCGTTCAACCGGCCGGACATTCGGCCTGGCGCATTCGACTGTGCTGCGAATCCTGCGCCGCCGAGGGGTGGTGCGCGAACCGAACCCAGTTGATCTCCCGATTTCGGGGGGATCGGGCTCCCAATCCGGGGGTCCGGTAGGTCGGGGAGGGGCGGCGCTTAATGTGCAGCTCGCTTTCGCGGCGCCGGCCACGGACGAACCGAACGCCGCAGCTCAGGCCACGTCCACGGTGTTGCAGGAACAGAACCCGAGATGACGACCAGCCACCCCGCAAAAGCGGCCGCCGGCCAAGCCTCAGGCCGATCCCGCCGGCTGCAACAAGCCTCCCGCGACGCGATCATCATGGCCGCCGTCCGGCGCGGACTCCCCGACGCCGCGATCGCAGCCCAAGTCGGCGTCGATCGCGCCACCGTCGGCAGGGTCCGCAAGCGCTTCCCGGCCGAGGACGCCGACCGCTGGCGCCGCCTCACCGAACTCGCCGACGCCGGCCATCTCGACCACGCCGACACCTTCGTCCTGGCCAGGCTCGCGCGCGCGGCCGCCGCCACCGACCCGGCAGCCCGGATCGCCCTCGAAGCCCTGCGCATCGCCAGCCTGGCTTCACGCGGCGACCGCTCACGGGACGACCGCAAAGCGGAATACGGGTAGTGCTAGGAGTCGGCCGAGCTGCGCAAAACGCGCTCAGCGCCATCTCAGGGCCTCGGCCTCCCGCCGATCGGCGCGAGAATCGCCATTTTTGGCGCTCAGCAGGCCCGAACCGCGATCCCGCCTCAGAAGACGACGGACCGAGACTGCGGCCCAGGGCGACGACAGGGGCTGCAGGCGAGCCGCATTCGGGCGGACCCTCGGTCCCATCCGCAGCCACCACGATTCGCCAGGCGAACAGGCCAGACGCTGGCCCTAACCTGACGCCCAGGAGATCGCCCGTGACCACCAACCAACCGCCGCCCCCAACCCCCGAGCCCCGTTTCGACCCAGTCGGCGCCCAGCATGAGCTCCTCGAGCTGCTGCACGAAATCATCGACCGCTGCGAGCACGAGCTCGCCCAACCCGAGCCGAACAGGCAGCCCTGGCTGATCGACATGACAGCCCAGACCGCATTCAACGCGCTCATGGGCATCGCCCTCGGCCGCCTGCTGATGCTGGGGCCCGAAGACGGCCCCCAGGCCCTGCGGCACCAGTTCGGCCTCTCGTTTCCCGACCTCGATCCCATCATGCAGGACACCGCCCAACGATGGCGCCCTGCCATCGACGCCTGGCTCGCCACCCGCGGCCCCACTACACCCAGCGCCAGCACTCCAGCCGCCAGCCCCCGACCAGGCAATCGGCCGGACCCGCTCACGCAACTGCGCCACGCTCTCAAGACCATCTACCGGATCAGCAATCTCGACATGAGCGCCGACTCGGAACCCTCCAACCACGCCATCGCCGTCTCCATCCAAACCATGATGGACCTGCAGCAAAGGCTCGAAGACCAAGTCCGCCTGCACGCCGAGCTGCACCAGAGGGCGACTGGCGTTTGCATCGAACACATCGAACACCAGACGCGGCAAGACGCAATCAGGGAAGCCTCCGACCTCCTCCTCCTCGACATCGAAGCCGCGACCGACTGGTACGACTACTGGCATCGCCATGGGGACCACCACTAGCGAGCCAGCGGCCCCGAACACCAACCCACCGATTTAACTCCCTCGATCGACGCGGTCAGACCGCCCAGAGCCCGCCGCAACCCTCAAATCCTCGCGCCAGGCGCGCGCGCACGGCTTCCACCCGACTGAGTAGCCGCCGATTCAACACAATGCGGTACGTTGAGCGAATGACGAAGCCCACCGGCAGGCCCAAAGGCAGGCCCCTGGCCGACCCGCAACGCCCCTGCAGTCG
>MPNM01000053.1 GCA_002239025.1 Chloroflexi bacterium bin125 | reverse complement strand
GAGGTCGAAGGCATCGTCAAGGCGGCTGAGCTGCTGGAGGTCAGCTACCGCACGGCGGCCAACTGCCAGGAGTCCCGGCACGTCAGCCGGAAGATGCGCGGGGTGCTGCAGAAGTACCTGCGCGAACAGGCCGAACACGAAGAGCAGGAGGAGGAGAGCGAAGAACGGGAGACTCCACCAACGGCGAACGAGCCGGGGGGTGGGGGGGGTCCCCGTCTACAGGAACCTGAGCAGGACCTGCGTCGGGCAGTGGATGAGTTGCGAACCGAACTGGCGTCCCTGCGCGAACGGGTGGATGCGGTCGAGGGCTGCGTCTCACTGGAGCGGGCAGGCAGTGATGACGGCGTCGATGTGGAGGATGTGGATGCGGAAGTCGACTGCGAACAGCAGCGGCCTGCGGTCGCACCCCGCCGCGTCTTCCCCGAGCTGATCACCGAGGATGCCGAACCGGGCGAGGACCTGATCTACGGTGAGGCGACTGATCTGGTCGTCGAGTGGCGTCATGCCTGGGCGGAACGCAAGTCGGCGCGGCACACCCTGGTCTGGCTACGGGCGGAGCGGCGGCGCATGGAACTGGAGCTTCGGCTGATTGGTGAGTTCGGCCTCACTCCGCCCCCGGCCGACGCGCCCTGGCGTGAACGGCGTCGTGATCAGGAACTGGACTGGCGCCGACGGGCGCTCAGACGCCTGCGCTGGCAGCTGCCCTTGACCTGGTGCTTGCACTGGCTGCTGCGCGCGCTCACGCTTGGGTTGTGGGGACGCAGGTCAGGACATCCCCATGCTCGAAGCGAGGAGCAAGCCAAGAAGTAACATGATTGTCGCTGCTCCGGGTGGATGAGGGAGCTAATGGCCCCCAATCCCCCTCGCGCCGACGGCCGTCCGCGGAGCTACAAAGGAACGCGCGACATGCCCGTAGTCGGTGTGGATGGATGCAGGGACGGTTGGTTCGCGATACGCGTCGGTGACAACGTCACCGACCTCCCGGTTGCGGGCGTCTTCCCCACTGTGCGTTCGCTGCTGGACACCTGGGACGACGCTTCGCTCGTGTTAATCGATATCCCGATCGGGCTACCAGACACCCGACGGCCCAGCCGAAAGGTCGACGTTGAGGCACGGAGACTGCTGGGTTCGGGTCGGGCCAGTTCGGTCTTTCCCGCTCCCGGGCGCGCCGCCGTCAATGAATTCCGGTCACATGGACCGGACAGTTACAACGCGTGTGCCGAGGCGAACCGACAGGAACTGGGCAAGAGCTTGTCCAAGCAGGCATTCGGCATCTTGCCGAAGATCGCCGAGGTTGACCAACTCCTGCTCAGCGACGAGGCTGCCCGCTCACGCATCCGCGAAGTTCATCCCGAAGTCTGTTTCTGGGGACTCAACGGGCGTCGATCGATGACGCATCGCAAGAAGGATGCGGAAGGCATCGATGAACGCTTGGAGGTGCTCAACCGCGTGTTGCCATGGGCCGATTCCACATTCAGGGACGCCTTGAAGGAGCATCCGCGACGCGTCGTGCAGCGCGACGACATCCTCGACGCGTTGGCTGCGGTTACAACGGCGGTTCCCACCCACCCGTTGTTGAGCGAACCTCAGTCAATTCTGACTGAACCGGAAGTTGATGCCAGAGGGCTGCCGATGGAGATGCTCTACCGGCTGCCTCGATCGCTGATCTAAACCTCCCGCCCAGCCGCCGATGCCCCACAATCCTTGACTCGGGTCGGTCGTACGACGGTTAGAGTTTGCAGCGATGGCCCTCGATTCGGAAAACGGCGAGACGTCTGTACTCAGCGCTTCGGCCTCGGGCGTCTGGGGCCGGCTCTTAAACCTCTGGCGTTACTGCTCGATTCGCGTGGAAGTCGGTTTCGTCGACCTGGTCCGATCGGTAACAGGCACGACAGAGCGTATGCCGATCGCCACGATCGACGCCGTCGGCTGGCAGAGCGGAAGGTTCGGTGCGCGGCTCTGGCTGCAGTCCGCCGACGGCCGCCGACACGAGGTCAGAGGACTGCCGACGGATCAGGCCGCCCTGGTCGTTGCGACCATTGAGCAACGTGCCGAAGCGCTGGCCCGCACACTGGAGGCGCAGGGTCGGATCGTCGCGGCGCGACTCGACGAATGGTTCTCAGGCGCCGACCATCTGCGCCGCTCAACAGCGCAACCGATTCGCGAACAGCTCGATCATCTCGCTAGGGAGTCGCTTCAGCCGAGCGGCGAACTGACCCTGAGGTGCCTGTCGCGCGAGGGTCGGGCGGCGTTTTCCCGATTACAGGAAGTGACCGCGGAGGGTGGATTCGAACACGCCCGGATGAAGGCGAACCAGCATTTCGTCGATCGGGAATCTCAGCGTGCGGCCCAAGCAATGGCAGGCGTGAGCGGATTTCGGCCGATCCCCGAACAAGCCGCGGCAGTGGCGACAGATGAGGATGTGACGCTCGTCCTGGCCGGCGCGGGCACAGGCAAGACGGCGGTGATCTCAGGCAAGGTCGCCCATCTGATCGAGAACCGCGGTGTTGCACCCGAGCAGATCCTGGTCCTGGCCTACAACACCAAAGCCGCCAACGAGCTACGCCAACGGCTGCGACCGCGGTACCCAGGAGTCGATGCGCCCACCTTTCACGCATTCGTCCGCCGCGTCGTTGCCGAGACCGGGCTGGCTCCCTCGATCTCGCTCTTGGCCGAGGATCGACGTGTGCGCCGTTCTTGGATCAACGAGAGGCTTGAGACTCTGCTCAACGACCCCGAGGATGGAGAACAGCTGCGCGAGTTCATTCTCTACAACCTCGGCGAGTACCGATCGGCCGACAAATTCGAGCGGCAGGGAGACTACTTCCGCTACATCAAGAGGATCGAGCTGCGCACCTTACGGGGCGAACGTGTGAAGAGCATGGAGGAACTCAAGATCGCCAACTTCCTCTCGCTGCACAGGGTGCCCTACCGATATGAGCCGAACTACGAAGCGCCGACCGCGACTCGGCAACACCGCCAATACCGGCCGGACTTCTACCTGCACCAGCACAACATCTACATCGAGCACTTCGGCGTGGACCGAGACGGCGAGCCACCGCAGCGTTGGGGTGAGGCGGAGCGAGAAGACTATCGCGAAGGGATCGAGTGGAAGCGTGAGATCCATGCAACACACGGCACCGACCTGATCGAGACCTACAGCTGGCAGCACCAGGCCGGCAGTTGGCAACGCGATTTGCGCGAGCAATTGGAACGGCGCGGAGTCAGGCTCGAGCCGCGACCGATCGAAGACCTGCTGCCGGACTTGCGGCGATTGATGCGGCGCTCGGCCCTGAGCGACCTGTTGGACGCCTTTCTGCGGCAGGTGAAGTCAGCCGATTACTCGGAGCTGGAACTGCGCCGGCGAACCGCTGACGCGCAGGATGCGCAGCGGGCCGCTGCCTTCCTCAATCTGTACGCGGTCATCGCTCGGGAGTACGAGGCCGAGCTGGGCGACGAGTACGACTTCGACGATCTGATCAACCAGGCCGCGCGTCGGATCGACTCAGGCGGCTGGCCGTCGCCGTACCGCTACGTGCTGGTCGACGAGTTCCAGGATGTCTCGCGGGGACGGATGAAGCTGCTGGCCGCACTGCGCCGGCCGGAGGTCGCCTGCTTCCTGGTCGGCGACGACTGGCAGTCGATCTACCGCTTTACCGGCAGCGATGTGGGCCTGCTGCGCGAGTGCGAAGCGTGGCTCGGTCCGGTCGAGCGTCGACAGCTAAGCCAGACGTTCCGGTTCGGCGTAGGTGTCCTCGAGCCGTCGGCCGCGTTCGTGCAGCGCAACCCGGCCCAGACGCGGAGGGGCATGCGGCCCGCGAGCCGCGATCCCGACCACGGCGTGACGCTGCTCTGGGCCGTCGACGAACAGGCGGGTTTAGCCAGGGTCGGTGAGGATCTGGACCGCCGCCGCGCCGCGCGAGACGCCAGCATCCTCCTGCTCGGTCGATATCGCCGACCGCAACGAACGGGGCCGCACAGACTAAACGGGCGGACGGCTGAACAAAGCACGGTGCACGCGGCCAAGGGCCGCGAGGCCGACTACGTGGTTGTGCTCGACCTCGCCAATCGGCGCCGGGGGTTTCCTTCGCAGATCGACGACGATCCGCTACTAGACCTGGTCGCGCCGCCGGCAGAGCCGTACGAGTTAGCCGAGGAACGCCGGCTCTTCTACGTGGCGCTCACCAGGGCCCGCCATGGGGTCTATCTCCTATCGGACCCGAGCCGTCCGTCAGCGTTCGTCTCTGAACTCTCGAAGCACAGTCGGACCAGTTTGCGCCCCCTCGGCGGGGATGCCGTTTCGTCGCCCGAATCGTCTGTCTGTCCGCGTTGCCGCGCCGGCAGGTTGGCCAGGGAGACTGACGGTCGGTCCTTGAGCTGCAGCCTTCGGCCGCATTGCGACTTTCGCGCTCCCGCCTGCCCGTGCCGCCGTGGCTTTCTGCTCGCTGAATCCGACGGACGGGCGCGCTGCACCAATCGGGACTGCGGGCAGACGATCGAGCACTGCCCGGACTGTCGTTCCGGCGTGCTGATTGAGCGCCGCGGTCCGTATGGTCCGTTCTGGGGCTGTTCCTGCTACGGCGCCGAACCGTCCTGCGGCTACACGCGTGACCAACGTAGGTCTGCTCCATCCTTGGCTGTCCGTAGCGGTGCGCGTGCTGGCCAACAGCGAAGCTCCGTTCGCGACAGGTGGTGAGCCTGAGCGCATTACAGGGCTTGGCCGAGGACGTACCTGCGTTTGAACTCGAACGATCTTTGGGCGCTGCTGTGCTTCCGCGGAGCTTTTGCGGCGAACACAAGACTGGAGTCCAGCCGACTGCCAGTTCAGTCGAGGTCGGCGTGGAGTGCCGGGACGCGTTACTGATTCGCATACAGAAAGGCTGCAGCGGCGTTGCCTAGTCAACCGCGGTGACAATCACTGCCGTGGGATGGCCAAGGTGACCGTCCTCCACGCGCTTCAGTTTCGTTGCTGACTCCAGCGAGCGTCCCGCCGACTCCGCTTGAGAGCTCGGAATTGACCCTCTCGTCGCCTCATCGAAGTCGCCAGTCCTGGTCAGTCGGATAGGGTCCGGCACTGATCTCTCGAAAGACGACCGGGCGGAGCGTGTAGGACCTATGCGCACGGCTTCTACTGCGTTGCCGTCCCCTACATCGCCCTGAGCGCGGCGCTGATGCTGGCGTCGAAACTCTTGCCTGACGACATCAGCGGCAGGGACTCAGTAATGACTGACCGCACCATGAGAGTTGCGACCAAGCTCTACTACGGAATCCGAGCGATCGTGTTGATACCGACGATGAGCGTGCTGGGTCTCGCGCTGATGGTCTACGACCGCCTCTCCAGTCGGCGCAAGTCTCGGCACAGTTGACGCGCTAACTCTGAATCTCGATCCAGACAGAGTGCATAGGGCCACCAAGTTGGATCTCGAACTTCTGCGCCTGGCCCGGTTCGAAGATGACGCCGTAATCGCGCAGCGCCCGGATGAACTCCGCGTAGCGTTCGCGCACGCGGAGCTCCAACTGCTCCTGCTGCCGGGCAGCACGTTCCTCAGCCTCACGGTCGGCGATGCCCATTGCTTGCTCGAACAGTTCGTCGGGCGACTGATCGACGCAGATGCCTTCGCGGTCGGTTAGCGGGATCTGCTCCAATGCCTCTCGGCGCAGACTCCGCGCCGCTCGGTGTCGAGCTCGCCGCCGAGATCGCTTGGTCACAAACACCTCCGCTGAATCCGGGTCATGCTCTCACAATCCCTGCAACACGACACTGTCGTTCTTCAGTCCACCATCCTGCACCCAGCCGAGATCGACAGTTTCCTCGCGCACCCCCGGTCTGGTTTCGCACATTGCAAGAGGCTTCGGGTCTAGCGTCACCGGGTCGGCCCGGGGCAGGTCGTCATCAGCCCGCCGGATTCCACACTCCAGGGCTGCACATGACGAGCAGGCCGATGGCCGCCGCGAGGGCGGTGATGATAATGCACTTGTCAGCCATGCGATTCGGCAGCCGGCGAAGAGTAGGCACTCAAGCACCTCGAACAGCCTGCGAGTCGTCGACCTGCTGCGGGTACTGATTGCGTCATGGCCTGCCGTGCATCGAAAGCAGGACAGGGAGAGTCACCGGTGTGTTGCAGATGGCCGTTGTCGCCGCGCAGGTACGCACAGCCGGCTGGTTCGCGGAACGGACCGGTGCCGCATTCGCGAGAGCGAGGAAGGCTGCAGTCGTTCTAGACGCGACGGCGCTCATGGACGGCTGGAGTGACGGCTCGCCTATCCTCCTGATCATTGCGATCGGGTGATGGGATGCCGCGCGTGCGACGCGCTACGTGAATATGGCGGCGTGCAAGGTGCTGAAGCCGCCGGGCTAAGGGTTGAACGATGTCACGGCTGCCCGTCAACAGAGAGTTGGCCTCAATCGCTTTGGCAGCGCTCACGGCGTTCGTCGTTGTCGCCGTCTTCGCTTGGACTGAGCGGACCGAGTTGGTCGACCCGGAGGGCCTGTCGGCGTCCTCCTGGCCCTGGCGGCTCTGGCAGATCCCGCCGCTGTTGATCGGGTGTGCCGGCGTCTGGTGGATCTGGTCGGCCAGCACGCGCGAGGCTTGGATACGCGGCCTGGCTCTGGTGCTGCTCGCCGTGACCGTGTTCGTCAACGCATACACCGGCTGGTTCGGCGAACACGGGGGCAATGTCTGGCTTACGGTAAATCCGTTGTTCATCGCCTGCGCGAGCGTGGCGGCGCTGAGTCTCTGGCACCTGGACAGCGTTGCGGGGCGTGCGGGCGCTGCGCTCTCAGCAGGATTGGGCGGGGTCGTCTTCGCCAACGGCTACTTCGTTGACGAGGTGGTCATCTGGCAGATCCTGAATCCACTCATGATTCTC
>MPNM01000052.1 GCA_002239025.1 Chloroflexi bacterium bin125 | reverse complement strand
CAAACTCTCGGTCGCAGTCGTCGGCAAACACCACGCGATCCGAATAGGCTTTGATCTCCACAATCGTATGGAGCGCGTTGGCGAACGACCAGAGCAACGAAGTGTCGCCGAGATCGAACAGGATGCCGTTCTCGACCACCTGAGCGTCGAATCGATACACCTGCTCCTGATCAGCAGCCGACTCCAGGCATGACATGAGCGCAGTTCGCGACGCGCTGCCGGGGATGCCCTCGGAGTACCTGAGCCAGCGAGAGCCGTCGAAACACCATGCGGCCGAACGGACGGCATCGGCGCTCAGTAATGAAGTGGTCGCCAACGTCGAGAGGAGCGCCAATAATAGGAGCAACCATGCTCGAAAGAGCGTGCGAGCAACCGGTATGCGCATCGCCTCAGAACCTCATCTCAGTCGCCCTACTCAAGGTACCCGTAAATCAGCTCCCTCAGTTCATCCATGTCGGGGAAGCGGCCCGTGGTGGCTTTGCTGAAGACCAGTTCTCCGGTGACCGAACACTCGAATAGGTCTTTGGTCTCGGGGATCAGCTTGATGTCTGAAACGAGATGGTGGGTATCGGTCATCAGCTCGCCGAGCATCCACGAAGTACGAGGCCAGAAGCCGCAGTCGGCGCAGTAGGCGACTTCAATTTGAACTGTTTCTCGGACACGGCCAGATCCTCTGGCCTGGATTGGCTGGCCACACCCTCGGGGAGAGGGAACTGGGGCAGGAGAGGGGATTGGGGCTTGCCGCCCAGGTACTGCTCGAGGCGCCGGCCGACCTCAGCCGTCGTGCCCTCCGGCAGCAGGATCATCTGCAGCTCGGCGCCGGCGTCGGAGCGCGACTTCAGGAGTTCGGGTACTTCCTCGTTTGACCTGATCACCTGGATTTAGCGAGCCATGTCCTCAGAGAAGGCCATCAACGCACCTTCGGCCACGCCGTCGGCCCAGGCAGCGCAGGAGTCCTTGATCTTCGACTCGTAGGGCGAAAGGCATGCCAAAGCGACAGAGTTAGGAACCGTCCTGCCCAGAGAGGCAACCATCGATTGTCGTCGCCGGGTTGCCTATCGTCTCACTTCATCCTGATGGCTCAAGTCGTCCCGCCCCCGCCTGCCCGGCTGTGGCGCTGCGAACGCTAGATGTTGCGCAGCCTGGTGCCAGGGCACTCCTCATGGCCGTGTGGTATCAGCAAATCGGTGGCCACCAACCAATATCAAGTCCGCTTCCAGATCAGAGTGCCAGCGAGAATCTCAACTCGAAGGTTCTTGATTTTGTCCAGTTTGGTGGGCCGCAATCACGCCTGAAACGGAGCCAAACGGTTCATCCGACCTGCAGTCCGGCCATCCTCTAAGCAGTCCACGGATTAGACACCCACTTGAACCTCGGATATCGTTTCCAATCAGAACGCACGGTCGCCTATCGACCGATCAAGGAAAAAGGATGGCCAATCCCTCGGAGGTTGAAGCACAAGTCCGGTTTGCGTTGTCACAGTTGCCAGCTCGCAGCGCTCACCACGAATTCGAGCAGATCTGTAGGAGCCTGTCGCAGCAGTTCATTTGCACTAACGTGTTGCCCGCCACAGGCCCGGTGTCGGCCGGCGGCGATCAAGGCCGCGACTTCGAGACCTTCCGTACCTATCTGAGACGAGAACTGGGACCAAACGGTGGATATCTAGGACTGGTTAGCGAGGGAACCGTCGCCTTCATTTGCACGACACAGGCCAAGGGTCTGATGGCAAAACTCAGAAGTGACATCGATAAGGTGTGCGCCGCCGAGCACAAGGTGCACGAGATTCGGGCTTTCACCTTGAGCTCTTTGCCCGTCGGGACTCGACACCGCCTCCAGAGCGAAGCCGAAGCCACCTACGGAGTTGGTCTCGAGATTCACGATGCAGAGTCCATTTCGAATCTGCTCGCCCGGCCAGACGGCTTTTGGATCGCCGAGCGCTATCTTTCCATTCCGGCTGAGATTCGACCTAGTCCCAATGACGAACCCAGCGACCTTGGCACAGACTACGGAGAACGACGACGCAGATGGCGGATGCTTCAGTCGCCAATCCCTACCGCGGGTGACTTCTACGACCTAGCAGTTGGGCTTCGCTACGCAACTTTTGAGCTGCCGGCTCGCCCAGACCTCCCGTTTTGGATTGGTCTGATTAGGCAACTGTTGGCAGAACCTGATTTGTCCGACCGACTTCGGCATCGCGCCACGTACGAACTGGCGGTAGCAACCCTGAGAGGTACCCACGACCTACGTCCGGTCGACGACTTGGTTCGTGTTTTCCTCGACAGTGCGTTAGACGACGAAGACCCCGCCCAGCTCCAAGATGCAGGCGTCCTGCTTGGTTATGCGAATGGCGCGGCACAGCGTGGCATGACGAGCATTGGTGCGGCCGAACTGGCCCAGTGGAACCGCGATCTTCGCCAGCACATCGAAGGGCGTATCGCAACCGAAACTCCACAGAGGCGAGCCAGTCTGCTGTACACGCTCGGATTCCTGGGCCTGCAACTCGCGCTGACGAACGACGACATCCCGGACGCGCCCATGCCCGTAGTTGAGATCGATAGGATTGACGGCGAAGTACTTGAGGCAGGGCTGCTGAGTTCAGCTTCCCCCGACGACCTGCCATTCGTGGACGAATCCCGAGCACTCTCCGCTTGGACAGATCTTGTTGAATCGCTTGGCGAAACGCCCCTGTTTCCGATTGACTCGCTAGGTCAAATGCTCCAAATCCTTTTGCCGCTGTGGCGTGAAAAGCCGCAATGGAGGCGGCTCCTGGATCTGGTGGATCAAGCCATCATTACAAGGTCGGGTACGAGCGCAGTAGCGGAGCGGGCACGTGATCGCGCCATGGCACTTCTGAAGAACGGGTACCGGCTGGAAGCCTTGGAAGAGTTTCACCGAGTCAAGGTTGATTGGTGGGCAGGGGAAACGGTGCGCGGCTCTTTGCTGGCGATGCTAATGCTCTCCCGGATCTACCGCGAACTTCGGCTACCTCAAGCTGCGAAAGCGCATGCGCTTGCTGCTGCATATGTTGCCTGGTCTCAACAAGATGATGAGTTGTCGGACTTGATTCCCCACGGCCTCTTTGAAGCGGCGAGTGCCGACTTCGTCGCGGGCTCATGGTGTGGGGCGATTGAGTTGTTCGATCTGGCAATGAAGGCACTGCTCAATTTCGAGTCCAGTGACATCGAGTTCGGGGACCGGACGGAAGTGCTAGACGCCCTTCGGAATGTCACTTACATCACTTCCTGCGCTCAGGTGGGAATGATGATCTAAGTTGGCCCCGGTTTGATCATCGTAACTGGCCCCGCCATGCGGTCGGGTTCAGTCGTGGGGAGCACCTCCCTTGACGGACTCAGAGAGCCGGAGCCGGTAGGAGTCGGAGCCGGTCTCGACGATGTGGGCGCGGAAGGTGAGGCGATCGACGACGGCGGCGGCGAGCCGGGGATCTTCGAAGGTCTGGCCCCATTCCGAGAAGGGCGCGTTGGAGGCGACGGCGACGGAGGCGCGTTCCTCGCGCTCGGTCAGGATCTGGAAGAGCAGTTCGGCGCCGCGTGGGTCGAGGTGGACGTAGTTGAGCTCGTCCAGGCAGAGCAGGTCGAGCCGGCCGTAGCGGGCGACGAGGCGCGAGAGCTGATGCTCGTCGGCGGCCTCGGCGAGTTCGTTGACCAGGGCAGCGGCGGTCGTGTAGCGCACGCGCAGGCCGCGCTGACAGGCGGCCATGCCGAGTCCGATCAACAGGTGCGACTTGCCGGTACCGCTGTCGCCGAGCAGCACGACCGGCTCGGCCGCGTCGATCCAGTCGCCGCGCTCGAGCGCGCTGAGCTGGACTGGGTCGACACTCGGGGCGGCGGCGAGGTCGAAGTCGGCGAGGTACTTGAGGCGCGGGAAGCGGGCCTCGCGGATGCGGCGTTCGCGGCGCCGGGCGTTGCGGTCTTCGAGTTCGGCGCTCAGCAGTTCGGCCAGGTAGGCGCGGTGGCTGAGCCGGTCGCGCCGGGCCGCTTCGGCCAGCGCGTCGGCCTGCTGGCGGACGGTCGGCAGGTGCAGGGCGCGGGCGGCGGACTCGATCGCGAGCAGGGCCGCCTGTTCGCTCAAGGGGGCGTTCATCGCGTGCCTCCCGCCAACAGGCCGTCGTAGCCGGCCAGGCTGGGCGGGGGGCGCTCGAAGCGCTCCAGCTGCGGCTGCGCCGGGGACTGGGTCTGACTGCGGTGGTCGGCGATCCGGCGCGCCTCGATCGCGACCAGGGCGGGGTCCGCCGAGCCGGCCCGGGTCAGCGCGTCGAGCGCCTCATGCACGGCGCTGAAGGGCAGCCGCCGGTGCCAGAGCAGGACCTCGATCAGCGCGCGCGTGCCCTGGGCGTCGCCGAGCCGGCGGCGGGCCCGCCGCCAGAAGCGCTCGTGCGCGGCCGTGAAGCGACCAGCCGCGCGGGCCTGGGCGAGGGCGCTGGCGCCGGGCAGGGCGCCCGGCTTGCGCAACAGGACCTCAAGGTAGTGGTCGAGCAGCAGCACCTCGGCGCCCTTGCGCACGCTGCGCTCGTGTTGGGCGATCACGCGGCCAGCGGCCAGCACGTCGAGACGCGCAGCGCCCAGCCGCACCTCGACCGAGCGGCCCGCATACGCGGCGGGCACCGAGTAGCGCGAGCCGCGCACCGAGATGCGCGCCTTGCGGTCGACCCTGGCGCGCAGCGGGACGGTCGGATCGAACGCTTCGGCGGGCAGCGAGCGCAGCGCCGGGCGCTCCGCCTCCGCCATCTGGCCGACCGTGGCCAAGCGACTGGCAATGTGACGCTGGTCGTCCGCGCGGTCGGCGGCCGCCAGCAGCGCGTTCAGCTCGGCCAGGCTCTCGACCCGCGGGACCGGGACCAGGTGACGACGGCGGAAGCGGCCGACTTCGCCCTCGACCCCGCCCTTCTCGTGTGCGCCTGCCAGGCCCGGCGCGCAGAAGAAGGCGTCGAAGCCGTAGTGCGAACGCAGCGCGGTGAAGCGGTCGCTCTCGACCCGCTCGCGGCCGGCCAGCACGCGCACGACGGCCGCCTTGAGGTTGTCGTAGCGGACCCGGCCCGGCGCACCGCCGAGCCGTTCGAAGGCGATCTGATGGCCCTCAAGGAACGCCTCCTGGCCCTCGCTCGGGAAGCAGACATGGACGGCTCGGCCGGAGTGCGAGAGACGCATCACGAACATCGCCAGCTCGGTCAGCACGCCATCGAGCCAGACGCTGACGCGGCCGAAGTCGACCTCCGCCTCGGCGCCCGGCGGATGCCGCTGGGGTACCGTCACGGCGACGCGGCCTGACTCCAGTTCGCGCCGCACGCAGGCCACCAAGCTTCCCAAAAGCAAGAACCTTCGAGATTCGGTTCTCACTGGAACTCTGAATGGCTAACTGTTGCACGTTGGCATCCTCGGATTTCCTGTCGCCATTTGGCTCTGACGACATTCTTCGCGGTCGGCAATCGCAGATTGCTGCACCCAGACCCGCGCTTACGGCAGCGTCAACGTGATTGGGACTCCCCCAGAGAAGCCAAACCCGTAGCTCTGTCTGCGGAAGGGCGTCGCAAACCACCGGCTACGCGCTACGCAGGCCATGCATGGCACTGCTGCATGAGATTCAGCGGTCGGGCCTGTAGGCGAGAATGTGACCAGCTAATGTGCTGCTGCCGTGGAAGATGACCAGGCAAGGCCAGTCAAGGACAGCGACGATAGGAAGGCTCAGTGACTCCCGGCGTCCGGGAAGGGGTCAGGGTGGTCAACGTCGTCGTCCCAATACCCATACCGTGCCGAGAGCAGTCGTTCTATCGCTGGGAAATCGGGAGTTGGCTGGTGGGTCTCCAAATCCCAGAGCTTCACAAGGGAGAGCAATGCGTTTTGCCGAGCCTGCTGCATTGCCCGGTAGCTGAAGAGGTGCATTGGAACTAGTTTGGCGTCGTAACCCTCCGGCTCCTTGAGGTGACGAATCATCTCCTTCACCTCATGCTCGGCCATCGGCCACTTGAGCTTGGGCTGATTCAGCTCCGACATTTTGACATTGAACACCGCTAGAAGGATGTGCCAGTCAAGCCAGCCCTCGGTCCGAAGACGCGCGACGGTTCTCTGAAATCCCTTCGATGCGCGAAGCTTTGGGACTGTCCTCTGGAGCGAGGTTAAGAGCAGTTCATATCGGCTTTGCAGCAACTCATCTGCCTGCTCTCGACTGAATGTAGGTCCTGGGCCGTCCTGCCAGCGAAGTTCCTCATGGGCGGGGCGCCCCTCGTCTCCGCCGTTCCAGGGGGCAGCATGTTGGTGGCGCCGAAACTCCGGCTCCGTTTCTGCGGAAAACATTGCTGCCAACTCGTCGTATGGTCTTGCGGGGGATAGTTTATGGAAGAGACCTCGCTCGAATGCTCTCTCCAACGCTCCCCTAAAGTCTTCATCTGGAAGGAGTGAGCATTCGCGGAGGACGATAGTCAGCGCGGTTAGCAATTCTCGCTCCAGTCGGTCCACTTCCGAGCGGTCTTGACCCTTGATAGGTGAGAGGCGAACGACCCACTTCCTACCGTCATTGCTCGGCAGCCACTCTACAGTCCTCGCGGAGGTCGACCTGGCTGCTTTGCGCTCCTCGACTCGCACATTGATTCGGGTCGGCAAGAGGCACAGGTCCTCGCTTGCCAACGCCGCCAGCATCACCTGGACCCCGGCAGCGAAGCGCTCGCACAAACGAATCGATTTTGCGTCGCTGTCAGACTCAAAGGTCCACTTGATTCCCAGAGCTGCAAATTGAAGACCGAAGTTTTGGCCCAGGTCGGAAAATGGCGGACCCGCAAGATCATCTGGCGCGAACGAGCCCCATGGCTCGTCAATGGGATTTCCAGAAGCCAGAATCTCGTCGATGTCCTCCTCCAGACCGAACTGAGACGCGACGTCTCGAACTTTCTCCGCAATGTCGACATCGAAGTCCTGAGTGGGAATGATTGTTTGATTTGGCCCCACCTGGGGCCGTTTTGATCTTCTGAAGTGGCCCCACCTCCGACCGATCCAGTGACTAGGCTCGGGTGATCACGAGTTACCCGGAGCAAAGGATGAGGAG
>MPNM01000051.1 GCA_002239025.1 Chloroflexi bacterium bin125 | reverse complement strand
GTCGGCAACCAGCTCGCCTGCCGGCGTGTCGACCCGCACGCCGGCCGCGAGCACGCCTTCAGCGTCGGCCAACCCGGTCAGCTGGAGCAAGCGCGCCTCCCCGGTCGTATCTCGTAGCACGCCGACCCACTCGCTGCTGCCCAGGGCGCCGTGATCTGGGATGCGCCCGAGATCCTCGGTCCGCACCAGCAGCGACTGGCGGAACGCGATGTGACCGGAGGTAAACACGATCACCTCACGGCCCGAGTCGTCGCGGCGGCGGGCATCGAGGATCGTGACGCCGCCGCCGATCAGATCGTACTCGGGGCCGGCGGCCAGCAGCCAGATGTCCGGCCACTTCGCGACGGCGGTGCGTTCGAAGGCGAGCGCGGCACCCTGCATCGCCTCCAGCGCCGACAGCAGGTCGGCTTCATAACCGAGGTGCGTGTCGAATCCTGGTTGGCCGGGACCGCTGCCGGCGCTCGAGCTGACCGGTGCGAAGTAGGCATAGAATCCCGCCCGCAGCACTCGCTCGCCGTCGGTGCAGGCGGCGGCGAGCGGGTCGAGTGCGGGATCGTCCGAACAAGCCGCGAACGCGAACAGCGCCCCCGCGACAATCACGGAGAGCCATGTTCGTGAAGATGGACTGGTACGCAGCGGCATCGCGAGCCCCGTTCGGCCGTCCCCAACGGTAGCGGGAGCATTCAACCTTCCGTGGTTCGAGGGAGCGGAGTGTGCCCGCCAATTGTCACCGGACGGATCGGATTCGCCGGTTCAACTCGGCGCCGCGAGGAGGCGGACGCGACCGGATTCTCCGCCGGGGCCGGTGCGGTTGTCATCAGTGCGCCGGTACGTGTTCGCGCTCGAATACGGCGACTATTGGCGGGCAGCTGCCGGGTGCTTCGGCGGACGAGCAGATGGGATCGCTGGCTTCTGGAGCCGAAAACTCGCACGGGGCAACAGGCGGGGCAATGGCCGACCTGGTCCCGCCCGCGCCGGCCGAGCCAGACCCGGATCCCAACCCGGCGCCGGAGCCGCCAGGCTAGACGCACGCGCAGACTGCAGCGGGGCAGCACGCGCATCGGTCTATCTGCCGACACGATCAATCGCCGCGGGTACGCAGGCAGGGGTGAGGCTAGTGAGGCCGATGTTCCGACGGGAAGCGTAGTCAGCGTCGCCGGCCGATGTGAAGACATCGGCCGGCGATGCAGTCGAGCCCACACCAGCGTGTCGCTGAGATGGGATCGGCTCTGAGCTCCAGCCCAACCGGGTCCACCTCGGACTCATCGGGACTCGACTGTGAACAGCCTCGCTCGCGTCCCCGGCGCGTCGTGCCGGTGTTCAACTCTCCTGGCGCTGGCTGCGGCACCAGGCGTGCTCCGGATGCCCTTCGCAGTAGGCCGTCAACAGGGCGTGGCACTGCCCGGAGACCGTCGTCCCGACAAGACGTTCGACGAACGCCAGGCAGCTCTCGGTGGTCTGCGTCGGTTCGGCTTCGGGTTCAGGTTCCGTCGCCTCGGCCTCCAGCGTCGCCCCGGTTTCCATCATGGAATCGCCGCTCCAGACACGGGTGAAGCGCAGCGGGCTGCTGAAGAGCCAGCGCCCGTGGCTGACTTGCCGGGGGAAGAAGCGCCGCTTGGGGAAGACCGGATCGACGAAGGCGTCGGCGGCGCTGTCCACCAGCTGCGACGAGTCTAGTTCCCATGTTGCCCCGAACTCGACCTGGCCTCGGATCGGGTGCAGCCGGGCCACGACCTTGACGTCGACCCCCTCAAGCCCGGCCGGCCAGCCGCTGGCTTCGAGGTTCGGCGCGTCATAGTAGGGGGCCTGGAGCAGTTGGGCGGTGTCGCCGCGCAGCCAGCGGTGGTGACGAATCGAGAGCGGAAAGAAGCGTTTGTCAGCCAGGTGCAGCAGTCTCGGTCGTCCCTCGGCGTCGAGCCGCTGGATGCCGAACTCCAGCCGCTCGCCGGTTTCGCTCAAGCGCACGGCGATGCGAAATGCGAACTCCTCGGAAGTCTGGGCTGGCGCCGGCGCAGGACTGAGCGCGAAGCAAAGCGCTCCCAACAGCGCCGTCAAGGCCAGCGCGGCGATACGTTGCGACATAGACATCAGCTAACTCCTCGCGTGTGGCCGCCCGCTCGATCGTTCGCGGCGCAAGCTCCGCTCGCAATCGGGCGGGCGTGATCCGTTCGCTGCCGATTCAGATCTTCGCGGCCGCACTCACTGGTTCGGCCTGTGGCCATCATCGTAGGGATGATGCGCGGTTGGGTGTGTGTATCCATGTAGATGATGATGCAGATCAGTTGAGGTCCGTGAGCTTCGAGTGCAGCAGACTCGGCGAAACCTGGAAGCGTCCCGTTGATGCTCGCTCGGGAGTGGTAGCCGGTAGAGGCGGAACCGAGCGGCAGGAAGCACAGCATTGGTGCGGCGGCCGGTGAAGACACCGAACGAGGCCCGTTCCGAAAGCGGATCACGACGACCTCGAGCGGCGTGGATCTTCCGACCGGCATGCCCCTGACTTCCATGGCAACCACACAGAAACTCATACGTATGCTCACTGACTTGGTGCGGGTGAAATGGGACAATGGCAGCGACGGCGAGGAAGGGTCGTTCAGGACGGAGGGGGGAATGTCGCGACGCCTGCCGAGACTGCGAGCGTTTGTCTTGTCCTGCGGCTTGCTGCTTGGTGTTGCGGCCGGGGTGTGGTGGACGCTGTCCCACCCTGGCGCACATGGCGGACCGCCGACCCGGCCATCGGTGCACACGATTACGGTTTTGCACCAGGGCTTGCGGGTGTACTGGTATGAGCCGGACAAGAACGGTCGTTCGCGGCTGACCGACTACGAGGTGCACTATCGCGCAAGTGGCGCTCCGACCTGGAGCGACGCCGGGCACCGGGGACTCTCGCAGCCGGCGGTGATTGCGGGGCTGAGCTTCAACACGAGCTACGAGGTACGGGTGCGTGCGCGCAACGCCGATGGTGCCGGTCCCTGGTCGATGACTGAGTCCCGGCGCACCTTGCCCAACGACGGCCGTCCCGACCCGCCCAAGCCGCCGGTGCTGAAGCCGGCCGACGGACTGATCGAGGTCTCCTGGACTGCGCCCGCCTACACGGGCGGTCGTCCGATCACCGGCTACCGGGTGCGTTACACGACCGACGCCGCCGCGACCTGGCGCTCCTGGGAGCCGGGTGGCAACGGGCTGATCAAATCTACGACGACCACGATCAGCGGTTTCGACAACGGCCAGACTGTCGGCGTGGTCGTTGCCGCAGTCAACGGTTGCGGGCAGGGCCGCTACTCCTCTCCGATCGTTGAGGTCGCGCCTGTGCAAGCGCTCTCGCCGGCGCTGAGGGCGCAGACGGCGGCCTCGGGCTCGGTCAAGCTGAGCTGGAGCGACGGTCCGCGCAGCGCGACGCTCTGGGAATACCGTTGGCGGCTCCAAGACGGCGTCTGGGATCGTTGGACTCGGATCGCCGACTCCGACGCCGAGACCACGGAACACGTCGTCTCGGGACTGACCGAAGACGTTCGTTACGACTTCATCGTTCGTGCCTACACCGCGGCGGGCGCCGGGTCCCCCTCGAACGTCGCCAGCGCCGTCGCGGGATTGACGCCGACGGAGCCAATCGTCTCGCTCTGGTACGGCGATTACGACGCGAGCGGCGGCGCGACCACGCGGGGCTCTATGCCGTGCTCTCCGATGCCACGGACCTGTTGAGCGGGATCACCAGCTTCGCGAGCGCTTCGACTGCGGAGGCGATCTTGCTCAACGTCGAGGGTTACGGCGGTCGACAGTACGCCGATTTCCTTGATCAGGTAGCTGTCGGCGACACCTTCACATGGCTGCATACCCCGAGGTGCTGGTTCGCCTATCGAGTCACCAAGTTGCTAAGCGATTCCTCAGCACCGGACCGCAAGCTCTTCGCGATCAAGTTGACCTCCCAGGATCCGTGCGCAGTCCAGATTCGAGACCCAGGGCCGAGTTCATTCGACCGAATCAACTGGGGACCGCCGCCCAACCAGCCGTTCATCGGAATCGACGGAGTCCGCTTCTTTCCCGACAACTATCCCGTAGCGGGCGGCCACACCTACCGTCTCACCGAATATGGATTTGGGATTAGTCGGATCGTGATCGATGTTCCCGCGGGCATGCGACTGGTTCATACGGGCGTATCTGAGGAGTTTGGCGGATACATCACCGTCTGGTTGAGGGATGAGGTGAGCGGCGCCATATTGGCTCTGGACTACGACACCGGCGCTGAGGTCGTACGCTACATCCCTGAGGTCAACGGCTCGGATGGCGGGATGCGGGACGTCGGTGCACTGTTGGACGCGATCGCGGCCTCAGCGCGTGTAAAGCTCTGGCGATAGCGTGCGTCGCGTTCGAAGATGAGAAACCGTGATCGCTTTCGGGGTCTCGCTAGGACTTCTCGGATTGGCGGCGATGTCCGTCAGTCGACGGCATTGGGCGTCGCTGACTGAGGCGCTGGTCATTCACGCGCCTATCCGCAGGAAACATTCGAACCGCCGGTAGAGTTCGAGCGACCGGGACGCCTCACGCTCAACCTAGTGGGCGGCAATGCGCTCGTAATCAGCAGCGGCGACCTTCCAGGTGCGACTCGAGAGGCCGTTCGACGTTGGAGTGGCTGATTGGTGCGGACGGCACGAATGGATATCGAGACCGGATGCTGACGTTTGCAACTTGTCGTTTTGATAGCCTTGCTTGTGTACGGCAAGTCGGTGTTGATACGACGAACGCGCGGACACGATATGGCCGAAATGAAGCGATATTCAACCCGAAACGGTTCTGTCGAGGCGCTGGCTCACGAGCTACCGCCGCGTGCGGCATCGATGTTCAACCGCCAGGTCAGGACACGGACGATGACCTCCGCTATCTAATCGCCTACGAGCTGGGACGCGCCCTGTCTCTTGGAGATTACTTCTGCCAGCACCGTGACCCTGACAATCCAGACAACGCATCCAATCGGCATCCTGACTTTATCGACGTACCGACGTTGATGAACTCTTTTTCTTTCTCGGCCCTCGCTTCGTGACGGACATGCAACGCTCCAGACGGAAGCCCAACGACACGCGACGTGAGCGACTACCGAACGGTTTATCTCCCTGCAGCGCTGACAGCTATTGCTG
This sequence comes from Chloroflexi bacterium bin125, assembly GCA_002239025.1. GTDB lineage: Bacteria > Chloroflexota > Dehalococcoidia > Bin125 > Bin125 > Bin125. Next base: position 2,432 of record MPNM01000051.1, on the reverse strand, counting down.
GCGGGGCGAGCGGCCAGCCTATCGCTCTGACCCGGGATCGGTCCGTTGTCTTCGTTGATTCCGGCTTCGAGATTCAGCGGCTAGACGGTGCGACATGGTGGTAGCAACCGCGCCCGCGAATGCCGACTCGGCTGCGCTCCGCGGGCAACTGAGGAGACAGCTACAGAATCGCCGGGAAGTCAATGGCCCCAACCTGCTTGCCGTCGTTGACATTCCGCGTGATCCAGTCCGGCTCCAGCCAATAAGTGTACCACGAGCCGCTCTCGTCTTGGCGAACCACTCGAAACCCTATGGGGTCAGCGTCTCCGACATCGGCACTGGCTAGAGGCAGCGTCACGCCGACCATCACTCCGAGTAGAACAAAGAACATCGGCAGGACTGACCACGGTTGATGGGCAATGATGTTTGTGTAGTAAATCACGGCAGCGGTACCGTTCGTATCGAGTCGATCAGCGCCTCGAAACGGGAACGCGCCTCGGGCGAAGGCTGCAATTGGCCCGCGGCGAGGGGCACGAAATAGGAGGGGTCATCACCGCTGACCGGGTCCAGGCCGAGGAAGCCTCCACTGGCTAAGTCAATGTAGTTTGCATACAGGAATGTACCTGAACGAGTGAACGCCATAGCGTACCCTGTGTACTTGAGGCGCATGCCGACTGGTATGTCAATGAGGACGTCAGTAGGCTCTCCGACTCGCAATCGGTAAGTGTGTCCACCTTCAACTGCCACTCTCGTCAGCAGGATGCGTATGCCATCAGGTCCTATCTCAGGTTCATTGGGCAACAGCTGATTCCACTGCAGCGCCGCGAATCTGTCACGGAATCTTGTGAAGGACGAAGGATCTTGTTGTTGCTCTGGGGTTAACCCGCAGGTGGCCGCAGCGTCAGTCTGGACATGAGAGATAATGAGGGTCGTAGTCGATTGGTGAGAGAGTTTCTCCGTGACGGAATAGGAAACCCAACAGTCGACCGCCATGTACCAGGTGAACCGGTCCCCTACTTGCACTGCAGCCAAGGCGCTGTTGTAGTCTTGGCTGTCCTGACCAACGTTGTGCAGCAGAAGAGCCGCCGCGCTGCTTACTTGTGCCAACGTCGTTGCGACGCTGCGGAGGTCGTTGTGCTTGGTGAGGAAGGTATAGCGGCCAGCAACAATGTCGTCCCCTGGGGAGGCGTGGCGGTCGTAGTACAGCGTTTCACGGTCGCTGGGCACCGTCGGTGTGAGGCCGGCGACCGCGCTGACGATGTTCGAGGGGGACCCCGCGCCCGCCGCGTTGTAGGCACGAATGATGGATTCGTAGCGCACGTCTTCGGACAGATTCGAGACGACGTGCTCCGTGGTCTCGGCGTCGGAGCCTGTTATCCGGGTCCAACGATCCCAGACGCCGTCTTGGAGCCGCCAGCGGTACTCCCAGAGCGTCGCACTGTGCGAACCGCCGCTCCAGCTCAGCTTGACCGAACCCGAGGCCGCTGTCTGTGCCGTCAGCTTCGGCCCAGCCGTGAGCGGTTGTGCGCCAGTCGCCGGAGAAGCGACCGACCAATCGCCGGCGCTGTTGCGCGCCCGCAGACGATAGCGGTAGCGCCGGTCGGGGCTAAGTTCTTCGTGCAGGTAGACCACCGCATCCGCGCCGAGCGATTGATCGACCGCAGTCCAATCCTCAGGCCAGACCGAGGCGTTCCAGGCGATCGACTGGAATTGGAGCTCATAACCTGTCAGCGGCGGCTCCGCCCTGACTGTCGACTAGGACACCCGCAACGCCCGGCTCAGCGAAGCTGCCTGCAGCGTGGCCGGCACCGGTGATAGTGAGGCCGCTGGCTCTGGCGCGGCCTGTGCGATCGGCGCGGAAAAGCGGCCCTGCCCACAACCGTTGACCGCGGCGACGACCACGCCGACAGTCTGGCCGTTGTCGAGACCGCTGATCGTGGTCGTCGTCGATCTGATCAGCCGGTTGCCGCCCGGTGCCCAGAAGCGCCAGGTCGCGGCGTCATCGGTTGTGTAGCGCACGTGGTAGCCCGTGATCGCCCGACCACCCGTGTAGGCGGGCGCGGCCCAGGTGACTTCGACCCGACCGTCGCCCGGCTCCAGCGACGGCGGCACGGGCTGGTCGGGCCGGCCATCGTTGGGCAACGTGCGCCGGGACTCGGTCATCGACCAGGGTCCGGCACCATCGGCGTTGCGCGCACGCACCCGTACCTCGTAACTTGTGTTGAATCGCAGCCCCGCAATCACCGCCGTCTGCGAGAGTCCCTGGTGACCGGCGTCAGTCCAGGGTTGGGCTCCGCTGGCGCGGTGGTACACCTCGTAGTCGGTCAGCGCCGAGCCGCCGTCGCGCCCGGGCGGCCACCAGTAAACCCGCAGCCCCTGATGCAGGGGCGTGATCGTGTGAATGTCGGGCGCGCCCGGCAGCCCGCCCTGAGCATCGGCCGCAGGCAGCGTCC
>MPNM01000050.1 GCA_002239025.1 Chloroflexi bacterium bin125 | reverse complement strand
CCGTCGTGTACTGAACTGCGAACTTTCTCTTGGGAGGTCGCCCTGTAGAGGATGAGGCACGGATCCTAGGCGCGCTTGTGGGCGACTAACCCATTAGCTGTGCCGACGATCGTCTGCGCATTCCGGCATCGCCGCGCGGGAGTCCAGTGCACAGGGTACCGACCAGGCGGCGGGCGACGAAGCAACTCGAGCCCGGCCAGACCGGAGACCGCCGTGCTTGACTGCGGTACCATGCCAAGCAGAGGACACCCATGACGACCGCCAAGCAGACCGAAGGCTATCGCCGATTGCGGCTGCCCGACATTCCGAGGCGGGAGCCCGATGAAGTGACCGCATACGACCATCTGCACCAAGCGGGCAACGCGCACCACTTGGCCCAACACCTGATCGACCAGGGGGCTGACCCGAAGACGCTATTGGTGACGGCCGATCGCTGGATCGTGCAAGACCTGGACAGCTTCCGGGAACGGGCACGCTATCCCGACCTGCTGATCGCCTTCGATGTCGATCCCGAGTCCTACCGCTCGAGCAACGGCTATGTGATCTCAGAACAAGGCAAGCCACCCGACTTCGTGCTTGAGATCGCTTCGGCCAGCACGGGCCCGATCGATGTCGGCTCCAAGCGTGACGACTACGAATTCTTCGGGATCGGGGAGTACTGGCGCTTCGACGAGACCGGCGAGTTTCACGGGGCGCGGTTAGGCGGCGATCGTCTGGTTGGCGGGCGCTATGAGCCGATCCCCGTAGAGACGCTCGACAACGGCGGCCTAGAGGGCTACAGCGAAGCGCTCGGCCTCAACCTCCGCTGGCAGGCCGGACGGGTCGGCTGGCACGAGCCGATCAGCGGTCGACACATCGCGACCTTTGCAGATGAACGTGCGCGGGCAGACGCAGAGCGAGCCGCGCGCGTCGAATCTCAGCGGCGTGTCCGCCAACTGGAGGCGGAGCTGCGCCGCATTCGTGGCGACTGAGACCCGCAACGCGGCTCTGGTATCGGCTCAATGGCTATGAATCTCCGGCGGTTTTCTGCCGCCGACTTCGCCGCCAAGTGGCAGGACAACGCCCGACGCGAGCGTGCCTCCTCGCAGGAGCACTTCATCGACCTCTGCCGACTGCTCGGCGTGCCCACGCCGGCTGAGGCCGACCCGTCCGGTGAGTCCTACACCTTCGAGGCCGGCACCGAGCGACTCAGCACCGGTGGTCAGGGCTGGGCCGATGTCTGGAAGCGCGGACACTTCGGCTGGGAATACAAGGGTGACCGCGCCGACCTTGCCGCCGCCTATCGACAACTGCTCGACTACCGCGAAGATCTCGAAAACCCGCCCGCCCTCGTCGTCAGCGACATGGACCGCATCGAGGTCCACACCAATTTCACCAACACGCGCCCAGCGGTCTACGAGATCACCCTCGACGACTTGGCCGCCGGTGGCGACCCAACGAGGGATGCGCTCGACATCTTGCGCGCGGTGATGATCGAGCCGGCCAAGCTGCGCCCGCGCCAGACTCCCGACGAAGTCACCCAGGTCGCCGCCTCGCGATTTGCCGACCTCGCCCGCTCCATGCAAGATCGCGGATACGAACCCGAAACAGTTGCGCACTTCCTCAACCGCGTCCTCTTCTGCCTGTTCGCCGAGGATGTCGGACTACTGCCGCGCAGGCTGATGACTGATCTGATCGAATCCCGCCAGGACGCCCCGGACGAGTTCACCAACGGACTCGCCGACCTGTTTCGGCTGATGTCGGACCGGGAATCAGGGCGATTCTTTGGCACGCAGCGGATCGAATGGTTTAACGGCGGACTCTTCGACGACGACTCCGCGCTCAGGTTCACCCGCGACGAGCTGCGCACCGTCGCCGAGGCCTCGACGCTGGACTGGTCGCAGGTCGAGCCCGCCATCCTCGGCACGCTCTTCGAACGCGGACTCGACCCCGACAAGCGCGGACAACTCGGCGCGCACTACACCGACCGCGAGAAGATTCTCATGGTCGTCGAGCCCGTCGTGATGACCCCGCTGCGCCGCGAGTTCGCCGCCATGCAGGAACGCGTCGACGGGCTGATGAAGGACCGCGAGCCCAGTCCGCTCACCCGCAAGGGCCTGCGCCGCGCCAACCTGCCCAAATGGGAGACCAGCGCCGAGGCCGAGTGGCGCAGCTTCCTCGATCGCCTCCGCGACGTGCGCGTACTCGACCCCGCCTGCGGCTCCGGCAACTTCCTCTACGTCACCCTCCGACTGCTCAAGGACCTTGAACAAAAGGCCATCCGTTGGGGCGCCCAGCGCCTGCGCATCACCGGCGAGTTCCCGCAGATGGGACCACACAATTTGCTCGGTATCGAGATCAATCCGTACGCGAAGGAGCTGGCTGGCGTGGCGATTTGGATTGGACAGATCCAGTGGATGCGCGACCACGGTTACGGTACCCCGAGCGACCCTGTCCTCCAACCGCTCGACAACATCGAACTCCGAGACGCCATCCTCGCCTACGACGAAGAGGGCAACCCCATACCCGCCACCTGGCCCGAGGCCGAGTTCATCGTCGGCAATCCGCCTTTCCTGGGCAATTACCTGTTGCGAGGCTCGCTAGGTGACAGTTTTGTCGATGACTTGTACAGAATGTACAGGGACTCTGTGCCGAACGGCAGCGACCTTGTCTGTTACTGGCATGAGATGTCACGCCGACAAATCGCAACAAAACGCTCGGCACGGGCGGGGCTGCTTGCCACAAACTCAATACGCGGCGGGGTGAACCGAGTCGTTCTTGATCGCATCAAAACTACTGGAAACATCTTTGCTGCGTGGTCCGATGAACCATGGACGGTCGAAGGAGCTGCTGTTCGTGTTTCGATCGTCCTCCAAGACGACGGGACTGAGGCAGAGGTTCAACTCAACAACGAAGACGTCGCAGAAATCAATGCAGACCTGACGAAGGCGATCGATCTGACTCCGGCCAAGCGACTGATCGAGAGCGCGGAAATCTGCTTTGAGGGTGATAAGAAAGCGGGCAAATTCGACATCTCCGGACCAACAGCACGCACAATGCTTCAAGAACCCGCAAACGTCAATGGCCGGCCTAACGCCGATGTCGTCGTCCCACGTGTGATTGCGATGGACATCACTAGGCGTCCAAATGACGGCTTCATCATCGACTTCGGAACTGAAATGACAGAGGTAGAAGCTGCTGATTTTGCTTCACCGTTCGCTCACGTCCAAGAGAGCGTCAAGCCTTTGCGTGCCAGCAACCGAGACAAGTTTTCGAGGGAGCATTGGTGGCTTCATCAGCGCCCTCGCCCTCAGATGAGGGCGGCGATTGCACGGCTAGAGCGATTCATCGTGACACCAAGGCATTCGAAGCACCGAGTGTTCGTTTGGCAAGCCCATCCAACCTTGCCTGATAGCGCTACGAGTGTCGTTGCTCGCGATGACGACTTTGCCTTCGGAGTCCTTCATTCCAGACCACACGAGCTATGGTCGCTTCGGCTATGCACATGGCTCGGTGTCGGCAACGACCCCCGCTACACGCCGACCACGACCTTCGAGACCTTCCCCTTCCCCTGGCCGCTCAACGCCCCCGACGAGGCCCTGACGCCGGAGCAGTGCCGGCACTGTGAAGCCATCGGCGAAGCCGCACGCGAGCTCGACGAGAAGCGCCGGCTCTGGCTCAACCCGCCCGAGTGGGTCCGCGAGGTCCCCGACGCCATCCCCTCGCTCCCGCCCCGCCTCCTACCCGTCGACGACGAGGCCGCCAACCAGTTGAAGAAGCGAACTCTCACCACCCTCTACAACGAACGCCCCACCTGGCTAGACAACCTCCACCAAAACCTCGACGCCGCCGTCTTTGCCGCCTACGGATGGCCGCCAGACATCACCGACGAGCAAATCCTCGAACGCCTCCTTGCCCTCAACCTCCTTCGATCCTCTCTCCCCGAGGAAGCCTCCGTGTAATCCGTACTCGTTTCTCCCTCTGCTCCCCTCTCCCAATGGGAGAGGGTCAGGGGAGGGTCCGACGGCGAACAGCGACCGGTCGCGTGCAGCACCCTCATGAGACTGTCTCAAAAGTCGGGCAACGAGAAGGGGCGGGGCCGATTGGCCCCGCCCCTCTGGTTTGGACAGGGTTGTCCGGTTGCTCGATGGCTAGGCGCGGTTGCGGACTCGGCGCAGGCCGAGGCCGGCGACTGCTGCGACGCTCAGTGCGATCAGCAGGCCGATCAGGCCAGCTGAGACACCGCTGCCGTCGGCCAGACCGCCGCTGCCCGTGTCCGGGTACTCGGTCATCTTGTCGTCGTCGCCCTCCATGGCGCCTTCTTCCATGGATTCTTCTTCCATGGCGCCCTCTTCGCCTTCGAGCGAATCGAGCTCGTCGCCGTCTTCCATCGAGCCGTCGTCCATGGAGTCGTCTTCCATGGCCATGGCGGTCACGGAGACGGCGGACTGGCCGGAGCCGGCGGGGGTGACTTCGGCGTCGGCGGACTTGCCGTTGAGCGTGAAGCTCACGCCCTCGGCCGCGTCGCGGTCGACATCGATGTACCAGGTGCCGTCATCGGCGACGGTGGTCGAGCCAAGCTCGTTGCCCATGTCGTCGACCACACCGATGGTGTCGCCGGCGGTCGCGCCGGTGCCGTAGAAGCGGTAGGGCGGCTCTTGCTGCGCCGAGGCCGAAGCCAGGGCGGCGATCGCAAGCACAACACCCAGCGCAACTCCGATGACTCGAGTCATCATTCCAAATCGTTGCATTTCAGCGTCCTTTCTGAGGTCGCTTACATCGGCGAGGCTCGCCGCCCCCGATTCGTCGGGGGCGGCGAACCGCTAGCGCTGGCTAGTTGCTGATGTAGAGGATGTCGTTCTCGGCGACCATGAAGTCGCTTGAGCCCGGCACCATCGTGCCGTCCACGACCGAGTAGCGGACCCACGCGCTGCCGTTCCACAGGTGGATGGCGGTCGCGCCGCGTCCGCTGACGAGGCCGAAGATTTCCGAGGCGGAGCTTTCGACGCCGCAAGACCAGGTCGCGAAGCCGTTGAGGTTGCTCAGGCAGGCCACGCTGGCCTCTTCCTCTGGCATCGCTTCCGGCTCGACGGCGCCAGCAGTGCTGTTCACGACCACCACACCATTCGTGGTGTCTGCGATGGCTGTGATGACCGAGGTGCCGTCACCAACTGCGACAAACGTCGCTTTGGCTTCGCCAGCCTTAGTCTTCTGAGCACCCTGGTTGCCGACGTGAGCGAGGACCGGGTCAGCATCCGCGGTCTGGTCGCTGCTGGTGAAGGTCACCAGCGTGCCATCGGCAACTGCGTTGCCGTCGGCGTCAGTCAGACTTGCGGTCACGGTGATGGTGTCTCCGACCTCGGCTGGAGCGTCGTCGCTCGCAGTCAGCTCGATGGTGTCGGTCCGACCGACCACGGTGAAGGTTGTCTCGGCGGTGATGGCCGCGGTCTGGCTGACCTTGATCGTGTACTCGCCGACTGCCAAAGGCAACGCAGCGCTGCCCATACTGGTCAAGGTGATCTGCCCATTGGGGACACCGACCGGGCTAGCGCCCTGGCTGTAGGTGATCCGAGCGTCCGCCACCTTCTTGCCGTCTGGATCGGTCACCTGGACGGAACCAACTCCGATCGTTGGAGCACCAGTGCTGTTGCCGTCCTTGTCGGATGCGCTCAGCGAGAACGTGATCTGATCGCGCTTGTCGGTGTCTTTGCCGTCGACGACGTTGTTGGCCGCAACCTGCAGCAACGTGCCGGAGGCATCACCCAACGTGAGCTCAGCCGAGGGACCCGTGAAGATCAGGTTGACCGTCTCAGACGTGGCAAATCCGCTTCCGGCCTGGTCAACGATGATCGCGCTCACGGCCACCGGGCCCGGCGTCTGGCGCGTGATGATCAGGGTGAAGGCCGCGACCTTCGCATCTCGGATCGTCAAGCTGTTGTCCGTCGCTGACATACCCGGTTGGACGACGGTATCGCCGACCTTGGACTCCATCAGCTCGATCATTGCTCCAGCGGCGCTCACGGTCACGTTGAAGCCGGTGTTGGCGGGCTTGCCCAGTGAGTTCAGGGCGGCCAGTGACAGGTAGACCTTGCCCTTGCCTTCATCGGCAGCGACGCTGTCCTTCTGCGTCTTCTGCGCCTTGGCAGCCGTGGTCGGCATACCGTCCGCGTCCAACGGAGACAGGGTCAGCGAGGCGGTGTCGACGTTGGAACCAGAGTCGCCAACAGTGATGATCTTCGAGCCGCTGATGCTTCGGCCACCAAGCTTGTCCTTACCAGAGGCTGCGACCGTGTACTCACCAGCCGGATGCCCCTTGGGGACCGCGACCCACAAGGTCACGTTGCCATCCTTATCGGAAGTGATGCCGACGCGAGAACCGTGGTTCATGGGGCCAACCGTGTCCATATCTTCGTCGTCGAGCACGTTGTTGTAGAGGTCAAGGCCACCCGAGACCGTCACGCGGTCCAACAGCGAGGTGCCCTTGGTCTCGATCTTCACCTTGAGGTCGGTGCCGTCCTTGACCACACCGTCGGAGTCGTCAGGGAAGCTGACCTTCAACGCCGGGACGACGTCAGCAGCGGCGTCGGACGTTGCCTTGACCTCGTCCTTCACTTCGAAGGTGTACTCCGTCGTGGTGGTGAGCCCGGTAGCAGCGGTGACGATCTTGGTGGTGATTGTCGCGGTGCCCACTTTGCCAGCGGTCACTGTCCAACCACTGGCGTAAGCATCGCCAATAACTGCGATCACGTTGGCCTTGTCTGAGCTCTCAATCGTGTCTGTGGTGCCAAGACTCGTGGACCCTGGAATCAGCCAGGACTGAGGACGGGGATCGCCGGTCTCGTCAGCGGCCGTGTCAGGGTTGTCCTTCACACCACTGTTCGGGTTGGCGGGATTGTCAGTCAGCAGGGTAATGGTCTTGGTTGCATCCTCGACGTCGGTGCGCAACTCCTTGTATTCGCGCTGCCAACCGTAGACATCGTCATCCGGATCGTCGGCGTCAGAACCTTCATCTGTCATAGCGATGACCAGCAAGTCGCCCGCAACAGCGACCTCTCCGTCAGTGCCAGAGTTGATGGTATCGCAGGCTACGGCACTATCAGACTCGACCACCGTCACATCCTCGGGACCTGCCTCGGAAGGATCGTCCGTGTAGGCCAGATACTTCATGTCATCGTGGCGCATCTTGCTGTCGGTGATCTGAAGGGTGGCCGGGACATCCGGATCTGTCGCAGTGCAATAGATCGAGCCTGAGTAGATCGTCGCCGTCTGCGCCGAGACCGAACCGAAGGCGACGAACATCGCCCCGATCAGCGACGCCAGCACGGCGAGCGCTGTCAAGTGAGACAGTCTCAGATGAACCTGTCCCAAAAGTCGCTGTTTGGCATGCGTCTGGGCGGGTCCGATGTCGGATTGGCAGCGCCTGTTCCGGGGTTGGAGACGAACCGTGGCAGCGGAGCACGATCGCAGTTTGGGCGTCAGGGACGGGTAGGCTGGGCGGCAGATAACGGGTCAACTGAGGAGGACCGCGATGCCCTGGCGCCCGCTCAACCGTGAACAGGCCTGGTTGCTGCCGCCCTCGGTCGAGGAGCTCGTGGCGGACGATCATCCGGCGCGCATGGTGGCCGCCTTCGTCGACCAGCTCTCGGACGAGG
>MPNM01000049.1 GCA_002239025.1 Chloroflexi bacterium bin125 | reverse complement strand
ATCCATCACTCCGAGCATCCCTCTCTCCCGACCGGTGTCGGCGCCCGCCGATCACAGGTTCGGGCTTGGCCACCAAGTGGTCTGGTTTTAGACCGATCACTGGCCGAGTTTTAGAGCGATCAATACAAGCAGTACGGCCTGGAACTGCTTGGCCCACGTAAGAACCGCCGACGGCGCATGGTCATTGCCACCAACCCGCCGGCCGACCAGCAGATTGTCCCTTTGTGCTCATGCCGCCAGGCTTTGAAACGGCGCGTATCGAATCCAATCTGGCCAGACTTGGTCGGCCGGTAAATCCACGCATTTGCCAACCGCTCCTGGCGCGTGCTCAAGCGGCACATGCCGAACACCCGGGCCAAGCGACAGGCACTCGTCGCCGGTCTCGTGGCCGCACCGGAGCCGACCCCCAGAGAGGTGTAACCGGAGCATCGTCCGAAGGCCATTCGAACAGATCTTGTGATGCAGTCGGGCAGCCTTCACGTGGGCTGTCAAGAGTCACATTGAATTGAACAAGATCGATCCAGACAGCCGACACTCTACGCTCATGGTCCGCCGGCGCCCCCGAGAGCCCAAAGCAGTTGTCGTTTAAGCTTGGCTTTGCAGTCGCCAGCGACCGCACCCTCTGACCTCCACACCGAAATGCCGCCAGATCAGCACATGCGATAGAGTTACTCACACGATGGTCAGAGCCATGATTTCCTACGAGTAGTTCGCCTTCATGACTTAGCTGGCTCGAACGGAGCGAAAATCCGATGAAGCTGAATCTTGACGATTTCGTTGAAAGTGCATCTGAGGCTCTTGGCATCGATTTGGGTCACGACTCGCCACACCGACAGTTGCTGTCAGACCCTCCTCGAAATCTACACATTGTCGCAGGTCCCGGCACTGGGAAGACATCCGCGCTTGCACTTTTGACTCTGAAGGCCATCTTCGTCGATGGCTACCCTACCGAATCCATTGTTGCCACAACATTCACTCGCAAGGCCGCGCGAGAGTTAGCTTCCCGCATCACCATCGGCCTGCGGAACCTACTCAAGATAACAGACCAGCCCGTTGACGCACCAAGATTTGACGTGTCACGAATCCGGATCGGTACTATCGATCAACTGTGCGAAAACGCGCTTGTGGATCGACAACTCGGTGTGCTAGCTGATCAGATCGTTCAGAACGGCACGATGACCACCGCATCGTTTAAGACGGGGATTGCCACACGAAACGGAGATCTTGAGTCGCGCCAGGCTACACTGGATGAACTTGCAAGGCTCTTTGGTAAGAGGAGGGGATTTGAACGCCTCTCGACGATCCGCGAGAACCTAGCACGCATGCGTGAACGAATCGGGCATGACCAAATCGACTTAGTGCGCTGGTCAGACACGGGCCCTGGACCTTTCGCAATCGCCAATGTGATCGCTGCCTACGAGGATCAACTTGAGAGCGACGGCAGGCTTGATTTCATAAACTTGGAACGAAACTTTCGCGATGAACTCACCGAGGGGTCGCTAACTGACTGGTTAGGACCTGTAAGAGTACTTTTAGTTGACGAGTACCAAGATACGAACGCTCTCCAGGAGTCAATCTACCTGATCATGGCTGCCCACGTTGCCGACAACGGAGGATGGATTGCATTGGTAGGTGATGATGATCAGTCACTCTTCCGATTCCGTGGCGCCACTGTAGAGCTATTCGTAGAGGCACCTACTCGATTTCGACAGGCGGATCTGAAAATCGATTTCACCACCTTGCCCCTCAACCTAAACCGACGATCGTCACGTCCGATTGTTGACTTCGCAAACCGCTACGCAGGTCTCGATGATGACTATCAAGCTGCTCGAGTACAGGGGAAACATGACCTCGTTGCCGCAACGACGCGGGAGGGTTGGGAGGTGTCAGATGATATTCCCGTAATGGGAGTGTTCAGACCAGACCTGGAAGAACTGGCAGATGCGGTGTCAAGCTTGATAGCAGAGATTCTCGGACCAGGTCTCGCCTTGCCTGGTATCCAGAAGCCGATTGCCCAGGAACAGCCGGGTGACATCGCAGTGATCGGATACAGCACCCAGCGGCGGTCCAGCACCAACAAATCTCGAATCTACGAACTCTTGGAAGCACGACTCGCCGGGCTTCAGTCGCCTGTCGACTTATTCAACCCAAGAGGCGTTCAGCTGTATGATGTCTCCTCAGTCAAAAGGATCCTAGGTCTTGCCCTCCTCTGTCTTGATGGTGAGGCAAGCCTTGCGCCTAGCGCCATAGAAAGCGAAGCTAGATCTCGCATTGAGGAGTGGCGTGCTGTTGCGGAAGAGTTTCTTGCATCAGCGCCCGATCCAAACACACCACACGGCCTTAGCCAGTTTGTTTCTGCATGGCAAGCTCGAAAGCCCCAAGGTACTGGTCAGTGGCCTCGCACCTTCCCGCTCATGGAACTCCTTCACGAGTTGTCGATCTGGCTGCCCGAAACCCGCCGTGATCCTGAGCTCATCTACCTAGAAGCCTTGACGCGCACTCTAGCGAGTGTCTCAACCTTTTATGGGGTGTTCGGTGGTCTTGTCCAGCGGGACCGCTGGGAGACTTCCATCCCGCAGCTTTATCATCGGTTCTTCATCCCCATTGCCCGTGGTGAGGTAGACCTAGATGAGGACGTACTCGAGTCACTGCCACTCAATGCGGTCAACGCTTTGACGGTTCACCAAGCCAAGGGGCTGGAGTTTCCAATCTGTTTGGTAGATGTCGGGTCAGATTTTCGCACCAATCATGCGTCCCAGGCGTTTTGGCGATTCCCGCGCGCCGAAAGGACCTTCGCCCCGTACACGCTCGAAGATGAGCTACGCGAGTTTTCTTCGGTGAGAGTGGCGGATACACAACGATCGGCTTTGAACCGCGCATTCGATGACATCGTGCGACGAAGTTACGTTGCCTACACACGAGCCCAACATATGCTGATTCTGTTCGGACTTGGCGATCCCGATGAGGGTCCCCATAATGTGAAGAACATGAGCACAGGTTGGAAGCGTGACAGCACGAACCACTGGGCATCACTTGGAGTCACACTGATATGAGCACATTCAACCCACGCACCAGTCCCCACGTTGTTCCTGTATACAGCCTTACGGGCGACCTACTGAACTATGTGGGGTGCCCTTATCAGTATCGCCTATTCACACGTACAGGCGTTCGCGAGTCACACCCGGCTCAGCGGTGGTACGGTCAGTTCCTACATCGAGGGATGAGCCTTGCATTCGAACGTTGGAAGCACCACGCAGTAGAAGTGCACGCATACGAGTGGCACTCCGGTTCTGGAAATGCGGAGTACCAAGCGCTTATTGACCATGTCGTACGGACTCTGCGGGCGGAAGGTCTGTTTCGGCCAGGCAATCTGGGAGAGGTAGCTGAGAAGCGGCTACTGCGAAGCATTCGGCTTCTCGGTGCTCTGGTGTTTCCTCTTGTCGACCGCTCAGAGGTGAGGTTGAGCGCAGTCCGAGATTGCTCGGCACCGAATGTAGATCTATACCAGGTCACTGGGGTGATAGATGTGCTTGCCGTCGCTAAGTTTCGCGATAAAGGTGAGAACATGCTGGTTGATCTGATTCAGGCGCGGCTTGAGAATGCAGGCTACGCTTCTGACTCACGAGGCGAGATAGTCGTTGACTACAAAGGGATCAACAGAGATCCGATGCAGGGTGATTCATATTGGGCTGCTCGGAACCAGTTACTGACTTATGCATGGCTTCGCAACAAGGAAGCCAACGCGGACGTGGTTCGCGCAGGCGTACTTTGCATGGTTAACGAGTTGTTGCCGGAGGACGCCGACCCAAATAGCACGCCTGTAGGAGACGTGGCTCGTAGCCTAGTTGAGCAGTCCGTTGAAGTGGTCCCTATGTCGGGCGATTTGATTGATGCGGGAACCAGGTTTTTTGACTCGACCGTCGAGCAGATTGAAGAAGCTCTCACGAAGGAAGCTCACGTAGGGCTCCCAACGGCTTGGCCTCCGAGTCCGGATCGCCGTACCTGCATCGCCTGTGACGCTAGGTGGCACTGTCCGGCGAGCCACATTGGTGATGGGGCATCATCGGTGCGGCCTCTTGCACCATCGGCTCCGTAGAATTATGCCCCAATGATCAAGGATGGGAGATCTGTGGCTTACCTGCATCAGCCATTTGGAGGCTAGCAGGTCGGAGCCCGCCTCCAGCCCCCCAGGACGCGTCAAAGTCGCCCGTCGCCTGCCCACAGTCGGCCATGTGCCTGAGGCGGAGCGCCCGCTGCCCGCCGGACCGGTCGATCCGACCGTCCCGCTGCGCGCCAGAGTTGGGAATGATGATCTATGTTGGCCCTAGTTTGATCATTGTAACTGCGTCACCTTGCGGTCGGGTTCAGTCGTGGGCTGCAACTCCCTTGGCGGACTCAGAGAGTCGGAGTCGGTCTCTACGAAGTGGGCGCGGAAGGTGAGGCGGTCGACGACTGCTACGGCGACCCAAGGGTCTTCGAAAGTCTGGCCCCATTCCGAGAATGGCGCGTTGGAGGCGACGGCGACGAAGGCACGTACCTTGTGCTCGGGCAGGATCTGGAAGAACAGATCGGCGCCGCACGGTTCGAGGTGGACGTAGTTGAGCTCGTCCAGGCAGAGCAGGTCGAGCCGGCCGTAGCGGGCGACGAGGCGCGAGAGTTGACGGTCGTCGTCGGCCTCGGCGAGTTCGTAGACCAAGGCGGCGATGGTCGTGTAGCGCACGCACAGGCCACGCTAACGGGCCGATTAGCAGGAGTGACTTGCGGTGCCGCTGTCGCCGAACACCGCGATCGGCCCGGCCGCATCGATCCAGGCTCCGCGCTCGAGCGCGCTGAACTGGACCGGGTCAACGCTGGGCGCGGCGGCCAGTTCGAGGCCGGCGAGGCACGTGAGGCGCGGGAAGCGCGCCTCACGAATGCAGCGTTTGCGGCGCCGGGCGTTCCGGTCTTCGAGTTCGGCGGTCAGCGGTTCGGCCAGGTAGGAACGGTGGCTGAGCTGGTCGCGCAAGGCCACTTCGGCCAGCTAGTCAGCCTACTGGCGCACGGTCGGCGGGAGCAGGGGCGGGCGGTGGAATCGCTCGCGAGCGTGGCCGCCTGTTCGTTCAGGTGGGCGTTCATCGCGTGCCTTCCGACAACAGGCCGTCGTACCCGGCGAGGCCGGGTGCGGGCCGCTCGAATCGTTCCAGCCGCGGCCGGGCCAAGGACAGGGTCTGACAGCGGCGGTAAGCAATGCGGCGGGCCTCGATCGCGACCAGGGCGGGGTCCGCCGAACCGGCCTGGGTCAGGGCTTCGAGCGCCTCATGCACGCCGCTGAAGGGTAGCCGCCGGTGCCAGAGCAGGACCTCGATCAGTGCGCGCAGCGCCCGGAGCTCCGCCTCGCCGTCTAGCCGACCATGGCCAGGCGACCGGCACTGTGACGCCGGTCGGCAGCCGCGAGCAGCGCGTTCAGGTCGGCCAGGCTCTCGACGCGCGGGACCGGGTGACGGCGGCGGAAGCGGCCGACTTCGCCCTCGACTCCGCCCTGCTCGCGCGCGCTTTCCAGGCCCGGCACGTAGAAGAAGGCGTCGAAGCCGAAGTGCGAATGCAGTGCTGCGAAGCGGTCGCTCTCGACCCGCTAACGTCCGGCCAGCACGCGCAGTACGGCCGCCTTGAGGATGTCGTGACGCCCTCGCCCCGGCGCCCCGCCGAGCCGTTCGAAGGCGATCTGATGTCCCTTCAGGAATGCCTCCTGGCCCTCGCTCGGGAAGCAGACTTGGTTGGCCTGGCCGAAGTGCGAAATGCGCATCACGAACATCGATAGCTCGATCAGGTCGCCATCGAGCCAGACGCTGACCCGACCGAAGTCGACTTCTGCTTCCGCCCCCGTGGATGCCGCTGGGACACCGTCACGACGACTCGACCTTACTCCAGTTCGCGCCGCACGCGGGTGACACAGGCGCGGACCGTCGGCTCGGCCACCTGAGCGCCGAACTCGGCCACCAGCCGCGGCGGGGGCAGCGCCGAACGCAGCGCCTGACGCACCGTCCGCTTGTGCACTCGGTGTCGGCGCGAGATGCCGTGAGTCGACACGCCCTCCTCGCGCGAGTCTCGTCGGATACGCTCAAACAACTCCACCTTCGACAACTCCTCATCCCTTGCTGCGGGTAACTCATGATCACCTGAGCCTAGTCACTGGATAGGTCCGAGGTGGGGCCACTTCAGAAGATCAAAACGGCCCCCAGGCGGGGCCAAATCAAACAATCATTCCCAGTATGCCGATCCTCCAAAGGGGTTGGTTGGTGAGGCTTTCGGTAAACAGGATTGCTGTAGCTGTTGGCGCGATTGCGATCGCTTTCATTGTGGCAAGTTGCAAGGCAACCAAACTCCATTCCCATGAGATAGTGCAATCCGCTCCAGAGACTCAGATGTCCAAGGAAAGCGTCGACTCAAAGGATCTTGCCTTTAGGAAGTTTGATGGGCATAGTCCGCTCCCGTGAACCTGTACGTGATGCGTCACGGCAAGGCGGAGGCGCGGGGCGTCGCATGGCCCATGGACGAGCTGGGTCCGCTCGCGCCGACGGGCCGCCGACGCACGCGAGACGGCGCGCTCGGCCTGCGGCGTCTGGGCGTCCAGCCGCAGCGGACGCTCTCCAGCCCGCTCGTCCGCGCCCGCCAGACAGCGGAGATCGTCCACGAGGTCCTCAAGCTGGAGCGTCCCATCGAGTTCGTGGACTCGTTGGCCGGCTGGCGGCTGTCCAGCATCATCGCGGACGCGTCAATGGCAGACGTGGAGTCGGTCCTGCTGGTGGGTCATGAACCAACGCTGAGCGAGCTGATCGGTCTGTTGATCGGCGGCCGCGAGGCGTCGATCCGCCTGCGACCGGGCAGCATCGCGAGGCTGAACGCACCAGATCTCCAGCCCGGCCCCTGCGCCGAGCTCGAGTGGCTGCTGACGCCGAAGCAGCTGGCGGCGATCGGTCGCTAGTCCGGCCAACCCAGGGAGTTGCCCGGCTGCTCTCCTCCGGACGGGCCGAGGCGATTGCCCCGGTGCGCCAGCGGTTTCCTGCAGCGGGGTCTCAGGCAGCGTGATTGTCGCGTGGACGCGCTCTGCTTTGCCTCGGTGCAACGAAGGACCGCTGCCTGAACGGGAAAGTCCACTCGCACGAAGAACACGCAGGTCCGTTGACAGCCACATGACTGGCGGTCGCTGGCCTGAGACAGTGTGCCGCAGCGAAGAGTCGGACCGTCTCCGGAGGCAACCACCCGCATACACTCCGAGCTAGAGTTCCAGCTCGAACTTCAACTCAAAGCTGCTCGAGTCTGTCCAGATTGATGGGCCCGAAATCAGATCTCCAACGCGAAGGTCAACTCGAAGGTTCTTGCACTCAGGAAGCTTGGTGGGGTTCGCGTGATGAAACGTCCGGCGGCGGCCGAAAGATAATCGTTGCGTGCCTATTCCTCTCGTCGCTCCTGCCTACCTCCCAAACGAACCACCCATTCGGGCATCCACGCTTCGTCCGCCCCACTGGAATCCAGATTGCCTCACTACCCATGAGCGCTACCCATTAGGCGCATTAACAGTCTACGAGCTTCGTGGAAACAACGGATAGAACGTCTCCTTCAACACCCTTCTTCGCTTATGCAGGATCGGCAAAGTCGTGTTTGGGCAGTTTCCCTCGAACACCACCAACCCTTGTGTGTTGCCAAAACCCAAAGGGGCACGGGCTTCGAGCCTGTCACCCATGGACCGTGCTATCTCTTCGGCCGACAGTCTTTCATCCGTGCTTTGCCACATCGATGAGGCCTCGCTGAACGCTTTGCTTTCCTCGTCGAGTTGTTCTCCTGCATACACTACCCAAGGAATCGGACTAGGGCCTGTTCACATTGCTAGCAGCATGTCGTAGATGAGGACCAGGTGGACGGCGGCGAGGTAGATTTGGTCCAGTTTGTCGCTGCGGAAGGCAATGCGATGGAAGCGCTTGAGGCGGCAGAAG
>MPNM01000048.1 GCA_002239025.1 Chloroflexi bacterium bin125 | reverse complement strand
CTTCTGCCGCCTCAAGCGCTTCCATCGCATTGCCTTCCGCAGCGACAAACTGGACCAAATCTACCTCGCCGCCGTCCACCTGGTCCTCATCTACGACATGCTGCTAGCAATGTGAACAGGCCCTAGTCAAGAAGGATGACACGACGATAACGATGTCGCTGACACAGGAGTTCGCCGCAAATGTCACCAGCTATTCGGCGACAATCGATCCGGAGGTCCTGGAGGGGACGATCAACGCGACCACTGGTTACGCCGGCGCAGCAGTGTCGTTCCCTGACGCCTACCAGGACAGTGACTTCAAGGTCCCAATCGGTAGTTCCGATCAACAGGTAGTTGTTACTGCGGAAGACGGAGTCAGTACGACGTCCTACACTGTCTCGATCTCGCGGACCGTAGTCGTCGCTTTTGCTGCGTCGACCTATACCGTGGGTGAAGGCAGCACGGTCAGTGTGCAGTTGAGCCTCAGTCATGCACCGGTGGGAGTCGATCCAATCAACGTCCCACTGTTGGCATCCAACACGACCGCGTCGAATAACGATTACACACTGCCAACGCCGGCGCGGGTATCGTTCACTGCTAACAGTGTGTCGGACACGATCACATTCACGGCAGTGGACGACAGCGACGATGAGGACGATGAGACAGTCACGCTCAGCCTGGGTACGTTGCCCGAAGGCGTGATGGCAGGTTCGACCACATCGACCGTGGTGACGATCATCGACAACGATGAGCCGCCCGGCGTACTGGTCTCGTTCGGCGCATCGACTTATAGCGTGGTGGAGGGCGAGTCTGTCAACGTCACAGTCATGCTGGCGGAGGCGCCGGGCACAGGCAATACGGTTACGGTTCCGTTGACAGCAACGAGTACAACAGCTTCGACCTCCGACTATACGCTACCCTCGACACTAGCGGTCACATTCAGAAACGCCGAGACCACGAAGTCAATATCGTTCGGCGCATCCACGGATGGCATAATCGACCAGAACGAGAGCGTCACGATTGGTCTCGGTTCACTGCCGACTGGTTACAGCCCGGGCAGTCCCTCGAGCACAACGGTCAACATAACCGACGACGACGATCAGGAAGTCACAGTTGGCTTCGAGAGGGCGGCCTACACCATCCCTGAGTCGTCTATGGAGAACATCAAGGTCAAGCTAAGCTCCGAGCTCGAGAGCAGCGTGACGATCAGGCTGACGTTCTCAACCGAAGCCAATGGTGCGACTGATACCGACTATTCGATCGTGCCCGACAATGATCCCTACGACATCACGATCGAAGCCGGGCAGACTGAAGCAACTCTCAGCTTCAAGTCCGAGCGGGACAGCGATGACGACGATGGTGAGACCGTGACGATCAGGATCGAAGACCCAATCTTCGAAGACCTGCTCTCGCTAGGCTCGATCAGTCAGACGGTCGTCACGATCAAGCCGCGACCAGTGCAATCAAACAGTGGTGGCGGAGGTGGAGGCGGTGGCGGCGCGCCAGCTGTGATCGTTCCCTCTGACGTGGAGTTCGAGTGGAACGTGAACAAGGACATCGAGTCGCTGGACTCAGACAACGACGAGCCGACCGGTCTGTGGTCGGATGGCGAGACGATCTGGGTGCTGGACAACGCCGGCTCCGGCGGCGACAAACTCTTCGCCTACGACCTGGAAAGCGGCGAGCGCACATCGGATGCCGACCTGAGTCTGCACAGCCGCAATCGCTTCGCCCACGGCATCTGGTCCGATGGCGAAACTGCGTGGGTCGCCGACTCAGGACAGGACAAGCTATTCGTCTACGACCTCGATTCAGGCGAGCGCCAGACCGATGACGAGTTCGACCTGCACGAAGACAACAAGGATCCACGCGGGATCTGGTCCGACGGCGAGACGATCTACGTGCTGGACTCGGTCAAGAACGCGATCTTTGCCTACAACCTCTCTGACGGCGAGTTCGTCGCCCGGTACGCGCTGGCGTCGCTAAACGACAGCCCCCGCGGCATCTGGTCGGACGGGACGACGTTCTGGGTGTCTGACGACGGGGCCAAGCGGGTGTTCGCCTATGAGATCCAGGATGGTGCGCTGGAACGCCAGGAGGAGCAGGAGTTCAGCTTCCGGCCGTTGCTCAAGGCGGGCAACGGCAACCCACGCGGAATCTGGTCGGACATGGACGTGCTTTACGTCGCCGATGAGCAGGACGACCGCATCTACAGCTACAACATGCCCGACGCTATGGACGCCAGACTCGAGTCGCTGTCGATCAGTGGGATCGACTTCGGGGTCTTCTCCTCGCTCAGGACCCGCTACATGGCGCTGTTACCCAATGGTCCCATGCAGACGACAGTCGCCGCGTCGACGATGAACGAGCAGGCGGCGATCACGATCTTGCCCGCCGACGTCGACGCGACCGGCGACAATGGCCACCAGGTCCAGGTGGGAGACCAGAGTGAGGTCAAGGTCATGGTCACCGCGCCCGACGGACGCCATCAGCGCGAGTACAGCGTCTACCTGGTGCAATGCCTGAGCGGACTGAACGGTCTGAGTGACCAGCGGTTGGGCGCGGCCAGCTTCTTCGGCGGCAGCGGCGATGATCTGACCGCCTGCGCCAGAGGTCTCGGCGTGAGCGCCGTCTATCACCAACACGAAGGCGCCTGGGCTGCGCTGTTCCTCGACGGACCCGCCTTCCTCAGCGCGCCATTCCGCGGCCGATTCAGCGACGGCATCCCCACCAACGAAGGCTTGATCGTCAAGCTGCGTCCTGTCCCGATTACCGCTCCCGAAGCGGCAACCAACAACTAGACGTCCCGGCCACCGAGGTATGAGAGAAGGCTGGTTGGCGGGTCCGATACCGTCAGTCCTCTCGAAAGTCACGATGCTGGAGCGACTGGATCTGAGCGGCGGCTATCTGGCGCACATCGAGGTTGATGATCCGAGGTGTAGCGGCAGATTGCGCGGTCCGATCCATTCCTGGATTGGCGACTTTGCAAACCTGAGATTTCCGGCGCTCTCGTGCAACGAACTGAGCGGGGCAATTCCAGCGCAGCTTGGACAATTGGCGAAACTGCGCACACTCTGGCCAACAACGAACTCAGTGGAAGCATCCCGCCTGAGTTGATCTTGCTCACTCAGTTTCATAGCTCCGTTCCTGGTTTCGAGAAGTATGTTCCCCTGCGAATCCTGACGCTGGCAGGCCATCAACTGACTGGCTGTATCCCGATCGAGTTGCAAGTAGTGCCTGAGCGCGATCTTGACTTGTTCAGTTTGCCAATTTGTAACCAGACCGCCTCTGAGTCCAAACAAGGCGGCTCTTCGCCCAACAGCGATTGAGGCGGCTGCGCGGCCTGAACTTGACGACGTGGCGCTGGTTCTCTTGACGCAGACATGGGGCACTCGGTTGGCGCCCCATCCCAGACCCTCTGAAGTCTGTCTACTCGATTGTCATGGCCTCCCAGGTGCACGACTCGCCCCGCCCAAGGGGACTCGAACCCGGGACGGAAATGGTCGCCAAACTGCACCCGGAACGCTATAGCACTACCTCCCACATGAACGTTCGCAGTACAGTCCCTTTTGGCCTACACCACTTATGTCAAATGAATCGCCTGAGCACCCTCATCCCCCGGCTCCGACTCTCCTCCTGAAATCTTTCAACGGCGACCGGCTAACAGCCACCCTCAGAGAAACGATTGGGAGTGCGTCGAGTTTGTTGTCTTCCGGCTCCTACAAGTCCGCTTCATCTCTTCAGGCCATCTCGACCGCTTCCGCACCCTCCCGATAGACTGACCACCAAGGAGAGTTCGCCATGCCGACCCGCGTCCGCGCCCGCTACGTCGACGGCAGGCTCGAACTGCTCGATCCGCTCAACCTGCCCGACGGTTGCAACGTCATGCTGGACGTCGCAACCGAGTCGTCCGACCAAGAGTCGGACGGCTCTTGGCTGTTGGACGTCGTGGACGGTTTGCACGGCGAGTACCCACCAGAACTCTGGGAAGACCGACCACAGGACTTCGTGAGGCACAAGAAGCACTATCTATATGGTCATCCCAAGCATCCCGACGACTGATGGCAGCGCTGTTTGCCGATTCGGGCTACTGGATCGCGCTGCTCGATCGCAGAGACGAGCTACACGCGCTGGCGCGCGCAGCGTCTGCTCGGCTGAACGAAGTCGAGATTGTCACGACTCAGATGGCGTTGGTCGAGACTCTGGCCTCGCAGGCGGGAAGCGGCGAACTGGCCAGATTAGCCGCCATCCGACTAGTTGAGCAGCTGGTTGCTAGTCCGCTAGTTGAGATCGTCCCGCAGACCGACGAACAGTTTCAAGCCGCTCTTGAACGCTACGCCGCTCGCAAAGACCAACGCTGGAGCCTGACCGACTGTGCCAGTTTCATCCTGATGGAGGAGCGCGGACTCTCCGAGGCGCTGGCCTACGATCGCGACTTCGAACAGGCCGGCTTCACGGCTCTTCTTCGCCACGAATCACTCTGACACTGCAATCACTCTCTGCGGTTCTACCGCCTAGCGAGCGTCCCGCTGACGACAGCTTGAACAGACACTAAGCCACCTCGATCGCGATCACTTCCGACAAGCCTGGTAGATCCCATGATCAGCCTTGAGGCTTTCGATTAGGGATTTGATCATTCGCTAGGCGGCGACTCCTTGCGTGGAAACGACTGTCTGAAGAAGGCCCATATCGGGCCGCCTTGCTTACGGTTCGTGGTACCGTCTCCGCACTAAGTTCTTGTGGTGGTTGGGAAGTAAATCCGGTGAACCGAACCGCCAGCGCTGTCCAGTTGAATGCGGGAGACCTGGTCGCGGACCTGCATTGCCAACATCTGACGAACCTGAATCTCCAGGTCGCAAGCGGACAACTGAGGCCACCGATTCGATCAGAGCCCCTCTTGGAGCACCTGCGTCAGCGGGGCCTAGCGCATGAACGCGACTACTTGGCACACCTCGAAGCCGGTGGCGCCGAGTTGACGAGGATCGACGCGGACCGAGTCGACGCGATGAGCGTGGCGGCGACGCTGGAGGCAATGCGAGCGGGAGACGAAATCATCGTCCAGGGGGCGCTCTCCAACGGCGTCTGGGGTGGTCGGCCCGACGTGCTCCGCCGGGTAGGCCGAGTGAGCAGTCTCGGAGATTGGTCCTATGAGGTGGTCGAGACCAAGTTGGCTCAACAGACCACGATCGGCACGATCCTGCAGCTCTGCCTCTACTCGTCGCTGCTTGAGTCTGCTCAAGGCGTCGCGCCCGAGTACATGTCCGTCGTGGCACCGTGGACAGGTTTCGAGCGGCAGGACTATCGCCTGAGCGATTACTCAGCCTACTTCCGCTTGATTCGAGACCGGCTCCAGGCCGCTGTCGCCGACGGTGGTCGTCTGGGTACATACCCGGAACCCAATCCCCATTGCGATGTGTGTCCATGGGACGAGACCTGCCGGGAACAGCGACGCCAAGATGACCACCTGACCCTAGTTGCCGGCATCTCGCGACTGCAGCGGGAAGAGTTGGTCAAACAAGGCATTGAGACGATGTCCGAGCTGGCGAGTGAGCCGCTGCCGCTGCGCTGGCAACCGGGCCGAGGTGCCGTAGAGAGTTACGAACGGCTCTGCGAGCAGGCTCGGGTTCAGGTTGCCGACCGCAATAGTGCGACGCCGGTCTTCGAGGCACTGGACCCTGAGCCGGGCGTCGGACTCGGCGCACTACCCAAGCCATCGGACGGTGACATCTTCCTCGACTTTGAGGGCGCCCCATCGTTCGGTCCGGGCGGACTGGAGTACCTGGTCGGCTATATCGCGAACGACTCCTCAGGCGAGCGTGAGTTCACCGCGCTCTGGGGATTCGACTACGCGGCGGAGAAACGCAATTTTGAGCAGTTCGTAGACTTCGTCATGGAGCGTTGGGAACATCACCCGGGTCTGCACATCTATCACTTCGCGCACTACGAGCCGGCGGCCATGAAGAGGCTGATGGGTCGGCACGCGACCCGCGAGGCCGAGGTTGACAGGATGCTGCGCGCCGGCTTGTTCATCGATCTCTACCGCGTCGTCAAGCGCGGGCTGCGGGTGGGCGCGGAAAGTTACTCGATCAAGGAGCTGGAGCGCTTCTTTGGCTACCAGCGGCAGTTGTCTCTAGATCGGGCGGACGAGGCGATGTACGCGATCACCGGGCCGCTCGAACTGGGCGCGCCGGAGCTGATTCGCAATGATGACGTTCGCGCGCTTGAGGCCTACAACCGGGATGACGTGCAAGCGACGGTTGAATTGCGCGACTGGCTGGAGCGAATCCGAACCGAACTGGGGCGCGGTGGCGCCTATCTGACGCGTCCGGCAATCGGCGATGGCGAGGCGAGCGAGCGAGTCGCCGGCTGGCAGGAGACGGTCGACCTCCTCTTTGGCAAGCTCACCGAGGACGTGTCGGTTGATCCGTCTGAACGGACTCCCGAGCAGCAGGCGCGGTGGCTCGCCGCCGGGGTACTCGACTTTCACCGCCGAGAAGACAAGGCGTCCTGGTGGGAGTTCTTTCGGCTGCACGAGTGCACGCCTGAAGAACTGCTGGAGGAGAGCCTGGCCCTCGTCGGGCTCACCTACAACTCTTCCGTCGGCGGCACGGAGAAGGCCCCCATTCATCGCTACCGCTTCGCGCCTCAGGAGACCAAAATCGGTGGCGGCGAGCGGATCTACCTCGCGGGCGACAAGGAGCAGCAGATCGGGGAGGTGGTGCTTGTGGACCCCGGCAAGCGGACGATCGACGTGAAGAAGCGGGTGGCTGCCAAGGGCGTGCATCCGCGGAACGCGGTTGCGCTGAGTGTTGTCGATGCGACCGTCCTGCGCCGGTCGCTGTTGCGGGTTGCTGAGGACGTGAGCGACCGTGGTCTGGCGGCTGAAGCCCGTTATCGCGTGGCTCGCGACATACTGCTGAGAACGCCGCCGCGCACGAGTGGAGGTTCGCTCAAGCGTGGCAACGAGTCGACCCTTGATGCGGCCCAACGCATCTCCTGCTCCACCGACTTTGGCGTTCTGCCCATTCAGGGGCCGCCAGGCTCGGGTAAAACGTACACGGGCGCTCGGCTTATCGCAGAGCTGATCGCACAGGGCGCGCGGGTGGGGATCACGGCGAACAGCCACCGAGTGATCGGCAACCTGCTGAAGGGCACGCTCGAGGCCGCGGACGAGCGAGGCATTGATCTGCGGGCGGTGCGCAAGATCAGCAGGAGCCAACAGGTCGACATCGAAGACCGGCGCGTACAGTTCGAGACGGGTAATCCTGAGGTGTTTGCTGCCCTCAGGGGCGGGCGCCGACTGGCCGCCGGCACTGCCTGGTTGTGGGCCCGTGAGGAGGCGCACGCCGCCCTCGACTTCCTTGTGGTCGATGAAGCGGCGCAGATGTCGCTCGCGAACGTGCTGGCCGCATCCCCGGCTGCGCCCAACATGGTCCTGCTCGGTGACCCGCAACAGCTGGAGCAGCCGCTACAAGGATCGCACTCCGATGGGGCCGAGGTGTCTGCGCTGGCGCATCTAATCGGGAACCGCGAGACGATCGAGGCCGGTCGCGGCCTGTTCCTGGAGGAGACATGGAGGCTGCATCCGGACATCTGCCAGTTCACTTCGGAGATGTTCTACGAGGGCAAGCTGCGTTCTCGCCCGGGACTGGAACAGCAGCGTGTCATCGCGGAGGGGACCCTTGCAGGAGCCGGGCTCCGGTATCTGCCGGTGACCCACGCTGGCAATCAAAGTTCATCGGACGAGGAAGTCGAGCGGATCGCCGTACTTGTCAATTCGTTGGTTGGCAAAGCTGGCTGGGCGGACCGCGACGGCGTCCAGCGCTCACTAGATTGGAGCGACATCCTGATCATTGCCCCCTACAACGCACAGGTCTCAAAGCTCCAGGCACGGCTGCCCGACGGGAGAATCGGCACGGTCGACAAGTTTCAGGGCCAGGAGGCGCCCATCGTTGTCTATTCAATGACGACATCCACTCCGGCTGAGGCGCCTGTTTTGATCGCTCTTGATCTAGGCCAGTTGATCGGTCTAAGACTAGGCCACTCGGAGGCGGACGTGGTCTCTCCCGATGGTGGTTGCTAGGCCTCACCTCCCGCCTGCTGCGGCGACGTGGTGGTT
>MPNM01000001.1 GCA_002239025.1 Chloroflexi bacterium bin125 | reverse complement strand
TTGTCTGACTGAGGTGTGGTTGTTGGAGGTTCTTTTCGCTCTATCAGGGAGTTCAATCAGGATCCGGCAATGGTCACTCGGCCCCCACTCGTCGACCTCGTTGAGGGCAGTAACGGATAGTTGGCTGCCGAGGTTGTTCGTGGCGAACACGAAGTCCAACTGTTGCGACGCCTTGGCGGCTTCTCGTTGTTTAGGTGTGTAGTAGGTGACGACATCGCCAGCCGCCCGTCGAGCAGAATTGGCCGGAAGCCGACCAAACGGAGCTTGGGGACCAACGAACGGAACGCCGATCGCTTCCATCCGATCAAAGATTGTGCCGTAGTGCTTCGACGATCCGTCGGGCCACTTCCACGGTGTTGCCTTGTCGCTCCAACGGCGATAGATGTTCAGGTCGCCAGCGGCGATGAGGCGGGTCCGAGATCCGACAAGCCGGCTTAGATCCGATATCGCTCGGTGGACGGATCCTGCCGCCATGGTTACGGACGTACGATTTGAGTACCTACTGTAATTTTCCCAGGCGCCATACATTGATACGACTGTAAGTGCCGGCAGTCTCGGACCGGTGAGCCTTGCTGCCGCCAGTGTGCCTGGACGACTGACAGCAAAGTCGCCGGCTGTTGCGGTGGCTAAAGGGTGGTCTTCAATCCACTCCGCGCTCACGCGATCCGACAGGCGAACGATCGCCGAGCGCCATTGACCTTCCTGCCGGCGATTCGCCAGGGCCCAGGATTGACTTCGATCTCCGCCCAGTCACTCACTCCGCCCGGCGGCTTGGTTGCTTCTTGTCAACGAGGAAATTCCAGCTCCGTTTCAGATTCTGCATGTTCCAGGCGACGATCTTCATCACATGCCCCGACCCGTGCGCAGACCCTGACGCTAGCCTGCGCGCATTATGACTGACCTCACGACTGATACTGCCATCTTTGAACTGTCGGACCACATCGCGACGGTGACGCTCAACCGTCCGGAGGCGATGAATGCCCTGGACCCGGACCTGATTTCGTCGCTGGCCGACATCTGGATTGAGATTCGCGACAATCCCGACATCTGGGTTGGCATCGTCACCGGCGCAGGCGATCGTGCCTTTTGCGCGGGGGCCGACCTGAAGAAGACAATTCCAACGCGGCCTGGCGCCGAGAACGTCAACTGGCCGGTCTTCCAGCCCTCGCTGAAGCAAACAATCGATGGCGGGATGGAAATCTGGAAGCCGATGATCGCGGCGGTCAATGGGTATTGCCTGGCGGCTGGGTTGACGCTGCTGTCGGCCTGCGACCTGCGGATTGCGGCGGAGCATGCGCAGTTTGGCCTTCCCGAAGTGATTCGGGGGATCGTCCCGACGCTGGGCGCAACTCAGCGTCTGACGCGTCAGTTGCCCTGGACGGTAGCGATGGAACTGCTGCTGATGGGCGAGCACATCGACGCGCAGCGCGCGCAAACAGTCGGGTT
This sequence comes from Chloroflexi bacterium bin125, assembly GCA_002239025.1. Classification (GTDB taxonomy): domain Bacteria; phylum Chloroflexota; class Dehalococcoidia; order Bin125; family Bin125; genus Bin125. The sequence continues at coordinate 513,649 of MPNM01000001.1, read as the reverse complement.
GGTCAACCGTGTCGTTCCGGCGGAAGAGGTGATGCCGACCGCGCGGGCCTGGGCGGAGAGGCTGACGGCCGGTGCGCCGTTGACTCAGCGAGCGATCAAGGAAGCGGCAGTGCGTGGGCTGTCGTTGCCGATTGATGAGGGCATCCGGATGGAAGAACTGCTCTCGGCGCACATCCGCAAGACAGAGGATTTCAAGGAAGGTCCGAGGGCGTTTGCGGAGAAGCGGGAGCCTAGGTATCGCGGCAACTAGGATGCGATATGAGGGCTGCGATATGAGCTTCGGCGCGGGTCGCCGGGCGGCCCCCTCTGTCGCTCCGCGACATCTCCCCCATAGGGGGAGAGATTTTGTCCGCCGACCTCGCTCATGATGGGTAACAACAGGAGATTTAGATGACAATGCGAATGACCTTTGGCGCGCAGATTCCAGGCAACTCGACTGATTTTTCGCTTATGCGCGATGTGGCGCAAACCATGGATGCGACGCGGTGGTCATCGGCCTGGACCTACGACCACTTTGTCCCGCCGCTGGTGTTCATGGACGAGACCCAGGATTCGCTTGAGGGTTGGATGACTCTGGCAGCACTCGGCGAAGCAACATCAACTTTGATGTTGGGCACGCTGGTCAGTGGTGTCACCTACCGAAATCCCGGGCTGCTCGCCAAGATGACGGCAACGTTGGACCACAACACCGGCGGACGAGCGATCCTCGGGTTAGGCGCCGCCTGGCATGAACGGGAGCACGCCGCTTACGGCTGGGACTTCCCGGCGCTTCGCGAGCGCTCAGACCGGCTGGAAGAGGCAACGGCGCTGATCCGCGCCTTGTTCCACGCCGACAATCCGGTTCAACACGAGGGAAAGTACTACTCGCTTGACCATGCGCCGTTCTCGCCGCGAGTCCACCCCGATCATCCGGGCGGATTTATCCAGATCATGATCGGTGGCAATGGTGAGCGTCGCACGCTGCGCACGCTGGCCCGCTATGGCGACATCTGCAATGTGCGCGGAACGCCGGAAGAGGTGGCGCACAAGATCAGCGTGATCCAAAAGCACTGTGAGGACGCTGGTCGCGATCCGTCAGAGATCGTATTGACCACAGTGATGCGACCGGCGCTCGTAGTTGAGGACCATAAGATCAACCGACTACGCGACATTCATGGTGAAGGCATGTCGGACGAGCAGAAGACCCGTCTACCCATTGGACCGGCAGAGCACCTGGTCAGCCTGTTCCAGGAGTATGAGGCGATCGGGATCACCGGGTTCGTGTTCGAGTCGATCCCGAACAACCCACGACTCTACGAGCAGTTCGACGAGCTGGTGCTCAGCGCGTTTGACGACTAACCATAGAAACGTCCCACGACCATGACGATGCGACTCACCTTCGGCTCGCAGATTCCCGGTAACCAGACTGACTTCTCTCTGATGCGCGACGTGGCGCAGACGATGGATGCCACACGCTGGCACTCGGCCTGGACGTACGACCATTTCGTCCCGCCGCTGGGGTTCATGGACGAAACGGGTGATTCGCTCGAGGGATGGATGTCCCTGGCAGCAATCGGCGAGGCAACTTCAACACTGATGCTGGGGACGCTGGTTTCGGCGGTGACATATCGCAACCCGAGCCTGGTCGCCAAGATGGCCGCGACACTCGATCACAACACGGGCGGCCGGGCCATTCTCGGCCTGGGCGCGGCTGGACACGAGCGAGAACACGGCTTCTATGGCTGGGACTTTCCTGGCATCAAAGAACGTTCTGATCGGCTGGAAGAGGCCACCGAGCTGATTCGGGCGTTGTTCCGCTCCGATGGCCGCGTCGATTACGACGGTCAGTACTACCACCTTAAGGATGCGCCGTTCGCACCTCGCGCACACGCTGACCATCCTGGCGGGGCGATTCGCATCATGATCGGCGGCAATGGTGAGGGGCGCACGCTTCGTACGCTGGCGCGCTACGGGGATATCAGCAACATCCGTGGGACTCCTGAAGAGATCGCTCGGCTGATTGGCATCATCCACCGCCACTGTGAAGAGGCGGGTCGGGATCCCGCTGAAATTGAACTGACGACGGTGATGCGGCCGGCGCTCGTGGTTGAGGATCACAAGATTCGCCGCCTGCGCGATATTCACGGCGAAGGCCTGTCGGACGAGCAGAAGGCCCGTTTGCCGATTGGACCAGCCGATCACGTGATCGGCGTGTTCGAGGAGTACGAGGCGATCGGGATCAATGGGTTTGTGTTTGAGTCGATTCCGAACAACCCACGGCTTTACGAGCAGTTCGACTCAGAAGTGCTCAGCGCCTTCGACGATTAGCGCGTCCGCTAAAATCGTTTCCTGCATTACATTCTCGATTCTGCGCAGGTTCTTGATCGGGGATGCACGGACGTACCGATAGACGAAGTCGATAGCCTGCCGATTACACATAGCCGCGGGGGAAACAGCGAACGGAAGGTAGGTCTGCCATGACTGCGAACCTGTTACGAACTTTTGCCATCGCGTTACTCGCCACGATTGCGTTGGGCTTGTTCTCCGCCTGTGGCGACGACGAGGCGCAGCAGCAAGAGCAGGTGGGCGAGGCGCAGCAGCAGGACCAAGAGCAAGCGCAGACCACCGCTGCTGCTGTTGAGGGTCGAGCACAGCAACAGCAGGAGCAGCCGTCGGCTCCGGCCGTATCCGATGAGCCGCTGAAAATCGGCTTCCTGGCCGACTTCTCCGGTCCGCTGGCCGAGTTTGGTCCGGCGATTCAGACTGGCGTTGAGTTGGCGATCAAACACCTGAACGACGCAGGCGGAGTCCTGGGACAGGACGTTGTTCTGGTCATTGGCGATACGAGTCTCGATCCGACCCAGGCGACCGAAGAGGCGCGCCGCTTGATCGAGGTTGAGGGCGTACACGCGATCGTGGGACCACTCGCCTCGTCAATCACGCTCGCTGTGGCCGAATCGGTGGCCACTCCGTCCGGCGTGCCAGTGATTTCTCCTTCAGCCACCTCGCCACAGCTCACGATCGCCGAAGACAACGACTACCTCTTCCGCAGTACCACTTCGGACGCCGCGCAGGGTCCGGTGCTGGCGCAGCTCGCCGCCGATCAAGGCCTGAGCAACGTCGGCGTGATCTACCTCAACGACCCGTATGGACAGGGACTCGCCGAAGCCTTCGCGCAGGCCTGGGGTGGCGACGTCAACCTGGTCTCGATTGAGGACGGGCAGGCGTCGTACCTGTCGGAGCTGCAACAGGCCGCATCCAACGGCGCGCAGGCGCTAGTCGCGATCGCGTTCCCGCAACAGGCGGAAGTATTCCTGCGCGAGGCATTGGAACAGGGGCTGTTCGATCACTTCCTGTTCGTCGACGGGACGAAGAGCCAGGACCTGATCGACTCGATCGGCGCGGACTACCTCAACGGCATGCAGGGCACTGCCCCGGCTGCGGGACCGGAGTCCGATTCGCTTCGGGCATTCAACTCCGCCTACGAGGCCGAGTACGGTGAACTCTCACCGCTGCCGTTCATCCGCGAGGCCTATGACGCGGCAATCGCCATCGGACTCGCTGCGGAACTAGCTGGCTCCGTCGATTCCGAGGCCATTCGTGGACAGCTTCGCGCGGCAGCCGCGCCTCCGGGCGACACCTACGCCGCCGGCGCGGATGGGATCGCAGAAGCGCTCGACGCCATTCGCAGCGGTGACCAGATCAACTACGCCGGCGCGGCGACGTCACTCGACTGGGACGACAACGGTGACGTCACCTCCGGTTACATCGGTGTCTGGCAGTACACCGACGGCGCGATTGAAGAGGTCAGCCTCACGGCGTTTGACCTCAGCGGCGGCCCGATTATTGCCACCCCTAGTACTTCTGGTGACGACCAGCAGGCCGAAATGGTGGTGTCGGATGAACCACTCAAGATCGGCTTCCTGGCCGACTTCTCAGGGCCCCTGGCTGAGTTCGGCCCTGGTATTCAGACCGGAGTTGACCTGGCAATCAAGCACATCAACGACGCAGGCGGCGTGCTTGGACACCCGGTCGAAGTTGTCGTTGGCGACACGGCGCTCGACCCGACGCAGGCCACTGAAGAAGCTCGTCGGCTCATCGAAGTTGAGGGTGTCCACGCGATCGTGGGGCCGCTCGCTTCCTCGATCACGCTGGCCATCGTTGAATCGGTAGCGGCGGACGCAGGCATCCCGGTGATCTCGCCGTCGGCAACGTCGCCACAGTTGACGATTGCGGAGGACAACGACTTCCTCTTCCGCAGCACCGTTTCTGATGCCGCGCAGGGACCGGTGCTCGCGCAGCTTGCGGCGGATCAGGGCTACTCCAACGTCGGCGTGATTTTCCTCAACGATCCGTACGGACAGGGTCTGGCCGAGGCATTCGCTGGCGCCTGGGACGGCGAAGCCAACATCGTTTCGATCGAGCCACGACAAGCCACGTACCTGGCTGAACTACAACAGGCAGCCGACAGCGACGCTGAAGTGTTGATTGTGATCGCCTTCCCACAGGAAGCGGAGATCTTCATCCGCGAGGCGCTCGAACAAGGCCTGTTCGACGAGTTCCTCTTTGTTGACGGCAGCAAGAGCCAGGATCTGGTCAACGCAATCGGTGGCGAGTACCTCGAAGGGATGAGGGGCACCGCGCCGGCGCCAGGTCCGTTGTCGGACGCATTGGCGGGATTCAACAATTCCTATGTTGCCGAGTACGGCGAGCTGAGCCCGCTGCCATTCATTCCCGAGGCGTATGACGCAGCAATGGCGATTGGGCTCGCCGCCCAGGCAGCCGGCTCGGTCGATCCTGCTGCGATCAGAGATGGACTCCGAGAAATCGCCGCCCCTCCAGGCGCCAGCTACTCGGCTGGCCCGGACGGCGTCGCTGGTGCGCTCGCGGCGCTTGCCAATGGCGAGAGCATCAACATGGAAGGCGCCGCTACCTCGCTCGACTGGGACGAGAATGGCGACATCACTTCCGGCTACATCGGCGTCTGGGCGTACCAGGGCGGTGAGATTGTCGAGATCAGCGTGACCGCGTTTGACCTTGGCAACTAACGCCGACCTGGCCTGAACACGGGAGTTGACCACCTGCGGGCAGCGCATTTCACGCTGCCCGCAGTCGTTCACTACTGAAAACCACAACGCTGAAGTGTTTGTCTCGTAACCATGCGTTCCAAGTGCCAAAATGTTGGTCGGCCGTTGCTCCAACTTTGGCTGCTGATCGGCCTTGCGGCGTTACTGTTTGTCGCTGCTTGTGGAGATGACGGCACCGCAACGGAGGACGCGCAGGAGGCACAACGCGAGGAAGTCCCCGCAAGGAGTGACGCAGACTCGACTGAGCTTCCGACCGAGCCACTCAAGCTTGGTTTCTTGCTGGACTTCAGCGGTCCGCTGGCTGAATACGGTGCAGAGCTCGTCAAGGGCTTTGAGCTGGCAATCAAGCACATCAACCAGGCCGGCGGAGTCTGGGGGATGCCAGTCGAGACAGCGATCGGCGACACCGCACTAGACCCGACCGTGGCCGTCGAAGAGGCACGGCGGCTGATTGAGATTGAACGCGTTCACGGCCTGGTCGGTCCGATGTCCAGCGCCATGACCCTGGCAGTCACGGAGTCAGTCAGTGGACCGGGGCGGATTCCTACGATCTCTCCGGTGGCCACGTCATCACAAGTCACGCTGGCTGAAGATGACGATTTCCTGTTTCGGCTCTCCCTGGCCGACCGCATCGAAGGGCGCTATCTGGCCCAGCTCACCGAGCAGCAGGGCTTCGACAATGTGGGGCTGTTGTATCGGGACGACGCGTTCGGGCAGGGCATGGCCACCGCATTTGCCGAGCATTGGCAGGGCACGATCACGTCAATCGGCGTTGATCCAGGGGGCACAAGCTTCACGGCCGAACTCGAGCAATCAATCGATCACGGTCCTGAAGCGTTGGTACTGATTGCGTTTCCTCCTGAAACGATTCTGATCTTGCGGGAGGCACTGGAGCTCAGCTACTACGAGCAATTCGTCTTCGGCGCACCGGCCAAGACCCCCGCGATCAGCGAAGCGATCGGAGCGGTACATCTCGCCGGAATGCGGGGCACCGTAGTCTCACCGGCTCCAGAGAGCGAGTCGTCGATTGCGTGGGAGCAAGCTTTTCTGGGCGAATACGGAGAACCGCCCGGTCTGCCGTATGTGAAAGAGGCGTATGACGCGACAGTTGCGCTGGCGCTGGCGGCTCAGGCCGCCGGATCGTCGGACGGCGGGGATATTCGCGATCAGTTGCGGCTGATCGGCTCTGCGCCCGGGCTGGTGGTGATTCCGAGTCTGGATAGCCTGACTGCAGGTTTGAACGCTGCAGCCGCAGGCGAGGACATCGACTACCAGGGGGCGGCCGGGACTATCGATTGGGATGAGCACGGCGATAACACCCACGGCTACATCGGCACCTGGGAGTTTGCCGATGACGGTTCGATCTCAGATCTGGAAGTGTTCGAATTCGTTGACGAGTAGCGAGTTGGATAAGCTCTCTAACAGTCAATAGATTCAACCAATGGGAGCGTCTACGTGCGCCGACTCATTCTTCTTTCCGCAATCAGTATTGCTCTCACATTTGCAGCTTGCAGCGGTAGTGAGGATTCGCAACCGCAAACCGCTGCCACTGCCACTGCCACGCAACAGTCGCAGGGAGATGTGCAGGAGGTCCAGGCCGCCCAGCCATCGAGTCAACAGGCAGAGTCGGCCCAGCAGACTGAGAGCCAGCCGGGACCGCTGAAGATTGCGTTCATCGGCGATCTCACCGGTGGTCTCGCGGAGATCGGTGTTGAGATGCGGGACGGATTCCTACTGGCGATCAAGCACATCAACGAGGCCGGCGGCGTGTTCGGTCAGCCCGTCGAGTTTGTGATTGGCGACACCAACACCGATCCGACGATTGCGATTGAAGAAGCGCGCCGAGTGATTGAGATTGAAGGCGTCCATGTGATCGTGGGGGCACACTCAAGCACCAACTCGATTGCCATCGCTGAAAGCATCACCGGTCCGGCCGGGATCCCACAGATTTCTCCGGCATCCTCGTCGCCACAGCTCGCTGTTGCAGCCGACAACGACTTCCTCTTTCGCGCTACGCTGAACGACAAGGTCCAGGGACCAGCGCTGGCTCAGCTCGTCAACGAGCAGGGCTACACCAATGTCGGAGTGGTCTATCGCGATGACGCCTGGGGGCAAGGGATCGCCGAGTCGTTTGAGAAAGCGTTCACCGAAACCTGGGGCGGCCAGGTGGTCTCGATCCCCGTCGCTCCACAACAGCCCTCGTACCTCAGTGAGATTCAGCAATCGCGAAGCAACGATCCAGAAGCATTGGTGATGCTGGCCTACGTGCCCGAGGGCACAATCATCCTGCGTGAGTCGATCGAGAATGGACTCTACGACCGATTCGTCTTCGGACCGACAAGCCGAAACCCTCAACTACTGGAGGCGATTGGCGCCGAATACCTGGGCGACATGCAGGGCACGGCGCCAGGCACGGCGCCAGGCACCGAGTCAGCGCTGCTCTGGGAGGCGGCGTTCATTGACGAGTACGAGCGACCGTACGGTTTCCCTTACACGAAGCAGGCGTACGACGCGACGATCGCCTTCGCCCTGGCCGCAGAAGCAGCGCAGTCGACCGATGGCGCCGCGATCCGAGATCAGCTACGTAGAGTTGGGGCTGCTCCAGGCCAGGTCGTGCTTGCCGACGTGGGCAGCATCAGGCTTGGTCTTGAGGCAGCAAGACAAGGCGAAGATCTGGACTACGAGGGCGCGGCGCAGTCGCTTGAATGGGATGAGCACGGGGATCTTGCCAGGGGATATGTCGGTATCTGGAAGTTTACATCTGACGGGACAATCGAGGACACTGGTGTGATTCCCTATGGGGAGTGATCAATCCGTGCTACGTCTGCCCCATGAGTTATCCAATATCAACGGCCATTGAATCCTGCTTTACTAGCCGATAGGTCATCTCGATAGCAACCCGCTAGCTTTCCCAACCAAACACCGCGTGGGAAAGGTTGTGACTGCAATGACACGCTTCAAATCCGTTCTGCTATTGGCCGCGGCTCTGATGGTTATGGGTCTCGTCTCCGCCTGCTCCGACGATGAAGCGCAACAACAGGATCAATCAAGCGCCGCACAAGCACAAAGCGATCAGGCCGATCAATCCGAGCCGATTGCACAGGCTGACGACCCATCTGAACCGTTCAAGATTGGCTTGATGCTTGATTTCACCGGCGGTCTGGCCGAATACGGCAATGAGATGCGTAAGGGCTTTGATCTGGCGATCAAACACATCAATGCTGCCGGCGGTGTTTGGGGACAACCTGTTGAACCGCTCGTCACTGACTCGACGCTGGATCCAACGATTGCGACTGAAGAGGCCCGCCGTCTGGTTGAGGTCGAGAGGATTCACGCATTCGTCTGCTGCACCGCCAGCAGTATCACCCTGGCCGTGACAGACATCACCGCGCCCGCGGGGATTCCGATGGTCAGTCCATCGGCCACGTCGCCGCAGCTGACATTGGCTGAGGACGACGACTTCCTCTTCCGCTCGACCCTGTCTGATGCCGCACAAGGACCGATCATGGCTCAGGTCGCCGCCGACCGTGGATTCGACAATGTTGGCCTGATCTACCGCAACGACGCCTGGGGTCAGGGGTATGCAACTGCATTCGAGGAAGCCTGGGAGGGTGAGATTGTCAGCATTGCAATCGACCCGACTCAGACGAGTTACATTGCCGAGCTGCAGCAGTCTGTTGCCGAAGGTGCGCAAGCCTTGATGGTTGTGACCTTCGTTCCCGAAGCAGAAGTCATGATTCGTGAGGCAATCGAACAGGGTCTCTATGGCCAGTTCGTGTTCAGTAATGGCGCTCAGAGTCTGCAACTCGTGGAAACAATCGGCGCCGAGCACCTCGCTGGCATGTACGGCGCGGGGCCTGCGTCGGCGACCGACAGCGAGTCGGCCGAAGCCTGGCTTGCCGCATTCATTGATGAGTACGGAGTGCCGCCGGCCATTCCTTACGTAAAGGAGACCTACGACGCCACAATCGCGCTGGCGTTGGCTGCCCAAGCCGCTGGATCTGGTGACGGGGCGGCAATCCGTGATCAGCTCCGAACCATTGCCTCTGCACCTGGCGATGAGGTGATCGCGAGTCCCGAATCGGTAGCGGATGGTCTGAAGACGCTCGCCGATGGTGGCGACGTGGACTACGTCGGTGCAGCCACGGCCATGGAGTGGGACGAACACGGCGACTTGTCGTCTGGGTTCAGTAGCATCTGGCGCTACACCGAGGATGGCAATTTCGAGGAAGTGGAGATCGTCGCCTACGAAGCGCCGTAGGCGCATTCGTCATCGCAGGTCAGATTCAACATCGAAAGGAACAGCACCTTGGAGTTCAATCGCGTTCGGCCCGTCATCTTGGCGATGGCGGGCCTGATGGTGTTGGTGTCGGCAATCTGGGCCATCTGGCAGGTTGTGGATGCAGAGGGTCACTCCAATTCAAGCTCTGACGGTTCTGACAAATCGGGTGATGTCCGAATCACCGTGCGCAAGCTGGACGACGGACGCACCGAGGTTGCACTTCAGCGACGCGAGGTAGATGGCTGGAGCGATCAGGTCCTGCCCGACGCGCGATTCCTGCCGGTCGACGCGGATATTGAACGCTGGTACCGCAGTTCGCCATTACCCGCGATCGAGACTGCGCTCGGTCCTGGGCCCCTGAAGATTGCGATGTTGCAGACCATTCACGGTTCACCGGTTGAACGGCGGCAGGCATTCAAACTCGCCATCGCCGACATCAACAGAGCGGGAGGCGTTTTCGGCCGTCCGGTCATTGGCGTGATTGCAGATTTCAACCTCGACCAGCAGTTCATCGTGGCTTCGGCGAGCCGACTGATTGAGGAGGACGGAGTTCATGTGCTCATTGGCCCGACGTTCAGCTCCTCATCGCTGATCATCTCCAGGGAGATTTCCAATCCGTTGCAAATCCCGACCATCACTCCGTCCGGTTCGTCTCCCGAGTTGACCATTGCTGATCCGGGCGACTTCTTCTTCCGAACGACGCCCTCTGATGGCGCTGGAGAGGGCGCCATTCTCGCCAACCTGGCGGCAGAGCGAGGACACGAACGAATCGGTGTGCTCTATCGCGACGACGCTTATGGTCAGGGCCTGGCGGATGAGGTAGTAGAGGCTTTTGCCGGTGAGGCGCTGTCTCTACCGCTTGATCACGTGAACGCGGAGACATTCCTGCCCGAGATTCAGCGGACGGCTGAAGAGGAGGCGACCTTGTTGGTCGTTCTGGGATGCTGGAAGGAGAGCGCCACTGTCATCTCGGAGTCTCTGGAGAGTGGCCTGTTCGACCAGTTCCTGCTCGGCAACTGCGGCCAGAGCCCCCACTTGTTCAACGCCCTGGGTAGCGAGGTTGCGACGGGGCTGACCGGCACCGCACCTTCCTTCGGCGAGCACAACGAGTCGACCCGATTTTTCATCGAAGGCTTCACTGAAATGTGGGGTCAGCCACCGTCTGCCAACATCACGTTCGTTCCCTCTGTCTACGACGCGACGATTGCAGCTGCGCTGGCGGCGCAGGCTGCTCAATCGACGGACGGTGCAGCGATCCGCGACCAGTTGAGGCAGATCAGTAGCGGGGATGGTATCGCCGTCACTGCCGCGAGTCTGAGCCAGGCTCTGAGTGCGTTGGCTGATGGACAGGCCATCGACTACACGGGCGCGGTGTCAAGCCTGGATTGGGACGATCACGGAGATCTGCTGAGGTTCGCGATCGGGGTCTGGCAGTTTGACTCCGAAGGTGGGATCGACGTCATCCGTCGGACCGAAGTAGACCTGAGTAAGTAATCGGCGGCAAGCGACCGATACGCAAATCCCCCCCTCCCGTCATTGCCGCGCTCGGTCGCGGCAATCTCGCTGAGTGCTGAATAGTCGTCCGTTTCTGGAGGCGCGAGATACCCGCGTCAAGCGCGGGTATGACGGAAGTGGAGCGCAGGTATGACAGTCATGACACTTGCAGATTGGAGAATGCAAGGGGAAGCGGGGAAAGAGCGGGATCGGCGGCGGCGGATCGCACTCAAGTGAACATGCGCATGCTTCCGATGCCCCGTGCTTGACACTGGGACGAGATTTCCCTCGTTGACTGAGCAACGCTTTTGAGTGAGCCCTAGCGCGTGACTGTGCTTCTGAGCCGTTGCCAGACGGAACTGTCATTGTTGCTGTGATGATCGTCGGGGCCTCGGGAAACGAAACGGCTGACTCGATCCTGCTCGGCCAGGAGTCCCTGTGGCCGCCAGAGCAGGAACACGACGATCAGTAGTCCAATGAGAAGTTGTCTCACCTGGAAGACGCGGCTGCCTAACCAGTCGGGCAGGCTCTCCTGGATCAGCGGCGTGCCAAACCAGAAGAAGCCGACGACGACCGCGCCGAGCACGGCGCCTCGGTGATTGCCGCTGCCGCCGACGATCAACATCGTCCAGACGAAGAAGGTGCCCAGCAAGTCAGAGAAGGTCAGCGGCGATATCGTTCCGCTGCGGTGGGCATAGATAGCCCCAGCCAGACCCATGAGCATGGCTCCGAGGATGAATGCGCCCATGCGGAAGCGGACGGTGTTCTTGCCCGATGCCTTGGCCGTGTCCTCGTTATCGCGGATCGCCCGGAGCGCTCTGCCCCAGGGCGAAGCGGTCGCCCGGGTGACGAGCCAGTAAACGGCAATCAGGACGACGAGCGCAGTGGCAAGTTCGACCCAGCGGTAGTCAGGCCCCTGGACTTCGTTTTGCAGGAATCCATCAATGCCATTGAGTCCACGGCTGCGATTGACCAGTCCTTCGACCGAATTGGCGACGCTGCGCAGGATCGCTGCAACCCCGATGGTGGCGATGGCGAGGAAGTCGTCTCGCAGGCGAAGCGTGGGAATGCCAAGCAGGATTGCCAGGACGCCTCCAGCGATGGCAGCGAATATCCAGCCGATCGGAATGGGAATGCTCCAGCCGGCGACGTAAGCTTCCAGGCCTTCCGGCGCGGGTAAGGTCAGCACCGCAGAGACATATGCGCCGACCATGAAGAAGGCGGCGACTCCGAAGTTGAGGATGCCCACGCTCCACTGGATATTCAGCGCGAGGGCCAGGATGGCGAAGATCGCGACCGTAGTGAGGAAGCCGACCGTCCAGTTGACTGCTCCGTCGAAGGTGACCAGCGTGACGAAGAGCTGTTCCATTTCGGACCGCCCCTACCGCACTTGTCCGAAGAGGCCGCGAGGTCGCAACAGCAGTACGACAATCACGATCACGAAGGGAACGCCGGGTTTGAGGCCGGTGTTGATCCACTGGGTTGAGAGCTCCTGAGCGATTCCAACCGTGAGACCTCCGACCAGTGCTCCCCACGGGTTGCCAATGCCACCCAGGATGACGGCGGCGAACAGCGGCAACAGCAGGCGGAACCCGGCGTCGAAACGGACTTCGGCCTGCAGTCCGAGCATGACTCCGGCCAGCGCGCCGAGGATGCCGGCGACGATCCAGGTACCGGTGCGGATGCGGTCGGTGTCGATACCCGATGCTTCGGCCAGACCGGGATTATCGGACGTGGCTCGCATGGCCTTGCCGAATCGAGTCCGGTAAAGCAGCCAATAGAGCAGCACCGCTGCCAGCACCGTGATTCCGACGATGAAAAACTGGTCAGGCTTGACCTTGATCCCGCCGAGGATTTCGATGGCCGGGTGGATGCCTGGCGTGTAGCGGAAGTTCGAGGGTCCCCAGATCAGTTGGACCACCGCGCGCAGCATGATCGACATGCCCAGCGAGGCGATCGCGAAGACAAAGAAGCCACCGCCCGTGACTCGGAGTCGGCGGAAGACCAGCCGCTCCAGCACGACCGAGATCAGCGCGACGCCAATCATCGCCACCAAGAGCCCGACGATCAGCCCCCAACCGAACGACAGCGAACCGAATCGTCCACCGGCGAAGCCCAGGTTGGCTCCCTCCGACGAGACGATGAAGAAGGCCAGGAACATGCCCCAACCCATCTTGTCGCCGTGCGCGAAGTCGGCGATTCCGAGCACGCCAAAGATCAGCGTCAGACCCATCGCGCCCAGCGCGATGATCGAGCCGACGATGATCCCGATCGTGATGAGCTGCGCGATCTCTATGAGTGGCTCCCCTCCTCGATCGTGAATCCCTCGCCCTCTCCTTCCGCTTGTCCAAGGAATGCCCGACCAACTTCTGGGCTGGTCAGCATGTCGGTGCCAGTGCCTTCCAACGCTTTTTCGCCATCGACCATGACCACCCCACGGTCAGACCAGACCAGTGCTTCCGTCGCATTCTGCTCGACCATCAGGATGCCGACGCCAGACATATGGATGCGGTAGATACGGCCTAGCAATTCTCCTCGTGCTGCAGGCGATAGCGCCGCCGTCGGTTCGTCGAGGCAGAGCATGATCGGGTCGAGCATCAGTGCTCGGGCCATGGCCAGCATCTGTCGCTGTCCACCGGATAAGCGGCTGGCCCGCTCTCGGGGACGGCCCTCGAGGTCGGGAAACATGGCCAGGACCTCGGCGATCCGCTCGCGCAGGCCCTCCTTGCGCATGTAGCCGCCCATCTCCAGATTTTCCGTGATCGACATCGAGGTGAAGATGTTGTCGACCTGGGGTACGTAGCCGACTCCGGCAGCGATCATCCTGGGCGTTGACCATCCGCTCACGTCTTCGCCCTGGAACGAGCGAGTTCCTCGTTCGTACGGCAAGGCGCCGACGATGGCTTTGAGCAGCGTCGACTTTCCGGCACCATTGGGTCCAATGATGGTCAGGATTTCATCGCGGTAGAGATCGAGCGCGACATCGTGAATGATGTCGATGCCGTCGACGTAGCCACCGAAGAATTCCTTGACCTGGAGCAACGGCTGGCGCTCGGTCATGTGCGCTGTCCGCTCAGGTAGGCGGCCTGTACCTCGGGGTTGGAGAGGACCTCGTCGGGAGTTCCCACATCGAGGACCTGGCCCTGGGCCATGACGATGACCGGATCGCAGAGCTGGCGGACGAAGTCGAGATTGTGCTCAATGATCAGGAACGTGAGGCCCAGCCGCTCGCGCAGCTCTCGGATGTGTTCGGCCAGACGGCGCACCAGGGCGGGATTGACTCCGGCGCCAGGCTCGTCGAGCAGGATCATGCGTGGTTCGGCCATCAGCGCGCGGGCGAGTTCGAGCAGCTTTCGTTGTCCGCCGGAGAGTGCGCCGGCTCGGATGTAGGCCTGATGGCCGAGTTGGGTCTGCTCCAGCACCTCATGCGCTCGAGCCTCGAGTTGTTGCTCCTCGAGGCGCACCTTGCGGGGCAAGAGCCAGTTTCGCCACGCCGCCTCGCCCGACTGATGTTCACCGGCCAGCATGAGGTTTTCGAGGACGGTCATTGTGTCCAGCTCTTGTGGGATCTGGAACGTTCGCACGAGGCCCTTGTCGAACATTCGGTGTGCTGGAAGACCAGTGACTTCTTCGCCGCCGAAATGGACCTGACCGCCATCGGGCTTGAGAAAACCGGCCACGCAGTTGAAGGCCGTGGTTTTGCCTGCGCCGTTGGGACCGATCATTCCAGCGATCTTGCCTTGCTCGACCTGGAATGTCGCCTGATCGCAGGCGCGCAGTCCGCCGAAGTGTTTGTCCAACTCGCGAACGTCTAACAATGCATCCATGTGGGCATCCATGTGGGAGCCTTGCGCCTCAGCCCGGCGGCCAGGACAGTTTGCGTCCTCCCAACACGTGCAAATGCAAATGGGCAACGGTCTGACCGGCGTTCTCGCCGACATTGACCACGACTCTCCAGCCATCCGCTTCCAGACCTTCCTGGCGGGCGACTGTCTGAGCGGCCTGCAGCAAGTGTCCGAGCAGTGCCGGGTCGGCTTGATCGGCTTCTTGCAGACCCGAGATGGCGGCGCGGGGAATGACCAGCACATGCGACGGCGCTTGCGGATTGAGGTCGCGAAAGGCGAGACACTGATCGTCTTCGTAGACGATGTCGGCAGGAATTTCACCTCGCACGATCGCGCCAAACACGGTGTCAGACGAACGCTCAGCGTCACTCACTCGGCTTCCTCCCAGGGTTCGCTACAGCAAACGCAGGGTAGCCTGTGGACATGTCAGACGGCAGTTCTGCTCCCAACCTGGTGTTTGTGCGTCACGGGCAAAGCGTGTGGAACCGCGAGAACCGATTTACCGGCTGGATCGATGTCGATCTGACCGACCAGGGCATCGCGGAGGCACACAGCGCCGGCCAACAGATCCGCGACGCCGGCATCGAGTTCGACGCTGCCTGGACCTCGGTGTTGCAGCGTGCGATTCACACGCTCTGGATCATTCTGGATGAGATTGATGCGCCGTGGTTGCCGGTATATCGGGACTGGCGGCTGAACGAGCGCCACTACGGCGGTCTCCAGGGATTGAACAAGGCCGAGACTGCGGCGAAGCATGGTGATGATCAGGTTCAGATCTGGCGTCGGTCGTACGACATCCCGCCGCCGACACTGGACGAAGATCATCCCGACCATCCGAGATTCGATCGCAGATACGAGGGCATACCAACCGCGGCGTTGCCGGCTGCAGAATCGTTGAAGCTCACGTTGGAACGCGTGCTTCCCTGCTGGGAGCACGAGATCACGCCGGCGCTGCAGAGTGGTCAGCGACTATTGGTGGCAGCGCATGGAAACAGTATTCGTGCGATTGTGAAGCACCTGGAATCGATCTCGGACGAAAAGATCACAGGACTCAACATCCCCACAGGCATGCCGCTCGCCTACACGCTCAACGGCGAGCTCAAGGTTGTCGAGCGTCGCTATCTGGCGGGTGAGGAAGCAGCGGCCGAAGCAGCAGCGGCTGTGGCAGCGCAGGGGCAGTCGCGACGGGACGACTCGTAGTGTCGGGATGAGTGTTGAGATGTTTGCAGGAACGATTGAGGCATATCACTCTCGTGTTCCGCAGAGATAGCGAGTTTCGCGTAGCCAACGGGGCCAACAGGGGAGGGACCCCCTCAGCCCCCGTTCAAATCGGGGGCAGGCTCTTCGGCAGCTCTCCCTGCAAGAGACTGATGCATATCCTCCGATTCCCCTCTCCCCCCCTTGCGGGGGGAGATGTCACGGAGTGACAGAGGGGGGGTCGGCTGGCGACGACCAGATAGGGCCAACAGGCAGGGACCCCCCCTCTGCCTTCGGCATCTCCCCCGCAAGGGGGGAGAAGGGGAGTTGTGCAACGGGGAGTGTGAAATCGGTCGGTAGCTCCCCTTGTACGGGGTGCGGGGATGTCGGCGAGTTCCCGAGACGCAATCCTTTTGGCTCTACTCGGTGACTGCCTCGCGGTATTGACGGATTGCGTCGATGTGAGCGTCGACGTCTGGCAGGCCGGCGTTCATGGTGGCGATTGAGATAGCGGTGGCTCCCAGATCGATCCAGCGCTCGGCGTGGCTGTTCCACAGTTCGGGATTGCCCCCGCGGAACTGTGCTTGCGGTTCGATAGGGAAGTGATCGGCGTCGCGGCCGTTGTCACGGAGGTAGCCGCGCAGCGTGTCGACCATGGCCGCAGAGTCGGCGTTGGGAGAGCCGATTGGGAACCAACCGTCGCCGATCTTGGCCGTACGGCGAAGTTGCAGATCGTGAGCTCCTCCGAACCAGACTTCGATCGGCTCTGTCGGGCGCGGTTCGATGCCTGTGGATTTGACCTGATGGAACTCGCCGTCGAAGTCGACCAGGTGATTCGACCAGAGCTCTCGCATCAGAGCGATCTGCTCTTCCTGTCGACGTCCGCGATTGCGGAAGTTCTCACCCAGGACTTCGTACTCGACGTGATTCCAGCCGCTGCCGACGCCGAGGCGGAATCGGTTGCCGGAGAGGACAGCCAACTGAGCGGCCTGCTTGGCAACCAACGCAGTCTGACGCTGAGGCAAAACCAACACAGCCGTCGCGAGACCCAGGGTGGTCGTGCAGGCGGCGATGTAGCCGAGGGTGACGAAGACCTCGTGGAACTGGTCCTGATCGGTGTATGGGCCGGTCAAGCGATGCACCGACGGATCGGCACCGAGCACGTGGTCGTAGATCAGCAGATGGTCGAAGCCGATGCCCTCGACTGCTTGCGCGAAATCGCGGATTGCTGATGGGTCGGCGCCGATTTCATTGGTCGGCAGCACGGCGCCCATAGTGAGATCGATTGCCATGTTGTTCTCCTTCGTGAATGGCAGTCCTGTTGAGAACGGCCTACGCGATCATAGCCTCGACATGACCGGTGTGACCTGCGCGTACCTGCCCTTGCCTGCACATAGTGATGGACGGCCATAGGCTCTACGCATCGCAGAGGAGACCTGTTCATGCCTACGCCTCGCCAATTTCTCCGGCCGCTCGTGCTCGGCGCGCCGAATCCGCCGACCGACATTCCCACGTATCCGTCGCGGATGATCCACTTCTTCGATCCGTCCAACGAGCGAATTCTCAACCGCTTACCGCAACTTGCGCCGACCGTAGACATTTTGCTGGGCAACCTCGAAGATGCGATTCCGCCGACCGCCAAAGAAGCAGCGAGGGCCGGGCTGATCAAGGTTGGTCAGACGCTTGACCTGGGCGCGACGAAGCTATGGACCAGGGTCAATGCGGTTGACAGTCCCTGGTTTCTCGACGACATGCTGGAGCTGACGGCCGAGATTGGCGATGTGCTCGACACCGTCATGCTGCCCAAAGTGAATGGTCCGGAGGAGATCCGATTCCTCGATCTGCTGCTCGCGCAGCTTGAGGCTCGAAATGGCTTGACGCGACCGATCCTGATTCACGCCATTCTTGAGACGGCGCAGGGTGTGTCAAACGTCGAAGCGATCGCTCAGTCAAGTCCGCGATTGCAGGGGATGAGTCTGGGTCCCTCGGACCTGGCGGCGTCACGGCGGATGAAGACGACTCGCGTTGGCGGTCCACATCCCGGATACGTCGTGCGCACCGACGCTGATCCAGAGGATGAGTCTGCATCGCGGACTTCATACATCCAGGATCCGTGGCACTACACGCTGGCACGGATGATTGACGCTTGCGCGGCGAACGAGATCTATCCGTTCTACGGTCCATTCGGCGACTTCTCCGACCCGGTTGGCTGCGAGGATCAGTTCCGCGCGTCGTTCATCCTTGGTTGCGTGGGCGCCTGGACGCTGCATCCCAACCAGATTCCGATCGCCAAGTCCGTGTTCAGACCCAACCCCGATGAAGTGTCGTTTGCGCGCCGCGTAGTGGCCGCGATGCAGGAGGCCGGAGGGTCTGGCGGCGTGGCTGTCGTCGATGGCAAAATGCAGGACGACGCGACGTACAAACAGTGCCAGGTGTTGCTCGATCTGGCCGACATGCTGGCCGAAAAGGATCCCGAGCTGGCGGAACTGTACAGCGGCTAGGGCAGGTTCTTGTTGTTCGACTTGCAAGATTCCTAATCGTCCTACCCACGTTCCGATGCGGATAGCTCGCTGTGGCGTGCACCGAGTTGGCGCGTCAGCGAGCGCCAACGATCCGGGCACCTTTGTGCAAACACGACGCCAAGTCAGATATCGGCGAGATTCCCGCGTCGGAGCGCGGGAATGACGGAGGCTTGGAGGTCGGAATGCGGGAATGACGTTGACTGTACGGGAGGACAGCTTTTGCCTATTGCGCTCGGCCGCGGGAGGCGAGTTCTTCGTAGGCCTGACCGGTGAGGCGTCTCATAATCTGGGCTGCGTAGGTCGAGAGTACCCACTTGCCTGTAACCGCGGCGGTGACGGCGGTGATCACGATTGCCCACTCGGCCGCCGAGAGCGGCGAGAAGTCGAAGAAGTTTCTCAGCGGCGGTGTGTAGAGGGTCAGGATGAACACGCCCAGCAACGCGATACCGAAGAAAGTCACCAATGCCGGACGCATGAGGTTTTCTCGGGTGGCGCCTTCGAAGCCGATCACTTCAACCATGTAGGCAAGTCCGACAATCCCAATCGTGGTCGAGACGAGGGTGCGCGCGTCTTCGACGGGTCGGCCGAGGATGCCTTCGGTGAGCAGATGGACGGAAACTGCTGCGACCGCCAATGCCAGCGAGGCAGGGATGGCAAACCGCATCGTCGAAGAGAGGAAGTTGCGACCGGCCGACCTGGGTGGTCGGGTGAGCGTGATGAAAACGGCGGGCACGCCCAACGTGAACAAGGCAGTCAGCGAGCCGTGACGAGGCAGGAATGGGAATTCGAGGCCCATCATGTTGGAGATGAAGATGATCAGGAAGGCGTAGAAGCTCTTGGTCACGAACAGTTTCGAGAGTTGCGACGCATTGCCGAGCACGCTCTGTGCGATGCCCGAGCCGCGCACCAGCGCTTCGAATGAGTCGTTGCGCAAGATGATCGATGCCACGCCTTTGGCAGTGTTGGCGCCCGATTCCATTGCCACACCAACATCCGCCTTGCGTAAGGCCCGGACATCGTTCGCGCCGTCTCCGACCATCGCCACGAAATGACCGTTGTCCTGTAGGGCGGAGACAATCTCCTCTTTCTGTTGCGGAGCGATCCGGCCGAACACGGAGTTCTCTTCAACAGCATCGGCGAACTCGTCTTCGCTGAGCCGTTCCAGGGCTGTTCCGGTGATCAGTCCACCGGGGAGTTGGATTCCCAACTGCTGGACAAGCGCAGCGACCGTGGCTGGATTGTCTCCGCTGATGATCTTGGGCTCGATACCCAGATCATCCATCATGCGGAATGCGTCGGCGATCTCTGCGCGCAATTCATCGGCGACAGTGATCAACGCGACAATCCGCAGCGAGGGCAGTGAATCGGTCTCTGCGTCCGGCATCGCTGCCGCCTCGGCAAAGACGACTCCGCGCAAACCGCGCTGAGCGGCAATCTCATACTCAGAGAGCAGCTCAGCCTGGCCGTCACGGTCAGAGGAGCTGGTCGCACGGAGCAGCCGCTCCGGCGCGCCAAGCACGAACACTCGCTCCTCATCTTCGAGGCGCAGGCGAGCTGCGCTCCAACGTCGCTCGGAGTTAAATGGTTCGTCGTCGACGAGTTGCGCTCCGTTTGATTGCGCTGTGAACGCCGTGGAGAGCGCTTCGGCCGTTTTGTTGTTCGCCGATGTCGACACAGCAAACGCTCCCAGCCAGCCGGCGAGGGCGCGGCCGCCGGGCGCCCAGCGCACATCGTCGACTTGCAGCCGATTTGCAGTGATCGTGCCGGTCTTGTCGAGACAAATGGTGTCGAGATAGTTCAGCGCTTCGACAGCTGTGTTGTCCTGGACGATCGCGCCCATGCGCGACACACGCAGCGCGCCGACGGCGAACGCGACCGTGAATCCGAGCATGAGGCCTTCGGGCACGACGGATGTGGCGGTCGCGATCGTCGCCTTGACCGCTTCATCGAACTCCCGTCCGGTGATCAGGAACGAAATCAGGATCAGCAGGCCGAGGATCGCCGTTCCGACGATCAGTCCGTCGAGGATTCGTTTGAATCGGAGTTGCAGCGGTGTTTCGGTGCGCTTGAGCTCTCGAGCGTCGCGGGTTTCGCGGATTGCTCGGGACTGGTCGCCGACTCGCGCAGCGCGGTAGTAGCAAGAGCCGCCGACGCAGAATGCGCCTGATTCGAGTTCGTCGCCGCGGCCGCGCCGCACGGAGCTAGTCTCGCCCGTGAGAATCGACTCATCCATCTCTGCCTGGTCCCAGACGACGGGTCCATCCGCAACGACTTGATCGCCGCTGCGCAAGACGAGCAAATCATCTTCGACGACGTCGGTGGCGAAGACCTCACGCTCGAATCCTCCCCGTACGACGGTCGCCTTGGGAGCGGTCAACGCCACGAGCTGCCGCAACTTACGAGTCGCGCGCAGCTCCTGGAATGTGCCAATCAGCACATTGGCCAGCACAACCATGCCAACGAATGCTGCGTCTTGCAGGTGATCGGTCTTTTGTTCCGTCACTGCCAGGACGAGCAGGATTCCGATCAGTCCGAAGAGGATCAGGTTGAAATAGGTGAAGACGTTGGAAACGATGACATCGATGTTGGAGCGCTGCTTGGAGGAATCCTGATTCACTCGCCCGTCGGTGACGCGTTGTGCGACCTCGGCCTCGGACAGTCCCAGCAGTTCGGGGGGTTCGACTGATTCTGCTTCAGTGGTCGTTGATGGCTGGCGTGTCTCGATGTCTGTGAGCAGCGCTGTCGGAGCGGACTCAAGGACAAGCGGTGGCGGCGTCTCTTGTGTGGCGGGCGACGGCCAATCGGTCAACCAGCCGCCGTCGACTCGTCCCTCGATCTCGGCCAACACCTGGGTGACTCGCTCGAGCGTGGGCTGGTCGAGCGGAGGTTGTCCCTCTTCCAGTGCGGCCAGGTCGAATAGCGGCGGAGCTTCGTCGAACAGATCCGTAGGTGAAGAACCGGATTGGCTGGGCATGTGTCAAATCTTTGGAGCGAACGGAGAGATCAATCTGTTTTGACTCTAGCCATTCGTTCAGTCATTGAGCGAGCGCTCCAGACCGGCGAGCCGCTCGGCGCGCCGAGCCGCGCTCAGTCCTCGTCGTGATTCGATGACACCCCATCCGAGAGTCAGCACAAACACGGCCGCCTGGACCAGCACGACGGTCGCTCCCGAGGACACATCGACGAACCAGGAGATGTACACGCCGAGGAATCCTGTCAGCGCGCCGAGCACGACTGCGATCAGAAACAGTCGTGGGAAAGAATCGGTCATCATTCTTGCGACGACGGGCGGAATGACGAGGGCGGCGGCAATCAGGGTGACACCCAACACCTGAAGCGCGGCGACGACCGTGGCTGCCAGGGCAAGCGAAAACACCGCCTCGACCCAGCGTACGGGAATCCCGTAGGACGTGGCCACATCGTGATCGAAGGTGATAAAGACCAATGGCTTCCAGAGGAGGAAGAGCACCAGAGCGATCAGCACGATCATGCCAGTCGTGACGTAGAGGTCCTGGTTGGTGATGCCTAGAATCTCGCCGAAGAGGGCAGCCTCGAAGTCGCGGGTGAAACTGCGAGCTCTGGAGATCACGGCGATGCCGATGGCGAAGGCGGCGGTGGTGATGATGCCGATGGCGGCGTCGCCACCAATCTGTCGCCGTCGCGCGGCCTGGTTGATCAGGAAGACTGAGAATGCTCCCCAGAGGCTTGCTCCAATGAAGAAGTTGAAGCCAATGGTGAACGAAACCACTGCGCCGCCGAAGATGCTATGCGCCAGGCCGTGGCCGATGTAGGCCAGACGCCTGAGGATGACAAACACGCCGACTGCCGCTGTGACCCCGCCGACCAGCGTGGCGGCGATCATCGCCCGTTGCATGAAGCCGAACTCGAACGGCTCAAGCATCGTCGGCGTCCGGCCGTCCTATGACATTGACGACGTGGGGCGGCACCAGTGGTTCCTCGTGCGCTCCGGGCGCTTCTTCCGGCACCGGCAAGACGTACGTCTCATGACCGCTTTGGACCACGAGCATTGGCTGACCGTAGGCCCGCTCGAGGATGGGCGGTTGCAACACTTCCTCGGGTGGGCCGTCGGCCAGCACTGTCTGTTCGCCGAGAGCGATCAAGCGGGGCAAGTGTGACGCGACTCCGTTGAGGTCATGTGTCGTCAGGACGACGGTGACGCCAGCGTGATTGAGTGCCGCCAACTGATGCAGGATTTCGTGCCGGGTTTTGATATCGACACCGGAAGTCGGTTCGTCGAGCAACAACAGGTCTGGCGAACGGATCAACGCTCGTGCGAGGAATGTGCGTTGCTGTTGTCCGCCGGAGAGGGCGCGAATCGGTCGGTCGGCAAGATCAGCAATGCCAAGCTGCGAGAGCACCACACGCGCGCGGCTGCGTTCGTCGCGGCTTGTCCAGGGCAGCCATCGCCTCGTTCGCCAACTGCCGAGCATCGCGACCTGCTCGACGGTGATTGGGAAATTCCAGTCAACCGTTTCCACCTGGGGGACGTAACCGACTTTGGTGTTGTCGGCCACCGATGCATCGCCGGCGTATACCTCGGTTTCACCCAGGAGCGACCGCAACAGCGTCGTCTTGCCGCAGCCGCTGGGGCCAACGATTCCGATCAGTTCTCCGGGCGAAATCCGCACATTGACATCGCGCAGCGCCACTTCACCGTCGTATCCCAGGGCGACGCCGTCGAGTCGGACCAGTTCCCCTATTGGGACGCTTGCCATGTGCTGCCTGTATCAAATCCGTCGAGCGCCGAGGCGTCTCCACCAAGCGCGGTGACCATGGTGCGGACGTTCTCAACCATCATCCCCACCAAGGTATTGCCTGCGTCCCCTGGTTCGCCGGGCAGATCGTCGTCGGACAGCGTAGAGACTTGAATAGCACCGGCTTCTTTGGCGATTGTTTGTAGAACTTCTGACGGGAACACCTCTGAACCAAAGATGGCTGGCACGCCCGCGCCTTTGACCTGTTCGATCAGCTCCGCCACTTCTCGAGGCGACGGCTGTGAAAAGTCCGAGGGCTGAATGGCACCGATGACTTCCAGTCCGTAACGAGGCGCAAAGTAGGGGAACGAGTCGTGATAGGTGATCAGCCTGCGATGGGCTTCGGGAATCGTCTTGGTTGCTTCGGCGATCGCTTCATCCAACTCCCAAAGGCGGTCGCTCAGTCGCTCGGTGTTGGTCTCGTAGTACGCACGACCGTCCGGGTCGAGATCGATCAGGGCGTCGCGGACGATCTCCGCATAACGCACCGCGAGATGAGGCGCCGTCCAGAGGTGGGGATTGGGGTTACCGCCCGCCCTGGGGAATGAGAAGTCGTAGACGTAGTCCTCGGGCGATACCGCCTCATTGCCGAGTTGCAGGATTGGCGTATCGTCGGCACGATTTGCTTCTGCCAGCTCGAGCGTTGGCAACTCGAGATTGAGACCGTTGATGACGATCAGGTCTGCTTTCTCGATTTCGCCAACGGCGGATGGAGGAGGATCGTAGGTGTGACTGTTTACACCCTCGGGAACGAGCCCTACGACATCGATCCGGTCTCCGCCTACCTCTTCGATGATGTTGCGCAGCGGTGCGACCGTGGTCACGACGAGTAGCACGTCGTCGTCGGCACTGTCGCCCCCACAAGCGGCCATGGCCAACCCCGTCAGCGCCACGATTGCCGAAAGTACACAGGTCACTGACCGCGTCATCGCGGCGCCTCTTCTCCAGATGCGGGGTCAGCCTATGATCGCGCCTCTGCTGCTGCAACTGCCAGGCAGAGTCACAGGGCGTCAGACCAGTCCCGGCCGGATGCTGTTGCGGGGGAATCCTCCCGCGCCAAGCGTGTGCGGCCAGACATCGAACAGTGTGTTGATCTCGATGCGGTTGTCGTCGAAGTGCAGGTAGCGCTCAAGGACCGGTTCGGAGAACAGCGAAATGCGATGTCCACTCGCGCCGAAAATGCGGCCGTTGGCAGCATCGGACTGATCCGAGGCGAGCCAGGCCACGATCGGCGCGACGTTCTTTGGGTCGCGTGCCGTTCCTGCCGCTGATTCTGACGGTGCCGGTCCGGACGCTTCCACGCCGCGGCCGCGGTCTGTCATTCGCGTTGATGCGCCGGGGGCGATGCAGTTGGTTGTGACGCCGTAGCGCGAGAGCGCGCCGACGTTGGATCGCATCAGCCCGAGCTTGGCTGCGTGGGCCGCCGAGTAGTTGGGCTGGCCTGCGGAGCCGCGGATTCCGGCGTCAGAGGTGAAGTAGATGATCCGCCGATTCTGACCATCGCGGTTGGCGCGCCAGTAGATCGAGGCGAACTTGGTCGGCGCGAAACAGCCCTTGAGGTGCGCCCGAACCAGGCCGTCCCACTCCTCCTCGAGCATGTTGAAGATCATCCGCTCGCGCAGGATGCCGTGAGCGCAGACGAGCACGTCGAGCCCGCCGAACTCGTCCAACGCGGTCTGGATCATCCGCTCGGCGGTGTCCATGTCGGCGACGTCGCCAACAAAGGGGACGGCTTCGCCGCCGGCGTCTCGGATTTCGGCGACGATTGCATCAACCTTGGACGCGTCCATGCCGAATCGGCCTTCGACGTCGAAGCCGGTGTCTGCGACGACGACTTTTGCCCCCTGCTCGCCGAAGACGCGGCAGAGATTCGAACCGATTCCACCGGCGCCGCCGGTGATGATGCAGATTCGGCCTTCGAGGTGTTTCATGGTCTGATCGCTCCGGCCCACGAATGGAGGTGTGTTGTCAGAGTCCTGGGTGGTCATGGTGATGTTCCTTGACAAGCGTCGGGGAGGCCCCCTCCGTCACTGTGTGACACCTCCCCCACAGGGGGAGGTCTGAGATCTGGCTAGGGGAACTGACGCGGCGGCGGACCCATGCCCTGTAGCTCGAAGGTGTTCGGAATCAGGGCGAAGAGCGTGTCAATGTCCCAATAGGGTTCGGTGTTCCAGATTGTCTGCTCCCACTCGGGCTCTTTCCAGATCGTGATGCGGCCGCCGGTCGTGCCGACGACGCGGCCAGAAACGTCTGCTGAAGCGTCGGAGGCCAGGTAGGTGACAACGGGCGTGACGTTGCCCGGGTCCATCAACGTTCCGGCCGCCCTGAGGCTGGGTGCGTCGGTCGCCTGGTCAACCTCTCGACCACGATCGGTCATCCGCGTCGAGGCTGCCGGGGAAATGCAGTTCGAGGTCACGCCGTAACGCTCAAGCGCCTCGGCGTTTGAGAGCGATAGCCCAATCTTGCCCGCGTGCGCTGCCGAGTAGTTGGGTTGTCCGGCTTCACCTCGGACACCAGCCGACGAGGTGAAGTAGATGATCCGGCGGTTGCCCTTGTCGCGGTTCGCTCGCCAGTGGATAGCGGCGAACTTGGTTGGCGCGAAGCAACCTTTGAGGTGAATCCGGACCAGCTCGTCCCATTCTTCCTCGGTCATGTTGAAGACCATGCGCTCACGCAGGATGCCGTGGGCGCAGACGAGAATGTCGAGGTCGCCGTAGGTCTCAATCGCGGTCTGGACGGCGCGTTCGGCGGTGTCCATGTCGGCGATGTCGCCTGCCACGGCTGTGGCTTGTCCGCCGTTGGCGATGATCTCGTCGACGACGGCCTGTACTTTCGACGGGTCCATGCCAGCGCGGCCTTCGACGTCAAAGCCGGTGTCACAGGCGACGACGGCCGCGCCCTGCTCGGCGAAGACCTTGCAAATCTGCGAACCCATGCCCCCAGCACCACCAGTGACCAACGCCACTTTGCCATCGAGATGTCCCATTACGCGCTCCGATCCTCATTGTGGAGAGTCGTGAGGAGGCTAGGGCGGCGCGGGTGCAAGGGTCAATCGATGGGCGGCTGAACCTCGAAGCCAAGGGCGGCAGCTCCAGCGGCCTGTCGCTTATCCCAGGTGACGAAGGTCACCTCAGCATGCTGGAGCATTTCAAGAGCGGTCGCCAGATGGACTGCGTCGGCACCGGAGAGTGAGTGATCAACCACGAGCTCGGCAGCCCGATCAACATATGGATCAAGGACCGGAATCACATTCACCTTTTGCCAGGCCTCTTCAAAGCGGAGTAGCGCCCCGCCCAAATCGGACGTGTTGATTTCTCGGTTGCGAACGCGACGGGATAGCGCCGATAAGGTCTCTGGACGTGAAAGCCGACTCGTATATTGGCGTCCGCCCGAGTGGAACAGTCCTGAGGCGAGCTCCGCGCCCGCCTCGCTCGACACCAGCACTTTGACCAACGCGCTGCTATCGAAGTAAACGCGCTCAATGGTCATTCACAATGATCGCAATGACACCGACCTAGCGCGCACATCAACTCATCATTCGTCATCGGCTTCCCGACAGGCTTGTAGTCCTCTAGGAACGACATCCAGAATTCTCGCTGTTCATTCGGAGACCGATAGGGGGGATCAACAAGTCCCCGGCGATACAGGTCTTCCCAGTACGTGTCCGGCTCTTCGTCGCCCCAATCGAGGGGCGGACGTGAAACCTCCATCCCCGCACTCCTTGCCGGGTGCCCCAGAGCTTCCTTGACTTCCTCTTCGCGATTCATTGCGACCACTCCCTGCATCAGGACTCAGTGTATCGAGCCTCGCGGCCTGCGACGGAGGCTCAAGAGTGGCTCAGCCAGTCCGGATCCAACAGGCGACGGACGATGTCGATCGCTTCGCTCTTGTCGTAGCGCAGGTATGACTGTGATTTTGAGACCTGCTGATCGCCGAAGAAAAAACGTTCGTAGAGTTCCTGCCGACCGGCGAGCGAGGTACCGACCACGTCCCAGGCGAGGCGGAAGAGCGGCACCTTGTCGATGCCCTCTTCTTTCATGTCGGCTGCGCCCTTGAAGTAGCGCTCGACCGATGGACCGAGGGCTTCGGTGATCGCCTCCATGTTTGCTTCGGACGGAGCAGCCATGAAGTTGCTGCCGCCAATCTGCTTGATGTGGTCGATGATCTGCACGTAGTACTCGGGGAAGAGCCTGAGCCCCGCTGTGATCGCGTTGGCGTTGCAGTACCAGACGCCGTTGTCGGGATTCTCGACGGCGCCCTCGACTGCCGCGATCGCGATTGACTCGAGCGTTTGCAGCATGGTGACGATCTCGCCGATCCGGATCTGCACGTTGATGAATGAGTTGGTCTGAGCGTTCTCGGCGATCAAGTGGGCGAGACCGAGCAGGAAGCGCGTCTTGGCCACGTTCTTGACGATCACGTGATGGCCGAGCGATTCTTGAAAACGCATCGCCATTAGCGCCGTGTTGTGAATCTTGCCGTCCTGGTAATCGAAGACGTTCTCCCAGGGGACTTCGACATCGTCGAAGACCGCGACTGTGTCGATCTCTTCGAAACGGCTGGAGATTGGATAATCGCGGGTTGAGCGGTCAGGGTCGAACGAGTCACGGCAGACCCAGTGCAGGCCGGGGGCGTCGACGGGGATGGTGAAGCCCAACGCGTACTTGTTCTCGTTCTCGCCGCTCACGATCGGCAGGACCATTGACAAGTTCTCGTCCGAGAACGGCGCCAGCGTGCCCAAAACGCGCGCACCGCGCACGATGATGCTGTCCGTGGTTCGCTTGACGACGCCGGCATTTAGGAACGGCTCCTGTTCGCCGAGCGGCGTTTTGCGGTCAATTTGCGGCGTGATGAAGGTGTGCGTCAGGCAGACATCGTTGCGGCGACAGTGATCGTGGATCTGCGCCGCGTGTTCGCCCAGGGCGGGATCGTCCTGACCCCAATGATGTCTGGCTGCCGCGACCCCAGCGATAGCCGCGTTCATGTAGTCGGGCGCTCGGCCAAGCTGTCCACCGGTGTGTTCTGCCCAGGCTGCGTAAGCGGCCGAGCGATTACGTAAATCGTCCTTCGAACGGGGAATCTTGAACGACAGGTGCGAGCGCTCGCCGTCCTCGTCCTCGTAACTGATGACATCGCGGACGGCAGGGTCGCACTGGAAGTCGTAGTAGGCCGCGATGGTGTGCGCTGCTCCGGCGAAGCCGGGCGCGGTAGTGACGTCCTCAACTAACGCGCCGTTGTGCCAGATACGGCGTCCATCGCGCAGGCCGGCCAGGTAGGCCGCGCCGTCTCGCATGGCCATTGCAGTTGCCGAGCGCCGCGCTAGTCGCCGGCGCCGGGCGCGGCAAAGACAGGCGTGGGTTCATCGACCAACGCTTCGGCTCCTTCGGTCGGCAGGACATCCGCGTAGTTCAAGGCACCATCGATGTCAGCTTCCCAGTCCTCGCGCGGCAGCTCGTAGAGCACCTCGATGCCGTGACCGTCGGGATCGTTGATGTAGACGGAGTGCGTCATCCCGTGGTTGATGCGCAGATTGAACATGACGCCCTTCGCCTGCAGGAAGGCGATCTGTTTGAGCCAGGAGTCGCGGTCGGGGTAGTGAACAGCCAGGTGGTTGAGTCCGGGTCGTTTTGGCGCCATCGACCAGTCGCCGGAGTCCTCGGAGTCGCCCATGATTTCAGCCAGGGCGAGGTCGTGGTGGCTTTCGGAGAGACCGTTATAGAAGCGCATGTTCATCGAGCGCTCGGAGCGCGGTTTCAGCGATCCGATGTGGCGGAAACCCATCACTTCGGTCCAGAACTCGTGCGCGACATCGATGTCACGGACATTCAAGACCAGATGGTTGACGCCGACGGGAGTCATCGCGCGTGCGGGTGCATCACTCATGATTGGTCATCCTTCCGATCATTCGTCGATTGGAGTTCTTCTGCGGTCAAAGGTACCAAAACCGTGGCCGCGTTGGCGCTCGCCTAGCGCAACGCCTTGATCGCTACGGGCATCGCTTCACTGTCGACACCCTCTCCATCAGCGATCGCGACGACTTCCCGGAAACGCCTGACCGTGAGCAACAGCCGCACCCGACGGAAGAGGGATGCGTCGGCAGTGGATCCAAGTTCCCCGTAGTGTTCGACGATGCGCCAGCCGAGCTCGGTGCCGTAGCAATCGACGAGATGGGCGAAATCGATGGCTGGATCGGCGACTCGGAGCCCGTGCCAACCGGTCACCCCGACCAGTTGTTGCACTAGCGGGTCGACCAGCAGCCGTTCAGTCGAAATGCCGCCGTGCACGAGCGCAGGCTCAATCTTCCAGATGGCGTCGTCCTCGAGAAACCTCGACCACCAACGTCTCGCCCAGGTGATCTCAGACCAGGCCATCAGCGGTCTCAGGATCCTCAAGGACCGTCTGGCCAGCGCTTCATGCTCATCTCGCCATTCGCGGAACGACGTCGCACCCAACGATCGGGCACGCTCGACAGAGAACTCGTGAAGCTCATGGCAGAATGTCGCCAGGTCCCTGACCAGGCGTTCCCGATTCTGGTCGACGATCAGCTCGGGAACCAGGGGGCGGCCCTCGGGTCGCTCTGCGGCGCGCCAGTGGCGTTTCCAGTTGTCGGAGCCGCTGCCATACTCCCAGACCGGCACGGCCGGACTGAGGAACCCCCGCAGGTGCGGCATCACGGAAGTCATGTTGGAGAGTTGGACTGCGGCTTCCTCCGACTGCGGGAATAGGGCGGTCCACCCAGGCCAATCAGCGCGAACCAGCTCTCCATCTGGTTCCGGGACAATCTCTATATCTTCAGCCTTGAGATCGGAAAACGTCGCACCGAGTGCGAATGCGTACTCGGACTTCTGGTCGGCTATTACGGGCGCGTCGGGCATTATTCGAGTGTATCCGCCGTTGCTTCCAGCACCGGCGGCAGCGGCGGCTGGTCCTCAGTGGTCCACTGCACCGGGTCGACGTCGATGCCCTGAATGATGACCTCCCAGTGCAGATGCGGTCCTGTCGAGAGACCGGTCGTGCCGATGTTGCCGAGGTAGTCTCCGGGCTCGACTTCGACGCCTTCGCGCACGGCGATCAGAGACATGTGCCAGTAGCCGCTGTAGACGCCGGCTCCGTGATCGATGATGACTCCCATGCCGTGGAGCACGAGGTCGCCAGTCCAGACCACGGTTCCCGGAGCCGGAGCGAGTATGGGATCTCCGTGCTGAGCAGCGATGTCGTGGCCGTGATGCCACTGGTCGGAGAGCACACCGTCATATGAGCGCTGCGAACCGAACACTCCCGTGACTTCGCCCTCGACGGGCAGAATCCAGGGTCCGCTCCAGCGTGGTGGCCCGGTTACCGCGGTGTGCTGCTCGAAGCGCACGGCGATGTCTCTCGCTACCTCCGCAGGATCGAGCGATGTCCCGGTACCGCCCAGCGTGATTTCCTCAAACGGCGCCGTATTCGCAAGGACAACGAGCTGAGAGGTGATGGCATCCAACCAGACGCCGCCTTCGCCATACAGATCGATTACTAACTCCGTCGCTCCGATCTCGCTATCCCGAGGCACCGGCACGATGACCCACCAGACGCCCGGCGCCACCTCGCTCAAACTCCAGCTCCGCCGCAAGAGCGTCGCCGCGACTGCGGTGGCATCCTCAGCTTTTACGGTGACGGCAAATGATTCACCCTGGGCGATGGTGCCGGGACTGATGCTGGCCGAAGCTGCGCTCGGCATGTCGGCGCTGGAATCGGGCGGCTCTTCAGGCCGAGCCTGCGCCTCCTGGAGATCTTGTTGCGCTTCGACCTGTTGCGATTCATATGGTTGGTCGTCTGACTGACCAGACTGGTCCGGCGGTGAATCGTCAGATGCGCTGGATTGTGAAACGCTTGGTTGATCGGTTGCGGTCTCAGGTGCTGACGACTCTTGCGACGGCTCTGCCGCCGGCGCTACCTGGCGTGTCGACTCGGCTTCCACTGGTGTGGACTGTTGAGACTCGCCACGCTCTATCGTTTGCTCGTCCTGTGCGAGTTCCGTCACATTGGCGACGACGGCCACTTGAGCTGCGGTAGTCGCAGCGTCGTCATTCTGCTTGATCAATAGCGCTGCGCCTGCCCCAACGGCGGCGGACACAACGGCCAGACTCACAACCAGCGCCCACCACCGTCCGCTCAAGCCGAACCTCCATTGCTCGCGAATGTCGAAACTTGTTGGCGCGGCAGTTGGATGACGCCGCTCGCGCTCGTACTCTCACTCTAGTAAGCAATCGGGCCTTGCGAACCATGAGGGGATTGAGGAGGCGAAGTGGTACTCGATTCAGCGACTTCAATATCTGTCGCCGGGCCGATTCTGGAGCGCATCGACAAACCGTGGGGTGAGGAGCTGATCCTTAGCCGAACCGGCACTTCGATTGTGAAAATGCTGCGCATTGCTCCACGCCGACGTTTGTCGCTGCAATATCACCGTCGCAAGCAGGAGACCCTAATGCTGCTCAGCGGCAGCGCGATATTGACCATTGGTCCAACCGCAGAGCGCTTGCGCCAGACCTCGATGATGACCGGAGTGCGCGAGGACATTGCTGCCGGTGTCGTGCATCGAGTAGGCGCCGGTGGCGACGGCGCCGACATTCTCGAGGTCGCATCTCGACCGGAAGAAGAAGATGGGGACGACATCGTGCGACTGGCCGATGATTACGGTCGTGTGGAGTTCCTTGCTCAAGACTGACAGAGACTGATTGCGATACTCGTGGCCGCGCCTGACCTGTTCCAGCGAATCGTTGAGGGGGACGAGATCGCGCTGCGTGACGCGTTCCGCGCCTATGGATCGACGGCGCGAGAACTGGCGCGTCGCATCGTCGGTCCCGACCAGGCGGACGAAATCGTCGAAGAGGCGTTTCTGCTGATCTGGACGGAGCCGGAACACTGGGCCTCGGCGGCGCTCGATGTTCACATCCTGCGGTTAGTCCGCGATATCGCCCTGGCAGTTCGTCGACGCGGCATTACCGCCGCGCTGGCCGCCGACGAAGTTCAGCCGTTCCCGATCGGTCCGGCAACGGGTCTCCCTGATGTTGTCGAGGGGATGGATCACGAGGAATTGCAACGAGCCGTGATCCGGCTGCCACTTGATCAGGGACGGCACCTGGAGGATGCCTGGTTTGACGCGATCCGCCATGACGACGAGTCCATGAACAAGGCAATGGATGCGTTGGTCGAGCACATCTTGAGCGGTCGCATCGTTCGCTCTGACCGATGAACCTGGGATTGTCGGTGCCGTTGTGACCTCCAGAACCACCGAACCAGAACAACGTCTGGCCGCGTTCTACCTCGGACTGCTTCCTCAAGAGGAGCATGACGAAGTCGAGCGGATTGTCCGTTCGGATCCTGCAATTCGTCGCCGTTGCAGCGCGTGGCCCACGGCTGCCGCTGCAATCACTGGCGCGACATTGGTGGTCGCGCCCGATCCCGCAGAAGCTCGGCTTGAGCAGCGACTCATACAGCGAGCCCGAATCGTCCGTCCGCCTGCGGTTCACTCGCACTACGCATTGCGCCTCGTGCGGCGCAACATGGTGCGGATGCTGTTGGTGTCGTTGGTCGCGATCGCCGCTCTGTTTGGCTACCTCGCGTTTCGCGCCGAAGAACCGATTTCTGGTCGGGCGATTGCATTGACGGACGATGGTGCGACTGGAGTGTTACTGCCCAGGTATGAAGACCAGTTGTTTGCCCTGATCTTCTGGGGATTGCCACCGCTGAGCCTCGACGAAACCTGGCAAATCTGGCTGGTCAGAGCGTCGGGATCCGTCGAGCCCGGCCCAACCTTTGGGCGGGATGCGGAGGGTCGGGCAGCCGTGTCGATCGATCCCAATGTGCTGGAGTCGGAAGACGAACTGATCGGCTTTGTCGTTTCTCGTGATGTGCCGTCCCTGCGACCCGACGGGACACCGTCCTCTGACGACATTCTGTATCAGTTCTCGAGGCAGTAGCGTGAGATTCTGAAGGTCGCAGGTAGACTGGGACTGTTAGCCCAAGTAACAGCGAGGACTCACGATGGATTTTGAATTCAGCGCCGATCAGGAATCGTGGCGGAACGAGATTCGCGGATGGATCCGCGAAGAATTCGGTGAGGATTGGAACGGACTCGACGTCTCCAACGACGAAGAGGGATCAGACGAGGCCTGGGCATTCTCCAAGGGCATCCGCGCCAAGCTGGCGGAAAAGGGTTGGACGGCGCCGGCCTGGCCGACCGAGCACGGCGGGATGGGTCTGTCCTTCGCCGAGCAGGCGATCTTCAACGAGGAACTCGCCTACAATCGCGTCCCCGGTCCGGATCTGATCTCGGTTGGTTATGTCGGCCCGACCCTGCTCGTGTACGGTACGGACGATCAGAAGAGTCAGTTCCTGGACGACATCGTCAACTCTCGCGCTTCCTGGTGTCAGGGATACTCCGAGCCGGGTTCAGGTTCGGACCTGGCGTCACTGCAGACACGCGCCGTCAAAGACGGCGACGACTATGTGATCAACGGGCAGAAGATCTGGACATCCAACGCTCACCGAGCGGACTGGATGTTCGCCCTGGTTCGCACCGATCCCGATGCACCCAAGCATCGCGGCATCACATACTTGTTGGTCGACATGAAAACGCCCGGCATTACGGTGCGTCCGTTGATCAACATGCTCGGTGGACACGGCTTCAACGAAGTGTTCTTTGAGGACGTTCGTGTGCCGGTCGAGAATCGCGTCGGCGAAGAGAACCGCGGTTGGTACGTCGGCATGGCGACGATGGACTTCGAACGCAGCGCTCTCTCCGGTAGCGCCGCATTGCGACGCAACTTCGAGGACTTCATCGGCTACCTGGGCGACAATCCTGCCACGGGTCGCGAAGCCAAGCTCGGTGTCGCCGATACGGCGATCAACATCGAAGTTTCGCGGATGCTGTCCTTGCGCGTGCTGTCGATGCAGCAAGGTGGATTGGCCCCGAACCATGAGGCGTCGGTTGCGAAGATGTTCTCGTCGGAGCTGTCGCAGCGCTTCGCCCGCTTCGGGGTAAACACGATGGGCAGCTACGGCCAGGTCCGAAAGGGCGACCCATACGCGCAGATGCAGGGCTGGTTTACCGAGCAGTACATGTCCTCGGTGCCGGCCACGATTGCGGGCGGATCGTCCGAGATTCAGCGCGGCATCATCGCCACCCGCGGCCTGGGCTTGCCTCGCGCCTAGAAATCCAATGAAGCTCTGAGCCGTAGGTTGGAGTCGTCGGATGGCCTCGCTCTACGACGATTTCACTGAGTACTTCGAGCAGGCCGCTCAGTATTCGAAACATGATCCGCGCCTGCTGGAACAGGTCAAGAGCTGCAACAACGTCTATCAGATGACCTTCCCTGTCGAGAACGACGATGGGGAGATCGAAGTCATCGAAGCGTACCGCGCCCAGCACAGTCACCACCGACTGCCGACCAAGGGTGGGATTCGCTACTCGACGATGGTCGACGCGGAAGAGGTCAAGGGGCTCGCGGCCCTGATGACGTTCAAGTGCGCCATCGTCGATGTGCCGTTTGGCGGCGCAAAGGGTGGCGTCTGTATCGATCCGTTCAAGTCTTCGCCGGAGTTCGTCGAACGCGTCACTCGACGGCTGGTGATCGAACTGAATTCGCACAACTTCATTGGCCCGGCTGTTGACGTCCCGGCACCCGACTACGGCACCGGTGAGCGTGAGATGGCCTGGATTGCTGATACCTATCACACGCTTAATCCGCACGACATCAACTACTGGAGTTGCGTGACGGGCAAGCCACTGTCCTTGCACGGAATCCCGGGACGCCGCGAGGCCACTGGTCTCGGCGTGTTTCATGGAATCATGCAGTGTCTTGGCGATCCTCATCAGACCCACGGACTCTCACCGGGGCTCGACGGCAAGCGTGTGATCGTGCAGGGGCTTGGCAATGTTGGCTATCACGTCGCGCGCGAGCTCTCGGAGCATGGCGCCCGGATTGTCGGAATCGCAGAAATCGACGCCGGCGTCTACGACCCAAACGGCCTCGACCTGGAAGAAGTCACGGCCCATCGATGGGAACATGGCGGCATCGCTGGCTATCCAGCGGGACAGGTGTTTGCCGATTCCCTGGAGACGATCGAGCAGCCTTGTGACATCCTGGTCCCGGCAGCGCTCGAACATCAGATCACAACAGCCAACGCCGAACGGATACAGGCATCGATCGTCGCCGAAGCGGCAAACGGACCGACTACTCCTGACGCTGATCGGATCCTACGCAAGCGCGACATCATCGTGATTCCCGATCTGTATCTGAACGCGGGCGGCGTCACGGTGTCGTATTTCGAGTGGATCAAGAATCTCTCGCATGTCTCGTTCGATCGGATGCTGAGTCGCAACGCCGAAATGCACAATCGACGACTGCTCGACACAATCGAACAGCACACCGGTGCGCTGATCGATGAGGTGAAGCGTTGGGAGTTGGAGCGTGGACCGTCCGAGCGGGATATCGTCTACGACGCTCTTGCACAGACAATGGCCGAATCGTACGACCGAATCTCGACACTACGGCGCAAGCGGGAACTTCCCGATCTACGCTGCGCTTCGTATCTGTACTCGTTGGAATTGGTCGCACAGAGTTATCTGGACCTCGGGCTCTTCCCGTAGCTCAGGTAAACCAACTGAAGGAGAATCGTCATGGGCAACCCGGAGATGTACATCGATCTCGCACCCGAGTTCACCGACTCGGGGACGCCGGTCATCAAGTTCACCAACGACGACGACGCCAACTCGCTGCTGGCCAATGATCCGAACGCGCTGCTGATTGCGATCGTGCTGGACCAGCAGATTTCTTCGACCAAAGCGTTTTCCGGTCCACGCGACCTCAAGCAACGGTTGGGCCACCTCGACCCGGCGCAGATTGCGGAGATGGACGAGGATGAGTTCCTGACGATCTTCCGTGAAAAGCCGGCAATCCATCGATTCCCCGCCTCGATGGGCAAGCGCGTGCAGGCCGCCTGCGCGATGGTGCGTGACGAGTTCGACAACAACGCCGAGAACATCTGGGACAACCAACCCGACGCGAAAACGATCATGAAGCGACTTGGTGGGGTGCCCGGAGTCGGCCCGGCGAAGCAGAAAATCGCCATCCTCTTGCTGGCGCGCTACTACGGCATGGACATCCCCGGATGGCGCGAAGTGATTCCGGTCGAACTACCTGACTGATCCTACGACTCCGCCGACTCCTCGAACGCCTCCTTGACCGCCTGCACCACAGTAGCGGCCACTTCCGAAGACCACCGTCCCTCCTCGTCGGTCGGTTCCGGCCAATCGCCGGGGTATCGTGCCTCGGACTGCAAGTCCGTTAGTCGCTCTAGCCGATCTAGGTTGACGGGCACGTGGAGAGATGCTTCCACAAGCGAATGGAGCTGAACCAGATTGTGGATGCGAGGCACTTCGACCTGCTGCAACTCCAACAATGCCTTGAGCGCCTTTTCCGTCGCTTGCTGAGCGTGAAAGCAGACTTCACCAGCGTTGCGTTGTCCGTTGAGGGCGGCCGTAGTCAGCAACAAATCGGACTCTGCGTACCGCAACCACGTCTCGGGTGAGGACTCGGTTTCAACGTCCCCGTTCATAGAGCACCTTGCCCCGAGAACCCGCGAGATGGTCCATTGTGTTGACACTGTGCCTACGCTCCGCGAATTTCTGGGGCGTTGACACGAAGAAACTGGCGTCCATCTGCGTGCCACGCGAACACTTGCGTAGCGCCGTACTTGGGTGCTCGTACCGTGCAAGGCAGGCCTCGTCCAAGACGACCAATAGATCTACGTGGTAAAAGTCGTCGGGTTGGCTGTAGCCGCGATAGCCGACCAGCCACACGCTGTGCGGATCGAATCCCTCGACGATTCGATCGACAATCAGCTCCAGCTTCGCCTGACTCTCCGTCTGCGTCGTCATGTGCTCAGTCTATTGCGGCATCTCGGCGGGATGTGGGCGTTATCCTCCACTGACTGCGAGTGCGTCGGCTTTGGTCGGCGTTGATGGGAGTGGATTCTGATGGCCGTTTCATTTGGTGTTCACACCGGACAACAGAATGTGACGATGGCGGACCTACGCCAACTGTGGCGCTGGATCGACGACGAGGGAATGGACTGGATTTCGGTCTGGGATCACTTCTATGAGGCGCCGCCGGTTGACGGGATGTCGCCCCACTTTGAATCGTTGACTTGCATGGCGACAATCGCGGCCGAGACCGAGCGGGTGCGGATTGGTTGCCTGGTCTTCTGTGTCCCGTACCGAAATCCGGCCTACCTGGCCAAGTCGCTAATGACCCTGGACCACATCTCCAACGGCCGGATCGAACCCGGCCTCGGAGCCGGCTGGCATCAGATGGAGTTTGAGGGCTTCGGCTACGGCTGGCCCAGCCTCAAGACCCGCTTCGAGATGCTTGAAGAAGGCACGCAGATCATCAAGGGCATGCTCTCGCAGGAGCGAACGACGTTTGAAGGCATTCACTACAACGCGCTCGACGCGACCAATGAGCCCGGTCCGGTGCAGGAGCATGTGCCGCTCTGGATCGGCGGACGTGGCGAGCGCAAGACACTGCGCATGGCGGCGCAGTATTGCGACGGCTGGAACGTGCCCTACATCGGCCCGGAGGAATTTGCCCGACTGTCGGGCGTGCTCGATGTCCGGTGTGGTGAGCAGGGACGCGATCCTGCCACAATCGACCGCACGGTCAACCTGCAGTTCAACCTGAGCCCGACGCAGGCTGAAGCCGAGATTGCGCGGCAGAAGCTGGAAGAGCAATGGGGCGATCAGGCTGATCGAGTCTCGGAGGGTGCGCTGCAGGGCACGCCGGAGGATGCCTTTGACCGAGTCTCGATGTACTGCGACGCCGGCGCAGCGGGCGTCAATGTCGCCTTGCGTGCTCCCTGGAGTGACGAGGCGTTGTCGGTCTACGTCAAGGAGGTCGTACCGGCGCTGCGCGAGAAGTACGGCGCGGTGGAACTCTAGTTGACTGCCCAGCGCGCTCGGCAGCGGCTACCCTCAGTACATGAGCATCGACCGCATCGATGAGGCGCTGACGATCGACGGGATACCCGACGACTTGCGCCGGCCCATCCTCGTGCTGGCGTTTTTCGGTTGGAACGATGCGGCGGAAGCAGCCACGGACGCAGTGCGGTTTCTTCGCAATCTCGACCAAACGGCGGCGGTTGCAACGTTGGATCCGGACGATTTCTTCGTCTTTAGCGAACATCGGCCGACGGTGAAGTGGGTCGATGGCGACAATGCGCGCCGCGAAGTCGTCTGGCCGGTGACCGACTTCACGGTGCTGCGCCGGCCGCAGGCGGAGCATGATCTGATTGTCGGCCTCGGCACTGAGCCCGACCTACGCTGGCGCCGATACTGCCGCGCCGTCCTGCAGGTTGCGGAGATGGCCGGAGTGGAAGAAGTGATCACGATCGGTGCGCTGCTGGCCGATGTCGCGCACACGCGACCGACCAAGGTGTCGGGTGGCTCCTCGAACCCGGAACGGCAGAAGCAGTTCGGTTTCCAGGCGTCGAAGTATGAGGGTCCCACGGGAATCGTCGGGTCAGTTGGCGACGCTTGCAGGATCGCTCAGATTCCACACATGGGATTCTGGGCGTCGGTGCCCCACTATGTGACCTCAAGACACAACCCCGGCGCGACGAAGGCACTGTTGACTGAGCTTGATCGCGTGTTTGCACTTGAACTCGATCTACATCATCTCGATGGGGCGCAGGAGCGCTATCGAGCGCAGATCGACTCCGCTCTCGAAGACAAACCCGACATTCGCGACTATGTCCGCAACCTGGAAGCTCAGAGTGATGAGGAGTCGCCTGCGGACGAGATGGAAGCGGAACCACTGGACAGCGACGACATCATGGAGGCGGTGAATCGGCTCCTGCGGGGAGACGAATCGAACTGACATGAGTGAACGCGAGCCGGAAACTAGCGAAGAGCCGTTTGTCAATGAGATCGAAGTCCGCGGCCTGATCGTGGGCGCGTTCCAGGAGAACTGCTGGGTCATCGGCAACCGACGAACCGGCGAGGCGATCTGCATCGACCCGGGTGAACAGGCCGATGACATTCTGCACATGGCCTCGGAGATGGGCGTCACGATCAAACTGATTGCCAATTCCCACGCCCACCTTGACCACGTGCTGGGTGTGCGGGGCGTGCAGTCGGACAGCAATGCTCAGTTTCTACTGCATGAGGCCGATCTGGACATTCTCCGAGGCACGGCGGAGTCGGCGGCGCGGCTCGGTCTGACAGGCGGGATGCAAGTTGAGCAGCCGCCTGATCCCGATCATTACATCGACGACGAGCAGAAAGTCGAAGTCGATGGCGTAGAGCTCCAAGTGATCCACACGCCGGGACATACACGCGGGTCAGTCTGCTTCTACGGGCATGGTGTGCTGTTCTCGGGCGACACGCTGTTCAAGCAAAGCATTGGACGCACCGATTTGCCCGGCGGCGACTATAACCAGGAGATGTCGTCGATCGTCGACAAGCTCCTGATGCTGCCCGACGAGACGATTGTGCTCCCCGGTCACATGGACCAAACCACGCTGGCCGCAGAGCGAGCGCAGAATCCCTTCATTCTGCAGACGCTGGAGCAACGAGGCGTGCAGCCGGGTGAACGTCGCACGCCGGGCGGACTGATTCTTCCCAACTGACAACACGGATCTCAATCACTGGAGGGTCGACATGACGGACCGAGACACAACGTTGGCCGCGATGGCCGAGGCCAAAGAGACATTGGATGAGCGGTTGAGCAAGATCGATGATGCGCATGGCGAGTGGGAGGGCGCGATCGGCGAGTGGTCGGTGGCACAGTTGCTGCAACACCTGCATGGCTGGTTGACCGAGAT
The DNA here is from genome assembly GCA_002239025.1 of Chloroflexi bacterium bin125. Taxonomy (GTDB): domain Bacteria; phylum Chloroflexota; class Dehalococcoidia; order Bin125; family Bin125; genus Bin125. The sequence continues at coordinate 473,605 of MPNM01000001.1, read as the reverse complement.
GACCGCAGGAGTGGAGCGAATGAACGCCGGTCAGCGACCAACGCCCGAGGGCGTGGACTACTCGGATCCTGACGACTGGAATCCAGGATTCGTCGCCGAACGCGGCGAGCAGAGCTACGAAGAGGCACGGGCTGCCTTTGACAGCGCGCATGAGGAGTTCGCCGCAGCGGTTGGCGAGGTCGACTCTGTTCGGTTCGGCGAGGGCAAGACGATCAATCGGATGGTCGACGGCGTCGTGTTAGAACACTATCCGGAGCATGCCGAGGACATCGATCGGTTCTTCGAGCCAGCCAACCACTAGGCTCGGATAGCGCGTGAGTGGCTGGCGGGCGATACTTGAGCGAATCGGTTCGAGTCTGTTCGCGCCAACGAATTGGCCTAAGAAGAGAGTCCACAATGAGCGATGACGAGAGTCTGATCACGCCCGCGATGGAGGCCGCCATCGGCACCGAAGGTGAGCCGCGGGAAGTCACCATTGACAAAGAGCTGATCCTGCGCCTGATGCACGCGCTGGACGAGGATGATGAAGAGCTGATGGCTGCGGTCGAGTCGGGCGACACGTCGTATCCGATTCCGACGTACGCGCTGCTCACGACCAGCACATCACAGCGGCAGTTGAACGTGCCCGACGCGCCTGAGCGCGCGCTGATGGCGGCTGACGCCTGGGAGGTCAAGGCCGACATTCATCTCGGTGACAAAATGACCATCGTGCCAAGGCTGGCGGAAATCCAGGAGCGGATCGGCGGCCGGGTTGGTCACTCGTTGTTCATCAATCACGAGTGGGTCTATACCAACCAGGACGATGTCGAAGTGGCTCGTGTGCGCAGGACCGTAACGCACTTCCAGGCGCGCCACACAGGGGAGTAAGAGCACAATGACTTTGGAATACGACGCCCTCAGCGAGGGCACCGAGCTTCCGTCAGAGCAACGCACGCCGACTACAGATCAGGTGGTGGCGTTCTGCAATGCGACCGGCAACGCAGGACCACAGTTCCTCGATCCCGAGTTCGCCAAAGAAAAGATGGGCCTACCTGGACCGATCATTCCGGGCAACATGAAGCAGGGCTTCCTCGATCAATATCTGCGCCGCCACTTTGGCCGCAATCAGATCACTCGCCTGCAGCTCAACCACCGCCGACCCGATGTACACAACGCCGAAATGACGTTAGGCGGCGAAATCACGCGCACCTACGAGGCGGATGGACGACGGATGGCCGATCTGGAAATCCACATCGACAATCCCCAGGGCGACCGCTCGGTGCGGGGTGCGGCGACGATCGCATTTGACTAAGCCGGAGTGAACTCCGTGCCATTGCCGAATCTGCTCGATCTGGGGGAACTGACCGAGGGTACGGCGTTGCCTGAACTCTCGCTGGCGCCAGACATCATGGATGTCGCCAAGTTTGTCGGTGCGGCCGGCTTCGCCATTCCCATCTTCCTCGACCCTGTCGCCGCCCGTCAGACGGGTCTCGAGGGTCCACTGATTCCGGCCGAGTACAAATCGGCGTTTCTGCTGGGCTACCTGCGACACCTGGCCAAGCCGCATGGGCGAATCGTCCGATTGCAGTCGGGATTCCGGCGTCCCGACTATCACGGCAACCGCTTCACGATCAGCGGACAGGTGACACGCGTCGAAGCCACTGAAGGTGGTCGCGAGATACATCTGGAACTCTGGATCGAGCAGGCGTCCGGAGACCGCAGCGTGCGATCATCGGCCGTGGTGTTTCTTCCCAGCTGAGACCCAGTCATTCAGTCAATGTCCGCCGCAAGTCCTTCGTCATACCCGCGCTTGCCGCGGTCATCTCGCAGCGGCCCTCACGCTCGCGATGGGACAAGCGAGAGAGCAGCGGCAGGCGTGCAACACGACGGCAGTGGAGGATTCGGCGAGATTCCCGCGTCAAGCGCGGGAATGACAGGGTAAGGTGGCTGGAGCTCTCAGACGCCGCTGACGGTCATTCTTGACATTCTCACTGTTGGCGCCGAGCTGGCTCCGAACCATTGGGCATCACTGCCAACGGCGTCGACTCTCTGGAACATCTCGAGCAGATTGGCCGAGACGTTGATTTCCTGGACCGGCTCGGCGAGTTCGCCGTTACGAATCCAGATGCCGGCTGCGCCTCGGGAGAAATCTCCGGTCGTGTAGTTGATCCCGAATCCCATCAGCGTTGTCAGGTAGAGACCGTCTTCAACTTCGGCGATGATCTGCTCCGGCGGGGTATCACCAGATTCGATGGCGAGATTCCCACTACCGATCTGTGGCAGTCCGCCGACGCTGCGCCAGGCAGAGCCGGTGCTAGAGGCATCGAGTCGGCGTGCGTTGTACGAGTCGAACAGGAAGCCCTGGAAGACGCCTTGCTGGATCAGGGCGTTGCGTCGCGTAACGACGCCTTCGCCATCAAACGGGCGCGATCCGAGGCGATTGCTCATGGTGGAGTCGTCGACGATCGTGAGCAGGGGTGACGCGACGTCGGTCTGTTCGCGATTGGCAAGGAAGGTCGCTCGACGGTAGAGTGCCTCCCCATTGGCAGCTCCGGCGACGATCCCGGCGAGGCCTGACGCCATTCTCGGCTCCCAGACGACGGGCACCTCGCAGGTCGACGCCTTGGTCGCTCCGAGTTGACGCAGCGTGCGTGCGGCTGCCTCTCGGCCAACATCCTCAGGACTGTCTAGCCGGTGCAGGCTGCGCTCCGACGTTGACCAACCAGCGTTGCGAAGTTGTCCGTCTTCCTCCTGGGCCATCACCTCAACCCACATCGACGCACCGGTATCGGCGTATGTTCCGGCGAATCCGTTGGAGTCGACCAGCGCGAAGCTACTGACGTTGGTGCTGAACGTCGCTCCGCCGCTGTTAACGATTCGCTCATCGGCGTCGAGCGCCGACAGTTCGCATGACATGGCCTGCGCGAGCCGATGGTCGCCGTCGACCTCCGGAATCTGCTCGTCGAACAGGCCCATCTGCGGCACGTTGCGCGCCTGTTCCCTCGGATCAGCGAGTCCGGCGAAGGGATCAGGCTCCGACACTCGAGCCAATTCGAGCGCGGTCTGCACGGTCTCCGCGAGCGCGGTGTCGCTGATGTCACTGGTCGAGACGGTCGCCTGTCGTCCGTCGAGGATGACTCGCAATCCGACAGAACGGGACGTTGACTCGGAGACCTTTTCGATTTGTTGCTTGCGCACGGTGGTGGACGCGTTGGTTGAGCTGGCAGCGACGGCGTCCGCCTGGTCGACGCCAGCGGCTTCGGCCATCTCAAGCAGTCGCGCCGCGATCTCGAGTGGTTCGGTGGAGAGTGCCTGGTTCGCCATTACTACGACATCCCAGCGCCGGGCTGCATCTGCGTGCCGCCAACCGTGATGCCAGAGACCAGTACCGTCGGAATTCCGACACCGACCGGAACCGACTGGCCCGACTTGCCGCAGGTCCAGCGACCGTCGGACATCTCCAGGTCGTGTCCCACGCCGGTAACCTTTGACAGGACATCGGGACCGTTGCCGATCAGGTTGACATCGCGAATCGGCGCGGTGACCTGTCCGCTCTCGATCAGGTAGCCCTCGGTCACGGAGAAGACGAAGTCGCCGTTGGTGATGTTGACCTGTCCGCCGCTAAAGGCTTTGCAATAGATACCGAAGTCCACGCGCCGGATCAGATCCTCGGGCTCATCCTCGCCTGCGGTCATGTAGGTGTTCGTCATACGCGGCATTGGCGCATGACGGAAGGACTGGCGGCGTCCATTGCCGGACGGTGCGACGCCGAAGTGGTCGGAAGAAATGCGGTCCTGCATGTAGGCCGCGAGCTGTCCGTTCTCGATGAGCAGGTTGTGTCCGGCAACCTCGCCCTCATCATCGATATTGACAGAGCCTCTCGACAGGTTCAGCGTCGCGTCGTCAATCACGGTCACGAGGTCCGAGGCGACCGGTTGTCCGATTCGGTTCGAATAGTTCGATGTCTCTTTGCGATTGAAATCGGCCTCGAGTCCGTGTCCGACGGCCTCGTGCAGGAGAATTCCGGAGTCCCCCGCTGCCAGCACGACGGGGAAGGTCCCTGCCGGCGCCTCACGCGCCTCCTGCTGGAGGACAGCCTGTCGAGCCGCCTCTTCCGCCAACGATTCGGGCGAGTGTTCGTCGAAGTAGGCCATGCCCATGCGACCGCCACCGCCCCAGCGGGCATTGCGGCGTTCGCCGTCCAGCTCGGAGAGGCAGGAGACGTTGAATCGAAGCAGAGGCTGATAGTCGGCGACCAGACGTCCGTCGCTGCGGACAATCAGGACTCGCTTCTCTTCATCAACCATCGAAGCGTCCACGCGGGTAATGCTGGAGTTCCAGGCCCGCGCTGCATCGTCCGCGCGTCTCAGCAGTTCGACCTTGTCCGCGAGCGGCGTAGACGTGCTCGGCGAGGCGATCGCGTATCGATCGGCGGGATACGACTCGGCCGTTACGTCAACGGGATCGGAGTCGGAGGTTCCATGCGCGATCTGCGCGGCAGTAGCTGCGGCTCGTCGCATTGCGTCGAGCGACAGATCTTCGGTGTAGGCGTAGCCGATGGCGTCACCCTCGACCACGCGGATGCCGACGCCCTGGGAGAGCGACGCCTGCGTTGATTTCACTTGTTGATCTTCGAAGCTAAGCGAGCCCGAGCGCTTGTGTTCGAAGTACAACTCGGCGAACGAGCCTCCTCGTCCGAGGGCCGAATCGAGCACCGATTCAGCCGCAGCCTCGTCAACGCCGAGCTGGTTGGCGTAGAAACCGATCACATCGGCCGGCGTATCGCTCATGGGAGTGCCTCTTTGCTAGCTCAGGCGGTCATCATGCGGATTCTATGCAGGTAGCGCGCCGCTGGCGCGGAGTGTCGCAATGTCCTCAACGCTAAAGCCGCACTCGGACAGAATCGAGTCGGCATCGGCGTTGAGTTCCGGTGCTCGACCCTGGACCGCTCCGGGAGTGGCGGAGAAGTTCCAGGGCAATCCGGTAACGCGTCGGGTTCCAAAGCGCGGATCGGGAATCTCGGTCAAGTAGCCGTTGGCCCAGACCTGCTCGGAGGCTTCCACGTCGCCGTAACTGTTGACTGGAGCAGCGGGAATATCGGCTTTGCGTAGGCGCCGCAGCCACTCGTCGCGATCGGCCGTGATGAAACAGTCCTCGAGCAGCGCCTCGAGATCCAGCGTGTGCTTCTGCCTGGCCGGCGCTGTGGCGAATCGCTCGTCGGATTCCCACTCAGGATGTCCCATCAGCTTGCACAGCGCCCGCCAGTTCCGGGGATCGACGACGCCAATCACGAGCCAGCGTCCGTCGGCGGCCTGATAGAACGTAAACGTTGGCATCCGCCGTCGGGTCATGTGAGGCTGCACGCCGGTCTTGAGGAAGCCGGTCAGATAGACCGACTGCAGCGCAAGCTGAGAGCCGAGCAACGAGACATCGACGTGCTGTCCCTGTCCGGAGTCCTTGGCGGCGATCAGGGCCGCAAGCAAGCCGATGCAGGCTTGCATCGCTCCGACCTGGTCAGCGAAGCCGCCCGGCAAGGTGCGAGGCTCGGCCGCTTCTCCGAGCGCCTGCAGGGTCATGACGCCTCCTGTGGCCTGGCCGATGACGTCGTAGCCGGGCTCGCCGGCCTGGGGACCCGTCGCGCCGAACGCGGAAGCAGAGACCATGACAATCCGCGGATTTCGAGCACTCAGGGCCTCGTAGCTCAGGCCGAGGCGGTCCATGACACCGGGGCGATAGTTCTCGATCACGGCGTCACACTGCTCGGCCATCCGAAGAGCCGCATTGACCGCCGAAGGGTCTCTCAGGTTTAGGACGATCGAACGCTTGCCTCGGTCGTGCGCTTCGAAGTACCGGGAGAAACCATCGTCGGAGAGGTCGGAGCCGCGACCCGGGTCGCCGCCGGGCGGCTCTACTTTCCAGATCTCGGCGCCCATGTCGGACAGCATCACGGTTGCATAGGGCCCCTGTTGATAGCGGGTGAAATCGAGAATCCGATAGCCGTCCAGCGGTCCCTGCATGGTGCTTCCTCGCTGCATCGGGAACGTGCTTCGACGGCAGGATACCTTTGCTCCATGCCGCCACGCATTCGATTGACCGCAGACGAGTCGGCGCGCCTACCCGCCCTCTTGGCGCGCGTGGAGGCGTCGCACGACGCCTTTCCTTCACAGGCAGAAGCGTCAACTCAACTCTCCTGGATTCAAGAGCAATACTCCGACGATGATCCGCTCAGCCTGAATCTAATCACGCTGCTGTTGTTCGAATACGGCGTGCATCGCTCGGTGGATCAAGTCTCCCGGGACCTCGCTATCCTGCGCGAGGACCCTTGATACGAACAACGTGATTTAGCGGAAGGAACAGAAATGGCAATCGACGCAGCGGACACCCTGGAGATTCTGCAGTTGGCGGCGCGCTACAACCACGCGATCGACTACGGCGATCCCGAGGCCTGGGCAGGCACGTTCGCAGAGGACGGCGTCTTCAATGGCGGACCGCAGCCGGTCACAGGCCACGAGGCCCTGGCGCAGTTCGCGGCTGGCTTCGGCACCAACATGGCTGGAGCGCGGCACTGGACGAACAACCATGTCGTCGACGTTGACGGCGACGAGGCGACGCACTCCTGCTACCTGAACCTCGTCCAGACCAAGGATGGTGGTTCCAGCATCGTGACCGGTCGCTACGACGACACGCTGAAGAAGATCGACGGTCAGTGGCGGTTCACGAATCGCCAGGTGACGCCGGATCCGAAGGACTAGTCTCCGGACTTCCTGCACTTCGGGCAGACACGCGAACGCGCCCGTCGCTGAACCGCAACACTGCGGCAGCGAGGGCGCGTTTGTCGTGCCTGACGAACTTCGATCAGTCGGCTATTCCGACAGCGAGTTCTCGTCGTCGTCATTCTGACTCGTGGTGCCTGCGGTCGTGTCTTCCAACTCGTCGCCGGTGGTGCCGCTAGTGGACGCGCCCGAATCGACCTGGACCTGCGACTGCGTGGTGGTCAGCGTCGGTGATGCATCTCCCTGGTAGCCAACCGGCACTAGCAGCACGTCGCCGATCAGGATCAGGTTCGGATCGGTGAGGCCGTTGAGCGCCATGATCGCGTCCATCGTCGTATTGTTGGCGACGGCGATGGCGACCAGGCTGTCGCCTTCCTCGATTTCAACCGGGGCGATGGTGTGCCAGTTGGCGAGGTCATCAGTCAACGGCGGGGCGTCGGTTGCCGCGGCCGTGATCGCCGGGGAACCCTGGTCCGCGGCAACGGTCGCACTCTCGGCGGCTTCGGCCGGAGCAACTTCAGCGATCTCTTCGGCAAAGCCGACAGGGATCATGAGTTGTTGTCCGATGCTCAGAGTCGACGGGTCGGTGATCCCATTGAGCGTCGCGATCGCGGAGATCGTCGTGCCGTAGTTCTGGGCAATCAGCCAAAGCGTCTCGCCGGGCAGCACCTGGATCGTTTCGATCTCAGTCCATGCGGCGAGACGGGCGGCCGGGTCGAGCGAGGCCAGATCGACATCGTCTGTTCCGGTCGCGGCGGTCTGCTCTTCAGCAGCGGCGCTCGCGGTCTCAGCCGAGGTCGCCACTGTGGTCGTCGATGCTGCGGTCGCTGACGCGGTTGACGGAGTCTCGGTCGTTGTGGCGACAGTCGACTGAACCGGCGCAGTGGTAGTGGCCTGTGCCTGCTGCGTCACTTGGGTCGCCGGAGTCGTGGTGACTCTGGTGACGGTTGGCGCCGGCTCTGAGTCGGTCCCGAATAGCTGCCAGGCGATGACGGCTGCGACAGCAGCCGGAATCACAATGGCCAGCCCGACGACAGTCCAGGCACGACGACGTGTCGCGCGCATGTCCGGCTCGCCGCCGTCAACCATGGCATCGTCAACGCCGGGCGCGAACTCGTACGTTCCGCCGAAGGGCGTGGCTGAATCAGCCATCGCCTGGTCGACATCACGTTCCACCGCCGATGGATTGAACGGCGATTCGGTTCGCTGTGGGTCAGATGGTTGCGCCGCGTGCGGTTTGAATGAACCCGACGAGGCTGCTTCCTGTAGGGACATCCCGGTCTCCCAACCGAGTCGCCCCGCCGCATAGTGTGCCCGAAGGCGTGGAGCTTAGCGGAATTTCGCCGGACGCTTCTCAAGAAACGCCGAGATGGCTTCCGCATGCTCCGGTGTCTGCATCGCCCACTCTAGCGCCTCGCCTTCGCGCTGTTGGACCAGCCCAATATTGGTTTCCAGCTGATTTTGCGAAAATAGCGATTTCACGCGGCGCATGATCGAATCCGGATTTTCGGCCAGTTCCTCGCCGAGAGCCACAGCGCGGTCAAGCAGCTCATCGTCCGGGGCGATGTCGCGAACGAGGCCCGCTTCCAGCGCCTCTTGAGCACCGACGAACCGACCGGTGAGACACCAGTCGAGCGCGCGACCGACTCCCACGAGGCGAGGCAGCAATGTGGTGGAGGCAGCCTCGGGCAGCAAGCCCATTTTGACGAAGCGGAATCCGAACTGAGCGCTCTCGCCGGCAATGCGGAAGTCGAATGGCAGCACCGTCGTGACACCGACGCCGACGGCGTAGCCGTGCACGGCGGCGATGATGGGCTTGCTGTCGTTGCAGAAGTCGACCCAGGTCTCGTCGTGTTCGTCTGCTTCGCCGGCTCGGCGCGAGGCTTCTCCGGTGTTCACTTCGGCTTGCTGTTGTTGCAAGTCCAGGCCAGCGCAATATGAGCGACCGTTGCCTGCAAAGACGATCGCCGCGACCTCCGGGTTGTTGTTGAATTTGGTGACGGCATCCTTCTCTTCGGCCGCCATGGCGCGGCTCCAGGCGTTCAGCTTCTCCGGTCGATTCTTGCGGATGATGCCTACCGCTCCGCGCTGTTCGACTTCAATCAGTTCGTAGCTCATGGGAGGTCCAATCCTGTATCGAGTTGGGGGATCCGAGTGCTGTATCTGGTTGAGAACGGCGTGCGTTCCCGAGAACGGTCGTGTTACGTCACTTTCTGGGAAGTTATCACTCACTTGACAATGGACTACCGCTCGTCGTCTCTGGTGGTGCATAGAGTGACATATGCGCCGCTCACGCAGGCTACTTCTGCTGATTCCTTTGGGCATCGCACTGGCGATTGTTAGCGCTTGGCCTTCTGTGGGGCTGTGGGATCGCGCGTCTGCCGACACGTACACGATTCAGCAGGGCGACACGCTCTGGGATATTGCCAACCGGCTGCAGGTCGGAGTCTCGGTTCTGCTTGCGCTAAACGAGGACATCACCTCGCCCAACAACATTTATGTCGGTCAAGACATCCAGGTGCCGGACAACACGGCTGTTCAGCCACAGCCCGAGAACTCGGAGCAGGAGCCCACTACTGAGAACACCCGACCCGGAGGCCTCGGCAGTGCCGGATTCACATTTATCTACCGGATCCAAGCCGGCGACACGCTCACAGAGATCGCGGAAACATACGGCACGGATATCAGCACAATCCTTGCTCTCAATCCTGATCTCGACCCAAACTTGCTGTTTGTTGGAAACGAGATCGTCGTTCAACGTGGCGTCAGTCTCAGCAATGAAGATAGTGCTGAACAGCCATCACCAACGTTGAACGCGGGCATCCAGACTGAGGATCAGCGTCCGACATCTGTCCAGACCATCGAGTACATCATTCAGCCCGGTGATTCTGCCTCAGCGATCGCGGAAGCTCACGGCGTGTCGCTCGACGCGTTGCGCGAGCGCAATCCCCAGCTCAACTTCAACACTATTCATCCGAATCAGATCATGTACATCCCAATACCCGACTATCGGGCACCGGCACTGGATCCCACCGAGGCGCTCGGCGGATTGACCGAGCGCTATACCGTCCGATCCGGCGACAATGCCACGTTCATCGCCGGGCTGTTCAACATAACGGTCCCAGAACTAAGCGAGCTCAATGGCGGCTCCAACCTGTCAATGATCTATGTCGGACAGACACTGATCGTTCCCTGGACTGGGAATGCCGCCAACGCGCTGCCGGGAACTGTGCCTGCCGTTCAGGTACGCCGCCGAACGCACGTCGTTGAACCGGGCGACACCTTCAGCCAGATCGCCAACCGGCACGGTCTGACGCTTGAGGAGCTGCGGAGCCTCAACCCGCTGCGACCTAACGACTTGCTGGTCGTCGGCGAGCTGTTGTTCCTGCCCGGCAATATCGACGCTCCGGTTGTCGCGGAAGAGCAGACGCTGTGGGAAGCGGACCTGGTTCAGTATGCGGCGGCAATCCTTGGTGTTACGCCTCACACCTTGTTGGCTAATCACGGCTGGGTTGAACCCGGCCAGTGGCTGGACGCCGGCAGTACCTGGCGCCTCCCGCTGCGCGAAGGTCTGTTAGTCACGGTTCAGGCCGGTGACACGCTCCAGGGGATCGCGAATGCGCATGGAGTCGATATGTCGCTCATCCTCGCCGACCCCGCGAACGGCGTCGACGATCCAAACGCAATCGTGATCGGCCAGGAGATCATCCTGCCGCTATTCGTCCCCGACTTTGCCTGGCCGGCCCAGGGAGAACTGACCGATCCCTTCGGGTTGTGCCGAAGCTGGGACTGCTCCTACCGACACAATGGACTGGACATGGCGCTCGATCTCTACGTACCGATTGTGGCGGCGGCCGATGGTTTGGTGACGTTCGTCGGCGGAGATTCTGCATTAGGGCTGGGCTGGTACGTCGAGATCGAGCACAATGGCGGCTGGAGCACGATCTACGCTCACCTCGTCGAATTCAATGTGCAGCAGGGTCAATACGTCACCCAGGGCGACATCATCGGCTACAACGGCAACACCGGTTACAGCACCGGGCCGCACCTGCACTTCGAGGTGCACCACAACGACTGGTACATCGACCCGCTGGTTGTCCTGCCTTGATACCGAACTCTGCGCGCGTCTCAGTTGAGCCTCGACTGCACCTCGACACAGACTCGACGCAACTCCTTGATCGACGGACTGCCATAGACATCCACTGCTCGTGGCTGGTAGTCGTTTCTTTCACGCCATCCCGGTGAGGCCGCTTCGATGATTGCATCCAGCTCAGCGGCGGCGGCGATCGCGGTCCAGGTCGCTCCGCTCCCGTCTCCGGCGTCCGATAGAGCGTTGCTGCCCTGCCGCGCCGGATTGAGCGCTCGATCAAGTCGCGGCAGTAGCGCAGCTCCAACTTCAGGCATCCGCGCTTCCAGGTGAGACTTCGCGAGCGAATGCAATGAGTCGACCGAGGCCCATCGCTGTTCTGCGCCGACTTCGTCGAGCTGGAGCGCGTCCTGAACTCGCGGCCAGAGGTCGGTGAGCTTGAGCAGTCGTCCGGCGGCTCGCATACGTCTTGGCATACGCAGGACATCGACCGGCTCACTGACGATGGCGCTCACAGCCGGGAAGATGCCACTGCGCACTGCTTCCAGAGCATCGATTGGGCGCCCTGCCGCCTCACTGTCATCAAGCGAGACTCGGGCTCGTTGCAAAGCCCGAGCAGCTCGCAACTGACGGCCTTCAGCCGAGTAGTAGCGGTCACGGAACGTGGCCAAGATGTCCCGCAAGGTTGGATCGGCCATACGCAACGTGTGCATATCAGCGAGATGTCCGGCCAGCGGCTCCAGATGGAGAAGATCTTCCAGTTCGACCAACGATCCCGATGTGATCGAGTCGATCGTTATTGAGACACCGTTCTCAGTCGTGACTCCGCCTTCGTCAATCAACGCTTCGTCTCGGTGGCGAAACAGAAGGATCTGCAGCAGCGATGCATCCCAGACCTGGCTCCTGGCGTAGTCGCCGATCACGCCGACCCCGCGAATGAGCGAGTCTCGGCCGCGATGACGCGCACTGATGCGTTCGGCGAGCGCTTGCCACTCTGCGGAGGCGGAGTCGGCCATGGGAGCCTCAGAAGCCCCGATAGCGATTGGCAATGGGGAAACGCCGGTCTCGTCCGAAGGCGCGAGGTGTGATTTTGAGTCCGGGAGCGGCCTGTCGGCGCTTGTACTCCGCACCGGTTACCAGGGACATCACACGCTTGACGTCAGTCTCATCGAAGCCTGAGGCGACGATTTCGTCGAGCGACCGGTCCTCCTCCACGAAGGACTGGAGGATGGGATCCAAGCGCTCATAAGGCATCAGCGACTGCTCGTCGAACTGGTCTGGGCGCAGCTCGGCGCTGGGCGGCTTGGTCAATACGGAAACGGGGATGACCTCACGTCCGGCTCGTTCATTGACGAGTTCCGAGATGCGATAGACCAGCAGCTTGGGCACGTCCTGGATTACCGCGAGCCCACCGGTCATATCGCCGTAGAGCGTCGTGTATCCGGTCGCGGATTCGCTCTTGTTGGAGGTTGTCAGCACCAACGCGCCAGTCTTGTTTGAGATCGCCATCATCAGCACACCACGAATACGCGCTTGCAGGTTCTCTTCAGTCACATCCTGAGGCAGACCCTCAAACAGCGGTGCCAGCGTGTCGAGGTAGGACTGGTACGGACCCTCGATCGGTAACACATCCATTTGAATGCCGAGGTTGTCGGCCAGCGCGCGCGCGTCGGCGACGCTGCCCTCGGATGAGTAGCGAGAAGGCATGGACACGCCGCGCACATGGTCGGCACCAAGTGCATCAACGGCGATCACCGCAGTGATCGTCGAATCGATCCCTCCGGATAGCGCGATCACGACGTCGCTAAAGCCCGTCTTATGGACGTAATCGCGGGTACCCAGCACCAGCGCCTCGTAGACCTGAACGTCACTGGGCAGCGTCTCGGCAATGCTCGGTTCGAGAAGCGGTCCTCTATCAATCTCAAGCTCGCGCGAAACTGCCGCGTGCTCTGCCTGAGTCTGCGGCAATCGCCTCAGACGCGGATCGTGGAGTCGAGTCTGGCGCACCTCTTCCACATCCAGGTCGACGGTGAGCAATTGCTCCGTGAAGAGGTCGGCCCTGGCAATCAGGTCGCCGCCGGGACCGTAGATGGTTGAGCCGCCGTCGAAAATCAAATGGTCCTGTCCGCCCACGAGGTTGCAGTAGAGCGTGAGCACGGCATTGTCGGCGGCGCGGGTGGCGAGCATCTGCTCGCGTTGGTGCGACTTGCCGGCGTGGAAGGGTGAGCCGTTGATATTGACCACGACCTCAGCACCCGCCAGACACTGATCCTGCATCGGACCCGAGGAGTACCAGATGTCCTCGCAGATCGTGACACCCACGCGGGCTCCGGCGATGTCAAAGAGCTGCACGCCCTGTCCTGGCCTGAAGTAACGGGCCTCGTCAAAGACTCCGTAGTTGGGCAGGTATTGCTTGTGATACGCACCCGCGAGTTCCCCGTCGTGCAAGACTCCCGCGGCATTGAAAATGTCGTGCGCATAGTCGACAAAGCCAACAATCGCCGCGACATGCAGGCCGATCGTGGCTTCTCGGACTCGGTCGAGGGTCGCCAGGTTGTCCTCGACGAACCCGCGCCTGAGCACGAGGTCTTCGGGTGGATAGCCCGTTAGCGCCAACTCGGGGAAGGCGACGAGATCCGCACCCACGGACTCCGCCTCGCGGATCTGGTTGATGATCTTGTCGGCGTTGCCGTCGAGATCTCCAACCGTCGAGTTGATCTGCGCTAACGACACACGCAAGCGTCGCACGGAGCCTCCTGAGTTGTCCCATCGCCGCGATTCAGCTGACGGATCGCAGAGTATCGCACCACAGATACACTCTGACCTGTGTCGAATGCCCCGACCAACAGCCTCGATTCTGTTCTGCCCGCGAAGCTGAGCGGCGCGGCCTTCGCGTGGCCTGGCGGGCGCGGCGTGTCCGACATCGACCTCACCGTTCGCCACGGCGAGGTGGTCACGCTGCTTGGTCCGAACGGAGCAGGTAAGTCCACCATCCTGAAAGTGCTGAGCGGCGAGATCGCGCCCCAGGATGGCGACGTCTCCATCTTCGGCGCGCCACACGGTCCAGATGCCCGACGGCGCATCGGACTGGTCCTGCAGGAGCCGAGCACCGACGATCTCATGACGGTGCAGGAAACGTTGCAGCTTCACGGTCGGCTCTTCGGTCTGCGCCGTGCTGAACTGAATCGGCGCAGCACCGAGCTGCTGGACTCGCTGGGCATCGCCGACCGTGCGCATGACCGATGTGAGGCGTTGTCCGGCGGTCTGCGACGACGCCTTGATATCGCCAGAGCGCTGTTGCATCATCCTGACCTGTTGCTGCTCGACGAGCCGACACTGGCGCTTGATCCCGACTCAAGCGACGCCATCTGGGAGACGCTGCGCCAACGGGTGACGGAGGGCATCGCTGTCGTTGTCTGCTCGAACGACACGGCAGAAGCAGAGGCACATGCCAACCGCGTGGTAATGGTCAGTGAAGGTCGCATTGTCGCAGAAGACACTCCCAGGAATCTGACCTCCGAGTTGCGGTCCGACGCGCTTGAGCTCGACTGGCCCGATGCGGATGATGACGACGTGGCTGCGCTGACACGCTGGCCGGGTGTCGGTGCGGTACTGCGCTCCGACGGTGGGCTGCATATGACCGTGGACAGTTCGGCTGAAGTCGTGCCGCGGCTGTTCGAGTCATACGGCGCCCAGATCATTGGGCTGAGGATTCACGGGTCCAGCCTGCGCGATGCCTGGTTCCAGATTGTGGGTCGACCATTGGCGGAGGACGTGGAGAAGAGGCAATGATCGCCGCTGCGACTGCATCCTGGGCGCTGTTAGCCCGAGACCTGAAAGCGATCGCGCGATCGCGATCGCAGTTGTACTCCTCAATCCTGTTTCCCCTGATGTTGCTCGCACTCCTGGGCACCGGCGTTTCCAGTGGATTGTCTCCGACTTCGGAGCGGATCCTGGATGGCGACTACACATCGTTCCTCGCGCCGGGGATGATCGCAATGACTGCACTGTTCTCGTCAACCTTCTCCAGCGCCGGCTTCTACCGCGACCGCGAGAGTGGATTGTTGCGGGCCATGCTGGCCTCGCCGCACAGCGCTCAAACGATCCTGTTCGGCAAGGCGTTGGGGTCGATCCTGATCGGATCGCTACAGGCCTTGACAGTGCTGGTGCTGGCCGTCGTGATCCCGGGTATTGATCTTGCCTGGCAGTTCGGTTGGCTTGGCGGCGTCGCGACGGTGGTTGTCACGATCCTGGCGCTGAACTTCATGCTTTCGGGGTTGTCACTGTTGTTGGCGGTCAGAATCAAGACCATGCAGGGCTTTCATCTGATCATGAATCTCGTCCTGTTCCCGCTGTTCTTTCTTTCCGGGGCGTTTTTCCCGTTGGATCAGGTGCCTACGTGGCTGGAAGTGATCGGCTATGCGAATCCTCTGACATACGCCGTCGACCTCTTGCACTACGCGTCATACGCGGACTCGCCCGAGGGGCTGATCGGACCATTGATCGATGGTCTGGTGCTGGGTGGTCTGGCGGTCGCATTGTTCGTTGTCGGACTGCGACGGGCGCCCAGAGCGGTGTAGGCGCATGATTGATCGACTGCGAACAACTCTGATACTCATCGGACTGATCGCTGGCGCGGTCACGTTCGTCGCTTGCGAGGAATCGGACAACCGCGTGGTCATTACGCCTTCAGAGGCGGCGTTCGTCCCCGTGATCGAATCATCGGACTTGTTCGTCGGTGTCCCGAAGCTGGTGTTGACACTGTTGGAGCGTGATCGGCAGCCTGAGTTCGGCGAAGACGCGAAGTTCCGCATTCGATATTTCGAGCCAACTGAGGGTGGAATCAAGTTCCATTCGGAAGCGGAACTGAGGACTATCGATGTCGAAGGGTTGCGATACCTCGTAGCAACCGAGCCGCCATTTCAAGTCGGCGGCACCTGGGCGATCGCCGTCACAGTGGAGTTGGGCGACGGCAATGCGGAGAGTTCGCCTCGACTGTCGTTTGTCGTGAACGACTCTCCGCGGGGACTGGCTGCTGGCTCAACCGCGCCCGATGTTCCAACGCCGACGATCGCGGACGGTGTGCTCGAGCGTATGCCGGACACGCCTGACTCATTCCTCGGCCTCTACGAGCAATCTGCGTCGCAGTTGATTAGTTCGGGCGAGCCCTTCCTGATCGTCTGGGCATCCGCAGATCGTTGCGCCGGCAGACTGGCGTGCGCTCGCGCAGTCGACCAAGCTCGCACGATCTACGACCAGGACATGATCGCCGTCCTGCATGTTGAACCGTTCGGACGTCCCCGACCTGCAGCGCTACAAGCACTGATTGACTCCGGCAACGAAGCGTGGGGGATTGAGGCGGAACCGCAGTTCTTCGTGATCGACGAAGAAGGCAGCGTTGCAGCTCGCTTCGAGATCGTGGTCGAGCAGTCTGATTTGGAAGCAGCTATCGAAGAGGCGCTGCGCTAGACGAGCACATCCAGCCCGACTGCCGCGAAGATGACGAACAGGTAGGCGATTGATGCAAAGAACAGTCGCATCGGCGGTGCCTGCTCCTTCCACACCTGCCAGGCGATGTAGATGAAGACCGCCCCAGCGATGGCACTAGTCGTCTCGTAACACCAGCTCAGATGCCCGCCCAGCGGTCCGAGCAGGCTGACGGCGACCAGACCGATGGAGTAGATCAACAACTGCTTGCGTGTCTCACGCTCACCGGAGACGACTGGCAGCATCGGGACATCGGCCTTGGCGTAGTCGTCGCGATACTTGAGCGCCAGCGCCCAGAAATGCGGCGGCGTCCACATGAAGATGACGAGGAAGAGGATGAACGGCGTCCAGGTAACCTCGCCGGTGACGGCAGCCCAGCCAACGAGCGGCGGAATCGATCCGGCCGCGCCGCCGATGACAATGTTCTGGGTCGTCGAGCGCTTGAGCCAGATCGTGTAGATGAAGACGTAAAACAGGACGGCGGCTTCGGCAAGCAACGCGGCAAGGAGATTGACAGTCAACGCGAGCTGTATGCCGCCGACGGTCGCAAGGAATACGCCCCAGACCAACGCCTGCCAGGGCTGAATCACACCCGACGGCAAAGGTCGGTCGGCCGTGCGATCCATGATTGCGTCGATATCGCGGTCGAACCACTGATTGAATGTGTTTGCGCCGCCTGCGGTCAGTACGCCGCCGAGCAGGGTGAGCACGATCAGCGCGAGGCCATCGACGAAACTGTCGCGCGGCCATCCGTCGGCCGCAACGATCATCGTGGGCACGGTCGTGACCAGCAGCAGGCCGATAATGCCCGGCTTGGTCAGATCCCAGAATCCCCTGGCCACATCTAGTGTCCGACGTGGGACCGAGATCGACGCGGGTCGTTGCAAAGTGAGAGGACGATCGGTCATCCGTTGACCTCACTTTCGGACGGGACCGTGTCGGCATCGACCGTTGCCGGAAGTGGTTGTCCGACAAGCCGTGGACCTGATTGGAGCCAGCCTGCACGGTAGACCGCGACCAGTGCAGATGCAGTGACCAACAGCCAGACGATTGACCCCATCGACAGGTGCAGTGCGCGTGCCCAGGCATCGAAGTTGATCCAGATCATCGCGGCGCCGATGAATATCTGAGCGACAAACAGCGTCGTCGCTCCGTGAATCAGGAATGTCAATGACCGCGAGCGGGGGCGCAACATCACGACGCCCATTGATGCGCCAAACAGGGCGAGTCCGCCAAACAGGACCAGGAATCGGTGACCCATATTCCATTGAGCGTACTCGCCTTCAGGGAACAGGCCTCCGTAACAGAACGGCCACTGATTTCCGCAGGCTGCACCCCCTGGTCCTACGTGGGCTCCGGCGTCGGGGCCTGCGCCGACATGCGTCACATAGGAGCCGACCACGACGACGGCATAGACGAGGACCGTCGTGACCAGGACAATGCGAGCGAAATTGCGCGCCTGCGACGGGGAATCGGTTCCGAGCGGCGCATCGTCGTCGGGCGTCACGGTTTGCCAGGCGAACGTACTCAACCAGGAGATCGCTACGGTTGCGATGATCAGCATGGCGGTGGCAAGGTGTGAGGTGACGATCAGCGCTTCGAGCCGTTCGGTCACGGTCAGGCCACCTAGCACAACCTGAAGCGCCAACAATGGGATCGCAAGGACGGCAGGCAGCCAGACGCGTACGTGATCTCGATATCGATGCCAGGCGACGATGGCGTAGCCAAGGATGATGAAGCCCATGATCGCGGCGGCCAGGCGGTGGGTCCACTCGAGCCAGACCTGGTGTGCCGCAAACTCACCGAAGTCGCCGGAGGGAATCAGTCCTCCGTAGCAACCGGGCCAGTCGGGACAAGCGAGGCCGGAGCCGGTAACCCGAACGATGCCGCCCAGGGCGGTCAACACCAACAGGCCGATGACCAGTCCCATACCGACTCGTTGAAACCTGGTCATCGATGCCATCGAACGCAGATCCGTCTATCAACCGGCCTGTGAGGGCCTTATCCGGTTAAGTGTCGCACTCTTCAGCGCATCGGCGAAATGCGCAGGGCACATTGTTTCACTGTGCTTCACAGTCGTTCACTGTTCTCCAGGTCGAGGACCGAGAGTCGGGATCTCGCCGTGGACCCGGATCTGCATGTCGCGCACCACGTCATTGCGACGATCCTTGAAGCCCTCTCGCTCCGCCCAGAAGTAGACCGTCATGATGACGGCGAGTGCGAACATCATGGAGCCCGGCACCCACATGATGCCCGCGCCGATCCGCTGGTCAATGAGCGCGGTCGGTCCCCACTCGCGAACCGCGGCGGCGGTCGCGTAGGTGTCGTAAATCGCGTCTCCGACATTGATCAAAATGACTCCCAGACCAATGTTCTGCAGGATCGCGACCACTAGTAGAGCGCAGCGCCAGACGTGATGCGGTCGCAGACGGGTCGCGTCTACGCCGATCACCATCCACCAGAGGAGGACAGCGCCGAACAGAAACACGCCGTGCTCGACGAAGTGCACCGCCTCTGACGCAATGGCCGCGTCGTACGCGTCGGGCCAGTGCCAGCTCCAGACGCTGGCGATGTAGATGATGATCGCGGCTGGAGGCCAGGTCAGGAATCGGACCAGCCTGGAGTTGAGGAACGGCACTAGATACGAGGTCCGAATCCGCGACGAGGCGGACCGCAGCGCCAGAGTCGCCGGAGCGCCCAGCAGCATCAGCGGCGCAACCAGCATCGTGATAAACACGTGCTGGACCATGTGTACCCAGAACAGGTCGTCCGAGTAAGTGTCGATCGGGGACATCAGCCCCAACAACATGAACACCCAACCGGCGAAGAAACACCAGCCGTGCCAACGGGGAAAGTGAAAGTTCGGTGAGTCGCGCCGCAATCGGTAGTAGCCCCAGGCGTAGAGTCCACCGACGATCAGCACGAGCGCCAGACCGGGAGCGTCAACACTCCAGACTCCAAGCGCATGCAGGAAGTTGCCCGATTCGGCGTACCGACCGTCGTGGGCCAGCGCTACCGAGGGCGCGATTACGGCCACGAGTGCGCAGGCGACCGCGAACAGCGCTCGCGGCCTGCTTCTCACCTGACTGCCCGAGTCAGCTGAGGAAGAAGACGAGCGGGAAGATCACGAGCAACCATACAAAGCCCACGAAGTGCCAGTACAGCGTCGCTGCCTCAATCGCCGTGTTGCGTTTGGCGTCGAAGTGCCCCAGCAGACCGCGCAACCACTGCGCGAAGATGAACAGCAGACCGCCGATCACGTGAGCGCCGTGGAATCCCGTCAGCGTGTAGAACGTGGCCGCGTATGGACCATCGGAGATGCCGAACTCGGCGTGCTGCCACTCGAAGTACTGGTTGATCATGAAGGCGACGCCGATCACCAGGACGATCCCCATGTTGATCAACATCGCCTTGCGATTGCCCTTGCGAATCGCGAACGCCGCGATCTGCATTGGGATCGATGTGCTGACCAGGAGGATCGTAAACAGAATCGGGCGCAACTCACCGCCTTCGAGACGGTGAGCGCCGTTGGTTGGTTCCCAGAACAGCGTGTCGCTGTGTAGGGCGAGCATCGCCGCGATCAGTCCAGCGAAGAACATGATCTCGGAGAAAATGAAGAAGATAATGCCCCACAGGCCGGTCGTCATCGGCTCGTCGCCGACGAGGAAGCTGCGGACGGGGTGAACCCGCTTGTGGGTGATGGCTCCTGCTGCCATGACTAGCCCTCCTCCCGCGCGGACGCGGAGGGCGTTTTGGCGCCGCCTCCACCGTTGTGGCCGTTGCTGACGTGATAGTGCGGGTCGTCCTGCAGCTTCTCGCCGAAGCGGAGGTCGAACAGCGGTCGCTCAGAGCGAATCTCGGGCAGCGAGTCGAAGTTGTGCGGCGGCGGCGGCGATGTCGTCGCCCACTCGAGCGTGGTGCCTTCCCATGGGTCGGAGCCCGCGCGCTCGCCCCACTTGAGTGAGTAGAACACGTTGTAGAGGAAGACCATCATGCCTGCCGCGGAGACAAACGCGCCAATGGTAATCAGCATGTTCATCAGCTCCCAGCCGGGGTTGTCGACGTAGTCGTTGATCCGGCGCGGCATGCCATCAAGACCGAGCAAGAGCTGAGTGAAGAAGACCAGGTTGACGCCAATGAACACCAACCAGAAATGCAGCTTGCCCAGGCCCTCGTTCATAAACTTCCCGAACATCTTCGGGAACCAGTAGTAGCAACCGGCGAGGAAACCGAAGGTTGCCGCAATCGACATGGTGTAATGGAAGTGGCCAACGACGAAGTAGGTGTCGTGCAGGGCGAAGTCGACGGGTACGGCCGCGTGGAAGACGCCGGTAATGCCACCGATCAGGAAGAGCATGAGGAATCCGACGCTGAATAGCATCGCCGTGGGGAAGATGTTCGACCCTCGCCACATCGTGGCGATCCAGTTGAACATCTTGACGCCGGTTGGCACCGCGATCAGGAATGTCGCGCCCATGAAGAAGGGCAAGAAAACGCCACCAGTGGTGAACATATGGTGCGCCCAGACGATGAATCCAAGCAACCCGATAGCGACCAGCGCCAGGACCATCGAGCGATAGCCAAAGACGGGGCGTCGGGTAAAGACGCCGAACACATCGGAGACGATCCCCATGGCGGGCAAGATCATGATGTAGACGGCTGGGTGCGAATAGAACCAGAACAGATTCTGCCAGAGCAGTGGCTGTCCGCCGGCGGCCGGGTCAAAGAATGCTCCGCCTGCGCCGTTGCGGTCGATGAAGCCGAGCACGAGGGCGGCGGCGAGGACCGGGGTCGAGAGCAGAATCAGCAGTCCGGTGACGAGCGTGGTCCAGGTGAATAGCGGCAGGCGCCACATGGTCATGCCGGGCGCACGCATTTTGAAGATGGTGACTAAGAAGTTCACGGACCCGAAGATCGATGCCTGGCCTAACAGGATGACACCGACCAACCACATATCCATGCCTGCGCCGGGAGGCTCTGCGTTGTTTCCGGTGTCGAGCGTCACGGGTGGGTAGGCGGTCCAGCCAGCGGAGGCAGTGCCACCCTCAACAGCGAAGCTGAGCGTGAGCAGGACGCCACCAAACAGGAAGATCCAGAACGACAGCGCGTTGATCCGTGGGAACGCCATGTCGAGCGCGCCAATTTGCAGCGGCATCGAGTAGTTCATGAATGCCGCGCCAACCGGCAGCAAGAAGAGGAAGATCATCACGCTGCCGTGCATCGTGAAGATCGAGTTGTAGGTCTCAGCTGAAATGATGGTGCCGGTCTGCGCCAGCTCGGTGCGCATAACCAGGGAGAACGCCATGCCGACCAGTCCGAACGCGCCGGCCGTCCAGAGGTACATGATGCCGATCTTCTTGTGGTCGACCGTGGTCAACCATTCGAGGATCGCGCGCCAGACATTTGCGCCTGCATATGGTGTGGTCTGAGCCCCCGCCAGTGTCGCCATCGTGATGCCTCCCTCTGCGTCTTCGCGTGCGCCGTGGCGGGGCTAGCCGCCGGCCTCGATCAGTTCAGCCAGTTTGCTGGGGATTTCGTCTGCTGGGTGTGGTCGTTCGACCGACTGCAGCCAGGCGTAGATGTCGGCGATTTCTTCGTCCGAAACCTGGTCGGGCGTGAACTCGGTCATCGCCTCGAGCGGCTCACGGTACTGCTGAATCACGCGGTCCAGCGGCACGACGGTCATTGCAATGGTCGGGCCAACGAGGCCTTCGCCGCTGTCGCCGTGGCAGACGTTGCAGCCAAGTGAGAAGAAGAGGTTCTGGCCATTGGCCGGGTTGCCGATCGCGCCTTCTTCCATCTCGACCTCTTCTTCGCCGCCGAAGTCACCCTCGACCGGCTCGGGCGCATCGCCAGCCTTGTCTTCGAACCAGGCGTCGTACTCGGCCATCGACAGAGCCCTGACCGTGTAGATCATCCGCGCGTGGTCGCGACCGCAGAACTCCGCGCATTGGCTCTGGAAGTCACCGGTGTCGGTGATCCGGACCCAGAGGGTCTGTACACGGCCGGGGACCGCGTCAAGTTTGGTCAGGAACTGTGGAGTGTAGAAAGCGTGCAGCACATCAGCAGACGCGATGTTGAAGCGAATCATCTGGCCAACTGGGACGGTCACGATTGGCGTGTTGTCGGCGGCTTGCAGTCGACCCTCGGCGACCGTATCGGTGCCATTGAAGACGCGCATGATCTCAGAACCTGCGCTATGCCGGATTGCGACCGTTCCATTGACGGCTCGTTCAACCGTGACGACATCACCGGTCCGTGCGACGACGCGCATGTGCTCAACGCCCATCTTGAGCGTCATGAACGGGACTACGAGGGACGGATCCTCAAGATGAATCTCAGTCTCGGCCAGGTCCGCGGACATGCTTTCGGCCAACTCAGTGCCGAGCGGCACCGCGTAGTTGAACGCCCAGGCCCACTGACGGCCCTGGACATCAACGATCGTGACTTCCTCATCCGGATCCGCTGCGGCCTGAATGTCCTGCAATACGAAGAACGAAACGAAGAAGAGGATGACGACGATGACGGTGGGGATGCCGGTCCAGAGGATTTCGGCGGTGGTGTTGTGGCCAATCTGTGTGGGCAGCTCGTCGTCGGACTTGCGCTTGTAGCGGAACACGACCCAGAGGATCATCGCCTCGACGATGATGAAGACGATGACGCCAATGGCGAAGACGATGAAGTAGAGCGTCCGAATCGAGTCGCCTTGCTCGGAGACCGCTTCGGGCAGAGCGACCTGTGCGCTGGTCAATCCGGAGAATGCAAGCAGGGCCAGGGCGGCTGCGCCCATGACCAGCGTTAGCCGACCGAATCGCGTTCGCCACAACCGTTGAAATGCCGTCACGCGCCCGCTCCCTTCTCTCCCTGTTGCAGCTCTGTATTCAGCACTGTTCGTTGTCGCTATCCGGCGCGCTGTTCTGCGCCGTCCGCACCGGACATGAGCGGTGCGTCCGATTCGTGGTCGTCGTGGTGGTCATCGTGCGCCGGCTCTTCGAAGGATTTGATGTCTTCCAGGAACCATCCGACGCCACCAAACACGAGCAAAGTGATGCCGGCGCCCAGCAGGTGCTCGGTAAAGACTGCGCCAGCGGCGGTCATCATCAGCCCGATGGCGAACAGGATTGGGGAAATGCTGGGGGGTGGCATGTGCACGCCCGGCGGTGGAGATACCTCAGGCATGACCTGCAAAGGATTCTGACGAAACTCTGCCGGACCGCCCGCCTCGAAGTAGCCCATGTCTTCAAGCAACCAACGCACGGCCGAGATGATAATCAATGTGATCCCCACACCGAGCAACTCACCAACGAACACCGCTCCGGCTGCAGTCATGATCAGTCCGAGAGCAAACAGGATCGGAGCGAGACTGGGTGGTGGCAGGTGGGACTCGGGAGAGTCATGGTCACCATGGCCGTGTTCGTCTTCTATGCCCGACGCCAGCGCGAGCGTCGCCGGCGGCTGCTCGGCGGGTCCTGCGATAGCCGGCACGTCGCCGCTGCGAGAAGCCGGGAGCGGCTGCAAGTAAGAATCTGCGACAACCTTGCGCTCTGTGCGGTACGCCATCGGTCGGAGGGCCGGTGGCAGCAGTCCCGCGATCGGCTTGAACAGGTCAGGACCGCTGTAGGCCTCCTGCAGGTCAATGCCGAATCCTGCCGGTCGCTGTCGGTAGGCGATCAGCTTGTGCAGCTTGATCCCATTCATGCGGCAGAGGCGAATAGCTCGGCCACTGTGTCCCATGGGGACATAGAGGACGAGCGGCGACGCCTGGGCCAGTGGCTTCCAGCGCTCAACAGCGGTTTCATTGGTAACTTCGTGGGCCAGCGCGAGATCGCCAGAGAGCGCAACGAAGTGGCCAGGCTCGTCTGTGACGACGATGTCCGGATACAGCCAGCCGCCCGATCTGACGCGGACGCCCATCTGTTCCTGGGGGAAATTGGTCGTGACTTCGCGATCGGGGAACTCGTCGTTGGGATAGCCGTAAGACGCCTCAGCGATTTGCTGAAGGACGCTCCCGCGCTTCTGCCTCGCCGATTCCAGCGTGGGCATTACCGTCTGTTCGCCTCTCGCTCAGCCGCGCCCCAAGTAGGGGCGCGGTCGATCTCCGATCCTAACCCAGCCCTGCGACAGTGGCTATCCCCCCAGGATGAGTTGGGCGTCGTGAGTCCACAGATCTCGCTTCTCGAGCATTAGCTGGAGAGTGAGCGGGCTGGCTGGTTGACGGGTATGTAGCGGGGTCGATAGATCGCCACGCCTCGACCATTCCGCGCGCGGGTTCGCTCGTCCACGATTTGCGCGCCGATACCGGCGATACGCGACCAACCGAACAGGGTGGTGTAATAGTCGGGGTCGGTGAAGCCCAGCGCATTGACCAGGCTGCCGGAGATCAGGTCGACGTTGGGGTACGGATTGGAGACCTTGGGGTTCTCGCTCAGGGCACGGATACCGCCCTCGCGGACTGCTTTGACAACCTTGAACCAGTGGTCGTCGGGGCAGAGTTCCTCGCCGATACCCAACTGCACCTTGGCTCGTGGGTCTTCCTGACGCAGGACTGCGTGACCGAAGCCGAAAATCAAGCCGCCGCTGGCGAGTCGTTCCTTGAGCGCCTCGTAGGCCGCTTCCGGATCCTCGGTGTCGACTTCTTTGACCATCTTGAAGGCATCCTGGTTGGCCATACCGTGCCGAGGTCCGGCCAGAGCGTTCATCCCGGAAGCCATCGAGCGATACATGTCAGCCAGACCCGAAGCGACCGCGCGCCCGGTGAAAGTCGACAGGTTGCCGCCGCCATGATCGGCGTGCAGGTTGTAGTAGACCGACAGCAGGCGCGTCAACGCCTCCTCATCGCCGCCGGGCATGCCCAGCATGTGGACAAAGTTGTTCACGTAGCCGCGCGAGGGTTCCGAGGGGATTGGCGGGCCCCAGCCTTCACGCTTGCGGAAGATCGCTGCAAGTGCAGTCGGAATCCGGGCGACGAGGTTGAGCGAATCTTCGTAGTAGTCGTCGGTCTTGCCGGTCATACCCAGGATCTGGATAGCGGCGCAGAACTGGTCCATCGGATGTCCGGCCGCTGGCAGTGCCGAGATCGAGGCCACCGCGTCCTCGGAGACCTCGGAGCGTTCCGCGATGTCATCTGCCACTGCCTGACGCTCGGCATCCGTTGGCAGAGACTTGTTGAACAGCAGATGAATGATGTCTTCGGCCGGCAGGAAGGCCAGATCGGCGATCGGATAGCCGACGTATGAGACGCCTTCCTGCGGGTCGACGTAGCTGGTTTCGCAGGTTCCCACCGGGTAGCCACGCAGACCGGTGTCGAGGTTGTCGTTGGTGATCGTGAACTCAATGGTCGGAATGTCGGACATCGGCGTCACTTTCCCCGCGCGCACGCTCAGTTGGTGGATGGACACCGCGTCCCGGTGCGCACGGGAGGCGGCACATCTCGCTCTTGTTGCGTCTCGCTTGGACGGCCGACCGAATCTGGCCGGTCAGCCCGTGACCGCGAGGAGGCGGAACCGTTTGCGACCGCTGGGGGCCTGGATTTCGATCTGCCGCTCGGCAGGTTGATCAAGCAGTCCGCGACCGAGCGGGCTCTCGACCGAGATCCGCCGCGCAGCGGCATTCGCTTCGGTGGTTCCAACGAGAGTGTACTCTCTGGCTTCCCCTAGCATGCCGCCGTTATCGTCTACTTCGACGACCGACACGGTGCTGCCCAGCTTGGCCCGTCCTGTCGCTCGTTCATCGCGAACCACGGCGTGCGCAATCTGGTACTCGAGTTCATCGATCCGTGACTTGAGGCGCTCCTGATGCTCGCGCGCTGCTTCGAGCGGTGCGTTCTCACGGATGTCCTTGTCCTCGCGCGCGGCTGCCACCGCCTGCACGGCTTCAGGCATCTCTGCGTTGAGCTGTCCGAGTTCCTCATGCAACGACTGGAGTCCGGCAGCGGTCATCTCAAAGGTCTGGGCCTGTTCATGCTGGAAGCGCGACGCGTCGCGCACCACATTCGAGGCCCGTTTGATTCGAAGGTAGTTGCCCAGGTTCTGCGCGCTGGCCTCACCCTCGGCATCGACGGTGACCGTGTATTGCTGTTTCCAGCAATAGCGCAGGAACTCCTTCACCGGCTGCAAACGCGAGGCAAGATCCATGGCGTTGGCGCCGATGGTTTCCTGGAAGCCCTCCATCGTCTTCGGCGAGAGTTCCGAGATCGGCGTAGTGGGACCGAAGTGCCAGAGGAATCTCGTGACCGCTTCGCGCGCCGGCTCGTCAAGAACAAAGGCGCCTCGACGGGGTTGCGTAGCCGTCGTTGTCTTGCGTCGCGAGCGCTTCGCCTCTCGCTCTTCCTCCCACTTGAAGTACTCCATCACCGCGATGTCCAGGGTGATCGGCTTGGACGAAGCAACGCTCGCGTTTTCCGTTTCTGCGACAACCGGCTCATCGAAAATCTCGGCTTCGCCCTCTACCACGTCGTCCACGGACTCCTCCACCGCGCCGGTTGTCTGTTCGTCGTCAAAGAATGCCATCAGTCGTCTCCAACTATCGAGCAGTGATCGAGTCGTCCGGTGGCCCTCCCGCGCGACACGCGACGCGGATAGAGCATCACCAGGCTCCGACACCCCTATCCTACTCCCTTGCCGATGGCGCACTTGATAGACCAACAGCAGATTCGAGAAGCGCTCAGCCTGGCAGGCCTGAGTTATGTGGAGGATCTGAATCCAAATCTGGCCGCGCAACTGAGCATCTGGCTTAGCGGCATGCTCAATGCGCCACGCAATCTCACAGCAATTCGAGAGCCCGAAGCCGCGATTCACAAGCACGTCATTGAGCCATTGGCAGGGCGACATCGCCTGATTGGCGCCGACTTGCCGGTGCCACACGGACCCATGATCGACATCGGCAGCGGCAATGGCGCTCCGGGGTTGCCGTTCGCCCTCTGCGAACCAGAACGAGCGTCAACATTGCTGGACTCACGCACTGGTGCAGCGGATTTCCTGTCCGAGATCGTTGCCTTGCTTGACGCACCTCACATCGGAGTCCTGCGGGAACGCGCCGAGCTGGCCGCACACACTGAAGTGCGCGAAGGGTTCTCCTTGGCGATCAGCCGGGCAGTCGCTCCACCGGCAACCGCGCTCGAGCTCATGGTTCCCTTCCTGCAGGTTGGCGGCATCGCCGCGGCCTGGACGGGCGAGCTCTCACTTGCGGAGAAGCATCTGGCTGCACAAACGGCCCATGAGTTGGGCGCCGAGATCACGCCAATCGATCCACCGGAAGACATCCTGGTCGCAACCAAGATCCGTCCCACAAACTCGAGATATCCACGTTCATGGAACCAGATGCGTCGGCGACCACTGTCTCCGAGCCGCATTCGTGACTGAATCGTCCCAGGCGTTAGCCGTACCCTGAGTGGGCATGACTGCCCTCTCCACCGCACCGCCGAAGTACGATCCCCGTCGCTTCCAACGCAATATCCGGGTCTACTACCTGTTCATGGCCTCGACCGGGTTCATGATCTTCTTGCCGGTCTGGATCATCTACCTGATGGATGGACGCGGCCTCTCGCTCACCGAGGTCGGCATCTTCGAATCGTTCTTCTGGCTCACGATCATCATCGGCGAGGTACCGACCGGTGCAATCGCGGACCGATTCGGGCGGCGCATCTCGCTGGCGCTCGGCGCAATCTTGTTTGCTGTTTCGACGGTCATCTTCGCCATGGCCGACTCCTTCTCGATCCTGCTGGGCTCGTATCTCGTCATGGGTGTCGCGATGACGCTCTACTCGGGCGCTGGCGATGCCTTGTTGTACGACACGCTGCGAGTCATCGGTCGCACCGGCGAATATGAACGACACGCAGGCCGGTCGCATGGACTGTTCTGGGCCATGATGGTCCTGGCGACCGCGATTGGCGGCCCGGCTGCGTACTTTCTCGGCTACTCGGCCACCATTCTCATCTCCGCGGGCATCTTCTTGGTCTCGGCAACAATGGCATTGCTGCTGCGAGAGCCGCCTCGGCGTGAATCTTATTTCCCACCCGATCCCCTCCATGCCCCGCCCTCAGCTGTGCGCCATACCGCTGCCGACCTTGCCCATCAAGGTCGAACCGGGACTCGGACGAGTGCTGGACTGCCGGTCCTGCATGAAATGATCGAGGGATTCCGAATCGTCTGGAACAATCGGCCGGTTCGCTTCCTGGTGCCCTTTGCCGCCATCCTGATCTCACTGTTCGACGTACCTCGCTTCCTGTCCCAGCCGTATGTGGCTCAGCACGGTCTCGACCCGCTCGCCGGTGTGACCGACGGAATCATCTGGTCGGCGTTGCTGATCCCCGGCTACCTGGGAACGATGCTGGGCATGATGGCCGCAGCAAGATTGATCGGCTCGCTGGGAGAGCGGCGGACATTCCCTACGCTTCTCGCGTTTGGCGCTCTGTTCATGATTCCGCTGGCGATCTGGAATCATCTGGGACTGCTGGGCGCGATCTTTATGGTCAGCATTGCCCAGGCCGCGATTCGGCCGATCGCCTTCGGCTACATCAATCGACGCATCAACTCTGATCAACGTGCCACCGTCTTGTCCATCTTCTCGCTGGTCCATGGGATCGCGATGAGCATCGTGATGATTGCGATTCTGCCGGCAGCAGACTTCTTCTCGTTCCCATTTGCCTTTGGCCTCGACCTGCTCGTGGTCGTCACGCTCGGCGTGGTGCTCTGGCTATGTTGGCGATTCGCCCATCGCCGCGATCAGGCGGAACGCATTCGTCAGTGGTCGCTGACGGTCGCGAAACCGCAGGCGCTTCAGCGACAACCGACGTCAAATCAGAATGGCCAAGGCGGCGAGGGCTCCGCTCTGTACCGCAATGTGCAGAACCTTGACTGACGGGCCAATCCAGCTTCGTCCCAACTCCCTACGCTCTACTGCATTGCCAACGATGACCGGTACTCTGCACGCGCCTGCCGATGATTCAGACTGAACGCTTCGCGCGAAACATCCCGATCTACTACCTGTTTCAGTTCGCCACTGGATTCCTGATCTGGGTGCCCGTCTGGATCATTTTCCTTCAGGACGAACGCGGTCTGTCGCTGACCCAGGTCGGGCTGATGGAGGCCGTCTTCTGGGTCTCGATGTTCGTCGCCGAAGTTCCGACCGGCGCGATCGCCGACCGTTGGGGGCGCCGCACCTCGTTGGCGCTGGGCGGCTTCATGTTCACGGGCGGAACGTTCCTGTTCGTCATGGCCGATGGATTCGTTGGTCTCGCGTTGAGCTATGTGGTCATGGCCGTATCAATGACCCTTTACTCCGGCTCGGGACACGCGTTGCTGTTCGACACCCTGCGCACGCTGGGCCGCAGTCGCGAGTACGAGAAGCACATGGGCCGCTCGGAAGCGATGATGACCGGCGCACTGCTCGGCGCGGCGCTGTTCGGCGGTCCGATGGCCGGCCTCTGGGGCCTTGAAGCCGTCTTCCTGATCGGTGCCGGAACGATGGCCCTGGCCGGATTCGTCGCGCTCCTGCTACGTGAGCCGCCGCGGACCGAAGCAGAGTTCGGCGACGACGGACTGCACGCCGCTCCGGTTTCAGCGGTCGATGCATCCGCCGACGACCGTTCGCCGCAAGGCATTGTCAGCTACATCCTCAATGGCTTCCGAATCGTCATACGTCAAAAGCCGGTGCTGTGGATCATCCTGTTGGCCGGTGTTGTGACGGTGGCCTACGAGATGCCCAACTTCTTCGTGCAGCCGTTCCTCCGGCATCACGGTCTCAGCCCATCAGGAGGACTGTTGGACGGCGCGGTCTGGAGCGGATTGATTATTCCGGGCTTCGCCGCCATGTCCGCTGGCTCGTTGCTGGCCGCTCCGTTCGTTGCCCGCGTGGGGGAACGCCGGGCGATCCCGATCCTGATGATCGGTGGCGCATTCCTCTTCATTCCCTTGCTGCTCTTCGACCACATCAGCATCATCGCGCCGATCGCGATTCTGGGCGGCATCCACGCTGCGATTCGGCCGATCGCCACCGGTTATATCAACCGGCGCATCCGCTCTGACCAGCGAGCCACTGTCTTGTCGATCTTTGAGTTGATGATGGCCGCCCAAATGGCCCTGATTGTGCCAGCAATCTCTGCGTCCGCAGATAGCATCGACTTCCGCTTCGCCTACGGACTCTCGGTTGGCGTCGTACTGACGGTAGGCGTCGGATTCTGGATTGCATGGCGGCGTTCTCATCGCCGTGATCAGGCAGACACGTTGCGTCGAATCAGCATCCGTCCGGCACCCCAGGCCGATGTCGGCCGAGCGGTTCCCGCCGACCTCGCCGTCAATTGGTCAAACGGCGCGAATGGAAACGGAACAGACGGCCGGGTGGCTCACACCAATGGTGTCTCTCCGGAATCAGCGCTGACCGCTCCGATGTCGGAACCTAACGATCGGGCATGAGTAGCTCGCCGACGGACGGCGTGTCGGCTCGCAGTCCATTCGCGCGCAACATTCCGATCTACTACAGCTTCCAGTTCGTTCGCGGATTTCACTTCTGGCTGCCCATTTGGTTTCTCTTCCTGCAAACCCAGCATGGATTGTCTTATGTCCAGATTGGCTTCATGGAAGTCCTCTTCGGGATCGCGACCATCATGGCGGAGGTTCCGACCGGCGCGATCGCCGATCGCTTTGGTCGCCGGGTGGCCCTGGGCATAGGAGCGCTGGGCTTTGCCGGAGCGACGGTGCTCTTTGCCACGCTCAACTTCCCCAGCCTGATCCTCGGCCACCTGTTCATGTCGATCACCCGAACCCTCATGTCCGGCTCCGACGACGCGTTGCTCTACGACAGCCTCAGACAACTCAAGCGCACTGACGAGTACGAGCGCCACGCCGGTCGAGCCAGCGCTGTGGCGACCGCTTCCTTGCTGGCTGCCACAATCCTTGCTGGTCCCCTGGTCTCGGTGCTCGACTTCCGCACTGTGATCATCATCAGCGCAGCGGGAATGGGATTGGCCGGCATGCTCGCGTTGGCGCTGCGTGAACCGCCGCGACGCGAATCGGAATTCAGCGACACGACCATCGACACGAATGAGCAATCTGCATCGCACGTCTCCGGCACTGCAGTCCTCAGCGAGATCCGCACTGGATTGAGGATCGCCCTGCGAACCCGCCCCGTACTCTGGGCGATCCTCTTTGGTGGCGTCATGCTCGCCACGCTCGATCTCCCCGAGTTCTTCATCCAACCCTTTGTCCGTTCGCACGGCGTGGATCCTGCCATCACGTTGATCGAGGGTCTGACCTACTCCGGTTTCATGCTGCCGTCGTTCGTCGGTTTGATGCTCGGGGCCATTGTTGCCGCTCCGCTGGCCGCGCGGCTCGGGGAACGCCGGGCGTTGCCAGCGGTACTAGTAGTCGGCGTCTTGGTCTTCTTACCCTTGCTCGTCGCCGACCATCTCGCCATCGTCGCCTCATTTGCGCTTCTGGCCGCCTGCACAGCGGCCGTGCAACCGATCGCTGGCGGCTACATCAACCGACGCATCCCCTCCGACCAGCGGGCGACAGTGCTCTCCATCTTCTCGCTACTCACTGCCGTGATGATCACCATCGTGATTGGTTCTTCCTCAGTTCTGGTGGACGTCTTCGATTTCCGCGCCGGCTTCACTCTGGCATTCGGACTGCTGGTTGGCGGCGGCTTACTGTTCTGGATCGGTTGGCGTCGAGCCCATCTCGATCTGGCGGACTAGTAGCTGAGATCCAACTCAAGCGATGACTTCGCGCTCTCGTAACGACGCCACCACGTCGGCGTCGTATCCCAGCGTCGACAACAACGCTTCCGTGTCCTGCCCACGACTCGGTGCGCCCCCTCGAACCCGTCCTGGCGTAGCAGACAGTTTTGGAGCCACTCCCGCCTGCCGCATCACGCCGCCGTCCGGAGTGGGGACTTCGACCACCATCTCACGGGCGATGTTGTGCTGGTCCTGCATCGCTTCCTCAAGGCTGAGCACCGGTTTGGCGCAGACATCGACATTGTTGAGTAGCTCGTGCCATTCATCGGCGGTGCGAGTCTTGAATGCCGAGGCAAACGCCGCACGCATTTCCTCGCGGCGCTGGACGTTCGACGTTCCCTGGTCATCGATGAACTCCTCAAGCTCCAGCGCTCGGCAGAGGTTGGCGTAGAAGTACGGCTCCATCGAACCCACCGAGAACCAACGTCCGTCGGCCGTCTCGTAGACCTGATAGTGGGGCTCGCCGCCATTGAGCACGTGCTGCGCCGGACGCATGTCTGCCCCGGCGCCCTCGTAGCCGGCCATTGCCGATGTGATCAGCGACATCGCTCCATCCGACATGCCGAGGTCGATGTACTGTCCCTCGCCGGTGCGTTCCCGCGCCTGGATTGCGCAGACGATGGCAAACGCCGCCATCAGCCCGCCGCCGGCGAAGTCGGCGATGATGTTGACTGGAATCGCCGGGCGACCGCCAGTGGCGTAGTCGCCGATCATGCCCAATGCGCCAGCAGTGGCGATGTAGTTGATGTCGTGTCCCACGTGCGAGGCATACGGACCCGTCTGCCCGAATCCCGAGAGCGAGCAATACACCAGTTTTGGATTCCTAGCCGAGAGCGTCTCCCAGTCGACGCCGAGGCGCTTGACCACACCGGGACGGAATCCCTCCAGGACGACATCGGCGCTGTCGGAGAGCTGATAGAAGATCTCGCGCGCCTCGTCGGACTTCAGATTGAGCCCAATCGAGCGCTTGCCACGTCCGAGCGCATAGGAGGAGTAGCGTCGTCGCTCTTCGTTGGGGTCTTTGCCTGCGATGTCGCGCCGACCGCGCGGTCGTCCTGCCTGCTCGATCAGAATCACTTCCGCGCCCATATCAGCCAGCAACATCGAGCAGTACGGTCCCGGCGCCAGCGCCGACAGGTCGACGACGCGAATTCCGTCCAATGGTCCATCCAGGGTTGTCATCCGATCCAGCCCTCCTCCAACCGACGCATGCTCTGCCCAGATTACGACTCGGGCTGCAACATCCGACGTCGCGGGGCGACCTGAAACACCCAGAGGAAGATCAGGCCGGTCAGGGAGATAGGAATGAGCACCAGCGCATGGAGAATGGCGGCAAAGGCCACCGCGGTCGACTCGGCGTCCTGCATGCCCATCGTCCCCAGCGTCGGGAGCCAGATCAGCAGTGTCGCTTTCGCGGCCCACTCAAACGGACCCACGCCGCCGGCTGTTGACGGCGCGGTAATCAACAGGTTCGCAGCCGCCGCGACCAGCAGATAAACGGGAAACGGCAAACCCAGGTTGAAGGCCTGGCCGACCATCCAGTACATCAACGCTTCCAGCGCCCAGGCGATCAGGCTGGCAACCAGCGCGCCGGTCACCTGCTTGCGGTTGGCCTGCGCCGACATCCCGGTGATCAGCGGGCGCAGCCAGGTCCATTCGCGCTCGGACTGGCCCGGCAGCCGACCCAGTAGTCGGCCAATGATCCGTTCGGCGTCGTCAGGACGACGCGCAATCGCCCCAAAGACAAGAAAGGCGCCAGTGATACCAAAGACCAGGAACGACATTGCCCCTGTCAACTCGTCGCCGGCATCGGTCATACCCCAGAGCCCGACCAGGCTGGCAATCACACCGATCACAAGGAAGAACGTCAGCATCAGCCCGTCGTACACCCGCGTCATGAAGATGCTGGAGAGCCCGGTCAGCCGGGAGATGTCGTGGCGCTGATAGAGGACGTGCGCTCGGACAAACTCTCCCGCCCGAAGCGGCAGGACATTGTTGACGCCAAATCCAATCGCGACGATCGGAAACAGGCGCCACCAGGAGACGTTCTTGATGTGCAGCAGCAACCAGTGCCAGCGCCATGCCCGCGCGGCGATGCCGGCGAAGTAGACAACCAGCGCCGGACCGATCCACCAGGCGGAGACCTCGGTGAACGCCCGGCCAACTTGATGGAAATCTGCATTTCGGAGGAACAACACCAGGAAGGCGCTGCTGCCGCCCATCCCCAAGACCAGACGCGCGACGCGACCTGTCGCCAAACCTGGAATCCGTACCGTCATCAATCACTCCGCCGGTATTCAGGCGGAGGCTAGCCTGCCTCGATTCGAGACGGTGGCAACCGCAGGGCTTCTCGCAGCCATTGGGCCATGCGTTGGCCGCTGGCGCTGAGCTGGGCGCGGCGCAGCATGAGCTGTGCTCGCACGTATCGCCCGCCCTCGACAGCCGAGAACGCGATGAAGGCCACCACGCCGCCGGCCAGAATGTCGGCGATGTAGTGCTCGCCCAGGTAAACCAGGGAGAAGGTTAACGCTGCCGAGTAGAGCAGAGCCACCGCCACCACCCAGCGCGAGCGAAGGACGATGCCGACGCCGACCACTACAAACGACGCGGCGAAGTGGAGCGACGGCATCGCAGCAATTGGATTCGGTTCGGCCATGGTGGCGAAGGCCCAGTTGTAAAGGTCGACACCGAGGATCGCCGGACCCACAGCATTCATCCCGCGTGCGATCCCTTCAACGAGGCCCTGATCCGAGGCCATCCAGGGCGGCGCCGTCGGAACCGTGAAGTAGAGCAACACGCCGAGGTAGAAGGTCAGCGCGACGATGATCGTCACGCGCCATGCCATCTTGCGGACAAAGAGCCACGCGCCAAGCACGGCTGCGTGAGGGAACGCAAACCAGGTCCAGTGAATGAACGCGGAGAAGAACGCAGGCAATCCAGGATCCGAACTGGCTCCACCGATACGCGCCTGCAGCCAGGCAGACGGCGTCACGCCGGCGAACATCCAAAGCTCCCAATCCAGCACATAGCCGGTCAGGGTGCGCAATCCGGTTTCATCTGCAGCGTCGCGGAGTTGAATGAAGAAGGCCATTGCGACGACATAGGCGACCAGGATGCCCCAGTCGGGCCATCGGCGTGCCAGGACGAACACGGCTACGACGGCGATCCCGCTGATTGGAGCAAAGACGACAGGTTCGAGAGAGACGGTCTGGCGCAGGAGTACGGCAACGATGCCGACCGCCAACGCGGCCCAGCTCACGGCGCCTGTCGCTTCCCGACGGCTGATGCTTTGCACCCGACGCACGGCCCCCGTTGCCTCCCGCTCTGCCCGATCCAATTGCCCTCATGATCGCCCGTGGTGGCGCAATCAATCGTACCGACTCTGGCGATACAGGTTATCGAACTGTGCTCGCGGTGTCTTAACCGAACCCTATGGGGCTGTTGACAACCGTTCGGAGATCAAACGGGCGATTGCATCGATATCTGTCAACTGAAACTGCGCCCTGGTCTCGTCGCACAACGCTGGTCCCTCGACATTGCCCTCCTGAGCGGTGATTTCGATGGCATTCTTGAGGAAGACGAGCGCGTTCCGCTGGGCAAAGACGAGTAGCTCGGACAACCAACACCCGCCACTATGGCCCGAAATCAACTGGATCGAGACTGCGGCGTCTCCGACAACGGGTGTAGGCCGAAACTCCGCAGACATCAGGTCGGGATGTGGCGCGATGAAACGCATGAGTGACGGCGGCTGCGACGCCAGGTACTTGACCCAGTCGACTGCTGCCTGCTCAGATTCGTCGGTTATGACGTGAAACCAGAACGTCTCCTGCGTCTGACTGTCCAGCGTGGGTTGATACAGCAGGCCCACCGAGGCCTTCGCCCGCTGAGGCAACGCGCCGACCTCTGCATCGTCCGATTCCTGCAGCAACAGATCCAACGGCACCGAGATCCCGGTGGCCTCCAGGTGCTCTCCGACCACTTCGTCAGGAACTTCCAGCGTGAAGCCAGTGCTGGGTTGCAATGTGGACGGCGCCGATTGATCCGGAGACGGCTGCTCAATCTGGGTTTGGTCAACCGGATCCGGCTCAGAAGGTTGAACGTCTCCATTACACGCAGCAGCGGTCGCCGCTGCCCAGGCGGCGATCGCGATCAGTCCCGCCAGGACCAACCAGCGAGTCACGTTACTCGTTCTCCTGGTCGGAACGGTCTCTCGCATTCGTGCTTGTTTCGGCCAGAGCGTCCCCGAGCTCGTCGTCGCCGCGATCCGCTAGCAGCACGATGTGGAAGGTTGTGCCGACCCCCTGCGCACTCGACACCCGAATCTCGCCTCCTTGCGCTCGCACTAGCTCGCGCGCAATCGCCAGACCAAGGCCAGTGCCGCCTTGCGCACCGGGTCGGTCCGACTTGTAATAGCGGTCGAACAGGTTGGGGATTGCTTCCTCGGGAATGCCGACACCCGTGTCGGCGACCGCGATCGACACGCTGGTTCGACTCTCGCTTTGTGCGCTCAACTGTACGTTGCCGCCCGGCGGTGTGTGGCGTAGTGCGTTGTCGAGCAGGTTGCCCAACACCTGGTCCAGGCGGTCCCAATCACCAAGCACGTCGCCCACATCCGACGCAGCCACCGACAGATTGACATCTAGCTCCTGTGCTCTGAGTGCGAATAGATCACCGACGTGATCGAGCAGGGAAGCAACATCCACTGGATTCGATTCCACCTGGACCTGTCCGGCCTCGATCCGCGACAAGTCCAACAATCCTTCCACTAACCGCAACAGCCTGCGCGACTCGTCCTCGATGATTCGGTAGGCGTTCCGCTGCTCGTCTCCCTTGACCACATCATCCATCAGCGCCTGAGAGAAGCCTTTGATCGACGTCAGCGGGGTCTGCAGATCGTGCGAAACATTGGCCAGAAAGTCCCTCAGCGCGGTCTGTTGACGTTCAACCTCTTCAGTCATCTGATTGAACGATCGGGCCAGTTCCTGCGCTTCTTGCGAGCCGCCGACATCGACGCGTTGCTGTAACTGTCCGCGCGCCACGCTGCGCGATGCAGCTGCCACTCGCTGGATCGGCCGATAAATCGAACGAGATACGAGGAAGCCCACGAGCGAGGCGACCACCAGTGCAATTGCGCCCGCACTGAGCAGGTTCGGCGCCAGATCCGCCAACAGCGCGCCTCTGGACTCGCCGACCAGGGCCACGACGACACAGCAGTAGCCCTGCCGTTCCTCTTCCTCCTTGGGCAAGCTGGTCAGGACGTACGCCAGTCGTTCTCCGTCCTCCGTGGTGATCTGTCCTTCTACCACCTGGTTGGTGTCCAGGGCGCCAAAATCGAACTCAAGCCGTTCGCCGAGGAAGCGATCGCCAGACTCAAGCACCCGTACGACCTCGCCCGACGATGTGACGCCCAGGACCGGAACATCCAGCTCACTCACGATCGAACCCGACAGTCGGCGCTCGGTCTGGAAGCTGCGTAGTAGATTCTCGGGACGCAGCAGGTTGTCGGGCTCGCGACCTTCCCACTCCTCCGTGAACAGCTCAGGACCCCAGGCGGTCGCTAGCTCCCGTAGTCGAGATTGCTCGACACGGTCCTGGTATCCACCCAGCAACAGGAAGCTGATCAGGCCAACAACGACGAGGGTCAGCAGAACGATCGCGACCAGGGTCACATAGATGCGGGAACGAATCGTGCTGAACTGCAAGCCCGGCCAGCCCGGAACAGGTAGCCGTCGCTGCGTGCCCGGGATCATTGGATTCGCCCTGTTGGCAACGTTTGCCGCTGCCGACTAGTTGGTGTCACCGTTTGGCGACAGGGCGTTGGCGTCGCCATTGGATGACAGGGAGAGACCAGACGGGTTGTCGCGCATGGTCATCTTGTAACCGACTCCGCGCAGCGTTTCGATTTGCAGGTCACTGTCGCGCAGGTGTTGACGGAGATGATTGATGTGCACGTCAACGGTGCGCGTCTCACCGCTGAAGGTGTAGCCCCACACCAACGACAGCAGTTGCTCGCGGGACATCACCGTCTGCAAATTCTGCGCCAACGCGAATAGCAGGTCGAACTCTTTCGTCCGAAGCTTCAGCGAGGTCCCACCAAGATCAGCCTCGCGCGTCTGCCGATTCAACGTCAGACTGCCGACCGCAACCTCGACGCCCGAGCGAGAGATCCCGTCGGCCCGCCGCAAGATCGCCTTGACCCTCGCGACCAACTCTTTCGGGTTGAACGGTTTGGTCAGGTAGTCGTCGGCGCCGAGCTCGAAGCCGGCGACCTTGACAGCGTCTTCGCGTCGAACCGTGAGCATCAGGATGGGGACATCGGAGTCCTGACGGATCCCTTTGGTCACCTCAAAGCCGTCCAGCTTGGGCATCATCAGGTCAAGCACAACCAGGTCAGGTTGCAGCATGACCGCTTTCTCGAGGGCCTCCTGGCCGTCGGAAGCGAACTCCAGCTCGTATCCCTCCCGCGAGAGGTACAGCCGGACTAACTCACGGATGTGGGGCTCGTCATCAGCGATGAGTATTTTCATGGCGTTCAGCCTGCCAGCCAACCAAAATTCACTATAGAACCTCAATCGCTTGATGACGGGTTTCACGGGCAGCATCCGGACAATGCTCCAAAACCCGTGTCGTTGATAGCCTCAGGATGTCCACATTGCCAAGGAGCACACATGCCGCGTCGCGAGATACCTGCCGGAGTCGAAGTCCGAGCCGCCAACGCCGAAGAAATGGAAGATTTCCGCTTCGTCGCCAACCTGGCGCTGCAGGAACACGGCAACCCAATGCGCGATCCGGTCACCTTCCTCCAGCCCGAATGGTCGACCTGTGTGTTCGAGCACGGCTCGCTCGCCACGACCTTCGGCGCCTGGCCATTCTCGAT
The DNA here is from genome assembly GCA_002239025.1 of Chloroflexi bacterium bin125. Taxonomy (GTDB): domain Bacteria; phylum Chloroflexota; class Dehalococcoidia; order Bin125; family Bin125; genus Bin125. Next base: position 434,666 of record MPNM01000001.1, on the reverse strand, counting down.
GCGCTTCAATGGCGAACGAGCGCACGTTGCCGGAGTCACCGCCGTCGGTACCGACCCGACCAAGCGCAGGCGCGGCTACTTGCGCTTCGCCATGGAACACTCGTTGGACGAGCAGTATGAGCGCGGACAGTCGCTGGCAGCGCTGTATGCCTCGCAGGCCGGCATCTACCAGCGCTTCGGCTACGCGATCTGCTCCAGACGCCACAAGTACGAGATTGACCCGCTCGATCTGAACTTCGTCCAGGCCCCGACGCCGAGCGGACAACTGAGCGTCACGAACGCCAAAGACCTACCTGACGACGCGCAAGTGATTCGTGACCTCTACCGCCAGTACATGCAGCCCCGTAACGGCCTGTTGCATCGTGGCCTCAATCTGTGGAGCGCCGAGGTGCTGTCCGAGCCGGACGACATCACCGAGGGTCCCGTCCGCGTGCTGCTCTACGAGGAGGACGGCGAGACGCAGGGCTACATGGTCTACACCAGCCGTGAGGACCGATCGCTGAACGCGTTCAGCGCCGGTCAGCGCGACCAGCGCATGACGATCCGCGAATACGGTTGGCTTACGCCCGAGGCATACGTCGCCATGTGGCAGTTCGCCGCAGGACAGGATCTCGTCTACCGGATTCACGTGAACGACGCGCCGTCCGACGATCCAATCCAGCACTTCGCCCGCGACCCACGGACGCTCCGTGTTGATGTCGGTGACGGCATCCTGGTGCGTATCGTCGATCTGCCGCGCGCATTGATGACACGCAAGTACCGAGTCGAATCCGAGCTGACATTCCGCGTCATCGACGACTTGTGTGACTGGAACCAGGGCACCTGGAAACTATCGACCGGTCCTGAAGGCGCGGACATTCGCCAGGTAGACGCCACACCGCAACTGACCATGGACGCGTTCACCCTGGCGCATCTCGCAACCGGAGCGCTGACCGCGACCTATGCCCATCGGCTGGGTCGGATCGAAGCAAGCGACGCAGCGGCACTCATCCGCGCCGATCACCTCTTCGCGACCGAGTACGCCATGCACTGCATGAACCACTTCTAGCGGCTCATACCGCATCGCCGAGCAGGTAGCGTCCGACCGCCTCCTCCAACGCCGACACTTCACGCGGATCGAGATCTCGGTATGGCGGCCTCGTGTGTGTGAGTGGCAGACCGCTGGTGATCGAGGTTAGTTGTTTCAACGCTCCCACCCGGGGAAACAGGTTGAGGATGGCATGCAGCTCGTTGAGTTGATCTTGCGGCCGATGCGGCTCTCCGCCTTCACGATGGGCGAACTGAATGGTTTTGACCAGCGCCGGCACCGCATTGGCCATGCCCGATACACCGCCGACGCATCCGACACCGTACAGCGCTGCGTGGGCTGCATCTGATCCAGCCATCACACGAAACTCGGAACCTGGACCCTCTGACGGAACCTGCGCCATGTATCGCTGCGTGCGTTCGGCTTCGCCGCCGGAGTCTTTGATTCCCATGAGCTGGTCAGGATGTCGCTGCAGCACGCCAGCCAGGACATCGTCGGGAATGTCGATTCCGGCCTGCGCCGGCATGTTGTAGAGCAGTGCCCGGCCTTCCGAGGGCAGTGATTCGATCACAGCAGAAAACCACTTGATCATCCCCCAGGAATCGACGTTCTTGAAGAAGAACGGCGGCAACAACGCCACGGCGTCGGCTCCTGCGTCAAGCGCATCATTGGCCGCGCGAATAGTGTCAGGCAACGACGGCGACGTGGCGCCGGCAACCACAACCAATCCGCCACCAATCCCTCGAGACGCCTGCTTCACTGCTTCAACAACGCGTTTGCGCTCTTCCAGACCGACCGAAGGACCCTCACCGTTCGTGCCGAGCGTCAGAATCCCCGTGATGCCCATCGTTCGCAGCCAGTCGATGTGCGGACCAATCCAGTCCACGTCGACCTCAGCGCCACCTTCCGTGAACGGCGTCACCTGGGCAGCCATGAGTCCGTCCAGGCGTTCATACTTCAGCGCCATGATTCCGTGCCTCCACTCGTCTCCGTGCCCGCAGCGTACCTCTGAGCCTGCAAACAACGACCGAATAGCCTCATGGACATGCCACGCATATTCCTCTGCAGCGCGACCGGCGCACTCACGTCCGAGGCGGCCCCCGTCGGTGGTGGCGTCGCCGTACTGGAAGCCCTAATCCCTCAGTTAGTCCAGTCCGATTTCGAGGTCATGCTGCTGACTCCCGGTCGCGACGAATCGTTCGACGGCCTGCGCCAATCACTTTCAGTCCCAACACTTGCTCAGGCGAATCCGGACGAAATCCTCAAGCTCAATGCTCGACGCTATGCCCGATTTGCGCTCGAGTGGGAATCGGCACTGCGGCGATACTTCTCGGACATCGAAACGACGGACACAGTCGTCTTAGCCAACGACACGTCAGAAGGGCCGCCGTTCGCGGAACTCCACAACAACGGGTTCCGACAGATGGCCTTGTTACATGTGATCGTCAGCGAGTTCTTCAGTCGTCGTTACATCTCGCAGCCCACCGGCATCCCTGTTCGTGGACATCATCTCGCAGCCCTGTGGAGACTTGTCGAAGATCGAGGCCTGACCAAACACGCGCCCGACATTGCCCGACTGGTCTGGCCCAAGGAACGCAATCTTGCCAGGTATGTCGACGTGCCGATTGCACCGTCCGCAGCGATCGCGCGGTCGTTGGCCGATAGTTATCCAGGTAGCGGTGTCGCCAAGCGCACGCAGGTTATTCCCTGGGGTGTGATCGGCGACGCGAATCCCGACTTACGAACACAGCGAACGGCAACGTTACGAGTCATTCAGGCCGATCCGAACCGTTTCACGTTGCTCACGCTCAGCCGCATCTCACCGGAAAAGCGCATTGAACTAGTGATCGATGCTCTGAAGCTGATCGAGCAACAATCACCATCCACAGCGGAGCGAATCCAACTGATCGTCGCGGGCGCGCCAGCTTACATGGGTGGTGAGTCATACGATCGCAAGCTACGAAGTGCTGCCGCGACGCTGGAACATGTTGAAGTTCACTTCGCCGGATATGTCAGCGGCGACCAGAAGTGGCGACTCTTCGCGGCCGCCGATGCGTTCTGCTCTCCCAGCTACTACGAGGCATACGGCCTGACCATCGCCCAAGCACTCGCCAGCGGCGTCCCGGTGATTGCGGCGCCACATGCCGGCGCTCGAGCCACCGTTGACGAGCGACACGGCTGGCTTGCGGATCCAACGCCTCAGGCCTTCGCAGCAGCGATTAGACGCGCGCTGCACGCCGACGAGACTCGCGAGATCACTCAACGTCGCGAAACGGCGGCGCGCTGGGGTCGCGAACGGCCATTCTCGGTCGCAGGGGAACGGATTGTCAGGATCGCACGTAAACTCGCCATGGGCGGATCACTATTGGACCTTGAGGAGACCGAGCCATGACGCAGCGCGCCGTTCTGTTCGACTTTGGTGGTGTTCTGATTCGAATGGATTGGGACGGATACGACGAGTTTGGCAAACGCTGGAATCTACCGGCGGGCACGCTGGTCGACGCCTTCTACCGAACTCCGGAGTGGCACGCGATCGAGACCGGCCGTGGCAACTGGGACACCTGGCAGCGCGGCGTCGAGCAGAGCCTCAAGCCCTACTTGCAGGGCGACGTGGCCGAGGAGGTCCAGAGCCTGCTCGATGCCTGGTACGCCCAGCCCTGGCAGTATCACCATCCCAACTTCGAGCTCGCCCACGATCTCCAGGCGGCCGGACACAAGATCGGCGTCCTCTCCAACGCCCCTGACGATCTACGCGACCGATTCCTCAGCGACTTGCCGGTCGAAGTGAACTGGGACGCGATCGTGGTGTCGGGAGAAATCGGCATGCGAAAACCCGATCCACGGATCTTCGAACACGCCGCCGAGGAAATCGGAGTCGCGCCCAGGGATTGCTTCTTCATCGACGATCTGGAAGAGAACGTGCTGGGCGCCCAGGCAATCGGCATGGGCGGTTACCACTTCACCCGAAACAACTACAAGGCGCTCAGATTCGCGCTCAGGGCTGCGGGGATTGATCCGGGCTAAGACTCCGGCCGCAATCGCGGAAGCAAGTCTTCATACGCCGTCTTCCGTTGTCGGATGCGCCTGACGACGATCTGCCGTCGATCGTGATACACGTCAAACACGATCCTCCAGCGATCAACCTGCAGACTCCACAGCGTCTCGTATTGATCAAGAAGTTTGGAATTCTCGACCCAGCGTCCAGCTTCCAGGGATTCCAACGCTTCCTTGATCTTTTGGCGTCGAACAGGAGGCAACGAGCTGTACTCCAGCTCGGCCGCTGCACTTGTGATGACGTTCCATCGCAAGCTGAACGGAGTCGTCACTCCACATCAGCCAGGAAAAAGTCCCATGCCTGAGGAAAGTTACTATTCAACTGGGCAAAGAAGCGGCGTCCATCCTCCGACTCCGGATCCAAGAGGCGCACCCACTGATACCCATCCGGAAACCGCTCATTCATTCGCTTGAAGAAGGCGATGTCTTCGGGAAATTGCTGGTCGATCTCTGAGAGCCAGTCGCCAGGGATCTCAGTTCCTCTGCGTTCCTTAGCAACTCGAATGTCGTCTGCAATCTCTTCCGGCGAGTCCTCTTCCCCTTCTTCTTCAGCCTTTACCCATTCCAGCGTGTCGGACATTCCCCAGGCGATGCCCTGCGCGATGTGCTTCTCCCTAAACCAGGACTGCCGCTGCTTATACGTCATGCTCATGAGCTGTTCCTGGCTGAGTTCCTCTTGCGTGACCATCGCCAATCCTCCAACCCAATCTTATCCAGATTCTGACACACTCCGGTCGCGGAGCACCGCAAAGAACACTGATGCGAACAGCGCTCCCAGCGCTGGCGCCACCCAGTAGATCCAATGATCTGTCCAGAACCAGGCAATCGCGGCAGGACCAAAGGCGCGCGCAGGATTCATCGATGCCCCTGAGACACTGCCGGCCATCGTTACGGCAGCCGCCACATAGAGACCAACTGCAAGCGCGAACACCGTCGCGCTGCGTCCACGTTCGGCCATCAGGAGAATCGCATAAACGAGGAAGAATGTGATCACGATCTCGGTGCCAAATGCCTGGATCAACGGCCCATCGGAGAAGTTCGCTCCGAGCCAGGATTCGCCTTCGCCCGTGTGATTGCGAAACAGTCCGTGCATCACCGAGGAGGCGATCAAGGCACCCACCAGTTGTGCCGCAATGTACGGAACCAGCTTGCGGCCTGGCAGCTTCCCGCTCAGCCACAGCCCTAGGGAAACCGCCGGATTCAGGTGCGCGCCCGAGATCGCCCAGAAGGCGAAGATCATCACCGCAACGCCGAATCCATTGACCAGCCCGACCCCCAATGCTCCAAGCTGTCCACCCGACCACCAGTTGACGTGCGCGGAGCCGGCGCAGAAGAAGACGAGCCCGAACGTCCCCAGGACTTCCGCCATCAACTGACGGGCATTGCCATTGACGCTGGCCTGGTCGAGGCTGAATGCGTCAATCAGGGGATTGAGCAGACGCCGTCCCGGCGACAGGACCTGTTCGATCGGAGTCATCGCAGCCACCTTTCGAATCGACCTGAACAACTCGACCGAAACGCTAACAGCGACCAAATCGGTCGAAGTGTGCGCGCTGTTAAGGTTGGTCTATGCCAAATCGACTTGCACGGGAGACCTCTCCCTACCTCTTGCAACACGCCAACAATCCCGTGGATTGGTATCCATGGGGCGATGAAGCCTGGGCTCGCGCTCGGGCGGAAGACAAACCTGTCCTGGTCAGCGTGGGCTACGCAGCCTGCCACTGGTGTCACGTGATGGAGCGTGAATCCTTCGAGAACGATCAGATTGCTGCACTGCAGAACGAGCTTGTCGTCAGCATCAAGGTCGACCGCGAGGAACGACCCGATGTCGACGAGATCTACATGGACGCGCAACAAATGATCCACGGCCACGGCGGGTGGCCGCTCAACGTCTTCTGTACTCCCGACGGTCGCCCATTCTTCGGTGGCACCTACTTCCCACCGCAGCGGCGGACCGGTATGCCTGGCTGGACTGATGTCCTTGAAGGCGTCACACGAGCGTTCCGAGAGCAACGTGACCAGGTCGAACAACAGGCGACGCAGCTCACGCAACATCTCAATCTTCGTGTCGAATTGGCTGGCGAGGAACTGAGCGAATCTGCCGCGCAGGTCCGTTCTCGCGCCGCCACGGCGCTCCTGGAATCCGCCGATCGCACGCACGGCGGCTTCGGCGCAGCGCCGAAGTTTCCGCAGCCCTTCTATCTCCAACTACTCGTACAGCAGGCGCTCGACGAGACAGCCAGCAATCGCAACGACGCTCGCAGGCATCTCGCCGATTCGTTGCGCAAGATGGCCGAAGGCGGCATCTATGACCAGCTCGCTGGCGGATTCCATCGCTACGCGGTTGACCAAATCTGGCTGGTCCCACACTTCGAGAAGATGCTCTACGACAACGCGCTGTTGATTCCTCTCTATCTGGACGCACATCGCTTACAGGATGCGTCGGAAGCAGATCCGCTCTTCGCACGAATCGCCCGCGAGTCTGCTGATTACTTACTCAACGAGCTGCAGACTCCGGACGGCGCGTTCTTCGCCTCAACCGACGCCGACTCGGAAGGCGTTGAGGGCAAGTACTTTGTCTGGACTCGAGACGAACTGCACGAACTGCTTGGCGATGGTGACGCGGAAATTGCCTGTCGCCGTTGGGGAGTCGATGTCGGTGGCAACTGGGAGGGCAACTCGATCCTGCTGGCCGCGCAGTCGCCAGAGGATGTCGCGCGCTGGCTCGACCTGCCCTTGAGCGACGTGCGGGACTCGTTGGAGCGCAGCCGGCGCACGTTGCTGGAACATCGGGCGACGCGAATACCGCCGGCGACCGACACGAAGATTATCGCTGCCTGGAACGGCATGGCAATCGACGCACTCGCCAAGGCTGGCGCAGTGCTTGAGGAGCCGCGATTCATCGAGGCGGCGGAACGTGCGGCTCGATTCATCCTCGACAACATGCGCGCCGATGACGCCGGGCTGCTGCGTATCCACTCGGCCGGGCGCGCTTCGGTTGACGCGTTTGTCGAGGACTATGCCGCTGTCGCCGACGGGATGATCTCGCTCTACGAGGCCACCGGCGACGAATCCTGGTACTCGGAGGCGCGAGCGATGATCGATGCGATGATCGACCGCTTCTGGGATCATGAAGGCGGCGGATTCTTCACTGTCGGACGTGGCGGTGAAGAGCTCATTGCGCAGCGCAAACCGGTCCAGGACGGTGCAACGCCGAGCGGCAACTCGCTTGCCGCTCGAGCGCTGGCTCGGATGTACGCACTCACGTCTGACGGCCGCTATGCAGACCTGATTGAAGCGATGCGCTCGACCTTTTCCGCCTTCCTGAGCAAAGCCCCGACGATGCTGGGGCTGTTCGTTTCGGTTGAGGACTGGCTGTCCGATCATCGATCGGTCGCGCTCGTCGGCGCTGACGACGATTCCGTACTGACCCAGATGCGTCGAGACCTGTGGTCGGGGCCGCCGCGTCCAATGGTCATGATGCGCCGCTCAGATACAGAAACACTTGTTCCTCAGCTTGCCGACAAGATGCAACAGAGTGGTAAACCCACGGCATACGTCTGCCAGTCGTTTGCCTGCTCTGCGCCGGTTCACACAGCCGCAGACCTCCGTCAGATCATCGACGAGCCGCTGCCGGCCTAAGCAGTTGATCTTCTAAGAACGCATATGCTATGTTGCATCCTGCTCGGAAGGAGCAATGCATGAGCCACCAGACTGTTGTTCCCTCACTCCGCTATGTGGATTCGAATCGCGCCATCCAATGGCTGGCGGACACGTTTGGATTTACTGAGCACTTCGTCGTTCGCAATGACGATGGACACGTTGAACATGCCCAGTTGGCCTTCCGTGGATCGCTGGTCATGCTTGGCGACCTGCAAGGCGATTCGCACGACCTGCCGCACAAACATGGCTCAATCAGCTTGACCGCCGAGTCGGCGGAACAGGTGGATGAGACCTACGAGCGAGCTGTCGCTGCCGGCGACAAGGTGATTCAGGCCCTGACCGACACCGACTACGGCTCCCACGCCTTCACCATCGAGGACTACGAGGGCAATCACTGGCACCTGGGCACATACGACGCCCTGGCTCAGGATTAGAGCGCCGGAGATACGCAATGCACCAAACAATCATCCCTGCATTCCGAGCTCGAGACGCCCAGGCATTGATCTCCTGGCTTGGTAACACCTTTGGCTTCACCGAGCGCATGGTTGTCCCTGACGGCGCAGGGGGCATTGCTCACGCTGAGCTCGAATGGCGGGGCAGCCTGATCATGCTGGGATCCTCTCGCGGTCACGCGGACTTCCTCGACGAGTCGATCGGACGAGCATCCGTGAGCCTGACTGCGGCATCCGACGAGCAGGTCAATGAGCTATATCGCAGAGCTCAGGACGCGGGAGCGACCATTACCGTTCCACTCGAAGACACTGACTACGGATCGCACGCTTTCACCGCACGCGACCCTGAGGGCAACTTCTGGCACTTCGGTACATACGACCCGCTCGAAGCGCAATCGGACTAGGCAGACAATGGACGTTCCGCAGCCAGAACGACCTCACGTACCGGATAGCTTCGGCTTCAGTATTGAGGACTATGCCTTCGAGCCAATGTCGTGGCAGTGGGTTACGGAACAACTTGAATCGGCTCGCAACTACTGGATCGTGACGACTCGGCCGTCAGGGCGACCCCACTCGGTCCCGGTCTGGGGGGTCTGGGTCGACGACGCCTTCCACTTCGCCACCGACCCGCTCGGTGTTACGGCGCAGAACCTGAAACAGAATCCCGAATCGGTCGTCAACCTGGAGTCGGGCGACGAGGTCGTCATCCTTGAAGGTCAGTTCACACTGCATGACTCGACGAAGGAGATCCAGAAAGCCTTCAACACCAAGTACGACATGCCCTGGGGCGCCGAGGAGACAATCCCGGTCTTCACGCTTGAGCTGAAAAAAGCGCTTGCCTGGACAGAGTCCGACTATCCAAGCAACGCCACGCGCTGGCGCTTCTGACTCGATTAGGTCCCGTGGAACTCGGCGGTGCGACGTTCGTTGAAGGCGGCGACGCCCTCTTTCATATCGTCGGTGTAGGCGAGGCGCTCAAAGTAGAGCTGCTCGATCCGCAGCCCTTCGTCCAGTGACGTTTGCATGCCGCGAACGGCCGCCGACTTGCACGCACGAACCGCCAGCGGTCCGTTGCGGCAGATGCGCTCAGCCATCGCCCGTGCAGCGTCCATCAGTTCATCCGCTTCGACGACCTTGTGAACCAGGCCAATCTCCTCAGCGCGTTCTGCTGTGAGCGGATCGCCGGTCAGCATGATCTCCATGGCGCGGCTCTCGCCCAGTAGTCGTGGCAGGCGCTGCGTACCGCCCCATCCAGGCAGCAGTCCCAGGCCCACTTCCGGCTGGCCCATCTGTGCATTGGTCGACGCGATTCGCAGGTCGCAGGCCAACGCCACCTCGAGCCCTCCGCCGAACGCGAATCCATTGATCGCAGCGATCAGAGGCTTGGAGATGTACATCCCGCGCATGATCGATGGAGCAAGTTCAAAGCGTTCCTTGGAAGGCTCATCCATCATCGCCGGAATCATGTCGCGCAAGTCCGCGCCGGCTGAGAAGGCGCGATCGCCTGCGCCGGTAATGATCGCGACCCAGGCGTCGTCGTCATCTTTGAACTGTGCGCAGGCCTCGGCGAAGGCCGAGTACTGCTCTCGATCAAACGCATTCAACGCCTTTGGACGATCAAGCACGATTGTTGCGATGCGATCCGACACTTCATACGTGACAGCCATGCTCAACCTCCGTTAATCACCGTGTTCATAGATGCCGCGTCCGGTCTTACGACCCAAGCGGCCTGCCGAGACCAGTCGCCGCAAGATCGTCGGTGGCGCCAGTGTCGGGTCACCGATCTCTCGCTGCATGCTCTCAGCCACATCCAGTAATACGTCCAGACCGACCAGATCGGCCGTCGCCAGTGGACCCATTGAGTGTCCCAGACCAAGCTGGCAGGCCTGGTCGATGTCCTCAGCCGCGGCCACGCCTGACTCCCAGAGTCGGAGCGCAGACAGGCAGAAGGGGACCAGCAATCGATTGACGATGAACGCCGGCGTGTCCTTGACTCGCACCGGCGTCTTGCCTGTCGATTCGACAAAGGCCCAGGCCGCTTGCACCGCCTCTTCTGAGGCCGTGAGTGGGACCACAACCTCAACCAGGGGCAGGACCTGCGCCGGATTGAAGTAGTGCAACCCCACGACCCGCGAGGGGTCGGACATGCGCTGGGCGATTTCCTGGATCGACAGCGAGGATGTGTTGGAAGCGAGGAACGCCGCGTCTGCGCACAGCTCCTCGAGCCGTTCGAAGATGCCCTGCTTCAAGGTGACGTTTTCGGACACCGCCTCGATCACGCCTTGCGCGGAAACGAGAGCTTCCATATCCGTCGTGGTGGTCAGAGCGGCAAGTGCGGACTGACCCTGTTCCTCGGAGATTCGGTCGCGAGACACAAGCCGGTTGACGCCGTTCTCGACTACGCCACGGGCGCGTTCCAATTGGCCGGAATCAACGTCGATCAATGAGACCTCTGCGCCTGCCAACAAGGCGGTCTGCGCGATACCAGAGCCCATCGTTCCGCCGCCCAACACCCCGAGGCGCTTCACCTCTGCGATCGCTTCTGACATCGGACTCTCCCACTTGAAGGCCGGCTGATGGTACTCGCAGCAGACTATCCCAAGCTCATAGGGTCTCCCGCTGTGCAACGGCATTCATTGTGAAGTCCACCGCTACGCTTGAAGGGTTAGCTGTGCAATACCGAAGCTTCGAGGAGCCGAACATGAGCCGACGCATTGGGATGGGATTCGACTGGCAAGGATCGATGGACCGCGAGACGGCGCTCAAGCGCGCTCAAATCGCCGATGAAGTCGGGATCGATTCGCTCTGGGTTGCCGAAGCATGGGGTCAGGACGCCTTTACAACGTTGGTTCAGCTTGCTGAGCGAACAAGCAACGTGCAGGTCGCGACCGGCATCGTCAACATCTACTCGCGCACGCCTGCGGCGCTTGCCCAGCACTTCGCCACCATCGACGAATTGTCGGAAGGTCGTGTGATCGTGGGCCTGGGCAACTCTGGACCGCAGGTGATCGAGCACTTCCACGGCGTCCCTTTCCAACCGGCCTTCAAGCGCATGCGCGAGACCGTTGAGATCATGAAGATTCTCTTCTCCGGCGAGCGCCTCAACTATGACGGCGACCTGTTCAAGCTCCAGCGAGGCTTCACACTTCGGTTCGACACGTATCGCAAGGAGCTGCCGATCTACCTGGCCACGCTGAATCCGAAATCGGTGAAGATGACGGCTGAAATCTCCGACGGTTGGTTGCCGATCATGATTCCCATGGATCGGCTCAAGGAAGAGATCGACCTGGTCAACGATTGGGTCCGCGAGGCGGGCAAAGATCCAGCCGACTTCACCGTCCGAGCGCCGGGTGGAGTCACCGTAGCCAACTCGCCCGAGGCGAAGGCACGCGCCCGCGCCGGCCAGGCCGGGACGCTGGCCTTCTATTGCGCGCGGATGGGCGAGTTCTACTACCGCCAATTGTCGCGCATGGGCTACGAGGACGAGGCCAACGCCGCCCGCGTCGCCTGGAAGGAGGGCGGCGGCGGAGCAGCCGCGCAGTCCCTGCCCGAGGAGATGCTGGATCAGTTCGGCTTCGTCGGCACGACGGAAGAGTGCGTCGAGCGTCTGGAGCAAGAATCCGCTGCCGGCGCCCTGCTGCACAACGTCAACGTACTGGAACAGGACCCGAACGAGTTCGCCAGCATCCTCGACGCGCTCAAGGGATAGAGATTGAACAGACCGAGGCCAAACACAGACTGTAAGTAGTTCTCGCTGGTTGGAAAAGGCGCGGCAGGATTTGAGAGTGATGCCGCTGTAGAGCATTGTGCTCACGCGTATGCAAGGACAGCGCTTGATTGCACACCTACCTATGAAGGTTCCTAGCACCAACATGACGACTCAAGACTCACTTCAGCCACCAGAGCCTCGTAAACATGGCCGATTCACTGCACGCAAATCGATGGAGGCGGAGATCGCGGAGCTCCGCCGATTCGTCGATCAGGTCTTGCCTACGGCCATCCCAGCCCGATATGCCGAACTAGAAGGTCAAATCCAGTCTCAGACGAAGGCGTGCGAGGAAATCGCACAGAGACGACAGACGTTGCAACGGGAACTTGATGAGTTCCAAGCGGAGCACTCTCGGCTCTCGGAGGAGGTTGTGGCATTGCGAGACGAAGCCATCCTTCAAGAGGTTGGCGTTTATGACTACCGCCATCCGATGGAGAGTGCGAGCGAATACAAGGAAGCTCTCAGCTCATTGCGCCGCGAGATCAAAGAATGCGTAAAGGTCGATGGTGCGGTCAGCACGTCCGACTCGACATGGACGGTGAATGAATCAAAGAGCCAAGGCCGCAAGATGATTCGCGACACGTCGAAGCTTCTCTTGCGCGCCTACAACAACGAGGCGGATACGTTGGTCGACAAGCTGCGTCCGTTCAGGCTCGATGCAGCAGTTGCGAGACTTGAAAAATCGAGAACCGCAATCAATCGTCTAGGCGCCCAGCCGATGGAGATTGCAATCACGGGGCGTTATCACAGACTTCGAATCCGCGAGCTAGAACTGACTGCTGATTGGCTAACAAAGAAGGAAGCCGAGAAGGAAGAGGCTAAAGCCGAGCGAGCGCTGATGCGGGAAGAGGCTAAAGCGCGAAGAGAAATCGAGGCGGAACGGAAGCGGCTCGTCAAGGAACGCGCTCAGTACGCAGCTCTTGTCAAGAAACTGAAGGCGGACGGGAACATCGAAGAAGCCGAAGAGCAAGAGGCAAAACTCGCAGAGATTGACGAGGCGTTTCTAACAGTCGAAGAGCGGGCTGCCAACACCAAGGCTGGACATGTCTACGTAATCTCAAACATAGGAGCACTTGGCGAAGGAGTCGTCAAGATTGGGATGACGCGACGCCTGGATCCCTTGGACCGTGTAAAGGAGTTAGGGGATGCTTCTGTCCCCTTTGGATACGACATTCACGCGCTCGTCTTTTCGAGTGATGCAGTGCAGCTAGAACGCGACTTGCACGAGCGTTTTGGAGGCCAGCGAGTCAACTTAGTCAATCTGAGACGAGAGTTCTTCTACGTATCGCCTGATGAAGTTCGGCAGGTGCTAGAAGATCATGACTCGGCGGTCCTCACCGACTTCGTCAAGGAGCCAGAGGCCGTTGAGTGGCACATGTCGAAGAACAGTCGGCTCGCGAACGGCAGCTAGCCGACTAGGCCGCCCACTCGATCCACCAGCCGTGTGGGGATGAGCGGGCCAAGAGTTGCCGGCTGCTTGCTCCATCGCGGAAGCGAGTGATGGCGAGCGAGGGGACCTGCACGTCGTCGATGTCGTCGAGCAAGTGCTCCAGTGTGACCAGCCATACCGGGCGATCACGGCTCGTTTCCGCCAGCGTTTCGAAGATCTGTTGCCGTCCGGCTGCCGGGATTTGATAGATGGCGACCGTCGAGTAGGCGGTCAGGGCTGCGTCTTCGGGAGCGTCGGCGATCATCTGTGGCAGCAACTCGGCGGCATCTCCCGAGCGCAGGTCGACCGGTGATTGTCTCAACTCAGCCGCTCCGTCGATCAGGCGTTTGTGACGTTCGACGTGCTCCGGCCAGATCAATGCCTGGAGCCAGCGCAACTCCGATTCGTCGGTCAGGTCAATGGGATTAAGGTCGATGCCGCCGCGAAACTGGATCGCCAGCTCGTCGGCGAGCGGAGGCAGGGCTCCGCTGCCCCGCAGCTCGGCTTCCAGCGAGACTCGAGCCTGCTCGCTGCCCCACGACGCCTCCTGGAGGCCTCCACGTGTGTATCGATAGTGGTAGCGATCCACATTCAGGTTGAGTCCTGCGCTGGCTCCGATGTCGATCAGCGCCAGTGGGCGCTCGGATTCGGCCTGCACCATCGAGAACGCCGGCAACAGGCAGGTACAGCGACGAACCACGTTGGTCTGGGTGCGCCGATGCCGAATCAGTTCCAGAATCTCGGAGCGATGATCGAGGCAGAATTCGCGAAACGCGGGGAACGCCGGTTCCATCGGCCGATCCGCCCCCGAGACGATTGGATAGTGCGCCGAGAGGGGATGCTCTGCATACGCTGCGCTGCTGAGCAGCAGGTATTGCACAGCCGCGAAGAGCATGTTGGGGGCCGGCTGGCGGCGACGTTTCTGCGCCGCGAGTTCGAGCAAATCACGGTTGAGCGACACACCGTACGCGAGTTCGGCGTACATCGGCGAGGCGAGGTCGGGCGCTTCAACTCTGGCGAAGCGATGGAAGACGTCGCGATAGTGCGCCACGTTGGGCGCGTCGAGACCGTCGCGCGGAGGCATGGATTGGCCTTAGAACTGCCGAGCGCTAGGCGCTCAGGAACTCGCCGAGTTTGCTCAGCAGCGCTTCGGGCTCTTCGACCTGCGGCATGTGCCCGGAGGCGGAGAACATCGCCACTTCCGAATTCGCGATGCCGCGATTGAAGTCCTCGGCATACTGCGGCGGCACGAGACCATCCGATGCACCCCAGCAGATCAGCGTCGGAGAGGTCACTCGGTGAATCCGCTCGGCAAGACGCTTGTCGGGAATCGGCCACATGAAGCGGGCTGCGGTCTGAAGCATCTTCGCACGCTCGACGGTGGCGATTTGCAACTCGTCCGGGTCCTCCGGCGGCGGCGCGGTCATCATCTTTGCGCCGGGATGCTCGGTGTCGTGGAACAGCGCCGGCACGAGCTCGTTGGGCATCATGGCGAAGAAGTCGGCGACGGGATAGTCGTCATTCCAGAGGCCGACCGGTGCGATCAGCACCAGCTTGGAAACGCGGCCGGGCTGCATCGCGGCGACCTCGGCGGCGAACCAGCCGCCCATCGAGTGACCGACCACGATCACCTCGTCGACGCCCATCGCGTCGAGGAAGTCCCAGTAGAAGTAGAAGACATCGTGGTGGTCCATCAACCACTCAACGCCGGTCGAGTTGGCCGTTCCCGGCAGCTTTGGCGCGAGCACGCGATGGTGCTGCGAGAGTTGCTCAAGGAATGGGTCCCACATCAGGCCGCCGGCGCCGTGGATGAAGAGCAGATCGGGACCCGATCCCGCCTCCATGTAACCCACATTGAAACGGCCGTTGACCAGCGAAATAGTCTTGTCTTCCATCCATGCACCTCCAGGCGAACACATGCATAATCACGACCGCACGGCGCGAGACGCGCTCTTGGAGACGCGCGGACACGATGCAAGGCTATGAGTGCTCATTGCCCAGTGTCAAACCCGCGAAGCGCCGTCGCCAGATGATTCCCGCCGCCACGATCAGCAGCCCAAAGGCCAGAGTTCCCAGTGCTCCAGCGACACTCGAGTCAAACTGAGCAATGATCAGCGTCAGCAAGGTCGCGTAGCTTCCGATCACCCCCATCGCAAATCCGATCCGATGCTGATAGACCACTCCAGCGGCGAGCACAAACAGCGCCCAGACGATCCCGATGGCAGCGAGCTCGGGACTTTGAGCCGCCAACGCCGACGCTGCGACGATCCCGGAACCCAATAGCGCCGACTGCCAGAGCGGCGTCAACCAGTGGTCCGACAGCCGTCGCAACAGCCGAGGTCCCACCATTCCCAGCGCTGTAGCCTCGATGCCCGTCAACAGCACGATCACGGTGAGCCCCAGGCGCGCACCGTTGTCAAGGTCGGAGACACCGCCTGCGAGCGCACCGACCAGCAACACGCCTGACGCCGGCAGCAACTCGGGTCGTCCGTCTCTCAGCGCCCAGGCCGTGACGACCCAGCCGATCAGGAGCGTCCCCCAGTCGATGATTGGCTCGGTAGATGCTGCGGCCAATCCCAGAATGGCGAATCCAGCGCCCAGTGACGCGCCCAACCGACCCCATGCTGCCAGTTCGGGATCGAACCAACGCCGGGCCCGACCGACGCCGACAAGCACGGCGCCTGAGATCAGCACGACCAAGGCGAAGGTCAGCCATAGCTGCCAACCGTCGAGCGATCGGGAGCCGAAGACCCCGTGATCCAGAGCCCCCGCTCCGATTGCCAACGCCGCTGGCGATTGCGCCAGTGCAGCGCTAGCGGCGAAGGTAGCCAGCGGCGACCGTGTCAGCCGGAGCATCAGTGCGCCCATGCTCACGACGACCATGGTGATCAAGAACCAGCCGAGCCAGAGTTGATCATCGTCGCCGATCTCGTCCAGTAGCCATCCCACTGCGATAGCCACCAGCAGCACCGAGACCCCAGAGCAGGCGTCGGCCAACGCTGGCGCCCGGTTGCGTTCGGCCAGCCAGACGGTTGCGACACCAATGATGCCGCCAGCGAGGGAGAAGGCGAACGAACTCAGACCATCGTCGAACAGCGAAACCGTCAGTAGCAGCCAGGCAATGACGACAATCGACGCGCCCAGGTAGGCCGCGACATCGGCGATTCGACCATGCGAGATTCTGCGGTCCGCTGCATCTGGGGGCGGTGCGGAGCGCTCCGCCTCCCATTCGAGAACTGCCGACTCCGTCTCTTCGTCGATCAGGTCAGCTTCGCGCCAGCGTGCCAGGGTCGAACGCCAGTCGTCCCGGTCGAACAGCGTGGCCATCTACGTCCCAGCGCATTCAACAAACCCAGACCTGGAGTCAGCCTAAAGTGATTGCCATGCCTCCGAAGCCGTTGCCAGCCTCGATCGTCCGTGCTTACGACATTCGTGGCACGACGCCGGACCAGATCGACGAGTCCGTCGCCTGGAGGATCGGCAACTCCTTCGGTCAGTGGCTGCAACACAACGGGGGCGGAAGCGCCGCAGTGGGTCGAGACGCCCGTAAGAGCTCGCCGGAGCTGTATGAATCCGCGATCGATGGCCTATTGAGCGCCGGCATCGATGTGTATGCGGCCGGATTATCGCCGACTCCCGTCATCGGCTGGAACGTCGATCAGCACGGTCTGCACGGTGGACTGATCGTGACTGCGAGCCACAATCCGCCTGAGTACAACGGATTCAAGCTGCTCGCCGATGAAGCGCGGCCGTTGATGCCTGATGGCATAGTGCTGGTGTCCGCGACAGAGCCGAGAGCTGCGCCGTCAGCCGGGAAACGTACTGAATTCGATGTGATCGAAACGTACCTTGAGATGATTCGCAGTCGATTTGGCAACTCCACCGACATCGCAGTCGCAATCGATCCCGGCAATGGCACGACATCATTGACCGCTGCCCGAGCGTTGATCGATGCCGGTGCAAGTGTTCACTCCATCCGTTCCACAGCTCGGCCAACGTCTGAGATCGCCGCTGATCCGCAGAATCCGGACACGATGCGAGCGCTGGCTCGCACGACTCGCAGTGTGGGAGCGGAACTGGGCATCGGCTGGGATGGCGACGGCGACCGGATCGGCGTGCTCGACCATCTGGGACGACGCTACGAGGCCGACTGGCTGGTGGCGCTATTGGCCCGGCCGCTGCTGCAACGCGTCCCTGGCGCCGAGGTGCTGCTCGACCTCAAGACCAGCACCAGCGTGATTGGAAACATCGAGCGTCGCGGCGGCCGACCGGTCTCGGCCAAGACCGGGTATTCATTCTTCCGACGGCTGATGCGAGATCGTGAGATTGCATTCGGAGGAGAGACCAGTGGTCACATCATGTTTGGTCCCGGCTATCGACCAAACGAGCACGCGCCGTGGATCGACGACGGCGTCTATGCGGCCTGTGCGCTGCTCGCTTACCTGTCGGCGAGCGGACGAACGCTGGCGGAAGAAATGGCCGAGATCGAGCCTCGACCGATCTCGCCGGAACTGCGTCTGGACTGTCCTGATGAGCTGAAGGCCGACATCGCCGATGCGCTCGGTGAATGGTTCGACGAGCAGCATCCGCAAGCGCAGATCGATCGCAGCGACGGCGCTCGGGTCTCCTTGGGCGACGCCTGGCTCCACGCGCGAGCCTCAAACACTGCGCCAGCCCTGAGTCTGCGCTTCGAAGCCGAAGACGAAGCGGCGTATCGCCGAGTCGCTGAGCAGTTGCAAGCCGCGCTCGAATCACACCGATCCGTTGCGGGCATCGAACAACTCAATGACGCTCCGACCGTCGGACCGCAACCGCTGATCTAGCTATCTCACGAACAGTTCAACTTCGAGCTCGTCGGCCAGTTCACGAATCGACACTTCTGGTTTGGCCTCGGTCACCAGCATCACTCGTACCGTCCCAACTCGCCCATTGAGACGTTGTTCCGCTTGCACCACGGCACGCATCTTGACCAGCGTGAACAGCGCAAGCTGCAATTCGTGCGACTCGGCTCCCTGCGGGCGAACCTCGACAATCAGCGCATCAGATTCGCCGATGAACGCCGCGTCGGATTCGTCGCCGGAAGGGAACCAGCGCTCTGTGACACCAACCACATCGGAGGGCGCTCCGAGGATCGGTCCGTTGGCCGCGGCCCACTCCTTGAGCGCGCGATGCGCCGAACTCTCCGGCGTGCCCGAGCGGGTCTTGGTCGGTGGCAATCCGAAGGCGTAGATTCCAACAGTGACCCAATCAAAGTGCTGCATCGCGGCCAGATTCGCATCTGAGGCCCCGCCGAGCAAACTCTGCAGATTCGGAGCCTCCGGGTACATCTCCCCAATCGTGGCTTGCATTCCATCTGCCACTTCAGCGAGATCGACTGCGCCAACGTCCACTGGGAATCGCAGTCGTGCTGCTTCAGGGTCCGCGGGTTCACCCTTGCGAGCGGACTTAGTCAGAAACCTGAACAAGGTTCGCTGCAGATCGATGTCGGTGAGTTCAAGCGGCATGGCCGTAGGGTAGTGATCGATGAGCCGCCAACCCGTGCTTGTACCACGAGAGATCTTCCGTGCCTACGACATCCGCGGTCTCGCGCTCGGTGCCGATGCCTTGCTCACGCCGGACCTGGCAATTCGAGTCGCGCTGGCCTATGCCGGGCTGATCGATTCCGCCGCGCAGGTCGTGGTCGGCGGCGACCAGCGACCCACCACGCCAGCATTGCAGCAGGCTGCGATAGCGGGGTTGCTGGATGCTGGCCTGGACGTCGTCGACATCGGTCGGGCACCGTCGCCGCTGGTCTACTGGGCCACTGCCCTGCTCACACAGGAGCGTCCCACCGCCGGATTGGTCGTCACCGCTTCTCACAATCAACCTGAAGACAACGGGATCAAGTTGCTCCACACGGACGCGATGCCGCTCTTGCCGGAACAGATCCAGGTGGTCGCCGACCGTGTGGCGTCAGGTGTTTCTACTGGCGATCGGCAGGGCGACCGCCGACTGTGGAGCCCAAGACCGGCGTACGTTCGCAGCCTGGCTGAGTCGTTTCGAGTACAACGACCGCTGCAGGTCGCGATCGACCCCGGCAATGGTGTCGCAACCGTGACGGCGCGAACAGCATTGCAAGCAATCGGGTGTGAAGTGGTCGCGATCAACGACGATCCGGAGGAGCCTAATCCGCCACACACCGCCGACCCACAACATGCAGAAAACGTCAGGGAGCTAGCGAAGTTCGTTCGCGAGTCAGGCGCCGACCTTGGCTTCGCCTTTGACGGTGATGGCGATCGGCTGGGACTAGTCGACGGGCGAGGCCGTCGTGCCACTCCCGATCAAGTGCTGGCCTTACTAGCGCAGGACTGGTTATCGACACATCCGGGTGCCAGTGTTCAGATTGATGTCAAGACGTCACAAGCTGTCATCGACCACATCAACGGACTCGGTGGTCACGCCAAGTTCGGACCAGTTGGACACTCGCTGGGCAAGTTCGCGATGCGCGACACCGGGATCGATTTTGGCGGCGAAGCATCGACCCACTACTACTACCGAATCGATGATCCGCCCCACATCACAGACGACGCTGTCCGCACGGCCTGTCGCATTGCCGAGCTAGCGTCGCGGACGCCGATTGAGCCGTTGCTTGATGTCGTTCCTCGGTATCGCATTTCGCCGGAAGTGAAGATTTCATGTCCTGATGATCGCAAACACGCGGTCTCAGCAGCGATCACAGAGCACGCGCGGAGTCGCTGGCCGGTGAACGAGATTGACGGGGCCCGGATTAATCTCTCATCTGCGGCTGCCGGCGGTTGGTGCATCATTCGAGCGTCCAACACAACGCCGTATCTGACAATCGTTGCCGAAGCTCGGACAGATGCAGGCTATGAAGCAGTGCGGCGGATCAGCGCTGACATCCTGGCTGAACAGCGGCTCGATCCGGCGCCGTTGCTCAGTCAGCCACCGCTTGACTGAGTTCGGCGGACGGCATTTCAAAGACTTCCGCCAGGAGTTCGTAGGAACGTACTCGCGCCGCGAAATCGTGTGTGATCGTGAGGGCGATGAACTCGTCGACCTCGTAGGCCTGAGCTAACTGCTCCAGTTTGTCGCGCACCTGCTCGGGCGAGCCGTGGATGCTGCGATTTTGCATGTAGGCGAGATAGTCCAACTCGGGCTGCGAGTAGGGGAAGTTCAACGCTTCCTCAACCGACGGAATTCCACCGCGCATGCCGCGATTGCCCTTGATCCGCCAGCACCAACGACTCCAGCAGAGGCGCTCCGCTTCCTCAGACGTTTCTGCCACGGTGACGGAGACGCCCAGCGAGGCCCGAGGTTCAGAACTAACCGGGGATGGCTGAAACCGTTCGCGGTACTTGCGTACGACTTGCTCGCCGCCCTCGGGCGAGATGAAGTGAGCGAAGCAGTGCGACCAACCCAGCTCGGCTGCGACGTGTCCGCCGTAGTGCGACGAGCCGAGCAACCACAGTTCGGGCATCGGTGCGCCCGGCGGAGCAGCCTGGACTTCTCGGTACTGATGATCGGGCGGCAGGTCGTCGGCCAGCCAGCCGTAGAGGTCGAGAAGCTGCTCAGGGAAGTGGTCGATGCCCAGGGCGCCGGGACCATGCACCAGCGCACGCGCGGTGCGACCATCCGAGCCCGGCGCTCGGCCCACTCCGAGATCAATCCGGTCCGGGAACTGCGTTGTGATCGTCCGGAAGTTTTCGGCCACTTTAAGTGAGCTGTAATGGGGCAGCATGATGCCGCCCGACCCGACACGGATCCGGGACGTTTGTGCTGCGACCTGAGGAATCAGTACCTCCGGCGAAGCGCAGGCAAGCGAGCCGGCATTGTGATGCTCGGCCAGCCAATAGCGCGAGTAGCCGAGCCGATCACATGCTTGCGCGAGTTGGAACGTCTCCGAGATCGCTGTTGCCGCCGTGCCGCCGTCTCGAATCGGAATCTGATCGAGCACACCGAGCGTAATGTCTTGCACCATGCCGTCAGCCTACAACCGACCCTGAACGCTCGCGTAAGCTGAGTACGCACTTCCACGTGCCCCTTCGTCCTCGCAACGCCCTCCGAACCCTGCTGGAGACTTCTATGACCACTCGTTTCGACGCCCCGAATCAGTCGCTTGCGCCGATCAGCAGTCGCGCTGCCGATGCGGCGCGTGAGGCGTGGGACAACTTCCCCGCGCTCTACAACGCGAACACTGCGACCAAAGGGATGACCGCCGGAAACATGACCGAGTGGGGACTCTCGGGCGCCGCACCGAAAAGCCAGTTGCCGCCGATTTCCCTCGGTGGCGGCATCCCCGACGCTGAGACCCAGCCGCGAGCGGAACTGCTCGCGGCGATGGGTCGAGTGCTGGAAGCGCCTGGAGATGCCCCGCTCGTCTACGGCGGCGCACAGGGCTACAGGCCGCTGCGTGACGAGATCGCGGGTTACTTTGCCCGCAACCATCCCTCGCAACCAACCGCCGACTGGTATCTGCTGACCAACGGCGCAGCCGGAGCGATTGAGTCGATCTGCGCGTCCTTCCTCGATCCGGGCGACGTCGTCATTACCGAGATTCCGACGTTCGCCGGTTCGCTGCGCACGATGCGCGGCAAGCAAGCCACGGTGATCGGCGTGGGGATGGATGATGAGGGAATCAACCTTGACGAGCTCGATGCGACGATTGACCGTCTCGAAGCTGACGGCCGAACGATCAAGCTGATTTACACCCAGCCGACGTTTCACAACCCGACCGGTTTGACGATGACGCTAGAGCGCCGGCTCGGACTGATCGAGCTGGCCGCGCGGCGCAAAATCCTGTTGATGGAAGACCATGCCTACTCGGAGCTGTACTTCGACGGTCCGCCGCCGCCGACCCTGTCTGAACTGACCGACGGCTGGGGCGTGCTGACCGTAGGTACGTTCTCGAAGGTGATCGCCACCGGTCTGCGCGTCGGTTGGGTGCAGGCGCGACCCGACTGGATCCAGGCGATGGTCCCGGCCCGATTCGACATGGGCAACAGTCCTCTGCTGCACCGGATGCTGCATGAGTTCATGGTGCGCGGCAACTTCCGCGAGCACGTGGAAGAAATGCGCAAACTCTACGGTCTCAAGGCCAAGACGCTGGCATCCGCACTCGAGCCCTACGGCGAGCCTTACTTCGACGTGACTGAACCCTCGGGTGGATTCTTCCTCTGGCTGAAGCTACGAGAGGGACTGACCGGCGACGCCGTCCGCGACTTCGCCGCCGAGGATGGACTCAGCTTCCCCTCAGGCAATCGCTTCTATCCCGGCAACGACGCCGGCAACGATGGCGAATCGGTCCGGCTCGCGTACTCCTGGCCGCCGGCACAGAAGCTCGAAGAGGCGGCCGACCGACTCGGTAGAGCCTTCAACCGAGCCGCCAACGGTAGCTAGCGACGCTAAACCGTGCCCTGTGGTCGGCCGTCGAAACAGGTGGCGACCATTGATGGTCGCAGGATCACATACGAGCTGCATCGAAGCCCGCGACGTCGCAAGAACGTCACGCTATCTGTGGAGGGCGAGCTGCTGCGGGTACTGTCCCCGGCTAGGGCTTCTCAACGACTGATCGATGAGTTCATTCAACAGCGCGCCGACTGGATCACCAAACGCCTGGCTGCGGAACATCCTGCAGGGTTGCAAACTGAACTCCGCGAGGGAGGATCACTGCCGCTGCTTGGTGGTCGCTATCCCGTGGTGGCCAGTCTTGTGCCATTCCATTTCGATGGTGAGCGGTTCCAGGTAAACGTCGGCAGACAGGAGCGCGCCGCGTTCGCTGAGAGATGGCTGCGCGAATATTCCCGCGACTACTTCACGTCCAGAGTCGAACACTGGTCCCCGATTGTTGGCGCCGAACCAACGCGACTACAGATACGCAATCAAAAGACCCGCTGGGGCAGCGCTTCATCCAATGGCACATTGAGCTTCAACTGGAGACTGATCTTCGCTCACCCTGACATCGTCGATTATGTCGTCGTACACGAGCTATGCCATCTGATCCATCTGAACCACAGCAAGGCATACTGGCAGCTCGTCGAGTCGATCATGCCCGACTATCGAGATCAGCGGCAGGCGCTCAAAGATGCGTCGGACAGTCTCACCTGGTAGCGAACGGCAGGATCACAGCAAACCCGGCGAGATTGCCGCGACGGAGCGCGGCAATGACGGAATCACTTCTGCTTTGAGGGCCAGCCGATCCTAGTCCGAGGCCGCCTCTGCAGGCTCTTGCAGGAAGTCTGGAACTTCCTGGCCGGCGTCGCGGAAGGCTTTTGCGAGGACGTCGTTGCGGCTAAACGAAACCGCTCCTCCGCCTGAAGCGACCCACTGCTGCGTCCCCTCGACCGACGCGAGCTGGCCCTGGAACTTTGGCGCGACGTAGCGCGCAAACAGTTCGTAGGACTTGCGAATGCCTTCGCGATTCGCCCACTCATGGGCGAGCATCATCAGGCCGCCGAATCCACCCGAATTCTCCTGCAGGATCTCGATTGCCTTGATCGCATCGTCGGGCGTACCGATGATCGCGCCGCCGGTCTCGACAGCGCCTTCCGGTGTCTCGGCTGTCCCAGGCAGGACTGCTTGCAACGTGTCCCGGAAGTAGTCGATCTGCCAGGCACGCCAACCTTCACGGGCCTCTTCGAAGGCTTGCTCGCGGGTTTCGGCGATGTACATCGGAATCACGAGGCGCCACTTGTTGCGGTCGACGACGGTACCCTCTCGCTCGGCGATCTCTTCAACTTCACTCCACTGACCCTCGAGGTTTGAACGCCCGCCGGGCAGGTAGACACCGATACTGAGCATCCCCATCCCGTACTTGCCAGCGGTGACCCGGCCGGCGGGGCTGACGGTCGATGCGACCGCCATCTCGAAGTGCGGTTTGGTGTACGGCGAGACCTGTAGGCGCGCGTCGGTCAACTCAAACCAGTCGGTCGACATGTTGACCGGGCCATCCTGCTTGAGCAGCGCCATGATCGCCTGCAGCGACTCATCCATGCGCTGTCGCTGGTAGAGCGGATCGATACCCATCATTCGCGCGTCGGAGGAGAGAGCTCCTGGCCCGACGCCCATCATCACGCGTCCTCGGGTCATGTGATCGAGCTGGATCATCCGGTCGACCACCATCAGCGGATGGTGGTAAGGCAGCGAAACGACGCCCGTACCCAGGCGGATGTTGCTGGTCCGCTCGGCTGCGGCGGCGATGAATACCTCCGGTGACGCGATCAGTTCCCAGCCGGCCGAGTGATGCTCGCCGATCCAGGCCTCGTCGTAACCGAGTTGATCGAGCCACTCGATCAGCTCGAGGTCGCGATGCATCGCCAGCGAAGGATTCTCACCGACCCGGTGGAACGGCGCCATGAAAATACCAAAGTCCATTCGTCCATCCGTTGCCATCTCGTCCCCCCTTGCTCGAAACTGATGAGTTGGATTCTGCCTGTTCGGCGTTACCTTAATCGCGAGTCTAACTACCCGCGGAAGTAGCAGACCCGGCGGAAGCAGCAGGCAGCGAGATGACCACGTCCCCCTACAACCAGCGACGCAGCACCCGCTTCGACCCGACGATCAACTGGCGTGACGCGTATGCCGAGCGACTGGCCACTCCGGAGATGGCGGCCTCGATGTTCAACTCCGGCGACCATCTCTGGATTCCGCCCGGTCACGCATCGCTGCCGATTCTGGAGGCGCTTGTCGCTCGCAGCGATGAGCTCGAGGGCGTCGAGGTGCGGGGCATCGTGGTACCCGACGCCGGCTGGTTCACCGAGGACATGATGTCGGCGTTCAGCGTCGCGCCTCAATTTGGCACACTGTTCGACCGCGACGCGGTCAATGCCGGTATCGCCGACTATCACCCGTACTGGCTGGTCGGTATCCACAAAGCGTGGGACGCCGGGCGCGAAGACGAAGCCTGGCCGATCGATGTGCTGCAGATTCGGACGACTCCGCCAAATGAAGCCGGATTCGTGTCGCTGGGCAGTTCGGTCTGGGATGGCGTGACCTCGGCCAAGCGAGCCAGAAAGGTGATCGCCGAGGTCAACGAACACGTGGTAGAAACGTTCGGCGACTCCTGGCTGCACGTGTCCGAGATTGACTGTTTCGTTCCCGGCGAGTCGCCGGTGATGGTGAATCTCGAACACCCGGAACCCAATCAAGTCGACCTGGGCCTGGCTCACTACGTAGGAGAGCTTGTCCAGGACGGCGACACGATCCAGGTCGGCGTCGGCTCACACTCCGGCGCGCTAGCTCGGTTGGGCGCATTCGACGAGCGCGAAAACCTCTCCTATTTCGCCGAACTCACCACCGAAGGACTGGTCCCACTGGTCGAGCGTGGGATCATCACCGGCAAGTACTCGCAGACGCATCCCGATAAGTTCGTCGCCACGGTCATCGGCAACACGCCCGACGAGATCGCGACAGTGCACCGCAATCCCGCCTTCGAGACGTACAGCATTGAGTACCTGCTCGACCCACGGCAGATCGCGCGCAACGAGAACATCGTCGCGATCAACGGAGCGCTCACGGCCGACCTGACCGGTCAACTCGGAGTCCACACCATCGGACCACGAGTCTACGCAGGAGTCGGCGGTCACCTGGCCTTCGCGATGGGCGCATACCTCGCGCCGAAAGGACGCTCCGTCACTGTCCTGCCCTCAACCAACCGATCGGGAACCATCTCCACAATCATGGCCCAGTTCGACCCCGGCCAAATCGTGACAGTGCCGCGGGACATCGCGGATACGGTCGTGACTGAGTACGGGATCGCGAAGTTGCTGGGTAAGACAGTCAGAGCGAGAGCAGAAGAGCTAATCGCAGTCGCCCATCCGGACTTCCGCGGAGAGCTGCGGAAGGCGGCTCGGAAGCTGTTCTATCCGTAGGCTGCTGCGCGCAGAGTCCACTCTCCGGTCCCCTCTCCCCTTGGGAGAGGGTTAGGGTGAGGGCCAGCGTGCGAGCATCACGCGATTGCTATCAGATCAGGCGACGCAGGGGACCCCTCACCCCCGCCCTCTCCCAAGGGGAGAGGGAGATTCTTCCCGAGCGGGCGATGTGGTTTTCGTTTGGGTCTCCAGATCGTGACGGTCACGATCTTGAAGCGCGTTGGATGTGAAGATCTACACCGTCGGTTTCACGAAGAAGTCCGCCAAGGTGTTCTTCGAAGACCTGCTCGCGCCGAGCGGCGCAAGGCGTGTCCTCGACATACGCGCGCGACCGTCTTCACAACTCTCAGGGTTCGCCAAAGTGTCGAAGTCCGGCGGTGATTTCCAGTTCCTGCTCAGCCGACTCTGCGACATGGACTATGTCCACGTCCCCGAATTGGCGCCGAGCGACCGCTTGCTCAGCGAGTACCGTGCCGACGAACTGAGCTGGGACGCCTACAGCGAGCAATACATCGAGGGATTAGGGGAACAGAGGGTCGAAGACGACCTCGACCAAGGCATCTTCGACGGAGGAGTGCTGCTCTGTAGCGAAGCGTCTCCTGAACACTGTCACCGACGCCTCGCCGCCGAATACCTCCAGCGGCATTGGGATGACGTCGAGATCATCCACCTCTAGGCGTGCTCGCGAATCCACTCTCCGATGTGATCAATCGCCTCCTGGCCCTCTGGGAGCATTGGCGCGAATCCTTGCCAGACGTGGAACATGTCGTCCCAGATTTCCTCGACGACCTCGACTCCGGCGTCCCGCGCGCGGGCTGCGACCCGCTCGGTATCTCGACAGATCATCTCCACGCTGCCTGCTTGCAAGAGCAACGGGCAAATGCCCTCGTAGTCGCCGAACACGGGCGACAACTGCGGGTCATTGCGGTCCGCGTTGCCGGCGTACATCGCCGCCCACCCCTGCGAGGCGGTGATTGCGACCGTGTTGTCGGGGATCGTTGGGTCATCCAGTCCGAATGCCGATAGCTCCTCGGGGCTTGCAGCGAGATCGGCCCAGGCGGACAGTCCAATTCCGCCGGTCGGCATGCGCACGCCGCGCTCACGTGCGGCAAACAGGGTCGCCAGCATCAGCCCGCCGCCGGCTGAGTCGCCGCCGACGAAGACCGAGACCGCATCGCTCCCGCCGTCTGGTCCGTTAGCCCAGATGTACTCCAGGCCGGCGATGGCGTCGTCAACTGCTGCGGGATAGGGATGCTCCGGCGCCAACCGGTAGTCCAGGCTCAGCGCCACACATCCTGCAGCGCGGCAAATGTCGGCCACTAGGCGACGATGTGTATTGATTGATCCCAGGACATATCCGCCACCGTGGACGTACAGCAGCCGGCGACTCGGATCGGAGTCGGCCAACACCGTCCATTCGCCGGGGACGCCGTTGACATCAACTGCCGTCAGCGTGACATCGTCCTGCAAGGGAAAGGCGAATCCCGCCTCCATCGCTTCGCGTTGCTGCTCGAGGGTCAGATCAGCTTCGATCATGCTGGCAGCCTGTGCCTGCATTGCCTGCACGACTTCACTGTATTCCTTGGACGGCATGATCCGCTCCGATCTCGCCCGCGCTACGCGAGTTACGCGTGCTGATTGATGAACTCGCCGATCCGATCGATTGCTGCCTGGCCTTCCGGCAACATCGGCGCGAACGCGTGCCAGACGTGGAACATTTCGTTCCAAACTTCCTCGACCACGTCGACGCCTGCGGCTCGCGCCTTCTCCGCGACGCGGGTCGTGTCTGAGAGCAGGATCTCGGCGTCGCCGACCTGGAGCAACAGCGGCGGCAGTCCTGCGTAATCGGCGTACAGCGGCGATGCAAGAGGGTCATCGGCGGCTGCGTCACCGAGATACTGCGCAGCCATCCCGCTGACCATGGCGGAGTCGGTAATCAGCGGGTCCGCATCGGCTCGGGTCTGAATCGTCTCTCCAGTAATCGCGAGGTCGGTCCAGGCCGAGATGCCGATTCCTGCGTTGGGTTGGTCGACGCCCTGATCTCGCGCTGCGAGCAGCGTCGCCAGCGTCAGTCCGCCTCCGGCTGAGTCGCCTGCGACGAATGTCGACTCCGCCGCGCCTGCGCCGTTCGGACCGTTGGCCTGGAGGAACTTGAGCCCTTCGATCGCGTCCTCGACCGCGGCTGGGAACGGATGCTCGGGCGCGAGCCGGTAGTCGAGATTCAGCACGGCGCAGCCGCCAGCGCGAGCGATATCCTCGCAGAGACGACGATGTGTCACGGCAGAACCGATGACATAGCCCCCGCCGTGGACGTAGAGCAGCCGGCGATTTGGGTCTGACTCAGCCACAGTCACCCATTCGCCGGGGACTCCGTTGGCGACGACCGGGGTGACCGTCGCGGCGTCAGTGGCCGGGTATGACGTAGCCTCCATTCCTGCCCGCATTTCCTCGAGGGTGGGGTTGCCTTCGCCGAGTGGACGCTCAGCCATCAGGCCGAGGACCTTTTGCAGTTCTGCTGATGCCATTTGGTTATTCCTGTCGGATTGCGTGTGTGCTGTCGCGGAGCAGGTTAACGATTCTTGTGCGCAATACTGCAAACAGCCCGATCTTGTTTCGTCAGAATCCTTGAGGAGTTGCTAATGCGTGTGCTCGCCCCGCCCAACGGAACCACGCTCGCGGGAAAAATCGAAGCTGTGAAGCAACTGGAAGCCGACGGCTTTGCCGGCGCGTTCCTGCCCTCGATGGGCCATGACGCGATGACGGTGCTTTCGCTCGCTGCAGGCGAGACCTCCGAAATCGAGCTCGGGACGTACGTCATTCCCACTTACACGCGACACCCAGTCGCGATGGCGCAGCAGGCGCTGGCGACCAACGCCGCCGCTGGTGGCCGCTTCACGCTCGGTCTTGGCCTTTCTCATGAGGTGGTGATTGCGGACTCCTGGGGCCTCGACTTCGGCAACGTCGTGCGTCATATGCGCGAATACCTGGAGATCCTGGTGCCGCTGATGAACGGCGAGCAGGTCGACCACGAGGGCGAAGCATTCCAGGTCCACTCGCAGATCGATCTGCCCGACTGTGATGCGCCGCCGGTGATCGTCGCCGCGCTGGGCCCGCAGATGCTGCGCGTCACGGGACGCCTCGCCGACGGCACGGCGCTCTGGTTGGCCGGTCCGAAGTGGATCGAAGAAGTCGTGATGCCCGAGATGGGCGGCGCCGCACGCGAGGCCGGCAAGCCCGATCCGCGCGTCATCGCCGGTGTACCGATTGCTGTCACTGCCGATCCTGACCGAGCTCGCGAACGCATCGCCCGCGCCTTCGCGATGTACAACACGCTGCCCTCATATCAACGCGTAATCCAGGGCTCAGGTGCCGACGGTCCAGCCGGCGTCTCGATTGTCGGCAGCGAAGAGGAAATCGAGCGTGAGTTGCTGCGCTGGAAAGAGATCGGCGTGACTGACTTCTACGCCGCTTTCGAAGGACTGGACGCCGACGAACGACAGCACACACGCGAATTCATCGCAGCCCTCATGCCCAGCCTGTAAGGGGCGGGCCCTCTCCCTAGCCCTCTCCCACGGGGAGAGGGAATTGGAACCAGTAGCCTTCGCGCAGACTGTGAGACAGATCAGGAGAAGATCATGGCCGTCTATCTCGAAGTTCGACACCGCATCAAGCCGATCACCAACACTGCTTTCGACCTGTTCGTCGACTTCTACGCCGACACCGTCGTCCCGGCCATGGAGCGTCACGGGATTGACCTGATTGGCGCCTGGAAGATGACCGGCGGCGAGATGGGCTGGGATCTATCGATTCATCGCTACGAGAGCATGGCCCACGCCGAAGAGTGTCTGGCCTCATTGGGACGGGACAAGGCGCTCTGGTCGACGGTCGAGAGGTTGCGGGGCGAAATCGAGATCGAAGAGATCACGAAGTTCGCCAACCGCGTCTCCTACGGCACCGAGGAACGGCTCCAGGCCGCACTCGACGCCAATCCCGATCAGCCGCGTCAGTACATGCTCGCTGTCTTGCAAACCGCGGGCGGCGGCTTGCTGCCGGCGATCGACATGCTGGGCAAGCTGATCGACGGCATGGGCGAGGGTGGCGCGTTGCAGTTGGTGACGGCCTATGCCTCACGGATCGGACGTACCGGCGAGCTAACCGACCTGTGGATTATGCCGCAGGGAACCGACTTCATGATGCAGTACCAGCCCGGCGACCCACTGGCCGACGTGATCGGTCCGCTGCGAGAGCACGCACCGGAGGAAGAGATCTACTTCCTCAATCCGCTGCCCTAC
Source organism: Chloroflexi bacterium bin125 (assembly GCA_002239025.1). GTDB lineage: Bacteria > Chloroflexota > Dehalococcoidia > Bin125 > Bin125 > Bin125. The sequence continues at coordinate 404,114 of MPNM01000001.1, read as the reverse complement.
TCGAAGATGCAGTAGAGCGAGTCGGCTGGGGCTTGGAGCTGCCTGACATCTTGCTCCCCCTTGCAGGGGGAGCTGTCCCGCAGGGACTGAGGGGGTCCCTTGGGCGTGATGACAAGATTGGGGCGGAGCAGCGGGACCCCCTCCGCCTTCGGCACCTCCCCCTGCGAGGGGGAGGAAAGAGGATTGTGCATACCTCCCTCAGAGGGGAGGTATGTATTGCTACGTCACCATCCGACGCACGATCTCATATGTCAGCTCGACGCCCATGTTCAGATTCTCGATTGTCATGTGCTCGTCGTTGCCGTGGAAGCCGGATGCCTCCTCTGGACTGAGGAGGACGGGGATGAAACCGTAGGCGGGGATGCCCTGCTGTCGGAGGAAGCGATTGTCGGTGCCTCCGACGCAGGTTGAGGGCACGACGGTTGCGTCTTCGACGGCGTCGTTGACGACCGTTTCGATCGTCCGGTAGAGCTCCGTATCCCAATCGACCTCGACCGGCTGCTCCTGGTCCCACCCCGAGAACTCGACTTCGATCCGGTCGTCGTCGATCACACTGATCACCTGTTGTCGCCAGTCCTCGCGATCCTGACCGGGCAACAGGCGACAGTCGATGGTCGCCTCTGACTTGGCAGGAATCACGTTTGCCTTGATCCCGCTGTTGACCATCGTCACGTTCAACGTGTTGATGAACATCGCGTGCGTGCCGGGGTGATCGATCACGTGCTCGGTCAACTCCTCGGCGTTCTTGATCGGCGGGATGTGGCCCTCCTCGATCAGCCGGTCCAGCCAGATCTGGGTCGAGGGCGTAATCGTCACCGGACGCTCCCAGGCGGCCAGTTTCGAGAGCGCATTGACCAGGTGGACAGCCGAGTTGTCGTAGTGCGGTCGCGATCCGTGTCCCGGTGTGCCGATTGAGGTCAGCTTGAGCCAGCAGATGTCCTTCTCGTTCGTCGCGACCGAGAAGATGTTCGCTTCCTGGCCCATGAGCTGGGTCGAACCTGAGCCGCCCTCGGACAGCTCGAACTCGACGTCGACCAGGTCGGGGCGGTTCTTGCAGAGCCAGTCCATGCCCCAGACCGAGCCCGCCTCTTCGTCGGGCACGCCGCAGAACACGAGGTCGCGGGTCAGCGTCACATTGTGTCGCTTGAGCAGCAGCATCGTCATCAGATGCATGATCCCGCAGCCCTTCATGTCGACTGCTCCACGCCCATACACCTTGCCGTCCTCGATGTAGCCCTCGAAGGCCGGCTTGGTCCAGTAGGCCTCCTCGACTGGCACTACATCGGTGTGATTGCAAAGCATCATCGGCCGCTTCGAGCCGTCGCCACGCAGCCAGGCAAAGACCGCCTCACGCTCCGGCTGTATCTCAACGTACTCAACCTCCATGCCCGCCTCAGCCAGGATCGCACCCAGCCATCGCGCGGCCGGCTTCTCATTGCCGGGAGGATTCGAGGTGTCAATCTGCAGGTACTTGACAAAGAAGTCGAGCGCCTCGTCAAAGGTCGCTTGCCAATTGATGGTTTCGGTCGCTGCCATTCAAGTGCTCCTGTCGCGCCTCGGCGTCGTCTCAGCTCAGGTTAACTCTCAACCATCCGACGCCAATTCCACACGCTTCCGCTAAGATACGGAACATATGAGCCAGACAGCGACTGTGCCTTCCGTCCTTGACGACTTTCACCCGATGGTTCGGGACTGGTTCTCCGGACGCTTTGGCGAGCCGACGTATGCGCAAGAGGATGGCTGGCCTGCGATTCGGACGGGCGAGGACTGCCTGATTGCCGCTCCGACCGGGTCGGGCAAGACGCTGACCGCGTTCTTGGCCGGGATTGACGACCTAATCCGCGAAGGAGAACTGAACGACGGCGTGCTGCCGGACGAGGTGCGAATCCTCTACATCTCGCCGCTCAAGGCACTGTCCAACGACATCCGGCGCAACCTTGAGGAACCGTTGACCGAGATTCGACAGCTTGCCGACGAGTGCGGCGTCGAACTGCCGCGTATTCGCATGGGGCTGCGCACCGGCGACACCTCGCAATCCGAACGGCGGGCGATCGTCAAGCGGCCGCCGCAGATTCTGATCACCACGCCCGAGTCGCTCTACCTGATGCTGACGGCAAAGCAGTCTCGCGAGATCCTGCGCACGGTGCGGACGGTCATCGTCGACGAAATCCATGCCGTCGTGCGCGACAAGCGTGGGTCGCACCTGGCACTCACGCTGGCGCGGCTCGACCACGTCGCCGAGCAGCGGCCGACGCGGATCGGCCTCTCGGCCACGCAGAAACCGATGACCGAGATTGCGTCCTTCATGACAGGGCTGGACGCCTCGGGACGCGCGTTGCCCTGTCGCATCCTCGACCTCGGACACCGGCGCGAGCTCAAACTCTGGATTGAAACGACCGACGCGCCGCTGCAGGCGCTCGCGACCCACGAGCATTGGGGCGCGGTCTACGACCGGCTGGCGGAGTTGATCCTGCAACATCGGACGACCTTGATCTTCGTCAACCGGCGCTCGCTGGCCGAGCGAGTCGCGCACGAGCTGGGTATCCGCGTCGGCAAGGAGCACGTCTCTGGACATCATGGCTCGCTGTCCAAGGAACGCCGGCATGTGATGGAGCAGCGCCTCAAGAACGGCGACCTCAAGGCGGTCGTCGCAACAGCGTCGCTCGAGCTGGGCATCGACATTGGTTCTGTCGATCTCGTCTGTCAGATCGGTTCGCCGCGCCGGATCGCGACCTTCCTCCAGCGCGTGGGCCGCTCCGGTCACGCGCTCGGATTGGTGCCTCATGGAGCACTCTTCCCTACATCGTTGGACGAGTTGATCGAGTGCGCGGCGATGGTCCGCGCCGTCGAGCGCGGCGACCTCGACCGGATTCGACAGCCCAGGGCGCCGATCGAAATCCTGGCCCAACAGATCGTGGCCGAGACCGCGGCCGAAGAAGAGTGGAGAGAAGACGACCTGTTCAGGCTGATGCGCCGTGCCGCGCCATACGGCGAGCTCAAGCGCGAGGCCTTCGATGAGACCATCGACATGCTCGCCACAGGCGTCGGAGAGGGCGGCGGGCGCTCGAATGCCTTAGTACATCGCGACCGGATCAACGGCGTAATCAAGCCAAAGCGCGCGGCTCGGATGACAGCGATCCTCAACGGCGGCACCATTCCCGAGACCGGCGACTACCGCGTGATCAAGGAGCCGGAGGGCGCATTCATCGGCACGGTCAACGAGGACTTCGCGATCGAGACCGCGGCCGGCGACATTTTCCTGCTGGGCAGCACATCGTGGCGGATCCGCCGGGTCGAGAACAAGGGCATCGTCCGCGTCGAGGACGCGCACGGCGCGCCGCCAACGATCCCGTTCTGGCTGGGCGAAGCGCCCGGTCGCAGCATGGAGCTCTCGGCGGCTGTCGGTGAGCTGCGTCGCGACATCGGCGAGATGGCGAGCGACGTCGAGTCGGCAGTCCGACGCCTACAGCGCGAGTGCCACATGCAAACGATTGCCGCCGAGCAGATGGTGGAATATCTCGGCGACACACAGGACTCACTGCAGGTGATGCCGTCCGACACGGACGTTGTGTTTGAGCGTTTTTTCGATGAGGCGGGCGGACAACAACTGATCGTCCATGCGCCGTTCGGCTCCGGGGTCAACCGCGCCTGGGGACTCGCGCTGCGTAAGCGATTCTGCGTGCGTTTCGACTTTGAGCTGCAGGCTGCCGCCAACGAGGAGGGCATCCTGCTCTCGCTGGGACCGACGCAGTCGTTCCCACTCGAGGAGGCGTTCGAGTACCTCAAGGCCGACAACGCCGAGCAGTCGCTGCGCCAGGCCGTCCTTTACGCGCCGTTCTGGAACACGCGCTGGCGCTGGACCGCAACCCGTGCGCTGGCCGTGCCTCGACGACGAGGCGCGAAGGAAGTGCCGCCCTATCTGCAGCGCATGATCGCTGATGACCTGCTGGCCGCCGTCTTCCCGGCGCAGGTTGGCTGCCAGGAGAATCTCGCCGGCCCACTCGAGGTGCCCGACCACCCACTGATCGCGCAAACGATGGACGACTGCCTGCACGAGGCCGTCGACACCGACGCCCTGATCGGCGTGCTGGAACGAATCGAACGCGGCGAAATCCGTCTCCACGCTCGCGACACCGTGACGCCGTCAGGGATGGCTCAGAGCATTATCAACATCAACCCGTTTGGGTTCCTCGACGACGCACCGCTGGAGGAGCGTCGCGCTCGAGCCGTCATGACCCGCCGGACGCTGCCCAACGAACAACGCGACCTGGGCAAGCTCGACATTGACGCCATCGAGCGAGTCCAGGAAGAAGCGTTCCCGCCGATCCGCGATGCCGACGAGCTGCATGAGTTGTTGATCTCGGTCCTGGCGCTACGAGAGGGCGCGTTAGCGAGCCTGTCCGCGGCGCACGGTGAGTTTGATCTCCCGTCAATGTTGGCGTCACTGCGCTCAGATGGACGAGCGGCCAGGGCGGAGGGACCCGACGGAGCAATCTGGTTCGCCGCGGAACACCTCGAATCGATTCGTCAACTCTTCCCCGATCATGCGGTCGATCCGTCGTTCTCGGTGCCGGAGTCGGCATTGATCTTGCCGACCGACCGCGATGATGCGCGACTGCGACTGGTGCGCGGGCATCTGGAAATCTCCGGTCCTGTCACTCCCGACCAGCTCGCGCGACGCTGTGGGCTATCTCGGAAGGATTGCAGCTACGGCCTGACACAGCTTGAGGCGTATGGCCACTTCACGCCGCCCTTGCAACCCGACGATGTCGAGGAGTACTGCGACCGCCGTCTGTTGGCCAGAATTCATCGCTACACCATTGCTCGGCTGCGAGCCGAAATCGAAGCGGTTACGGTGCAGCATTACCTCCGCTTCCTGCTCCGCTGGCAGCATTTGACGCCCGACACGCGACTGTCTGGCAAAGCTGGCGTGCGGGCGGTCATTGAGCAATTGCAGGGATTTGAGGCTCCGGCGGCCGCCTGGGAGCGCGACCTGCTCGCACCTCGGGTGTCTGATTATCGGGAAGCATGGCTGGACGAACTCTGTCTCGCCGGCGATATCGCCTGGGCGCGTCTGACGCCCCGCTCGGCTCGTCGGGCTCCGACCAAGTCCACACCGATCACACTGGCGTTGCGACGTGACTTCCGTTCGCTATTGGCAGCAGTACGCAAACCCGCGCCAATTCCAGCAGCTCGTGGGCGATCCGTTCCTGAACCGCAGCCCGATGTCGCCGAGCAGCTTCACGCCGATGGCGGCGCAGCCAGCCAGATTCTGCGGCTGTTGGAGGATCGCGGCGCGCTGTTCTTCGATGAACTCGTCGATGGGACCCGGCGAATCGCAACGGATGTCGAAAGTGGAATTCGAGAACTGGTCGCATCAGGACTCGCGCACGCCGACGGATTCCAGGGCTTGCGGCAACTGCTGCGGCCGAACCGCAAGTCGCGCCGACCCCGCTACGGCGGAGGCGGCGTCTTCATTGGCGAAGGGCCCGCAGGTCGTTGGGCCTCGCTGCCGCCCAGCATCGCAGCGCCCTCCGATCCCGAGGAAGCGGATGAACTGGCCGAGCGAGTCGCTCGCATCCTGCTACAGCGATACGGCGTGGTCTCGAGAGAGTTGGCGACGCGAGAAAGCCTCACGATCCAGTGGCGTGACGTGCTGCGAGCGCTCCGGCGTTTGGAAGCGCGAGGCGAAATCCGCGGCGGGCGGTTCATCCAGGGGTTACTCGGCGAACAGTTCGCATTGCCCTCAGCGCTCGACCAGTTGCGGGCGGTCCGCCGAGCGGCCACGACTGAAGAGCATGTCACCATCGCGGCCAGTGACCCATGCAACCTGGTCGGCATCCTGCTCCCGGGTCAGAAGGTCCCTTCCAGGCTTGGGGCAAGGCTCACGCTGATTGACGGCGTGCCGCTGGAACCACCAGTGTCCGGCGTAGCGGCAGCGGACTAGCGCGTTGCAACAGACTCCGTCAGCGCTGCACGTCTAGTCCCCGCTTCACGCGGGGACCTGCTCCTTCCTCGCAAGCGACCTTGGCACTAGCTCACTCGTCCCGCCCGAGCGGGTCCCCGCTTAATGCGGGGATTGGGAGCAGTCGAGACGTGTCCCGGCAGCCTGTCTTTAGTCCTTGAAGGCCTCCGGCGGCCTCAAATGGGCGATGACCAGTTGCAGCTCCGCCCGCGAGAGCCGGTGTTCGATTCGTTCGTGAATCACAACCGTGCTGGCGTCAGGATCCTTCGACAACTGGCGGCGCACTTCTTGAATCTGCTCGACCGGGGGCAAGGCCGGGGTGAGATCAACCTGGCGCCCATTTCGCATTGCGGTGGTCAGGTGTGAGGCAATCGTCGCGGGCGACAGCATCCGGCGCTCGGCGATTGCAAGCACAGTGTGTCCCGACTGGTAGAGCTCGAGCGTGGTCAGCCAACTCTGAACAGGTTCCGATTGTGTGAGAGGTTCGGCCACCGGAGGAGCCGGCTTAGCCTGCCCGATCCCCAGGATGGCTGTGAGTTGATCGGCGAAACGCTCGATGGCGAGCGACCCGACGCCCTCTACTGCGGCCAGCTCTTCGACAGAACTGGGTGGCGACTCAGCGATTTGTCGCATGGCGGGAAATGTCAGCAGGCTGGATGGATCGAATTCTTCCTTGGCGCTCGTGATTGAGCGCCAGGTGGCGAGCGCGTTAAATCGTTGCTGCCACTGTTCCGGCGGCTCTTCGTTTCCGCTGGACCCGTCACCGGCTGGCATCTGCATCTGCGGCGATAGGGAGTCATTGGGGCCGTCGTGCACTCGTTCATCCATGAATTGCGCAATCACTTCCAGCAGATCCTCGCCGTACTTCCCGGCTCTACGTGAGCCGAATCCTTTCACCTGCTTCAGTTCGCGCAGGTTGCTCGGGCGTGCTCTCGCCAGGGCGGCCAGGTCTTTGTTGCCGGCAACGACGTAAGCCGACACGCCCTCGTCCCTGGCCAATCGGGCGCGAGTCTGCCTCAGCGCTTCGTACAATTCATCTTCGGATTCGCTCAGCGGTCGCAGCTCGTTGCGTCCTGGCGGAGGCGGATGATCGTCGGAGTCGACAGCCTGTGGAGTGTCTGCAATCACGTCGTCAGCCGTTTCACCTAAACAGTTGTCGCAGTGTCCGCACTGTGCCGAGGCAGGCTGTTCTCCGAAGTACTGCAGGATTCTCGACCAGCGGCACTGCGATTGCTCGCTGAAGTTCATCATCGTCCGCAGCCGTTTGATGCGCTGCTGCCGTTCTGCGTCGTCGGTAAGTTGGTTGATGAAGAACATCTGCTGATGCCAGACGCCCTTCGTGTAGAACATCAAGCATTCAGCCGGCTCGCCGTCGCGACCGGCGCGACCGGTCTCCTGGTAGTAGGACTCAATCGAAGACGGCATGTCGAGGTGAGCGACGAGCCGGATGTCTGGCTTGTCGATGCCCATGCCGAAGGCGATCGTGGCGCAGATCACGGGCGTCTCGCCGCTCAGGAATCGGTCCTGCACACCATGCCGGGCGTCGCCTGTCATTGCGCCGTGGTAGTGCTCGGCTTTGATGCCATAGCGACGAAACTGTGCGGCGTTCTCTTCGGTGCTGTTGCGCGACTGGCTGTAGACGATCGCCGCCTCGCCCGGCGTCTGCTGCAGACGTCCGACCAGTCGATCCAGCGCTTTGCGCTTGGGAACGACGCGCAGCGTCAGATTCTCGCGCATGAACCCTGTGATGAACGTCTCCATGCGCGGACGATCGAGTTGATCGACGATGTCGCGCTGGACCTGCGGCGTTGCGGTCGCCGTACAGGCGACGGTTGGCACATCGACAAACCGCTCAGTCAACCGGCGCAGGACTCGGTAGTCGGGGCGGAACTCGTGACCCCATTCCGAGATGCAATGTGCTTCATCGATCGCAATCAGGCTGGGATTGCGCCGCTCCAGTAGGCCTCGGAAGCGGTCGGTGTTGACGCGTTCCGGCGCGACGTAGAGCAACTGGACAGAACCATCGGCAACCATCCGCTCGACCTGCGAGCTCTCCATCGGCGACATCGTGCTGTTCAAGTACTGCGCTTTCGCGCCGGCACGTTGTAGTGCCTGCACCTGATCGTGCATCAACGCAATCAGCGGCGACACCACGACGGTCAGTCCATCGGAGAGAATTGCCGGGAGCTGGTAACAGAGCGATTTGCCGCCGCCCGTGGGCATCAGCACAAGCGCATCGCCACCCGAGAGCACATGCTCAATCGTCTCGCGCTGTTGCGGACGAAACGACTCGTATCCGTAATGCTCCTTGAGCGCGCAGAGCAGACGATCTGGCTCAGTCACGGCCACCCCTCACCTCGTCCGACGCGTCGAGTTGTTTCGGGAGCTTACTGGCGTTGGCAACAGTCAGCGAGTCTCGGTTGGCTCACCGGTCAGGTATTCCTGTGCCTGGCGAATCCACTCGGGACCGCCGACGTTGGTGGTCTGTTGACCCCAGGTTGGACCTTCGACCCAGAAGCCCTCGGGGATCATGAAGCCACGCATCATCAGCAGCGGCGGATCACCTACGGCTGCGATTTGATGACCGATCTGGAGCAGGGCGCGTCCGAAGGCGGTCTGTTCGAAGATCCAGGTGTGCATGTCGTGTTGAGAAGGAGCCCAGGTACCGGGTCTCGACGTAACTGCCTCCTGATAGAAGGCGCGCAGGTCCTCGACCACGAATCGCAGCAGCATGGGCATGGCGTGTCGCCAGGTCGGACCTGAGGCAGCTTCTGGGACCTCGGCGAACCCCGCGCCTTCGGCGCCGGCGACGACGAAGGAGACCAGATTGTCGATCTGATCTGGAGTGGCTCCACTCATGCCGACGGTGGTCCTGCCTCGACGGCGGCGCGTCTCCTCGTACCAGGGAATGAGCAGGTCCACCTCGCGGCGCAGGCCGGCTTCCAGGTCGCTGACATCTGGTTCGGGCAAGGCGATGGAGCAGGCCCAAACGCCGTCGCCGTTGCCGTCGGGCGCATCGTGCGGGTAGTCCTCGATTGTTGGTTCTGTGGCTGTCTCAAGCAGTCGCAGAGCGCTGCGCAGGACATCGGTCTGGAACTCAGCATCGTCGGCAATGCCCAGGGGCCGCCCGAGCGGGAACGGGACCCAGAGCGCTCGCGGAGGGTTGACTACTTCAGTGTGCTCGCGGATCAGACTGATGCCGGTGGTGGCGATGCCGCCCTCTTCAAGGAAGTGCGCGAGGGTACCGACGGTACCCGTGCAGGCCGGTCAAACGGGTGTCAGCATCGCGCAATGCACACCGGAGTCGTGTAGACGTTGCGCCAGGTCGGCGGCCGCGTCCTTCATCAATGCCGGATTGGGGTTCGAGCCCAGGACCGAGTAGTGATACACGGACACTGCCCCGATTTCTCCTGCGTCGGCCAATTCTCGAAGCCGATCAATCGGTAGCACTACGTTGACGTCGCGCTGGTAGTGAGTGCGATCGAAGTTGACGCTGACCTGGGTTTGGACGAGGTCGGCGGGATCGATGTCGCTGGGGATGACGCGATAGCCCTGATCGGCGAAGCGAAACGGCCGGTCGTCGCGACGATGCAGCCCAGCGGACGTGATCAGGGCGACCGTGGACTCTGCCAGGGGCGGCGGCGTTACAAACGGCGTGGAGTCGAGCGGCATCTGGTCGAAGCGCTTGCCCATGTTGCGCATGTGATGCGCTTCCTCTGGGTGCAGATCATCAAGACGAACCATTGCTGTCCCTCACTCAATCACGGAACGGGGAAGGCACTCGAGCGGTACCCAGTTTCACGCTTCTTGACCCCGAAGATAGCGTCGGCTGCGGATCAGGAACTCGCGGGGATCCTCGCCGGGGGGCGGGCCGCCGAAGGTTGGTCCGCCTTCCCAGAAACCTTCCGGGATGAGCAACCCTCGCACAAAGAGCAGACGGGGATCGTGATCGTCGCTGATCAACTGCGCGATCTGCTTGATCAGGCGTCCAAGCGCGGTCTGTTCGAAGATCCAGGCGTGCATGTCGTGCTGGGATGGAGGTGCAGCGCCGTTGTCCGAGGCCACGGACTCCTGGTAGAAGGCTCGCAGGTCCTCGACCACAAAGCGGACCAACATCGGCATCGGATGGATCCACTCCGGCCCGCTCGCGGACTTCGGAATCTCCTCGAAGCCGGAGCCCTCGGCGACCGCAATAGCAAACGAGACCACTGCGTCAATCTCCTCAGGTTTCGCGCCACTCATCCCGAGTGTCGTCCTGCCGCGGCGTCGGCGCGCTTCCTCGTAGCGGGGCATGAGCAAATCGATCTCTCGGCGTAGCGACGCTTCGAGTTCGCTGACTTCCGGCGTCGGCAGTTCAATGGCGCAGGCCCAGACGCCCTCGCCCTCCGGCGCCTCGTGCGGGTAGTCAACGATGGTCGGTTCAGTGGCGGATTCCAGCAGTTCCAGCGCACTGCGCAGTACATCCCGCTGGAAGTCGGGATTGTCGGCTACTCCGAGTGGTCGTCCCAGCGGGAAGGGCACCCATAGTGCTCGCGGCGGGCGCACGGCTTCGGACTGTTCGCGAATCAAGCTGATACTAGTCGTCGCGATGCCGCGTCGCTGGAGGAAATGTGAAAGGACGCCGACGGCGGCCGTGCAGACCGGTCAAACAGGAACCAGCAGCGCCGTGTTGACGCCCAGATTGTGCATCCGTTCAGCCATCTCCGCTGCAGACGGCTCGAGCATGAATGCGTCGGTCGCCCCAAGGATGGAGAAGTGCATTGGAGAGACGCCATCGATTTCGCCGGCGTCGGCAAGCTCATGCATCCGATCGAGGGGCAAGACGACGTTCAGGTCGCGTTGGTAGTGCGTGCGGTCGAAGTTGACGCTGATGTGCGACTGGACCAGGTCGTTGCGATCGATGTCGTCGGGTATCTGCCGGAAACCAGTATCGGCAAAGCGAAAGGGAATGTCGTCGCGGCGATGCAATGCGGCGGTCGTGATCAGAGCGATTGTTGACTCGGCCAGGGGTGCCGGAGTGATCCAGGACGTGGCATCGAAATCAAACTCCCGCCGCCGCAAGCCCTCGGCACGCTGGAGCATATGCTCAGCCTCTTCGGGGTGTAGATCGCTCAGGCGGACCATCGTGAACCTCCACTGGATCGGATGCTAGAGGCAATCGTCCGTTGATTGCTGCAGTCCTGACTGCTTGAGCAATTGCGAGAACCAAGAATCCGTCACTGCCGCGTCACGTAGACGCAATCTCGCGGAGCTCGGCGCCAACGTCAGTACTCGAGGCGGCGAGATATCCGCGCCAAGCACGGATATGACGGAAGAGGACCGATGGTCAGGGTGCTTCCTCGATGGTTGCCGAGAGCGATCCGGAACAGTGTGGGATGCGTGGATCGGGACCCCAGCCGTGGATCTGATCTTGATGCTTCCTGACCGTCTCGTAGTCCGCTGTCTCGACGATGCCTCGACCTTGCCCGTCAATCATTGAGGCGATGGCGAACGCCTTCTCCTTCGAATAGCCGAACACCGCCCCAAGCATCTCGATCACGTACTCATAGGTGTGGTCGTCGGAGTCATGCAGGAAGAGGTGAAACCGCTTTTCCAGCTCGCTGCCACGCTCGGCGTCGACATCGTCCTCAACGATGACATCCGGTCGCGGCAGAGACGGCTGGGAGGTCATGCGGCAGCCTCCCGAAGCGCCTGCAACTCAGGCGCATCGCGATCGGCGTCGGCCCACAGCTTGGCAGCGCGACGGAACGACGCTTTGGCCTCGGTCATTTCTCCCAGCGCCGATTGAGCGCGACCCCAGCGGAACAGGTCCCGTGCGGTCGCGCCTCGATCGAGCCGCTCTCGCAGCAGTTCCAGCGCCTGCTCGATCTGACCGGCTCGCAGGCGCGCCTCAACCAGCGTCTCTTCAAACACGTCGCGTTGGGCGTTCGATCCACCCAGCGTGACCAACAACCCGCGCACTTCGGCGAGACCGTTCGCCGCGGACTCAAAGTCGCCCTGTCCGAAAGCGGACAGCGCTTCGACCACCGGAGCGACAACCGTGCCTGCCGTCGGATGGCCGCGCTCTTCTGCCTCACGCAGGCCGTCGAGCAACTTGCCCAGCCCAACCTCGTCACCGAGTGCGGCCAGGGCCATGGCTCGGTGTACGTCAACCCAGGCGGTGCCGGCGCGCGGGAAGGCCTTGTCGGCCACATCGGCGATTGCTCGCCAGTCGAATTCGTCGGACCCGTTGCCGGCGACGCTGTCATGCAGACGGCAGCGCCACAAGAGGGACGCGCCATCGGCGACTTCGCCCAGCGCATCGCCATGCTCATCGGCACCGGGGCGGATGGTCTCTTCTTGCAAGGCGAGCGCGTCGGACCGGCGACCGTTCGCGAGCAGAAACAGCGCCTGATGCCAGGTCAGATGGCGGAAGAATCCGGCTCGATCGGGATTGTCGGTCAGCCATCCGCCGAGGAAGTCGGAGCCGCCCGTGAGATCGTGTTCCTCGAAGAACACATGCGACATCGCGTGCGCCGCCTGTCCATTGGCTGTCCGCAAATCGAGTGAACGCTCGACCAGGCGTCGGGCGGTTTCCAGTTGGTCCATCTCGTGGTTGGCAAAGGCGTGCCAGCTCAGGAACCACCAGTCCTCGCCATAGGACGGCGCCAGGCTGTCGAACTTCTCCAGCATGCGCTCACGCTTCTCCACTCCGCCGCCGTAGAAGTTGCCTCCCAGCCACTGCAGCACGATGGGGGCGTCGCGTGGAGTGTCGTCAAGGTGTTCGGCGATCAGGGCCGGCGCGTCGGAGGCCTTGCCGCGCGCGGCCGCGCCGAGAATGGCCGCATGCCGCTGTTCGCGAGCAGTGGTTCGTTCTGCAAGCTCTGCCGCCCGATTAGCCAGTTCCGCCGCCCGTTTGCCGTTCCCGCGAAACAGGTGGAAGAGTCCCAACTGCGAATGGGCCAGCGCAAACTCCGGGTCGAGTTCAATCGCACGCTCCAGTGCCGCATCGACGCCCAGTGAATACGACAACATCCGGTCGACTCCGTCGCGATACGCTTCAGCCGCTTCATCGGAGGTCGTCAGGGGCAGTCCCCAGGCGTCATTTGGCAGGGTCATCTGTAGCTCCTCAGCTTGCCGATCCAAGGCTAAGAGTAGCTGGCCAGGGAGCGCGAACGTTGCTCCAACTCGATAGGCTTCGTGGCGATGTCAACGATCGACGACCCCGGGATTATCCGTCAGGCGCCGCACCTCGTAGAGCTGATCGGTTCAGCGCACCCGGTGCCGCTGGACGCGGACAGAGCCCGCGGTGTGTTGCTCGGGCTGGCTGTCGGCAATCTGCTGGGCCTGCCCATCGAAGGCGCGAGCCAGGAGTCAGTTCGTGGCGCGTTCCCTAACGGCGTTACTGAGATCGATCCCCGTGAACGCGATCGTCCAATGGACGATGATCTTGCCCAGGCCGTCGATCTTGCCGAAGCGCTCGCTCACGATGCAGACCCGATTGCCGGCCTGGCTGACCGGTTGGTTCGATGGCGCAGAGAGAATGGGCGCGGTATCGGGATCATGACATCAACGGTCATTGACTATCTCGAAGTCGGATTTGGCGTACCAGGCGCGGCGAAAGCGTTCTGGCAGGAGCGTGGCAGTCCCGAAACCCAGCCCAACGGCGCGCTGATGCGTTGCGCTCCGGTCGCGCTCAAGTTTGCCTACGATCCAGAGCGGCTGATTGCAGAGACTGCCGCGAGCTGCGCGGTGACTCATTTCGCGCCAGGTGCGCAGTGGTCCTGTATCGTGGTCAATGCAGCCATCGCCATGTTGCTGCGTGGCCAGAGTCCGAATCGCGAAGACCTGATCCTTGCAGCCAGCCTGGATGGCGCACCTGCGGAACTGATCGCCTGGGCGCTAGCCATACCCAAGGCCGTCGACCAACGCATCGCCGAGGAGCGGGTGAGCGGTCACACCTACCTCTGCATGCAAGCGGCCATGTGGTGTCTGGACACCGAGGACAACCTCGAAGACGCGCTCGTCCGGATCGGCAGCGCAGGTGGGGACACCGACACCAATGCCGCTGTCGCCGGGGCCGTACTCGGAGCACGCTACGAAGTTTCGGCGATTCCGGATCGGTGGTTGGAATGCATTCCTGAACGGGCGAGGATCGAGGCGGCGACCCTGGCTCTGGTTGCGAGCGGATAGGGATCAGACGCGGGCAGTTGCGGCGCCGTCGACGGCGATCGTCTCTCCGGTGATGAAGCCTGAATCGGCAGCCATGGCGACCACTGCGGGACCGACATCGTTGGGCTGAACCAGTTGCTTTGCTGGCAGCATCCGAGCGACCTGCTGCACCGACTCCGGATTGTCGCCGAAGCCTCGTTGTCCCTCGTAGATGCCGACTTGTAGCACGTTGACCGTGATACCGGAGCGCGCCCATTCCTGAGACAACGACCGTGACATGGCCAGCACTCCTGCATGAGCTGCTGCGTAGGCTGAGGTGTTTGCCACTCCTCGAGCGGCCAGTACGGAGACGAGATTGACGATTCGCCCGTAGCCGTTCATCTTCATCACTCGGGCAGCGGCACGCGACGTCAATGCCGGCGCCAGAAGGTTGGCAGCCAGAATGGCATGCCAGTCATCGGGGGATAGCTCGTCGATCGGAGCGGCCACCGGCAGATCGGCGGCATTGACCAGAATGTCGAGGCGACCGAGCTCTGAGATCGTTCGAGCAATGGCGGAATCGACGCTGTTCTCATCGGTCGCATCTAGCGTGATGGCCGTGTTGCCCCGTCCCAGCGACCAGATCTCGTTGGCGACTGAGTTGACCCGAACCACTTCCTGAGGCCCAGCGCGCAGAGACGCCACGGCGACATCTGCGCCCGCCTCGGCCAGGGAGACGGCCGCGGCTCGGCCGAGAGGATCGCCGGCACCGACCACCAGGGCGACGCGACCTTTGAGCAGGAACGGATCTTCCGGTTGCTCGGGATTGGGAGTTGGGACGAAATCAGACATCGCAGCCTCCCTCAGGTCGGCTCGGTCAGGCGAATGCGAGGCGCCCAGCCGGTTGGGCCGATTGCCGCCAGTCCGCCGCCGTCCTGCGCGATCGTCTCGCCGCTGATTCCGGCCGCAGCATCGGAAGACAGGAACACAGCCAGCGGTCCCATCTCCCAGGCGACTCCAGCGCGGCCGATTGGGATGTACCGTCCTCCACGCCAACGTTCCAATGCCTGGGGTGTGTGGGGGAAGATGCCGGGGGCAATGCAGTTGGTCCGTACTCCGGCGGGGCCATAGGTCACAGCCAATGAGCGGGTGAGGTTGACGACACCGGCCTTGGCCGAGACATACATCCAATTGTCGCGACCACCGCGCAGGCCGAAGCCGCTGGCCACGTTAATGATCACGCCCGAGCCTCGCTCGGCCATGTGCGGCAAGACCGCGCGAGCGCAGAGCATCTGCGACGTGAGGTTCATGTCGATGCCCCAGCGCCACTGTTCATCGGTCAGATCTGTGAGTGGCGAACCATCACCTTCGGCGCCGCCGCCGGCGTTGTTGATGAGAACATCGACGCGTCCAAAGTGGTCAATCGTCTGCTGAACCATCGCCTCGACCGCGGCGGCATCGGTGACATCGGTCGAGATTGAAATGGCCTCGCCGCCGCGTTCAGTGACCAGCTCAGCCGTCTCCTCGAGCTGCGACAAGGTGCGCGAAGCGCCGGAGACCTTTGCGCCCGCGTCAGCGAAGGACATGGCCATCGCACGACCGAGGCCGCGTCCCGCTCCGGTGAGCAGGACGACCTGTCCGTCGAGCCGAAATCGATCTGGAGTAGCCATGGTGATTAGGTCGCCGTAGCCTTGCGCTGCTGCGCCGCCGCCGAGCCGCGACCGTCTCCGAATCGGTTGTCTCTCCACTCGAGTGCGGCCTTGAGACCCTTCTCGCGCGACATCTTGCCGAACTCCATCACTGCTGGTGCCAGGTGCGCGCGGGCATCATTCTCGGAGGCCAGGCGCTGCAGGGTGCGAGCACCCATAATTTCGAGACCAAGGTTGACGATCCGCTTGTTGGCAGAGAGCAACTCGTGGTCGATCATAGCCATCTTGTTGGCCAGATCTTCGACTTCTTCGTCCAGCCGGTCGGCCGGCACCGCGTCGTAGACGAGTCCACGTTTCGCCGCTTCGGCCCCCGAGATGCTGTCGCCGGTCAGCAGCATGCGCTTGGCGAACTGCGGCCCACCGTGGTAGAGCCACATGTGCGCTGGCGGCGCGCCCATCGCACGGACCGGCGGGAAACCGATCACCGCGTCCTCGGCGGCGATGATGATGTCGGAGAGCAGGACCAGGTCGGTGCCGCCGGCCAGACAGTAACCATGCACCTTGCCGATGACCGGCTTGTGCATGTCGAAGATCGACATCCGTGCGCGCTGGGCCTTTTCCATGCCCCAGGTGTCGTCATCGAATGTGACCCGGCCGCGGTAGACCTTGTCGTAGGTCTCCTGCGAGTCGCGGGTCGAGCCGGTCAGGTCATATCCGGCCGAGAAGGCGCGACCAGCGCCACTCAGGATCACGCAATGGACGGCAGTGTCGTTGTCGGCTTCCCACATCGCCTGGGAGAGCTCGTCCTGCAGCGCAATCGAGAGCGCATTCAGCTTCTCGGGGCGGTTCAGCGTCACATAGGCCTTGCGGTCCTCGACGCGGTACAAAATGTTCTCGTAGTCGGTCATAGGTAAGTCTCCTGGGAGGTAATCGTCAGCAGCGCCAGTCTACGGCACGCCTGCTGCTCAACGGGCAGTCGGGAGGTCTGACTCGATGGCCATGATCTGATCCAACAGTCCGACGGGCTCCCAACTGCGTCGACTCGGTGGATCGTCACGTACAGGTACGAGCACGCCGGCAACCTCAAGCTGACGCAGTCCGAGATCGACGGCAGGCAGGCTGCGACCGGAACAAACCGCAGCATCCGCACGGTTCAAGACTGGAAATCCCGGCAAGGCATCCAGGATGACCCAGGCTGCGGCATCGGAACGGGGATTCGCCCCGTCGCGCAGCAACTGCCGCCAATCGTTCTGCAACTCAAGCACCGATGCTCGGTATCGCTCAGCGAGTTGCACGCCCTGCAGCGTTGCAGTGACAAACAGCTCCAGCCAACCCGTGAGGTCGCCATCGCGGAACCCGATCAGCCCATTGATGTAGGCATTCCGGTTGTTCGAGAGCGCCACACTGATTGGCGGGACCACTTCCGCGACAAGTCCGCGGCGTCTCAGCACAACATGGACGAGCGCACGACCGGTACGACCATTGCCGTCGTCGAAGGGGTGGATCGTCTCAAACTGCGCGTGCGCCACGGCCGCCTGAAAGAGCGGAGGTACTTCTTCTGATTCACAGAAGGCGCAAAGATCCTCCATCAATCCCGGGACGAAGTCGACGGGCGGAGGCACGAAATCGGCTCCACAGGGGTTGTAGTCGTTGCCGCCGATCCAGTTCTGCGACGAACGGATCCTGCCGGCAGAGTCGAGGCGCCGCCGCATCAACACGTCGTGGACTGCCAGCAGATCTTCGGAGCTGAATCGCTCAACGGTCGCCGCTTCAATGATCGCGTGTTGCATGGCATCGACGTTGTCCATCACCTCCCGGGCACGCGTTCCTACTCTGCGCCCAACTCGCTGTCTCGCCTCGGCTCGGGCAAGCCCTCGAGCGTCGACCTGCAGGCCTTCGATTCTCGAGGATGCGATCGCCTCACTGCGCGTGAGCAGGTGAGCTAGCGGGTCGAGCAGTCGGTCATCGCGCTCTTGCAGCCGCGCAATCGCCGCTTCGCCCTCTGAGAGATACGCCGCGACATCGATGGGTAAGTTGAATTGCGCACCGACGAGCTGATCAGGGACAAAGGCGTCGTATCCGCACTCCCTGCGGAACCGTCTGGGCCCAAGCGCATCGGACCGCGGCTGCCAGACGTGATGGATCAGTCGACCACTCATGAATCCTTTGCCCCTTCCCCAATGTAGACAAAGGATAACTCGTATCCTTTGTGTTGGCGTGAGGCAAGCGTCAGGATCGGGAGGGTGACTCCTTCGCAGATCGTTTAGCGCGGTATCAACAAAGCAAAAGGATATCTGTTATCCTTTGTGTTCGCGTCACAAGAGTGCAAGGATACGGCGAGCTACAGGTGCTTCAGCACCCCGCCGTCGACCTGGATTACCTGGCCTGTGATGTAGCCGCTCGCCTCTGAGGCGAGGTAGACCGCCAGCGGCGCCGCATCCGGCGCCTCGCCGAAGCGGCGCATGGGGATGTAGCGGAGGAGCAGGTTCTCGTCCACCGTTGACGAGCCGCGACCGGGCGTCGAATCCGTCCAGCCGACCACGATCGCATTGACCGTGGTTCCCGTCGGCGCCAACTCCTGGCTCAGCGCGCGTACCAATCCAAACACACCCGACTGCGCCGCGCTGTAGATGCTGAGATTGGTCAATCCGCGCACGGCCGATGCATCGAGCACGGCGATTAATCGACCCGGCCGACCGCGAAACTCTCGCGTCGCGCTACGGAATGCGGCGTACGTCCCCCCCAGATTGCCCATCAGCACCCGTTGGATGTCGGCGTCAAGCGTCTTGCGAATTGGCGCAGCGTGGTAGAGATTGGGAACCACGATGGCAGCGTCGACGCCTCCGAGCCCCTTGCTGATCTTCCGCGTCGCGACCTGCACATTGGTGCCGTTGGACAACTCGACGGCCTCAGTCGGACCGTTGCCGCCGGCCTTCTTCAGCCGGAACAGCGATGTGCCGTCGGTGTTTGCGCTGGTCACACCGACTGAGGCGCCAGCTTCACGCAGTGCCTCCACGATCGCACTCGCCACCGGCTTCTCTGCGCCGTAGACGATCACACGTCGATCGGTAAGGTCGAAGCCCTGGAGTTTGCCCTCGCCCACGTCGGGCGGCGACAACGGGTTAAGCAGCGACGGCTGCTCGGGATTCTGCTGACTCATGTCGGCACGCCGCCGATTCCCGACTGCACATCCCAGCCGGTCGGCGCGAGACCGCCTGCGAGTCCGCCGCCGTCGATGATGAACGCCTCGCCGGTCATGTAGGCCGATGCGTCGGAAGCGAGATAGACAGCTAACGGTCCCAGCTCCCATGCCTCGCCGACGCGACCTACAGGGATCCTTGAACCACGGTTGCGCGCGACCTCGATTTCGTCTGCATCCTCAAGCGTCTTCTGGGCAATGAAACCCGGCACAATGCAGTTCGCGCGGATCTGGTCTTTCGCCAGTTGTATGGCGAGCGACTGAGTCATATTGATCACACCGGCCTTGGCCGCCCCATCGACAAAGAAGATGGGCCCGCTACCACGCAGGGAAGTCCCCGATGACACAGTGATGATGTTGCCTGGCTTGGCTTCGGCGAGGAAGTGCCGGGCGGCTGCGCGAGCGCTGTAGAAGACGCTGGAGAAGTTGATGTCGACCGTCTCCCGCCAATCCTCGTCGGTGATTTCGGTGACATGTTTCATCGAAGCCGGGCCGCTCGCGCCGGCGTTGGCGAGCATCACTTCGAAACCACCCCACTCAGCAATCGTCCGCTCTACCAACGCATCGACTTGCGAGGAGTCTGCCACGTCAGTTGGAATCACCAGCGCGCGACGACCCTTGGCCTCGATTTCCCATGCCACCGCGGCGATCTGAGACTCGGTCCGCGCGGCGCAAACGATGTCGGCGCCGGCATCGGCGAGATGCAGCGCCATCTGCCGGCCCAGACCTCGGCCGGCTCCGGTCACAATGACTCGCCGACCGTCCATACGCAGCGATTCAAGCATGACGGCAGTCTACGGCGTGTCCCGACAAGCTCCAGAAGAGGCGAGCGCTATCATTTGGCGCGAACACGTCCACACAGGACGCGGCGTGTGCCGTGTCTCACGCGCAACTGAATGGAGCTGAATATGGCAATCGGTTTGACAGTGGAATTCAACATTGGCGAGGGCCAGAGCGACGCGTTTGAAGCCTTCATGGCCGGTGCGACGGCCAAGGTCAAGGCAGAGGACTCAGGCTGCAACAACTACGACCTCTTCCGTTCGGTCGAGGACGACACTCGCTACCTGCTCTTCGAGAACTGGGCGACCGAGGAAGACCTCACGGCGCACGGCACATCCGAAGCAATGGCAGGCATGGCCGGAATCCGTGAGTTTACGACCGGCCGCCCCGTACTGCACCGTTACGACGTCGCTGACTAAGCAGACCTGCGGTACAGAAGCGCCAGGCAGAGGACCGCCTCAGCCTTCGACAGCTCCCGCAACGGGAAGCGGGAACGTTAGAAAAGGACAACAACATGCCAGACCAGATGGGTTCTGAGCTTCTCGCCCGACAGATGGTGAACGAGGGGGTTGAAGACCTCTTCTACATCATGGGCGGACCGATTATCGAAGCCGCCGGATTTGCCGCGGAGCACGGCATCCGTACGATCGACTGTCGACACGAACAGGGCGCCGCCATGGCCGCTCATGGCTACGCGCGCGTCAAGCGCCTGCCGGGCGTCTGCATGGCCGCCTCCGGCCCGGCGACTACTAACTTGTTGACTGGCGTCGCCAATGCGTATCTCGACGGCGTGCCGATGGTTGCCCTCGGTGGGGCCGCCGCGTTCTCGTCGTTTGAGCGCGACGACTTCCAGGAGTACGACCAGCTCGCGATGGCAGTTCCAGTCACCCGCTGGGCCAGCCGGGTCACACACTCGGCCCGGATGCCCGAGTTCTTCAATCTCGCCTACCGCGAGTCCCAGGGACCCAAGCCCGGGCCAACCTACCTCGACCTGCCCGGCGACACGCTCTACCAGCAGTCCGATGACGAAACCGTCTGGTTCCCTGACGCCGGCGCGGCGCGTTCACGCCCTGGCGCCGACCCTGACCAGGTCAAGGAAGCAATCGAGCTGCTGGCCAACGCCGAGCGACCGATCGTTCTGACCGGCACCGGCATCTTCTGGTCGGACGCGTCGGCAGAACTCCGTGAGTTCGTCGAAACCGCACAGATTCCCTTCTACACGACGCCGCAGGGCCGTGGTGTGGTCCCCGAGGACCACGACCTCTGCTTCATCGCGGCTCGCTCGAAGGCCTTCCGTGACGCCGATGTGGCGCTGGTCGTCGGGACGCGTCTCAACTTCGTCGTCGGATCCGGCCTGCCGCCGCGCTGGTCGCCCGACCTCAAGGTGATCCATGTCGACACCGACCCGACCGAAATCGGCCACAACAAGGAAGCGACCGTCGGTATGGTCGCCGACGCCAAGCGCGCGCTGGTGGCACTGACCGCCGCCGCGAAGGAAGCCAACCTTGCGCCGCCGACCGACTGGATTGCCGAGCTACGCGAATCAGACGACAACCGCCGCCAGCAATCGCTCGAGCAGGCCCAATCTTCGGACGTGCCAATCCACCCGCTGCGCCTCGCTGATGAGGTCGTGCAGCGCATGGACCGCGACGCGGTCGTCTGCGTTGACGGAAACGCCACGCTGGCATTTGCACGTCAGTACATTCCTTCGTTTGCCGAAGGCGGCCGGCTCAACCCGGGTCCCAACGGCTGCATGGGCGTTGGACTGCCGTTCGTGCTGGGGGCCAAGGCCGCCGCTCCTGAGCGCCAGGTGATTGGCTTTGTCGGCGATGGTTCGTTCCTGATGAACGTCCAGGAGATTGACACGATGGTCCGGCACAATTTGCCCGCCACGATCGTGATCTCAAACAACGCCGGCTGGACCGCTGGCACCAACGACACGCCAGGCCGCACCCTCGGCTACGGCCAGCGTTACGAGGACGTCGCTATCGCCCTCGGCGGACACGGTGAACACGTGACCAAGCCCGAGGACATCGGCCCAGCAATCGAGCGGGCGATGGAATCCGGCCTTCCGGCCGTCGTCAATGTCGAGGTCGAGCAGCACGCGATGCCGGGTCAGGCCCGCTTCGGTGGCTACTCAGCGACGCTCAGCCGCTAGTTCGGCAGCGCTTCCGCCTGGAAACACTTACAGAGGCGGGGTTAGACCCCCGCCTCTGTCATTTGCAAAGGAATCTCCCATGGCATCCGTCCCGGCCGAGCATGCCGACCTCGTCGGCGCGCCCCACTTTGCGCACCTGGTCACCGTCAACCGCGACGGCTCGCCCCAGTCCTCACCGATCTGGATTCGCCCCGAGCGAGTCAACGCCAACGGGGATGTGGAGTCGATCTTCTTCGTCACCGGTCTGCGCTATCGCAAGACACTCAACATGCAACGTGAGCCGCGCGTCGCGCTCTCGATCCATGGCGCCGATCAGCCCTACCGGATGCTCGAAATCGTCGGCACGGCGTCGCTCGCGCCGCGCACCTCGTGGGATGAGCTTGACGCCATCTCCAACCAGTACCTCGGTACGGACTATCCCTACAAGGGCGATGACCCAGCCGGCTGGCTGGTCAGCGTCGAGATCGAACGAGTGACCCTGCCCAACGACGGCGAACAGCCGCCGTCCGTGGACCCTCCTGCGGCTGGATCCGACTTGCTCAGCCCACCCCACTTTGCGCACGTAGCCACAGTCAGTTCGACCGGTCAGCCGCGATCGTCGGTCGTCTGGCACCGACGACCTGAAGGCGGCGGCGAGAATGACATCGAGTTCTGGACCAGCGATCAGACGCTGAAGACCAGGCACCTGCGCAATAATCCCGCTGTTGCCGTCAGCATCCACGACGAAGTGGACCCGTACCGTTACACGGAACTCCGAGGGCGGGCGAGCATTGCCGAGGTTGATGGGAGTCGGATGGCCGACGAGCTGACCCGTCTCTACTGGAAACTCGACGCGTTCCCCATGGATGTCGGCTCAACCGGTAACGTCGCGATCCGAGTGCAAACGACCCACCGCGTAGGCTGACTGCCGTCCAACGCAACCTCTTGCTGCCCGGAGAGCATCATGGCTTCTGTTCCAGCCGATTTCGCCGACCTCTGCGGTGCGCCTCACTTTGCTCATGTCGTGACAGTGAACCGAGACGGTTCGCCGCAGTCGTCTCCGGTCTGGTTCCGTCCAGAGGTGGTCAATGCCGACGGCTCGATCGAGTCGGTGTACTTCAGCACCGGCAAGCGCTTCCGCAAGTCTCTCAACATCCAGCGCGAGCCGCGCGTGGCGATCTCGGTCCACGATGAGTCCAACCCGTATCGAACCTTGGAAATCGCGGGGACGGCTTCGCTCTCGGCCCGTTCCGACTGGGACGACGTCGACGTTATCTCGCAGACCTACATCGGCACGGACTATCCAGGTAAGGGCGATGCAAACGCCGACGGTTGGGGTGTCACTGTCGACATCGAGCGCGTCGTCACGCTGGACTTCGCTCCCGGTGAGGTACTTGAGCCGCCGCCGGCTGGCACGGACCTCTTGAATCCGCCGCACTTCGCGCACATCGCCACGGTCAGTTCATCCGGACAGCCGCGTTCATCGATCGTCTGGCATCGCCGCGCAGCGGGCGGCGAGAACGACATCGAGTTCTGGACCGTTCCGACAACCCTCAAAGTGCTTCATCTGCGTCGCAATCCCGCGATCGCAGTCAGTATTCACGATGTGTCGAATCCGTACCGTTACACCGAACTACGAGGCAGCGCATCGTTGACGGCAGTCGAGGGTCACCAGCTGCTCGACGAACTCACGCCGCTCTACTGGAAGCTTGACAAGTATCCGGATGAACGTAACGACGGCAACGACCTGTCAGCAGGCGTTGTTGTTCGCATCAATACGACGCACCGAGTGAACTACGGCGACTAGGGTCTGCTCACATCGGCCACTCTTGAAGAAAAATTCCGTCATTGCCGCGCTTGTCGCGGCAATCTCGCCGAGTTCCTCACAGACAATGGTGCTGGAAACAGCGAGATACCCGCGACAAGCGCGGGTATGACGAGGTCTTACGGGCTTTGCGGTCCCATGTGAAGACACCCTAGTCGGGAACAGCAAACGCCCCCGACAAGACGACAACTATCGGCCGATCATCCGCGCTCGTTACTCGGCAGAGTCAATCGAGGCTTGCATGTCCTCGGCCGACACTTCCGTCATCTGTTGGTGGAACCACCAGCGGCCGCCCTCAGGATCGGTGGCGCGATACGTGCGGTCGCCGTAGAACTGATCTTCAGGCTCCTGAAGGATCGTGGCGCCTTCCGACTGCGCGTGAGCGAAGTGGGCGTCAACATCGTCCACGTAGACCAATATGCTCGCGTGCAGATGGGGCAAGCCCGCCGGCCCCCCGAGACCGCCCTCTGGATAGGCCGACGCCAACGTGATCTCAGCACCGCCGATGGTCAGCGAAGCATGGCCGACACTGCCATCGGGCATGTCTAATCGGAATCTCTCCTCGAACCCGAAGGCTCGACAGAGAAACTCGATTACTGCCGGCGCGTCGTCGTATGACAACGCCGGAACGATTCGTTGCTCAATTGGTGCGGGTGATTCGGTCATTGGAAACGCCTCATTCGTCCATACTGGCCAGCGCTGCGGCCATTTCTTCCGGCGTCACATCGCGAACGTGCTGGTGGAACTCCCAACCGACCCCTTCAGGGTCGAGTGCGCGGTACGTGCGGTCGCCGTAGAACTGGTCGGTGGGTTCCTCAACGATCTGAGCCCCTGCCGCCTTGGCATGTTCGAAGTGAGCATCAACGTCGTCAACGTAAACGAGCACCGTGACGTGAACTCCACCTAGAGACTTGGGACTGCTCAGGCCGCCTTCTGGAAACTCGCTTGACAGCATGAGGGTTTCGCCGTTCATCTGCAGCTCGCAGTGGCCGACTGACCCGTCGGGCATATCGAGGAGCAGTCCCTGCTCGAACCCGAAGGCGTTGATCAGGAACTCAATCACCGGCTTCGGATCCGCGTAGTTGAGGTACGGCAAAATCCGTTGAGTGCCCTCGGGTGGATTCTGAACCATGACTTCGTCTCCTTAATCTGACTCATTCTGAGTTGGTCGTGTGCTCCTGGAGGAACGCCCAGCGGTGGCCCTCCAGATCGGTTGCTTCGTAGAGCCGCCCGCCCCAGGGCTGGTCTTTTGGTCCATAGAGGATGTTCGCGCCGGCAGCCTTTGCATCGCGGAAGTGCGACTCGACGTCATCGACATGAATCAGGACATGGCTGGGCAACGCTTCTAAGCCGTTGGGCGATCGGTACCCGCCGCCATCGAACAGCGACGCCAGCATGATCTGTCCGCCCTGCAGCGACAACGCAGCATGCACAATCCGACCATCCGGAATCGCCTGCACATCGAACCGCTCAAACCCAAACACCCGGCAGAGCCACTCAACCGCGGCCGCCGCGTCCTCGTACGCCAGATATGGGAAGACTCGTTGCGTCTCACTCATGGTCAGGCCTCACCACTCGCGAACTTCTTCATCGCCTCAACTTCCTCATCGAACGGGACGCGCCTGATCTGCTGCTGGAACGTCCAGCGGTGTCCCTCGAGATCCTGCACCCAGTAGTTTCGGGCGCCCCAGAACTGGTCTGTCGGCTCGGCCAGGATCTCAGCGCCCTCGGCCTGAGCATGAGCGAAGTGCGCATCGACATCGTCAACATAGACCGTGATCTGCTGGTGTAGACCAGGCAAATCACGTGGAGACAACGAGCCTGCCTCCTCGAATGCTGACGCCAGCATGATCTGTTCGCCATCGAAGCTCAGCGCGGCGTTGCCAATCCGGCCGTCTCCGACTTCCATCCGCCGAACCTCTTCGAACCCAAAGACGCGGCACAACCACTCGATCGCCGCCGGAGCGTCGGCATAGGTCAGACCAGGAACAATCCGTTGATGATCGAGTTGCACGTCGTCCGACATCGCAATCTTCCTTCGGCATGACCTACTCGACCAACCTCAGAACGGTAGCGCATATATGTTCTGATAAACAAGCCGCCCCGCTCGGATTAACGCCGAACGGGGCGACAAGACATATGCGGCAGATCGGCAGTTACCAGTTGAGGAGCAACTGCGCGACGTGCTCCCGCGGGACCTCTTGCACACGCTGACAGAAGCTCCAGCGGTAGCCCTCGGGATCCAGGGCGTGATACGAGCGCAGACCCCAGAACTTGTCTTGCAGACCCTGAATGATTGTGGCGCCCTCCAGCAGTGAGCGCTGGTAGTGCTCCTCGACATCATGCACGTGCATGTGGACGCGCGATGTCGGAACCGTTTCGCCATTCGGAGCGTGATTGTCGAGCTGCTCCAACTCTGACGAGAGCATGATGTACACACCGTCATAGCAGAGCGCAGCGTGGGCGATCCGGCCGTCGTCCACGGGGTAGGAGCTGACCAGCTCGAACCCGAACACGCGGCGCAGCCAGTCGATGGCTGTCGGCGCGTCGGCGTAGGTGAGGTAGGGGAAGATCTGCTGCTGATCGATCAATGTGTCCGGCATCCTCACGTCGGTCATCGTTGCATTGGACATTTCAACCGCCTCTCTCAGATCCATCGAAAACACCCTGTGTGTTTCCGTCTGAGAACGACCATATGCCCCCGATCTGTACCTGTCTTTGCGACTGATTTCACGAGATTTGCGGTACTCATTCCGCCGGTAACAAGGCAAACGAACCGATCTGCTCTGCTGCGACCGACACATACCTGGTGTTGCGCCCAACGCAGGCGTAGAACGCAACGGCTTCACTCGATGTCGAGGAAATCCAGAATCGCGTCCGCGATGGCCTGTGCAACCAACTGCCGTGCCTCGGGATCGCGCAACAGCTGCGCCTCGCGCTCATCCGTGACGTACAACAACTCCAGCAGTGCGGTTGGCATCAGGTTCGCCCGAACGATTTTGCCCGGCCCGGATTGCGTTTCAGGATCGATCAGGTCGATCGGCGGTTCACCCACGGTGATGTCACTGCGCCATAGCCACTCGTTGAGCGCAACGCCCCACGGGTCTTCGGACAAACCCAACTCCTCAGGATCCACGCCGAATCGTCGAGCCGAGTCTGCGTCAACCAGCAGGAACGGCGCGAGCACATAGATCGGATCGCAGAGATTGTTGATGATCTCCCAGCACGATGTGTCATAAGTGAGCGCAGAGGGCGGATAGCCATATCTGGTCAGCGCTTCCTGCACATATGACAGCAAGGTCTCGGCCAGCCGGAGATTTTCGCCATCGCCGTTCCAGCGAGGCAGATACCAGGCTTCCAGACCGGTGATGTCGAACAGGTAGTTGGCATTGGAATGAATCGAGACAAACACGTCTGCCTTCGCCAGGTGCGCGAGATGCGGGCGAGCTTGTAAGTCGGGCCGCCAGATTGCCTCATCAAGATTCAGATACGGCCGGCCCGCTGTGCGCCGCGTCTGGACAACAGTCACACCCTTCTGCTCAAGCAATTCCTCGATTCGCAGCGCAAAATCGAGATTAGAATCCGCTTCGCGCACCCCGTTGTCCCACGCCCCGTTGTCAACGCCGTGACCGGCGTCGAGCGCGACCACCACCGCCTCGTCGTTCAAGTCTGGAACCACAACACCAGCTGCTTCCAGCTCCTCTTGCCATCGAGGATCCTCGCTGCCAATCCGCTCGCGAGCGAACCAGAGCGGAGGCAACGCTGGACGCGGGTGCGGAACAGCAAGAAATCCTGGACGGGAAACGGTCCACGTACCGTCGCTATTGCGGACGCTGGCCTGCCAACGAATCTGGGCATCCGCCGTGCGCCCGCTCCACCGCAGCAACAATGTGTCGAACCCGCTCGCCCCCACATCATCCGTTTCGATCCACTTGCGCTCCGCAAACGACCAGATGCGAACGTGTCTACCATCATTCGACCTCAGCAGATACTCCCACTCATCTTCTTCGTCCGTGCTGGGATCGGTGTCGACCCAGACTCTCAGGCCACTGTTTGTCCGGATCGGTCCCCATGCGCCGCGAAAATCGAATGTCGCTTGTCCAACCGTTGAGGATGCCTCAATCGACGCGATCTGCAGCAGCGATGTCTCCCGTGGCGGCAGACTAACCTCGGGCTCGGCGGCGGTTCCCAGGCGCGTGACGCCAACGGCGTAGCTGCCGATCATCCAAACTTCGGTTGCGCGAACCGAGAGGATCGCAATGCCATCCTGTTCAGGCTCCAGGAACCCACCGAAGGCGTTGCCAATCGCGTCCACTTCCTGGAACGACCCTGCCGACGGCGCTCGAACCGAAGCTGCCAAACTTCTCACCGAACCCGCCACAGACCAGATTCGGTAACGATTTTGTGCAGAAACGGGAACCGCAAACCAGTCAACATCACCGGCGCTATCAAGTCTCGATCGTTCGATCAGAATGCCGTCGGAGTTGAAGCTCGTCGCCTGAGCCGTGGACAGTTGGGCGCCAATCGCGTCCAAATGCCGTGTAACCCGCAAGCGATACGTCCCGGTCGCTGCTCCGAGCCCGGCGACACGGACGCGCCAGGCGCCGCCCTCCGGGGCGGTCCAGATCAGCGGACTGTCGTCTCCCGCCGAGCGTGCGACCCGTTGCGCACCTGCGTCGCCCACAGCAGGTTTCCAGACCTCAAGCCGGCCAGCCCGAAGCGTTTCGCGCTCCAGGGTCAAGACGAAGCTCTCGCCAACGAGCGCAAACAATGGGAACCAGTCGACGTCGGAGATCCCACCGATCGTGCCGTCGCGAACTAGCACGTTCGATGTCTGTGCCGACAAGGGTTCCGGAGCCAGCAGCCCTGGCGCTGCCAGACCAGTTCCCAGCAGGACGCCGACCAGGAGGATCCATCTGATCAGACCAGGGCGCAGGTCTCGCTCGCGCCTACGCTTGCTCATAGCCGCAGAGTATCTGTCCAACGATTGCTGTCGGCGTTATGAACTGAAGCAGCATCGCTAGTGAATTCTGGCGCAATAGGCGGGTATCCGATAGCCTCACAATCGTTGTGCACGCTTGACGTGCCCGTTCCAGACACCAATCTGCGGACCTGTCAACGATCGATGGGCCGCGACGGAGGATGACATGGACCTCGGACTGACCGAAGAGCAGGAACTGCTGAAGAATTTCGCCCGCGACTTCCTCACCAACGAGTGCACCGAAAAGCTCGTGCGTGACATGGAAGAGGACGAACGCGGCTACACCGACGAACTCTGGAACGGCATGGCCAACCAGGGTTGGATGGGCCTGATCACTGCTGAGGAGCTCGGCGGCGCCGGTCTGTCCTTCCTCGACCTCTGCGTGCTGTTGGAAGAGTTCGGTCGCGCGCTGGTTCCCGGACCGTTCATCAACACTGTCCTCACCGCCGGCTTCGTTGAGGCCATCGGCAGCGACGCCCAGAAGCAGCAGTACTGCTCAGCCGTCGCCTCGGGTCAGCACGTGATGACCTTCGCTCTGACCGAACCTTCGGCCCGCTTCGACAGCTCAGGCATTGAGACAACCGCTACCGCCGACGGCGATGGTTACGTGCTCAATGGCACCAAGCTCTTCATCCCCGACGCCCACAACGCCGACACCATCCTGGTCGTCGCACGTACTCCGGGCTCCGAAGGCGACGAGGGCGTTTCGCTCTTCCTCGTTCCGGGTAACGCTGAGGGCCTGTCGACCACCGTTCTGCAAACCATCGCCGCCGACAAGCAGTGCGAAGTCAAGCTCGACGGCGTGCGCGTCGGCGCCGACGCCCTGCTCGGCGAGGCCGGCAACGCCTGGGCCATGGTTGAGATCGCCAAGCGTTACTTCACCGTCGCCTACTGCGCCTATCTCGTCGGTTTGGCCCAGCGGGACTTCGAAATCTCGGTCGACTACGCCAAGGAGCGCATCCAGTTCGGTCGCCCGATCGGCTCCTTCCAGGCGATCCAGCACAAGGCCGCCGACATGATCACCGACGTCGATGGCTCGCGCTTCATCATGTACCGCGCCGCCTGGGCCGTCACCGAGGGCGAAGACGACGCCGACCTGCAGGTCGCCATGGCCAAGGCCTGGTGCTCCGACGCCACTCGCCGCGTCGTCGCCCACGGTCAGCAGATTCATGGTGGCATCGGCTTCACCAAGGAGTACATCATCCAGCTCTACTTCCGCCGCCAGAAGATGGCCGAGCTGATGTGGGGCGACGCCGACCATCACCGCGAGAAGGTCGCCGAACTGCTCGAGATCTAAGCGCTCCTCCCTCGGGAGGCTGTCCCACAGAGACTGAAGAGGCCGCCTGAGGGCGGCCTCTTCAGTCTCTGTCAGATCTCTCCGAATGGGTGCACGTTGCGCCCAGGCAGGTTCACTTCATCTTCAGCCCCCGTCGACTGATTGACCCCGAGGGTCCCAGTTGATCGTGCTACGGAACTGGATTTGTAGAGACGTCCTACTCCGACGATCCCAGCTGCGACCGCTTGCGCAGGAACCACCACCCAATCGCCAGGCCAACGATGCTAAGCCCTACCGCAACCACGATCGCCGCGATCCACGTCCATAGCGGCGCCGAGTAGCGGCTGCCCGACATCACAAGTCCCTCGGCCAGCGCCGGCGACATACACAGGACCCAGACCGCCGTCGCCGCCAGCAATCCCACCAACCGTCTCATCGGATAGCCTCTAATCATGGCCCGCAGACGACGCCGACGCCCTGCTGAGATGTCCGAACCGGCGGCTCCCAGGACACGGTCCTCGATCGTGCGCCTCTCGTTCCCCAATCAGGATACGATGCGCCTCCGCACCTTCTGGTCGCCGCTGCCCAACTGGGCCTACGGCGCGATTCCGGCTGGCATTGTCGCATTGATCGCCGTGTTCAGCTTTGGACAGCCCGATCCCCTGGGCGCAGCCATCATCGGGGCCGCCGCCGGCTACTTCGGTGGTGGGATCCTCTGGGCGATCCTTGGCGTCGTCGGCGGTGACGTCCTCGAGGTCGACTTTGATCTCTCCGAGGACATCGGCAAGGTCCACCAGTCGATTCTCTGGATGGTCAATCGCAACTGGAACTTCGAGCTCTACGACATCGAAACGATCACTCTGACTCATCAACGTTCCAGGCCGATTCTGCTCCAGTTCAGCGGCACACACACGGCAAACATCGCATTCGCCGACGGCAACCTGATGCGCATCGGCAGGTTCCCGACCGAACAGGAAGCGCTCGATGTCGGGGTGGCCGTCTCTGACTTTGTGGGGGTCCAGCTTGAGCGTCCGGCCGACGATCGGCCACGTCGAGGCCGTCGATGACTACAGCGGGACGCCTGACCGACCCCATCGAGATCCGAGAACGCTTCGAGCAGGCGATGCTCGACCGGCCTGAGAAACTTCAGCGGCATACGCATCGGGTGGTGAAAGGCGCGTTGCGTCTCGCCGCCGTGCACGAGCTGGACCGCGACATCTGCTCGGCATCCGCTGCGGGCCACGACCTGTTTCGGCACTGCGGTGATGGCGAACTCATCGCCCTGGCTCGCCACTACCGCGTGCCCATCACCGAACACGAAGAGGCGGCGCCGATCATTCTTCACGGACCCCTGGCCGCTGCCTACGCCCGTGATGTGATTGAAGTTCAGCACGACGAGATTCTCGACGCGATCGCCTTTCACACCACCGCACATCCGGACTACTCACTTGAGTCGATTGCGATGTTCTTGGCCGACAAGATTGACCCTCGTAAGGTCAGGCGCGATCCGGGTCTGGCCGCGGTCGCTGCGGCGGCCGAGACCGACCTGTACGCGGCAGCGGCGATGTTCCTTGAGCGTCGACTGACCAGTCAACTAAACAGCGGACAACCGCTGCACCCGCTCGCCGTTGCCAGCCGTAACGCATTTCTGCGGCGCTCGCAATGACCACGCAGGACACCCAGGACGACCAACACGAGGACGGTGCTGCCGTCGGGCGCGTGATCGACGCCGACGCAACGGAAGTCGACGCCCAGGACCGTGCGCTGCGGCCGACGAGGCTGGACGAATTCGTCGGCCAATCTACTGTGCACGAGGCCATCAGGATCGCCGTCGATGCAGCGAAAGGCCGTGACGAAGCACTCGACCATCTCCTGCTATATGGACCGCCAGGCCTGGGCAAGACCACACTGGCCCGGATTGTGGCCAGGGAACTGGGAGTCAACCTGCGACCGACCAGCGGGCCCGCGATTCAGCGTGCCGGCGACATTGCCGCGATCCTCACCACCATGCAGACGCACGACGTCCTGTTCATTGACGAGATTCACCGCGTGCCGCGCTCCGCTGAGGAAGTCCTCTACTCGGCCATGGAAGACTTCCAGCTCTTCATGATGATCGGCAGCGGGCCGGCAGCGCGCAGTGTGCAGCTCTCGGTAAAACCATTCACATTGATCGGTGCGACGACCCGCTATGCGATGATCTCGCCGCCGCTCCGCGACCGCTTTGGCATGGTCCAGCGGCTGGACTTTTACTCGACGCCTGAGCTGGAACAGGTCATCATTCGCTCAGCCGAAGCGCTGGAAGTCGAACTGGAATCGGCCGGTGCCAGGACGCTGGCAGAACGCGCTCGAGGGACGCCGCGAATCGCCAACAGACTGCTACGACGCGTTCGGGACTTCGCCGAGGTCCGCGCCGATGGCGTGATCACTTCAGCCGTGGCCGACGAGGCACTGCGTGGGCTCCGAGTTGACGAACTCGGCCTCGACGAGCACGACCGAGGCCTGCTGCGAGCCTTGATCGAAGGCTTCAACGGAGGCCCTGTCGGTTTGGACACGCTGGCCGCCGCAGTCGCTGAGGACACCGACACCGTGATGGACGTCTACGAGCCATACCTGATCCAGCTCGGATTCCTCGCCCGAACACCCAGAGGCCGAGTCGCGATGCCCGCCGCCTGGAGCCACCTCGGTCTCACGCCGCAGGAATCCTCGCCAGACCAGGGAACACTCTTCGAAGCTGGTTCTGGTTGAGACCGGCCACAAGTCCCCCTTGCAGAGACACCACAACGGACATCCACCCCGTCATTGCCGTGCTCCGTCGGGGCAATCTCGACGCGCACAGCACAGACGTAGTGGTGGAATCAGCAAGATACCCCCGTTCAAGCCGGGGGCAGGCTCCGCGACAAGCGCGGGTATGACGGATCTGTAGGCACGCACTTGACCTTGGTTCAAAGGTCACCGCAAGGGGAAAGGGAGGCAATCTTAGTCGAGCGCTAACGCAGGCTCATTCTTCTCCGAAGACGCGCGGGTTCCGTTGGTGCCGTTACGCCCATTTGAACTGGTACGCTCTCGCATTCGATCCAACACTGCCAGCGCTGCGTCCTCGTCAAACTCGACCGACTCCTGCGCTGCGTACATCATTCGGTAGAGCTTGGCGTAGTGCCCGTCCAGCTCCAGCAACTCATCGTGCGACCCCTGTTCAAGGATCCGTCCGTACTCCAGCACAATGATCCGGTCCACGGCGCGAATCGTCGAGAGCCGGTGAGCGATCACGAATGCAGTACGTCCCCGCATCACGCGTGCGATCGCTTCCTGGATCAGCGCCTCGGTTTGTGAATCGACATTTGCCGTCGCTTCATCCAGAATCAGGATGCGCGGGTCGCTGAGGATCGCGCGGGCAAACGCCACTAGCTGACGTTGTCCAATCGACAGGTTCTGGGCGCGCTCCGCCAGCGGCGTGTCGTAGCTCTGTGACAGACGCTCGATCCACTGGTCGGCGCCGACAACCTTCGCCGCAGCGATCGCCTGTTCGCGCGTCGCTTCGAGATTGCCATACATAATGTTGTCGAGCACCGTGCCCGAGAACAGGAACGGGTCCTGCAAGACCACGCCCACACGCGGTACCAACGACGCTCGCGTGACCTCACGCACGTCGTGCCCGTCGATTCGGACTGCGCCCTCGGTCACTTCGTAGTTGCGAGTGATTAACGAGGTAATCGACGTCTTGCCTGCGCCGGTCTCGCCGACAAGCGCCACTGTTTCACCCGGCTGCACTTCCAGGTCAAAGTCGAACAGGACGCGAACGCCTTCCACGTACTCCAACGACACGTTGTCGAATTGAACGTGACCGGCGACATCTGGCAGGTCTCTCGCTTCCGGCGAGTCCTCGATCTCCGGCTCCGTGTCGAGCACTTCAAACACCCGCTCGGCGCCGGCCATTGCGCGCTGGAACATCGTGTACTGCAGCACGAGGTCGCGGACCGGGTCGAAGAAGCGCTGAATCCCAATCGCAAAGGCGACGATGCTGGCGATTCCGGCCGCCTCCGTCAACGTGCCGTTGCTTAGTCGAGCC
Organism: Chloroflexi bacterium bin125; assembly: GCA_002239025.1. Classification (GTDB taxonomy): domain Bacteria; phylum Chloroflexota; class Dehalococcoidia; order Bin125; family Bin125; genus Bin125. The sequence goes on along the minus strand of MPNM01000001.1, from coordinate 370,106 downwards.
ACAGCAATCGCGATGATGATTGCTGTCGCGACGGCAATCAGGATCTCAACCAGCGGCATGATCGCTGCCGAGAGCAGCCCGGCGCGGCGGGTCGCGCGCAGATTCCAGTTGTTGATCCGGTCGAATCGGCGAGCGTTCTCCGACTCTCGGTTCAGGCTCTGAACCACGCGAACGCCGTTCAGGTCTTCGTTCAGCGTCGAGTTCACGGCCGCAATCGCGACGCGCGTCTCGAGGAATGCCTTGCGAGCACGCTTGCTCCAAAACGCCATCGCAACAATCAGAATCGGCAACACCGCAAACGCGCCAAGCGCGAGCTGCCAGTCGATGAACAGGAACACGCCCATGATGATCACGAGCCCGAAAATGTCGCCGATCACCGTCAGCACGCCTGACGTCAGCATTTCCTGCAGCACCTGCACATCGGAAGTGACGCGCGACATGATCGCGCCAACCTCACCACGGTCGTAGAACCGGTGCTCGAGGCGCATCAGGTGATCAAAGACATCCTGCCGCATCTGGCGCAATATGGGATGCCCGATGTTGGCCATCAACCACTGGCGCACAAACTCGCTGGCCCACGACACCAGGACGATCACGCCGAAGGCAATCCCGATCGTGTCCAACTCCGAGGCCACGCCGTTGTCCAGTGCGCCCTGCATCGCCCGGTAGACGACGAACACCTGGACGTTGAGCGCCATCGCGAAAATGATGTTGGCGAGGATTGCCGCTGCCAGGCGCTTCTTGTGTGGTCCGATATAGCGGCCAAAGCGACGCACCAGTCTCGGGTTGTAGAGCGATCCGTATTCCTTGTCCCAACCGTCAGCCATTGATGCCGATGAAGCCCAGGCGCTGCGCGGACCGTGTCCGCCGCCGCCCAGGTTGGACGTCCAACCGCCGGCCATGCCGCCGCCCATCATGCCCATCTCAGCCGCTCCCGCCCGCTACCGCTGCGGCTTCCAACGGAGACGCCTGTGACGACTCCTGGTCGCGCAGCTCCAGCTCATAGATCTCGTGGTAGAGGCCGCCCTGCGCCAATAGTTCGTCGTGCTTGCCCTTCTGGACGATCTTTCCTTTGTCCAACACCAGGATCTGGTCCGCCTCGCGCAGCGAGCGCAATCGGTGAGCAATCACGAACGTCGTACGCCCACGCATCAGTGCGGCCATGGCCTGCTGAATTTCAAACTCGGTCGCAGCATCCACCGACGAGGTCGAGTCGTCGAAAATCAACACCCGAGGGTCCATCAACAACGCGCGAGCAATCGCAATCCGCTGCTTCTGGCCGCCCGAGAAGTTTGCCCCACGCTCACCGACCCAGGTGTCGTACTTCTCCGGCAATCGATTGATGAAGTGATGGATGCGGGCCAGCTTGGCTGCGGCTTCGATCTCTTCATCTGTCGCGTCGGGCCGACCGTAGGCGATGTTCTCTTTCAGCGTGGCCGCGAAGAGGAACACTTCCTGCTGCACAATTGCGACCTGCTGGCGCAGCGCTTCCAGTGGCCAATCGCGGACATCCTGGCCATCAAACGTGACCTGCCCGGCGCTCACGTCGTAGAACCGAGGAATCAGGTTGACCACCGTCGATTTGCCACTGCCAGTCAGTCCAAGCAACGCGATCAGTTCGCCCGGCTTGGCTTCGAAGTCGATCCCGCCCAGCACGGGCGAACGCGGGTCATAGGAGAAACTCACCTGATCAAACTTGACATGTCCCTGCGGCTGTGCCGGAGCAACTGCATCCGGGTTGTCCTGCACTTCTGATTCCTGGTCCAGAATCTCGAAGATGCGCATGCCGGCCGTCGCCGCGCGCGGGACCATCATCACCATCCAGCCGAGGCCGCGAATCGGCATCTGCAGGATGGTCAGGAACATCAGGAACATCGTCAGTTCGCCAACGGTGAAGGTGCCGGCCACGACCTCGCGGCCGCCGTACCAGATCGTGAGCACAATCGTGACTGCGCCCAGCGCCGTCATCAGCGGCATGTTGACCGCTTGCACCATCGACGCGTCGTACGAGCGTTGCTGCAGCCATCCAGCCGTGCGGCCGAACTTCTGCCCCTCGAACTCTGAACGTCCAAACGCTTTGACCACGCGGATGCCGGAGAGCGCTTCCTGCAACACGGTGCCGAGCTGCGCCTGCGACTCCTGCACGTCATTCCAGATGGGGCGCAGGCGTCGGGCGATCACTGCCGAGCGGATGGAGATGATAATCATGATCGCCCAGACCATGAGCGCCAGCGGCCAATTGATCGACAACATGATGATCAGGGTTGCGACACCCAACACCACGGTGAAGGTCAGCTGCACCCCGCCGAAGTTGATAAACATTCGCACAACTTCCACGTCCTGGGTCGCGCGGACCATGATCTGGCCTGTCTCCGCGCCGTCGTGGAAGCGGAACGACAGCGTCTGTAGACGCTGATAGATGGCGTTGCGCAGGTCATAGGCGACCGTCTGGCCAACCCATTCGGCCAGGTATCGCTGTACAAACATGGTCGTGCCGCGCAGCAAGGCAGCGCCGACGAGCGCGACGCCTGCGACCGCAACTAACCAGCCGGTGATCGCCACCTGAGTCTGTCCGTCGACGATCTCAGTCGAGATCGCTGTGTCAACGGCGAACTGCAACAGCCACGGTGTCGCGATAGCGAACGCGGCGGTCGCCAGAATCGCGATGGCCGTAATCGTCAGGCCCTTCCAATAGGGCAGGGCAAAGCGCATCACGCGCCCGATAATCAGAACCGAGATCGGCAGCCGCCACTTGCGGCCGGGCTGGACATCTGCTGTCAAGGCGGTCAACTTCGGCTCCCGACCGGGCGGTCTGCTGTCATCGCCCCGGCGTCGGCTCGCCGTTGAAACTGAGTCATACTTCATCAGCAGTATAGTGGCGCTCTGGTTCTGGGATAGCCGGCAACACCCTGCTGGTTAACTCTGACGCATTTCCCATGCTCTCTATCCGGGCCAATATCTCTGCGTCCAACTTCCTCCGACACGTGCTCGACATGCTCCTGCTACGCCCAATGACGCTCAAAGATGTCGATGAAGTGACCGCCCTGGATCAGCGCGCTTTCGGTGAATCCGGCTGGAGCCGACGACACTTCGTTGGTGAAATCAGCGACTCGCCGATCAGCATCTTCTATGTCCTGACGGATTCCGCCGGGTCCAATTCGGCCTTGCTGGGGTCCAATTCGGCCTTGCTGGGGTCCAATTCGGCCTTGCTGGGCTACTTCGGAACCTGGCACATCGTCGATCAACTGCAGCTCTGCACCTTCGCCGTCGATCCTGAACGTCATGGACAAGGGCTCGGCGCCATCCTGCTCAATTGCGTCTTCCGACTGGCGCAGCGACTGGAATGCGAGGTTATTCAGCTCGAGGTTCGGGAGTCCAACGTCGCCGCTCGAACCCTGTACCGCTCTCGAGGCTTCCAGGAAGAAGCCGTGCGCCGCAATCTCTATTCCAAGCCGAACGAGGACGGGATCCTGATGAGCATCGAGACGCCCTCCGCTTCATTCCCTGGCGCAAGCGACCCCGCAGGCCTCAAACAGCCCCAACCGATCGAACTCCGTTGGAACGACCGGGCAGGCGCTTCCGTGGAACGTTGGCCCTGAGCGGCAATTCGCAACCCTGCGATACACTTTGCGGCATGAACCTGAACGAACAAATCGACCTACTCCTTGAGCGTTCCCGCTACATCCGCGCCATCGGTCCGACCACCGAAGACTTCATGCGCTGGCGCGATTCCACCGAGGAACTGCTGTCCGACGCCGTCGGCGAAGATCATCCGGTCATGGCCAACTACCGCGAGGCCATCGGCCCGCGAGAATCGCTCGACGCCGAGGGGCTGCAGATCCACGGACCCTTCGGCATGGCGCCAAGGCTGATCGCCGCTGAGGACGTGCTGCGCTCACTCGTCAGCTAAGCCCGGCGCTTCGAGCCGCTCAGACTGTAGCCGCTGCCTTCTTCTCAACCACCGACGCGACCAACTGCGCCGCCTGCACGTAGGTCAAATGCGTTGTGTTGATCACCATGTCGTAGTGCAGCGGCGACCAGACATCGACCTGCCAGAACTTGCGGTGGAACTCGGCGCGGCCTTTGTTGAACTCCTCGATCCGGCGGGACGCAGCGATCTCGTCGATGCCCTCCCACTCCTGCACGCGAGCAAGCGCAACCTCCGGCTCAGCGACAAGCTGCACATGAGTGGCATCGGGAATGCCGCGCAGGATCATCTGGCTGCCTCGCCCGATGATCACGACATTCCCGCGCTGCGCGATCGACTCGATGATTTGCGATGTCGTCGCCAGGATGGCGCGGTCATCGACCACGCCTGATCCGCTGTCGGTCAGCTCCTGGTAGCTCTGCGAGAGCATCAGCTCCAGGTTGCCGGAGCCGAGCATCGGATCGATCGCGCCGCCGGCGGCCGACCGTTCCAACGCGCGCTGCAGGAAATGGCCCAATCGGGCGCGCAACGAGTCGGTGCGCTCATCCTTCTCGGCAACCTCCGAGACGGTCCGCCCAAGTTGGCGCGACGCGTCGACCAACACGGTTTGATCGATGTATTCGAGCCCCAGATCGCGACTCAAACGCCGCGAAACATCACGCGCTCCTGCGCCGTACTGGCTGGAAACAGTCACGACCGGCATGGGACACCTCCCGAGCTGCCTTGATTGTGCGCTCAGAGTACTCCAACCGAACCGCAACCGACGCCTGAACGACTAGAAGTCCGCCATCATTGATCCCAATGGCAGAGACCGCCTCAGCGACCAGCCCTTCGGACCTTCTGACTGCTCGACGGCGTCAAACACGCCCACGTGCGTGACTACCAGGAAGTAGCGCTGGGCCGACAGTGAATCCGCCGCCGACAGCGCCTCGGCTTCGCGGCGGAACCGACCCACCGTTAGCGCGGTGCGCTCAAGCGGCGAGCGCGAGCGAATCAGCGCATTCGGCGTCTGCTCGGGATACAGATCGCGATACACAATCGAAGAGATTCTCTGCGCGTCCTCAGCGCCCTGCTCGGCGACCATCTGCAGCAAATGTTCGCCATCGTCGTACCACGACTGCGGGGCGCCCAACTCCAGCATGAACGGATGAAACAGACCGAGGATGATTTCCAGCATCTGCTGCAGATCTTCCAGCCCGTAGTGATCGTCGAACTCGTCCGTCACAGGGATATGCGGCGGCGTCGCATCTACCTGCTCACGGTCATACAACGCTCGAACCAGGTCAATCTGGGCGCGAGCCTGCTCATCGGGCACGAGAGCCAACATCCGCTGAACCATGAATTCAGGTTAAACCACAATGGCTCCTCCGCCATCTCGACGGAGGAGCCATCTGTGGCCGATGACATTGCCGCGCCAGAGATTAGCCCTCGTCCTCGACAACCTCGGCGACCGCCTCACTGACGGCGCCGGTGTTAATCGCGATGCGCTGCGGCTCTGCCTCCTCCGACTTCGGCAGCGACAACTCCAGCACGCCGTTGGCCAGGTGGGCGGCGATCTTCGAAGCGTCGTACGACGGGTCCAGGCGGAAACTGCGCGAGAGCACGGTGCGCGTCACCTCGCGCCGGCGGTACTTGCGATCCTCGCCTGTTCCGTTCTCCGACTCCTCGTCGGATGATCGCTCGGCGTGAATGCGCAGTTGACCATCATCGACGGTCACCGAGATCTCATCTTCCTTGAAGCCCGGCACCCAGGCCTCGATACCGACGCCTTCGTCCGTCTCGTAGACATTCACGGGCAGCGTCCACTTCGAGGTCGGAGCCGGCGCCGAGACCCGCCCAAGGCGACGGCCGAACGCGCTGGGGAACTGGCCCGAGAACAGGCTGTCGAACTCGGCATATGGATCGCGAATCAGAATCTTGCTCATCATTCGTCCCTTTCTGAGCTGCTTTTGCCGAATCAAATCACTCTTGATCCGGACCACTGATGAAACCTTATATAGATCCACTCAGCATTTCAAATGCCTGAATTGTTCTATGGGACACATAACTCACTTCCTGACACTATATCTGATAGTCTAACTATCAAGAAAGGATTCCGCGATGCCCGGCGACTTCTACCAGATCCTCGGCGTGTCTCACGACGCCTCCGAACGCGACATCACTTCCGCTTACCGCAAGCTTGCCCGCCAGTACCACCCCGATGTCAACAGCGGTGATCCCAACGCGGAGGCGCGCTTCAAAGAAGTCAACGCCGCACACGACGTCCTCTCCGACGCGAAGAAGCGCGACGCATACAACAAGTGGGGCGATCAGTGGGAGCACGCGGAGCAGCTCGAAGAAATGCAGCGGCAGCGCGGTGGACCAGGCGGACCAGGCGGGTTTAGCGGCTTTGGCGGATTCGGCGGCAGCCAGCCTCTTGGTGGCCAGCGTGTTGGCGGTCAACGAGGAAACATCCAATTCGACTTCGGCGAACAGTTCGGTGACGCCGGCGACATTGGCGATCTCCTCGGAAACCTGTTCGGCGGCCAGGGTGGCGCGAGAACCCCGCAGGCGCCCACGCGAGGCCGAGACATCGAGCACAACCTCACCGTCTCCCTGCGCGAAGCCTTCCGAGGCACCACGAGAACCGTGCAGCGCGGCGGCGGATCACGCATTGAAGTCACCATCCCACCGGGCGTCGACTCCGGCTCGCGGATCAAGATCTCCGGCAAAGGCGAAGACTCTCCGTACGGCCCGCAAGGTCAGTCTGGTGACCTCTACCTGGCAATCAGCGTCGACGACGACCCGGTCTTCGAACGCCGAGGCGACGACGTCCACGTCTTCGTCGACGTTCCGGTCACGACTGCCGTGCTGGGGGGCGAAGCCGTCGTCCGTTCGCTCAGCGGTAGCGGCGGACTGGCACTGAGAATTCCGCCCGGGACACAGAACGGCCGCGTCTTCCGGCTCGGCGGACAAGGCATGCCGCGCTTCAAGCGTGAAGGTCGCGGCGACATCCTCGCGGAAGTCTCGCTGCAACTGCCAAAGCAACTCACGCCCGAACAGATCGACCTCTTCAAACAACTCCGCGACCTCGATGACAACGTCGAGCCCAACGAGGAAGGCGAACCCTCGTGACCGACCAACCCGTTTACACGATTCGCATTGCCGCTCAATTGGTCGGTGTGCACCAGCAAACGCTGCGTACCTACGAGCGGGAAGGCCTGCTCATTCCCGCACGCACGTCGGGCCGCCAACGCCTCTACAGCCAGGCCGACATCGAGCGGCTGCTGATGATTCGCCGTTTGATCGACGAACTCGGCGTCAACCTCGCCGGCGCCGACATCATCCTGCGACTGCGACAACAGATCGACGAACTGCAGACCGAAAACCGACAACTCAGGCGGGAGCTGCAACGTCACCGCGACCAGCAACTCCCGGCTGTGCCCTTCGAACGTGAGCGACATCAGGGAACGGAGCGAAGACGATGATGCGACGAGACCGATTCACCAACCAGGCACAGCAACTGCTCGAAGCCTCCCAGAACCTCGTGCGCGAAAAGCGGCACGCCCAATGGGACGTTGAGCACCTGCTCGCCAGCATCGCCCGCGTCGAGGACGGACTCGCCCACGACCTGCTCAACGCGCTCAATGTTGACCGCGCCCGGCTCCGCGCCGACGCCGACACAGTAATAGACGCCGCGCCGAGACTCAGCTACGACGTGGTCCAGCTCACCGTCACGCCGCGCGTCGTTCAGCTGCTCGAGCGAGCCAACGTCGAAGCCGAACGACTCAACGACGAATACGTCGGTGTGGAACACATCCTGATCGCATTGACCGGTGACTCGGGCGGCCCCGCCACGCAGATCATCCGCTCCCACGGCATCACCGCAGAGCGCCTCTACAAGGCCCTCCAGCAGATCCGCGGCTCTCGCCGAGTTGATCAACCCGACGCCGAGTCCCACTACGACGCCCTCAACCGCTACGCAACCGATGTCACTCGGCTCGCTGCCGAGGGCAAACTCGATCCTGTGACCGGACGCGACACCGAAATCCGCCGTGTCCTGCAAATCCTCAACCGACGGACCAAGAACAACCCGGTCATCATCGGTGAGGCTGGCGTCGGCAAGACCGCCATCGCCGAGGCCCTCGCCCAGCGCATGTCCGCCGACGACGTGCCGGAGAATCTGAGCGGCAAGCGACTGATGTCCCTCGACATGGGCGTCCTGCTCGCGGGAGCCAAGTTCCGCGGAGAATTCGAGGAACGCCTGAAGTCCGTCATCGATGAAGTGCGCGAATCCGAAGGCGAAGTCATCCTCTTCATCGACGAGCTGCACACTGTCGTCGGCGCCGGCGCAGCCGAGGGCGCAATCGACGCCGCCAACATGCTCAAACCACCCCTTGCCCGAGGCGAGCTACACGTCGTTGGAGCGACCACGCTCGACGAGTACCGTCGCCACATCGAGAAAGACTCCGCGCTCGAACGACGCTTCGCGCCCGTCTACCTCGAGGAACCGTCAACCGAGGATGCAATCGCAATCCTCTCCGCGCTCAAGCCGCGCTACGAGTCGCACCATGGAGTCTCCATCAGCGAGGAGGCGATCGAAGCCGCTGTGCGGCTCTCCCAGCGCTACCTGACCGAACGACACCTACCCGACAAGGCCATCGACCTGATCGACGAGGCCGCCTCACGACTCGTGATCGATAACCAGTCGCCGCCGGCGCGCGTGGTCGAGCTGCGCCGCCGAGTCGACGAACTCAAGCAGGAGCAGGAGGCCGCCGCCCAGCGCGAGGATTACGAGACCGCCGCCCGAATCAAACAGGAACTGCTCGCCATCCAGGACGAGGTCCAGGCCAGCCGCGACCACTGGAACGCGGAGCATGCCGAGCAAGACACCGTCTACGAACGCGACATCGCTGAACTCGTCGGCGATATGACCGGCATTCCCGTCAGCCGAATGCTCGCCGACGACGAAGCGCGGCTGCTCAGAATCGAAGAAGAACTGCACGACCGCGTGATCGGCCAGTCCGACGCCGTCACCGTCGTCTCCGACGCCATCCGACGAGCCCGAGCTGGACTCAAGGATCCCACCCGGCCGATCGGCTCGTTCATCTTCGTCGGACCCACTGGCGTCGGCAAGACTGAACTGGCAAAGGCTCTGGCCGAGTACCTCTTTGACTCCGAGGACGCCCTCGTCCGGCTTGATATGTCCGAGTACCATGAGCGTCACACCGTCAGCCGAATCGTCGGCGCGCCTCCCGGCTACGTCGGCTACGACGACGGCGGCGGCCTGACCGAACTCATCCGCCGGAGACCGTTCCGCGTCGTCCTGCTGGACGAGATCGAGAAGGCCCACCCCGACGTCTTCAACCTGCTGCTCCAGGTGCTCGATGACGGCCGGATCACCGACGGTCAGGGACGCACTGTCGACTTCCGCAATACGGTCGTGATCATGACCAGCAACCTTGGCACCAGCTCACGGCCAACCAACAATCTTGGCTTCGCCGGCTCCCATGACGAGCGAGCACGTGACTCCGAACGCGCCCTGCGGGACTTCTTCCGCCCCGAGTTTCTCAACCGTGTCGACGAAATCGTCGTCTTCGACCCGCTCAGTGAGGAAGAGCTGCTCGAGATCGTTGACCTGATCACCCACGAGGAACGAAGCCGCCTCGCCGATAGCGGCCGAGACATCGAACTCACAGCATCAGCACGCCGACAACTCGCCAGAGACGGCTACGACCCAGCCTTCGGGGCTCGCCCGCTGCGCAGAGTTTTCCAGAGAAGAATCGAAAACCCGCTCAGCAAACTCCTGATCGCCGGCGATTTCCCGGAAGGCGCAACCATCGTCGTCGACCACTCCCAGGGCGACTACACCTTCGAGGCTAAGACGGCGGCGAACAACAAAACTCCCGAGCTCTCTACAACCACATAGGGTCAGTTCACACTCCCCTCCGTCACCCCTGCGCCCCCTTCTATCACTCCTGCGCCCCCTTCCGTCATTCCTGCGTAGGCAGGAATCACGAACCACCCATCCCCATCAACGACAACACCGGCCAGTCGTCCCCCAACCGTCGCCACGCGATCCCCCTTCCCGAAACCTGCACTCCCCCTCCGTGATTCCTGCGCAGGCAGGAATCACGAACCTCCCAAGGCCATCAACGACATCACCCGTCAGCCGTCCCTCAGCCGACTCGAATGTCAAGGCACCCGCTCTCGGTCGCCATGACACGCTCAGAGCCACCTATACACTCATTGAAACGTCAACAACCCAGGAGTCCAAATGACCACCTTGACCGCTCCTGCGACCGAAACGCTGCTCTATGAGGAGCGCGGACATGTCGCGATCATCACGCTCAACCGACCGGAACGACTCAACGCGATCACCAACGAGATGCTCGAGGCGCTCTCCGCTCAACTCATCGCCTGCCAGCGCGAGCCACACATTCGCGTCATCGTCCTGACCGGTTCCGGCCGCGGCTTCTGCTCAGGACTCGACCTCGTCGACCAGCAGCAGCGCCTTCAGGGTGACGGCGACAGCAACATTGGCGCGCCCGGCTACTCGCTCTTCGACCTGCGCGACGCCCCACCGGTCGTGCTGCAGAAGATGGACAAGCCCGTCATCTGCGCGCTCAACGGCGCAGCGGCCGGCTACGGCATGGACATGGCCCTGCTGGCCGACATTCGCATCGCCTCCGACCGTGCCAAGATGGGCGCCGTCTTCGCCCGTCGAGGCGTCCTGCCCGAGTCTGGTGGCACCTGGATTCTGCCGCGACTGCTCGGTTGGGCAAGAGCCGCCGAGGTCGCCTTCCGCGGCCGCGTGCTCGACGCACAGGAATCGCTCGACATCGGGCTGGTCAACGAGGTCGTCGATCACGACGATCTCATGACCCGCACCATGGAGCTGGCCGAAGAGATCGCCGCCAATGCCCCACTCTCCGTTCAGGCCACCAAACGCATGATGCGCCTCGGTATGGACGAACCCTTCGAGGCCGCCGTCGACCACATCTACCTCCAGCTTCTGCCCCTCTTCCGCTCCGACGACTTCAAAGAAGGCGTTCGCTCCTTCATGGAAAAAAGAGACCCAGACTTCCAGGGCCGCTAGCCCAGCACGCTCCCCATCTCCACCCTTTGCGGGTGGAGATGCTGCCACTCTCCTTTTCTCCCCCCTCTGGGGGGAGATGCCGAAGGCAGAGGGGGGTCCCGCACCCAGAAAGAGACCGCAACTATGCCCCAACGACCAATCGCCGACGAGGAACGCCAGCGCGTCTCCGGCTACATGCTCTCCCAGGCCGAGAAGTACACCTGGCTCGAGCTATGGCCGCGCGTTGTCTCTGGGCGCGTCGAGTTCCTCAACACGCTCAACCGCGTCACCCCCGAGCAAGCCGCCTGGAAACCCGCAGCGGACGACTGGAGCATCGAAGAGGTCGCCCAGCACGTGCTCGACGGCTCGCGACGTGTCGCCAACCTGGTCACCGATCTCGCCAATGGCCGCGAGCCAACTGCCTCGCCACAGGGAATCGGCGCTGTTGACCCAGCCCAGCGCGAAGCCGATATGCCATTCCCCGACATTGTCACTGCGTTGCTCGATGATTCCAGGATCTTCGCCAACGTGATCGATGGACTGCCTGAGCCGCCTGCCTTTGAGCCCACGTCACCGCACGGATTCTTCGGCGAGCTGCACGGTCGCGGCTGGTTCATCTTCCAGCGCGTACACGACATCGATCACGCCAACCAGGTCAACGCGATCAAAGAGACCGAGGGCTACCCCGCATGACACGACAACCAATGCGGGTCGCAATCGGTCTCCACCGAGACCACATCGACGACTGGGACTCTGCCGCGCTCTACGCACAGGAGGCGGAGAAACTGGGTGTCTATTCGATCTGGTCGGCAGAGGCATGGGGCTACGACGGCATCACGCCGCTCGCCTACCTCGCCGGCAAGACCGAAACAATCAAGCTCGGCACCGGCATCATCCAGGGCGGAACACGCACGCCCGCGCTGGTCGGCATGACCGCGATGAGCCTGCAGTCGATGTCCGGCGGACGCTTCATGCTCGGTCTGGGCACCTCAGGTCCGCAGGTCGTCGAGGGCTGGCACGGCGTACCCTTCGCCGGCGCCGTTTCTCGACTCAAGGAAACTGCCGAGATCGTGCGCATGGTCTGCAACGGCGAGCGTGTCGTCTACAACGGACGCCACTACACACTGCCCTTGCCCGACGGCGAAGGCAAGGCGATCCGCTCCGGCTCACCGCCCGTTGAGCCACCGCCGATCTACATGGCCTCTCTGGGCCGTCGCAGCCTGCAGATGTGCGGCGAATTCGGCGACGGCTGGCTCGCCTCTTCCTTCGTCCCCGAAACCGCCGACGTCTTCTTCGACGACATCCGCATCGGCGCGGAACGCGCCGGACGCAGCATGGACGAGATCGACCTCGAAGCCGGCGGAGGCGTCGTCTTCAGCGACGACCCCGAAAAAGACGCAGCGCGTCACGCACGCGGCATCGCCTTCACCCTGGGTGCGATGGGCTCGGCCAAGACCAACTTCTACAACGACGCCTTCTGTCGCCAGGGCTGGGCCGACGCTGCCAAGGAAGTCCAGCGACTCTGGATCTCCGGAGAACGAGACCTTGCCCGAGAGCGTGTCCCGGTCGAACTGGCCTTCAAGATCAACGCGATCGGCAACGACGCCGAGGTCGCCGACCGGCTGCGCGTCTACCGAGACGCCGGGGTCAACACGTTCCGAGCCGGCGTCGAGGGTGAAACGGTTCGCGACCGGATCGCCAACCTGGAGCGGCTCATGCACCTGGTCAACGAGGTCAACGCCGAGGCATGATCTCTTCGTAGCCCGGCTCGCCCTCGGTCACGTGAATCCAGCTGTTGGCAGCCACGCCGTTCAGCGTGGTGACCAGTCCACTGGCCGGCCAGCGGATAATCACATCGGCCGCTACAGCATCGGCCAGGCCGAAGTGAAGCGCATCTTCACTCTGACCCAGGAAGTGGCTTGAGACGCCCATCTGCCGGATCTGCTCCGGCAATCCTGACGCATTGACCGCGACCTCTGCGCCATAACCCTGTCGATTGCTCGTCGTCCCCTCAAGCGAAATCCGCAGCCAACCTCCCGCGCCTCGCGACTGATTCTTGTAGAAGATTGGCACTGACGCGTTAGTGACCACAAACACGTCCAGGTCGCCATCGCTATCAGCGTCAAAGACCAACAGCCCTTTGCCATCGGCGATGTCATTCAGTCCGACATCGGCGCTTCGGCCGCGGAACCGGCCCGATCCGTCGTTCTCCCAGAAGCGCATCGCATCGGCGTCGAAGCCGGGCATCATCTCCATGCCGTTGGTCATGGTCAGATCGAGGTCACCGTCATTGTCGGCATCAAAGAACGCCGCACCCCAGCCCCAGGAGCCGTTGCGGACGCCAGCGCGATCCGTCGCATCGGTAAACCGACGATCACCATCGTTGCGATACAACCGATTCCCGTTGCGCAACCCTTGCTCGCCCGATCCGGGACTGCCGCTGCGGAAGGAGAACACCGAGGTCACGAACCAGTCCAGGTCGCCATCGGCGTCATAGTCACCGAATGTGGTGCCCATCGCATTCTGAGCAGTGCCCACACGCGCATCCAGCGTGCCGTCCGAGAACGTACCGTCACCGTTGTTCCAGAACAGCCGACTTGTGCCAAAGTCCGAAGCCACTGCCAGCTCCGGCCAGCCGTCGCCGTCGAGATCGACAAACGTCGAGCCAAACGCAAACGTTCCCTCAGTCAGGTCCTGTTGCGTCTGCGAAACCACTTGATCCATCGCGACACCCGCCGCCTCAGTCACATCCTCAAAGAATCCCGGGGCTTCCGCGCCCCGATTGCGCAGCAAGCGCACACCTGCGGTCGCCTCACCGACCAGTTGCGAGGGCCGCCACTCGGTCACGTGCAAATCGAGGAATCCGTCGCGATCGTAATCGCCGAACGAGGCCGAAAATCCGATCCGCCGATCGCCCGTCTCGACCGCCGTCCCCCGTTCGATCGCCTCTTCCGAGAATTCGCCGCCTTGATTGATGAACAGGTAGTGACGCGTGTCGCCAACCGTGGTGATGAACAGGTCGAGATCGCCGTCGTTGTCGATGTCGCCCCACAGAGCGCCGTTCGAGGCGAGGTCCCAGTCGCCAAGCCCCACTTCTGCCGAGACCTCCTCAAACTGGCCGTCGCCGCGATTTCGATAGAGCAGGTCATGTCCGTCGAGCCGCGTCACGATGAGGTCTATCGCACCGTCACCGTCGAAGTCTCCTGCGGCCGCCCCACCAGTCATCCGTTCGGCGTCACACAGCGTGCCTTGTTGCTCTGCCTCGGTCTCTCTCGACACGTTGTCAAACAGGCAGTTGCCCGGTTCCCGGGCCACATGCTGGACATACATCAGCCCCGACGATTCTGTCGCGTCACGAAACAGCGTCTCCGCAGGCGTCACCGTCGTCACCGGCACATCCGAGCGCTCCGGGATTGTGTCCCTACATGAAGCTGCCAGCGTCGCCATGAGCAACGCCGCAATGAGCAGGCCAGTCACCCGTAACATCGTTATGCCAGATACTGCTTGCACTGCATCAACTCGCTTCATCGGCGGCGTCCAATTCCGAGTCGGAGGGCGCCGCTCAACTTGTATGAGGGTTAGAGGCTAGAGCGAAAGGGTAACGACCATGACCACCACGCACGACGGCGCACCCCACGGCGGACCGCTCAGCGGCATCCGTGTGCTCGAATTCTCACAGATCATCGCCGGACCGTTCGGCTGCCAGAACCTTGCCGACATGGGTGCCGAAGTGATCAAGGTCGAGCCGCCCGAGGGCGAAGCCTGGCGTCAGTTCTCGCAATTCATGCCGGGTGAATCGAAGTGGTTTCAGTCACTCAACCGCGGGAAACGCTCACTCGTCCTGGCAATGCGCGACCCAGAGGCGCAAGCCATCGTGCACAAGCTGGTCCCTGACATTGATGTCGTCGTGATCAACTACCGGCCCGACGTCGCCGCCCGGCTCGGACTCGATTACGACACGCTGCGCGCCATCCGTCCGGATCTGATTTACGTCGACAACACCGCATTTGGTCGTCAAGGTCCATGGGCGCAGCGACCCGGCTACGACATCGTCGCGCAGGCAGTGACCGGACTGATGGCGCTGGATGGCAAGCTCGACGACAACGGCACAGCGCCGTCTCCCGTCTCATCCCCGGTCGCCGACTACGGCACTGGCATCGTGATCGCCCTAGGCGTGTGCGCGGCGCTGTTTCATCGCCAGCAGACCGGTGAGGGTCAGATGGTCGAGACAACCTTGCTCAATACAGCTCTAGCAATGCAGGGCAGCAGCGTGATGCAGCTGCCGCTCGCCGACGAGTTGCCAGCGGCCAAGATGGCCCGGATCAACGAACTGCGTGCCGAAGGCGCACCCTACGCCCAGTTGCAAGATGTCTACAAGGATCGTGGCGCACTGGGCGCGCTGAACATCTACTACCGCTGCTACGAGACGCGCGACGGCGCCGTCGCAATCGGCGCCCTTTCCGCCTCACTCTGGGCCAAGGTCCGTGACGCGCTGGAAACCGAGTTCCTCGGCTTCGCCGATCCCAACCTCGACGCGACCGATCCTGAGCAACTCGCACGCGCGGCAGCAAGCGTGCGCGAAGTCGAGGCGCACGTCCGATCTCAGACCACCGACTACTGGCTGGAACGCTTCGAAGCTCACGGTGTTCCCAGCGGACCGATTCAATTCCCCGAGGAACTGGCTAACGATCCACAGATCGAGGCCAACGACATGGTCGTTGATCTCAACCACGACCTGTCCGGCCCTCAGCGCCAGGTCGGTCCATTGCTCAAGATGAGCGCCACGCCCACAGCCGCCCAGGGTTCATCGCCACCCCTCGGCCGAGACACCGACGACATCGTCGCGAGCGCCGGCTACAGCAAGGACGAACTCGCTGATCTAAGGTCCCGCGGCATCATCGCCTAACGGTCCCCAAGCAAGACCTCCCCCCTTGGGGGAGGTGCCCCGCAGGGGCGGAGGGGGGCAGGATTCACCGCCGCACGTCCGCCAGCAGCCCCCTCAGTCGCTCCGCGACAGCTCCCTCAACGGGGGAGCGCTTGACGGCCTACAGCACGCCTTCCCATGCCGAGATCTCCTCAGCGCGGAAGTCTTCTTCGACCCTCGCCGACTCACCCAGAACGACCGTCTGGCGCGATTCCGAATCCCACTTCGGCCAGGGCAGGTTGCTGGTTGACGGATCACCGGTGCGAGCAAACGCGAGCCACGTGTCCATCGTCAACTCGGCCAGTCCGTTTGCCGCGACTCCCTCGCCGGCGAATGCGGCGGCGACCTGGTGCGTACCGAAGACGAAAGGAATATCGAGTGCGTGGCAGGAGCCGAGGGCTCCATCGAGCATCGGCGACTTCCAGTCGAACAGGTAGCACCAGGTCTGCTCGTTGTGCTGTGACTGAGCATCGAGCAGGCGCATGGCAGGAATACGGAACAGTTCGTCGCCCGAGGCGGCCGTCTGGATCTCGTACGGCGTGGCCAATTCCCCGCGCGCCTCACGAGCGGCGCGGTAGATGTCGTACAGGCGACGACCGTCACCATGCAGACCGTCCATCACAGCGATGGCATCTTCTTCATTGGGTGGCTCGGTCGGAACCATGGCCGCGAAGAGCTTGCTCTCTTCGTCCAGACATCCGATCAGCGCCGCGACGCCGTCAGCCTGTCCCGCTCTTACAGCGTTGATTGGCATTTCCTTTAGGAATTCGCCGTCGATAATTGGTCGGAAGGGCATCTCCGGCTGCTTGCCGGCTTCCATCGCGACGTACAACATCTGCTCTTCGAGCTTGGCCTGGGCAGCCAGGATGTCGGCAACAGATGCCGACTGCAGCCCGGCAGCGTCGCCCGGTTCAACGCCCAGCAACTCGCAGAACTGTTGACCATGATCAACTGCCTGCACATCTTCAATGCCGTGATGCCCGGCGCCCGACTGCGGAATCGCCTTGTGGAACAGGCCCTGCGCCTCGGGCGAGCCCATCAGCGAGGCCACCGACATGCCGCCGGCCGACTCACCAAAGATCGTGATGTTGTCCGGATCGCCGCCGAAGCTGGCAATGTTGTCACGCACCCAGCGCAGCGCGGCGACTTGGTCGCGCATGCCGAAGTTCGACTCCTCCAGCGCCGGCAGGTGCAGGAATCCCAGCGCTCCGAGCCGATAGTTGATCGTCACCACGACGACATCGCCGCGCGAAGCCAGCATTGCGCCGTCGTAGAGGACATCACTGCCCGAACCGATGGTGAATGCGCCGCCGTGGATCCAGACCATGACTGGTCGTGCTGCATCGTCGGTAGCGGGCGTCCAGACGTTGAGAAAGAGGCAATCCTCGGACTGCTCTTGCGCGGCCTGACCGAGCATGGAGTCCAGTGCCTCGTTGGGAACCTGTGGCGCGATGGCTCGGAAGGACTCGCAGTCCACCACATCATCCCAACCCGGATGCGGCCGCGCGACTCGGAAGCGCAAATCGGCGACTGGTGGAGCCGCGTAGGGGATACCGCGGTAAACGCTCAATCCGTTCTCGGATGATCCGTGGACTCGTCCCGCTTCAGTTTGAACAATCGCGGCCATTTCAGGGCTCCAATCCGGACAATCACCTGTTCGGTGTCCAGACTAAGGCCTGCTTCCTTCGGCCATTAGTTGACTCAGAGTTCCGTCATTGCCGCGCTTGCCGCGGCAATCTCGCCGAGTAATGCACGAACAGTGCCGCCCAATAGAGCGAGATACCCGCGACAAGCGCGGGTATGACGGCTTCGTATCAGTTGGCGTTGAGCGCTGCCACGCTAAACACCACCCGGAACGGCTTGCAATAGATGATCACTGAGTTCACGTCGTCGGGCGAGAGGTCGTCGGGCAGGACGTAGTTCTGATTGCCGACGTTGCCCTTGAGCCGTGCGAGTTCGGTGTAGCCGGCGTCGGAGATGTCGCCTCGACCGCCCGGATTGGGATGCGGACTGACGAGGACGAACAGTGCAGGTCCATTGGTCACTCGGAAGTCCTCGAAGCGCAAGACGTGGGAGCCGTCTTCAAGCTGGTAGATCGTGGCCGTGCCCTGGCCCTGGTGGAAGGCGTCGCCATCGACGAAACCGCCGCTCTTGAGCTGCGTCGCGGCGCTCATCGCCTGCGTCATCGATTCATCGACTTCGATTTCGAGCTTCGATGCTGCCGACATCATGACCCGCGCTTGATCTTCGCTGAGCTCCTCGGGAATGGTGGCATCGGCGCCGAGCGGGAAGGCTTCATCAACAACGGTGTCAACGAAGAGCGGCCGGATTAGCCATCCTGCCAGCAACAGCAGTGGGATCGCGGCGGCCACCATGCCGAGCAGCGTGATTCGCCCGTTCCTCGTCGTCCAGAGCCATTTGATCAGTCGCTTGAGGTGTCTCATCGCGTTCTCCTTCCGATTGGGGCATACATATTGGAGCGATTTTGCTTTGTTACCAACGTACGCCTGCGCCAACCGGCCTGGGTCTAGAACACGCCATCCCAGACGGCGCGTTCTGTCGCGCGCCATTCAGTTTCAATCCTCGGATGTGGTCCGAGCATCATTTGCGCCCGTGCTTCGGGCTCGTACGGCTGCCACTTCAGCCCTTCGATCGACGGGTTTCCCGTTCGGGCAAACCTGGCCCAGACATCCATCATGGTGTTGGCCAACTCATCCGCCTCGGGACCACTCCCGGCGAAATCCGGAGCCACCCTGTGGTTTCCAAAGGCGAACGGGATATCGAGCGCATGGCACGAACCAAGCGCGCCGTCGTTCATGGGCGACTTCCAGTCGAGCGTGTAACCAAACGTCGGCGCTCCACCTCGCGCCCAGGCATCGGCGAATCTTAGCGAGGGCATGATCTCGAGATAGTCGCTGGCGATTGCGTCGAGAATCTCGTCGGGCGTGCTGGATTCGTCGCGGTCCGCTCGTGCCGAGCGGTATGCCTCATAGACTCGCTCGGCGCCACCGGGGATCTGTTCCAGCCGCGCCATCACGTCCGCCTCGCTCAGCGTCTCTGGCGGCATCATGGCTCGGATCAGCTTCATCTCTTCGTCGGGGTTGCCCGACAGCAGCGGGATGCCACTGGCAGCGCTCGCACCGGCAGCGGTCGCGAGCGGCGGCTCCGTAAGGAACGCGCCATCAATCGCTGGTCCAAAGGGAAGTCGCACCGACCACATCTCACTCAGGTCCTCGAACGCCGCAGCCTCGATTGCAGCCTGCGCCGCGAGCAGGTCCGCCGCGGGCAATCTACGCAACAACTCTGGGTCTCCAGAGTCAATGCCAAGCTGTGCATATAACTGGTCGGTTGTTGGCTGCGTGCCTTCGAACAGGATCCCGTGGTCTCCGGCGGTGCTCATCCCGATTGCCCTGTGCACCAGGCCCTGCGACTCGGGGGAGACGAGCAGGCAGGCAACTGCCGCTCCGCCAGCCGACTCACCGAAGATTGTCACGTTGTTTGGATCGCCACCAAAGTTGGCGATATTTTCGCGAACCCAGCGCAGGGCTGCGACCATGTCGCGCATACCGAAGTTGGTCTCTCCCAGCGCCGGCTCATGCAGGAATCCCATGACGCCGAGCCGGTAGTTGATCGTGACCACGACCACATCGCCTCGCCGGGACAGGTTGGCCCCTGAATACATGGGCTCGCTGCCCGATCCGAGCGTGAATGCGCCACCGTAAATCCAGACCATCACTGGACGCGCAGCTTCATCGATCCCCGGAGTCCAGACGTTGAGGAAGAGGCAGTCTTCGCTCTGCGGTTGCGGCGCGGAGGGCAGGATGGCGTCGAGCGCGTCCATGCCTTCCTGCAGCGGGATCGCTCCGAACTCGGTGGCGTCGCGCAGGCCGTCCCAGCCTGGATGAGGCTGCGGCGCGCGAAAACGGAGTTCGCCGACGGGCGGTGCGGCGAAGGGGATGCCTCGGAAGATATGCAGGTCATCCTCTGAGGTGCCCTGGATGCGTCCGAGCGTGGTTTCGATGATTGTTGTCATGGTGCGGACCTCTCGCACAATGTACGGACTTCGCCACGAAGGCCTCGCATAGGTTGGATGAGGTGGAGCTGGGATCCGGGGCCCTCACCCTAGCCCTCTCCCGGGTGGAGAGGGCGCCGGAAGGGAGTGGAGTTGGCTTGTCGACTAGCCTCAGTTCGAGCGGGCTTCATGGAACGAGCGAACGTGCCTCCGGCAGACAACTCTGGCATTGACGGCGGGGCGTTGGCCCGGCTCGACCAATTGCTTCTCTCGCGATACCTCCAGCCGGGGCGGATTGCCGGATGTGTGACGCTGGTCGCTCGCCGTGGAGAGATTGTCCACTTTGCTGCGCTAGGCATGATGGACCGCGAACTCGGCAAGCCAATGGCTGAGGACGCCATCTTCCGCATCTACTCGATGTCCAAGCCAATCACGTCCGTCGCGATGATGCAGCTCTACGAGCGCGGCCTGTTCCAGCTCAGCGATCCGGTCAGCCGCTTCATCTCGCAGTGGCGCGACTTGCAAGTGCTGGCCGGCGGCGATTATCCCGATTACGTGACCAGACCGCCCGACCGTCCAATGACGATGCGCGATCTGCTCTCGCACCAATCGGGCCTGACATACGGCTTCATGGGCGGGCCGGTTGAGACCGGCTACTTCGAGCGCTAAGTCTACCGGGCCGGAACGATGCGGGGACGCGACCTGCAGTCGATGATCGACCGGCTCGCCGATCTGCCGCTCAAGTTCTCACCCGGCGACCACTGGAACTACGGCCTCTCGACCGATGTCTGCGGATATCTGGTGCAGGAAATCAGCGGTCAGCGATTCGATGAGTATCTCGAGGAGCACATCTTCGAACCGCTGGAGATGGTCGACACCGGCTTTCATGTCCCTGTCGAGAAGCATCATCGCCTGGCAGCCAACTACGAGCTTGGTCCGGATGGCGAATTGCAGCAGACCGATCTGTTCGGCGCTGGCGAGTTTCTCGAGCCTCCGACGTTCCTCTCCGGCGGCGGAGGTCTGGTCTCGACCGCACAGGATTATCGGCGCTTCTGTCAGATGATGCTCAATGGCGGAACGCTCGACGGGGCGCGCATCCTTGGACCGAAGACCGTCGAGTTGATGACGATGAATCATCTGCCCGACAACGGTGAACTCTCCTCCTGCGCGCTCGGGACGTGGGCTGAGCCGGCAAACGATGGCATCGGTTTCGGCCTTGGTTTCGCCGTGGCGCTGGATTTGCCGCGTATGCAGAACCTCGGATCCGTTGGCGAGTACTGGTGGGAGGGCTCTGCCAGTACGATCTTCTGGATCGATCCGGTCGAGGACATCGTGGTGGTATTCATGACCCAGTTCATGCCCTCCGACGCGTATCCCTTCCGCGATCAGATCAAGCAGGTCCTTTATCCGGGACTCATTGACTGAGTCCGGGCTTCCACCCATGCCGAGGTCAGCTCGGCAACCGACGAAAGTGACACAGACTATGACAGCCACAGCGGGCAACACCGGAATCTCGATCGATGCGCTGGCGCGTCTCGACCAACATCTGCTCAGCCGTTACGTACAGCCGGAGAAGATCGCGGGTTGTCTGACCCTGATCTCGCGGCATGGTGAGACCGCGCATCTCTCGGCCATGGGCAGCATGGACCGCGAGCGCAACAAGCCGATGGCGACTGACACCATCTTCCGCTTCTACTCGATGACGAAGCCGATCACCTCGGTCGCGCTGATGCAACTGCACGAGCAAGGCATGTTTCAGCTCACCGATCCGGTCAGCCGCTTCATCCCACAGTGGCGCGACCTACAGGTCATGTGCGGCGGCGACTGGCCCAACTTCGAGACCCGGCCCGTCGATCGTCCGATGTCCGTCCGCGACGTGCTCTCGCACCAGAGCGGGCTGACGTACGGCTTCATGGAGGGTCAGCTTGAGCGCGCCTACAACAAGGCCGATGTCTACCAGGCCGGAACGATGGAAGGCCGCGACCTCCAGTCGATGATCGATCGTCTGGCCGAGATGCCACTCAAGTTCTCGCCCGGCGACAACTGGAACTACGGCGTCTCGACCGATGTCTGCGGTTACCTCGTGGAAGCGATCTCGGGTCAGCGGTTCGACGAGTATCTGCAGGAACACATCTTCGATCCCCTGGGCATGGAGGACACCGGCTTCGATGTGCCGCCGGAGAAGATCGACCGTTTCGCCGCCAACTATGAGCGCGGCCCTGATCGCAAGCTGCGCCTGCTCGACGATCCGGCGACCAGCAACTACGCCGAACCGCAGACGTTCTTCTCCGGTGGCGGTGGCCTGGTCTCGACAGCGCACGACTATCACCGCTTCTGCCAGATGTTGCTCAACGGCGGCGAACTGGATGGGGCGCGTCTGCTTGGTCCGAAGACGATCGAGCTGATGACGATGAATCATCTGCCCGATGGGCAGGATCTATCGGAACGAGCGCTGGGCAGTTTCTCGGAGACGGCCAACGACGGCGTAGGATTCGGCCTCGGCTTCGCCATGATCGTCGACATCCCCCGAACCCAGAACGTCGGCTCACTCGGCGAGTACTACTGGGGCGGCGCGGCGAGCACCATCTTCTGGATCGACCCGGTCGAAGACATGATCGTCATCTTCTTGACTCAATTCATGCCGTCGGGAACGTTCAACTTCCGAGGCCAGATCAAGCAGATCCTCTATCCGGGACTGTTGGACTAAACAGCTAGACTTCAGCCAAATTCGTTCTGATCGATTCTGGACAAGTGATGGCCAACATACCCGACCAACTCCCGACGTATGACCAGCTCCCTTACAAGCCGGGTAATCCGGCCAAGACGGCCTGGGGGCTGTTTGGCGACGACGACCAGGTTGGCATGTTCAACCTGCAGACTCCGGAGCGAATCACCCAGGCCGCTTCGCTGATTCGCAAGGGCTCGATGTTCCCGATGAACTGGGACCAGTCTCAGCCCAGCCCACCGCTGTACAACCGTGGGGCGGTCCGGCACACCGTGATGCGCCGCGCCGGTTTCGGACACCACGGAGACGATGTGCTGGACAATTTCTACACTCAGCAGTCGTCGCAGTGGGACGCGCTGACGCACGTGGGCGACTTTGAGCACGGGTTCTGGGGCGGCGTCACCAACGAGTGGCTAATCGAGAACCGCGACGCGCCCAAGTTGGGCATCGAGCATTGGGCCAAGCGGGGTATTGCCGGACGCGCTGTGCTGCTCGACGTCGGTCGCTGGTTTGAGTCTCAGGGTCAGCCGCTGCCGATGGACGAGTACCGGCCGATCACACCAGATGAACTCGAGGCCTGCCGCGCCGCACAAGGTGTCGAGCTGCAGACCGGCGACGTGCTGCTGATCCGGATCGGCTGGATCGGTTGGTACGAGCAGACCGACATGGGAACGCGTCAGGCACTCTCGCAGATGCCCAATCTGGCCTTCCCGGGACTGGGCTGCTCGGAAGAGATGGCCGCTTATCTGTTCGACCACCACCCGGCCGCGGTATGCTCCGACAACCCGGCGCTGGAATCATGGCCACCGCCCAACTTTGCCGATCCGGACGGCTTCCTCCATCATTGGATCATCGGTCGGTTCGGCATGGCGATCGGTGAGATGTTCACCCTCGACGACCTGGCCGACGATTGCGCAGAGGACGGTGTGTACGAGTCATTCTTTGCCGCCGCGCCGCTCAATGTGCATGGCGGAACCGGTAGTCCACCGAATGGTTTGGCCATCAAGTAGTCGGCCAGGCCGTCGGCTAGTAGATTGCTAGCAGACGAGCAGCAGATTCACGGCAACAGTCCACGGGACATCTGGAGCCGCCGGACATGACCGACACCAACATCGAGATCATTCAGGGCGACATCACCAAACAGGAAGTTGACGCAATCGTCAACGCCGCCAACAACCATCTCTGGATGGGTGCTGGAACGGCAGGGGCGATTGTTCGCGCCGGCGGCCGCGAGATTGAGGACGAAGCGATTCGCCAGGGACCGATTGGGGTAGGCGAAGCGGTCGTCACCGGTCCGGGCAATCTTGCTTGCCAGCATGTGATTCATGCCGCGGCGATGGGCCAGGACCTACACACATCGGCCGACAAGATCCGCTCATCGACCGACAACGCGCTCAAGCGGGCGGAAGAGCTTGGCGTGGCCTCGATTGCCTTCCCCGCGCTGGGAACGGGCGTGGGCGGATTCGACTACGAGCACGCGGCTCAGATCATGCTCGAGGTTTGCCTCTCGCATTCCGGAGGCAACCGCAGCCTACGCACCGTACGCTTCGTACTCTTCGACCAGAGGGCGTTCGAAGCCTTCGAGCGGGTGGCGCAATCCGTCCTATCGGCCGCCGAGTCTCATAAGTAACCAGCAGCTACCCAACGAGCAGGAGCTCAACATGGCCCGCCAAATCGACACTTGCGCTCTTGAGGTGCAGCTCACTGTGGGCTCAGACGAATGGACAGCGGTGACGGGTCTGAAGGAGGCGGAGTGGACAGGCTTCGCGCCGGCCGGCTGCGGCGTCGACCAGGGCCGTGTGATCGCCTTGCCCGAAGACTCAGGTTCTCCGCTGCTCGACCCCGATGCGCCCGACCGAACCTGGCGACTCGTCGATGCAAACGGTGACGCGCTATTCCAGTTCCTCGGTTATGTCGATGACCGCCGCCCACGCAAGAAGGGCAAGATCATCCTCGGGATCAGTACCACGCCTGAGTTGCTCGGCGCCTGGACCGAACTACAACCTGCCGCGCTCGACTAGTTGCACAAACCGGGCACGTCGGCGGCACATCGCCAGATACACTCACTCCATGCCGCACTACACGCGCTCGGGTGACGATGGTTCCACAACGCTCTGGGGCGGAGGACGGATCCCCAAAGACCATCCTCAGCCAGAGGCCTACGGCGCCATAGACGAGGCGTCGTCCGCGCTCGGCCTAGGTCGGGCGTTGTCAACGGATCCTCGCACCCGAGAGATTGCCATTGACATCCAGCGACGCCTCTACTTAATCATGGCGGAACTCGCGGTGGCTCCGGGCAAGCCGATTCCCGACGACTTCACCACTGGCGGTGATGATGTCGACCAGTTGGAGTCATGGGCTGCCGAGCTGGAACGGCTCGCACCGCCGCCAAACGAGTTCGTCTTACCCGGTGGTTCCCCCGGGTCGGCTGCGCTTGATCTGGCGCGCACGACAATCCGTCGAGCCGAACGCGAAACCGTACGCCTGCGCGGTCATGGCCACCCAGTCAATGACGATACGATCCGTTACCTCAATCGAGCGTCTTCCGTGCTCTTCGACCTGGCTCGATATGAAGAGCAACAAGCTGGCGTCGATGCAATTCGTTCCCGGGCCGGCAACGCGGTGGATGCGGCGCAGCAGTGAGAGATATGACGCCGACACCGCTTGCGCTGATCTCCGACGACGCATCCCTGTTGATCGCACAGATCTCCGGCGAGGGCGGCGATTGGCAGGCCAACGTCGAGACGCGTCTCGATATGCGCACTGAACAAATGGTGTTCATGTGGCCATCCTGGTCGCCCGACGGCGAACAGATCACGGTCTCTGCCTCGTCGCAGCGACGCGAGGAACCCAAGTTGGAGCTATGGCGAACCCCGCTCAATGAAGGTC
The DNA here is from genome assembly GCA_002239025.1 of Chloroflexi bacterium bin125. Classification (GTDB taxonomy): domain Bacteria; phylum Chloroflexota; class Dehalococcoidia; order Bin125; family Bin125; genus Bin125. The sequence goes on along the minus strand of MPNM01000001.1, from coordinate 344,571 downwards.
CTGCCGAGACTGTCTTCCAGAACCCGCGCGATGGACTTCAGGTGATCGCCGCCGGGCTGGCACATTACGTCAACTGGGCCCCATCCGGCCGGGCGCTGGCGGTTGTCGGCAATGTCGGCAGCGGTCTGGCCGTCAACCTGGTCGCCGCCAGTGGACAGGGCCGACCGCAACGCCTCGTCGACGGTGCCCCGCTCTACTTCGCCTGGGCGCCCGATGGCCGGGCCATCCTTGTTCACCGAGCGGCGCAACTCGTGCTCTTCGATCTGTCGGCCGGTTCAGAGGGTCCGAACCAGATTCAACGGGTACGGCCCAGTTTCCGCTCGCCCGCCTGGTCCCCGGACGGATCGGCCATCTACTTTGCCAAGCCGCGCCCCGGCGGCGGAGCGATCGTGGTTCGCGCTCAGCGAAGCGAGATCGGCAGCGGAGCGGCACACGAGGAACTGATGGAACTGACGGGTCCCGCTTCGTTCGTCACCTCGCGCAGCGACGACCGCCTGGCTGTGCTGACTCTCGCGCCCGGCGATGCCGAAGGCCGCTCCCTGACCATCCTCGATCCTGCGACGGGCGCACAACAACCGATCATCGATCGCTCCATCAACGGCATTTTCTGGGCACCCGACGGCAGCGCCGTCTTCGCATTTGAACCGCAGCCGTCGAGCACGATGATTGCCCTAACCCGCTACGACCTCAACCGCAACGGCGAATATGTGGGCAGTATGCGACTGGCGCGATTCCAGCCGTCGGCCGAGTTCGCCACCATGCTCAACTTCCACGACCAGTTCGCCCATTCGCACCAGATTGTCAGCCCCTGTGGACGGTGGATCACGTTCGCCGGCCTGGCGCTGGGCAACGGCGGTTCCGGCCGTCGCGGGTTTGGACCGCAAAACGGCTGTTACATCGTCCCAACCGACGGATCCGCCCCGCCGCGCCGCGTCTCCGCTGGCAGCATCTCGTTTTTCCCGCCCAATCTGCCAACAGATTCGTCTTGAGTTCAGTCATGACATCTCAGGCCTTTCGTCTGCCGTCGCAGTTCTGCGACCCTGTGCTTCCTGTACGTCCTGTACGTGGCGTCCATCAGGGTTGCGAGCACGGGGCTGTGAGCGTGTACAGTAGCGCCTGTTTGTCTCAGTTGAGGACATCATGACCACCACCCCGGAGGCCCTGAGCAGGTACCACGAAGTAGTGCAGGCCGAAATGCGGGCAGCGTTTCCCGAAGTCGATTTGCCGATCTACGACATGGGCCGTTATGCGCTCGGCTGGATGGATGAGCGTGGCCAACCCGCCAGCGCATCAGGCAAAGGCGCGCGAGCAGCACTGACGATGCTCGGCGCCGAGGCGATCACCGACGAACCGGCAGCCCTGCGACGAGCCACCGCCGGTGCAGCAGCCGTCGAAATCGTGCACAACTTCTCACTCGTCCACGACGACGTGCAGGACGGCGACATTGAGCGTCGCGGCCGACCAACCGTCTGGCGCGTTTGGGGTGTGGCGCAGGCAATCAACACCGGCGATCTGATGCGCGAACTCGCCGACACAGCAATGCGACGCGCCTTGTTGCACGGCGCTTCCTCCGAGGCCGTGCTCGAAGCGATCCGTCGTCTGAACCAGGCGACGATGTTGATGATCGAGGGCCAGTACCTCGACTTGACATTTGAACAACGCATGGACGTCCAGGTTGAGGAATATCTGGCCATGGTCGAGCGCAAGACCGGGGCAATGATGGGCGTCTCGCTTTCAATTGGCGCGACGCTCGCCGGCGCGACACCTGAACAGGCCGACGCGCTGGATCGGGCGGGTAAGCGCCTGGGACGCTGCTTCCAGATGCGCGATGACTGGCTCGGCATCTGGGCCGATCCCGACGCGCTGGGCAAACCGACCGACGCCGACATCCGGCGTCGCAAGAAGTCTTTCCCGATTCTTTACACCCTGAGTCACGCGCCGGCCGAAGCCAGGCGAGCCCTGGTCGAGATCTACGCCGCCGATCTTGCTGATGATGGCGCGGACTTGCCCGACGAACAGGTTGAGTGGGTCCACAACATGCTGGGAGAAATCGGCGCCGACGAGGCGACCGATCGAGCTGCGCGTGAAGAATACGAGGCGTTCCTTGAGGAACTGTCCAGCAGCGATCCTCGCGCAGCGGCAGTCGCCGATCTCGAGGAGTTGGCACGCTTCACCCTGGAGCGGGATCGGTAGCGTACGGGCATGACCACGAGCGCCCGAACATCGGTCACCGACAGTGCGCTCTCGCGCACAATCGAGCGTGCGACGAACTGGTTGATCGACCAGCAGGATCCCTCCGGCTTCTGGTGGGGCGAACTTGAGTCGAACCCGTCGATTACAGCCGAGTATCTCCTGCTGACGCACCACCTCGGCATCGGTGACCGTGAGCAATGGGATGGCATCGCTCGCTATCTCAGGGCGCAACAGCGACCGCAAGGTTTCTGGGCGCAATACCTCGACGGTCCTGGAGACATCTCGACCTCGGTCGAGGCGTACTTCGCGCTCAAACTCGTCGGCGACGACCCCGACTCTCCACACATGACCAGAGCTCGCGAGTGGATTCTGGAACACGGCGGCATTGTCAAGGTGCGGGTCTTTACGAAGATCTGGCTGGCGATGTTCGGCGAATTCGATTGGGACCGCCTGCCCGCGATGCCGCCCTGGATCAACTTGCTGCCCTCCTGGCTGCCGGTCAATCTCTACGAGTTCGCGAGCTGGGCTCGCGCCACGATCGTTGGCATCACCGTAATCATGACCTTGCGGCCTACGGCCACGCTACCGGCCGGTGCGGGCGTTCCCGAACTCTGGGTCAAGCCGTCCGACAGACACAAGTTTGCAGTGCCGCTGCCCAAGAAGTTCTTCTCGGCCAAGGGCGTGTTCTTCGCCGTTGACACGTTGCTGCGGCTCCTCGACCGCAACAACATCCGTCCCTTCGAACATCGCGCGCTCGCATTTTCGGAACGCTGGCTGCTCGACCGTCAGGAGGCGGACGGATGCTGGGGCGGGATTCAGCCGCCCTGGGTCTACGCCATCCTGGCGCTGCGGGCGATGGGTTACTCGCTCGATCATCCCGTCATCCGTCGAGCGCTGGCCGGTTTCGATCGCTTTACCTGGAAGCAAGACAACAACGACGGAACGCATATCTGGACAGAGAGCTGCCAGTCACCGGTGTGGGACACTTGCCTGGCCGCCATCGGGTTACTCGACGCCGGTCTGGACCCTGAACATCCTGCGCTGCAGAACGCCGCCCGTTGGATGCTGCGCGAGCAGGTGCTCGCCGGCGGCGACTGGCAGGTGAAGAACCCCGACACCCCGCCGGGCGGCTGGGCGTTCGAGTTCGACAACGATGTCTACCCCGATGTCGACGACGCCGCCGTGGTCATGATGGCGCTAGAGCGTATTCCGATGCCCGGTCTCGAGTCCGAGCGTCAGCTCGCGCTCGACCGTGGGCTGCACTGGATGCTATCCATGCAATCGTCGAACGGCGGCTGGGGCGCGTTCGATGTCGACAACGAGAAAACCTTCCTCGCCGAAATTCCCTTCGCCGACTTCGGCGAGTTGCTCGATCCGCCCACGGCCGACGTCACCGCGCACGCGCTTGAGTACATCGGACAGTTGGGCTACAGCGGACAGTATCCGCCAGCCAGTCGCGGGCTTCGGTTTCTCTACGAGTTACAGGAACCAGACGGATCGTGGTGGGGTCGCTGGGGCGTCAACTACATCTACGGACTGGGAGCGTCGCTGCCTGCGCTGCAGGCGCTGGGCGAACCAATGTCGGCGCCGCCAGTGCGCAATGCGGTCGAGTGGCTCTTCCGTCATCAACTTTCCGACGGCGGCTGGGGCGAGTCCTGCGATACCTACGCAGATCCATCCCTGCGCGGTCTGGGTCCTTCGACACCTTCGCAAACCGCCTGGGCGTTAATGGCATTGATCGCCGCCGGCGAGGCGGAGCATGAATCGGTCGCGAAGGGTGTTCGGTACTTGATCGAGCGTCAGCGCGAGGACGGCACCTGGGACGAGCCGGAGTTCACAGGTACCGGTTTCCCCAGCGATTTCATGATCAACTACCACCTGTACCGTCACTACTTTCCGCTGATGGCCCTCGGGCGCTACGACCGCGCGATCGTTCCACGCTGATCTCTTGAATCAGCGACCTTCCGACGCAGGTCGTGACAGAACGTGAGGCTGACTCTTTGGTCGCTCAGCGGAACGGCTAACATGACAGTTCACTGAACAGGTATGACCAGTAGTGGGAGTGGGCAGCATGACCACGACTCCAGATATTGAGATGCACCAGTTGCCTCGCGACATGCGCCGCGGAGAACGAACGATCCATCTGCGTCACCTCGCTGCCAACGACGGCAACGCGCTGCTGGACTTTGGACGCCGGCAGCCCAACGAAGATCTGCTGTTCCAGGAACGCGACATCACCAACGTCGCCGACATCGGCGACTGGATTCATGAAACGGAAGCCGGACGAGTCCGCTCGGTCGTGGCCGAAGAGAACGGCGACATCATCGGCTATACGACGATCGAGCGCGGCCGCCTGCGCTGGACCCGTCACGTGGCTGAAATTCGAGTCATGGTCGACGTGTCGGCCCGCCGCCTGGGTCTGGGACACGTCCTGCTGGGCCTGGCGTTTGAGAGCGCGCTCTCCGACGACGTGGCCAAGATCATTGCCCAGATGACACCCGACCAGGTTGGCGCAAGAATGATTTTCGAGCGCCTCGGTTTCGTCGAGGACGCGGTGCTGACAAGGCACGTCGCCTCGTCCGATGGTGAGTTGCACGACCTCGTCGTGATGCGCTTCGATACCAACCAACGGCTGGTTTGTGAAGAATGCGGACAGCCGGTGCTGACGTTAATCCCGATGCAAGGCAAGCAACTCTGTTGGGCGTGTTACGAAATACTCGACCACGAATTGGGCGCTGGGTAGTTCTACGCGGAATACTGGTACCTGGACCACAACTGGTCAGTAGGAACTGGAGGACGGCATGGCAGAGCATCGCGACCACACGTACAAGATCGTCGAGCTGGTCGGATCCTCATCCGAAGGCGTCGATCAGGCCATTCGCAACGCGGTCGAGCGTGCTGGAGAGACACTCAAGAACCTGGATTGGTTTGAGGTCCGCGAAATCCGCGGCGCCATGAACGATGGTGAGATTGGTTGGTTCCAGGTTAAGGTGGGCGTCGGCTTCCGTGTGCTGGACCCCAGCGATCTGAACGACGACTAGGCAGATTGCAGGCATCACGCGCCGATGACCACGACGCACATTCCGACGGAGTTCGCCGGCGATGCCGCCGACGCGCTCCGTTGGTGCCAGCGTTATACACGTCGGCACGGTGAGAACTTCACCGTGGTCAGTTGGTTCCTCCCTCGCGAGCTACGAGCGCCGATGTTCACGGTGTACGCGTTCTGTCGCTACACCGACAACATCGGCGACGAAACCGAAGGCTCACCAGAAGATCGCATCGCACGTCTCGATCTCTGGCAGGAAGACCTTGAGCGGGGATTCGCCGGCGATCAACCGCAGCACCCAATCAACATCGCACTGCAACGTGTCGCCGAGACCAAGCCGCTCAAGGCCGGTCCGTTCCGCCGCCTGATCGAAGCGAATCGGCTCGACCAGCAGAAGTCCCGCTACGACACGTTCCAGGATGTCCTGTCCTACTGCGACCTCTCGGCGAATCCCGTCGGCGAGATGGTGCTCGCACTGTGGGACATCGACACGGAAAGCGAAGAAGGCCGCTATCGCCGCGATCTCTCCGACGCCACGTGTACAGCACTCCAGATTGCCAACCATTGGCAGGATGTTCGCCGCGACTTCCTCGGCACCGGCAGAATCTATCTGCCTCTGGATGACCTGCGTGCGTTTGACCTGACTGTGGACGACATCGCCCAGGGGATTCGCCGACAGCAGTGTCCGCAAGGGTTTCGCACGATGATGCGGTTCCAGGTTGATCGGGCCGAGGCCTGGTTCCGCAAGGGTGAACGACTGATCGATGAAGTTCCGCCCGAGCTGGCCATCGACCTGCAACTGTTCACCGACGGCGGGCGCGCTGTGCTCAAGGCCATCGAGCGTCAGAACTACGACACACTCAGCCGGCGGCCAAGAGTCAGCAAGTCGACCCGCGCCTGGCTCGCGTTGCGCGCCGGGCTCAAACTCAAACTAACCTGACGCCACAATGCAACGACGCATCGATCCACTTGTCGCCGACGCCTATCGCGAGTGTCAGGCCTTCACCCGGAAACGGGCGACGAACTTCTACATTGCCTTCTCCGCGTTGCCGCAACACAAACGCCTCGCGATCTATGCCGCCTACGCCTACGCCGGCACGGTTGATGACGCGGTCGACGATGCTGGATCCCAGGAGGAGCGCGCACGGGCATTGCATCAGGCACACGGATTGCTTCACGCCGCGTATCACGGCGGCGATGCGGATCCAGCCTGGTTGGCTCATGGACTCGCGGACGCGATTGAACGTTTTGACATTCCCCGAGAGCACTTCGAGGAATTGGTCGCCGGGATGGAACAGGACCTCACATTCACCCGCTATGAGACCTGGAGCGAGCTAGAGCAATATTGCTACCGTGCCGCGTCGGTGATTGGCCTGATCTGCATCTGCATCTTTGGCTACGACCGCTCCCAGACACAGCTAGCGATCAGTTCGGCGGTTGCGATGGGTAAAGCGCTGCAAATCACCAACATCATGCGAGATGTGAAAGAAGATGCGGAGCGAGGACGCATCTACATCGCGCTCGAAGATCTCGACCGACACGGAGTCTCCGAATCCGACATACTCGGCGGCGTCTACAACGAACCGTTTCGCAACCTGATGGCCGACTACGCTCAGCGCGCCTACGGCTTCTATCACGAAGGTGATCAGCTCATCCCACTCCTGAACGGACCTCGCAGCCGGGCCTGCTGCAACGGGTTGCAGGGTGTCTACCGCATGATCCTCGACGCAATTGTGGCGCGCGAATACGACGTCTTCAGCCAGCGTGTCTCGCCGTCGAGGGCAGGGCGCGTTGTTCGGCTGCTCGAGCTGTGGCTGATGGGCGCGCTGCCCAACTTTGCCCGCATCGGCTAACACGATCGTGGTTCAGTTTGGTAATCCACCGATCGCCGTCATTGGAGGCGGACTAGCCGGTCTCAGCGCATCGATCGATCTGGTCGACGCCGGTCAGAATGTTGTCCTGCTTGAGCGACGTCCGTACGTCGGCGGCAAAGCGTACTCATTCGACGATCCCAAACACGATGTCACCCTCGACAACGGGCAGCACATCACGATGCGCTGCTGTACTGAGTTTCAGTCATTGCTGGAGCGCATTGGATGTCCGGACATCGTTCGCTACCAGGATCACCTGGAGGTCGCGGTGACCGATCCGGATTCCACCGGGCATCACGTCAGTATGATTTCTGCCGATCAACCACGAGCTCTGACCCGACTTGGTCTGCGGCTGCTGCCCGCACCATTGCACATGGCTCCGTCGCTGATCACATACGAGCACCTCAGCGTCGCCGAGAAGGCACGCCTCGCTCTCGCCTTTGAGCCAATCCGTCGGATGAGCGACTTCGAGCGCCTGGCCCTCGATCGACAGTCGTTCGGCGTCTGGCTGCGAGACCACTACCAGACACAGCGAGTGATTGAGCGATTCTGGGATTTGATCATCTTGCCAACCTGCAACGACCGCTGCGCAGACGTATCGGCCACCCAGGCGATCCAGGTCTTCCAGGACGGGTTCAGCCGCGATCCACGGGCTGCGGATATCGGTGTGTTCACTCGCGGTCTGGGTGAGGTTGCCGACTCGGCGCTTGAGTATCTGCGACCACGAGGCGCCCGTATCGAGCTCAACGCCAGCGTCGCCGGGTTGATCACGACCGGATCGGATGTGTCCGGGATTCAATACCGCCATGACGAGCATCTGGACGTGGCCGGAGTGATCGTTGCCTTGCCTCCACACGCAGCGTTCAACCTGATCCCCGCTGCCTGGCGCAGGCGCGAACCGTTCTGGCGCCTGAGCCAACATGAGGTCAGTCCGATTGTCAATGTCCACATGCAGTGGGACCGGGCGGTGATGAGACGAGATTTCGTTGCCTCACTCGACTCAGACGCGCAGTTCATCTTCAACCGCTCTCAGATTCATGGCTGGCAGACTCCGCCATTCTGGGTTTCGGTCTCGCTTAGCGGAGCGCACGACATCGTGAATCTGCCCCAAGCGGCGATCATCGAACGAGTCGAACGCGCTGTGCGGCGAGCATTGCGGCGGACCAGTGGCGCGAAACTGCTGGCGACCCGTGTCGTCAAGGAAGCGGAAGCGACGTTCCGGCCAAAGCCGGGTATGAACGCGCACCGAGTCCGGCCGCGGACATCGATTCGCAACCTGGCCCTCGCCGGAGCGTGGACTGCCACCGGATGGCCAGCGACGATGGAGTCTGCCGTCCGCAGCGGACGCGCCGCCGCGCGGGTCATCCTGGAAGAACTGGATCAGCGACTGTGACTACACGCCGAAGCAGCCAATCAGCCAGTCCCTTCGAAACTCAATTCGGCTACGCCCGCGCCGTCCGAGTCGGCAATCTGATTCACGTCAGCGGAACTGCAGCAATTGAGCCGGACGGCTCGGTCACGCCAGGTGGCGCCGGACCTCAGACGGAACGTTGTCTGGCAATCATCGCGTCTGCCCTGGCCGAGCTGGACAGCACACTCGCCGATGTTGTCCGCACACGCATCTTCATCACTGACATCAGGCAGTACCCGGCTGTGGGCGAGGCGCATCACGCTGCCTTTGCCGACGTTCGCCCCGCCGCGACGATGGTTGAAGTCAGCGCGTTGATCCATCCCGACATGATCGTCGAGATCGAAGCCGACGCCGTCATCGACGCAGCAGACTGAGTCGGTGCTGTTCTCGAATCGCGTTGGCGGCGGCCCAGAGATGCGGCTCAGAAGCGAACAGCTTCGTCAACTGATTCGAGGAGCAACCGATCTGCGACGCACAGTCGCTGGTTGAACCATTCACGGCACTGAACAGATCCAGGAGCGGTCCAGCGCCGGTCCAAAATTCGCGATGCTTGGGCCCCACGCGATCCTTGCCCGGTATCTCTGTCTGAACTGACCGAGGCACAATCCGCTGCAGCGTTCGCGGTGGGTGATACATCTCGAGGTCAACATCTGACCGCACCTCGATCGCGATGTTTCGGCGCACCCGCTTGAGTGCCACCAACCGGTTTTGATGCTGAGACCGTCGCTCGGAAGCGAATCCGACGACCCCGCTTGGCTCGTGGGTCAGTCGAACCGCAGAGTCGGTCTTGTTGCGATGCTGACCGCCGGGACCTGACACGCGAAATCGCTCGAATCGGCACTGCGCCAACAGCGCCTCGTCCGAGAGTTCCAACCAGTTCACAACTGTCCAATCAGATGTCGACGGTCGCGGGCGGCGGCGCCAGCTCGGACGACTTGGAGATCTCGAAGCTGATGTACTGCCAGTCCGAAATCGTCGTGTGGTTCACATGCGACGCCATCTCGTTCAACAGCACGAGCCCCAGATCGCGCAGTTCGTCGCTCTCTGCTTCCACCAGGTCGGGCGGCACGTTAGGCATCTCAATATCACGGGCCTCCGAGTGATCAGTGACCATCACTTCGACCACGCTGTCGTCCGGGGATAGCTCGATCCTCAGGACCCGGTCCACTTCCCCCTGCTCCGAGAGGTACGTGAAGACTTCCTCGAGACACAGCTCCAGATGGTTCGCGGCTCGTGCCGGCAGACGCATCGACTCGGCCGACTGCTGGGCGAACTCCAGCAAGCCGGGTAGTTCCTCAGCGTCGGCGCGTCCGCGCCAACGCAGACGCTTGCGTGGCGCGAGTCGGAACAGCGCCGTTAGCGCCACTGCCAATACCGACGACGCTGAGATTGAGTTGCCTGCGATCGGCTCTAGCGCCTCGGGGATCTTGTCCGTAAAGAACAACCCGTTCTGCGCCGCGAATCCGCCCCAAAACGCGACGCCGATGATCAGCGTCGTCCGACCGTTGATACCACCCGACACCGCAAGCTGCAGCCCCATCACAAACAGCAGCAGCATCGTGATGAACGTCACCGATCCGATCGCGGCCAGAGGCAAGTCCAGCACAAACCCTGTCAACACCGGGAAAAAGGCCATCACGACCATCAGCGCCCCGCCGTAGAGCGCGACCCAGCGAGAGGCCACACCGATCACCGGAATCATCCCGGTCGGCGACGAATATGTCGTGTTTGGTGTCGTACACATGATTCCCGCCAGGGCGTTGCCGACCGCGTCAGCGTTCAGCGATCCACGGACGGATTCGTAGTCGATCCGCCGGAAATTCCGCTGTGACACCCGCTGCACGGCAATCGCGTCCCCCACCGTCTCAAACGTGCCAGCCAGCGTTGCGATGATGAACGCACCGAGCACGGCGAAGGCCTCTCCCGTCAGCGGGAAGGTGGGCGTTTCCCACTCACCGATCGGGAAGCCCACGATCGCCGCTTCGCTCGTCTGTGTGAAGTGCCAGTCGCCGGTTGCCAGGGCCGTCAGCGAACCAGCCGCCAGCCCCAGGATCGGCGACCACAACCGATAACGCGGAGGCGCCCAGATGATCATCGAGACCATCACGGCTGCTGCCACTGCACCGATTAACAGGAACTCTGTCGAACCTTCCTTGCCTTCAACGAATGAGCCTTGCCATTGATCGAGCGAGATTGGGACCACCAACACCGCCACCGACATGACCACCACGCCGCCTACGGTTGGGGTAAAGACGTTGCGCAGCACTCGAAAGAAGTGGGCGACCAACCACTCGGTCGGTGCGGCAATCAGTGCCAACGCCGCGACGAAGCCGATCCCAGCCAGTTCGATTGCGTCCATCGTCGCTGCGAAGAACGCGCCTGACGTGCCCATGAACAGCATGTAGCCGGAGCCCACCCGTCCGAGCCGAATCGCCTGGATCGCCGTTGACAGACCGGCCGTCAGCAGCGTCGCCGAGACGAGGAAGGCCGCCTGCTCGGTGGTCACAATATCCAGCGAGCGCATCAGAATCGGCAGGAAGATCGCGCCCGAGATCACGAACAGCGCGTTCTGCAGCCCCAGCCCAGCCCCAATGATCAGAGGCGGCCGCTCATCGACGGCGTAGCGCAGGGTCGTTTCTCGCTCTCGCATGGCCCACGTAGTCTATAAGCGACGGCTATCGGTGAGTACATGAACTGAAGGCTTGCCATGACTACGGGTGTCAGCATCAATGTCAATGATCTCCAACTTCACTACGTTGATCACGGCGGCGACGCCGCGGTCAGTGCTGTAGCTCTGCACGGATTCGCACTGAATTGTCATTCATTCGACGAGGTCGGGCCCGCGCTCTCCGACCAGCTTCATTGGTACGCAATTGATCAGCGCGGACACGGCCACTCTGATCGTGCTGCGGAGTTGAGTGATTACTCACGCGATCACATGGCCGACGACATTCGCGGCTTCATCGAGAGTCAGAGTCTGGACCGTCCGGTCGTGATCGGACACTCGATGGGCGGCATGAACGCGATGACCTTCGCCGCAGAGCACCCTGATCAACTGCGAGCGTTGATACTGATCGATGTCGGCCCGGGAGTGAACGTTGACGGCGTCAGTCAGGTCCGCCAGTTCGTGGCCGGACCGTACGAGCTGGACTCGCTCGACGCCTGGGTCGATATGACCCACCAGTACTACCCATTCCGCTCCAAAGAAGGCATCCGTAAACGACTCGCAGTCTCCCTCCGTGAAACACCCGACGGCAAGATGGCCAAGATGTTCGACGAGCGCTTTCGCGAAGCAGACTTCCGTGGCGTCGCCGATGCCCGCACCGGCATCTGGGAGACTGCGATGGCGCTGACCGTGCCGACGCTATTGCTGCATGGGGAGAACAGCCCCGTCCTCAAGCGGGAACAGGCAGAAGAGTTCGCCGAGAAGGTGCCTGTGGTCAAGCTGGTGACGATCCCCGAAGCGGGTCATTCGGTCGCTGGCGACCAACCGGAGGCGTTTGTCGAGGCCGTCCGCGATTTCCTCAACGATGTCCTCTAACCGACCGTCATCGGGTTCAGGACGCCGCCGCCAGGCGCCGTCGCTGCTGATCCCAATTGTCGGCGCAATCATCGGCTTCATTGCAGCACTGTTCCTGCTGCGCGAACTCGACATTTTCGAGGGCGATCCTGCACCTGTTGGACCATCCGTCAATGCCGCTTGCGACTATCCGCTGGGTAGCTACTTTGATCAACTCTGCAACCTCGTATCGCGCGCGACGGTTGAGATTCAAACGATGGTCGATCCTGAGGTTGCTACGGGTTGCGTCGAGGACAACGTCGATTGCCGAGTGCACCGCGAGAACCTGCGTCGCGGACTTCCCACGATTGAACGCTTCCGGGACGCGTTGTTTGATCTCGAACCGCCAGAACATGCCCTGGACTGGCACAATCGATATCTGACCGGCATCGCTCAGCTACACAGCGGCTACAACGCTCAGTTCAATGCACTCCAGGACAACGAGCGTGATGCCTTCCTATCCGCCCACGAGCGAACAGTGGCAGCTTCCTCAGAAGCCGCTGCGCTGTTTGACGACTTCGAGATTGCCTATACCGACGAGCGGGATCCGTAGGTCTGGTTCTGTCAACACGCCTCGCTACAACCATCACTCCGTCATTCCCGCGACAAGCGCTGGTTTGACAATAGTTTGGCGGCGTACTTTTCAGTGTGATTCAGCACTTAGCACGCAGTCCCTACTCGACGCCACCCGACTCGAGGATGTCCTTCAGTTGTCGCAGCTCTTTGCGCAGTTGTCGGCCCATCATCATCTCCATCACTGGCCGCAACAGTGTGAACATGATTGATGTCACGATGTGATCGCTGCCCGCCGTCATAGAGTTGGTGACCACGGTTTCGCCGCCTGCCTGCTCGAGTGATAGCAGTCCACTGAATGGGAATGGACCCTCGGACGCGTCGATCGCGAGCCGCTTGCCCTCACGGAACTCTGTAACGGTCATCAGCACAGGGGCCGAGCCGCCTCCGTATGTGTACGTCCCTCGAATCTGCGTGCCACGACCAATCGACCCATTACCGACGATTTCGGAGTCCGACATGCCGTCGACCCAGTGATCCTGGTTGGTGACATCCGAGACGTAGGCCCAAACATCCGCAGTGTCTCGCGCGATCGTGACCGACCCGCTGGTCGCGATACTGACCATCAGGCACGCAGTCCCATGGCCTGGCGTAGGTGCGCAATCTCGTCCCTCAGCATCTTGTTGGCGACGATGCTGCCCAGCGGACGCAACGGACCCATCATGACTCTCATCAACATCGCCTTGGGGAACAACGTGACTTCGTACTTCATCCTCGAGGTTGTTTCGTTGCCTGAACACGTGATGACGGTGACGAATGGCGTGTGTCCATCAGTGTTTTCCCAGGACACCCTCGTAGGCGCATCGAATTCCTTGACCACCATCGTCACCCGCAAGGACTCGCCACGTTCCGTCGACGTACCGACGATCTCGGAGCCAACGCCGACCTCACCACCGCCGACTACCTCGGAATCGGACATGCCGAAGACCCAATGATCCTGGTTAGGCACGTGGGAGATGAATGACCATAGCTGGTCCAGCGAGCAATCAAAGTCAGCTTGGATACTGAACGCCGCGGCCATCTTGCTGCCTTATCTGAACAGATCCATCTCTGCCGGTCGCACCAGGGCTGAATGGTCGTATTCCTCAACCGGGACATCGAGTCCACGCACGACGGCGACCGGCACCTTGTCCAGTTTGTTCATCACCGGCTCTGCTGCCGAAGCCAACTCGTCCACAATTGCCATCTCGGTTACGCGCAGGTCATAGCCCTCGGCGTCAACCTCGCCGATGTAGGAGCGGATCGGATTCATCCCGCTCACGCCGATGGCTACGTTCATCAGTCCGTTGCGCCACGGCCGACCAAAGGTGTCGGTTACGATCACGGGCACATCAACCTGTCCACGAGCCACCAGACCCTGCCGTATCGCCAGCGCGGAGGCTGACGAATCAATTGGTAACAGCGCGACCGCTTCACCGCCGCCAACGTTGGACTGATCGACACCCGCATTTGCGCAAACCCAGCCGTGGCGTGTCTCCGAGACGATCAGTCCCCTGGTCATCCGTACGATTCGCTTCGACTCGCGTAAAACCAACTCGACTGCGCGCGCGTCCTTTTCCCAGTCCTGTGCCCAGTCTGCGGCGAATTCGCCGGCTGAAACGTCATCGAGCCGGATCACGCGACCTTCAGCCTTGGACACGATCTTCTGAGTGACTACGAGGACGTCGCCTGCTTCGAGCGGCGTCTCCTGCGCCGTGAGCGCGGTGTCGATGATCTGAGCGAGATCATCGCCGTCAACGATCTCGGGAATTCCTCCAACCGCGAAGACTCGGTACTCGGATGGAGGCGCCATCAGTCGACCCCCACCATCCGTACTGCGGCCTGTGTCTTGTAGCGCATGTTCATGCCGATGATCAGCGCGGTCAGGTCTTCAACGAACTTCGACATCGACAGCGGACCAGCATCGATCGGGCGCAGATCTGGCATCTTGCCGACGAGCTCTACAACGGCCTGCTTCGCGTCGGCGTCGTCCGCCGTGATCAGCACGTCGCCTTCCATTGGGTCGGTGAGTTTCTGAAGTTTCCGGGCGCTCAGGTTATGAAACGCGCCCACCACTTTGGCGTCGGGCAGCAGCGCCTGCGCCTGTTCAGTCGCAGATCCCTGCTCGACATCCGAGATTCCTGGGACGCGGTTCTCCATCGTCAGCGGCACGGCGGCGTCGATGACGAGCTTGTTGCCGATCGTGTCGCGCAGATCGTTGAGCGTGGCCTCGTGGCCATCGAACGGCACCACGATGATCACGACATCGGACTGTTCAACCACATCACGGTTGACACCGCCGCCGGCATCTGGCGTTCCGCCCGCTTCCGAGACAGCGTCGCGGACGGTCTGGGCTGCATCTTCCGCCCGTTCAATCCTGCGTGAACCAATCAACACTCGTTCGCCCGCCATCGCGAGCCTCATCGCCAGTCCCAGTCCTTCGGGTCCCGTCCCGCCGATAAAGCCAATGGTCGCCATGCCCACTCCCGATCTACGCCTAAACTGAAAAGCGTTCTCGACGAACGCACGACAACTAGGCTAACGCCACATCTTGCTAACGCTGTCAGCGCCGTGACGACAACGACATCCAGCGCAACGACCAAACCGCCACTCGTGATCAAGCATCCGATCGAGCCGGATGCCGAGCCGGCGGTGCGGCTGCGCGAAGTCCGCCTGACCTATGAGACCAAGGAAGGCGCACTACTCCAGGCGGTGGATCCGACCAACCTGACAATCCGCGCCGGAGAGTTCACCGCGTTGGTCGGACCCTCCGGTTGCGGAAAGACGTCGCTGCTGAGGATCATTGCCGGACTGACCCCTCCCTCAGATGGAGTGGTGAAAATCTTCGGCCAGACCCCCAAGGACGCCCAACGCCACAAGCGCCTGGGTCTCGTGTTTCAGGAACCGGCGCTGCTGGCCTGGCGATCCGTCGAGGACAATGTCCGCCTTGGACTGCAGCTCAATCCACGTGAAACGCACTCATCGACTGATGTCAATGAACTGATCGAACTCGTCGGCCTGCGTGGATTCGAACGCTACCGGCCGGCAGAACTGTCGGGTGGCATGCAACAGCGAGCTGCGCTGGCGCGTGCGCTCGCGATCGATCCGCCCTTGCTGCTCCTGGACGAACCCTTTGCTGCACTCGACGAGATCACGCGCGAGCAAATGCGCTACGAGCTGCAGCGCCTATGGAGCATCTCTCACGATCCCACCGATCCTCCGCGTTCGGCGGTGTTCGTCACTCATTCGGTCGCCGAAGCCGTCGCCATCGCCGATCGTGTCCTTGTCATGTCGCCGCGTCCGGGCCGGATCATCGCCGACATTCCGATCACCGCGCCGCGACCGCGACGACCCGAACACGAACACGCCGACCGCTTCATCAACGACACCGCCATCGTTCGCGCCGCGCTGCGTTCGCCAACGACCACCGCCGTCCCTCTGGACGCTGCCTGAAGTCGCCCATGATCTCAGAACCGATCAGTGAACTGGAACAACGCCCAGCAACAACCGGGAGCCGGATTCCCATGGCGCTGCCCGACCTGCGGCCGGCGCTGTCCTGGATTCTGCCTCCTCTGATCGCGCTGTTGCTGTTTGCCGTCTCGGTCGAACTCTGGGTCCGGATCGGCGAGGTCTCGATCTGGATCATGCCGCGGCCGACCTCAGTGATCGAAAACTTCGTCTCGGACTTCGGCGTCTACTTCCGCGAAGGCATGCAGACAATGGCGATCTCACTTGGAGGCCTGGCCCTCGGGAGCGCAGCCGCCACCATCCTGGCGGCTGGGGTCGCGCACTCGCAAATCCTCGAGCGGGCCGTCCTGCCGATCGCAATCATGGTCAAAGTGACGCCTGTCGTCGCCTTCATCCCGCTGTTCATCATTTGGCTGGGCTACGGATGGGAGCCGAAGGTCGCAATTGCGGCGCTGATTACCTATTTCCCCGTCCTGATCAATGCGATCGCCGGCTTCCGCGATGTCGATCCGCGCATGCACGACTTCTTCCGTTCGGTCGATGCTTCGACCTGGGAAGTGTTCCGCCACCTGCGGCTGCCGGCTGCGGTGCCCTATCTGTTCGCCTCGCTTAAGATTTCGGTCACGCTGTCGCTGATCGGAGCGGTCGTGGCCGAGTTCTTTGCTGCCGGCCAGGGCGGGCTCGGTGCGCTGATCTGGTTCGAACAGAACAACCTGAGATTGGACCGCGTCTTCGCTGCGGTGTTGATGCTAACCATGATTGGTGTGACGCTCTCGACGGCAGTGGTTCTGGCCGAGCGGCTGTTCTCCTGGCGTCTCGACCAGCCTGTCGCTGCCTCATAAGCTCAATCGATGGAGCAACTATGACTACCCCTGCCGAACCATCCGATGGTGACAGTGAACGCACCGATTACCGCTTGCCTCAGCGCCAGGCCCCGCGGCAGGCAGATGCCGTGGTGATCAAGTTCTCCAACGACGGATTGGTGCTGGAGTTGGAAGGCGACGATGTCGACCTCGGCACCGACCTGAAGGTGCGTCGAGAACACCGTCTGATCGCCGAGTTTCGCCGCGACGCCGTTGATGGCTGGTGGTTCAAGTCCTCCGTCTTGCGAGATCCGAAACCGCTGCAACGCGACGCCTAGGCTTTCCACCGCGCACCGCTTGCCCGATACCAATGTCGTTCCTACGCTGGTAGCGGTCGCTATCGCCGTGGCAACCCCACGGAAGCGGCTCCGGCTAGCCGGCCCGGCAAGAAGAAGCGCCCGGCGTCCGAACAGCCCAAGGAGCCCAGCGCCCATGTTCCAGATGTCCGTTTCCGTTCGCAATCGTCTACTGATCGTGCTTGCATTTGTCGCCGCAGTGGCGGCTTTGCTCACGATCGCCTGTTCCGGAGATGACCCAGACGATGTCTTGACCATGTCCTACATGGCCGGATTCAAGGCCCAGGCCAACCTCCCGTTCGTTGCCGTCTACGTCGCCGAGGACCAGGGGTTCTTCGCCGATGAGAACCTCGAGGTCGACATTCAGCACGCCAACTTCAGCGGTGCGCACAAGAGCCTCGTCCTGACCGGCGAGGTCGACATCACCACGTTGCCAGCATCCGAGATGTTGCAGATTCGCGCCAACACCGGTGCGCCATACGTCGCGGTCATGCTCTTCGGACAGCGGGGCGACTTCGGTTACGCCGTGCTCAAGTCATCTGGTATCGAATCGCCCGCCGACTTCGCTGGCCGCGATGTGGGCTTCAAAGGCATCATCCAGGCCGAGTTCCACGCGATGCTCTCGGCACATGGCCTGACCACCGAAGACATGAACATGATCGATGTCGGCTTCAACCCGGTCGTGCTGGTCGAGCAGCAGGTCGAGGTCTACCCCGTCTTCCTCTCGAACGAGCCCGACACGTTATCGCGCAGCATGGGCCAAGACATCGCAGTCTTCGAAGCTGCTGACGACGGCGTCCCGACGCTCGGCGTGGTCTACGTGGTCAGCGAGGAGTTCCTCGAGGACGACGACAATATCGAGAAACTCGAACGATTCCTGCGCGCCACTGTCCGTGCATTCGAGTTCGCGAACGACGATCCGGAAGCTGCAATCGAATCCACAGCCAAGTTCCTGCCCGAGGATCCGGCCCCCGACCTGGTGCACGAACAGTTCATCCTCGACACGGAACTCATCAATGCACAGAACGATCTGACCCGGGCCAACGGAGTCGGCTGGTTCACGCAGCAGCAGTTCCGCGCCCTCACCGACGTCTTACTGGAGTACGGCGCGCTCGAGAACGATGTTGATCTCGAGGCCGCGCTACATCGGGACAGCCTGGAAGAGGTCCACCGCTAAGCGACAGCACCTCGCACGCTTACTGGTTCCTTGCTCCGCTCATCGGAGAGCTCCTAAGCAGCCTCTCCCCTTCGTCATGCCCGCGCTCCGTCGCGGCAATCTCGCGGCACGTAGCACGGACGTCTGTGCTCGAAGCAGCGAGAAACCCCCGTTCAAGCCAGGGGCAGGCTCCGCGACAAGCGCGGCTATGACGTAGCTGTTCGAGCAGTTTGGGATCCGAAGAACAAGAAGGGCGACCACGAGGGTCGCCCTTTTGCGTGATTGGCTGAGCGTCAGCCGTTAGGCCTTGCTGCGCAGGAACTTCTCTTGGCCCGGCGTAGGCTTGTCGCCCGGGTAGTGGAGCTTCTTCAGCTCATCGCGGCGCGGGAAGATGTGGACCGCGTCCCAACCGCAGGACTGTTCGCAGAGGCGGCAGCCCGTGCAGTTTTTCTCGATCACGACCGCCTGACCGAAGAAGTCGGATGCTTCTTCGGTGAAGTTCAGTTCCAGCGCGTCGAACGGGCAGACGTTGATACAGATTTCGCAGCCTGAGCCGATGCACTTGTCGGGATCGACCTCAGCCTTGGGCCACTCCTTCTTGGCGAACTTGCGGCAGATATCGCCGTCGTCGTCGAGGATGCACTCGACCGGGCAAACCGCGCCACAGGCGCCGCAGTCGATGCAGAGCGCCGGGTCGATGTAGTGAATCGTGTTGCGCTCGCCCCAGATGGCATTCGTCGGGCAACGATTCGTGCAGGCGGTACAGCCGATACACGTCTCAACAATGTCGTAGGCCACGGCCAACTCCTCTGCGTTCCTCCGAAGCGCTCCGACCAGTATATCTACGCCGGCTTATGCCATTCAATCAAGATGACCACCCAACGCCGACTTGCACTCGTTGCTCGTATAGTGGAAATCAGGCGGTAGGGATTAGGAACTCCGATGTTGCAAATGAGTCAGCGTGTTCCACGCGCCGCGATTGGGATCGTAACCGCCGCGATCCTTCTGGCCACAACAGTCGTTGCCTGTGGCGACGATCCGCCAGAAGTCAGCGAGGAACAACAGGCGCAACAATCGGCCGCCCAGGCCGAGGATGCACAGGCGCAGCCCATTGACGCTGCGCAGCAACAGGAATCCGACCAGCCGGCTGAGCAGCAGGAAGCTGAAGCCGAACCCGAGCAAGCGCAAGCCTCTCAACCTGAACCAGCGGAAACTGAACAAGAGACCGCTCAGGAGTCGGACGATTCCCAAGCCGCAGTAAGCGACCCGGACCGCGAGATCCTGGTCGAAGGCGAGCGCTTCGCCTCGTCGATCGACCCAGGCGAGACTGAGCGTCAATTCCGCTTCCAGGCAGCGACCGGGGCCTGGCTGCGCATCTTCGTCGACGGAACAGGCGGTATGGATCCGATCGCCACGCTGCTACAGCCCGACGGCACTGAGATCGCGATCAACGACGATCTCTCGACCACCAACCGCGACTCGCTGATTATCGCCCAGATCCCCACCGAGGGACTGCAGTTCATCCGAGTACAACCGTTTGATTCCAATGGCATCGGCGACTTTGTCATCGAAGTCCAGACCCTGACAATCGGCGTTGACGATGACAATGCCATCATCTCAGTCGGCTCAAACGCCAATGGACGTCTCAATTCGCCCGACGACGTAGATGTGTTCGAATTCCAGGCGCAAGTGGATCAACAGATCTTTGTGCTGGTCGATGGCGACACCGGTGTTGACGTCTTCGCACAGGTCTTCCAGCCCGACGGCAACCTCCTGCAGATCGACGACGACGGTGGACACGGACTCGACTCAGAGATTTACTTCACCGCAGATGCCGCCGGTCTCTGGCGCGTCGAGGTATGGCCTGCATCCAACAAGGAGGGTCAGCGCCAACTGATTGGCGCATATCGAGTCACGGTCGAAGAGGGTCTGCCGACCAGCGCAGTCAACGAAGCGGTCGCGTCAGACCTCGCCGGAGCGGCGCTGACCTTCCTGCAGGCGTTACGCGATGGCGACTCGGCCACGATTCTCGCCCTGGCGGGACCTGAAGCATTGACGATCTGGGGCTGGGACGACACAGGAGATGTTGGCCGCGACATCCAGAAAATCCAGTCGATCGACCTGGGCGGCGAGATTCTGCAGTCGGTCTCCTTCGGAGATGTGTTGAACTCATCCCGCGGTCGCGTCTACTTCCAGTTCTCCGAGAGCGACTGGATGCGTTTCGAGCTAATCCAGCTCGGAGGTCATTGGCTGGTCGACGACTGGGCCCACAGCATCGGCCCGCCTAGCTAATTCGCAAGAGCACCAGCTATCCGCCAATCCAACTCCGTCATTACGGCGCTCCGTCGCGGGAATCTCGCTTGGTTCTTCGCTACTCCCTGAGACAGCGCAGATCTTCCTTGCGCGAGGGCAGGGATTGGAGACTATTCGCGACCTGCTGATATCGTCGTTCTCGATCGACAAGGCTCGAATCGATGAGGTTGGGAGTGCCGCATGACGGAACAACTACCCGAAGCCGATGGCCCGCTCGACGGCGTCATTGTGATGACCGCCGGCCAGCAGGCGGAGTGGTCAAGCCATCGCTCCGGTATGGCCATTCAGTTTGGCGTCTCCGGTGACCTGTCTGGCTCAGAAGAAGTCTTCATGACTCGCCAAAAGATTCCCCCTGGGATGTACTCAACACCGCACTGGCACGTCAACTGCGAGACGGCCATGTACATTCTCCAGGGACCGATCGTGATGGCCTACGGCGAGAAGCTGGAACACGTACACGAGGTTGAGACCGGCGACTTCCTATACGTGCCGCCGCGGTCGATCCACCAGATCAGCAACCCACGCGAGGACCGCGACGCTGAAGTCGTGCTCTGCCGCAATGCGGCGGAAGAAATCGTGGCAGAGGTGGATATTCCCGGAGCGCCCGGCTGCTCGCCAGCCGAATAGGCCCAATGCGGAGAGCTAGCCAGCCGCCATGGCCAGCGCGCGCTCCATCTGCTGCTCTTCGAGGAATGTCAGCATTGCCGGAATCGCGGCATGCGCGCCGCGCAAAGCGGTGACGACCAGGTCGGCCCCAATCACGTTGTCGCCACCGGCGAACACGCCTGGCTTCGACGTGCGTCCTTGCTCGTCAACCAGGACTTCGCCCCAGTCGTTGACATCGATACCAGAGTCTCCGTAGACATCGCGTCCAACGTCGTATCCCACTGCCACGACGAACGCGTCGCAGTCGACAACAAATTCTGAACCGGGCACAGGTTGTGGGCGACGCCGACCACTCTCGTCCGGCTCGCCCAGGCTCATCCGCACACATTCAACGCCGACGACGGCACCGTCTTTCTTGATCAGTCCGACCGGCGTGGTCAGGTACTCGAAGATCACACCCTCTTCGCGGGCGTGGCGGCGCTCTTCTTCTCGGCCCATCATCTCGTTCTCGGTGCGCCGGTACAGCAGTGTCACCTGCTCTGCGCCGAGGCGCACCGCGGAGCGGACACAGTCCATTGACGTGTCGCCGCCCCCGACGACTACGACCTTGCGTCCTACATCGGGCGCAGTCCACAGTGCTGCGGGTAGTAGATCGTCGCCGAGATTTGCGCGTACCAGGAACTCTGTCGCGCTATAGACTCGAGCGAGTCGCTCGCCATCAAGGCCAAGTCGCTTACCCATGCTGGCGCCGTGGCCCAGGAAGACTGCGTCCCAATAGGAGAGCTCGTCCCAACCGATGTCAGTGCCGATTCGAGTGTCGAATCGGAACTCCACACCGGCAGCTTGCAGCGCTTTAACCTTCTCGTCGACGATGTCTTTCGCCGTTTTGAAGTTGGGGATCCCGTAGCGCAGCACTCCGCCGGCCGAGGGCCAGGCCTCAAACACGGTGACCGCGTGACCGGCTGCTCGCATCTGCTCAGCGGCGGCCAGCCCAGCAGGTCCCGAGCCAACAACCGCAACACGCTGTCCGGTCTCCATCTCCGGAGTCGGAACCGGGAAGCCGCCTCGTTGCTCACGATCCCAGTCACCCAGGAACGCCTCGAGCTTGCCGATCGCGACGGGCTTGGCGTTCTTGCCGACTACGCATGAGCCCTCGCAAAGTGCTTCCTGCGGACAAAGTCGGCCACAGAGCTCGGGCATTTCTGAGGTCTGACGGAAGACTGCTGCGGCATCGGCGAGCTTGCCAATCTCGAGAAAGGCGAGCGCACCCGGGATGTCGTTATCGACCGGGCAGGCCACGGTGCAAGGCGCGGCAGGACACTGAATGCAGCGCTGCGCCTCGAACATGGCTGGGCCGGCGGTGTAGCCGTAGTACACCTCTTCCCAGTTGTGTACGCGGTCATGCGGTGTCTGCTTGGTGACGTGATGAGGTGGAATGCGCAGGCGCTGCCGACGATCAATCGGTTGTCCGGCGCGCGTCAGTTGTTGTTTCTTGGCTGGGGGGGACTTCCCCCGTCCATTTGTCCGGCCATTCGCACTTCCCGACTTGCCACGGGTAGTGCTGGCCCATGAATCCCGTGTCGAATCTGAATTCTCGTCTGGCATTTCAGCCAACACGCCCCTCGCTCTGAACCGTGCGACTTACATTCATCATACGTCCGCTGACCCCTGCTCTGCCTGATAGCCTCGATTCATGAACGAGGATGTAACGCAACGTTTCGTAAAACTTGACAATCTGAAACTGGCCAGGCAGTTCGGCACCCTTGCCAGAGGTCATGAACACGCCGTTCGCCTCGATTTGTGTTGCTTCCTGATCGGACGGATTGTCGAGCCGAAGTTCAATCAGTTGGCCGCGCTAAGTCGACTCGACGCACTCGCCGAGGAGATGCGCACGCCCCCATCAACTTCTGAGCCGGAACAGGTTGAGCGCTTGTGTCAGGTGCTGTTTCAGGAGCACCACTTTCGCGGCGACACCGACACCTACTACGATCCCGCCAATTGCTGCTTGCACTCGGCGCTCGAAACCGGTCACGGCATGCCGATCACCCTCGCCGTCCTGATGATCGAGGTCGCACGACGAGTCGGACTTGAGCTGCACGGCGTTGGCGCACCGTTTCACTTCCTCGTCAAGTACGACGATCATGACGCTCGAGCGGAGCGCTTTCTCGACCCGTTCCACGCCGGCCGTGAGATCGACCGTGAAGCTCTGACCGGCCGGTTACGCGCCACGAATCGCGGCGTCGGACCGAATCCGGAGTCGTTCTTGGCATCCGTCACTAAGCGGCAAATCCTGCAGCGCATTCTGACCAACCTCAAGGGTGCCAGCGTTCGCAAACGCGATTACGACGCAGCCATTGCAGCCACAGATTTCCTGCTAGCGCTCTCGCCCTGGTCATTGGAGGAGCGCCGAGATCGAGGCATGCTCTGTTACCAGACCGGGCAATACATCGAAGCGCTTGACGATCTTCAGCAGTACAAGGAGCACGCGACCGACGCTCCAGACCAGGACCGAGTCGCTGACTTTATCGAGCGAGTGCGCACGCGGATCGCCGAAGGCAGCGGCTGAAGCCGCGTTTGCAGCCAAGTTGACCGTTTACCACACGGCAACACCTGATGGGTTTCCGCTATATTCACTTGAAGCGTCCGTTGGGAATGCTGCAACCTCCGGCGCTGATCTCATTCTTTACATCCGATCATCTTGCAGCCTGAGAAACCAAAGGGAATGGCCAACGCAACTGCCTTGCGCACGGTCAACATGTCCGCTGTGAATGGCGCAGTGCCTGCCAACGCCTTCCGTCACGTTCACGACGAGCTCGCCTACCGAACAGAGGAGGGCCCATCGTTCCGTGACATCACCGAAGAGGTGCGCGAGATCGTTCACCAATCCGGTGTGGGATTTGGCCAGGTATCCGTCTTTTCGCAGCACACGACCGCTGCCATCATTCTGCAGGAGCACGAACCACTGCTCCTCAACGACCTGCGCGATCGACTGATCGCGTGGGCGCCGCCCGAGATCTACTACCGGCACAACGACTTCGACATCCGCACGGTCAACATGCACGAGAACGAGCCCGAGAATGGTCACTCTCACGTCCAGCACATGATGCTGGGCACGTCTGAGACCATTCCCGTACTCAGCGGTGAATTGCACATCGGCGAGTATCAATCGATCTTCCTGGTCGAACTCGACGAGTCGCGCGACCGCCGCGTCAGTGT
This sequence comes from Chloroflexi bacterium bin125, assembly GCA_002239025.1. GTDB lineage: Bacteria > Chloroflexota > Dehalococcoidia > Bin125 > Bin125 > Bin125. The sequence continues at coordinate 320,021 of MPNM01000001.1, read as the reverse complement.
GACCGTGCTGGGAGTCACCGGCGAGTAAGTCGGGCTTCACTGTAAGGTCCGATCAAGGTCCCAACCAACGACCGCCTCGGCGCTTGCCGAGGCGGTCGTTCGTATACTCATTCCATGACCCAAAGCGGCCCAACCAGCTTCAATCCGTTGGCCGTCGCCCAACAATCACTCGATACTCCGCTGTCCCGAATTCTTGCTGATCGCATCCAGCGCGAAGGCCCGATGACCTTCGCCGAGTGGATGGATCAGTGTCTCTATCACCCTGAGCACGGCTACTACCGAAGTGGTCGAACAACCATCGGACGAGATGGGGACTTCCTCACCAGTCCGGAAGTCCATCCACTCTTCGGAGCAGCCATTGCGCACCTGGCAACGGAATTGTGGCGTCGGGGCGATGGCGGCGAGTTTCACGTCGCGGAGATCGGACCGGGTACCGGCGCACTCGCCGAGTCCTTCCTGCGACAGATCCATACGACTTCAACGGAGCTCGCCAAATCGTTGCGCTACACCCTGGTGGAGCGGGATCAGCAGACAGGAAGCCAGCAACTGGAGCGGCTCAGATCCTTCCACGGCATCCACAGCATCAACAAGCTGGTGGGGGAACAGCAGCTGATCCTCGCTAATGAACTGCTCGATGCGTTGCCAGTCCATCGTCTTCAGTTCACTGACGACCGCTGGCGAGAGCTCCAGGTCGACTTCAGCGCTGCCGCCGGCTTCCATGATGCGTTATGTGACGTATCCAATCTGGAACTGCTTGCGCCGTTGAGTCAGTTGGCGCCCGCCGACGAACAGATTGTGGAAATCGGGCTGGGTCGAGCAGACGCGGTCTCAGTCCTCGCCGACGCGGTCGCCGAGGGCGGGTTGTTGCTGCTATTTGACTACGGCTACGCCCGAGACCGCCTCTACGCATCGTGGCGACGCGACGGAACACTGATGACCTTCCGCAACCACGTTTCCGGCGACGACCCCTACCTACATCCTGGAGAGCAGGACATCACGGCCCACATCGATATCGATCAGGTCACGCAGTCGGCCGTTGATGCCGGGTTGACCCCGTTGCCAGCGCTCAGCCAGGCCGAATGGTTGCACAACCTCGGCGCAGCAGTGCTACCGGCCGTCGCCGATGCCGATACCGACACTACTGCCTATCTAGCAGCGCGCCGGGCCGCTGAAACGCTGACCGATCCAGCTGGCCTGGGCCGGATCGCCGTGATGGGATTTACACGTGGGCCGACCGGCCCATTGCCTGGCTGGACCACCCAATGATCGACATCGGTGATCAACTCCCGGACACCGAGCTCCAGCTCCGCCGCTATCTCGGCGAGGGTCCCTTGCTCATCCTGTTCTACACCGAAGCCAACACGCCTTTATGTACGCAGCAGCTTTGCGCCTTCCGCGATGACTACGAGATGGTCAGGGAGCTCAAGGCGGATGCAGTCGCGATCTCCAGCGACTCCAGCGACGACCATCAGCAGTTCAGCGCCGAGCACTACTTCCCCTTCCTGCTGCTGTCCGATCCCGACCTTGACGCGGCCAGCGCGTTCGGCGTCGCCGATATGGCGACCAAACGCGCCCAGCGCGCCGCATTCGTCGCAAATCCTGACGGGACGATTGCGCTCGCGATCCCGCTCTACCAACCGAACAACCTGGACCACTACCAACAGGTCTTTGAGGCCCTGGGGCTGGACATCTGATGTCTGCGCTACTCGATTCCTTCGAGGCGATGGCCGACGAGATTCTGGAAGAACAGATCGCGATCTGCGAGATACCCGCGCCGACCGGCGAAGAGCAGGACCGAGCGCGGTACATCCAGCGAGAGCTCGCAGCAATCGGTTTGCAGGTGCGCACCGACGAAGTGGGCAACGTCATTGCCCAACATCCAGCCGCAGCAGGCAATCCAATCGTCCTCAGCGCACACCTCGATACCGTGTTCGGCTCGGAGCAATCGGTAGTCGTGGCGCGGCCGGGCGATCGCAACCCGTATCGCAACTCGGAGATTGTTCCCGAGCACGAGTTTCATGCGCCGGGCATCTCCGACGCGGCTGCCGGACTGGTCGCGATTCTCACGATTGCGCGAGCGCTGCGTGCGTCATCAGCAGCCGAGCATGTGTCGTACGTGGCGACAGTCGGCGAGGAGGGCCGTGGCGATCTGCGCGGCGCGCGTCTCTTCTTCGAGTCTCCCCTGGGACGCTCCGCTCGCGCATTCATCACGATTGACCACTCCGATCCAGCCGCCATCGTCAATAGCGGCATCGGGTCTCGGCGCTACAACGTGCAGTACCGCAGCAGCGGCGGACATAGCTGGGCGCACTTCGGTCGCTACAATCCGGCCTTCGCACTCGCGGCTGCGGCCGATCGATTGGCCGATATTCGCGTGCCCCGCAACCCGCGCACGACCTACAACGTCGGGGTCGTGCAGGGAGGTGAAACCGTCAACGCCATTCCTGAGGTCGCGCAAATGGACATAGACCTTCGCAGCGAGTCTCCAAGTGAGCTTGGCCAACTCGACCAAGACGTACAGGAGATCATTCGCTACGGCCATCAGCGGGAGCAGCGACGCCGGGGCAAAGGCGCGCTAGATCCGGGCGTGACCAAAATCGGCGATCGCCCGGCTGGCCTCACACCCGTCGAGAGTGAGCTAGTTCAGGCCGCGCAGCGATCGTTGGAGGCCGAAGATCTGCAGCCTCGCCTGATCGCCGCATCCACCGACGCGAACGCAGCCATCTCTGCGGGAGTTCCCGCCGTCGCGATGAGCTGGGGTGGCCGCTCCGACAACCAGCACAGCATCCGCGAGTGGTTCGATCCCACAGATCGCAGCCGCTCACTTCGGGTGATCACTCGAATACTGCTCGACCTGGCGGCGTCACCGTAGTGCTCGCGCCGCGTGACTAAACTGGTTCCATGCCCAGCGAAGACCTGCGCGCCTACAGCGACATCGTCATTGACCACTTCCAGCACCCGCGCAACGCGGGCGCCCTGGAGAACGCGAATGCCGTCGGCGAAGACCGCAATCCCGTCTGCGGCGATCACATGAAGCTGATGTTGCGCATTGAAGACGACACGATCGTCCAGGCAAACTTTCAGACCCGTGGATGTCCAGCCGCCATCGCGACGAGCAGCATGTCAACCGTCGTCCTGACCGACATGAACATCGATGATGCAGCGAAACTCAAGCGGCAGGACTTCGTCGATGCGGTCGGCGGATTACCGAAGGCCAAGATTCACTGCTCGGTGCTGGCGGCAGCGGCGCTCAAGCGTGCGCTCGAGGACTATGCGGATCGTGCAGGGACGGGCCAGACGAGTGGTTCGTCGGCGTGACAGTACGCCGCCTCCCGCTGCAACAGACGGTCCTGGATCTGCAGACCAAGGGCGAGCACACACTGAACGACTGGTTCGCCATCGGCGACTCCGTCTCGACAATCCGCATCTGCCTCGAGGATCCCGGACACAACGCCTTGGCGGCAGCGCTGATCGTGCTCGATGCCTACCTGGACCTTGCAGATGGCGACACCGCTCGCGTCGATGAGCGTCTTCTGGCCCAGGGCGGAGTCGATATCGACGGTCGTGAAGGCGCCGTCGCTGCCGAGCATCTCTGTATCCCGCGTCTGCCCAGGGGAGCGCAAACAGCGATGGCCGCAGCCAAAGGCAACTCGGATGTCAGTGCGGCCGCACGCCTCTCGATGAATGGCGATGCGGCCGTGATGCTGGTCGGCATCGCGCCGTATCCCGTCCGCGCCCGACAGATTGAATCCGTCGTTCGCGGTCGGACGCTCGATGATCGGATCATCGACCTCGCTGCACAGACTGCTCGGTCCGAAGCTCAGCCATACGGTGTCGGTGAGGTCACCGACTCCGGTGCTGTGAACCACGTCGAAGACGCAGTCCGACGACTGTTCCGACGACTCCGCGACCGTATTGACGAAGCACGACCCAATGATCGCCGCCATCCTCCTCGCCGCCGGTGAGTCTTCGCGCATGGGCCAGCCGAAGCAGTTGCTCGATTGGCACGGCGAGCCGTTGATCGTCGCCCAGATCGAAGCGTTGCTCGAAGCCGACTGCGGCCCGGTCGTCGTGGTGCTAGGTGCTCACCAACATCTATTGAGGCCGCTGCTCCCGTCACGCGCCGATGTCCAGATCACCACCAATCGAAACTGGCGGGAAGGGCGTGCCTCGTCGATCCGGACCGGGGCTCGCGCCGTGTCATCCGCGTATGAGGCCATTGTGGTTGCCTCTGTGGATCAACCGGTAAGTCCTGCTGTTGTCGGCGAACTCTGCGGCGTCATGAAGAGCGCACGCGAAGCGTTGATTGTCGTCCCTCGCTATGAAGGAACGAACGGTCATCCGCCAATCTTCCGCTCCGAACTGCTGCCCGAGTTGCAGTCCGTCACTGAACGTCAACAGGGACTCCGAGCCATCCGACGCCGCCATGCCGATCGGACTATCTTCGTGGAAATCGACAACCCGATCGTCACACTCAACCTCAACACACCCGATGCCTACCGCAGCGCTTTAGCATTCAGTAACCTGCACAAGGTGCGAGAAACCTCGGAGTCCGGGGAACGCATCCTAGCCAGCGAATAGAGTGGACCAGATGGCCACCCCTCTCAGACAGACAATCCAGGTTGGCAAGTACGTCGTCGGTCAGCGCCTGCGTCGGACCGAGCGCTACCCGCTCGTGTTGATGCTCGAGCCGCTGCTGCAGTGCAACCTCGAATGCGCCGGCTGCGGCAAGATTCAGCACCCCACCGACATCCTGCGCCGACGCCTGACCCCCCAGCAGTGCTGGGACGCGGTCGAGGAATGCGGTGCGCCGGTTGTCGCCATTGCCGGCGGCGAGCCGCTGATTCACAACGACATCGTCGAAATTGCCAACGGCTACACGGAGCGCAAGAAGTTCGTCTACCTCTGCACCAATGCCATCCTGCTCGAGCGCAAGCTCCAGGACTTTGAGCCCAACCCGTACCTGACGTTCTCCGTCCACGTCGACGGGTACGAACAGGATCACGACGACTCTGTCTGCCGCGACGGCATCTGGGATGTCGCCATTCGCGCAATCGAAGCGGCCAAGGAGCGTGGCTTCCGCGTCACCACGAACAGCACGTTCTTCCTCGGGGCGAAGCCAGATCGAATCCGGATGATGTTCGACAAGCTGATGGAGATCGGCGTCGACGGCCTGATGATCTCGCCGGGCTATCCCTACGAGAAAGCGCCCGACCAGGAACACTTCCTCGCACGTAACCAGACCAAGGAACTCTTCCGCGACATCCTCGACGACCCGCCCAAGCACTGGAACTTCAACCACTCGCAGCTCTTCCTCGATTTCCTCAAAGGCGAAATTGACTATGACTGCACACCCTGGGGCAACCCGACCTACACCGTCTTCGGCTGGCAGAGGCCCTGCTACCTGATGGACGAGGGCTACGCCGAGAGCTTCAGGGAGCTGATTGACGAGACCGAGTGGGAAAACTATGGCGTCGCATCGGGCAACCCCAAGTGCGTCGATTGCATGGTCCACTCGGGCTACGAGGCTTCGGCGGTGATCGACGCCACGACGAATCTCAAGTCCGGTCTGCGCAGCTTCGTCGGCTCGATTCGCTAGCTCCCAGGCGCTCCCCCTTTGGGGGAGCTGTCACGAAGTGACTGAGGGGGCTGCTCGCCTAGACCAGCCGGAATCGCACTCCGCCAAGCATTACCATCGACTCGTCCTCCGACACCTCAAGATCATGATGCCGTGCCGTGGTGACTACATGCTCGTGATCAATAGTCGCGACATCCAGTCCGCCCAGGCCTTCGCCACGTCCGTCCGTCGCCTCGACGAAGCGCAAGGTGGCATCGTCAAGCGCGATGGTCGGGTGACCGTCGTCGTCTGAGCCGCGCGCAATCTCCAGAACCTCCGACCATCGAGCCGCCATGCCCGATGGGTCGTCGCTCTGCAACTCGGCGGCGGTCATCGCAGTGATCACGTGCTCCCGCTTGGCCGGCAGCCAGTGATCGCCGGCTGGATTCCAGGGACCGTCTAGCACGTCGTCGCCGGTGTTCCAGCGCAGCTCGGCGATGGCGCCGGGAAGATCCTTCGGATGTAACTGGATCCCGTCTGTCTGCTCGTTCCCACCATCGGTGATCAAACGGATCCCAAGCTCAGCGACCCGGCCGCGCCGACCGGCCATGTCGTCGCATTGCATGATCACCATGTAGCCGCCATCGCCGCCGCGACGCCTCAGGAAGCGGCCACCCGCTGTGCCGGGCATCATCGGCGAGACCACCTCCAGAAACGCATTGCCTACCGGCATCAAGAAGTTGTGCAACCCGAACTTGCCAACTCCCGGATCGCGATGACAGACTTCCAACCCGAAGACGCCCCGCAGGTGCGCCTCAATCATGTCCAGATCCTCAGCCACCAGACAGATCTGCCGCATTCGCAACATCGCGCACCTCTTTCGGGATCGACCGCCGGACGGAACGCCCGACAGGACTAGCGACCCGTGAACACCGGACGCCGCTTCTCGACGAACGCCCGTCGCGCCTCGATCGAATCCTCGCTCTCACCCACGCGGCGCATCCGGTCCGCCTCGCGCCGGACAGCTTCCGACAGCGGAATCGTGAATGCGTCGTTGAGGTTGTTCTTGATCTGCGCGATCGCGCCGGGATGTGAGTCTCGCAACTGCGCAGCGATTTGCTGCACGTTCGGCATCAACTCTTCGGGGTCGAACACGCCGTTGGCCAGGCCAAGCGAAAGCGCTTCCTCCGCCTGCACCCGGTCGGGCAGCAGGTACATTTCGCGAGCCTTGCCCATCCCGACCAGACGCGGCAGCGTCCAGGTACCACCGAAGTCGCCCGAGAATCCGACCTTCAGGAAGGCGGTGTAGAGGTACGCCGTCGTGGACATGTAGCGCAGGTCGCAGGCCAGCGTGATCGAGCATCCGGCGCCGGCCGCGCCGCCATTGATCGCGGCGATCGTCGGCTTCGGCATCTGGTGCAGCAACACCGACGCACGCTCCTGGTTGGTCAGCGAGTAGATGCTCTGCTCCAGGTTGCGAATGTCGCCTCGGCCGGTGTCTTTCAGGTCGCCGCCAGCGCAGAACAGCCGACCCGAACCGGTTAGGATCACGACGCGCACATCGTTGTCCGCCGCCGCCTGTTCGCAGGCCAGCGGCAACTCGGTCAACATCGTGCCGTTCAATGCGTTGAGCGACTCCGGCCGATTCAACGTAATCGTGCAGATGCCGTCGTCAATGTCGTAGAGCAGGGTTTCGTACATCAATCTTCCTCATGAATTCAATTCGCCTCGTTTCTTAGTCTACTCACCGGCAGCAGGTCGACAGGTAAGCAAACACTCTGCGTACTCCTGACACAACCCGGCTACTGCGCCGCCCCTCTTGCATAATCGAGCAGCGCGAGCCTGAGTCTGGCGTAGACTGATTCTTATGCTCACGATCACCGCTGCACTTCCCTGGGAGGCACAGGCCGCCCGCGCCGGACAGGCCATCGCCGGTCGCGGACGGGTGCGCATCCTTACCACGGGTGTCGGGCCGGATCGGGCGCGAGATGCGGCTGAGGAGGCGATCGAACGCCACCAACTCAGCCACGTGATCAGCATCGGCGTCGCCGGCGGGCTGACCAATACGCTGCGCCGACCGTCGATCACACTGCCAACCAGCATTATTCGACAGACCGACGGCGCAACGTTTCAGCCCGACGATCAGCTGCGCAAACAGGCAATCCGGCTACTGAACAGGGCCGACATCTTCTGGCAGTCGGTCACCAGCATTACCACGCCCGACATCCTGTTCACCCGACCCGAGAAGAAGGCCGCCGCCGACAGCGGCGCCGAAATCGTGCAGATGGAGGACGCCGAGTGGGCTGAGGCCTGCGCCGAAGCCGACATTCCATTTGTTTCCGTGCGAGTCGTGATGGATGCGCTTGACGACGACATTCCCAACGAAGTCGTCCAGTGGCGAGGCAAGCCGTCCGCGGTCGACATCGCCGTCGGCGCATTCAGGCGTCCCAGGCTGTTGCCAGAACTGATCTCGCTCGGTCTGCAACGCCAGTCGGCGATGCAAGAGCTTGAGCGTGCCATGACGCTGATCATTCCCGCTCTCGCGCCCGACCAACCAGATTCAGACGAATAGCCCATCTCGCAGGACCGCCGTGAAGCGAGCTCTCGTCACCGGAGCCAACGGCTTCATCGGCGCTCACGTCGTCCGAGCTGTGCTAGATGCTGGCGCCGAGGTCCGCGCCCTCGTCCGACCCAACAGCGACCAGCGAAACCTCGACGGTCTGCCAGTCGAGCTTGTGCATGGAGACCTGACTGATTCGCAATCGCTAGTCAGCGCGCTCGATGGCATAGACACGTTGTTCAACGTCGCCGCCCGATACGACCTGAGCCGTCGGGCCAGAAGCGACGCATACCGCGTCAATGTCGACGGCACCCGAGACCTGATGCATGCCGCGCTTCGGGCACAAGTCGACCGGGTGGTCCACACTTCCTCCGTCGCCGCCGTTGGACCGCCGCGCGATCCGTCACACCCCGCCGACGAAATCCAGTGGGCCGAGGTCGAACACGCCCCTGGTCCATACGAAGAAACCAAGATCATCAGCGAGCGGCTTGTTCACGAGTTGGTCCAATCAGAGTCGCTGCCCGCCGTCTGCGTTCTGCCAACTGCGCCGATTGGCCCGTTGGACCTCAAACCGACTCCGACTGGTCGATTGATTCGCGACGCCGCCCTCGGCCAGATGCCCGCCCATATCCGCAGCGCAGGACTAAACATCGTCCACGTCACAGATGTGGCAATGGGTCACCTGCTTGCGGCTGAACAGATCCAACGGGGGCACGTCGGGGAACGGTTCTTGCTGGGCCACGCGGAAGGCAACCTGACGCTACGTGAGATCATCACCCGCGCCGCTGCCGCCGCCGGTGTCGACCCGCCTCAACTGGCGCTGCCGCTCGGTGTGGCATATCTGGCGGCTGTCATTGACGAGTATCTGGTCTCGGAGCTGCGGCGGCAGACGCCGCGAGCGACGATTGCCGGTGTTCGGCTGGCCGCTCATCGGCAGTGGTTTGATCCTGGTAAGGCGATTCGGGAGTTGGGGTTACCGCAGACTCCACTGGAGCAGACGTTTGAGGACGCCGCCGCGTGGTTTCTCGCCGACCTGGCACGCTGACATCTATAGGCTCGAAGCATGACTACTAACCACGCCCACACCGCCCTCATCACCGGCGCCACGAGCGGGATTGGAAAGGCGGCAGCGACTTCTCTCGCTGGGTCGGGCTGGAGGGTATTGCTGGGCGCTCGTAATCCGCAGCGAGCGCAAGCGGTGGTTGACGAGATTCGCACCCTGACCGGGTCGGATCAACTCGACGTCGTGCAGATGGAGCTGACCTCACTCGAAAGCGTCCGCATGGCCGCGCAGCAGGCGCTTGAGCTGGCGCCTCGACTGGACGTGCTGATCAATAACGCCGGGACGGTGACCAACGATCGGCACATCACCGACGATGGCCTCGAGATGATCATGCAGACGAATCACTTCTCGCACTTTCTCCTGACATCGCTGTTGCTTCCGCGCTTGTTGGAGTCGGACGATGCACGGGTGATTAACGTGTCTTCAGGCGGCTACCGGCGAGCGGTGCCGATGCCGCTCGACGATCTGCAGCTTGAACAGCACTGGGGCAGGATGCAGCCATACGTGATTAGCAAGCTGGCCAATGTCCTCTTCACTAACGAACTGCACCGCCGCTACGAAGCGCAGGGCTTGTCTGCGTTCTCAGTCAGTCCCGGCGCTGTCAAGACCAACTTCGGAGAGGGCCCGCGAGGCATCATGCGATTGGTCTTTGCCGTCATTCGCCCGTTCTTCCTGACCCCTGAGAAGGGCGCGACTCCTCTGGTCGAGCTTGCAACCGGCGCGGACAAGCGAGCCGATGCGGGCGCCTTCTACGAGCGACATGAGCACCGCGAGCTCGCCCCGACCGCGCAAGACCCCGAGGCGGCGTTGGGGCTCTGGGAGCGCAGTGTCGAGCTCACGGGCGCGGACTGGCAAACAATCTGAGCGCGACATTCACCGATGCGATCACTGCATTTCGTACACTCAGGACATGACTAACCAAACTACACCTCCCGTCGTTCTCATTACCGGGGCCAACAGCGGCATCGGCCTTGCGGCCGCGACCGAGTTCGCGCGGCGCGGCTGGCACGTCTTCGCCGCCGCCCGCTCTCCTGAGCGCGGCCAAGCCGCCGTTTCCCAGATTCAAAAGGACAGCGATTCGATCGCCGTCGAGCTACTGGAGCTGGACCTTGCCTCCTTCGCCTCCGTTCGACGAGCCGCCGAGGAACTGCTGGAACGCACTAATCGGCTTGACGTCCTCGTCAACAATGCAGGGCTCACCCTCAACGAGCGAAAGCTCACCGTCGACGGTCACGAGACGATGATGCAGACGAATCACTTCTCGCACGTACTGCTCACCTCGCTGCTGCTGCCAACCCTGCTTGAGTCGGATGATGCCCGCGTCGTCAACGTCAGCTCGCGCGTCTACGAGCGCGTCGAGGCGATGCCCCTGGACGACCTCAACTTCGAGCATCGCTGGGGAGGAATCTGGCCGTACTGCGTGACCAAGCTGGCCAACATCCTTTTCACCAACGAGCTGGATCGACGTACGCATGACTCGGGGCTCGCCACCTTCTCAGTACACCCCGGCGTCGTGGCATCCGGCTTCCAGAAGAACTTCCCAGCTCCCTTGCGGGCGGCCCTCCGCGTCGCGCGATCATTGCTGCGCAGTCCCGAGCAGGGCGCGGCGCCAGTCGTCGAGCTCGCCACTAACCCGGCCCGGCGCGCCGATGCCGGTGCCTACTTCGATCGCCACACCCTCACGACGCCGCAACCGCAGGCGAGTGACCGGCAAGCCGCCGAACGCCTCTGGGAGTTCACCAACGAGGTCACCGGAGCAGAATGGCCAGCCTCATGACAATCTCCAGCCGTGAAGAACTGATCGCCGAGCTTCAGCAGGACGGCGAAGAGTTCCAGGAAGCCGTCGCCCAACTGCCAGAGGAGGCATTCGAGCGCGGCGTCTACGAACAAGGCTGGAACGCCCGCCAACTGCTTGCCCACATCGCCGCCATCGAGTGGACCTACCCCCGTCTAATCGAACGAGCCGAGCAACGAGCCGCGGGCGGCGACGTTCCCCAGGGCGGAGGCGCAGGCTTCGACATGGACGCCTACAACACCAAGCAGGTCGCCCGCCGCGACGATCAACCGGTCGAACAACTCCTGACCGAGTTCCGCCGTAACCGAGCCGAAACCATCGACGCCATCCGAGCCGCCGACGAAGGACTGCTCAAACAACCAACAAGGTCTGCCGGAGGAGTCGAAGGAACCCTCCTAGACGTGCTCGAAGGAGTAGCCGTCGGCCACGTCCGAGAGCACGTCAACGACCTCCTCAAAGGTGCCCGCTCAGGCTGAACCAACCCGGTCGATGGCATCATCGGCCGCGGCCAAGTAGACCGCCTTCGGATTGAGTTCGTACTCCCGCAAACACGCCTAGACAAACTTGATCGAGTGAGGTCCGGCGGCATGAACGGCCCGATCTTTCAGTTCATCGAGATCAAACTCATTGGCGTCCGGCAACTTAGGAACTTGCGGAAGCTCCAGCGCAAACCAGGCGTACATCGCAGCGCAGGTCTGCCAGGCGTATCGCGCGGCCAGGACGGCATCCTCTGGTTTGAGATACGGACAGATGAACCGCAAGCAGCTTGGCGCCGTCACCGTGTGCACGAACACGACTGGCACCGTCCGATCGCTCAGAAACCAGCGCGCCGCTGTCTCGGTCAAATTGGAAAGAAACGCAGAAACATCGTGGGCCGGACCCGCAAGGTTGACGACATGAGCAAACGACGGCTCTTCATGGAGTCGATTCAGCGATTGCCAGATCAATCCCTGGTTAACGAACCCCGGTTCATGCAGCCGATGAAGGTCCTCTATGGCCTCTGAGGCCAATCTCCCAGGAACTTCCGAAACCAGATTGCCCGGCAGGGTTTGCCAGGTTGATGCCCAATAGCCCAGACCTTCGGAAAGCTCATGACGACGAACGGCCGTATCCGCCAACGAGAGACTGCGCACCGCATGAGCCGTACGAATCAGTCCGTGTGCCGCACGGGACACGATCGCCGGCGCCAGACGTGGACCCCACGTGGCGATTGTTTGTTGCCACCCGCACTCGGCGATCTCTCGATCGAAAAACGAGACCCAATCGGCCACACGATCCGATTTGCCGAGGTAATCGCGCCAGTTCTCGGGCGGAATCGTGGCAACCCCTCTGGGCGCTTCTTCCAACTCCGCTCGATACCACTCAAGCCAGGAGATGATCCCATCCCCGCGCCCCATCGCCAACATCGCCTCCACCGCCATAGGAGCATGATTCGACGCTCCCGGCCCGTATTCGGGCCCCGTCCGATGCACTATCTCCAGCGCTGCATCCATTCCATCACGCATACCGCTCCGATCGGTTCAGGTTGGAGTCCTATGTGAAGACTCCCAACGGGCTCGCACGACCCACGGCAATCGTATCAACGGAGCCACAAAGAAACGCGGCCCCGAATGGGGCCGCGTTCTCGTTGATCGTGCCTCTAGGACGTCTACTGACGCGGAAGTTGCAGACCTCGGGTTGCGATGATGTTTCGCTGAATCTCCGACGTGCCCGCCGCGATCGTGCTCGGCACCGTCGACATGTAGGCCCGACCGATCCTCGCCGCGAGTGGCGCGTCCGGGTCGTCGGGGTCGATCCGCTGGCTGTGCAGGCCCATCATGTTGACGCCGAAGCGCGACACTCGCTGGCCCAGTTCCGAGCCGAACATCTTCGACATCGACGCCTCGTGGTTCGGCACCAGCTCCTGCGACTGCATCCAGACGACGCGATACGAGATCAGCTTGGCGATTTCCGATTCAATCATCAGGTTGGCGAGCCCGTTGCGTACGCCCGGATCGTCGATCAACTTCGCCCCACCGCGACGGCCGGGCCGCTCCGAGGCGTATTCGGACATCAGCTCGACGCTCTTGCGCGATGTCGCCGACCACGCAACGCCGGAGCGCTCGAAGTCGAGCAGCGTCGCCGCGACGTACCAGCCGCGGTTGTACTCGCCCATCATGTTCGCGGCGGGTACGCGCACGTCGGTGAAGTAGACCTCATTGAAGCCATGCTCGCCGAGCATGTTGATCAGCGGTCGCACCTCAATGCCCGGCGTGTTCATATCGAGCAGGAAGTACGAGATGCCGCGATGCTTCGGAGCTTCGGGATCGGTCCGTGTCAAGACGTGGATCCAGTCGGCGTAGTGCGCGCCCGATGTCCAGATCTTCTGTCCGTTGATGACGAAGTCGTCGCCGTCGCGGACGGCGCGCGTCTGCAGTCCGGCCAGGTCTGAGCCGTTGCCCGGCTCAGAGAAGCCTTGCGCCCAGTAGGACTCGGCGTTGGCGATTCGCGGTAGGTGTTCCTGGCGCTGCTCCTCGGTGCCGTGCAGCATCAGACAGGGACCGACCATCGAGATGCCCTGACCACCGGAGCCCGGCGCTCCGCGGTAGGCCGCTTCCTCGCGGTAGATCATCTGCTGAATGTGGCTCGCGCCGCGGCCGCCGTACTCCTCCGGCCAGGCCATTGTCAGCCAGCCTTTGGACGCTGCGCGCTTCTCAAAAGCGCGCTCGGCCTCGAAGTGGGAATCGTCGCCCTCAACTTCAGGTCCCGAGGGCGGAACCCAGTTGTCGTCGATGAAATTGACAACCTCGCCGCGGAAGGCTTCGTCCGATGCGGTGAATTGATAGTCCATGCTCAACTCCTCAAGCTTCTGCACACCAGCCCGCGACCCAATCGCAGGCGCAAAAAGTATAGCCAACGTGCGGCCGATACGCTGATCCATCATGCCCAGTTCTGGTCAACTCACCTGGGACGCCGTTGTGATCGGCGCCGGACCCGCCGGCGCGACCGCCGCTCGACGACTGAGCACCTCGGGCGCGTCCGTGTTGCTGTTGGAAAAGCAGTCGCTGCCCCGATACAAGGCCTGTGGTGGCGGCGTCCCAGCCAGGACGATTCAGTTGCTCGACGACCTGGATATCTCCCCGGTCAGCGAGGGGTTCGTTGACACTATCGACATCTCCCGCTTCGGACAACATCAGTTCCGCAAGACCTCGAAGCGACCGTTGGCCTGGATGGTCATGCGTGATCAGTTCGACCAGTTCTTGACAGAACTTGCTGTCGGAGCTGGCGTGGATATATGCGACGCCGCTCCCGTGCAATCGATCTCCGGATTGGACGATTGCTACCAACTTGAAACTCCAACCGGAACAGTTCGAGCCCGACACATCCTTGCGGCCGATGGCGCGACCGGACCAACCGCACGGTGGCTGAACATTGCCTCAGCCCCGACCCACAGCGCCGCCTACGAAGTGGAAGTTGCCGCGCCACATCAGGCACTAGATCACTGGCATCAGGCTGCCAATGTCGATGTTGGTTATCGCCCCTGGGGCTACGGTTGGGTCTTTCCCAAGGAAGGAAAGTTGTCGGTCGGTGTCGTCAAGGCTCCGCAACACGGCCGCACGATTCGCAATCAGACAGATCGATACCTGTCACGGCTCGGCCTCTCCGATGCAGAAGTGATCAAGGTCAAGGGACACCCGATCCGCTACCGACGCTCACCAAACGAGCCGGTCGCCAAAGATCGCGCTCTGCTCGTCGGCGACGCCGCCGGCCTCGCCGACGAGTTCACCGCCGAAGGCATCGCCTACGCCGTCCACTCCGCCAACCTCGCAGCAGAGGCAGTGCTCACGTCCGACGATCCTGCCGCTGCCTACACAAGATCAATCAACCGAGAAATCCAACCCGAGCTCAACGCCGCGAGAACCATCTCCCGCCTCTACTACTGGTGCGTCACCACCTGGCCCTGGCTCGCCCTGAAGACCTCCAAGCACATCAACTACCTCTGGAGAGCCTTCTTCCAAGTCATGCGCGGCGACACCACCTACGCCGAGGAGCTCTCAGTCCTGCCATTCGGGAGAACAATGACCCAAGCGCTGAGCGGACACACCTGATGCCCCGCCGACGACAAACGCCAAAACCGCTCCGGCCAACCGCGATCATCAACCGTCTAGTCCGCGAGGCGCCCGTCTAATCCCCTCTCCCCGCGGGAGAGGGTTCGGGTTAGGGCCCCAACGAGATACCCTCCACAGAACCACTCCCACCTTCCACGGGAAGTCGTCAGTTGGTCGCGAGGATGCACAGCATCGAACTCCCGAACTTGTTTCACGTCTGGCTCGTCCTTGATCACGTCCAGCCCCTCTCGGAGGTCCTTGATGAGGCTGTTGCCATTGCTGCCGGCTTGTCATTGGCCGGCGGTGCCCTCGGAACCGTGATAGCGTCCCTCCTCGCCCGGTCCGCCTGGGACGGTTTCAGGATCGGCGCCGGTTTCGTGCTCTGCTCAGTCCTGATTTGCTACGCAATGTTCTACGTAGTTGTCTATTAGACCCATGCCACGCCGACGACAAACGCCAAAACCACTCCGACCCACCGCGATCATCAACCGTCTGATCCGCGAGGCCCCGCTCACTCCCTGGCGCGCGACCAACGATCCTGTCACCGAACTCGTCCTCACTCTCCTCTCGCAGAACACCTCCGACACCAACTCCGGACGCGCATTTCAGGCGTTGCTCAAGCGCTACCCCGACTGGGACGCCGTCCTCGAGGCCCCCGTGGAGGAACTTGAAGACACCATCCGACCCGGCGGGCTGGCAAGAACCAAAGCCCCCAGAATGCAAGCCCTGCTCTCCCAACTCCGAGAGCGCCTCGGCCCTGCGTGGGACGCCTCCCGACTCGAAGACATGCCGATCGACGAGGCCAAGCAATGGCTGACCGAGCTGCCCGGCGTCGGACCCAAAACTGCCGCCTGCGTCCTGCTCTTCTCACTTGGCCGGCCGGCATTGCCCGTCGACACCCACGTCCACCGGGTCGCCATCCGCCTCGGACTGCTCGGTCCCAAGGTCGCCGCTCTCCCGGCGCACGACATGCTCGAAGCCCAACTCCCGCCCGACAAGTACTACGACTTCCACGTCACGTTGATCCGCCACGGTCGACGAGTCTGTCAGAAGCAACGACCCAAATGCAGCGAATGCGTCCTCCTCGACCGTTGTCCCGGCGCCGACGACTTCCGGTTCCCTCTCCCCGAGGGAGAGGGTTAGGGCCCGGCACCGACGGCTTCGTTGACGCCTGGCGCTTCCATGATTTCTCCCCCCGCTCCGCGGGGGAGATGCCGCAGGCAGAGGGGGGTCCCGACGCCGGCGAAGAACATCCCCAACCTGTAGCCTCACGACGATTCAACCCTACGAAGGAGCACAAACCATGAGCGCCATCGCAGAAACAACTGCCGGCAGCATCCAAGGATCCCAAGAGAACGGACTTTGCGTCTTTCGAGGCATCCCCTTCGCCGCACCGCCGATCGGAGACCTCCGCTTCAAGTCGCCCCAGCCCGTCGAACCCTGGGAAGGTGTCCGAGAGGCCACGACCTTCGGTCCAATCTCGCTGCAGGCGCCCAATGAAATGTTGGAAGGCTTGTTGCCGCCGCCCGAGACACCGCAACCGCAGAACGAGGACTGCCTCTACCTCAACGTCTGGACACCCGGACTCGACGATGCGGCCCGACCCGTGATGGTCTGGATTCACGGCGGCGCCTTCACCATCGGCTCCGGCAGCGAGGAGTACTACAACGGGGCAAACCTCGCGACGCGGGGCCACGTCGTCATCGTCACCATCAACTACCGGCTCGGCGCGCTCGGTTTCCTCAACCTGCCAGCCCTCGGCGAGACCAACTTCGGTATGCGCGACCAGGTCGCAGCTCTCAAGTGGGTCCAGGCGAACATCGCCAACTTCGGCGGCGACCCCGACAATGTAACCATCTTCGGCGAGTCTGCCGGCGGCATGAGCGTCGCCTCGCTGATGGCCTCGCCCGAGGCCGCAGGCCTCTTCCAGAAGGCCATTCCACAGAGCGGCGCCGGCCACAACGCACTCAGCGCCGAAGAGACCAACGCCACCGCCTACAAGTTCTGCGAGGCGCTTGGAGTCGACCCCAACGACGTCGACGCGCTGATGGCCGCCGATCCGGCCGACATCCTCACCGCCTCCGTCGCCGTCGATCCAATCGCCAATGCTGAGTCGGCGGAGGAGATGGCTAATGTCGGTGCATCAGCCACTCCGCAGATGCCATTCCAGCCGGTGATTGACGGCTCGTTCCTGTCGCAACTGCCAATCGACCATATCCGTCAAGGCTCGGCCGATGGGATCGCAACGCTGGTCGGTTCGCTCGATGAAGAGATGAAGCTGCTGGCCGCCGCCGGACCCGGGGAACCGATGACCGAAGAAGCGGTCACCGGTGTGCTGGGCATGATGCATCCCGACGGCGCCAGCGCATATGCCAGGTATCGGGCGGCGCGTCGAGAGCGCGGTGAGGATGACTCACCCGACGAAATCTTTACTGCGGCAATCGGAGATGTGATGCTTCGGGTTCCCGGACTGCGATTGGCTGACGCCCAAACCCTGCGCGCGCCTACTTACGCCTACCTGTTCGACTGGAAGTCGCCCGGCATGAACGGCGCACTTGGCTCTTGCCACGCGCTTGAGCTGCCCTTCGTCTTCGGTACGCATGCGGTCGCACCGGAGTTCGCCGGTTCCGGCCCGGAGGCCGACGCCTTTGCCGAAGCCACCATGGACACCTGGCTGGCGTTCGCCCGCACCGGAAATCCCAACAGCGACGCGGCCGAAGCGCCCGTCTGGGACACACAGGCCAAACCAATCATGGTCCTCGGAACAGACATCCGGGTCGAACACGACTGGAGAGGTCAGGAAATCGGCGTCTGGGACGAGGTGATTGCCTAACTGCTGCTCCCAGTCTCCGTATACGGAGACCTTTGAAAATCTCACCTTCTCCCCCCTTGCGGGGGAGATGCCGAAAGCCTGCCCCGGGCTTGACCCGGGGGCAGAGGGGGGTCCGCTGTTCGGAAGCCCTATCTGGTCATCATCCGCCGCCCCCCCTGTGTCGCTCCGTGACATCTCCCCCCGCAAGGGGGGGAGAGGGGATTCGGGAGTTACTCATAGGTCTCCATACGCGAGGGCCCACGCCCCAACGCCGCAGAAGAAGATGCCTGCCTGCTTCCTCTTTCTCCCCCCGCTCCGCGGGGGGAGATGCCGCAGGCAGAGGGGGGCATCCCTGTCCCGTTCACCACCTACCCTGCTGATCGAACCTACCTACCAAAGGACCGACCCATGCCCCTCACCCCAATCCACAAAGACCAACTCAGCAAAGTCGGCGTCGGCGTCCAGCGACCTGAGGACGTCGTCGTCTCACGTGACGGTCGCGTCTGGATGTCCGACCAGGCCTCGGCCGCTGCCGAGGCGCTGCCCGACGGGACCCTCAACCGTGTCGGCAACGCCGGCGGATCGCCTAACGGCAACAACATGGACGCCCAGGGCCGGATCATCATCGCCAATGTGGGCGGACTCGAAGGTGACGGAGGCTCGGGGCCCGTCCAACGACTCGACATCGACACCGGCGAGATCGAAATCCTCGCGGACCAGATCGACGGCATCCCGCTGGTTGCCTCGAACTATCCACACGTTGACTCGCAGGGCCGCATCTGGGTTACCCACTCCACTTCGCGCTCGGGCGGCGACGCCTTTTCCGGCGATCCGGACGGCTTCCTCTTCCGCATCGAAGCCGACGGCTCACTCACCATGCTCGCCACCGAGATCGAGTTCGCCAACGGCATCACCCTCGACCCACGCGAAGAGAACGCCTACGTCTGTTCAACCACCGGCTGCCACGTGTTGCGATATCCAATCAACGACGACGGTTCCCTCGGCGAGCCGGAAGTCTATGGCCCGCAACTCGGTAAGACCGTCCAAGACCTCGCCGCCATGCGCCCGCTCAGCGCCGAACAACGAGGCGAGCTCGGCCTCACCGACGGCTGCGGCTTCGACCAGGAAGGCAACCTCTGGGTCACCCTGCCAATGTCCAACAAGGTCGTCGCAATCACACCACAGTTCGAGGTCGTCACCATGATCGAAGACCTCGAAGGCGACATCATGCAGGCCCCGACCAACGTGAGCTGGGGAGGAGACGACATGTCCGATGTCTACATCGGCTCAATCCGCAGCGACTACGTCGTCCACGCAAAATCACCCATCCCCGGCGAACCCCTGATCCACCAGCGCTAACCGGTTGACGACCGGGACGTAGACCTCCCCCTCGGGGGGGGGTGCCGCGAAGCGGCGGAGGGGGCTCGCTCAGCCCATGACCCCAATCGGCCAACGACTCTGGCCACGCAACCGGATCGCCATCGCGCTGCTGCTGTACGTCATCTGGATCCCGACCATCATCGTGCTCGCCAACAACGATTGGGACGACTCAGGCCTCCCCGCAGCTACGCAGACAGAATCAGTACGCGACGACGGACCGGACGACTTTGCTGAGGCAGTCGGTTGGACCTGGGGCATCCTCTGGATCGGTTACGCGGCGCTCGCCGGTTGGTTGGCGATGATCAAGGGTCGCAGCCCGATCCGCTGGGGATTCGCCTCGCTGCTGACCTTCATTGCCCTGTTCCCATTCCTCGCCGTCGCGCCTGAGCTAAAGCGGGACTAGCTCCCCATCTGGCATACTGTGCGCATCGCGACACACCCCGCGTGTGGATCGCCCCATGGCACGCGCGGGAACGCGCGACAACTGAGCTGAAGGAATCTCCATGCACGATCTCGTAATCCGCAACGGACTTGTCGTCGACGGCACCGGCGCGCCGGCCCGCAAGGCCGATGTCGCCATTGACGACGGCGTCGTCGCCGCCATCGGAGAGGTCAACGACCTCGGCCGCGAAGAAATCGACGCCGACGGCTTGCTCGTCACGCCGGGCTTCGTCGACATCCACACCCACTTCGACGGCCAAATCACCTGGGACCCGCTGCTCACGCCGTCCTTCTGGCACGGCGTCACGACTGTGGTGATGGGCAACTGCGGCGTCGGCTTCGCGCCGGCTGCGCCGAATCGCCGCGACTGGCTGATCGGTCTGATGGAAGGCGTTGAGGACATCCCTGGATCCGCTCTCGCCGAAGGCATGGAATGGGGCTGGGAAACGTTCCCGGAGTACCTCGACTTCCTCGACAAGCTGCCCATGGCGATCGACATCGGCACGCAGGTCCCGCACGGCGCGGTCCGCGCCTACGTGATGGGCGACCGCGGCGCGCGCAACGAGGACGCCAACCCTGAGGACATTCAGGAAATGTCGGCCATCGTCAAAGAGGGCCTCGAGGCCGGGGCGCTTGGATTCTCCACTTCGCGGACCTTGGCCCACCGCGCAATTGACGGCGAGCCGGTCCCAGGCACCTTCGCCGCCGAGGACGAGCTCTTCGGCATCGGCCAGGCGCTCAAGGAGCTCGGCACCGGCGTCTACGAGGTCGCTCCGGCCGGCGCAACCGGCGACGACGCCAACGCGCCCGAACTTGAGATCGCATGGATGCGCAAGCTTTCGGCCGAAATCGAGCGACCGGTCAGCTTCGCCATGGTCCAGTTCGACAACGAGCCGGAAGCCTGGCGCGATGCGCTCGATCGCTCACTAGAGGCATTGGAGGACGGCGCGGAGCTCTACCCGCAGGTGGCTGCGCGAGGTATCTCGTTCCTTCTGACCTTGCGAGGACGTCACCCATTCATCCACTCGGCGAGCTACCGGGATCTTGACGAACTCGATTGGGCCGAGCGCGCCGCCGCAATGCGCGACCCGCAGCGACGCGAGAAGATCCTCAGCGAGGTCGAAGCTCCCGACGCGGCGCTCGGCTTGATCATGTGGAACAAGCTCTACCCGATGACCGACCCGCCCAACTACGAACCGACCGAGGACGAATCGGTCGCCGCGCAGTCTGAAGCGGCGGGCCAGACGGCGCTCGAGTTCGCCTACGACTTCCTCAGCGAGGGTGACGGCCAGAACGTCCTCTTCGCTCCGCTCTTCAACTACGCCCACAACAACCTTGACGCCACCCGCGAAATGATGATGCATCCACGCGTGGCGATGGGCCTCTCCGACGGCGGAGCGCACTGCGGGGTGATCTGTGACGCCTCAATGCCGACTTTCATGCTCACCCACTGGTCACGCGACCGCAGCCGAGGCGAGAAGCTGCCGCTCGAATGGGTCGTCAAGCGTATGACCAATGACACGGCCGAGCTCTACGGACTCGGGGACCGTGGGACACTCGAAGTCGGCAAGAAGGGCGACGTCAACGTCATCGACTACGAAGCCCTCCAGCTAGAACCACCGCAAGCCGTTCACGACCTCCCGACAGACGCCATGCGCCTGATCCAGAAGTCAAGAGGCTACATCGCCACCATCGTCAGCGGAGAAGTGATCAGCCGAAACGGAGAGGAAACCGGAGCCCGACCAGGCCAACTGATCCGCGGCGCCCGCTAGCGAACAGCCTCGCCCAACCTCCGACGGCCCTTCCAACTGGGAGGGCCGTCGCTTTCGGGCCACTTCCGCCATAAAGGACTTTGGTTGGCTCTTCGCTTGATCGTTGAATAGAACATATGTACTCTAGAACGATGTTGCAGCTCTCACTCTTCGATCCAAACCCAGCACCAAATCGCCCTGACTCCCAGGGCAACGCCGACGTCATCTACTCCGATGCCTCGGCCATCCTCGCCCGACCTACCGGTCGCCTCGCCGATCTCGACTTCGTCATCAACCCTTACCAGGGATGCACGTTTGCCTGCACGTACTGTTACGCCGCATTCTTCGTTGCTGAGGAGGAACAGCGCGAGCGCTGGGGACAATGGGTTCGGGTCAAAACCAACGCGATCGCCAAACTGCGCAACTCCCGTCAGGACCTGCGAGGCAAGACGGTCCTGATGAGCAGCGCCACAGACCCGTATCAGCCGATCGAGGCAAAGTTGGAACTGACACGGTCGCTGCTCCCAATCCTCTCCCAGCGAGGCGCCCGCCTGGCGGTGCTGTCGCGCAGTCCGCTCGTCACCCGCGACATCGACCTGTTCAAGGAGTTCGATCACATCAACATCACGCTCAGCATCACGACCGACTCGGACGACATCCGCAAACGATTCGAGCCGCAGTGTGCCAGCATTGATCGTCGATTCGAGGCGATTACTCAACTATCGGAAGCAGGTTTCAAGACCCGAGTTAACGTCGCCCCGCTTCTGCCGCTCGAGAACGCAAACGTATTCGCTCGTCGCATCATCGAGACTGGAGCTTCGCGCGTACACATCGGCACGTTCCATGAAGCAACGGGGCCCTTCGCCTCGGGAACCAGACAGCCGGCACTTGCCATCGCCAAAGAACTTGGTTGGACCGAACAGCGCCGAGAACTCGTCAAGGCCGAACTTCGGACTTACCTGAACGCGGGTCAGCGTCAACTCGCCGCCTGAGAGCCGCGCAGCTAGACGCTCGCGTACACCGCGTCGATCATTGGCTTCCAACGAGGATCCGCACCCAGGCCGGCGGACATCTGATTCATCACGTAGCCGAAACCGATCTCGGCGTCGGGGTCGGCGAAACCGAGCGAGCCGCCCGCGCCTGAGTGTCCGAATGTCCTTGGATTTGGTCCCCACTCATAGCGACCGCCAGCCGTACTCAAGATGAAGCCCAGCGAACGTCGGACCAGGAATCCCAACACCATGTCTTCTCGGGCTGCGTGTTCCGTCGGACCACAGGCCTCAATTGCCTCCTTCGAGAGCAGATTTCCGCCGGCCTGCGACAAGGCTGAGTAAATCGTCGCTATTGATCGTCCGTTGCCGTGACCGTTCGCCGCAGGCAACTCCGCCGCTCGCCACTCACGAGAATTGACCGTACCGGCCAGTCGCGGCGCTGCCAGACCCAGTGCCCGGGCCGCGATGCTGTCCTGCGTGCTTACGCCAATCGGACCGGCCCCCGGTGCGGGCAACAAGTCTGCGGTTCGCGAATCTTCCGACTCCGGCAAACCGATGTAGAAATCGACACCCAACGGTCCGGCAATCTCGTCGCGGACGAACTCGCCGCATGTCCGTCCGTCGATCCGGCGAATCACCTCACCGACCAACCAGCCGTATGTGATTGCGTGATAGCCCATGTGTTCACCAGGTGTCCACATGGGCGCTTGACGCTCCAGCGCGCCGACCATGTGATCCCAGTCCAACACGGCGCCGTCCGGCAGTTCCTCGTCAACGCCAGCCAGTCCGGCCTCGTGCGTCAAGAGGTCCCGGACCGTAATCTCCGACTTGCCAGATTGACCAAACTCCGGCCAGTAGTCGACGACCGGACGCTCAACGTCGAGTTGCCCCTGATCCACGAGCATCGCCGCAGCGGCTGCCGCGATCCCCTTGGTCGAGGAGTACACGTTGGCGATCGTGTCGCTCTCCCATGCGCGCGAGCGTTCGGCGTCAATGTGACCACCCCACAGATCGACGACGATCTCGCCACCGACGATCACGCAGAGCGACGCGCCAACCTCATCATGATCGGTCCAGTTTGCGGCAAAGGCGTCGCGAACCGCGCCGAAGCGCGAATCGCACTCGCCCTGTAACTCGACTGTCGACATCCGACTAGTCGGCCGAGACCGGCTCGGCGGTCGCGCGGCCAGAGAGTTCTTCTCGCATCGTGCCTTCGAGCTCGTGGATCGCCGGCAGCACTTCCGAGGCGAACAGGCGCATGCTGCGCTCGGCCGTGTCGGCCGGCATGCCGCCTGAAATGCGGAAGTTCATGATCATCTCTTCGGCGGCGGTCATCTGCTGGATGTGCTTGAGCTTCTCGATCACCTGGTCGGGCGTACCCCAGGCCTGCGGCGTTGCCGCGAAGCGGGCACGCTGTTCGGGCGTGGTCTTTTCGTTGGTCTTGCCGAACTCGGCGTAGTACTTGTACCCCTTGGTCGCTGCGAAGCGGGCCGACTCGGAGAAGTGATAGTGGCGCTCGACGCTCTCCTGGAACTCGCCGGTGTGCTGCACCATGACGTCCCAGGCTTCTTCTTCGCTGTCGAAGCAGGCGACATTGGCGACTACCGTTGGCTGCTTAGGTTCCCAGCCGCGTCCGACGCGAATCTCGTTGAAGCGTTGAACGTCGATCTGGTACTCCTCCCACTTCTTCGAGTTGGTAAAGAGCATGCCGAGACCGGCGTTGGCGGCAATCTCGAGGGTCTCAGGAGAAATCCAGGCGACGCGCATTGAATCCAGCAGTTGTTGCGGGTTGCGCGGACGCGGCCGGATCGTCGTCTCCGGGATGGTGTAGAAGTCACCCTCGTGCGAGAAGTACTCCTGTGTCAGACCCTTGCGCACGACCTCAAGTGACTCCAGGAAACGGTCTCGCGACTCGCCCATCGGCGAACGGAAGGCCTCAAATTCACGCTTGGCCGCGCCACGTCCCAGGCCGAGCGTCAGTTTGCGACCCTGGAGCATGTTGTCGAGCACGGTGATCTGTTCGGTGATCGCCACCGGGTCGTACCAGGGCAGCACGACGACCATCGTGCCGAAGTCGATCCGCTC
This sequence comes from Chloroflexi bacterium bin125, assembly GCA_002239025.1. Lineage (GTDB taxonomy): Bacteria > Chloroflexota > Dehalococcoidia > Bin125 > Bin125 > Bin125. The sequence continues at coordinate 295,497 of MPNM01000001.1, read as the reverse complement.
CGTCTTGCCGGCGAAGTAGGTCAAGTTCTGCAACGCGCCCGAAGTCATGATGTAGGGCGAGAAGTGGTGGTCGATGCACCAATAGGAGTCGAACCCCAGCGGCTCAACGAGTCCGCCCAGGTGCAGATCTTCCTCGTAGATCTGCTGGTCGCTGATCGGCATCTCCTCTGAGACGGCCTGCGCTTCGAAGCGCTCCCAATCGGTGTAGTTCTGGAAGTTAAAGTGAACGCCAACCTTCATGCGAATTTCCTCATTTCACGGAGTCAAGTTGTGCTGTTTTGCGCGTAGTGGGCGCAGGATACGCGAAACGGGCCGACAGCGTCGCGTTGCGCCGTCGGCCCCTCTCGGGCTGACTTGGTACTGGTGTTGAGCGTGGCTACGTAAGGACTTCGTCGAGTCGCTTGGCGAGATCGCTCTTGGGGCGGAAGCCCACGATCTGACCGGCGACTTCGCCGCCCTTGAAGACCAGCAGCGTGGGGATGCTGCGGATCCCGTACTCAGTGGCGACGCCCGGGTTTTCGTCGGTGTTCAGCTTGTAAAACGCGACGCGGCCGTCGTACTCATCCGAGAGCTCGTCAACGATCGGAGCGACCATGCGGCACGGTCCGCACCAGGGCGCCCAGAAGTCCACGAGCACCGGCAGCTCGTTGTCTTTCACGTCTGCCTGAAAGCTTCCGTCTGTCACTTCCTGCGGCTTTGCCATCTGATTCCTCCAAGCGGTCTACGAGATTTCTCGACGCCAACGGCTCAAATGTATCGCATCTATGACGATCTTCGTCAAGATCTAGCCGCGCTCATAGCGCCAAGTGTCGCTCACCTGACCATCGCGTTGCGGGCTCTGAGGCGCATCAGTCATGTCGTCGTCATCGACCAGAGCAGTTCCTGCTACTGCGTCGCGAATTGCATCCACGACCCCTGCCTCTACCACGCTCCTGGCCGAGCGAATGCCACTCGTCACCGCTTCAGCATTGGCCCGCCCATGTCCGACCAGGACGGCGCCATCGATGCCAAACAGCGGCGCCGACCCAACTTTCGCATAGTCCCAGTGAGCGCGAATGCTCTGGAACGCTCCTCGCATGAGCCAGGCGCCCGCCATGTGCAGCATGTTGGCCTGGATGCCGCGTTTGAGTTCCCCGAACAATTGCTCCGCCACGCCCTCAGTCAGCTTGACGGCGACATTGCCGGTAAACCCATCCGACACAATCACGTCGGCCGCACCGGCGATCATCTGGTTGCCCTCGATGTTGCCAACGAAATTCGGCTCCTGGCGCTCCAGCAATCGATATGTCTCCTGGTGCAACGGGGTGCCCTTGAGCTCCTCTTCCCCCACATTGAGCAGACCCACACTGGGATTTCGATGACGCAACACGCGCTCAACGTAGGCCCGCCCCATCGTGGCAAACTGGCACAGGTACTGAGGCCGGGCCTCAACATTGGCTCCGACATCCAGCAGCAGTGAAGTCGTGCCGCGTCCGTTGCGGAAGAGCGCGCCAAGCGCGGGTCGGGCAACACCGGGAATCCGGCCCAGACTGAACAGCGACCCAGCCATCACGGCGCCGGTGTTGCCGAACGAGAGAAACGCGTCAGCCTCGCCGTCCGCCAGCAGTCCCAGCCCCACCATGATCGACGAATCGCGCATACGCCGAACGGCCGTCGGTGGCGCATCCATGGCGATGGCCTCGGATGCTTCCTGGATTCGCAGATTTCGCTGAGCCGCCGGCAGTAGTCCGCGAATCTCTCGGCCCCGACCAACCAGGATGACATCGACATCGAGCTCGCGAACGGCGCTCAGCGCACCGCGCACAATCGCGGCCGGCGCGTTGTCCCCGCCCATCGCATCAAGCGCAACGGTGATCGGTCGGTGTCCAGTTCCGCGCTGCACAGCCCGTTGCATCAAACGCCACTCCGGTTTGGTCTGCTCGGTCGACGCTACTCGTCTTCGTCCGCTGACTCTGCGCTATCGGCGTCGCAGCGGAAGCTCTCGATCAACGGTAGTGCAACCGACTCCGGGTCATCCTGATCAAGGACATGCAGGGCAAACTCACGACCGCCTTCGCGGCAGTACCAGGCGAACGACCGAATCTTCATTACACCCTCGCCGAACTGAGTCTCCGTCTCTCCGGTCCGCGCCGCTTGTCCATCCACTTCACCCCAGTCGGCCAATCCCGTGACGCTTTCTATCCCCAACGAGTCGCTCAAGGACTGCTGAATCGCTGTGTCTCCGTCATAGAACGCCTCGCCCAGGACCTGCCAGGTGAGCACAGCCTTCAACGCGGTCGACGATTGCAGGACAAAGATGCCCGCCTCGTCGCTCGGGGGATTGCTGGTCGGCTGCCCAAACTCCTGCGAAACGTCCTCGGTGTCATAGGCAATCACGAAGTCGAATCGCTCATACCGACCAGGCCGAGCTGTGATTTCCAATGGAAGAATGAACGAACCCAAGGCGCGCTCGAGAGCCGGAGCCACGTCCTCATAGTCTTCAAGCACTGCTCCTGCGCGGAACACGATCACGATGTCCTCAATCGGCACGAGCAGCGCATGCCAGCGGACCTGGAAACCGCCGGTGGCGCGCCGATCCTCGTCCCAATCGAAGCGCTCTGCCGGCTCGCCGGTGACAGTGGTCGTCTCTTCGCGTGCGGTGAACTCGACAGTGTCCGTGAGCCCCAACGTCGACCTGAGTAGCGCATCACTGTCAGACCCATCATCCAAATGCACGTCGACACCGATCAACGCACGTCCGGTCTCGGACAGGAACGAAACTCGATCAACGCCGTTGGAGTTGGCATCGCAGAAGGGCGAGCAGATCAGTTCAAACGAATAGCCATAGGACGGGTTGCTGTACCGCCGGATGATGTCGTCGGAAGTCTCGATCGGCGCGTCATCATCTTCCGTTTGTCGACTGTCATCTTGCTCCGGTTGAGACTGATCGTCGGCAGATTGTTGTTGATTCTCAGACGAGTCTGTCTGATCCGCGTCCTGGCGTGACTGCTGCTGGTCCGATCCACTCTGTTCGGTCTGTTCGGTCTGACCGTCCCGGGTTCGTGCTTCAGATTGTGACTGTTGATCCTGGTCGGCATCGGCCGCAGCCGACTGTTGCTGACCCTCGGCTGCGGGGCGGAAAAACTCGTTCGACTGGACATGCTCGTTGGGACTTGAACCGCAAGCGACGATCACGGACAGCAGTACGAGTGACGCCGCCGCGATAGCAGTCTTCCAGCGGATCACGACACGGCCTCCGCGATCACGATCAGACGATCACCTTCGCCAACCTCTTCGAAGTCCCACGATCCGAACCAGTCGACCGGTCTGAGATCCGTCTCGGCGAGCAGACCGGCCATTTCGCCAGCATTGAGATTAACGCGCAGTGGGAACCTCGCCAATGAGCGGCGCATCTCTCCGCCTTCGTTGATGGCGTCGTATTGATAGGTAATCCAGGCAATCGGCGAACCGCGATCGACGGGGAGACCACAGCGTCGTTCGGTCGCCAACTCTTGAGCGGCACTCTTGGTCACCAACTCACCCGACTCCGCATGGCGTACCCACTCCAGGTGCATGATTTGCGGCGATGGGTCGACGTCGTCCGATCGCGGAGCAGTCCAGTCGATGATCAGACGTCCTCCCGAGGCCAGGTGTCGACGGGCGGTACGCAACGAGCCAAGCTGTTCTTCTCGACGCAGCAGATGCTGGAATGTGGACAGACCAAAGACGACGAGATCGAACTCTGCCCCAAGTTGCAGACAGCGCATATCGTCGCGCACCACCTCGACCGCGGTTTCGCGCATCTGTTGCTCACCGATGGCCAGCATCGCTTCGGAGGAATCGACCGCCGTCACGTGGCATCCGATCTCGGCCAACGGCATCGCGATGCGGCCACTGCCAGCACCTAATTCGAGGACGCGTTGCCCCGGCGACACCAACTCCTCGAACATGGCCACGTCGTCGGTCAGTGGACCGAAATCGAGGTCATACCAGGGCGCGATCGCTCGTAGCGCGCGCTCCTGATCGTCCGCCGACCAGTTGAGAGGATCGTCCAACGCGGCCTCCGCTCACCCACTGCAGCGCTGGAAGTCAGCGTACCAGCGAAACGGGAATGCATCGCGGCTCGCAACACAACCCGCTAGTACGCTGGAGCTATGACAGACACACCAACTCACAGCGACCTGGTGGCGCAATACATCCGCGCGATTCCGGACTTCCCGGAGCCCGGCATCCTCTTCCGCGACATCACACCGCTGCTCGCCGAACCCGAAGCGTTCGCTCACGCGTTGGACTGGCTGACCGAGCAATGCGACGGGGCCGACGCGATCGTTGGCATCGAATCGCGGGGCTTCATCCTGGGAGCGCCGATCGCTCAGCGGCTCAACCGGCCGTTCGTGCCGGTGCGGAAAGCAGGCAAGCTGCCTGCCGACACCATCGCCCGCTCGTACGACCTCGAGTATGGCTCCGCCATGATCGAGATACACGCCGATGCCTTGAACTCAGGAGCGCGTGTTGCCCTGGTTGACGACCTGCTCGCCACCGGCGGCACCGCCGAGGCCTCTGTGCAGCTGGTGCTGCAGACCGGAGCAGAGATCTCGGCCGTGACGTTCCTGATTGAATTGGCCGCGCTCAATGGACGCGAGCGTCTGAGGCCTCACGAGACGACGTCGTTGCTCATCTACTGAGACGGGGAAGGGTTCAGGCATGACGAACCAACCGACCGCACAACTCGCTGTCATCGGCGGCTCAGGGTTCTACAAGATGCCCGGCCTCACCGATGTCGAGTCCTGGTCGCCGACGACGCCGTTCGGCGACACATCGGACGATATCGTCCTCGGTAGCCTGCACGGCAAGCGAGTCGCGTTCCTGCCGCGACACGGCGTCGGACATCGGCTGATGCCTCACGAGATACCTGTCCGAGCCAACATCTGGGCGCTCAAGGCCCTCAGCGTCCAGGGCATCCTGGCCGTCTCAGCCGTTGGCTCGCTGCGTCAGGACATCGCGCCCGGACACATGGTCGTCCCCGACCAGATCATCGACCGCACCAGGGCGGGCCGTCCGACGACCTTCTTTGGCGACGGGATCGTCGTCCACGTCGGATTTGCCGATCCCTTCTGCTCCGACCTGAGCTCACGCCTGATTGCGAGCGCCGGCCGCGTCGGGCAGACGGTTCACGCCGGTGGCGCTTACATCGCCATGGAAGGTCCGCTCTTCAGCACGCGAGCCGAATCTCACATGTACCGTTCGTGGGACGCCGCCATCATCGGCATGACCGCCGTGCCCGAGGCCAAGCTAGCTCGCGAAGCCGAGATCGCCTACGCGATGCTCGCCACAGCCACCGATTACGATGTCTGGCATGAGTCGGAGGCCGATGTCACCGCTGCAGCCGTCGCCGAAATCGTCGCCCAGAACGTCCAATCGGCACAGCGGATCATCGCCGACCTGGCCGAGCACTTACCCTCCGATTGGACCTCCACAGCCGAGGGTGCGCTGTTCGGCGCCATCATGACCGATCCGCGACGAATTCCGGCTGAAACATTGGAACGTTACTCGCTGCTCATCAAGGATCGTCTGCCGTGACCACGGATACGGACATTGATGTTGCCGTCGTCGGGGCGGTCGCCTTGGATGAGATCCACAGTCAGGCGGGCGACATCGACCAACTCCTCGGCGGCTCGGCCGTCTATGCCAGCCTGGCCGCGTCGATCCTGGCGCGGGTTGCTCCAATCTCGGTGATTGGCGACGACTTCGATCCAGCATTGCTACAGCCACTGACCGATCAGGGCGTGTCACTGGATGGCATCGAGCGGGCCGAGGGGCCCAACTTTCGCTGGGGCTGTCGATACTCGGCCGACGGCGACGTTCGTGAGACCCTGTACACGAGGGCTGGCGTCTACGACACGCACCCCATTCGCGTGTCCGACCCCATTCGTCGAGCACGATTCGTCCTGCTGACTGCAGGCAATCCCGACCAGAATCATCGAGCCATGGAGCAGATGATCGACCCCGAGTTGGTCGCGATCGACACGATCGAGCGTGAAGTTGCCGAGCGGCGAGACGAGTTTCGGGCGCAACTGCACCATGCCGACCTCGTCTCAATCAACACGCTCGAAGCGGCGCACCTGATCCAATGGCCGGGCGATGAAAGCGATCCGGCGTTGCCGATGGCGGCCTGGGACGAAATCAGTGATCTGGGACCAAAGATCTTCATTCTGAAAAAGGCGTCGCTGGGAGTGGAGATATTCGAACGCGAACGCCGCACGGTGATTAGCGCCGTCCCAAATGTCGCGGCGACTGATCCGACAGGCGCCGGGGACACGTTCATCAGCTCACTGCTCAGCGCACTGGCTCGCGGTTGCGACCTGATTCAGTCCGCCGTCTGGGGTTGCGCGGCGGCTTCATTCGCAATCGAGGCCTTTGGCATCCAGGGGATCTTGCGGGCCACGCGCGATGCCGTCGCCGAACGCACTTCACTGATCACGGTCAATGATGTGCCCTCATCGACGTTGATCCCACCGAGCCGCTAACGTTTCCGCCATGGCGCTATCTATCCGGCTGGGTGACGCACGTACAGATGTGGAGATCGTGCGTGAGTATGATCGCGACGCGTTGGCGCAGCGACTCCAGGACGACCGTTACAACGCCGCCTACGCACTGGCTCAGTTGGATGACGACGCCTGGGAAGATGCCGAGTTCTATGTTTGCGCCACGCCCAACGGTGAGGCGATCGTTTGTCACTCACGGGGAGGTCTGGGCTACGCCACGACGCTCGCCGGTCCGGCCGACGGAGCCAGGGCAATTCTGCAGTTGCATCCTGGCTTTCCCAGCACATTCGCCATCTCCGATCCGCACCACCGCGAAGCGCTTGAATCGGTCTACACCTTCCGGCACATCAGCCGCATGATGCGCATGCACGTCAACCGCGACAGCTTTCGTCCAAGCAACCGCGACGCCCAACCGATGCTGGGCGCGCATGTCGATCTGCTCAACCGTCTCTACAACGCCGAGGGTGACCCTACTCACTACCGCCGCGAGCACATCGCCGACGGCTGCTATTGGGGCGTCGTCGATGAGGAGCGATTGGTAGCAGTGGCTGGGACCCACGCGATCGGGCGAACGCACAGTATCGCGATCCTTGGCAACGTCTTCACTCATCCTCGATTCCGAGGTCGTGGCCACGCCACGACCGCCACTTCCGCTGTCACTGCTGCGCTGCTCGAGCAGGTGGATGAAGTCGTCCTCTCTGTGAATCCGGACAACGAACACGCCATCAAGGCGTACCGCAATCTCGGCTATGTCCAGGTCGGAGAGATCATCGAGGCCTCCGCAACGCGGCATACCGGTACGCTGATCACCGCTGTGCGTCGATGGGCCGCGCGAAGACGCAGCCCGGACGGAGAGCGGGAGGTCGTCAGCACGTGAGCACACAGGTAGGCAAGCCTGAGAGCGACATCGCCGATCCTCGGCTGGCCGAGTACGGCGAGCAACGCATTGCATGGGCAGCGAGGGAAATGCCCGTCACTGCACAGATTCACGAGCGCTTTGCTGCCGAGCGGCCATTCGACGGCCTGCGCATCGCCGGTTGTCTCCATGTCACTTCCGAAACGGCCAACCTCGCACTCGCCCTACAAGCCGGCGGAGCCAATGTCACGCTCTGCGCCAGCAACCCGCTGTCGACTCAGGACGATGTCGCCGCAGCGTTAGTCGAGCGAGCCGGCATCAGCGTGTTCGCGGTCAAGGGCGAATCGAACGAGACCTACTACCAGCACATTCATCGAGCGATCGATGCTCGGCCGCAGATCACCATTGACGACGGCGCCGACCTCGTCTCAACCCTGCACAGCGACCGTCGCGATGCGCTCGACACAGTGCTGGGCGGATGCGAAGAGACAACGACCGGCGTGATCCGGCTACGAGCCATGGCCGCCGACGGCGCGCTTGCCTACCCGATCATGGCCGTCAACGACGCCGCGACCAAACACTTCTTCGACAACCGCTACGGCACCGGACAGAGCGCGCTTGACGGCATCATCCGCGCTACAAACGTCCTGCTGGCAGGCAAGACTCTCGTTGTCGCCGGCTACGGTTGGTGCGGACGAGGCGTCGCCTCCCGCGCAGACGGCATGGGAGCACACGTCATCGTCACCGAGGTCGATCCGCTGCGCGCACTCGAAGCGGTGATGGACGGCTTCCGCGTCATGCCGATGTCGGAGGCCGCCGCTGAAGGCGACATCTTCGTCACCACAACTGGCGACATCCACGTGATCGACGAGCCACACTTCGGCCAGATGCGCTCGGGTGCGATCATGGCTAATGCCGGTCACTTCAATCACGAAATCAACCTCGATGCCCTGGAAGACATCACCGAGCAACGACGTGAGCTCAAGCCCTATGTCACGGCGCACACCACCTCCGACGGGCGCGAACTGCTCGTCCTGGCCGATGGACGACTCGTCAACCTCTCCGCCGCCGAAGGACATCCGGCCAGTGTGATGGACATGTCCTTCGCCAATCAGGCGTTGGCGGTCGAGCATCTGCTCAAGGCCGATCCCGCGCTCACTCCCGGCGTACACGATGTCCCCACCGATATCGACCAGGGCGTCGCTCGCCTCAAGCTGGCCAGCATGGGCGTCGAGCTTGATCAACTGACCGACGAGCAGCGACGCTACCTCAGTTCCTGGGACGCAGGTACATGACCACTCCGACGCACTCTGAACTGCCCGAAGTCAATAGAGAGTCGATCTCCGGTCTCTGGACCTCCGAGTCAGTAACCGAGGGTCATCCCGACAAGGTCTGCGATCAGATTTCCGACGCCGTGCTCGACGCATGTCTGGCTGGCGATCCTGAATCGCACGTCGCCTGCGAGACTGCCGTCTCTTCAGACCTCGTCATGGTCTTCGGTGAAATCACTACATCGACTTCGCTGGACATCGAGCAGATCGTGCGCAACACGCTGCGCCGTATTGGCTACACCAATCGCGCTTGGGGCATCGACGCTGACACCTGCAAGGTGATCCTCTCAATCAATCGGCAGTCGCCCGACATCAATGCCGGCGTACGAGGCATCGCCGGCGAGGCATCCCATGGCAGCGACGATCCGTTTGATCGCCACGGCGCCGGCGACCAGGGCATGATGTTCGGCTACGCCTGCGACGAGACCGACAGCCTCATGCCACTGCCGATCGAACTCGCGCATTACCTGACGCGCCAACTTAGTCAAGTCCGTCGGGATGGCCTGGTCGATTGGTTGCGACCCGATGGCAAGTCTCAGGTCACCGTTGAGTACCGGCATGGCCGGCCGAGCCGCATCGACACGATCGTGGTCAGTACGCAACACGCCGAATCCGCCGACCAGGACACCATTGCAGCCGGCATTCGCCAACATGTGATCGACGCGGTGATTCCGCCCAACCTGATCGACGACCAGACCCATATCTATGTGAACCCGTCGGGACAATTCATCACCGGCGGTCCCCTGGCCGACGCTGGCCTGACCGGACGCAAGATCATCGTCGACACCTACGGCGGCATGGCCCGGCACGGCGGCGGAGCATTCTCGGGCAAGGATCCGTCAAAAGTCGACCGCAGCGCCGCCTACGCCGCTCGCCATGTCGCGCGGAGCATCGTCGCGGCGGGCCTCGCCGGTCGCGTCGAGTTGCAACTCAGCTACGCGATCGGGAAAGCGGAGCCAACCAGTCTGGCCCTGCACACCTTCGGTACCGGACAGATTCCAGATGAAGAACTAACCGAGCTGGTCACTGCCCACTTCGACTTGAGGCCGGCCGCAATCATCCACCACCTCGACCTTAAGCGCCCCATCTACGAACCAACCGCCGCCTACGGCCATTTCGGCCGCGCCGATCTCGATCTGCCCTGGGAGCAAAGCCACCACAGCAAAGAGCTGCGAGAAACCGCCGGTCTGCCCGACTGAGGACGATCCACCCTGCCACTCTTCCTTGAAGAGCCTGACACATGGCTTGATGTCACGTCTCGGGGATCTCAAACATCGAACTTCCCAGTCCCCGCTGTACGAAGACCTTTGAAAGACTCCCGATTCCCCTTTCCCCCTTGCGGAGACTGATGCACAACTCCCCTTCTCCCCCCTTGCGGGGGAGATGCCGAAGGCAGAGGGGGGTCCTGTCCGCAAGTTCTATCAGGTACTCACCGGCCGCCCCCCCCTCTGTCACGCTGTGACATCTCCCCCCGCAAGGGGGGAGAGGGGAATTGGAGGTTGCGCATCGGTCTCTTGCGGGAGGTGATGTCACGGAGTACCGGAGCCAGTCCGGAGACCTAGCGCTTCGTGTACTGCGGCGCCTTGCGAGCCCGCTTGAGGCCCGGCTTCTTGCGTTCCTTCGCTCGTGGGTCCCTGGTCAGCATTCCAGCTTGGCGCAGCGGCCGACGAAGTGTCTCATCGCTAGCCAGCAGTGCTCGCGCAATTCCCAGTCGGATCGCGCCAGCCCAACCGTTGACGCCACCGCCTGTGCAGCGCACAACCGCCGAGAAGCTGTTCTGCATCCCCGTGTGACGCAGCGGTTCCTCGATCAGGCGACGCTGTTCCGGTCGCCGGAAGAGATCGCCGGCTTCTTTGCCGTTGACCGTGATCTGACCATTGCCGGGGTACAGACGAACCCGCGCGATGGCAGTCTTGCGGCGGCCCAGACCGTAGTAGTAGTGTCCTGCGCTGGTTGTCATCGATTACTCCGCTTCACTGCCGTTGAGAGATTCGGCGATCTGACCAGCATGCGGATGGTCCGCGCCGGCATAGACCCGTAGATGTCGATACTGTGTGCGCCCGAGCCGGTTCTTCGGCAACATGCCACGAACTGCATGCTCGATCACGCGCTCGGGGCGCTTCTCAAGCATCTCCTTGAGCGAAGTTTCCTTCAAGCCACCGAGGTGCCCTGAGTGCCGGTAGTACATTTTCTGTTCGAGCTTGCGACCGGTCACTGCGACTTTGCCCGCGTTGACCACGACAACGTAGTCACCGATGTCCTGCGACGGGTGAAAGGCCGGCTTGTGCTTGCCCCGCAGCAGGGTCGCAATCTGTGTCGCCACTCGACCCAGCGGTCGGTCGGCGGCATCGATCACGTGCCAGTTGCGGGCAACTTGATGCGATCCGAGAACGGTAGTCGACATCCTTCAATCTCCCTCACGATCCCTGTGGCAGGGCGACCCGCTGAGCGGCCGGTAGTTGAACAGTGGTTGTGGGTACCCGACTTCGACAAGCGTGAGACCGCAAGCCGGAGCCGTTGGACCCATGGATCCCGGCTTCGCCCTCGCGAACGCCGTGTGAAAGTCTGTTAGCGTCTGTCGGCCGCGAGCCACGTCGACCGCGGCGCCGACCATCCGCCTCACCTGGTGCTGCAGAAACGCGTCGGCCCGAAACTGAAATCGGATCTCCGGGCCACTCGATCCGGCCGACGCCTCGCACATCGAACGGAGCGTGGAGCGTTCGTCGGTCGGTGGCGTGAACGCTGCGAAGTCGTGCCGGCCCAGCAAGGCTGTCAGCGCGGCTTGCGCTTGGTCGTGGTCGAATGGTGGCGGCACAATCCAGGTTCGTCGCTCCCGCAGCGGTTGCCGCTGATTGGCCACAAACACCTCGTACTGGTACGAGCGCGAGACCGCGTCGCGACGTGGATCGAATTCCATGGTGACCGGCGTTGCCGCCTGGACGGCGACGGTTGTAGGCAGAAAGTGATTCAGGCCGCGCACCCAGCGAGGCCCGGACATCGACTCGATCGACTTGTCCGTGACGAACGATGCGACCTGTCCCGTCGCGTGAACGCCGGCGTCGGTGCGACCAGCCAGAGAGACAAGCGATTGAGCGCCAGTCAACTCCTGGAGCGCGGTTTGCAGCGCACCCTGCACCGTTGGACGATTTGGCTGCCATTGTGACCCTGCGAACTCCGTACCGTCGTATTGCAGCAACAGCGCCCAACGCTGGCTCACTGGCCTGTGCTCACGCTATTCGTCGGTCGCTTCTTCATCGGTCTCGCTCTCGACAACCTGAGCTGCCCGCTCAACGAGTTCGATGTGCGCCATCTGGGCGCCGTCGCCTCGGCGCGGTCCCAGCTTGATGATTCGGGTATACCCGCCATTGCGTTCAGAGAAGCGTGGCGCGATGTCGTCAAACAACGTGCGCAGCACCTTACGGTCGGTCAGCACTGCTCCGGCCTGTCGCCGTGCGTGCAGATCGCCCCGCTTGCCCAGTGTGATCATCCGTTCCGCCACCGGACGAATAGTCTTCGCCTTCGCCTCGGTGGTCACGATCGCTTCGTGACGTAGCAGATCCGTGACCTGATTACGCACCAGCGCGGAGCGATGAGATCGGCTACGACTCAGCCCACGCCCACTCTTGCGATGTCTCATCGTCCACTCCTCCGATAGCGCCAGTACGCACGCTGTTCGTCAGTTTCGTTATTCGTCAACGCCACTGCCGGCCTCACGCAATGCCTCGAGCAAGGCGGCCCCAAGCGAACCAGTGATTTCCGGATCCTCATCTCCACCGACAGCAGCTTCAGCTTCCGGAGCTGGCGCGCCGCTCAACGAGGGAAGCGGCGCCGACTCCTCGGGAGACGGCGGCAACGTGGTCAGTACTTCTTCGCTGGTGGGAGCGAACACACCATCGCGAGCTCGACGCACCCGCGGGTCGTCGTCGTCGATCAGATTTAGTTCCAGCAGCTTGTCGATCAGCTCGATGTACGACTTCTCACCGAAGTTTCGCAGCGTCAGCAGTTCATCGTCGCTCTTCTCAAGAATCTGTCCGACAAGCATCAGCCCACTGCGCTTGAGGCAGTTGTGAGCGCGAACCGAGAGCGCCAACTCTTCGATCGGCATGTCGTATTGCTCGGCGGTCAGGCCGACCTTGGCGTGGGCCGGCAACTGGCGAGCCGCGATCGGCTGGCCCATGGTCTCGAACAGCTCAAGCTCGGCGCGCAATGATCGCGCGGCGGCCTGCACTGCGTCCATGCCGGTGATCGTGCCGTCGGTCCAGACCTCAATCAGCAACTGTTCGTACTCGCTGCCTCGACCGCCCGATGCCGGGAGGACCTCATACGAGACTTTGCGAACCGGCGTAAAGACTGCGTCCAGCGGAATCACGCCGAGCAGTTGCTCACCGTTCTTGTTCCGCTCCGATGGCTGGAACCCGAAGCCGGTTTCCACATCCATCACCACATCGAGCCGACCTTCGGAGCCGTCGATTGTCGCCAGGTAGAGCTCGGGATTGACGATTTTGTAGTCACCCGGCACCTGGATGTCGCCCGCGGTAATCCGCGAGGCGCCGTTGATGTTGAGATGCATCTCTGCCGGACGGTCGGCGATCGCGTGAATGCGAATCTCGCGCAGGTTTAACAGGAACTCAGTCGTATCTTCCTTCATCTGGGGAATCGTGGAGAACTCGTGCTGGACCTGGTCGATCCGCACCGACGTGATCGCCGCGCCGCGGATTCCGCTGAGCAGGACGCGCCGCAGCGCATTGCCTTCGGTGTGGGCGAACCCACGTGACAGCGGCTCGACCGCGATGCGCACGTAGTCGTCGCGCTCTTCCTCGATCGAAAGTTTGGGAGTTTCGGTAGCCAGGATCACGTTGCTGTGTCCCTCCCTGGGACTGGGGGTTGGCAGTTCGCCGGGATTTAGCGCGAGTAGTACTCGACGATGGCGTTCTCGTCGACTCGCATATCAATGTCATCTCGTGCAGGAGCGGCGGTCAATTCGCCTTCCAGCTGGATCGGGTCGATCCGCAGCCAGCCAGGCACCTCGCGAGAACCCTGCCAGGTGCGCGCCATTTCGTAGAACTTGCTCTTGCGACCTCGATCCGTCCAGCCAATCGTGTCGCCGATGCGCATTTCGATCGACGGAATGTCGGCCTTCTTGCCGTTCAGAGTGATGTGCCCGTGTCGCACGAGTTGGCGCGCCTGGGCTCGAGACTCGGCGATGCCCAACCGGTAGACGACGTTGTCGAACCGCAACTCAAGCATCTGCAGAAGGTTCTCGCCCGTCGCGCCCGGTCGGCGGTTAGCCTCGGCGAACATGCGCCGGAACTGTCGCTCGAGTACGCCGTAGGTCTTGCGGACCTTCTGCTTCTCTTTGACCTGCTCGCCGTAGTCGGACACCTTCCGGCGTCGCGGTGAGCGCTGGCCGGGAGGCTGATTGCGACGGTCGATAGCGCACTTCGGGCCAACGCAGCGTTCGCCCTTCAGCATGAGCTTCTCGCCGGCGCGACGGCAGATGCGGCAGACTGGTCCGGTATATCGAGCCATTGGCGGGTCTCTCTGTCGGTTTCGGTAGTTGGGAAACTGTCTCGTGTCGTTGTTGCAGCGTTTGGACTGCTAGACGCGGCGGCGCTTGCGCGGTCGGCAGCCGTTGTGGGGAATAGGCGTCACGTCGCGAATTGAAAGCAAGGTCAGGCCCTGTGCTTGTAGTGCGCGGACGGCCGATTCACGACCCTGACCCGGTCCCTTGACGTAGACATCGCACTGCCGCATCCCGTGGCCCATCGCCTTCTGTGCAGCTTCTTCCGCAGCCAGTTGCGCCGCGAACGGCGTGCCTTTGCGCGAGCCACGTGTGGCAGCGGTGCTGCCAGCCGAGGCCCAGGCAACCGTGTTACCCGCCAGATCGGTCATTGTGATGATCGTGTTGTTGTAGGTCGACTGGATGTAGGCGCGACCGTGCGGCACGTTCTTGCGTTCGCGTCGGCGTCGGCCGCGTTCTCGTCGTTGAGTAGTCATCCCGTTCCCCTCGTCCGTGAATTAGCGCTTCACAGCTATCCGTTGGCGCTTCACAGCTGTTTGTTAGCGCTTCACAGCGCGACGCCGACCGGCGACTGTCTTCTTCGAGCCGCGTCGGGTGCGCGCATTGGTGCGCGTTCGCTGACCATGCATCGGTAGATTGCGCCGATGCCGTTGGCCGCGATAGCAGTTGATGTCGATCAGGCGCTGGATGTTGCCTCGCACCACACGTCGGAGGTCACCCTCGACCAGGTAGTCGCGATCAACGATTTCGCGAATCCGCGCCAGTTCGCCGTCGGACAGCTCGCGAATCCGCTGCTCGGGGTCGATGTTGGCCTTGTCCACGATCTCTTTGGCTCGCGTCGCGCCAATACCGTAGATGTAGCGCAACGCATACGGCGTTTTCTTGTTGTCGGGAACGTCAACGCCCGAGATTCTTGCCATGCCCTGGTTCCTCTCGCCCCCGGTCGCAATCCTGCCGGGAGGTGCTGGATTACTTGACCTCGGCTAGCTCTTAAACCGGTAGACGACCCGCCCTCGGGTCAGGTCATATTCGGAAAGCTCGACGAGTACGCGGTCACCGCGCAGCACTCGAATGTGGTGTTGTCTCATCTTGCCAGCCAGGTGAGCCAGGACCTCGTGGCCGTTGGGCAGTTCTACCCGGAAGGTCGCGTTGGGCAGTAGCTCCTTGACGACGCCTTCGACTTCGATCTTGTCCTGCTTCGGCGGCGGCGACGGCGCCGGTGTGCGCCGCTGTCGTCGTCCTCCACCTGTGTTCCGATTTCTCGCCACCAAGCCCCCGATGCTTGCGTACTCAGGCCTGAGTCAAAATGTCCGCCGGCTCGTTGTCACGGAGCGCGACAGTATGTTCAAAGTGCGCCGACAGGCTTCCGTCGGCCGTGACGACGGTCCAGCCGTCATCTAGCACTGCAGTCGTTGGATCGCCAATCGTCGCCATCGGTTCGAGAGCGACAACCATCCCGCGACGCATCACCATCCCGGAGCCTCGGCGACCGTAGTTGGGCATCGACGGCGGTTCGTGCATGTCACGACCTACGCCATGCCCCACATAGCCACGGACGACTCCGTAACCTGCTGATTCTATCACTTCCTGTATGGCTGCTGCGATATCGCCTTTACGCACGCCGATCTGCGCCGTCGCAATCCCAGCGTGAAGCGACTCCGCTGTCACATCCAGCAAGCGTTGCGCCTCCGACGAAATCGACCCCACACCTATCGTCCTCGCCGAATCACCGACCCAGCCGTTTATTGTGGCGCCAAGGTCGATTGAGAGGATGTCACCATCCACCAACTCCCGCTCAGTCGCAAAGCCATGCACGATCTGATCATTGATCGAGGCGCAGATGGTGTGCGGAAAACCCTGGTAGCCAAGGAACGTCGGAATCACGTCCAGCCGCTTGAATTTGCCAATCACGTATTGGTCAAGCTCCGACAACTTGCGGCCCGGCTTCACCATTTCGGTCAGCTCGTCCAGCGTTTCACCAACCATCTGACCGGCAGGACGCATCTGCTCGATCTCGTCGTCGGTCTTCAAGATGACCTGGCGGGGGCGTTGGGAGGTGGACATCAACAGTTCCGACTCTAGCTGCTCACTGCTTGCAGAGCTGCGAGCAAATCGACGCCGACGGCATCAGGCGACTGCTCGCCATTGACCGTCGACAGCTTGCCCGACTCGGTGTAGTACTCAACCAGCGGCTCGGTCTGATCTGCATAGACCTGCAACCGATTCGCGATCGCGTCGGGCTTATCATCGTCACGCTGAATCATCTTGATGCTGTCGCAGCAGGGACTGTCCGCATTCGGCGGGTTGAAGATTTCGTGGAAGACGCTGCCACACGTAGCACAGCTCACCCGACCACCAAGACGACGCGTGATCTCCTCGTTCGAGACATCAATCAACACTGTTACGGCGATTTCGTCGCCCTGCTCGGTGAGTGCAACATCCAGAGCCTTCGCCTGCTCGACCGTGCGCGGGAATCCGTCGAACAGGCAGCCCGCCTTCGCGTCGTCGCGACCGATGCGCTCCAGCAACATGCGAATCGTGACATCGTCGGGAACCAGTTCGCCCTTGTCCATGTACGTCTTGGCCAGGTTGCCGAGGTCGGTTCCGTTGCGAAGGTTCTCGCGGAACATGTCGCCGGTCGATAGGTGCAGCAGCCCGGTGCGCTCGGCAGTTTGCACCGCTTGCGTGCCTTTGCCTGCGCCCGGCGGTCCGAGCAGGATGACGTACATGGTCTGGTCGGTCATGGCTAGCGAATAAACCCTTCGTAATTGCGCATCAGCAGTTGCGCCTCGATCTGTCGCATCGTGTCCAGCGCGACACCAACGACGATCAACAGACCCGTCGAAGAAATGGTCAGCGCTGTGGAGTCTGGAATAAATTCCGTCGCCAGGAACGGGACCACCGCGACAAAGCCGAGGAACAACGCTCCCGCCCAGGTGATCCGAGCCAACACCCGATTGATGTAGTCCTGCGTCGGCCGGCCAGGTCTGATCCCGGGAATAAATCCGCCCTGCTTCTGCAGATTCTCAGCCAGGTTCTGCTGCTGGAAGGTTACAAACGTGTAGAAGAACGTGAACCCGACGACCAGCACAAACGACAGACCCCAATACGCCGGTCGTCCCGGCGAGAGGTTCAACTGCACCCAATCGGCCGCGCGGATGATCCATCCCGGCCGTTCACCCAGCGTCTGGCCCTCGGCGATGTCCGGCGTCAATGGATTGTCAACCGGATCTTCGTGCGTCTTGATCTCCGAGACCGCAATGAAGTTGCCCTCGCGGTCGGCAAGACGGATCGGTTCCTCGGAAATCTCATTTGCGTCAATCCGCCAGGCATAGATCGTCTCGCCACCAAGCGGATCACTCGTCGTCTCGACCTGAGTCAGCACATTGGAATCGGAGTTTGAGTTGATCCGGTCGAGGACATCCTGGAAGGAGTCCTCTTCCTTGCTCCACTCGATGATGCCCTCATTGACCACGAACTCGCCAGACCCACTGAGGTCGGGCAACAGCGTCGCCAACGACTCTTCCGTGTCATCGCGAGTGAACGGCAACTCGACGGCGACCTGCGTCTGCGATTCCTCGCCCGCAGCGCCTGTCACCCATCCGGCCAGGACCGACGGGAAAATGATGATCGAAAAGGCAAAGATCAGCGGGATCATCCCCGCAGAATTGACACGCAGCGGCACGTACGACTGACCACTCTGGCGGTACATCCTCCCGCCTCTGAACACCGAGCGGGCATATTGAACGGGAATCCTCCGCTGCGCCTCCTGGAAGAAGACGATCAGTGCGACCAGCACAATCGCAATCGCGATGACTACGGCGATACCCGACCAACCGATATCCGACAGTCGGACCGAGTTGAACAGCGTCGGGAAGCTAGCCACGATGCCCGCGAAGATGATCAGCGAGATGCCGTTGCCAACACCCTTCTCGGTGATCAGCTCGCCCAGCCAGATCAGGAACATCGTGCCGGCGGTCATCGTGATCAGTGCCGACAGCGTCGGCAACCATTCTTCAGCGCCGAATCCGATGCCTGTGATCGCGCGCGCGTTCTCAAGCAACAGCAACTGGCCGTAGCCCTGCACCAACGACATCGGCACGGCCAGCCAGTATGTATAGAGCTGAATCCGGTTGCGGCCCGACTCGCCCTCCTGGGCCAGGGCCTGCAACTTCGGGATCATCGGCTGCATCAGGTTCATCACGATCGACGCAGTGATGTACGGGTAGACGCCTAGCGCGACGATCGACAGATTGTCGAGTCCACCGCCGGAGAACAGGTTGAGGAAGCCGAGAACGGGGTTATTGTCCAGCGCGTTTTCGAGCTGGGTCTTGTTGATGTCGGGAATGGGAACGTGCGCGACCAGCCGGAACACGACCAGCATGGCCAGCGTGAAGGCGATCTTTTGGCGGACGTCCGGCTGTCGCCAGGCGTCAACCAACGCCTGCAGCAGCTTAGGCCTCGTCGGCCCCGCTGCTGTCTGCGTTCTCTGCATTGATGACCTCAACGCTGCCGCCCGCGGCAACGATCTTCGCTTGTGCGGAGGGAGAGATTCGTTCCACGCTCAGATGCAGGGCAACGGCGATCTCGCCGCCGGCCAACACCTTGAATCGCTGGCTCGCGCGACGCAGCAGGCCTGCAACCACGAGCGCATCTGCATCGACCGTATCACCGTCTGAGAAACGACGGCCAAGTTCGACCACGTTGATCGGGTGTGCTTCCACACGGAAGGGCGCCTTGAAGCCCTTACGCCGAGGCAGTGTGCGCATCATCGACATCGCGCCGCCCTCGAACACGGAGTTGTAGTCGCGTCCGGCTCGCGAGCGTTGGCCCTTAAGGCCACGGCCCGAGTACGTGCCCTTGCCCGACGCATTCCCCCGGCCAACGCGCTTGCGCTTGCGGCGCGAACCGGGCGCCGGACTCAGATCATTCAAACGCAGGACCATTACGCGTCCTCGATTTCCGTCACGGTGACGAGATGGGAGACCTTATGCAGCATCCCACGCACGTCTGGAGTGTCGTCTTTGACCGTGCTCTGGCCCAGCTTACGCAGACCGAGCGAGCGGATCGTATGGCCCTGATCGGATCGATATCCGATGGCCGATTTGGTGTACGTGATCTTCAACGCCATATCAGCTACTCACCAGTTCTGGCCGCAGCGAGTTCCGCCTCTGGCGCTTCCTGAAGCGGCGCAGCCTCGGGCTCCTCGGGCAGCCGACCAGCCAGGCGCAGCCGCTCACGGCGGACCTGGACTGGATCGCGAAGCTGGACCAGCGCGCGCTTCGTCGCCTGAACCACGTTGACCACGTTGTTCGAGCCCAGCGACTTGGTCAGCACATTGCGCAACCCGACAGCTTCGAGCACTGCGCGCACACCACCACCGGCGATCACGCCGGTACCGGGCGCGGCCGGCTTGAGCAGCACCTGCGAGGCGCAAAAGCGCGCCGTGATTGGATGAGGAATCGTGCCGTTGCGAATCGGCACGGTAACCATGTCGCGGCGCGCGATCGTCGAGCCCTTGCGAATCGCGTCAGGCACCTCATTGGCGCGGCCGATTCCGATACCGACTCGCCCGTTGCCGTCGCCGACCACCACCACCGAGGTGAAGGAGAAGCGTCGCCCGCCCTTGACCACCTTGGCCACGCGTGACACCGACACGACCTTCTCAATGATGTCGTCTTGCGGTTCGTCGCGGTCACGACGCCGTCCGCGTCCACGTCCGCCGTCTCGTTGCTGAACCATATGCTGCTCCTGCTCCCCGTCCAACGCTGGCCGAGGCCTTAGAAGACCAGTCCCGCCTCGCGCGCGGCTTCCGCCAATGCGCGAACGCGTCCGTGATATTGATAGCCGGCTCGGTCAAACACGACGGTCGACACGCCGGCTTCCTGCGCGACCTGCGCCAATTGACGACCCACCGCGCGAGCGTTGGCGCGCTTGCCCGGACCATCGTCCTCGGTTGGGGCGGCCGAGCCTTCGCCTAGATCGGAGGCGCTGGCGAGGGTGACGCCTGCGTCGTCGTCGATGATCTGACCGTAGATGTGCTTTGCGGAGCGGAATACACAGAGACGCGGGCGTTGCGCGGTGCCCCGCACGTGCTTGCGCACGCGGGCGTGACGACGCTGTCGTGCGGCTCTGGTTGTGCGCCGCTTGCGGCGATTCGTCATCTCATCTTCTCCACATCAACATGCGCTGATGACGGCCGACCTGCTCACGCAGGGTCTAGCCGATGGCGCTCTTGCCCTGCTTGCGTCGGACCCACTCGCCCTGGTAGCGAATGCCCTTGCCCTTGTACGGCTCGGGCGGTCGGACCGCACGAATCTCAGCGGCCTGCTGGCCGACAACTTGCTTATTCACACCGCGAACGGTGACGAGCTGACCATTCACCTCAAACGTAACCCCCTCAGGCGGGTCCTTACGCACCAGGTGAGAGAAGCCAACGCGCAGGACGAGCGTGTTGCCGTCCATTTCCGCGCGGTACCCGGTTCCTTGGATCTCCAGTGTCTTCGACCAGCCCTGTGAGACGCCCGTGACCATGTTCTGGATCAGCGCGCGCGCCAGTCCGTGCTGCGCTCGGTGCTCCCGACGGTCGCTGGGCCGTGTCACAACCACATGACCATCGTCGAGCGCAATGTGCAAATCCTTGTGAATGTGCTGGTTCAATTCGCCCTGTGGGCCCTTGACGGACACTCGCCCAGGCTCAATCTCGACGTTTACCCCGGCCGGAACCGGCACGGGCAGACGGCCTACTCGACTCATCGCGCCCCTCCCATCGTGGGTGCATTGGTCTGTTGCTGTATCGCTACCAGACGAAGCACAGAACTTCTCCGCCCACGTTTTCGCGTCGCGCCTGTGCGCCGGTCATCACACCGCGCGGCGTAGTCATGATCGCCACGCCCAGCCCACCGTACGGTCTGGGAATCTCGCGCTTCTGCACATAGACGCGCAGTCCCGGACGAGACACGCGCTTGAGCCCGGTCACGACCGACGTTCCTTCCTCGTCATAGAGCAGTTCGACATCAAGGTCGCGGCCGGCGCGACCGGTACGGTCACGTACCTGATATGAGCGGATAAAGCCCTCTTCCGCCAACACGTTGGCGATCGAGATCTTCACGTTCGACGCGGGAATCTCCACCCGCGGATGTCCCGCATGGATGGCGTTGCGAATGCGCGTCAGCATGTCGGCGACGGGATCAGTCACTGGCATTGCGAATCCTGCCTGCTAGCACAGTTCCTGGCTGTTCGTTGTTCGTTCTCACGGTTGGGTTCACTGGTTTCGTTCACTGATTGCGCTCGAACGGGAAGCCCAGCAGCTCGAGCAGCCGCCGACCCTCCGCATCGGTGCGAGCAGTGGTGATGATGTTCACCTGAAGCCCGCGAACCTTGTCTACGTTGCCGTAGTCAATCTCGGGATACACGATCTGTTCGCGAATCCCCAACGAGTAGTTGCCACGGCCATCGAAGGCCGTGCGCGATACTCCCTGGAAGTCGCGGATACGAGGCAGCGCCGCGTTGATCGTGCGGTCGAGGAACTCCCACATCCGCGCGCCGCGCAACGTGCAGGACACGCCCACATTGTTGCCCTCGCGCAGCTTGAAGTTTGCGATTGACTTGGTTGCCTTGTTCACGACCGGCTTCTGGCCGCAGATTGTGGTCATGTCGGTCACGCAGTTCTCGAGGATCGCCGCGCCACCTGGACCCAGCGCCTCGCCGACACCGGAGTTGACCACGACCTTCACGACTCGCGGCACCTGCATCACGTTGTGGTAGTTGAACTCCTCAAACAGACGCGGCGAAATCTCGTCCTGGAAACGCTGCTTGAGTCGCGGCTTCGAGGCTGTGGCGCCATTCGTAGTCATTAGTCGATATCCCCATCGCAGCGGCGGCAGACTCGCGTCTTGGCGCCATCTGCGCGCTCGCGGAATCCAATCCGCGCTGGACGATCACAACTCGGGCAGACCACGCTGACATTCGATTCATGCAGCGCGGCCTCGCGCTCGATGATCCCTGCCGGCGCGCCCATCTGAGTCGGACGCATATGGCGTTTGATCATGTTCACGCCGGTCACAATCACGCGGTCTTTTCTCGGAAACACTTGACGCACCTGGCCGCGTCGTCCGCGGTCTTTGCCGGTGCGGATCTCGACGAGGTCGTCTCGTTGCACTCGACGCATCTAGACCACCTCCGGAGCCAGCGACACGATGCGCATGAAATCGCGCTCGCGCAGCTCACGTGCGACCGGACCCAGGATGCGGGTGCCCGTCGGATTCTGCCCGTCAGCGGCAAGAATCACCGCCGCGTTGTCGTCGAAGCGGATGTACGAACCGTCGACGCGACGGTACTGCTTGGCCACACGCACAATCACAGCGCGTACAACCTCCCCGGCGCGAACTTCACGATTCGGGTCGGCTTGCTTCACCGTCGCCACAATCGTGTCGCCCACCGAGGCGTAGCGTCGCTTCGTCCCGCCCAGCACGCGAATGCACTTGATCACCCGGGCGCCGGAGTTGTCGGCGACGCGGAGCGAAGATTCCTGCTGAATCACGCCGCATCCTCGTTTCCCGCAGCAACGCCTGCGCCACTATCAGCAGACGCGCCTGCGTCACTGGTGCTGGCTGCTTCCTCCAACGAGGGAGCGCCGATCTCTTGCGGCTGAATCTCTGCCACCTCGTGGCGTTCAAGAATCTCAATCACGCGCCACGACTTGCGTTTCGACAGCGGCCGGCATTCCTCAATCACGACGCGGTCGCCGTTCTTGCAATCGTTCAGCTCGTCATGCACGAGGTAGCGCTTGCGGCGTCGCATGATCTTCTTGTACAGCGGGTGTCGCACCGTGCGCTCGACGCGTACCGCCACAGTCTTGTGGCGCGCATCCGCGACGGCGAATCCCACACGTCGTTTGCGGGCCATGATCTACTCTTCCTCGCTCGCCGAGTCGTCAGCGGCCTCGCCGGCCGACTCAGCAGTGTTCTGTTCGTCTTCAACGTCTTCGACCTCTTCGGCATCAGCAACCCGAGCAGTCGGCTCGAGCGGCGTGCCCGCCGCTGCAGCCAACTGGCGCTCCCGCAGGATCGTGCGCAAACGAGCCACCTGGCGCCGCGCATCGCGCATCGCCATCGGGTTCTGCAACTGCCGCGTTCCAATCTGGAACTGCAGGTTGAACACCTCGCGGTACGCCTCGTTGATCGCTTCGCCCAACTGGGCGTCTGTCATCGTGCGGGCCTCTTCGGCCAGTGCGTTGGCCATGGCTACACCACCTCAGCCTCTCGCACGACCACCCGAGTCCGCACCGGCAGCTTGTGGCTTGCGCGACGCAACGCCTCGCGAGCATCCGCCTCCGGCACGCCGGCCAGTTCGAAAATCACACGACCGGGCTTGACCACGGCGACCCACTTCTCGGGAGCGCCTTTGCCCTTACCCATGCGCGTCTCGGCCGGCTTCTGCGTGACCGACTTGTCGGGGAAGACACGAATCCAGACCTTGCCGCCACGCTTCACGTAGTGAGTAATCGCGCGACGTGCGGCCTCAATCTGACGGCCATCGATCCAGGCCGCGTCCAGCGATTGCAACCCAATCTCACCAAACGCGACGGAGCTGCCCGACTGGGCCATTCCGCGGCGTCGGCCTCGGTGATGCTTTCGCCACTTGACTCGTCTCGGCTGCAGCATCAGCGGCCTCCCCGCCTGCCGGCCGCCACGGGCTCAATCGCCTGAGCCGGACCGCCGGATGTCTCAGTCTCCGCTTCAAAGGGCAGAATCTCGCCCTTGTAAATCCACACCTTCACGCCAATCCGCCCAAACACCGTCTTCGCCTCGGCGAAGCCGTAGTCAATATCCGCGCGCAGCGTGTGCAGCGGCACTCGACCCGACATCTCCTGCGCCTTGCGCGACATCTCCGCGCCGCCCAGTCGACCCGAGATAATGATCTTCGCGCCTTCGGCGCCGCGCTGCATCGTCCGTTGTACCGCCTGCTTGATCGCGCGACGGAACGCGATCCGGCGCTCCATCTGTTCGGCCACGTTGCGTGCTACGAGCTGAGCGTCGAGCTCCGGCACGCGAATCTCCGACACATCCACACGCAAGCGGATCGGTCGTGAGATCAGCGTTTCCAGGTCTCGCCGCAGTTCTTCCACATTCTGTCCGCCACGGCCAATCACGATGCCCGGCTTGGCCGTGTGCAACTTGACGCCGAGCTGGTTCGCGTTGCGCTCGATGTCGATTCTCGAAATCATCGCCTCGCTCAGGTGGTCGTTGATGAAATCGCGAATCCGCCGGTCCTCGGCCAGCAACTCGGCGTACTGTTTGTCCGAGTACCACTGCGAGCGCCATTCGTAGATGGTGCCGATGCGGAAACTCGTCGGGTGAACTTTCTGACCCATAGCGTTATCCGTCCTCTGCGTCCCTATTGGTCATTGCCGTCGGACACGACGACGGTGATGTGCGCGGTGCGCTTCAGAATCCGGCCCACCCGACCACGCGCCTTGGCGCGGAACCGGCGCAACGTGCGGCCGTCGCCGGCGTGAATCGACTGGATCTTGAGGTCTCGAGCATCGAGCCCATAGTTGTTCTCAGCGTTTGCGACCGCCGAATCGAGCACCTTGGCCACATCGCGGGCGATCGGCTTCGGAGTGAATCGCAATTGCAGACGCGCATCCTCGACCGGCATCCCGCGAAGACCCTGCATGACCAGACGGACTTTGCGCGGCGAGGTGCGAACGAATTTGGCGCTGGCCTGGACTTGCATTAGACCACCCGCGTTCCACGATCGGAGCGACCGATGTGACCACGGAAGGTGCGCGTCGGCGCAAACTCGCCCAGCTTGTGGCCGACCATGTTCTCGGTCACGAAGACCGGCACATGCCGGCGACCGTCGTGAACCGCGATCGTCAGCCCGACCATGTCCGGCACGATCGTCGAGGGACGCGCCCAGGTCTGGATCACCGTGCGAGCGCCCGAAGCGCGCACACGCTGCACTTTCTGCATCAGCTTGTGGTCCACGTAGGGACCTTTTTTCGTCGATCGTGACATCGCGCAAGTCCTCTGCTCTATGCCTTAGCGCCGTCGGCCGCGACGGCGGACGATGTACTTGTCGGATTGTTTCTTACCCCGCGTGCGGCGGCCAAGCGTGTACCAACCCCAGGGCGACTTCGGACCGGGCAGACCGATGGGGGCCTTACCTTCGCCGCCGCCGTGCGGGTGGTCAACGGGGTTCATCACCGAGCCACGCACGGTCGGTCGCTTGCCACGATGGCGGTTGCGACCTGCCTTGCCCAGCTTGATGTTGGAATGCTCGACGTTGCCGACCTGTCCGATCGTCGCGTAACAGACCGATCGCACGCGCCGCATCTCGCCCGAGGGCAAACGCAGCAACGCGTAGTCGCCCTCTTTGGCCATGATCTGCGCCGACGCCCCGGCCGAGCGCACCATCTGCGCCCCGCGACCCTCGGTCAATTCGACATTGTGTACCTGCGTACCGTTGGGAATCGCCGCCATCGGGAGCGCATTGCCGACGCGAATCGGCGCCTCAGGTCCCGACATCACCATGTCGTCCACCTTGAGGCCATTCGGCGCCACAATGTAGCGCTTGACGCCGTCGGTGTAGAAAATCAACGCGATCCGCGCCGTGCGGTTGGGGTCGTACTCGATCGCCGCCACGCGTCCTTCGATCCCGATCCGGTCGCGCCGCTTCCAATCGATGATCCGGTAGCGGCGCTTGTGCCCGCCGCCACGGTGTCGCACGGTCACGCGACCTTTGTTGTTACGTCCCGACTTTTTCTTCAGCGGAGCGAGCAGACTCTTCTCCGGCTTCTTCTTCGTGATCTCCTCAAACGAGTGACCCGAAGAGTTACGGCGTCCGGGAGAGGTGGGCTTGTAGTTCTTGATTGCCACGTCAGACCCCCTCGAACAGGCGAATCTCGTAGCCCTCGGCCAACGTGATAATCGCCTTCTTCCAGTCGCGTTCGCGACCCGGTCGCCCGCGCCCGATCCGCCGAGTCGCACCGCGCACATTGATCACATTGACCTTGCGCACCTGCACCGAGAACGCGATCTCGATCGCCTCGCGGATCTGCAGTTTGTTCGCTCGCGGGTCGACTTCGAACACGTACTTACCTTGCTCGGCCAGTTCGGTCGATTTCTCGGTGATAATCGGTTGGCGCAGAACGGCGAACGGGTGAATGTCTTTAGGCATCGCCGTCCTCCTGACCATTCTCGTCACTGCGCTCGCCGCCATCGACCGCCCACAGCGCTTCACAGCGCCGCACAGCGGCCTCGGTCATGATCAGTTGGTCGTGAGTCAGGATCAGGTAGCTGCTCAGCGTCTGTGCCGGCATCGCCTGCACATTGGGCAGATTCTTCGTCCCGCGGACCAGGTCATCGTCGACACCATCAGAGACCAACAGAGCGCTGCGCTCGATGCCGAGTGCCTGGCAAAGGCTCGACATGGACGATGTCTTCGCGTCGAACTCCACGTCTGGCCCTGTTACCAGGACGCCGCCTTCGGCTGCGCGTTGCGACAGCAACGAACGAATCGCCAGGCGGCGCATTCGCTTCGGTAGTCGCTTGCGATATGAGCGAGGATGCGGGCCGTGCGCTACGGCTCCGCCGATTCGCGTGGGCGAAGACGGCGTACCCAATCGAGCGCGTCCGCCGCCCTTCTGGCGTCCCGTCTTCTTCGCCGCCTGGCGCACGTCCGATCGGTCGAGCGTGGAGTGCGTGCCCTGTCGCGCGTTGGCGCGCTGAGCCGTCACTGCCTGATGCACGACCGCCAGGTTCGGCTCGATGCCGAAAACCGAGTCGTCGGCATCGATCTCGCCGGTGGCGTTGCCCTGTCCGTCAATCAGCGGAAGTTTCATCGCTTGCCGCCTCGCCGCTTGGTCTGTCGTATCCGAACCAGACCGTTCGTCGCGCCCGGCACCGATCCCTTGACATAGACCAGATGCCGATCCGCGTTGATATCCACCACTTGCAAGTTCATCGACGTCGTCGTCTTGCCGCCCATCCGTCCCGCCATCCGCGTGCCTTTGAGCACGCGACCCGGCGTGGTGCCGGCGCCGACCGAACCAGGCGCTCGGTGCCGGTCGCTCTGACCGTGCGTCCGAGGGCCGCCACGGAACCCGTGTCGCTTGACGACGCCGGCAAAGCCCTTGCCCTTGGAGAGGCCCTGAATGTCGACTCGGTCGCCGGCCGTGAACACCTCTGTCGCATTGACAACGGTGCCGACCTCGATATCGGAAAGCTCGTCGGACTCGGCGCGAAACACCGAGAGATGCTTCAGCGGCCCATTCGCGCCGGTGTGGCCGAGTTCCGCCTTGTTGATTCGCCAGGCCGGGCGCTCGCCGTAGCCCAGCTGCACGCCGGAATAACCGTCGCGCGATTCCGTCATGATCTGCGTCACCGGGCAAGGTCCGACTTCAAGCACGGTGCAGCCCACGACTGCACCGTCCTCGCCAATGACCTGGACCATGCCCAACTTCTTACCGATGAGTCCGGGTATCGCCATGATTAGAGCTTGATCTCGACGTCAACACCCGATGACAGCTGAAGCCGCATCAGGGAATCGACGGTTCGTCCGGTGGGTTCAATGATGTCGATGATCCGCTTGTGCGTGCGAATCTCGAACTGCTCGCGGCCGTCCTTGTGGACAAACGGCGAGCGAATCACCGTGTACTTGCGGATTTCGGTGGGCAGCGGAATCGGCCCGGCCACACCCGCGCCGGTCTTCTCGGCAGTGTCGAGAATCTGCGCGGCCGACTCATCGAGCACTCGATGGTCGTACGCCTTTAGCCGGATGCGAATCTTCTGCCGAGCCATATTGCCGTCTTTCTGCCGTGCGAACTGCGTGCTTCGGCGTTGTTCGTTGACTACTCGATGATCGAGGTGACCGCGCCCGCGCCCACTGTCCGGCCACCCTCGCGAATCGCGAAACGCAGCCCTTCCTCCAGCGCAATCGGCGAAATCAGGCGCACCTGCATCTGCACGTTGTCCCCAGGCATCGCCATCTCAATGCCCTCCGGCAGTCCAATCTCGCCCGTCACATCCGTCGTCCGAATGTAGAACTGCGGACGGTACCCCGGGAAAAACGGACTGTGGCGACCGCCCTCGTCCTTGCCCAGGATGTAGACCTCCGCCTCAAACGCCGTGTGCGGCGTGATCGAACCCGGCGCCGCCAACACCTGCCCGCGGGAAATCTCCTCACGGTCAATGCCGCGCAGCAGACAACCCACGTTGTCCCCCGCCTCGCCCGTCGGCAGCGTCTTCTTGAACATCTCCACGCCCGTCACCACCGTCGTCCGCGTGTCCTTGATCCCGACAATCTCAATCTCCTCGCCGCTGTTCACCACCCCGCGCTCGATCCGGCCCGTCGCCACCGTCCCGCGTCCCTTGATCCCGAATACGTCCTCAATCGGCATCAAGAACGGCATGTCCCGCGGTCGCTCCGGCGTCGGCACGTACTCGTCCACCGCCGACATCAACTCCAGAATGCTCTCGTACTCCGGCGCACTCGCGTCCGTCGACTCCGACTCCAACGCCGCCAGCGCCGAACCCCGAATCACCGGACAGTCGTCCCCGTCGAAGTCCTGATCCGACAACAACTCCCGCACCTCCAGCTCGACCAGGTCCAGCAACTCCTCGTCGTCCAGCTGATCCACCTTGTTCAGATACACCACCATGCGCGGCACGCCCACCTGGCGGGCCAGCAAGATGTGCTCCCGCGTCTGCGGCATCGGGCCGTCCGGCGCCGCCACCACCAGGATCGCGCCGTCCATCTGCGCCGCGCCCGTAATCATGTTCTTGATGTAGTCCGCGTGACCCGGCGCGTCGATGTGCGCGTAGTGCCGACTCTCCGTCTCGTACTCCACGTGCGCAATCGCAATCGTGATCCCCCGCGCTCGCTCCTCCGGCGCGTTGTCAATCGAGTCGAAACTCGAAAACGACACGTTCTCATCCGCCAGCGCCAGCGTCTTCGTGATCGCCGCCGTCAACGTCGTCTTGCCGTGATCCACGTGGCCAATCGTGCCCACGTTCACGTGTGGCTTCGTCCGCTCGTATACCTGTCGCGCCATCTTCGTGTCTCCTGCCTGTAGCTCGGTCGCTTCTGCGGTTCTGGGTAGTTGTCTGATTTCTGGCCCGAGCGCCAACAAGCGCTCGGAAGGTGTCTAGCGCGCCTCCGCCAGCACGCTCTGCGGGACTTCCTCGTAATGGTCGAACTCGATGCTGGCCGTCGCTCGGCCCTGGGTCATCGATCGCAGCGCTGTCGTGTAGCCGAACAGATTTGCCAGGGGCATCTGCGCCTGGATGATCTGGGCCGCGCCGCGCTCCTCGGTGCCGAGCACCGCGCCGCGACGACTCGACAGATCGCCTGCGACCTCGCCGAAGTAGTCGCGAGGCGTGGCGATTTCGACTTTCATCATCGGCTCGAGCTGTACCGGAGAGGCTTTACGCAGCGCCTCGCGGAATCCAATCGATGCCGCAGTGTGGAACGCCATCTCACTCGAGTCGACCTGGTGGTATGAACCATCAGTCAGCGCCACCTTCACGTCGACGACGGGGAAACCGCCGACCACACCGGAGCGCATCGCATCTTCGACGCCCTTGCGCACCGAGCTGATGTACTGCTGCGGAACCACGCCGCCGACGGTTTCGTTGTCGAACACGAACCCTTCGCCGGGCTCGTTCGGCTCGACACGCAACACCACGTGACCGAACTGTCCACGACCGCCGGTCTGTCGGACGAAACGGCCTTCGGCTTCCGACGCACGTCGAATCGTCTCGCGGTACGACACCTGCGGCCGGCCCACGTTGCACATCACATTGAACTCGCGACGCAGACGGTCGGCAATCACCTCAAGGTGCAGTTCACCCATCCCGGAAATCACGGTCTGCGCGGTCTCGTCGTTGTATTCGACCTTGAACGTGGGATCCTCTTCGGCCAGCTTGCGCAGCGACGCGCCCAGGCGATCCTGGTCGTCGGCGCTCTTCGCCTCGATCGCAATCGAGACCACCGGCTCGGGGAACGAAATCTGGTCCAGCAACAGCGGCGCTTCGCGAGCGCAAAGCGTGTCGCCGGTAAATGTTTGTTTGGGTCCAACGAAGGCGGCAATGTCGCCCGCCGTAACGTGGTCAATGTCCTCGCGGTCGTCAGCATGTACGCGCAGCAAGCGCCCCACGCGCTCAGTCTCGTCACGAGACGAGTTGTACACGGTCGCTCCCGCCTTGAGCGTCCCGGCGTAGATCCGCACATAGGCGATCCGACCCACGTACGGGTCGGTCACGATCTTGAACGCCAGTGCAGTCAGCGGCTCCGAGGGGTCGGCTCGCCGACTCTCCGGTCCGTTGTGTGTGATGCCTTCTACCGGCGGAACCTCGTCCGGCGCCGGCAGGTAATCCACAACGGCATCCAGCAGTCGCTGAATGCCCACATTCTTCAGCGCCGAACCACACAGCACTGGCGTAAACGAGTTGCCAATCGTGCCTCGACGAACCGCCTTGACGAGCTCGTCGACCGACAGCTCATGGCCCTCGATGTACGAAATCATCACCTGCTCGTCGAAGTCTGCAATCCGCTCAATCATCGTCTCGCGCCAGCGACCGGCATCTGCGACGTAGTCCTCAGGGATGTCACCTTCGACCGGCGCCGCGTCGCGATCGGAGCTGAAGAACCAGGCGCGCTGGCGAATCAGGTCGATCACGCCCTGGAAGTTGTCCTCAGAACCGATCGGAATCTGTACTGGGACCGGGATCGTGCCCAATCGCTCGCGGATCATCTCCATCGTCCGCCAGTAGTCGGCGCCGATCCGGTCCATCTTGTTGACGAAACAGACTCGCGGCACTTCATACTTGTCGGCCTGCCGCCAGACAGTCTCTGACTGTGGCTCGACTCCGGCCACCGCGTCGAAGACCACCACGCCGCCATCGAGCACACGCAATGAACGCTCTACTTCGACCGTGAAGTCGACGTGGCCCGGCGTGTCGATGATGTTGATCCGGTGGTCGCTCCATTCGCAGGTCGTCGCCGCGGCCATGATCGTGATGCCGCGTTCGCGTTCCTGATCCATGAAGTCCATCACGGCGGTGCCCTCGTGGACTTCGCCAATCTTGTATGTCATCCCGGTGAAATAGAGGATGCGTTCGGTCACGGTCGTCTTGCCGGCGTCGATATGAGCAATGACGCCGATGTTGCGGAGCGACGAGATGGGCGGGTCAGCGGGCATATTCGGGGTGTCCTCTGGTCTGCTCTCTGGTCGGTCTCTGTGTGGTATGGATCGCGCAACTGTTAGGCGCATCCACCTTGAACTGATTCTTCTCTTGCGTGGCTACTCGGTAATCGGTCTTTGTGCGTCGCCCTACCAGCGGTAGTGCGCGAACGCCCGGTTTGCTTCGGCCATGCGGTGCGTCTCTTCCCGGCGCCGCACTGCGGCTCCGGAGTTGCTGTATGCGTCAAGCAATTCGTCCGCCAGCGACAAATGTGCCGGGCGACCCTTGCGGGACTGCGAGGCCGTAACCAACCAGCGAATCCCCAGGGAAGTGCGCCGGTCATGGCGGATCTCGACCGGCACCTGGTACGTCGCGCCACCGACTCGGCGAGGGCGAACTTCCATCTCCGGGGTAATGTTGTTCAACGCCTGATCAAACACCTCAAGCGGGTCCTGACGAACTCGCTCTTCCAGGATGTCCAGCGCGCGGTACACGATCTTCTCAGCCGTGCCCTTTTTCCCGCTTTGCATCAGACGATTGATCACCATTTGCACCCGCTGCGATCCGTAGACCGCATCAGGCCTGATTTCATGTCTGTCGGGCCGTCGTCGTCGCGGCACGTTTGTTATCCATCTCTAACGCGAGCACTCCCCGACCGTGGCCGAGGCGGCCCGCAACACTAAAACGACCACCCATTAGTGGGTGGTCGCGGTTGCCAATCCTGCTGTTTTGCGAGTGCCGTACTTGGAACGACCGCGCTTTCGATCGGCGACGCCAAGCGCATCGAGCGCCCCGCGTACGACCTGATAGCGGACGCCAGGCAAGTCCCGCACCCGTCCACCACGCACGAGAACGATCGAGTGCTCCTGCAGCGTGTGACCTTCGCCGGGAATGTAGGCCGTGACCTCAATCCCATTCGTCAGACGGACGCGACAGACCTTGCGCAACGCAGAGTTTGGCTTCTTTGGAGTAACCGTCCGAACCGCCGTGCAGACGCCACGCTTTTGTGGAGAGCCCGTGTCCTGAGTGGTTCGGCTGGTCAGGGCGTTGTAACGGAACCGCAACGCGGGCGCTTTCGCCTTCTTGCGGGTTTTCTTGCGCCCTTTGCGGGCGAGCTGATTGATCGTCGGCACTGTGGCTCGCCTTCCAACGGCTCTCGGCGCTTGGCATCAATCGAACCGATGCCACCAAAGGCGTGTCGGCACGAATATAGGGTCAAGGCCCTGGTTGAGCGAACCGGCTCTACGCCGGTGGTCTTCAACCTCAGGTCGGCCTCGACCCTTGCACGCGCCAATGCTCATCGGCGTCCGGCACGTGAAGACCAACGATATCCCAAATCACGTCAACCCTGCAAGGAAACCGGCTGACTACCTGTGACAGGACGTGAACAATCTGTGTTGCTCACCTGTCAGACCGCCCGGTCTGTTCTCAAACGCCAGCGTACGAATGCAGCCCGGAGATCCACAGATTGACGCCCAGATACGTGAACATTACCGCGAAAAACCCCAGTATGACGATCCAGGCCTTGCGAGCGCCTCGAAGCTGACGCAGCCCTCGGCCATGGATGTACACCGCAAAGATCAGCCAGGTCACCAACGCGGCGGTTTCCTTCGGGTCCCAGCCCCAGTAACGACCCCAGGCGTCATTCGCCCAGAACGCCCCGAGCGCGATCCCCGCTGCCAGCAACGGGAATCCAATCAGCACCGTCCGATAGGTCAGTTCATCGCAGCGCTCGGCCGAAGGCAGCCACTCAAAGCGTCCGCCCAGATCCGCCACGTTCGAGGGAAAGCCCTGCGCCAGATGCATTGCCGCCTGTCCGAACGCCACCGCAAACACGGCGTAAGAAAGGATCATCAGCGCGACGTGAATCGTCAACAATGTCGGGCTTTGCAGCGCCGGCACCAGGATTTCCTGCCCGTCGCTGGGGAACGCCAGCGCCGATCCGTACAAACCACAGGCCACCGGCAGCACGAACGAGCCGGCCAGCCGCGTTCCCGAGCGCAGCTCGAAGATGCCGTAGAGCAGCACGATCGCGATCCCAAACGACATCGAAAACTCAAACAGGTTGCTGTACGGCGCGTGATTCAGCGCAATCGAACGCATCACCAGCCCGACAATCCCCAGGGTCGCCGCCGTCCAGACACTCAGCGTCGCGATCCCACCCAGCGTGGCAGACCGAACCGGTCCTGGGGCAGGAGCGGGAATCGACGGCTCGGTCGCCGCCACCCGCCGCGGCGCCCAGGCCAGTCGCAGCCGAGGTTGCAGTGCATACACGACCGAGAAGATCGCAGCGCAACCAGCGGCGACAAAACTCGCCCAGAGCAAGAACAACGCGCCATCAGCCATCGGACGCCTCAGCTGCTTCTGCCTCTGCCGTTTTGGCCGCTTTCTCCTTGGCCTGCCGCTCTGCCCTCAGCGCGTCCCGACGTCGAGGCGGGCTCGCCCCGCCGAATGTCAGTCGGCGAAAGCCCTCGGCCCACGGCACGCGACCAGCACGCGCCGCCTGTTCCGACCGATTCCGCATCCGCTTGACCATCTCTTCACGATTCGCCGCCTGCACCTGAGAGGCATGACGCAAGAGGGCATCAATTCGGCGCTCAAGTTGGTCCGACACGTCAACGAAATAGTTCGGCTCATTGCTTCCGGCGAGCAGGATCGTGTTGACGCGAACCGGCTCGACGCCAGTCGCAACCTGCTCAGCATAAGAATTCGCATTCCTCGACAGCGGAAAGGCTGCATCCAGCGCCGCGATGCCGACCGTGCGATGGTCTCGATGATTGAAGCCGCGATAACCGTCCCAGGTGATCATCAACTCCGGCCGCACCTCGCGCAGGACGCGAACCATCTGGCCGCGAAACTCCGAACCGTCCTCGACATGCCCGTCCGGCACACGCAAGAAGATGCAGCGCTTGATGCCCAACTCGGTTGCTGCCGCCTCTTGCTCCGCCTCGCGCAGCGCTCCCAGATCAGCCGGGCCCAGCATCGGATCTTTCGTTCCCTTGTCGCCGCTCGTCACCAGGCAGAATGAGACGTCCCAGCCATCATCCGACAGTTGCGCGACCGTGCCACCACAGGTGAACTCGATGTCGTCAGGGTGAGCCATCACCACCAGCGCCCGACGGGGCTCTTCGGCAGGGGTCGGAGCCTCAGCGTCTGCCATCTCGGCCCTCGTTCCGCTTGCCGGCTAGCTCGCCGCCACCAACAGCGACTCCACTGAGTCAGGACAACAGGCTTCGCGCGCTGAACCGGCGTCTGCCTGCGCGCTCAGCAGGTCCTCGTACACATCGAGAATACTGCGCGCCACACTGCGCCAGGAGTAGACCGACATCTCGGCCGCTGCCGCTTCGCCCATGCGTCCCCGTAGTCCATTGTCGCCCAGCAGCCGATCAAGCGCTGCGGCGAATCCCTCCGGTCGACGGTCGCCGACCAGGAGTCCGGTTCGGCCGTGCGCAATTGTGCTGGCCAATCCACCGACACGTGTCGCCACCGCCGGCGTGCCCGAGGCCATCGCCTCGACCGCCACAAGCCCAAACGATTCATAGGCCGAAGGAACGGCGCAGACCGCCGCCGCCCGGTAAAGATCAGGCAGTCCTTGGCGGTCGACGGCGCTCGCGAATCGAACGCGGTCTTCCACGCCAGATTCCGCCGCCAACTGTCGCAGCCGACTGCGTTCGTCTTCGTCGCGCTCGTCGCCTCCAACGACCCACAGGTTCGCATCCGACCTGCTCTTGATCAGCGGAAGCGAACGCACCAGTAAGTCCGCGCCCTTGGCCTGTTCCAGTCGTCCCACGAACAGGATGCCCGGACCGTCCTCAACACCCAGCTCGGGCATCGCCTGCGCAAGTCGGCAGCGCGATTCCTGGATCCCCGCCCGATGGAACGCTTCCAGGTCGAGTCCACAGGGCACAACCCGAACCTGCGAGGCCTCGGCCCCGTACTGACCAATCAGAAATGCCCGTTCATGCGAAGTGGCGCCAATGATCGCGTCGGAGCAGGCAATCACTCGACGCTCGCCCTCGATCCGGAAGGGCGGCTCGGGCTGCTGAAACACTTCCTTGACCGCGCCCAGCGTGTGGAACATCACCGCGTGAGGACACTGCCAGCGACGAGCCAGCTCAATCCCGCTCAATCCGGCGACCCAATAGTGCGAATGCACGAGGTCGTACGGCTCAAGTCCGTCAGCGATTCGTTCAACTCCGTTGGTGAACTCCGAGACGTGTGCGCCAATCTCGATCGGTGGCAAGCTGATGGGCGGTCCGGCATCGACATGGAACAGGCGCGCTCCTGGCGCCAACTCCTCCATGTCGGGCGCGTCGATCCGGTCGCGGCGCGTGAACACGTCAACGTCCCAACCCATTTCCGCCAGGTGACGCGAGAGATCAGCCACGTAGACGTTCATCCCACCGGCCTTGGTCGTGCCGGCTCGGGCCAACGGCGACGTGTGCGTCGACATCACCGCAAGACGCCGCTTCCGACCGAAGTTGGAGTGCAGTCTCTGCCTCATGATTCCCCGCCCTCCCGCGTCAATCTCAGCAGACGCACCACCGCGTCCTGACCACCCAGGTCGTATTTGTAAGGTTCGTCACCGCGCAGGAAGTTCACGCTTGACATCCCTCGCTCAACTGCGTCGCGAATGCACAGCACCTTCGACGCCAACCCCGCCGACAGATCTCGGAACTTGGGAGCATAGCCACTGTTGTACAGCAGCAACTGATTGCGCGCGACGAAGCACAACACCATCGCCGCCGCCTCTCCCGAAACTGTCATCACATAAAGTCGCAGCACTCCCGCTTCCGACAGGGACGCACTCAAACGCTCGAAAAACGCCCGCATCTCATCGGTCAGGAAGACCGCCTTGTCACCGCGCGACTCGGCCATCATCGCCATGAACTCGGGCATCCGCGCCTCAACCGCCTCAGGCGACTCCACCGCTTCGAACTCCACCGCCCCACGAAGCTGGCGTAGCGGGCGCAACTTGCGCCGCACCTCGCGGCGATCGCGCGATCGCAAGGCCGTGAGATAGTCGTCCCAATCTCCCTTGAGCGCAATCGTCGGACAGACCGCCTCATCGGCGATCTCGATGTTCCAACCACGAGCGCTTGCGGCCTGGAAGGCCTGAACCCAGGTCGAGCCCGGTTCGATGCCTCGAAACTCCGCAGAAGTCGCGCCCGAGGCATCCAGGCGATCCAGCATTGCTGCTACCAGCGTTGACTCATGACCATTCACGCTGACCGGACCGAGATAGTCCGACACCTCGTGATCGCCGGCGAACGTCCAGTGCGTACCGCAACGCTTGAGCGGCGCAAGTCCAACCAGCTCGCCGGTCCCGTTCTCAAGCCCGAGCAACTCCAGCTCCGCCTCACCCGCTTCGCCATACACCGACCACCAGGCCTGACCGAACTCCGGAGTTGAAAACGGCATCGCATCCGCCGAACGGCACAAGGCGCTCCAGCGCTCACCCAATTCGGCGAATCCACCCTGGACAATGTTGAGACTCACAACCGCTGCGTCCCCACCAGCGAGAGGAACTCCGCCCGCGTCTCTTCCTGATCCCTGAAACTGCCCCGCATCGCCGACGTCAACATCCTCGCACCCGGCTTCTTGATCCCGCGCATCTGCATGCAAAGATGCTCCGCTTCGACCGCCACGCCGACGCCCTGCGTGTGCAGCGAGGACTCGATAATGTCGGCAATCTGGGCAGTCAATCGCTCCTGCAACTGCGGCCGCCGTGCGACCGCGTCGACCAATCGGGCCAACTTCGACAATCCAACCACCCGGCCATTCGGAACATAGCCCACATGGGCAATCCCGTGAAATGGCATCAAGTGATGCTCACAGGTCGAGAAGAACGGGATGTCGCGAAGAATGACCATCTCGTCATGGCCTTCCTCAAACCCCACCGCCAGCAGTTTCGAAAAATCCACGTCACGCCCGCCGAACGTCTCCTCGAACGATGCCGCTACTCGCCGAGGCGTCTCGCGCAAACCTTCCCGGTCTGGATCCTCGCCCAACGCCAGCAAGAGTTCTCGCACTGCCGCCTCAGCTCGGACGCGATCGACAAGTTCGCTCATGGCAATCTCTCCGCGATTGCGGCAGCTGCTTCGTCGTATCCCGCGCCAATCTCTACCACGTCCGCCTCAATCGATGCCACTGCTCGCTCAGGATCCTTCAGTCCGTGTCCGGTCAGCGTGCATACCACCCGCCGACCCCGTAGCGACCCATCGCCATGCCGCTCAAGCAGACCCGCCACCGACGCTGCCGATGCCGGCTCGCAAAAGATGCCCTCAGTATCGGCCAACATTCGGTATGCATCGAGAATCTGTTCATCCGTCGTGGCGACAATCCTGCCGCCCGATTCGTCCCGCGCCGCCACTGCGCCATCCCACGACGCCGGATCGCCAATCCGAATCGCCGTTGCAATCGTCTCGGGCTGCTCAACAGCATGACCGTGGACCAGTGGAGCAGCTCCCGCTGCCTGCACACCCAGCATGCTGGGACGCCGGCTCGCCAATTCCGCCTGGAAGTACTCACAGTAGCCACGCCAGTACGCGGTGATGTTACCCGCGTTGCCGACCGGAA
The DNA here is from genome assembly GCA_002239025.1 of Chloroflexi bacterium bin125. Lineage (GTDB taxonomy): Bacteria > Chloroflexota > Dehalococcoidia > Bin125 > Bin125 > Bin125. Next base: position 257,494 of record MPNM01000001.1, on the reverse strand, counting down.
TGCAGTGCAGATCGGGCGCGTCGCCCAGCGCATCGACGATCTCCATCGCCGCTGTCTTCTGACCTTCGATCCGGTAAGGATTGACAGAGTTAACCAGCGCAACCGGCATTCGATCCGTCAGCTCCTGGGCCAATCTCAATGCATCGTCGAAATTGCCGTCAACCGCCAGCACTCGGGCTCCATGCGCTGCTGCCTGGGCCAGTTTCCCCTGCGCAATCCGACCTTCGGGCACCAGGACGAACGACCGCAAGCCACATCGTGACGCATAGGCTGCCGCCGACGCGCTCGTGTTGCCGGTCGATGCACACAGCACTGCAGTCGCACCCTGCTCAACAGCCTTCGCCACTGCCACCACCATCCCGCGATCCTTGAACGACCCGGTCGGGTTGCACAACTCCAGCTTCAGCCAGACTTCGTCTGCCCCCGTCGCACGTTCCAGGCTCTCAGCTCTTACCAGCGGTGTGCTGCCCTCACCGAGAGTGACACAGGGCGTCGACTCCGTGACCGGCAGCCAGGCGGCATAGCGCTCAAGCACTCCGCCGCCGACCCATGAGCTCTGACGTGCTGCGGGACTAGCCATCGCCGCGCACTCGCAGGTAGGACTTCAGCTCGCGGATCTCCTGCTCCAGCTCCTCAATCTGGCGACGCCGAATCTGCTCCTGCATCGCCACGAATCGATCCTGCTCCTCCGCCGACAACGAAGACACGCTCTCGATCTTGTCACCCAACGACGCGACGGCTCGCTCTCGACGAGCATCCCGCGCTCTCAACTGCTCGCCAATTCGCTCGACATTGCCGATCCGCTCCTCCAACGCCTCAAATCCTCGCTGCACCGATGCGACCAGCGTCTTCGACGCATCGAGCGTCTGTAGCGACTCTTCGACGCGACTACGCATCGCCTCAACGCTCGTGCGGAGATCGTCCCATTGCTCCGCGGTTTCCTGAACTCGGCGCAGTCCCTGGTACGACAGGTCGACGCGCTCGGTCAACCCGAACAACTGACGCTCCAGCGCTTCAACTCGCGATTCCAGCGCGGTGCCTTCGCTCGACGCCCGGCGCAATCCATCCGCATTCGCCGCTATTCGCGCGCCCAGCGCGACCTGGCCATTCTCCAGTTGCGACATCCGGTGCGCGACCTCGCCCCCTTCGCTGTTGACGCGGCGAATCGCTTCGTCGAACACTGCGAGTCGCTCTCGTAAGCCATTCAGAGCTTTCTCGCTCGACTGCAACCTGCGGTTCGCTTCGTTGCCCCCCTCCCGCTGTCCGTCGACTTCCTGGCGTAGCTGACGGATCGACGCTTCCGACAGCTCCTTGTTCTCATCCAGTTCGCTGTTCGCGCGGTTCATCCGCTCACGCAACGACGGCACCTCATCAAGCTGACGCATCGCCGCGGCGATTTCCGCTGCCAGCGATATTGCCGTGCCCTCCAGATCGCGAATCCGCTGATCGAGGCTGTTGATCTCCCGCTCATCGCGCACTTGCGATTGCGCCAGCTCGGCCGCCCGATTGCGCAGCCCGCTAACCGACTCCTCAAGACGCATCCAGCGAGTGTCGGCGCCGTCAATCGGATCAGTCGTTGTCACAGCCATCCTCAATCCGCAGACGCACGCCCAGTTCGATCATCGAGTCAGACCGCTGGAGGCCATCGAGCACCCGCTGCAGCGCGCCATCGCTACAGCCGTGGGTCGTGACGATTAGATCCGCCGACTGACTCCGCTCCGGATGCGGCGTCTGCAGCACAGACGCAATGCTCACTCCTTCAGCAGCGAACACCGCTCCCAATTCTGCCAGCACACCCGCACGATCGGGTACTTCAAGCCGCAAATACGTGCGTACCCATATGTCACTCAACGGAGCGACCTTCGGCGAGTCATCCATCGGACGCAATCGCCGCGGCGCCTGTCCAGACGCGAGACGGCCCGCCACCTCGAGAATGTCGGCCACCACTGCGCTCGACGTTGCCCCCGCTCCTGCCCCGGGTCCTTCCAATACCACTGATCCAATCAAATCGCCCGAGACCGAAACCGCATTCAACACCCCTTCGACCCCCGCCATCGGATCCGTCATCGGGACCAGCGTTGGATGCACCCGCAGATCGAGTCCAAGTGCAGTCTGTCGCGCGGTCGCCAACATCCGAATCGCATAGCCAAGATCTCGCGCGTGGACAAAGTCGCGCGCCTCAAGCGATCGAATGCCTTCGCAGTGCACGTCGTCCGGCCCGACCTGCGAGTGAAATGCCAGCGAAGCCAGGATGGCCAACTTGTACGCCGCGTCGATGCCATCCACATCGTTCGTCGGATCGGATTCGGCGTAGCCAAGTCGCTGCGCCTCTGCGAGCGCGGCTTCGTAGCTCATGCCATCGCGCGACATCGCCGTGATCATGTAGTTCGTGGTGCCGTTGATGATCGCCCGCACCGAAGACACATCATTGGCCTGCAAGTCTCGCTGCAATGCTCCAATGATCGGAATCCCACCACCGACGCTGCCCTCGTACCTCAGCTCCGCTCCACGCGCCTCTGCCAGTGCCAATAGCACAGGTCCCCGCTTCGCCATCACCTCTTTGTTGGCGGTCACTACCGACTTCCCAGTCGACAGCGCCGCCTCGATACACTCAGCCGCTGGCGACTCGCCACCCATCAACTCAACTACCAGATCCACATCGTTGTGGGACGATATCGCCAACGGATCGTCCGAAATGGTGAGTCCTGCCGCCGAAAGTTCGGACCGTGCTGCCACATTTCGAACGGCAGCGGCCTTAACTTCCAGTCGCTGGCCGCAGCGCGATTCATACACCAGGGCGTTGCCCTGCAAGGCATCCAGGACGCCGCGACCGACGACGCCCAGACCAAGCAACCCAATCCCCAGCGACTCACCCATCAGGCGCCAGATTCCTCAGTTGCGGGAGCTTCCCCTGACGGCGCTTCCGCTGCGGCCTCAGGCGCTGCAGCTTCGGGAGCTGCCGTCGGCGCTTCCTCGGGTGCAATCTCCGGCGCTGCCGCTGTTGCAGTCTCTGGCGCAGCCTCGGTAGCGGCCTGAGGCGCGTCCACTGCACTCGCAGGAGCCGACGCGCTGTCCGGGGTTGCTTCATTGACCGGTTCCGCTGCGGCGGCGCCGCCTTCTGCCGGCTCCGAGGGTGGCGCGTCGTCCAACTCCGCCCGCATCGCTCGCTGCGCCATCCGGGTCACCATGCGGAACCGAGAAGTCTGGCGCATGTGCTCGGCGGTGTACGGCAGCAACGCCACCTGCCGCGCTCGCTTGATCTCGCGTGCAATCTTGCGCTGGTCCTTCGCGGTCAGACCGGTCTTACGCCGAGGCTCAATCCGGCCGCGATCCGAGATCAGTTTCTTCAGACGATCGACATCCTTGTAGTCAATCGTCTTGACCTCTTGTGGCGTGAACACCGGCGCGCGACGACGTCGTCCGCGACGCCGCGTCCGCTCGATCATCTGCGGCAGCCGGTCGCCCGACTCCGGCGCAGGCGTGATCCGCGGCGTCGGTGCTGGCGCCGCTGGCGACTCAGCAACCGGGGCCGGAACTGGTGCGGCGACAGGCGCCGCTTCAATGTTTGTTTCTGATTCAGTCGTCATCAATCATTCTCCCCAACATGTGCTCAGTCCACGCCGCCGATACGGCGTAAGGAATCTGTCTACTCAAACGGAAGGTCGCCCGCATCCGGACCACCACCGATATCGCTTGGTTCGTCCTGCCAGCTTCCACCGCCACCGCCGCCGCCAAAGTCTCCTCCGCCACCACCGCCACGGCTTCCGAGGAACTCGAAGTTGTCTGCCACCACCTCGGTCATGTAACGGGTTTGGCCCTGCTGATCCTCCCACGATCGGGTCTGCAAGCGACCCTCAACAAAGATCTGCGAACCCCGTTGTAGGTACTGACCAGCCACTTCGGCCCGTCTGGCAAAACAGACGATCCGCACCCACTCAGTGTTTTCTTGGCGCTGCCCTTCGCGATCCGTATACGTGCGATTGCACGCGATACTGAAATTCGCGACCGCGGTTCCATTCGCCGTGTAGCGCATCTCGGGATCGCGCCCCAGATTGCCAATCAGCATTACTTTGTTCAGTCCAGCCATCAGACTCTCTCCCTGCGATCACTCAGCCGCAGGCTAGTGGTCGCGTCGCACGATCAGATGACGCAACACCTGCTCGTCGATCAACAACGACTGCTCCAGCTCGTCACGACGCGACTCCGAACCGCCCTCGTAGTGGGCGATCAGGTAGTGACCCTCGAAGGCCTGCTTGATCGGGTACGCCAACCGACGTCGGCCCCAGTCGATCACCTCGGTCACGTCATTGCCGTAATCGGTCAGCGTGCCGCGCAAATGCGCCATGCGCTCTTCGATCAGGTCGCCGACGATGTCGGGGTGGAGCACCACCATAATCTCGTATTCCGTCGCAGCCTGCGCCATGTATCGCTCCTCTACGCGAACACTCAGTTCGCTGTTTCGTCCTGGTTGTTGTTGATCCCGGGAATCGGGAAACTCGACGCCAGCTCACGCACCTCAGCGCGGACACGAGCCTGCTCATCGGCTTTGTCGATGTGATCCAACACACGGCTGATCAATCCGGCAACCTGCCGCATCTCATCTTCGCGCATCCCGCGAGTCGTCAATGCCGGCGTGCCAATCCGAACGCCCGACGTCACCGTCGGCCGCTGTGTGTCGTAAGGAATCGTGTTCTTATTCACTGTGATCCCAGCCGCGTCAAGCGCCGACTCCGCAGCCTTGCCGGTCAAGCCCTTGACCCCGACGTCCAGAAGCAACAGATGGTTATCCGTCCCACCCGACACCAACCGCCAGCCCTCCGAGAGCAACCCATCGGCCAACGCCTTGCAGTTCGCCACGATCTGAGCCGCATACTCGGCGAATTCAGGCGTCGCGGCCTCTTTCAGAGCGACCGCTTTGGCGGCGATCGTGTGCATGTGCGGACCGCCCGATGTCCCAGGGAAGATAGCCCGGTCAATCTTGCGAGCCATCTCCGAGTTCGTCAGCATTAGCGCCGACCGAGGCCCGCGCAGCGTCTTGTGCGTCGTTGTCGTGACTACCGGCGCGTACGGGACCGGCGAAGGATGCACGCCACCTGCGACCAATCCGGCCACATGCGCCATGTCCACCATCAGGACCGCATCCACCGACTCGGCAATCTCAGCCGCCCTGGCAAAGTCGTAGATCCGCGGGTAGGCCGTCGCACCGACCACGATGACCTTCGGTCGATGCTCCCGCGCCAGCGCGGCCATGCCGTCGTAGTCGATCTGCTCGGTCTCCTGGTCAACGCCATACGAGACAAACTCGAACCAGCGACCGGAGATATTGACCGGCAACCCATGCGTCAGATGACCGCCGTGATTCAGTTCCAGTCCCATCGCCGTGTCGCCCGGCGACAGCAATGCAAAGTACGCCGCGATATTCGCCTGCGTACCCGAATGCGCCTGGACATTGGCGTGCTCCGCCCCAAACAGCGACTTCGCCCGCTCAATCGCGAGCTCCTCCACCACATCGACAAACTCGCAGCCGCCGTAGTAGCGCTTGCCCGGATATCCCTCGGCGTACTTATTGGTCAGCACCGACCCCATCGCCGCCAATACAGGCTCGGACGGGTAGTTCTCCGAGGCAATCAGCTCTAGACCGTCACGCTGCCGACCCGCTTCCGACTCAATCGCGGATGCGATCTCCGCGTCCACCGCATCCAGGGCGGCCCCAGCCAACGTCAACGCCATATCTCACCCATTCGCGTCATGGAGACCCGACCGAATCGGGCCGCCGCCGGGTCAGACGCCCGACAGCACACGAACAACAGTCGATCTCAGCTTACACGTGGTCAAGAACCGCAAGTCAACCAGACAACTCACGCCGCGTCCACGCCGCGTCAATCCCCGCCAGCATCCCGCCACTGACCAGCGAATGCCCACCCATTAGCACTCGTCGGTCATCAATCGACCGAACCAACTCGGCCAGCGGTCCAAAGGAGATTTGCTCAGCTCGGCCGAGATCCGCCCAGAATCGATCCGCCCGCGACACTTCCCATCCCAGATGAGAGAACAATGGTCTGGTGTCCCAGATCAACCCATCGCTCATGTCGCAAAGCCCAGAAACGAATCGCTCACGCCCTTGCGACTCATAGAGCGCCCCCAATAGCGATCGCGCCTTGACACCGCGGACCCGTAGCCCGCGCTCTTCGGACACGACGCGCACCCGACACGACGTATCGCGGTCCACCACGCCCCAATCCCATCCACTGATTCTGCCCGCCGTCATCAGCTCAGCGTCACGCCGTGTCATCACATCAAAGACCCCAATCGACCGCTCCAGGCTGGGCCGCAACAATGTCTGCCACTCTTGAATCACCTGGCTCAAAGCTGGACCGATCTGCAAGGAGCCAACCTGGGCGGCCACCGCCAAAACAACAATGTCCGTCGGCGTATCCAAATCCAGCAAAGACCGCGCCGAACGCTCAAACGCTCGTACTGCGACGCGTGACTCGTCGCGCAACCGCCGCGCAAATCGGTTGTCTGTCGCCTCGCCCCTGACCAGTGACAGCATCACTCCAGATGGGACACCAACCCAGTCAGACGAGAACATCCGATTCGAGACCGCTGCACCCGATGAATTAGCGTCCAACACCCGGGCCCAATCCTCAACTCGCATCGCGGGCATCCCACCACCCGCGTAGCAAACAGGCGCATCAGTTCTCGGAGCCGCATCCGCGATGATGTCGCCGATCAACTGCTTTGGGCGCGTCCGCTCAACATCCAGGCCGTCAAGCTCAACCGTCGAGAACACTCGCACTCGATCAAACCCCGCCGCCGTCGCCCGTTCCGCAGTGTCTCGAACCACTGCCGCTCGCGCTTCGTCAACTATGCGCACGGCGTCTGCGTCGCCTCCGAATGGTCGGTAACACAGCCAGAACTCCGAACCACTGCAATCCGCCATCTCAATCCGCCCGAGCCACGGTCCACGCATCCACCGCCGTCGCGCCAGCGGCCAACAACGTTCGCGCCGCCTCCGACAACGTCGCCATCGACGTCGACACGTCATCAACTAGCAGCACGCCACGCCCGCGGACCAACGTTTCATCCGCCGCAAACGCGCCAACCACAATCCGCCGACGATCCGCCCTCGACCGGGCCTGAGCCTGTCGCGGACCCCACCATCCGCGTCGTCGAAGCGCTGACGTTTCGAGCATGAGCTCGGTCCGTTCCGCCACCACCTGCGCCAACCGCTCCGCCTGGTTGCCTCCGCGACGACGTTTGCGCAGCAAGGGAATCGGAATCGGCACAACTATGGCAGTATCCGCTGCAGGACGAATCTCGCCCGCCATCTCAACCAACTCTCGGGCCAATGCCGTCACCCCGCGATGCTTCAATGCCAGGACCGCTGCCCGGACCGGTCCGTCGTAGACAAACGCCGAGCGTATCTCGCGCACCGCGAGCGGACGCGAGACACAATCGCTGCACACCGGCGCGTCCGAGACCAGCCAGCAATGACGACAGCGCTTCCCATCCGCCCGTTGCATCAGCCCGCGACAGGTACGGCAGATCAACTCGCCAGCCGTGCCGCACGACACACAATGCGGAGGCAGCGCCACGTCGATCATTGCTTCGATAGCTGCCAGCGCCGAGGTAACGGGCCGATAGACTGAATCCATGCGGCTCACCGTACAACTCTTCGCCAACCTCGCCGAGACCTGCGGCATGCGCCAGGTCGAACTCTGCGACCTGCCACAACCCTTGACCGCCGCCCTGGTCATGGACGCATTCGTCGACCGCTTCCCGCAACTCGACGCCATGCGCGACTCGATAATGTTCGCCGTCAACGCCGAGTACGTCACTGCCGATCACCCGGTCATGCCCTCAGACGAAGTCGCCTTGATCCCACCGGTCAGCGGCGGCTCGGACAACGGCGAGGCGGCTGCGGATCCGTACTTCAAGATCACAAGCGACATCCTCGACCCTACCGCCCTCCACAACCTCGTTCTCTCCCCGCAAGCAGGAGCAGTCTCGCTGTTCGTCGGAGTCGTTCGGGACAACAACCTCGGCCGCGATGTCAGCTATCTCGAGTACGACGCCTATCCCGCCATGGCAATCCGGGTCATGCGACAGATCGAATCAGAAATCCGCGACCGCTGGGATGTCCTCGACATCGCCATGCATCACCGCACCGGACGCCTCGAAATCGGCGAAGCGTCCGTCGCCGTCGCCGTCGCCTCAGCCCATCGCGGCGATGGCATCGACGCCTGTCACTACGGCATCGACCGGCTCAAAGCCATCGTCCCCATCTGGAAGAAAGAAGTCTGGACCGACGGCGAGGAGTGGATCGAAGGCTCCCTCACCCCCGCCGCTGAGGTCGACGCCGCGACGGAGTAATCTGCCGCGCCTCCTGGTCAGTCCGGTAGTCCTTGGCTCGCACGTGCAGCGCAAGCCCCCGTTGGCTGTCCAGTAGCCGTGACGCCAACCGCGGATCCAGGTCATCGGGCAACACGTTCATGGTGATCAGCGTCGGCGCGCTGCGCAGATATCTCGACGCGCAGAGCTGATACAGCTTCTCGCTCGCCCATTCCGTCGACTGGTGCGCGCCGAGATCGTCCAGGATCAGCAAGTCAACCTCCTTGAGCGACGCAAAGATCGCCTCAAACGAGGCCTCGCCCTCATCCCGATACGACGCTCGCAACGCATCCAACAACTCCGGCACCACGGCGAAACACACGCTGTCGCCAACAGCCAACCGATCATTGGCGGCAGCGGCCGCCAGATGCGTCTTGCCCACACCCGTACCGCCGAACAAGGTCAGCCAGCCCGCCGGATGCGACACCCACTCCTCAACCGTCGACTTCACCGTCGCCAGATTCTCGGCGTCTCCTCGGCCACCCAGTCCCTCCTCGCGGAACCCGTCAAAGGAGTATTGGTCCAGCACAGACTCCGTCATCCCGCCAAACTCCCGATACCGCCCGCCCGACACCGCGCCGCCCAACTCCAACCGCTCCAGATCCAACGTCAGAAACGACTGCAAGCCAATCGCCGACAGATCGGCCGCTTCCGAGACCAGCACCGTCCGCCGACCGCTATTCCGCCGATGATTGAGCAACTGGAACAGCTTCTCCCGAGCCCAATCCGTGGGCGAGATGCAATCCAGGTCGTCAAGAATCAGAAACGGCGCATCGCGCACATGCTCAAACAACAACGCGAACGACAGATCGCCCCCACTCGGAGCATTCATCGCCGATCGCAGCCGATCCAGCAGGTCAGCGACGACGAAGTACAGCGCAGCCCGACCCCCAGCAATCCGCCGATTCGCCATCTCCGCCGACAACCGTGTACGTCCCGATCCTGCCGGCCCAGTAATCAACAACCAGCCAGGCTCGTCATCTTCCGCATCGGCAAACTCGGTGATCGTCTTGCCTGGACCGCTCGCCGTCTCATCGTCCGCCAACCGAGCATCCGATAGCGGCCCCAGGTTGCTCAGCCGCTGCAATCGCTCTGCCGCCCTTGCTTCCTCTTCAGCTCGCCGACATTCACACGGTTGCACCCGCCCGAAGTTGGGATCACCAACCGGTCTCGCCACTCGGACATACCCCGCGCCACCACAAATCTCGCAACCCGGAGTTCCATCAGGCGTCCACAGCGATTGGTCTCGAACCAGCGATTCGGCAGCCTCACTCTCGGAAGAGGTGCCGGTAGCGCGATGACTCCAGCCCGCCAGTAGTGGTCCGAGCCGTTGCATCTCCTCCATCGCGTCCCTCCGTCTCCCAGCGTTCGAGAATTGCCTGCACATAGCGCCAATTGCGGACGCCATTGGCTGCCGACTCAGCGAATGCGTCGCGCATCCAATCCGACCCGTAGCGCGACTCTGCCGCCTTGACCTCTTCCGAGAGGATCGGCGGCATCGCCGTCCCAAATGCACTCTGCCAGATCTCCGGGGCCGAGCTGTTGACGGGCTCACGTCCGTACGCCGAACGAGTCGCAGGAGGCATTGACGCGGACGCCATTGCACGCTGGCCATCGGCGTCATTGAGCGCAATCCACTCGACCCAACCGCCATCCTGCACGGAGCGCGCCCTTAACAATGAGCCACGTTCGGAAGCGGCGTCGAGACCCTGCCGAAACGCGTCCTCAACCTCACGGTCACGACAGAAGCTCGCCAGCGCCTCGATCAACGACCGAGACTCACGCAGATCCGACAACGACACCCGTCGCGGATAGCGGCGTTGCCTGGCAATCGCCTCAACCGCATACAAGGTCACAATCAACTCGGCCGGGTCCGACATCGCCGGAACCAGGTCACGTAGCAACGTCCGCGGCAGAGGGGTCACCGGCGCTCCCGAGGTAAACCCGTCGAAGCTCATCAGAACTCACCCACTCCGTGCTCAGCCTGGGCATAAAAGTCTTCGAACTTCGCCACCGTCGGCACGAACCGAACATCAACACGCCCCACCGCTCCATGCCGATGTTTGGCCACCAGTAGCTGCGCCACCTCATGCTGACCGCTGTGCGACGCATCAGTCACCAGGTCGTCCTGATATTCATCTCGGTCGTACATGTCCTCACGGTAGATAAAGATCACCACATCCGCGTCCTGCTCAATCGATCCGCTCTCGCGCAAGTCCGAGAGCTGGGGCACCGGCGGATGCCGACGCTCGACCGCACGCGACAACTGCGACAACGCCAGGATCGGAATCTGTAGCTCCCGCGCAATCTCCTTCAGCGTCCGCGAGATCAACGAGATCTCGCTCACGCGGTTGGTGTCCGACTGCGCTCTTGAGAATCCATGCACCAACTGAATGTGATCGACAATGATCAGACCCAGTCCCCCGCCGCTGTTCCCGCGGCGGTGAGACTGCTCCTGCAATCTGGTGTGCAAATTCCGCGATTTGGCTCGCATCTCGGCTAGCGTCTGTCCGGCGGTGTCGTCGATGTGAATCTCAGCGCGGCTCAGCAGGCCAATCGCCTGGGAAATCTTGACTTCTTCTTCTTCCGAATGCCGACCCTGGCGCAGCCGAGATTGACCGACGCCCGACTCTGCCGACACTAACCGTCCGGCAATCTGCTCAGCCGACATTTCCAGGGAGAAGATCGCCACTGGCACTGGCTGCTCCCGTTCAAGCGCCGCAGCGCGGGCCATGCTCAACGCCAATGCCGACTTACCCACTGACGGCCGCGCCGCCAGTACGACCAGATCCGAAGCGTGCATACCGTCGTTCAGCAGTGCGTCCAGATCCATAAACCCAGTACGGATCGGTCCATGGACGCCGGCGTCCGCCTCGCTCCCGTCGCTGAGCACATCGGTCAACAAGTCCTGCAGCAGGCGAAAGTCCTGACGCCGATCAGCGCCGCGAATCCCATACAACAACTCCACTGCATGAGTTAGCGACTCGCCCACATTCGGGTCTGCCTGGTAGGCCAACTCCCCGATCTCGCCCGCCGCCCGGATCATGTCGCGATACGTGGACGCCCGCTGCACCAACCGCGCGTAGTGCTCCGCTCCGACCGTCGCCGGCAGCTCGTACACCAACTGATTCAGATACGCCTGTCCGCCCGCTTCCTGCAACCGACCTTCCGTCGACAACTGGGCCGCAATCGTGATCTGGTCAATCGCCTCATAGCGCTCAAACACCGCCAGTACCGCAGCAAAGATCGCCCGATGCCGAGGATCCATGAAATCATCGGGCTCGAGCATCCCCGCCAGGCGCTCATAGACACCGGCCTCGGCCAGGATCGCCCCCAGCACCGACTCCTCCGCCGCCTGATCCTGTGGAACGCCACGAGACGCCGACCGCGCCCGCTGGCCTCGCCCATTGCCGCCGTATTCCTCGGCCAGTTCGTCATAGGTGGGATCAGAAGAGACCATCACAGCCTCCACGATCAGATTGCGTCTCCAAAAGACCGCTTCCCGATACTCCCGGCTTCACCTGGAATCGCGATTCCCTTCTCCCCCCCTTGCGGGGGGAGATGTCACGGAGTGACAGAGGGGGGGTCGGCCGCCGACGCACAGACAAACGCTGCACTGAATGGGCCCAGTCCGCTGATCCGAAAGGATTACTGACCCCACGTCGCGAAAGCGTACGGGGCAACGCGGCACACCGAAGGTGCGCTCTACCGATCGACCCTGTATCGGCCAACGAAGGAGCAGGTTCCCGCGCAAAGGCGGGGACTGGGAGAGCGTTGCAACTGAAGTCCGGCCCTACGCCTCGACGGCTTCGGCCTCTTCCGCCTCCTCCGCGGCTTCCTCGTCCGCTGCGGCCTCGGCTTCGTCCACTTCCGCGAGTACTTCGTCGAAACTCAGGTCGACGCTGTCCGCGTCGGGCTCGACGATCACTCGCACCTCGGCCGACACGTTGCGCGTCAGCCGAACACGAACATCCTCCGCGCCCAGCGTCCGCAGCGACTGCGCCAGCAACACCTGTCGATGCTCGATCACCGCGCCCGGAATCTGCTCCGAGGCAATCTCGGTCAGACGCTCGGCGATGTCGCGAGCCGTGATCGAACCAAACAGTCGGCCTTGCTCGCCGACGCGTGCCTCGAACGTCATCTCGGCGCCTGCGATCGCCAGCGCGACCGGGCTCGCATCGCCGTCCAGCTTCTCCTGACGGATCGCGTCCGCCTGGGCCAGTCGGTCGGCTCGGGTCATATTGTTTGGCGTCGTCGGACCGGCCAAGCCCCGCGGCAACAGATAGTTGCGCGCGAACCCGTTCTTGACCTCTTTGATCTCGCCAACCAGCGCCGTTCCCTCGACCTCTTCGAAAAACACGACCTTCATCAGATAGCTCCGCTCGAACCTTGGGACATACCAACCAACCATACCGATACACAGCAAACCGCCCAACACATATGGACACAAACGAACCTGTGTTCACAATAGAACGTGAGTGCGCCATCTACAACCCAGCCGCGCTATCCCCGGCGCGAACCGGTTGCTGCGGCAACGGCGCCATCCGCACGCTGCCCCGTTCCCCAAGCGTCCCCGCGACAATCTGGACCACCTGCTCATTCGCCTTGAGGCGCCAATCATCGGAGCAGACCAACACCTCCACCTGATCGCCCGATCGGACGCGCAGGTAAATCGCGTCACTGCCCTGATGCACCATCTTGAGTGCTTTGAGCCCGTTCTCCAGTTGTTCCATCAACTCGACATCTGCGGTCTCGTTGCCGGACTCCTCAATTGTGATCCACAGCGCCAACTCGACCGGCTCCGCTTCCGGTTCAGAAACCGGAATCGGCGTCGGAGCAGTCACAGGTGGGTCGACTACTTCCTCAACCACCTCGACCGGCTCGGGACCGGGTAACGGCTGCCGAGGCTTCGACATCCATGGAGGCGACGCAACCTGCTTGATCGGGGGAACAGTGACCGTGCCGCCTGACCCGCCCAGCACCTCTGCTGCAGGCGCAGACGCCATTGACTCATTCCAGGCCGTCACATCCTCCACCGCCAGCGTCAATCGATCCATCCGCGTGCGGATGTTCACCGTGGTGATCACGATCTGATTCGGCTGCCACACATCCTTCGTCACCGCCCACTGATCGGGCCAGACCGTTACCTCGGCCGTCCCCGACAGGTCCTCAAGCATCACCGCCGCAAACTGATCACCCTTGCGCGTCGTCAACTGACGCACGCCGTTGACTAACCCTGCAACCGTCTGCGTGTTGCCGGACATGTCCTCGGTCAACTCCGACAACTGTGCGTCCACCCGACCCTGCAGCGCCAACGTCGCCGCCTGCAGTGGATGCTCCGACACATACGCACCTAGCAACTCCCGTTCCCAGTTGAGCTGCTCGTGCGGTGTCGCGTCCATATCTTCTTCAAGCGTCACCGTGGGAGTCGGCGTCTCAACTTCTGCGCCAAACAGGTCAAACATCGATGTCTGACCGCTATCGCGCAGCTCCTGGGCGCGGCGAGCGCGTTTGATGATGTCCTCCGCGGCCGCCACCATCGCGCCTCGGGACTCAATCTCATCGAACGCACCAGCCTTGGCCAGCGCCTCCAACGCTCGCCGGTTCATCGTCTTCGAGTCCAGCCGCTCCGCCAGGTCACTGGCATTCTGAATCAGACCGTTCTCTTTTCGCTCGGTGATCAGCGGCTCGACCGCTGTGCGTCCCACATTCTTGATGGTGCCCAGACCAAACCGGATCGCGCTGCGACCGTCGGCCATTTTCTCCAGCGTGAACGTCGCCTCCGACCGATTCACATCGGGCAGCAACAACGGAATGTCCAGCCGACCGCACTCAGCCGCCGCCTCGCGAATCCGGTCGCTATTGCCCGACGCCGCACGCAGGACCGCCGCCATGTACGGCGCTGGATAGTTCGCCTTGAACCACGCCGTCTGATAAGCAATCGCCGCGTACGACACCGCGTGCGCCTTGTTGAACGCATAGCCGGCAAACGGCTCAATCAGCTCGAAGATCGTCTGCGCATCGTGCTCGGTGTAACCGTTGCCCAGCGCCCCGTTGAGGAAGTTTCCACGCTCGCCGACCATCACCGCCGCGATCTTCTTACCCATCGCCTTACGCATGATGTCGGCCTGACCCAGCGTGTATCCGGCAAACTTCCGGGCGATGTGCAACACCTGGTCCTGGTACACAATCACGCCATACGTGTCATCGAGAATCTCACCCAGATCGTCATGCGGATACGAGACCGCCTGGCGACCATGCTTGCTCTCGATAAACCGCGGAATGTGCTCCATCGGACCCGGTCGGTACAGCGCCAGTAGCGCCGCCAGGTCCCGGATCGAGGTCGGCTTCAGATCGGCCACGACCCGGCGCATCCCGCCCGACTCCAGTTGAAACACGCCAAACGTGTCACCGCTGGCCAGCAGATCAAACGTCTTCTGATCGCCGTCGGACAGATTCACATAGTCAATCTCGACGCCTTCATGCTCCTGACACAGCCCAACCGCTTCTTCCAGGATCGTCAGGTTCGTCAGCCCGAGAAAATCCATCTTCAACAGGCCGACCGCCGCCACTTCATCCATCCCCCACTGCGTCATCGGGATCCAGCCCTCGTCCGACGACTCATTCACAGGACGACGTAGCGGCACGTTCTCCGCCAACGGCTCCTGCGAAATCACGACACCCGCCGCGTGCGTCGACGTGTTGCGCACGACGCCATTCAACCGCTGCGCATACGACAACAACTCTGCAACCGTCGAATCTCCTTGCTGGGCCGCCTGCATCTCTTGTGACTGTGCAATCGCATCCGCCACCGAGATATTCAGTTGATTCGGCACCATCCGCGCCACGCGATCCGTGTCACCCAGCGGCACACCCAGCGCCCGGCCTGAATCGCGAATCGCCGCCTTCGCGCCAAGGGTTCCAAACGTGATGATCTGCGCAACCCGATCGCGCCCATACTTCTCGGCCACGTAGCGGATCACCTCATCACGACGGTTATCGGCAAAGTCCATGTCGATATCGGGCATCTCCCGACGCTCAAGGTTGAGGAAGCGCTCAAAGACCAACGAGTACTCCATCGGATCGATGTCGGTGATCTCAAGGCAGTACAGCACCAGACTCGCCGCCGCCGATCCTCGCACTGCCCGCGCAATCCCCCGGTCGCGAGCAAAGTGGGCAAAGTCCATCACGATCAGGAAGTACTCGGCGAATCCCGTCTCCTCGATCACATGCAGCTCGTACTTCAACCGATCAATGTGACTCTGCGGCGGATCTCCGTAGCGCTGTCTCAGACCCGAAAAAGCGATGTCTGTCAGGTGCTCCAGCGCCGTCTTGCCAGCGGGAATCTCAGGTTGCGGCAGACGCAGTCGGCCGAACTCCAGCTTCACCTCGCAACGCTCGGCCACCAGCTGCGTATTCGTCACCGCCTCCGGTAAGTCGTCAAAGGCCTCTGCCATGTAGGACTCGGATGTCAGGTAGAAGTCCTCGCCGTCGAAGTGGAAGCGCTTCTCATCTGTCCGAACAGCGTTGGTGCCAATACACAGCAACAGATCATGGGCATCGTGATCGCCAGGCTCGCAATAGTGAGCATCCTGAGTCGCGACCAGTGGAATCCCATACTCCCGCGCCAGAGCAACCGTGTGCTCTAACGGCGGCTCGAACTGGGGCAGCTCCTTGTGGCGTTGAATCTCCATGTAGTAGCGATCGTCAAACACCTCGCGATACCAATCCACCACCCGACGAGCCTCAGCCAGATCCTCTCGTATCAGCGCCCGCTGCAACTCCGATGACGGACAACCCGAGAGGACGATCAATCCCTCCGAGTATTCGGCCAACAACTCCCGATCAATCCGCGGCCGATAGTAGAACCCCTCCAGGTGGCCGCGTGTCGAGAGCTGGATCAGGTTGCGCCAGCCCTGCTGATTCTGCGCCAACAGGACCATATGAAAGGAGTTCGACGCCGCCTCCCGGCCCGCCGACTTATCCCGCCGATCCCCTGGCGCGACATACGCCTCCATCCCCAATACCGGCCGAATCCCTTCGGACTCGCAAGCCCGATAAAACCCAATCGCTCCGTACAGGTTCCCGTGGTCGGTAATCGCCAGTGATTCCTGCCCCAACCCCTTCGCCCGAGCCGCCAACGCCGAAACCTTCGACAACCCATCCAATTCCGAATACTCAGTATGCGTATGAAGATGCGCAAACATCAGCCCTCAACCTCTCTCCGCTGATCCGTGCTTCGGCTCAGCAAAGATTCGCTTGAAGGGCCCGCGCTGTACATCCAGATTCCACGCGGTTCACAGGGTTCTTCCACGTCATCGGGGAAGATGTGGTCAACGATAGTTGAACCGTGTCAGGCCCTTCACTGACTCTCTGCTTCCCCCCTTGCGGGGGAAGCTGCCGAAAGCCTGGCCCGGGCCCGGACCCGGGGGCTGAAGGGGGGCATCCGCCAGCTAAACCTCTTCGTCCAACGCAAAAGCCGCGTGCAACACTCGCACCGCTTCTTCACCACGCTCAGCCCTCACCAGGCACGTGATCCGAATCTCCGAGGTCGTAATCAGCTCAATGTTGATCCCCGCGTCCGACAGTGAACGGAACATCGTCGCCGCATACCCCGGGCCCGACTGCATCCCCGTGCCAATCAACGACACCTTGACCAGGTCATGTGCGAACAACACATCGGCCGCGCCAAGCTCGGCTGCCAGCGGACGGCTGATCTCCCGCGTACGTTCCCAGTCGTCGCCCGTCACGGTGAACGTCAAGTCCGTCAGTTGCAGTTCCGACGCGTTCTGCACGATCGTGTCGACCGAGATCCCTGCATCGGCCAGCGGACCAAAGATCTGCGAAGCAATCCCCGGCCGGTCAGGCACGTGGCGCAGCGTCACTGACGACACGTCACGATCCAGCGCGATCGTTCGGACTCGATTCTCAGGCTCCATTTGAACTTCCTTGCGAATCAGCGTGCCGCCGCCGGAGCCGAACTCCGCCTGCGACGAAGCGACCAAAATCGGTATCTCGTACAACAATCCCAGCTCGACGGCCCGTGGATGCATCACCCCAGCGCCCTGCTGAGCCGCCTCGAGCATCTCCTCCGACGCAATGTCCTTCAGACAGCGCGCCTTCGGCTCAATTCGTGGATCGGTGGTGTAAATTCCCTGCACGTCCGTATAGATCTCAACCTGGTCGGCCTCAAGCGCCGCGCCCAATGCAACCGCCGATGTGTCTGATCCACCGCGACCCAGCGTCGCGTAATCACCTTGCGGACTCTGACCCTGGAACCCGGCCACCACAACCACGTTGCCAGCCGAAAACTCCTCGTGCATCCGCCACGTATCGATATTGCGAATCCGCGCCCGGCCAAACGTCTCATCTGTAAACACACCAGCCTGAGCCCCGGTCAGCGCGACCGCCGGACAGCCAATGTCGATCAGCGCCATCGTCAACAATGCGCTCGAGACCATCTCACCGGTCGCCATCAACAGGTCAGTCTCCCGACGCGGCGGCCGAGGATTGACCTCGCGAGCCAGCGCCAACAGATCGTCGGTCGACTTGCCCATCGCCGAGACCACCACCGCCAACTGCTCGCCCTCCGCACGAGCTGCTACGCGGCGCGCGACGTTGCGCAGCCGCTCGACTGAACCGACCGACGTCCCACCGTATTTCTGAACGACCGTCACAGAATCTGCGCCCCGCCGCTATCGATCCCTGTCACAAATCCATGTCCTGTAATCCCCTGCGCCTCAGCCGAAGACACGAACGCCTCACGCACAGTGTCCGCCCGTTCCTCGCTCGACAGCGCCATCAATGTCGAGCCTCCACCCGACAGATACGCCGCATATGCGCCCGCCGATTCTGCCGCCTCAAACAGCTCAAACATCGTCGGAAACAGCTTCGATCGCGGCTGTTGGTGTAGGCGGTCATCGACCGCCGTCTTCATCGCCTCCCACGATCCGGTCGTCAACGCGGCGACCAGCAGCGCCGAGCGGCACGAGTTGTGAACTGCATCCGTGCGCGACAGCTTGTTTGGCAGCAGCGCGCGACCCTTCTTGGTAGACATATTGAAGTTGGGAGTGAATCCCACAAATCGCACGCCCTCCGCCACCGGCAGCGACACCCGGGTTACCCGAGGTCCGTCCATCGCCACAATCTGACAGCCGCCAAACAACGCCGGCGCCATGTTGTCCGCGTGACCCTCAAGGTCGGACCCGATCTCCAGGATCCGATGCTCCGACAGCGGCTGACCCAGCAACGCATTCGCCGCCACCAGACCGGCCCCGCGATACGCGGCGCTCGCGCCCAGACCTCGGCCCAGTGGAAACTCAGCCTGCACTGAGATATCGAGTTCTTCGGCTTCCGGAAGTCCAAGACCCAGTTCTCGATACACCTCACGCACTGCCTTGCGCACGTGCCGCGACATTGGCGAGCGTTCACCCTCATTGCCTGACGCAACCGAAACCGTCACCGTGGCGTAGCGTTGCAACGCCACTCCGGCCGCGTCAAATCCCGTCCCCAGATTCGCAGATGTCGCAGGCACCCGAACCGTGATCGGCCCAAGTGGCTCAATCGACTCCGATTGTTCGGGCCACGTCTCACTAGTCATCGCGCCACATTCTATGTCGCTCGCTCGCGTGCATCCAACCACTCGTTCACAATCGAGAGCGCGTCTATCAACACTTCCGACTCCGCCCGAGACGCGTCAATCAACCGTATCCGCTCAGCATGCTCCGACGCCAACCCCCGAAAGCCCGAATTCACGCGCTCGTGAAAAGCCAGATCGGCATCGCCGATCCGGTCTGCAACAGACGAGCGCGCCCGCGTCCGAGCCAGACCAACTTCAGCCGGCACATCCAGCAACAACGTCAAATCCGGAGTCAACCCGTTTGTCGCCTCGGCATTGAGGCGGCGCAGCCGATCCAAATCGAGACCACGGCCGTAGCCCTGGTAGGCCAGCGTCGAGTCGGTGAACCGATCACTAAAGATCAGCTCACCAGCCGCGATCGCCGGGAGCAACACGTCATGCACATGAGAGGCCCGCGCTGCCAGAAACAGCCACGTCTCCATCCAGTCGTTCATCTCCAACTCAGGGTCCAATACCAGCGACCGCAGCCGTACTCCCAACTCCGTCCCACCCGGCTCAAAGGTCAATCGGACCGGCCGGCCCGCCCGACCCAGGCACTCCGCCAGCGACCGCGCCAGGGTCGTCTTGCCTGCGCCATCGCCACCCTCGACCGTGATGAACACGCCTCGATCTCGCTTGGATGACGGATCCGACACCTGCTCAGCCGGCATGGATCCGCACCCGACGGTTCGGCTCCCGGCCCTTGCTCACCGACTCCAGCGCCTGATCGCTGGCCAACTGATGCTGCAGCTTGCGGATGTACGGATTCTGCGGCGTCAGGTCCACCGCCGACTGTCGACCCGAGTGAATCTGCGAAATCGCTTCTTCTGCCTCCGACAACGCCGCCGTCACCGTGTCATTGGGCGAGGAACCCTTCGACAACGCCCGCAGACTCTTCTCCATCTGCAGCACCGTGTTGTGTTTCAGGACCACCACCGGCAACCGACGAGACTCCGCCAACCGCAACTCCGGCGGACGACGCCGGAACGCCGCTCGTAGCGTCAGCAGGACATCCGCTTCCTCGACCCGTTCCGCAATCGACACGTTCGCCCCGGTCTCGCGAATAGCCTCCCGCAAGCGCGAAAGCGACACCCCAAGGGGATACACCTTCTGATGCGGACCGGCCGACTGGTTGCGCGGCCGCGATCCCGTGCGTCGACGCAACGGCGCCTCATGCGACGATCCGTTGCCAAAGCTGGCGCCATTGCCCATCTTTGACATCGCAGCCGAGCGCCGTTCGAGCACATCGTTAATCGACATGTCAAACCCACCCAACGGACCGTCCGAAACAACCGACTCCACCGAGTCCGTCGACGTATGCACGTCGCCATCGTCATCCACTTCGCGAATCTCAGCCGCCACCGACTCACCGCGCAGCAGCGCGTCCACTGTGTTGTCCAGGTCGGAATGCACAGCGACGCGGGTAAACGACTGAATCTCGACTAGCGCCTCAAACGTCGGCGGCGCTTTGCGTTCCAACACCGACTTCCGCGTTCCCCGCCGCCGCGCTTCCTCATCTGACAACGTCACCGTCTGGATTCCGCCGATCAGATCGACCAGCGTCGGATTCAGCATCAGGTTGGCCAGCGTGTTGCCATGCGCCGTCGCCACTAGTTGCACGCCACGTTCGGCGATCGTCCGTGCCGCCTGCGCTTCAAGCTCGGTGCCGATCTCATCAATCACAATCACCTCAGGCATATGGTTTTCCACAGCCTCAACCATGACCGAGTGTTGTAGCTCCGGACGTTCCACCTGCATCCGCCGCGCACGACCAATGCCAGCGTGGGGAATGTCACCGTCGCCACCGATCTCATTCGATGTGTCGACAATCACTACGCGTTTGCCCTGCTCTGCCAACACACGAGCCGCTTCACGTAGGATCGTCGTCTTGCCCACACCTGGACGTCCTAGCAACAGGATCGAGGCGCCCGCCTTGACGAAGTCCTCGATCACCGCCACCGAACCAGTCACCGCGCGCCCGACGCGCATCGTCAGTCCAACCACACCGCGCTGCCGGTTGCGAATACACGCGATCCGGTGCAACGTCCGCGGAATCCCCGCCCGATTGTCCGCGCCAAACTCTCCCAGTCCTGCGACAACCAACTGCAGCTCAGCGTTGGTCACTTCCGTCGCACGCAGCACCACCTCGCCTTCGAGGTATCGCGCATACGGTGGCCGGCCCAGATCCAGCACGATCTCCAGCAGGTTGGTCTCGTCGCCCAGATCGCCAATCGCATGCCGTATCGCCGCCGGCAACGTCGAGAGCAACAGCTCCAGATCATCGCCAGTTGTGGATTGCCTCTGACTGAGCGGATCGGCCATCAGCCAGGCCCTTCAGTCTTGGCAACCACATCCTCAATCATCAAGCGAACACCAAGTATCTGTGCGCCGACCCGAATCGGCGACAACACGTGTTCCGCAACATCCCAGAAAAGGGCCGATCTTCCCACAGCGACTGAGCCAACACTTCGCGCAGTCAAGTCCGTCACTAACTCCATTCCCCTGTGGTAATCACACCTGTTTGCACTCACCAACCCCGCTTCGTCAGCCGCCCAAGCTCGATGCCCTGCGTGAGTTCCGGCATGCCCATCGCGGCTTCAGCTACACGACTGCCGCCCCGGTAGTCCGTCACTGCGAGCACCATTGAGGTCGCCGCCTCAACGACCATCTCAGCCCCTTTCGAAACCCCATCAAAGTCTAGTCAGAGTCAGTCTATCGTCCGATGCGCAAGCAGTAGTCAGGCATATCAGCGCACCTATCCAGTCGCGATAGCAGACTCGAGCTCGTCCACTTCACCGCCGCCTGCCATCAGATACGAGAGACTTTCTAGCGTCAGCGTTTCGCTTGGGCGATCCTCCACCAGCCGTCCGCGCTGGAAGACCAGGAATCGATCTCCAACCCAGAACGCGTGCTGCGGTTTCGGAGTCACCAGGATCACCGCCGTTCCGCGCTGAGCTGCTCGACGGATCAGCCGCAAGACTGCTCCCGACTGACGTACCCCCAGGGCCGATGTCGGCTCATCCAGAATCAGCACCCGTGCTCCGTAGTACAACGAACGAGCAATCGCCAGCCCCTGTCGCTCACCACCCGACAGCGTGTGCGCAGCTCGATCCGGGTCGCCCAGCTCCACTCCCAGCTTCTCTAACTCTGTCTGCATGGCTTGCTTGGCGTACTCGACGTCAAAACGTTGAAACACGCCCCAGCCCTTGACCGGCTCGGCGCCCATGAAGAAATTTCGCCACAGCGACATTGTCGGCGCCAGCGCCAGGTCCTGGTAGACGGCCACAATCCCTTGCGCTCGTGCCTGACGCGGCGACGAAAACTCCGTCGGCGTCCCGTCCAGCAACAGCTCGCCATCGCTGGGCCGAATCAAGCCACAGAGCATTTTGATAAACACCGATTTCCCCGCGCCGTTGTCGCCAACCACGCAGGTCACCTCGCCCGCCCGCAGCGACACGTCCACATCCTGCAACGCAACCACCGATCCGAACTGCTTCCCCAACCCACGCGCTTCCAACACCGGCACATCGCTGGGCGGTTCGGCCACAGACGATGATTCAGAGCCCGGCTCCAACGTTTGCTCGGTCGTCATAACTGACTCCAACTCAGCCGCCAATGCTCGGTCAGCCCGATCGCGCCGTGCGTACACGTTCGCCGACGATGTGGTTAATCAATGTGGACAACAACAACAACACGCCCAAGAAGGCCCAGCGCCAGTCCGAATTCCATCCGGCATGGGGAATACCTACAAAGGCGATTCCCCAGATCAGCGCACCGATCGCAGGGCCAACCGCCGATCCATAGCCGCCGGCCATCCGACATCCGCCGACCACCGCAGCAATGATGTAGAAGAACTCCGCTCCCACGCCCTGTCCGGCCTGCACCGATGTATAGCGGACGGCATTGCTCACGCCGACGAACCAGGCTGCGCCTGCGGTCAGCATGAACAGCCCAATCTTTGTGCCATTGACAGGCACGCCAACCGCGCGGGCCACCTCGCGATCATCACCCGTCGCAAAAATCCAGTTGCCAATCTTCGTTCGCCACAGGATCCAGGTGGCAATCAGCGTGAATCCGCCCCACCACAACAGCGATACGCGAAAATCGGATGGCGCGGTACCAAACACCGTCGCCACGATCGCATGCAACGAGTCATATCCCGCTGCTTCGTCAATATTTTCAATCAGCGCGTCGCCGGTGAAGTACTTGGACAACGCCACGTTCGCCCCACGCAGTCCAAAGAACGTACCCAGCGTGATCACAAACGAAGGCAGCCCGGTCCAGACCACCAGGACACCGTTCCACAGTCCCAGCGCCAGACAAACCCCCAACGACAACAACAACGCCAGCCACAGGTTCATCCCCCACTCGGTCGCCATCACGCCCAACAGCGCTCCGGCCGTCCCGACCATGACTCCCGCTGACAGATCGAATTCACCACTGATCATCAACAAGCCGACCGCCACAGCGATGATGCCGTAGGGCCAGGCCGTGTCCAACACACGCGCGATCGTTGGCGTGTCCAACATCGCGCCAGAACTCGCGATGCTGAAGAAGATGAACAACAGCGCCGCCGCCACCAGCGAACCCAACTCAGGCCGCAGCACCGCCGTCCGCACCCACGGCCGTTCCTTGCCAAACGCGGGCAACTGCAACAGTGACACCGATTTACCCCTCCTCAGCCGATCTACGGCAGATTACTCCGTTGCCTGGTCGTCTGCGTCCGACGCGGATTGCGACTTCTCCGTCGCCTCCCGCACCCGCTGGACGTTATGTGCATCGACAAAGCCTGGACCTAGCAGCACGCCCCGACCGGCAATCCATTGCAGTAACGCATCGGCCAACTCATCGCCCTGGGTTAGCTCCGAGTACTGCACCAGGCGTGAATAGGCGACTGGAAGGTAGCCCTGCAGATACGGTTGCTGATCGACGGCAAACGCCACGCTGCCGTCCTCGATCGCATCGAGAACCTCATCGTTCAGTTCAAACACCGCGTGGACCAATGTCCGACCTCCCGATGGCAACGAACGCACAACGTCAATCGCCGCTGCCGCCTGGTTCATCACCAACGTATTCATCGTTAGCACCGAGTCGATCGATTCGTCGTCCAACAACGCAGCTTCGATCATCTCTTCCACCGTGCCGCCGTTTGGTTCGACAGACAACGTGGTGAGCTGTTCCAGACGAGAACCTGCTCGATTGCAGCGTGTCTCCAGGGCGATGTTCTGGGCCTCATGCTGCACACAGAGCAGATGCGTCGCGCCGGCTTCAACCAACCGATCTCCGACTGCCAGCCCGGCCACCGTCTCCACTTGCCCAAAGTACGAATCAGCGCCGAGCGCCGCACCGATGTCTGCGCCGACATTGATGACGTACACCGTGACGCCAATCAGCGCCGCATCCTGGACGACTTCAGACATTGCTTCTGGATCAGACAGAGTGACGACCAGCACTTCAAATCCCTGTTGCACAGCCTCGTCAATCAGCCGCACTCGCTCGGTCGAGTCCGGCGTTGACCGCCAGAACAGGTTGACGTCAAACGCCCGCGCAGCATCTTCAGCGCCCGCCCGAACGTCGTGCCAGAAGGGATCGTCTTCAGCCCCATGAACAATCATGGCCACCGACATCGGTGGAGCCAATCCCAATCCCAGACGCTCGCGAGCCGCCTCCGCGCAACCGGCGACGAGTAATCCAACCAGCACCATCGCAGCCAAGACCAACACGCCGCCCCAGGTTGGTACTCGGTTCAGCATCAGTCATCACCCAGCTGCGGGAATCGCCGCGCATTCGACTGATCCACAAACCCAGGCCCGGTCACCAATCGACCTGTCGCCGCCCAACGCTCCATTCCGGCCAGGACACCACGAGTCTGCGAATCAGCATCCAGCGAGCTGAAGTAGGCAAATGCAATCGGCAGGAATCCCTGCAGATAGGCCTGTTGGTCAACTGCGAACAACACATCCCCAGCTTCGATCGCCTCCAGGATCGATGGTGAAACATCGAATGTCGCCAACTGGGCATCCGATCCCGCGGAGTCAATCGCTGCCAGAGCCAGCTCAGCGATCCCGGAGTTCAACGCCAGGATGCCGTCGATTGAAGGATCCGCCTGAAGTACTGCGCCAATCTCGCCCGTCGTCGACACCCGATCAGCCGTTCCTGTGACAAACAGCCGCTCCATTGATCCGCCGGACAACTCCATCGCCAGACCAGCATTTGCACAGCGCGCCTCTAATCCCACATTGCCAGCCTCATGTATCAGGCAGAGCAACTTCTTCACCCCGGCAAACACCATCCGCTCGCCCGCTCCCAGTCCCGCGACGCCGTCCGGCTGGCCAAAGTGGGTCACAGCGCCGAACTCGCGTCCCCGTTCCTCGCCCGAGTTGATCGTCATTACCAACAGTCCAGCCTCGGCGGCGGACCGAATCGACTCCTCCAGTGCATCGGGGTCGGCCAACGACACAATCAACACGTCGTACCCCAACGCCACGGCGTTGTCGACCAGTCGCACCTGCTCATTGACGTTGCCGTCACCGTCGTAAAACAGCTCAATGCCAAACTCTCGCTGCGCCGCAAACGCGCCCGCCGCCACCTCATCCCAGAACGGATCTCCGATCCCGCCATGCGTCACCATGGCCACGCGGATGTCAGTGGCTGGCAGTACTCCGGTCCCAGCCTGTAGTGACACCTCCCGATCCACGCGGCACATGTACGCCGCCACCATCGCCAGCGCGACTAGACCCGCCAGCACAGCCCAGCGAATCCAACCTTCGTTTGCGAGTCGCTCAATCCTTCGCGCCAGCACGCCCCTACTCTCCCTCTTCCACCGTCCGGCCAAAGATCCCGCGTACCATCTACGAGTACCGCATTGCGAGTCACGATAGGCTACCAATTATGCGCATTGGTCTCATCTCCGACACTCACGTGCCCGAAGCCGGCACGAAACTCTGGCCTCAGCTCTGGGACCGAATCGCTACAGCCGATGTGCTGCTTCACGGCGGCGACATCCACGACATCTCGCTGATCGACAAACTCGAGCAGGTCGCACCGATTTATGTCGCCCGCGGCAACGGCGACGACGGCTCAGGCGGTCGACCTGTCCAGCCCGAGGATCCTCGCCTCCGCGAAGCCTGGTCGCTCGAGTTCGAGGGCTTCCGCTTCGGTCTGACGCACGACATGGCTCTCCCCGAGTGGCCGCCCTACCGAACCGTCGAATCGATGATGGACCACTACTTCGGCGCACCTCAGCACGTTGTCGTTCACGGCGACACCCACGTGGCCTCCATCGAAACCATCCGCGGCGTCCTCCTGATCAATCCCGGCAGCCCCATGTATCCACGCAACCTTGACACCCGCATGGGCACGCTCGGCTTCATCGAAATCAACAACGGTCGCCTCCACGCTTGGCTCGAACAACTCGACGAGGACGGCTCCCACATCGTCCGAGAACAGCCCAAGTACATCTACTAGCCCCTGGTCAGATTCCCGATCGAGCGCTGTTCCCCACCCCGTCAATCCCGCACTCGTCGCGGGAATCTCGCCGAGTGCCACTCGAACGACCAACGCGCCGGTTCCGCTGATTCTTAACCACGCCGACCCCGACAACCAATACGCTACGCACATGGCTGGAATTTCGGTCCTGATTCCGTTCGACCGCTCGCCCGAGTCGCGACGTGGACTCGATGTGGCCTTGCATCTCGCGCGCGTCGACCGGCGCAAGTCCCGCGTCCTGCCGATCTACGTCGTCGAGGTTGATCGCGCCTTCCCCGTCGACTCAGATCTGCCGCAACAATCCGCCCAGGGTGAAGCCTGCCTGGCCGAAGCCGAGGCAACCGCCAAGCAGGCCCGCGTGTCGTGTGAGGCAATCCTGTTGCAAGCCCGCAGCGCTGGGCCGGCGATTGTCGACGTGGCCGCCACAGAACAGATCGACTTGCTGGTACTCGGCGTTTCCCATGCCAACACTGTCTACGGCGGTGGCGGCGAGCAGACTGCCCTCGCTCGCAGGTCCAGCGCCGCCATTGACCTCGGACACACTGCTGATTACATCCTCTCCCATGCGCCATGCGAAGTGGTGGTCGTTCGAGAGCCCGCCGTAGACCCGGCATCGGCTGTCAACGGCTCGTTCCTCAGCCAATAGCGATCAACAGAAACAGGCCCTTCACCAATGCGCGTCGTCATCATGGGCTGCGGACGACTTGGCTCCACGCTGGCCAGAGAGCTCGACTCTGAGGGTCACCACGTCACCGTAATCGACATCGACGCCGCCGCGTTCAACTGGCTCGAGGACGACTTCAGAGGGACGACCATTGTTGGGGCGGGCGAAGACATCGCTGTCCAACAGGCCGCCGGTGTCCAACGCGCGGACATCTTCCTCGCGCTCGCCAACGGAGACAACCGCAACGCGATGGCTGTTCAGGTCGCCAAACACATTCACCGAGCCCCACGAGTCGTCGCTCGTATCTACGATCCCGAACGCGCTGACGTCTATCGTCAACTCGGCATCAACGTCGTCAATCCCACCACCATCCTCGACCAGATGGTCCGCGAAGCCGCTTTTGGCGACGACTCGGCGCCTCAGGACAACAACGTCGAACCATCCTCACGGACGGCGCGTTAGCCCATGTACATCATCATCGTCGGCGGCGGCAAGGTCGGACGCGGCGCAGCCCGCGACCTGATCGACATGGGCCATGAAGTCTGCGTCGTCGAACGTGACGCCAACACTGCCTGGTCGATAAACAATGAATTGGGTGAAGTCGCTCTGCTCGGCGACGGCGCAGAGATTCACGTCCAGCGCGCCGCAGGTATGAACCGCGCCGACGTCGTCGTCGCCTGCACCGGCCGCGATCAAGCCAACCTCGCAGTCGGACAGACTGCTCAGACCCGTTTCAATGTGGACAAGGTCATTTCCCGGATCAACGATCCCCGCAATGAACGCATCTTTCGCGCCCTGGGATTCACCTTCACCATCTCCGCCACCACGGCAATCGTGAGCGCCATCGAGCAAGAAGTCAGCGCTGGCCTGACTCGTCTCACACAGCTTCGCTCGACCGCCTTCATTCTCGCCGAACTCGCCATTCCTCATCTCGCGCCGGCGGTCGGGTGCACCGTGCGTGAGCTCAGCCTGCCGTCGCACACGGTTCTGGCACTCGTCATCCGCGAAGATGACCAGCCCGAAGTTCCAGGCCCAAACACCATCATCAACGCAGCTGATGTGATCGTCGCCGTGACACAGCCACAGCACGAAGCAGAACTACGGATGATCCTGACCGGAGAATCGTGACCTCATGACTGAATCCCCGCACGATCCCCTCAGGATCGCCTACCTCGGTCCCGCCGGGACCTTCACCGAACAGGCGGCCGTCCTCTTCGCAGGCGACAACGCACATCCCGACTTCGTCGCCTACTCCAGCATCACCGCCTCCGCCGAAGCTGTGGCTCAGCGCGAGGTGGACGTCGCAATCGTGCCCTTCGAGAACTCGCTCGCCGGCGCCGTCGGCGAGACGCATGACTTGATCATCCATCAACTCAATCTCTTCATCGTCGACGAACTCATCATTCCCATTGAGCACTGCTTGATCGCCGCGCCCGACGCAGACACATCAGAGATCCGCGTGATCTACTCCCACCCCCAGGCCCTTGGTCAGTGCCAGCGCTACATCACCCGACGATTCCCCGACGCCCGCACCGAAGCCACACTCTCGACTTCGCAGGCAGTCGCCCGCGCTATTGAGGTCGGTGATCAAGTGGCCGCCATCGCGCCGCGTCGCGCCGCCGTCTTGCACAGCGCCGAGATTCTCGAGATTGGCATCGAGGACGACCATCGCAATGCGACCCGCTTCGTCGTTCTCGCGCACAACGACCATGACCCAACCGGCGACGACAAAACGACGATGCTGTTCAGTACTGCCAATCGGCCCGGCGCATTGCTCAGAGTCCTGAAGCACTTCGCCGACGCCGACATCAACCTCACCAGAATTGAGTCTCGTCCCGCCCGTGAGCGCCTCGGTTCATACCTGTTCCTCATCGATTGCGACGGACACCGTTCCGATCCCGCTCTCGCCAACGCCCTGGAACGCCTGGAACCCGAACTCGATCGACTACGCATCATTGGCAGTTACCCAAAGGCGCCGAGACCCTGACTCCTTCGTCGAAACCGATCCAACATGCCTGAGATACCCGAGCTCCAGCACATCGCCCAGGTTCTCACCGACCGCATCGCCAATCGCCCCATCACAGATGTCGACATCCAGAAACCAATCGTGATCCGGCTGCCCCGGGAAGACTTCGAGGCCGGACTCCTCGGCGCATCCTTCCGCTCTGTCGAGCGCTCGGGCAAGTTCCTCCTCTTCCACACCGACCGCGACAGCATCCTGGCCGTCAATCCCATGCTCAACGGACGCTTTCAGTGGACATCAGAGCCCGATGGCAAGAAGAAAGCACATGCTCGAACCTGCTTCACCCTGAAGTTCCGCGATGACGACGACGTCCAACTGGGCATCCGCTACATCGACGAGCGCTACCTGGGCAAGACCTACCTCGTCGACGCCAACGAACTCGACACCGTTCCGGTGCTCAACGAACAAGGCCCGGATGCCCTCGATCCCGCACTCGATCTGGCAGCGTTCCTGCAGCGCCTGAAGCGCTATCGCGGGCAGGTTAAGAATGCCATCGTCAACGCCAGATTCATCGCCGGCATCGGCAATGCCTACTCCGACGAGATCCTCTTCAACGCCGGCATCCATCCCTTCACCAAAATTTCAACACTCGACGAACACCGCCGCATCCGGCTCTACCAATCGATCCGCGACACCCTCGCCTGGGCCGCCGAGATCGCCGCATCCGAAATCGGTCAGAAGATCGACAGCAAACCAAGAGACTTCCTCAACGTCCACCGCAAAGGCGGCCAACCCTGCCCAACCTGCGAGAACCCCATCTCCGAGGTCGCCCCAAACCGCCGAGTCACCTCCTTCTGCCGAACCTGCCAACCAACCTAGGTCCTGTTCGCATCGACTAACCCAGCCCAACCAAAGCAGCTTCACATTTCCCGCTCCCCCTCTCCCCCCCTTGCGGGGGGAGATGTCACGGAGTGACAGAGGGGGGGGCGGTCGGTGAGTACCAGAAGGAAGGTGCGGAACGGAAACCCCCCTTCCCCCCCCCTCGCGCGCGGCGGCCGCGCGGGGGGGGGGGGCGGGGGGGGGGGGAGGGGGGGGGGTTCGGTCGGTGAGTACCAGAAGGAAGTTGCGGACAGGAACCCCCCTCTGCCCCCGGGTCAAGCCCGGGGCAGGCTTTCGGCATCTCCCCCGCTAGGGGGGAGAAGGGGAGTTGTGCATCAGTCTCATTCAGGCGGAGCTGCCGAAGAGCCTGCCTCCGGCTTGAACCTGGGCCGCGAGGGGTCCCGCTCTCCACAAACAAGGCCGTTTGGCGCCCATCCGTTCGTTCACGCCCTATGTGAACACCCTATGTGAACGCCCCATGTGAACACACCCTGACCACTAGTCCCCCGACATCACCCGCTCCGCGCCCGGAATAAACGGAGCCCAACCCGGCTGATTCTCGAGGTACTGCCCGAACAGGTTCGCAGGAGTCACTGTCGGACGCTTCGGCTGCGATCGCAACGCCATTCGAGCTTCGCGCGGCGTCCGGCCAGCCTTGCGGTGATTGCAACCCCGACACGCTGAGACGAGATTCTCCCACGTGTGGCTGCCGCCGCGGAAGCGCGGCATCACATGGTCCAACGTCAAATCCTTGACCGCCGTCCGCCGCCCGCAATACTGGCACCTGAACCGATCACGAACAAACACCTCGCGCCGCGACAGCCGCATCACCGGCCGCGGTCGCCGGATGAAATACACCATCCGGATCACCGAAGGCACATCAAACTCGTCGCCAAATGATCGGAGTAACGCCTTCGCCCGGTCCAACCGATCAATCACCTCGGCCTTGCCTCGGGCGACCAGGACCACAGCTCGACGCACATTGCAGACATGCAACGGCTCATAGTTCTGATTCAACACCAACACTGACTTATTCAGAACCGTCATCGCACCGACGTGATCGTATCACCGCCAAAGCAAATCGGACATTTGCGTCTCGTTAGCCCTTCCGCGGTCTGACCTCCAGGCAGTATTTCCACTTGCAGAGATCCTCGAGTAGGAACGCATTCCGTCATTGCCGCGCTCCGACGCGGCAATCTCGCCGCATCCTGCACCAACGTCAATGCATGACTCAGCTAGATACCCGCGACAAGCGCGAGTCTGACGGAGCTACCCAGGCAAGCTAGATTCTCTGTGAAGAGTCTTCTTGGAGAGAGTTAGGACGAACGCCCGGGCACAGAATCCCGACCACCAACATCGCCAGACGC
Organism: Chloroflexi bacterium bin125; assembly: GCA_002239025.1. GTDB lineage: Bacteria > Chloroflexota > Dehalococcoidia > Bin125 > Bin125 > Bin125. The sequence continues at coordinate 226,121 of MPNM01000001.1, read as the reverse complement.
CAAAACCGTCAGCCGCCGCCCAGCGCGTTACCGACTCCGTCAACACCCGACCGCAACTCATCCACTTCGGATACAAACTCCTGGATCGCCAGGTCGAATTCCGAGGGCAATAGCGCCCGAACCACAGGCGCATTGTCCATCATCGCCCAACCCACGACCGATCCGCCGATCTCGCCTTCAGCGTCATCCAGACCCGCAAACACCACGATCGCAATCGCTGCCTGCGCTAGCAACAGGCCAAACAGGACACCAAACAATCCGCCCGCTGCGCGGTCGGCCCAACCCAGCAGCAACAACGATGCCAACCCGCGCAGAAACGTTCCCACCACATAGCCGCCAACTGACACCAACGCCAGGATCACGGCAAAGCTGACGGCCTGCATCACCCCCGACGGAGCGTCCGAGATGGCCAGATCGACAAACACCCGCTCGTGGTACATGCCTGCCAGCAGCACACCCACCACGACCGCCAACAACGCCACACTGGCCCGCAGAATCCCCATCCGCCAGCCCCACACGCCGATGCCGATGGCCACCACCAGGATGGCCAAATCAATCCAGCTCAAGCCTAAAATCAGCCCGGATTCGTCCACGAGCATCACTGTACACAGGTCTGACGACCTCGCCATCAAGCGCGATATCCGACCTCGCTGATCGGTTCCGAAACTTCCGAGTCGGCAGCAGACGGCAGTGGCGTCTTTGATTTGATCAAGCCAAGCTGGGCCATCGACGCATAGTCCGACCGCGTCACGATCACATGATCCAGCAACTCAATCTGCATCGTGGCGGCTGCCGAGCGCAAGTCTGCCGTCATATCTTCGTCCGCTACAGACGGCTTCGGCGACCCTGAAGGATGATTGTGCACCACGATCATCGCCGGCCCCTGATGCACAATCACCGGGCGCAGCAACTCCGCCACTCTCACCGACGCTCCGTGCACCATGCCCTTGTACAGCCGTTCCTCACGAATCAGGCAATGCTGCTGATCCATGACCAGCACCCACACTTCCTCATGCACCAGATCGCCCAACAACCCGCGATAGCGCTCGAACACCTGCCGCGATGTCCGGAATGGCTCTCGAGCCGGCCATTCGTCATCCGCCAGACCTCGCGCCGCCAGCTCCACCGCCGCCTTGATTCGCGTCACCTTGGCTTCCTTCAGACCCGAGACCCGCATCACCTCTTTCACGTCGGACCGCAGCAGGCCGACCAATCCCCGGTCGGCCAGCAGCCGCCGAGAGATTTCCAGCACGTTCTCACCCTGCCGACCGGAACTCAACAAGATCGCTAGCAGTTCGGCGTTCGACAGCGCGTCAGCGCCCAGACGCAACAACCGCTCACGCGGCCGATCAGCCGGATCCATATCCATGATTCGCTGAGTCGCGGGTTTCGCCGGACCCGCGTTCTCAAGTTCCGCAGTCTCAGCCTGTCGAGACCGTTCCGCGTCCTCTTCCGCCCACGCCGCCTGCAGTTCAGCTAGAGGATCCCGCACTCGATCACTCGTCGCGGCTGTCGCCGAAGGTCGGCAGATCGACCCGCTCTCGAACCGGCGTCGCTTCCCGTTCACGCGCTCGTTCTTGCCGCCGTTGCTCCGTGGCCTCCCGCTCTTCCTCTTCTGCTACCTCTTCCTCAGTGCGCGGACGTTCATCCTCGCCCAGTGGACGCCAGGACACCACCGCATTGGTATGCGGATAGTGATTCAGATACACCCATCCGCCCGGCTCCGGCATCTCATCGAACATCAAATGAGGCACCCGATACACCCGACGCGCGACCAGAACATAGTGCGCCCGGAAGAAGATCAGTAGGTCAAACTTGCGCCATTTGCGCGCCACTTGACCGGTCGTCTCGATCGGCGCGGAAAACCAGTCGCGGAACGCCGACAGCGCCGAAAATCCTGACAACAATCCAATTAACGCGAACAGCGAGAAACCGAACCACGATCCGCCATTGCCACCCAACGCCTCAACCATCATGTAGACCGCGCCGACCGTCAACAAACCAAACGCCGGAGTCCAGATCAACATCGATCGCAGAATCCCGCGTCGCGCTCGCTGATCGTCTGGAGCCTGCGTTCCCCGCAGTTGCTCAAACCTACCCGCCGCCACGACCACTCTTCCCATCATCCAATGGACCCACTGTTTCGTCCGATACCACTTGAGCATCCCACTGAGGAATCCAGATCCACTCACCTCGAATCAGGGTCGAATCCTCCTGCAAATGCCAGTTCCACTGCAACAGATCAGCCATCGTCACGCCTCTAGCAGCCGCAATCACAAACAGCGATTCCCCGCGCTGGACCTGATATCGCTCAAACGACCTCGGCAAGTCCGGCTCGATCGGATCCGGTCGGCCCGGAACAATCCCGGATTGGGCCGGAATCTCCGATCCTCCTGCCGGACCTTCGGACACAGCCGAGACTGCTGAACTCGCACGGCCCTCCGCAGAACCCTGCACAGCGACTGTAGCGTCGTCAAGTCCGACCGAAGAATCCGAAGTCATCACATCTGAACCAACCAGGGAGGGCGCACCTGACGTCGTCTCAGCGGCCGAATCCACTTCAGCCACCGAGGCCGGATCTGGCGATGTCGAAGAAGTGCCCCACAGTGCTGCAACGACAACAACCGCGACGGTCAGAGCAACGACAATCCCCAGCTCAAAGACCCTCGAATTGCGCATGACGCCATTCGTGGAGAAGTTGACGACCGGGTTGCCAACCGCCATCGCAGTCCCCGGATACCGCACCAACAGCCTCTGTTGGCGCGAAACTGTAAAGCAGGGTTAACGATAGCGCACTTTGGGCGCGCAAGAGCGCCCGTTCTCTGTACCAATTGATGTCGAGTTGATGTCGAGAACGGACACTCGCAGACGTCCTGAATCGGGACAGCTACTTCAGTTCGACCGTCGCTCCGGCCTCTTCCAGTGACACCTTGACCGCCTCGGCCTCTTCCTTGGACAGGCCTTCCTTGACGGTTTGCGGCGCCGACTCGACGAATTCCTTCGCCTCGCGCAGGCCCAGCTCGGTCACCGCGCGCACGGCCTTGATCACGTTGATCTTCTTGTCGCCGAACTCCTGCAGGACCACATCGAACTCGGTCTGCTCTTCGACTACCTCGGCTGTCGCCGCTGCGCCGTTGCCACCCACTGCGACTGCCGCGACCGGAGCCGCCGCGGTCACACCGAATTCTTCCTCGATCTTCTTGACCAGGTCACGCGCTTCGAGAATCGTCATCGCGCTGATCAGTTCAAACGCTTCGTCAACCTTCGACATGTCAATCTCCACTCAATGCCGGTCATTCAGACCGAGTTGTCTCTGTTTCTGCGCCCAGGTTCCAGCCCGAGCAAGTCACCTGCTATTCGGCAGGCGCTTCCGCCGTTTCCAACTGCTCGGCTCGAGCCTCAACAATCGCCGCGACATCGCGGAAGACCGCACTCAGCACGCCAGCCAATCCAGCGACGGGACTGTTCAGACCGCCCGCGACCTTCGCCATCAGCTCCGGTCGGCTGGGTACATCGGCCAGAGCCGACACCTGTGACCCGTCCTGCAGTTCCCCTTCGACGAACACGCCGCGAATCGGCAACTCCATCCGATTGTCGCGCGTGTACTTCTGCAGCGCCCTGGGCGCCTCAGTCAGATCGCCAAAGCCAAACAGCAGCGCCGTCGACTCTTCGGCCAGATCGGCCGCTGCAGCATGCCCGGCGCCATCCGCGGCTCGTCGCCACAGCGTGTTCTTGATCACCCGCAGCTCGGTCTCCGGCGCTTCCGCCCGAATCCCGCGCCGCAGCTCCTGCATGTCCCTCACGGATAGACCGCGATAGTCGATCCCAATCGTGATCGACGCGCGACCCAACCGCTCTTCCAGCAGCGCGACCTGCTCCCGCTTACGTTCTGTCGCCATACAACCCTCGCAAGTCCGTCTCTTCCGCCGCCCCAACCCGCTCGACCAACAGACTTGCAACCACAACTCAACTCGCATCAACTGCGAGCGTCACATCGGCTGCTGCCTGCGCTGGACGTTTCCAGACTCTCCAACCGGAGAGCCGCCAGCGGTCTCGGGCGGCAAATGCGTTCCTTAATCGATTCCTAGCCTAGAGCCTTCGCCAACAGACGAAGGATTCAAACAGCACACTTGCCTAGTCAATCCGCAACGCCAGCGTCGACTGTTGCTCCAGCTTCACACCGGGACCCATCGTTGAGGCGATGTTCAGCGAGCGAATGTAGCTCCCCTTCGAACCCGAAGGACGCGCCTTGACAATCTCCGTCACCATCGTCGCCAGGTTGTCGAGCAACTGGTCTTCACCAAAGCTCGCCTTGCCCAATGGCACATGCACGGAGGCTTCGCGATCGGTGCGGAACTCGACACGGCCCGCCTTCGCCTCACCGACGGCCTTGGCCACGTCGTTCCGATCGACAACCGTGCCGGCACGAGGATTCGGCATCAGACCGCGAGGTCCCAATACCCGACCCAAGCGGCCAACCTTGCCCATCAACTCACGCTGAGCCACGGCCACGTCAAAGTCGGTAAATCCATCCTGGACCTGCTGGATCAACTCGTCCGAGCCGACAATCTCGGCTCCCGCCTCAGATGCGGCCGTCGCGGCGTCGCCCTCGGCGAACACCGCCACGCGGACTTCCTTGCCCAGACCATGCGGCAGACGCGCCGTGCCGCGCAACTGCTGATCCGCGTGACGCGTGTCTAGTCCGGTTCGGATGTGCAGCTCGATCGTCTCATCGAACTTCGCCGTCGCCATCTGCTTGACCAGCGCGACCGCCTCAACCGGCGGATAGTGCGATTCCTTGTTGTATGAGTCCACTGCGCCGCGATAGCGCTTGCCGTGCTTCGGCATGACTAGCCCTCGACTTCTACGCCCATCGAACGCGCAGTGCCGGCAACCATCTTCATGGCGGCCTCAATGTCGTTCGCATTCAGGTCTTGCATTTTCTGTTCGGCGATCACCCGTACCTGGTCCGAGCTGATCGATCCGGCCACCTCACGCCGAGGCTCCGACGCGCCCTTCTCCAGACCCGCCGCCCGGCGAATCAGATCCGACGCTGGCGGCGTCTTCAGATCGAACGTGAATGAACGATCCTCATAGACCGTGATCTGCGCAGGGATCAACTCCCCGGCGTTTGACGCGGTGCGCTCGTTGTAGCTCTTGACGAACTCCATGATGCCCACGCCGTGTTGACCCAGCGCAGGTCCGACCGGCGGCGCAGGACTGGCCTTGCCCGCCTCCAACTGCAGTGTCAACACTGCTCGTACACGCTTCGCCATCCAGCTATCTCCCTAACCGCCCCCGAACAACCGCCGGCGGCGCGAACGCACAAGTGCCCAGCCTACAGGCCGACGGCCTTGGGCCATGTCCTGTTATTGCTTCTCCACCTGATCGAAGTCAAGCTCAAGCGGCGTCTCTCGACCGAACATCGAGATCCGAACTCGGACCTTGCCCTTTTCGACGTTGATTTCTTCCACTTCGGCCACCATGTCGAGGAATGGACCATCCGTCAGGCGCACCGAATCGTTGACCGCGAATCCCACACGCACTCGAGGTTCCTCGACCTGCGTCTGACCAATGATCTTGTGAACCTGCAGCGGCGGCAGTGGACGCGCTCGGTCACGCTGCTCTTCCCGGGTACCAACAAAGCCGGTCACTCCGTCAGTCCCATTCACCACGTGCCACGACTGGTCGGAGAGTTCGCCTGTCAGCTTGTCCAGACGAATCTGCAACAGCACGTAACCGGGCAGCAGCTTTCGCTCGACTTCGCGGCGCTTGCCGCCTCGAATCTCCACCTCTTGCTGCGTCGGCACCATGACAAAGCGCTTCTCCGCCATGCCTTTCTTGGCTACTCCGGCCTGTTCGGGCCTCAGCTCGACAAAATGCTCCTCCGCATCCATGTTGCGGATCCGCAGGTCCAACGCGTCGCGCACCCGATTTTCATGCCCGGTGTATGTATTGATCGCAAACCACGCCGCATCAACCTCCTGGATGCCCTCCAGCGAGATCGCGGGTTCCGCCTCTTCAGCTTCAGCCTCGTCACTCTGCAGGAACGACGCGATCGGCGTCTCTTCCTGTTCGACCGGACGATCCAACTCCAGCGCCGCCAGCGCTTCCGCCGCCGTCGTGTCGATCTCCGCCTCTGCCGACTGCTCTTCGGCCTCCAGGCCCAGCGCACGCGCAGCCGCCAGAACCTCTTGCAGCTCTCGTTCGGCTGCTGAGATTTCGCGACGGCCAAATCCGCTATCGGTCGCTTCAGCTTCAGGTGTGTTTTGTGAAGTCGTCACTATGGCAACAACGTTTCCTCAACGACTCGGTTCAGACCAAAGTCGATCGCTCCCAGGAAAATCCCAACCGCAATCGCTACGACCAACACCACCACGGTCAGGTTCGCCGTCTCCTGGCGGGACGGCCAGACCACTTTACGCAGCTCGTCAATGATCGCCATGATCCCGCGCGGATGGGTCAGCCGGTAAAACAGGCTCTGCACTCGCGGAGCGTCCGCCGTGGTGGGTCGCGACGCTCCAATCTCCCGCCGAGGACGTACCGGCAACGCCGCCGCTTCGGATGCCGAACCCGCTCCCGCGTCCCCCGACGCAGCAGCCGGTTCCGGCGTCGGACGAGCCGGTCGCGGTGTTGACGACGACGCCCGCGGCTGCCCGCTGCGGCGTCCCCTCCGTCTTCGGCTATCTCGCGATCTGGCCACAAATCACCGCGTCTCTCGGTACGCCTGACGTGTGCGACAGTGCGGGCAGTACTTCGTTAGCTCCAGACGATCCGCATCATTGCGACGATTCTTCGTCGTGTGATACGTGTGTGACTGGCACTCACGACAGCGCAGCGTGATGAACACTCGATCACCCTTCGCCATGGCCTGTTCCCTTCTTCAAGCGCCAGCCATGTCAGACATGCCGGCCGAATAGAACTATCTTCGCACGATCCAGCGCTGCCGCGCTATTCCCGATTCACTCAATTCTCATGGAGTGACTACTCGATGATCGAGGTGACCGCGCCCGCGCCCACTGTCCGGCCACCCTCGCGAATCGCGAAACGCAGCCCTTCCTCCAGCGCAATCGGCGAAATCAGGCGCACCTGCATCTGCACGTTGTCCCCAGGCATCGCCATCTCAATGCCCTCCGGCAGTCCAATCTCGCCCGTCACATCCGTCGTCCGAATGTAGAACTGCGGACGGTACCCCGGGAAAAACGGACTGTGGCGACCGCCCTCGTCCTTGCCCAGGATGTAGACCTCCGCCTCAAACGCCGTGTGCGGCGTGATCGAACCCGGCGCCGCCAACACCTGCCCGCGGGAAATCTCCTCACGGTCAATGCCGCGCAGCAGACAACCCACGTTGTCCCCCGCCTCGCCCGTCGGCAGCGTCTTCTTGAACATCTCCACGCCCGTCACCACCGTCGTCCGCGTGTCCTTGATCCCGACAATCTCAATCTCCTCGCCGCTGTTCACCACCCCGCGCTCGATCCGGCCCGTCGCCACCGTCCCGCGTCCCTTGATCCCGAATACGTCCTCAATCGGCATCAAGAACGGCATGTCCCGCGGTCGCTCCGGCGTCGGCACGTACTCGTCCACCGCCGACATCAACTCCAGAATGCTCTCGTACTCCGGCGCACTCGCGTCCGTCGACTCCGACTCCAACGCCGCCAGCGCCGAACCCCGAATCACCGGACAGTCGTCCCCGTCGAAGTCCTGATCCGACAACAACTCCCGCACCTCCAGCTCGACCAGGTCCAGCAACTCCTCGTCGTCCAGCTGATCCACCTTGTTCAGATACACCACCATGCGCGGCACGCCCACCTGGCGGGCCAGCAAGATGTGCTCCCGCGTCTGCGGCATCGGGCCGTCCGGCGCCGCCACCACCAGGATCGCGCCGTCCATCTGCGCCGCGCCCGTAATCATGTTCTTGATGTAGTCCGCGTGACCCGGCGCGTCGATGTGCGCGTAGTGCCGACTCTCCGTCTCGTACTCCACGTGCGCAATCGCAATCGTGATCCCCCGCGCTCGCTCCTCCGGCGCGTTGTCAATCGAGTCGAAACTCGAAAACGACACGTTCTCATCCGCCAGCGCCAGCGTCTTCGTGATCGCCGCCGTCAACGTCGTCTTGCCGTGATCCACGTGCCCAATCGTGCCCACGTTCACGTGTGGCTTCGTCCGCTCGTACACCTGTCGCGCCATCTTCTGGTCCTCCGCTGACTGCTTCGTGAGTAGTCCGTTGAATCGGCTGATGTTGTGGATGGAGCCCGCATTCAGATTTGAACTGAAGACCTCGTTCTTACCAAGAACGCGCTCTACCGACTGAGCTATGCGGGCAAGGAACCGCCCAGAGCATCCTTACTGGTTCGGCCTGATCCAACACTAGAACCGCCGGCAACACTCAGTCGTGCCGCGGCGGCCCATGTTCGTTCCTTGGTGCTGGTGCCGGGGGCAGGATTCGAACCTGCGAAGCCTTTCGGCGCCGGTTTTACAGACCGGTGGTATTAGCCACTCACCCACCCCGACACAACCTTCATGTTACTCCCATCAATCCTGTCCACACATCAGCTTCAGCCCACCTCCACCCAACCCATGCACCCGCGATCTGTTCACCAGCACGCAAACCCGCAAACCAAGTCCGACCTTATGGAGCCCAAGGGGGGATTCGAACCCCCAACCTGCCGATTACAAATCGGCTGCGCTGCCAATTGCGCCACCTGGGCCTGCAACGATCCTAAACCGATTAGCGGCCAATGGCAGTATTTTGCATTGGACGCAATCAATCATCTCTCTATCCTGCAACTGGCGTTTATCCATCATTCCAATCAGTCAGTAAACGCATAGCTAAGGACCCTCGTGAAACGCATCCTGATCGCTGCCATTGCAGCAGCGCTCGTCGTGGGCGCCGCCGGACTCGCCGCACTCCAGCCGGTCGCCGCTCAACCAGGCGGACCGTCCGTCTGCCTCTCGCTCCCAGCCGGAGAACACACATTCACAGCTCCGGCCCAGGATCGGGAAGGCGACGTCTCATTCACCGTCACCGTCGGCGAGGGTGGAGTCGTCACCGGTTTCACCGAGCCCGGCGGACAATCAATCCCGCCCGCCGCCATGCTCGAAATCTTCACCGGCGAAGACGCCTATCCGCTTCCCGACGGCGTCTCCTTCGTCGAGTGCGCCAGCGACGAACTCGCAGGTGGCGACGAGACCACATCAGCAGCAGCAGAGATCTGCCTCAACCTCGAACCAGGCAGCCACAACACATCGGCGACCGCAGGCGGCCAGACCTACGAACTCGTCATCCACGTGGGCGACTACAACCAGGTCACCAGCATCGACGTGCTCGGCCAGTCCTACTCCGCAGCCGAGGCCATCGGCCTGCTCGACCAGTTCGGAGCAGCAATGCCGGCCGGCGTCGAAATCGTTCCATGTGAAGGCGGAATGGCCGACCAGGGGGCCGATGGCGGACAACCCACTCTCTACGCGAACGCGGGCAGCGGCGGACTCGCCGATTCCAGTGACCAAACCGGCCTCTGGTCAGCCATCGCAACCTTCGCCATCCTCGCAATCGCCGTCACCGCCGTTACCCAACGACGCCGAATCGCGGTTCGCAACCGGGAGTAACTAGTCAATCTTCGGTTTCCCCCTCTCCCCCCCTTGCGGGGGGAGATGCCGAAGGCAGAGGGGGGGGGTCTCCCCAGAGGGTGTCTCTAAAGTCAACATTCCCAGTCCCCGCTTTATGCGGGGACCTGCTCCTTCCCTGCAGGGGACTCCACCACCAGATATCCCGTGCTGCCCGAGCGGGTCCCCGCGTAAAGCGGGGATTGGGATTCAACCAACCAATCGGACTTCTGAGACACCTGTTCCCCGACAGCCTCTAAAACCGCAGAGCGCTCTCAACCAACGAATCCGCCACCGGCTCCTCCTCGACCGCCTCAGGTTCGGGCTGGACCCGACGCCAGCGCGTTCCGTCGCGCGTGTCCTCGAGCGCCACACCCAACTCCGTCAGACGATCACGCACCGAGTCGGCCAACTCATACTGTTTGGCCACACGTAACTCCTGCCGCACAGTGACCAGCAGGTCAATGAACGGCCCCGCGTCCGACTCGCCCGAGGCAGACACACCAGCAAAGCCCAGACCCAGCACACCGCCCAACTCGACCAACGTGTCCCGAGCCACGCCAGCCGGACGACCTTCAGCTCGCGCCCGGTTAATCTCGCGAGCCAAATCAAACAACACCGCCAGCGCCTGGGGCGTATTCAGATCATCCTCAAGCGCGGCGACAAACGTCTCTCGCGACTCCATCGCATCAATCTCGCCATCGCCATCGACCAACGGCAACGTTGCCGCCGTCCGCAATCGCTCGGCGCCACGTGCCGCCGATGACAACGATTCCTCGGAATACGTCAAGGGCGACCGATAGTGCCCGCCCAGCACGAACATCCGCAACCCGTCTGCGCCATAGCGATCCAGCCCCTCGCGCAGCCTCACGATCTTGCCGGTCGACTTCGACATCTTCTCGCCGCCGACCTGCATCATCGCGTTATGCATCCAGTGACGTACGAACGGGTCCTGACCGGAATATCCCTCCGACTGAGCGATCTCGTTCTCATGGTGCGGGAAGATCAGGTCCATCCCGCCGCCATGCAGGTCAATCTGCTCGCTCAGATAGCGAATCGACATCGCCGAGCATTCGATGTGCCAGCCCGGCCGACCCGGACCCCACGGACTCTCCCACTGCGGCTCGCCCGGCTTGGCGCCCTTCCACAGGGTGAAGTCCATCGCATGCTCCTTGGCCACGCCGATGTCCGTCGGCTCCGCCGAAATCATGTCGTCCAGCGAACGACCCGACAGCTTGCCGTAGCCCGGCATCTCACGGACGCGGAAGTACACATCCCCGCCGGCGGGATACGCCATGCCCTTCTCAATCAGCCCATCAATCAACTCCAGCATCTGCGGAATCTCTTCGGTCGCCCGAGGATGCACATCCGCCGGAGCTATTCCCAGCTCGCGCCACTCGCCCATAAACGAAGAGATCTGCCGCTCAGCCAACTCCGCGACAGACATCCCCTCCTGAGCCGCCCGAGCGATCAGCTTGTCGTCCACGTCGGTGAAGTTGTAGACCAACCGCACCCGACGCCCGCTCCACTCCAGGTAACGACGCAGCGTGTCAAAGATGATGATCGACATCGCATGACCCAGATGAGCATCGTCATACGGGGTAATCCCGCAGACATACATCGAAATCGGATCATCCTGAGGCGCAAACGCCTGCTTACGGCGAGTCAGCGTGTTGTACAGCTCCACAAACCAACCCCATTCACTTGCGAGTCGTCAATCAAAGCCTAATCAACCCTGTACAACCCCCTACGCGACTTCGGTGACATTCACCGTTCCTTCTCCCCCCGCTCCGCGGGGGGAGATGCCGAAGGCAGAGGGGGGTCTCTCCCCCCAACTGCAAGGTCCAAGCCCACGCGCCATCCGCCACCTAGCCCGCCGCTGTCTCCCCAGGCCCCGCCTGCGCATCCTCAATCTGATCCCGCAGCCGACGCAGCTCCAACCGCATCTCTGACATCGCCATCTCCAGCGACTCAATCCGATCATGCTCAGGGTCCGGCAGTCGCAGCATCGTGTCGTCGCCGGGGTCGTAGTACGCCACCACGTGACCCGGTACACCGACCACCGTCGAGTACTGCGGCACATTCGACACCACCACCGATCCAGCTCCGATCCGCGCGCCGCTGCCAATCGTCACCGCGCCAATGATCGACGCCCCGGCTCCGACCAGCACTTCCTCGCCAAACGTCGGATGCCGCCGCTCGCGCAATGTCGATGTCCCACCCAGCGTCACGCCCTGATGCAGATGACAGCGTTTGCCCAGCCGCGCCGTCTCGCCAATCACCACACCCATGCCGTGGTCAATCAGACACGGAGTCGCAATCTGCGCCCCGGGATGGATCTCGATCCCCGTCAACAGGCGTCCCATATGAGACAGAAACCGAGGCAGCACCGGAACGCCCAGACTCAACAGTGAACTGGAAATCCGGTGCAGCATCAACGCATGGATCCCCGGATACGCGACCAGCACTTCCAGCCAGAACGTCGCCGCTGGATCGCGTTCCATCGTGAACTGGATGTCCGCCCAAACCCCGTCGACAAAGGAGTTAAACCGAGCCTCAATCTCTCGCAGAAGTCCCATGTCAGCAGCCTATACGTCCATTTGGCCCGACATTGCCGACCGGCGAACCCGCAGCGTCGCCACCGCATGAGCGGCCACTCCTTCCGCTCGGCCCAGCGCCCCCATCCCTTCAGCCGTCGTCGCCGCGACATTCACCGCAGCAACATCGAGTTCCAGCGCTTCCGCCAGACGAGCTCGCATCGCGGCAATGTTCGGCCGCAGCCGCGGCCGCTCAGCAATCACGGTCGCATCAACCGACTGCACAGAGGCTCCAACCGCAGCCAACTTCTCCAGCACCACCGCGAGCATCGCCACAGAACTCGCCCCGGCCCACGCTGGGTCACGAGTGCCAAAATGCGCGCCGATGTCACCAAGTCCAGCGCCGCCCAGCAGGGCATCGATGATCGCATGTGTCAGCACGTCGGCATCGGAGTGACCAGCCAGCCCTTCGCTACCGGCAATTTCAATCCCGCCCAGCACCAGTTTCCGGTCTGCTGAGAATCGATGTGAGTCAATCCCAATCCCTGTCCGCACTTCATGGCCAGCGCCCAACAGCGCCTCAGCCACGATCACATCCGAGGGAGACGTGATCTTCGGATTCGGACCCCCAACATCATGCACGACAACCCGCTCCCCAATGCGCTCAACCAGAGCTGCATCATCTGTGGCAACAACTCCGGCCTCGCGAGCAGCGATATGCGCCTGCCGCAGCGTTTCGGCGCGAAACACCTGAGGCGTCGCAACCGCCCGCAATGTCGATCGATCCGGCGTGGCCACGATCGTCTCCTCGGAATCCACCACCTTGATCGTGTCGACCGACTGCCCACCCGCAATCACCCCGACCCCACCATCCGCAGCCTCGATGCATCCAGCGATCCCACTGGCGGTAATCAATGGCCTCGCACCGTCGTGCACTGCCACGACATCAATCTGCTGGAGCGCCGACAATCCCGCCCACACCGAGTCCTGGCGCTCCTTGCCACCTGTCACCAGCGCCCGAACCTTCTGCAACTCACGACACAGTTCGGCCACCGCTGACCGATTCGCCAACGACGTCACCACGATCACATCATCGATCGCATCACACGCGTCAAAAGCCGACAGCGTCCAACTCAGCACCGGCCGACCTGCCAGCTCGGTCAGCAGCTTGTCGCCGCGACCCATCCGGCGGCTGCTCCCCGCCGCCAGGATGATCGCTCCCACTCTCATCGCTCGCGTCTCTGGTCGCGCTTCTGGTCACGCCTCACGCCGCGTCCTCACTGTCGACAAGCTGAGCAAACACCATCCGACCGGCCTGGGTCTGAATCACACGCTTAACAACCAGATTGCGCACCTCGCCAATCACCGACGCGCCCTCCTCAATCACCACCATCGTGCCATCGGCCAGATAGCCCACGCCTTGCTGGTCGCCGCGACCCGGCTCGATCACTTCCACTGTCAAGGCCTCGCCTGGCAACACGTTCGTCTTCACCGCATTGGCCAGCACGTTCAGGTTCAAGGCGCGGACGCCCTCAAGCTCTGCTACCCGCGCCAGATTGGAATCGGTCAGAGCCAGCGCCGACCCTCGCTCAACAGCCATCCGCACCAACCGGGCATCGACATCGCCATCCGCTCCCGTCGACTCGTCGTCGACGATCTCCGTGGAGACCGATTCCTGTCCCTGCAGTCGAGCCAGGAGCTCGAGGCCGGCCCGTCCCCGTCCGCGCTTCAGCGCGTCCGAACTGTCCGCGACCCGTCGCAGCTCATCCAGGACGAACCGAGGCACAACAATGTCGGCCAGCAGAAAGCCGCTCGCGGCCACATCAACGATCCGGCCATCGATAATCGCCGACGTGTCAAGAATCACTTCCGACGGCGCCGAGGGCCGAATCAACGCCACCGATTCCGCCACCTCATCCGCGCGCCCGCGCACCGTGTTGACAAAGCGCTCGACTTCAAGCCGCCGTCCCAGCGCCACTCCAATACCAATCGGAGAAAGCAAGATCGCCACACCTATCGGAGCAAAATCACCTGCTGCGCCGGGCAACGCCCCAAGCACCGGAGACAACAGCGCCGCCGTGACCAGTGCGGCCACGAGACCGAACCCGCCCAGCAAAATCTCCAGCGTCGAGATCGAGCGCAGGATCCCCTGCCGCATCCACCAGACCGGCGAAAGGATCCAATCCCGCATCCGTCGCGCTGCCTCAATCACGGCAGGCTCCACAAAAGGAAAATGGCGGCCATGCGGCCGCCAATCAGTCCAGAGCGGTCAACCGCCCAATAAATCCGGGCGCATCTCTGCGCACCACCAAATATACAGGATTCCACCCCCGCTCCGCTACACCACCCGCCTCCCTCCATCATTCCTGTCGCCCCCTCCGTGATTCCTGCGCCCCTCCGTCATTCCTGCGCAGGCAGGAATCACGAACCACCCAACTCCTGCCCCATCAACATCCACCAGCCGTCCCTCACAACCCCTGCGGCCAGATCCCTCCCCCATCTCCCCTCCGTCATTCCTGCGCAGGCAGGAATCACGAACCACCCAACTCCAGCCCAAACATCATCCACCACCCGTCCCTCAGAACGCCAGCAGCAACCTCACATTCCCCTCTCCCTCCGCTTAAGGCGCCATCGCAACTCCACGTCATCCTCTGGTAGCGTGAATCCAACGTTCGCGCCGATTGCGATGAGCAACTGCGAGACCCACGATGCCTACCATCAACATCGATCCACTCCTACGCGGTGTCTCCAAACCCGCCCGATACGTCGGCGGCGAGTGGAACGTCATCGAGCACGACTGGAACGAACGCGCCGTTCGTTGGGGCCTGATCTACCCCGACCTCTACGACATCGGCCAGTCCAACGGCGGACTCGCCATCCTCTACGACATCCTCAATCACACACCCGACACCCTCGCCGAGCGCTGCTACACGCCCTGGCCCGACATGGCCGACAGCCTTCGCGCCCACGGACAGCCGCTCTTCTCTCTCGAAAATCGGCGCGGTCTGCGCGACTTCGACGCGCTCGGCTTTTCCCTCTCCTACGAACTCACCTACACCAACATCCTCGAAATGCTCGACCTCTCGGGCATCCCAATCCGCAGCCTCGACCGCACTGAAGACGATCCGATCATCTTCGCCGGAGGCTCCGGCGCGCTCGTTCCCGAGCCGCTCGCGCCCTTCATCGACGCCTTCATCCTCGGCGAAGCGGAAGACGTCATCCTCGAGGTCAACCAACTCCTGCACGAAGCCAAAACTCAGGGCGCTTCCCGGCTCGACCTGCTGAGCGCCCTCGCCCGCACGCCAGGCGTCTACGTCCCCCGCTTCTACGAGTGGCGCTACGAGGCCGACGGCACACCCGCCGAAGTCTTCGCCACCGACGACGCCGCCTCAGTCCCCGTCGTCAAGCGCTTCATCCAGGGACTCCCGCCAATCCTGACCAAACCGATCGTCCCCTATCTCCAGACCGTCCACGACCGCGGAGGCATCGAGATCCAGCGCGGTTGCACCCAGGGCTGCCGATTCTGCCAGGCCGGCATGATCTACCGACCGCTGCGCGAGCGCACCCCAGAGGAAGTCGTCGCCGGAGCCAAAGAACTCTTCCGCAATACGGGCTTTGACGACCTCTCCCTCGTCTCCCTCTCCTCAACAGATCACTCCCAGATCAAGGCCATCGTCCGAGCCCTACGCGCTGAATTCGGCGACGACATTGGCGTCTCGCTGCCCTCCACCCGCGTAGACAGCTTCAGCGTCGATGTTGCCCTGCTCTGCTCGCCGCGCAAAAAGCACTCGATGACCTTCGCCCCCGAGGCCGGCTCACAGCGCCTGCGCAACGCCGTCAGCAAAGTCGTCGACGAGCAGGACCTGCTCGACGCCGCCCGCAACGCCTTCGAGCAGGGCTGGACATCGATCAAGCTCTACTTCATGGTCGGCCTGCCCACCGAGACCATGTCCGACGTCGAAGGCATCGTCGACTGGGCCTCGCAGGTCAAGCAGATCGGCCGTCAAATCGTCGGCAATCGCGCCCGCGTCCGCGTCTCCACCTCAAACCACGTGCCCAAGGCGCACGCGCCATTCCAGTGGGCTCGACAGGAGACCCCCGCCGAGCTCGAGCCAAAACACCAGATGCTCAAGCAGATGACCCGTCGTGCGCGCCTCGACCTGAGCTGGAACGACCCGCAGGAATCAATTCTCGAGGGCGTCCTCTCGCGCGGCGATCGTCGGCTCGCGCCGGTCATCGAGACTGCCTGGCGCAACGGCGCACGCTTCGATGCCTGGAGCGAACACCTGCGCGAGAACATCTGGTGGGACGCGATGGCCAAAGAGGGACTCGATCCCGCCTTCTACTGCCACCGAGAGCGCGACCTCTGGGAACGATTCCCCTGGATGCACATCGCGTCCGGCGTCTCAGAGGCCTTCCTGCGCAAGGAATGGCAGCGAACCTGGAAAGAACTCACCACTGCCGACTGCCGCGACGGCTGCAACGTCTGCGGCATGGAGCACGCCGCCCAGCTTTGCGAACTCAAACTCGGAGACCTGATCGCCAAACGTCGCGCCACCGATGACCAACTGATCAGCGTGCTCTAACGGCCGGGCTAACAAGGAGAAAGAGGCTGCCACCGCCATGTCAAGAGACGTCCTCGAACATCTCATCTGGAGCCTCGAACAATCCTTCCGCAAGAAGACCGAACACTCCCTGATCGCCAATCTCTCCTCGGTCACTACCGACGACCTCGACACCGTCGTCCCTGGCGGAGGTCGCACCATGCGCGATCTGATCATCCATTGCGCTGCCGTCAAACTCATGCACGCCAATCACGCCTTCGGCGACGCCGCCCACACCTTCTGGACCACCTGGGACCGTGAAGACCCCGTCAGCGAGGCATCATTCGAGGACTTACTCGAATGGCTGGAAGAAGCCCACGACGTCGTGATCGATTCCGTGCAACACCTCAACGACGACCACGAACTCGTCGTGCCTAGACCAACTTATTGGGGAGCCTCCTGGGAAACCCGCCGAATCCTCGACGCCATCGCCGTCCACGACGTCTACCACGCCGGAGAAATCAACCACCTCCGAGCCCTCCTCCACCAGGTCGACTAGTCCACGCTCAAATGAAAGCCATGTACCAGCGCGAAGTGGCAACCGAGGCGTGATTCCCCTTCTCCCCCCTTGAGGGGGAGATGCCGAAAGCCTGCCCCGGGCTTGACCCGGGGGCAGAGGGGGGGTTCCCCGTCGATCACCCCTATCCGGTCGTCACCAGCCGACCTGCCCTGTGACCCGAATCCCTAGAACCGCAGCAGTTCCTGAAGCTGTTCCGCCTCACCCGAGGGACCCACCAGCGCCAACCGCAACTCGTCCTCGCACAGATACAGATTCGCCAGCCGCGCGACATCGTCCGCCTCTACCGCCTGGTACTGCTCGTTGACCTCGTCCACCGAGCGCAGCTCTTCGTGCAGCAGCATCTGGCCGCCGTTCCAGGCCGACACAGCCCGCGTGTCTTCCATCCCCATCAACATCCGACCCGCCGCCAGCCGTCTCGCGCGCTGCAGTTCCTCCTCCGTCACCCCGTCCCTTAACCGAGCCAGCTCACCCAACGTCGCCTCGAGCGCCTGGGTCACGTTCTCCGGATCAACGCCCATCGACAACTGCATCACGCCCGAGTCACGCATCAAGGCCAGCGACGAGTGAATGTCGTAGACCAGTCCCAACTCTTCACGCACCTTGAGGAACAGCCGCGAACTCATCCCATCGCCCAGCATCGCCGTCATCAGCGACAGCGCGTGCCGATCAGGATGTCTCGATGTGATTGTCGGCAGTCCGATGCAGATCTGCGTCTGTTCCGTCTCCTTGATGCGCACCGCCACGCGGTCGCCGGCTGTCGACAATGGTGCAGCGCGGCGATCTTCCGCTTGCGCCGGCGCCCACCGCTCAGTCAACGCTGTGACCCGAGCCAACACCGCGTCCGGGTCAATCTCCCCGGCAACTGAGACCAGCGTGTTGCCCGGCGAGTATTGCGATCGCCAATAGGAGACCGTGTCCTCATAGGGAATCCCATTCACCGACTCAGGTGTGCCGGCAATATCGCGGCCCAGCGGCGTATCTCGCCACATCACTTCAGCCATCAGCTCGCCGACCAGTTGGTACGGAGAATCCTCAATCTGGGCCAACTCCTCCAGGATGACTGATCGTTCCTTCTCCAGCTCGTCGCGATCAAACCTCGGCCGACAGACCATGTCGACCACCACGTCAACCGCTGTCTCCCAATCGGGACCCGGCACCTTGGCGTAATAGACCGTTAGCTCGCGGTCGGTACCCGCATTGATGTAACCGCCGACTCCCTCAATCGCCGTAGAGATATCGGCCGCCGAGGGATGCAACTCCGACCCCTTGAACACACAGTGCTCGACCAGGTGCGAAACTCCGGCCAACTCATCACGCTCGTATTGCGATCCAGCGCCCACATAGAACGACACCGACGCCGAACGCGCTGACGCCATGGGAGCGCATATGACACGTAGTCCGTTATCCAGGACGGAAACTCGTGGCGCGCCGTCTGCCCGGGGCGCCACTACTCCACGCCCCATGTCGTGTCGCCCGAGGCGTCATCGCGCACAATGCTGTGCGCCATCGCGCCCTGGACGAACTCATCAATCGAGGCGCCAATCGTCGTGTCGTCCCCATGCCCGTTGAATGTCAATGTCTTCTCCGGCAGGCCGTACAGCCTCGTCACAATCGAGCGCACTTCCTGGGTCACCTGCGGCATCCCTCTAGTGTTCCCTGGACCGCCTGGGAACAGCGTGTCCCCAACGACGCAATAGGGATCAATTTCATCGGCGTTGTAATACGACACCGAACCGGTCGTGTGACCCGGCGTGTGCAGTACCTCGAACTCTGTCCCGCCCAACAGGATCGTCTCGCCGCCCTGCAGATGGATATCGATGTCGAGGTCGGTCTCCAGCCAGGGATGCTGCTCGTCGGCCACGGTGTCCGATGTGTGCATGTAGAAGGGCACATTCGGCCCCAGCCGCTCCCGCAGCTCGTGGTAGGACTTGATGTGGTCGGGATGCGAATGCGTAAACAGCACCATCTTCGGCGTCGCTCCCGAGTCCTCCACACCCGCCATCACCAGTTCATGCTGAGCAACCGCGTCAATGATCGCCGCGTCGCCCGTGCCCTTGTCAACCAGCACGAACGCGTTGTTCTCGAATGGTCCCCACGACATCTGCATCACCACGACGCGGGAATACACTCGCAACAAGCGCGATTCCGCATGTAGCTCCATACTCATGGCGCACTCCAATCAGTCAGCAGTCTGCCAACTGTCTACCAACTGTTCGCAGCATACCCAGCCCGCAGGATGATCCATGACCAACCGGACACCCATCGCAACACTCGCCGATGTTTTACCGTTCACGGCCCAGGCCGACGAGGACGGCGTCCTCGAAATCGGCGGTTGTAACGTCCGTGAACTGGCCCAGGAATTCGGCACGCCGCTCTACATCTACGACGAGCGCACAATCCGCGAAACCTGCCGTGCGTACCTGCGCGACTACCAGGCCCAACTGCCCGGAGCTCGCGCCCACTACGCCTCCAAGGCCTGGCTCAATCCCGCCCTGACCCGCATCCTCGTCGAGGAAGACTTCGGTCTTGACGTCGTCTCCGCCGGTGAACTACACGTGGCGCTGGCCGGCGGCATGGACCCCGAGCAGATCGGCTTCCACGGCAACGGCAAAACCCGAGCCGAGCTGGAGTACGCCCTTGACGCCGGCGTCGGACGGATCATCGTCGACAACGACGACGAACTCGCGGTTCTGGACGAACTGACCAGAAAACGCGCGCAAGAGCAACGCATCATGCTGCGCATCACGCCCGGCGTCGACGCCCAGACCCATGCCAAAACCACGACAGGTCTGCGTGACAGCAAGTTCGGATTCCCTCTGCCCTCAGGCCAGGCCGAGGCTGCCGTCGTGCGCGCGATGCAGGCGCCGTTCCTCGACCTCACCGGACTCCACATCCATCTCGGCTCACCGCTGTTCAACGTCGAGCCATATGCCGACGGGATCGCCACCATCGGCCAGTTCGCCGCTGAAATGAAGCAACGACACGGCTACGAATGGCGAGAATTCTCGCCAGGTGGCGGTATGGCCCTGACCTACACCGCCGACCGCGTCGCGCCAGAGACCGACATCTACGCCGTCGAGATCGCCAATGCCATTCACACCGCATGCGACACGCACGGTCTCGCGATGCCCGATGTTCATATCGAACCGGGCCGCTCAGTCGTCGGACGCGCCGGCGTCGCGCTGTACTCCGTCGTCAGCCGCAAGCACATTCCCGAGACACGCGATTATGTCACAGTCGACGGCGGCATGGCCGACAACATTCGACCGGCGATGTACGAGTCGACCTACGAAGCCGCCGCCGCCGAGCAGATGAACACCGTTCCCAGCCTCGTGGCGACGGTCGCCGGAAAGTTCTGCGAGTCAGGCGATGTCCTGGTCCGCGATGCCAACCTGCCCGCGCTGCAACTCGGCGAGCTGATCGCGATTCCCGCCAGCGGCGCGTACCAGATCGCCATGGAGAGCAACTACAACCTCGCCCTTCGCCCGGCCATCGTGATGGTCAACGACGGCGACGCGCAACTCGTCCGGCGTCGTCAGACGCTTGACGATCTGCTGCTTTTGGAGCTGTGAAGTAGCGCACCATGTCCGTTTCCGAGTCCGTTTCCGAGTCCATCTCCGACGATCCCGCCGACCGTTGGGGCCCACACGCGCGATCCTTGGCCGGCCACACGCTGGTCGCAATGCTCGACGCCGAACGCCTGCCCCATGCCTTGCTGATCGCGGGTCCAGTCGGCGTCGGCAAACGAGACCTCGCCATTCGCGTCGCGCAAGCACTGCTCTGCGAAACGGCCACGAATCAGAGCGCCGGTCCGTGCCGAGAGTGCCGCAACTGCCGACGCCTCCACGATCCCGCCCAACCTACGCTCGAACCGCAGCACTCAGATGTCGAGGTCATCGCGCCCGGCGCAATTTGCGTCGAGTCTGACCACGATCATCGCAACTCCCGAACCATCGGCATCTGCGTGATCAGACGCATCGAGCACGCCGCTACCCTCGCACCGTTCGAGGCCGACCAACGAATCGTCATCATCAATCCCGCCGACGCGCTCACCTCCGACGCCGCCGACGCGTTCCTCAAGACGCTGGAGGAGCCGCCCGACCGGGTGCACTTCATTCTCCTCACAGCCCAGGAGGCGAAACTCTCCGAGACGATTCGCTCCCGCTGCCGCACCCTCACCCTGTCGCCGTTGCCGGCAGCACAGCTAGACGACTGGCTCGAACAATGGGCCGCAGACGAAGGGGTCGAACTGCCAATCGAAGCCGAGCGGCGCGGAGAGCTGGCCCGACTGGCCCGTGGACGCCCCGGCTGGCTGCAGACCAACCTGCGCGACGGCGATCCTGTCACCATGCGATCCGCGCAAATCGACGACGCTGTCCGCATCGCCGGCGCCAGTCGCGCCGATCGGCTCGCCTGGTCTGAGCAGCTCGTCGGTCGCGGAGCTTCGCCGCAGACCGTCGCCAACCTCGAGCTGATCCTCGATGCCTGGACCGATTGGTGGCGCGATCTCTGGCTGGCGCAGACCAATCAGACCGAGGCGTTGATTCATATCTCGCAGCGCGACCGGGTCGGCGAGATTGCGGCGCTGTACGATCAACAGGAACTCAGCCAGTTTCTGGAGCAGATACAACGCACTCGCGCACTCATCCAGACGGGCGTCAATGCCCGACTCGCGCTCGACGTGCTCCTCCTCAACATTCCGGTCCCCAGAAAGACAACATGAACCAACAAAGTGACGACGGTCCCACATCGCAAGCCACGGACGACGCAGCTCAAGACGATCCCGCCTGTACGAACGAAGTCCAATCACCTGCCGATTCCCCTGCTGAATCGACTCTTGAGCCATCGCCTGACTCAACTCCCGAGCCAGCCTCAGAATCATCCGTTGATGACCAGGTGATGATCGGTATTCGCATCCGCGAGGCTTCTCGCATCTACCACTTCGCCGCCCCGCGCGGCCAGGTGTTTGCCGGCGACTATGTCGTGGTGGACCGCTCCCGCGGCGACCAGCTCGCGCGAGTCGTGACCGTGCCAGACGAAGATGGTCCGGCCAAACCAATTCCCCGGGACGTCCGACCCATCGTCCGGCTCGCGGACGCGGATGATCGCGAACACGCCGAACAACAGGCGCAGCGTGCCGACGAGATCCTCCAGGACATGCGCACAGCCGCTGTTCAGCAGGACATGGGCCTCTATCCCGTCGCCGTCGAACTGAACCTTGATGGCGATCAGGGCACCGCCTGGTTCCAGGCGCCTGACCATGTCGATTTCCGACCCCTGCTCGACGAAGTCCAGAACAAACACGACGTCCGGCTCAACATGCAGCAGGCCAACCAGCGCGAGCGCGCTCGTCTGGTCGATGGTTATGACATCTGCGGCCTGCGACTCTGCTGCTCGAGCTGGATGACCGACTTCCCCCACGTCGGCATTCGCGTCGCCAAAGACCAGGACTTGTCGCTCAACCCGGACAGCATTTCCGGCGTTTGTGGACGCCTGCTCTGCTGCCTCACGTTCGAGCACGAGGTCTATCGCGAGATGCGCGGCTCGCTGCCCCGCGTGGGCAAGCGCGTCAGCACGCCGGCGGGTATGGGCAAGGTGATCAAACTCAATGTGCTGCAGCAAAAGGTGACGATCTCGCTCGATGATCATCCCCAGCGCGTCGACGTGCCGGCAGCCGAAATCGGCATGGCCGTCCGCACCGAGGATGCGCCCAACCAGGCGCTGATCGACGCCGAACGAGACCAGCAGGAAGCTGACGCTCAAGCCGCTGCGCTGCGTCAGGCCGCCGCTCCAAGCTCACCCGATGAAGCATCCCCGCCGCCTACCGAGCGGCCTTCGCGTCGTCGCCGACGACGATCCCGCAGATCACAATCGGAGCGGCAGCCGGGAACGTCTGACGCAGATCGCCAACCGGACGCCACGGACACCAGCCGGTCCGAGGAGCAGTCCGAATCGACACAGACGCGTCCGTCACGCAGGCGCCGGCGACGCAAGCAACAGGTCGTCAACCAGCAACAGTCAGATCCATCGGCCGAATCACAGGATGCATCAGGTCCGTTGCAAAAGCCCGAAGGCAAGGGTGGCAGAACCCGACGCCGACGCCGGCGCTCACGTCAACCAGTCAACCAACCCGACCAACCCAACGACTCGGCTGACTAGCGCATCAACCCTCCCAGCTCCCCCTTGTAGAGACTAAATGCACACAACTCCCATTCTCCCCCCTTGCGGGGGAGATGTCGAAGGCAGAGGGGGGGCTGCTCCCCTTCGGTGAGTCCGTGCAACTCCATCCCAATCTCACGTACCCACCGCAAGCGCATCTACGCGAACAGTCCTAGATTCCAAACTCCTCAGCATCCTCGTCCGCATCCACCATCGCGCCGCTCATTTGCGATGCCAGCGCACCGAGCTGTTCCTCGTCGTACCAATGCACGACGATTCGTCCGCCGCCGCTCGGTCCATTGGCTCCGACGCGCACTTCGACCTTTGTCCCCAATGCCGACTCCAACATCTGCACCGCGCGAAACACTGTCGCCGAAGGCTCTGGGCTGCTCGGCGCCTCCGATGATTGTTCCCCAAGGACTCGCACGACATCCTCAAGCTTCCTCACGGTCCAACCCGACTTAAGCGCGCGCTCCGCCAGCGGGACCTGCTCAGACTCCGGCGCGCCCAGGAGCGCTCGCCCGTGACCCTCGCTGAGCGATCCGGCAGCGATCATCGACTGCACAACGTTCGGCAACCGGCGCAATCTGATCGCATTGGCCACCGAGGCGCGACTCTTGCCGACCTCCGTGGAGATCTTCTCTTGCGTCCAGCCCGAGTCCGAGAGCTGTTCAAAGGCTGTCGCCATCTCAATCGGATTTAGATCCTCGCGCTGCAGGTTTTCAACCAGGGCCAGTGTCAAGCGCTCTTCGTCATCGTCGGCCGCTTCCTCTTGAACGACGATCGGCACCGTGTCCAGGCCAGCCAATCCCGCCGCCCGCCATCTCCGCTCTCCCGCGATCAACTCGTACTGGCCCGCTTCGGTCCGCTGCACCAGAAGCGGTTGCAAGATGCCGTGTTCGCGAATGCTCGCCGCCAACTCTTCCAGCAAATCGGAATTAAACTCCTGCCGCGGCTGCGACGGATTCGGTGAAATCGCGCCGATCGGCGCTCGCAACTGCGATTCGGCGGTCTCATCCTGCTTCGCAGCCGGGATCAGTGAATCGAGACCTCGGCCCAATCGCCGCTTCCGGTCTTCTGCCAACCCTGACAGTGGCCGACTGCCGAACGGGCTCACTCGAGGCGCCGTGGTGTCACTCATGCCGATACTCCATCCAGCGTGCCGCCGCGATATAGAGACGACGGCGGAAGCGCTGACAGGCGGCTCAACAACTCCTCCGTCAGCTCCCGATACGCCTCCGCCCCGCGAGATGTCGGCGCGTAGTCGATAATCGGACGCTGATGGCTCGGCGCCTCGGAGAGGCGGATCGAACGTGGGATGATCGTATCAAACATAGAACTGATATGCGACTGCAACTGCGCCGCAACGTCCTGTGACAACCGCGTCCGACCGTCATACATCGTGGCTACGACGCCCAGGAGCTGTAACCCGGGATTCAAATGCATCTGCACGCGACGAATCGTCTCGAGCAGTGCCGACAACCCTTCCAACGCCAGGTACTCACACTGCACCGGAGCTATCACTCCGTCCGACGCGGCGAGCGCGTTCAGCGTCATCAAACCCAGCGACGGGCCGCAATCCACCAGGATCAAGTCATACGAGTCTGCAACACCCGACAACGTGCCTCGAAGGACGTACTCGCGGTCTGGCCGAGTTGCGAGTTCCAGCTCGGCCCCGACCAGGTCCATCGACGACGGGGCGACCTCGAGCCGCGGCCAGTCGGTCGGCACAATGCAGTCGCTCAACTCCACCTGACCCAGCAGCGCGTCGTACAGAAACGCGCCGCTCGTAGCGGCGCCCAGCGCCGATGTGGCGTTCGCCTGCGCGTCCGCGTCGAGCACGAGCGTGCGATGACCCTGCGCCGCCGCTGCGGCAGCCAGATTCACGGTGGTCGTCGTCTTGCCGACGCCGCCCTTTTGATTCGCCACCGCAACCACACTCACGTCAGCGCGCCTCCGACAACTCCGGGCACAAACCTCAGTTGCGGCACGATCGGCCGCTCTGGTCTGAGGATAATGGTCAACCCGTTACGTCGGGTATCCGGATCTAGTCGTCACGGTACAGAATTCGCACGCGCCGCGATGTGCCCTCGCCGTAAGACTCGGTCTTCAGTTCCGGGTCGTCCTGCAATTGCAGGTGAATGATCCGCCGTTCGGCGGCTGGCATCACACCCAGGGTGACCGGTTCGCCGCGATCGCGCACTTCCGACGCCGCTCGTTGGGCCATCTCTTCGAGCGCGGTCTCACGGCGGCGACGGTAGCCGTCGACATCGACAGTGACCGGATTGTTGCCCTCCAGCGCGCGACTGACGATGACGTTGACCACGTACTGCAACGCCGCCACATGCGCCCCGTGGCGACCGATCAGCAGTCCCAGATCCTCGTCGCCAACCGGCGTGACGTCAAGCACGGACACCGCATGTCCGAGGCCGTCCATCGGCGTCTGCGGCTCGCGCGCGGTCACATCCACGTCGAAGCCGAGCTGGTGCGCAATGTCAGTCAGCACCTCGACTGCAAACTGTTTCGGATCGCTGTTCGGTTCGAAGTCGGGATCGGCTAGCAACTCAAACGGTCCTAGCGGCTCTCGAGCCGGCTGGCGCTCTCGCGACGACTCACGTTCTCTCCCGCGGCCACGACCGCCGCTACCACCGCGCCCACGATCGCCGCGTTCGCCCCGGTCCCCACGATCTCGTCGACCGCCGGAAGCGGGCGCCACTGATCGAGGACGAGAGCGCGAACGATGATCCGGCTGGACCTCGCGCTGTCCTGTATCGGCGGTGGCGCTTTCCTGATCCGACGGCTGCACGACCGCACGCTGGCCGCTGGGCCGGCGGCTCGAGCCGGAACCTCCACCTCTTCCGCCCCGACCACCCCGTCCACCCCGCTGACCAGGTTCAAGTTCGGTCAGATCGGAATAGTCATCGATTCTCGGCAGAGCCGGCGCATCCGATCCACGATTCCCCCCTTGAACTCCGGAGAGGGGCGTCACACGAACCATCGACTGCGCGTGACCGATACCGAAAATGCCGGTTCGGCCCTCCTCCAGCACTTCGACCTCTACCTGAGCGCGAGAGAGTCCGAGTCGGCGTAGCGCCGATTGCACCGCGTCATCGACGGAGCGTCCCGACTGCTCAATTGCATCCCTGTTCGCCATAGCCACTTCTCCAGCTAAACCGCATGTCGGGCGGCGTCGAGTCTGAATCCGGTCTTTATCGACACCGAGCCCATAGAACTCCTGATTCGCGTCAACGCGACCGATTTGCTCGTCGCCTCCGTTGCCGTCGGCGTCGCGCTGCGCTGGTCTGCCGCCGCTGTGGGCGTTCCGCAGGCGTCTCCGACGACTCCTCATCGCCTTCTTCAACCGTTTCGGCTGTCGCAGCGACGACTGCTGTTCCGCCGCCGGCTCCGGCCGCAGCAGCTGCTGCCGCTGGTGTCGGCAGCGGTTCGGACGACAGCAGCCACTTCCACGACCACTTCAGTCCCTGTCGGTAGAAGTAGTAGTAGTACGACGTGAGAATCGTGAAAATTGACGTCACCAGCCAGTACAGACCGAGACCGGCCGGTACCTGCAATGTGAAGAATCCAAACATGAACGGCATCATCCAGAGCATGGTGCGGTTCATCGACTCCGAGCGCTCATCGCGCGGACCCATCCGGGCCGTCGAGACCTTCTGCTGGATGTACGCCGTCACACCGACCATGATCGCCAGCGGCAATGACTGCTCGATCGACGATGATCCCAGGTCCCAGAAGAGGAAATCACGATTGATCGGAATCGCCGACGTGATGTACGCCCAGTCGTAGAGGTCGGACGACAGGCGCAGCAACTGCTCGGGCGTGTCGCCCAGCGTCCGTCGCAATACCTGGTAGAGCGCGATCCAGATCGGCATCTGGACCAGGAGTGGCCAGAGGCAACCGAGAGGATTGAAGCCCGCCTCGCGGTAGACCTTCATCAACTCTTCCTGGCGACGCTTCGGATCCTTGTACTTCTTCTGGATCTCCTGCATCCGCGGCTGCATGTCCTGCATGCCCTTGGTTGCCCGAAGCTGACGCAGCGTCAGCGGATATGTCACCACCCGCACGATCAGCGTGAAGAGAATGATCGCAACCCCGTAGTTGTCGCTCACGGAGTGTGCGATCACGATTAGCCCGTTCATGATCGGGCCAATCAAAATGTCGTTCCAGATGAAGTCGATTATGTCCATCGTAGTTAATTCTGCGGATACAGCCTGACGGCCTGGTTTGCGCCCAACAGCACGGCGTAGAGCACCCCATCCTCATCGCTGACGAGAATCCGGTCCTCGCGCAGGATGGCGTTGGCCATCAGGTCCTTGGCTCCATCGAGTTGGAACTGCCGGAGCGGAGCGCCGTCGGACGCACTGAGTTGATGAATCATGCCGCCGCGAGCCACAATCACCAGTATTCCGCCGCCATCGCCGGTTTCTGCTTCTTGCTCAACGAACAGCGGCCTGGCGCGAATCCGATCTCCGGCTGCATACGGCTGCAGCCAACGCTTTGCGCCGGTAAGAGCGTCAATCGCATAGACATTGCCGCGCAGGTCGGTGGCATACATGACGCCGTCGTGGATCAGCGGCGTTCCCCACAACCAATGCGACGCCTGTGTCGCCCAGACCTGTCCACCGGTCGCAGCGTCGAGACCGTAGATCGTGCGATCCAGACTGCCCACGTAGACGATCCCGTCAGCAGCAGTGACCGATCCTGCGATGCCGCCTTCGATATCCACCTGCCACGCCGATCTGCCAATCTGCTCACCTTCAACATTGATGGCAGTCACGCGACCATCCAGGCCGGCGACGATCAGCAGTTTCCCGCGTTCGGTTTCGACCAGCGCCGGACCGCCCCAGATCTGTAGCTCGGAGTTGCCGTCCCACGTCCAGATCGCCTCTCCGGGCTGCTCAATGTCTACCGCGTGGACCCGATAGGTCGTGTCGGCGAGATAGACGATGCTGCCATCGACAACGAGGTCGGCGACGAGCCGTGATTCACTATCGAAGACGACGCGCGCAGACTCGCCATCGCGCCGAACGGCATAAAGGATGCCGTCGGAGTAGCCGGCAAACAGCCATTCATCGGTCGATTCCACCCAGACCGGGTCCGCATAGAACGCGACCGGCTCAATCTCCGAGTCCAGGCCGGGGAAGCGGCCGTCATCGTCGGGAAATTCCCAGAGTGCGGAACCCAGGTTGCCGTCTAGCAGTTGCAATGCGATGACCTGGTCATCGCCGGTTGGCGCGATCAACCGCGTTTCCGGCTCGATCGGGTCGGGTGTCGGCGCTGCCCAGCCATCGGGCTGGTCGGCGACATCGCAGGCAACGATCAGGGGCACGGCGAGGATCAGCAAGAAACCCAGGATCGCCGGTCGGCGCGTCCCGAGACCGGTCCTGAACGGGCCGCCGAATTGTTTCACGTGAAACAATTTCGCCGTCAGTCGTCGCGCAGCGTTAGCCACAGCAGCAACACTCCCGATCGACCGGTCAGATTGTTTCACGTGAAACATCCTGACTCGGAGGAGCGGGGTCATACCCACCCTGATTGAACGGATTGCATCTTGCCAGCCGCCAGATGCCAATTCCTACACCCACCAACGCCCCGCGCGACCGCACCGCGTCAATCATGTACTGCGAGCACGACGGCTCAAACCGGCATTGCGATCCCATCGCTCCAAAGAACGGGGAGATCAGCTTCTGGTAGCCCTCCAGGACGAACACAACGAACGAACTCACAACCTGCCCGATCCTCCGCACCAACGACCTGGTCACGACCCACCAACCGATCGAGCCGCTCCAGCGCTTTGTCTGCCTTGACGACGTGGCCGACGTGGCTGAAGTGGCCGAAGTTGCCGAAGTTGCCGAACCGATCGGCCCACAAGTCGACGTAACGTCGAGTTCAGCTCCGCAAAGTCCGCCTCGGCGGCGCCATTGCGAGCGATCACCACGACATCCAACCCCTGGCAATCGGCATTCTGATTCAGTCTTCTGACCGACTCTCGCAAGCGCCGACGAATCCTGTTGCGCACCACCGCGCCGCCCAGACGCGAACTGATCGCAAATCCGAATCGGCACGGATCATCGTCGGGGCCTTCCGTTCGAGGAGCGACGCGCAGCGCCAATACGCCGCCAGACGCCCGAATCCCATTGCGGAACACGGCGTCAAAGTCGGACTTGCGGCGCAATCGCTGATCGCGATATGGGTGTCGCTGGATCGTGGGCATTGGACGGCCACGCCCTACTTGAAGTCTTGACTGGCGTCTTGCCGTCCGTGTTGCCAGACAACCGGCGCTATACCTCACGGCACGCGACGCCTGTACAGGCAAGCAGGAAGACAAAAGGGTACTTCCGACGTTCAGACGACCGTCAATCGTCGCCGACCTCGGGCACGGCGGCGCTTCAGCACCGCCCGCCCGCCGCGGCTAGACATTCGCTTGAGGAACCCATGCTCCCGCTTGCGCGGTATTCGCTTCGGTTGATACGTGCGTTTCGGCATCAAATCCCTCAACACATCACGGGACACACAAGCCCGATGGACGAAGAATGCAGGACAAGTAGCACTAAGTATACGCCAGCGCCGGGCAAACCTCGCGTTGCCTGCGATTCGGAGCGTCAGGTGCCCCCAATGCCGAGATTAATCCTGTCAAGCGTTCCAATCGTCATGGTGCCCCTCCTGCATGATCACGACCCGCTCTGCGCCACGGCCTGATATGCGGCGAGCGACTCGATCACGAATCGAACATACATTCTTGTCGATTCAAAGTCGAGTGCGGCGAGGAAGCCGTCGGGCCCGGCGAGCGCGGCATCATCCTCCCAGCGCGCTGCATTGCCGGGACCAGCGTTGTAGGCGGCCAGCGCCATGATCGGTTCGTTCGAGAAGCCCTCCAGTTGCCGCGCCAGATACCAGGCGCCGAAACGAATCGACAGCTCGGGCCGCGCCAGGTCGGTGTGCTGATACTCAATCCCCAGTCCGGCCGCGATATCCGAGCCCGTCGGCGGAATCACCTGGGTCAGACCGACCTCCCCGGCCAGCCCCTCCGCGGATGCGTCGTAGAAACTCTCCCGTCGGATCAACGACCAGAGCAGCAGCGGATCGATTCCTTCCGCTGTCGAGTGCAACGTCATCACATCCGGCCAGGGTTGTGGATAGGCGAGACGCAGGAGTTCGGCCGGAGCGTCGGTCCAGTAGAGCCCAAAGACATTCAGCAGTTGCGCCGCCGCCCGCGCCGAGCCCGAGAATTCCCGCTGCTCAGCGAGAAACTGTGACGCCTGCGCCAGAGCCCAGGGATCAAGCGCCAGCGTGGAGATCCAGGTCTGCAACATCCGGTCGGCGGCGTCATCAAACCCGCCCTGCCGTAGATCACGCGCGGCCTGCCATTCTGCCGCTCCAGTGAGACCCGACTCAGGAGAATCCGCCTCACCCGTCAATCGCGTCAGCCATTCGTCGATTGATATGTCGAGTACCACCGGAGCTTCGAGGTCCAGCAGGGCAGCCGCGCGAAGTCCGTAGAAGCCAACCGGATTGATGTCGATCACCTTGGAAGCGAGATCGGCGGCCGTCTCCGCGTCGCCCGCTTCTCGATGCATCAGGGCCGACCAGTAGAGGAACTCCTGGCGAACGTCGGCACCCCAATAGTCCGCGCCGATATTGGCAGCGTCGCGGAAACGCTCAGCGGCCGATGGCCATTGCCCGCGACCCACCGCCATCGACGCCCATCGTCGCGCAGCCTCGACCGCGCGATCGTGCTGCGGGTGATCCTCCATCACCTGCCGCCAGTACGCCTCTGCAGAGTCCTGATCGCCGTCGGCAAGATCAAACTCTGCCAGTCGCATCGCAGACTCCGCTGCCAGCGGATGCGAGGCATCACGTCCGATCACCGCGACATAACCGAGCGCTGCGCTCTGGCGGTCATCATTGGCCTGATGAATAGCTGCGATGTAGTACTCGCCGGCGACCTGCTCCGCGACATCGCCAGAGCTACCCAACACATTCAGCATCGCGCTGCGAGCCTCGACCCAGAGTTGCTCGTTGAAGCGGATCCTGCCGATCGTGAGCTGATCGACGTCTGCGCCTGAGTCGATCAGCAGGGCCAACGCCTCCGAGCTCTCAGCGAAGTCCTGATAATCGTCGACCAATGTTCTCCACGCCTCTCGAGCCCCGTCAATATCGCCGAGATCCCGCTTCAGAGCGCCGGTCCTAAGCCACGCGGCTGCATGGTCGTCCCGCCAGGGCGAGAGCTCCAGCAATTCGTCATAACGATCCAGTGCGCGATCGACCTCGCCGGCGATGTCCAGTTCGGTTGCCACCAGGTGGATGGCCCGCAATCGATCCTGGAACGCCAACATGCCGCCGAGCGCTCGTTCGGCCCACTCGATCGCTTCCTCGCCTCTTCCGGCACGCTGCAACGTCCGCGCCGTCTCGAGCGCGATCATCGCCCAGGCGGGACTGTCGGAGTTCACATATTCCTTCATCGCTTCGAGCGCCACATCGACCTGAGACAGCATGAGCGCCGATTGCGCTCTCAACAGAGCATGCCGTCGGATTTGCTCGGAGGTGAGGAATCCGGCGATCTCGCCCAGGGCGGCCATCGCGTCCGACGGTCGATCGAGCTTCAGCAGCAACCGCACGCGATCAAGCTGGAGCGACGTCAGGGCGTTCGCATCAAGCGATGCACCCGTTGCAATGGCAGACTCGCGGACACTCAGCGCCTGTTCCCAATAGCCGTTGTGCTCGAGCGCCGACGATTCGGCGATCAGCAGCAGGGCCGGATCTCCAGGAGATCGTGTCGTCGGTTCAGGCTCTGCGACTTGTTGCTCTTCGGATGGCGGTGGCTGTACGGCTGGTTGAGCGTCAGCCGGCGGACTCGGCGCCGCCTCTGGTTGCTGCACTGGTTCCTCGTCGCCCGAGCAGGCCACTGCCAGCGCAGCGGCCCAACAGGCCAAGGCAATCACACCAAGCATCCGGTAACGAAACAAACGGGCAGCGTCAGCCGCTACAGGTAACATCAAAACGACCCCGGGATCTGCCCCGCCGACGCCTACAGTCACTTTAGCCCCATGATTCAAGTTGCGGACGAACCACAACGCGCGATTTCTGCGACCTGCTGGGCCGAAATCGACCTGTCGGTGCTGCGAACGAACGTCGAAGTGTTGCGACGTCAGGCGGAGCCGGCCGGTGTCGCTGCTGTGGTCAAGGCGGACGCGTACGGTCACGGCGCAGTGGCGATTGCACTGGCTGCGCTGGAAGCTGGAGCAGAGCGACTCTGCGTATTCACGGTTCGGGAGGCCGTCGAGCTGCGTGAAGCCGGAATTGCCGCTCCGATCCTGTGTCTTGGACCCGTCCTCAATGGCGATTCCCGGCAGATCGCCGAACACGACATCGCCGCTGTCGTTGACTCGGACGAAACAGCAATCAAGCTTGCCTCCGCAGCGCTTGAGGCGGGCGTTCGAGTCCGGGCTCACATCAATATCGACAGCGGGATGCAGCGCTACGGCCTGGCCCACGACCGGGCAGTTGCGCTCGCCGAACAGGTCCGGGCCACGCCGTCGCTCGACCTTGAAGCCGTCTTCACGCACTTTCCCGATGCTGCCAACGCCGACCGCTCGGGAACACATAACGCCTTTCGACGCTTCCAGCGGACTGCCGACCAGATAGGCGCGCCGATGCGTCATGCGGCGGCCTCGGCGGCGACGTTCAATCTGCCCCAGTCGTCGCTCGACTTCGTCCGAGCTGGCATCGCCCTCTACGGCATGGATCCGGCACCCGAACTTAAGCTGCCTGAGGCCCAAGAACTGCACCCGGTGATGTCCTGGAAGACATCGCTCCTGGCCATCCGTCAGGTACGGCAGGGCGAGTCAGTCTCTTACGGAGGACTCTGGACCGCACACCGAGATTCGCGGATCGGAATCATTGGGGCTGGGTACGCAGACGGATTACGGCGCAGGCTCGGCGAGAGCGGGGCCATGCTGGTGCGAGGACAACGCGCGCCGATTCGTGGAGCAATCTGCATGGACAGCACCATGATCGATCTGACCGATATCACCGACGCAGCTGCGGGCGACACCGTGACGATCATCGGTCGCGACGGCTCTGAAGCGATATCTGCCTGGGATCTGGCGCGGCAGCTTGACACGATCCCGTACGAGATCTTCACGAGCATCAGCGCTCGAGTCCCTCGCCTGGTCGTCGATCCAGCCAACTCGGAGAGCTAGCAACTTGTCGGCAGGCCGATCCGTTCGTAGGATCAAGGGCGGAGATATGCCCATGACCATCCGCAACCGCTTCGTCGGCGCGTTGACCGCCCTTGTTGGCGCCATCGTCGCCCTGTCCGCCCTGGCGCTGCTCAACCCGACCGGGGCCAGCGAGTATCTGATCCAGGAGGAGCCGGAGCGCGGATCAACTGTGGCGGAAGCGCCGCATCAGTTGCTGCTCACCTTCGACCACTCGCTCGCGCAGATCAAGGGCGCGCATCATGTCGAGGTCACCAATAGCGAGGGCCACCGCGTCGACGAGGGCCACCCGTCAATCTCCACCTACAGCCAGCGCACGCTCGTTGTGCCAATCCACGCGGAAGGCGATGGCTCGCTCAACGTCGAGTACACCGTCTTGCTGATCGGCGACGGCGAACACCTGCAAGTCCACTCCTCATACGACTTCACCGTCGATCACTCGCTGGGTCCAATTGAGGGCGATCAGATTGAAGCGCCGGCCACAGCGAAGTCCAGCCAGGCGCTGGTGCTCTGGACGATCGTCATCCTGCTGGGCATCGCTATCGCGGGTGCACTGGTCTACTTCCTGCGCATGGCGACCGGTAACTCGCGCAGCTCGCTCGAACCAACCAACCGCAGCGTCTTCCGGGATTAGGGCTGTCGGCGACCAGCCAACATCTCCCGTTACTTCGTCATACCCGCGCTCCGACGCGGGTATCTCGCAGCGCGTTCCATAACGACAGAGAACCGTACGAGAAGCTCGCACCCCAGCAGATCCTCAGGTTCGCAGGATGTTTCGGACTCGTCGAGATTCCCGCGACGGAGCGCGGGAATGACGAAGGTCTGGCGGCTGTTCAGCGGATGGGCGTTACACAGCATGGCCGCTGGCGAGCGGGACCCCCTCAGCCTTTGGCAGCTCCCCCTGCGAGGGGGAGCAAGAAACCTGCACCTGCTCGGTGAAAGAGCTCGGCAACTAACTGGATACGGTCTACTCCTCGCCGGCCCCGTCCTCACTCCCGGCACGCACCGATGGAATCAGCGGCTGCGCGTCTTCGTCGCGCTTTGACTTGCGCTCTGGCAAATCGAGGATGCGCTGCTTGACTGCCGCGACATCCTCAGCCGAAGCGCCCGGAGCCAGCGCCAGCAGCGCAAACCCAGAATCTCTCAACGCCTCAATGTCACCAGCAGAGATGTCGGTGGGACAGACTGTGCCCATTGGAACCGAGGCAAACAGCGCCAGCCTGCGGACGTCCAGTACCGACTGAAGACTGAGTGGAAACTGGAGCGGCACGGCAATCTCGGCCGGGCGCATGCTGCCCAGCGCGCGCGCGTCCGCTTCGTCGATTCTCGGACCTGCTAAACGCACGACATAATCAATATCCTCGTCGAGCATTGCATCTGCCCGCGCGCCCTCGATCACGAAGGACACGAACGCCGCCCCGCGCTCCTTGGCTGCTGCGACATTCTCAGTCGTCAGTGTTTCCAGACGCGCTCCCCACAACTCGACTCCGGCCGATTGCATATCCGCTTCGTCCGACTCGCTGAACGCGAGACAGAAGTCCGCTCCGTCGACGACGCCGACCGTGCCAACCAGCATCGATGGCTGACGTTCCTCGACCGCCGCTCCAAATCCCAATCGCCGCTGTCGGCTCTTACGCCGGTCGCGAATCGCGTCTGCAAACTTGCCCATAGCTTCGCTCCTCACTCTGCCCAAACTGCCTGCTCAGCATGGATGTCAACTCAACTAGAATCCAGCTTAATTCAGGCCTCGGAACGAACGACTTGAGCGGCCTGAGCAACAGGAGCGGGGAACACATGGATGTGGGCGACTGGCTGGCCGCTCCGTTTGGCACAGAGGTGATCGAGTGGGCGCCGATTCCGCTGCGAATCGTGCTGGGGATCATCTTCATTGATGCCGGTCTGGGCAAGTTCCGCCGAGGCATCGGCGGATTCTCGGGCTGGCTCGAATCGCTGGGCGTCCCATTCCCGAAGCTGGCCGGTCCGGGCGTGGCGTCCATTGAGCTCGGCGGCGGGATTCTGCTGCTGGCCGGTCTGCTGGTGCCCTGGGTTGCGATACCGCTCGCGATCAACATGATGGTCGCCACGTATGTCAACAAGTTCAAAGAAGGACTGCCCTTCCAGGGCTCATCCGACCGGCAGGGGTACGAGCTTGATGTCCTGTTGGTCTTCGCTTGTATAGCCTTGATCTTGATGGGCGCCGGACCCGCTTCTATTGATTCCATTCTTTCGTAGGCGCCGACTCGCCACGTAGCCGGACACCGGGATACGCTTGCCTGCGGCAAGCGTGCGAGTTGGGGGTCCACGAGATGGAGCGATGGTCCGTTTTCGTCGCGGAACATCCGTGGCGCGTCG
The DNA here is from genome assembly GCA_002239025.1 of Chloroflexi bacterium bin125. Lineage (GTDB taxonomy): Bacteria > Chloroflexota > Dehalococcoidia > Bin125 > Bin125 > Bin125. The sequence continues at coordinate 190,108 of MPNM01000001.1, read as the reverse complement.
TGGCGATGTGGATTCTGTTGGTGGTGGTCGCCGTTGTCGCGGTGCGCAACCTCGGCGGCACGCTGACTGACTCCTTCGTCGTTCCTGGTACCGAGACCCAGTCCGCAGTCGATTTGCTGGAAGAGCGATATCCGGCTCGTTCCGGTTCAGAACTCGCGGCCGTCTTCCATACACCCAACGGGACGATTCAGGGTGACGAGGCCCAATCCGCCATACAAGCGTTTGCGCTACAAGTCGCCGACGTCGATGAAGTCGCGGTCGTCTTCCCACCTGAACAGCGACAAGGCAGCCTCTCGGCCGACGGCCGAACAGCCATTGTGCGGGTGGCCTTTGACAAGCTGGCCAACAATCTCTCGTCAGAGAACATCGGCGAAGTGATCGGCTATGGCGAGGCGCTTCGATCCGACACGCTGCAGATCGACTTCGCCGGGGAACCGGTGCGCGAGTACGAGACCGAGCCGCCCGGCACCGCCGAGCTCGTCGGCCTGGCGGCGGCGTTGATCATCCTGATTGTCGGGTTTGGCTCCATCTTCGCTGCAGGAATGCCGATCGTCTCCGCGCTGGTTGGACTCGCAGTCGGCACGGTCGGCATCATTATCGCGGCGGCGTTCCTCGACATCTCAACCGTCGCACCGACTTTCGGCGCCATGCTTGGCATCGGCGTCGGGATCGACTACGCCCTCTTCGTCATTGCCCGCTTCCGCGAGCAACTTGCCGCCGGCGTCGATCCCGGCGAAGCGACGCGAGCCGCCGTGACCACGGCCGGCCGCGCAGTGGCCTTTGCCGGATCGATCGTCGTGGTCGCGTTGCTCGGTCTGTTCGCGATCGGGATCCCGCTGATTGCCAACATGGGGCTCGCGGCGGCGATGGTCGTGTTGATTGAGATGATCGTGGCGGTCTCACTGCTGCCGGCGATGTTGGTCCTCATCGGGCGACGGATTGACAAGTTCTCGATTCCCGGTTTGCGCTACACCGCAGGCGGCGAGCACGGCCGCTGGTATCACTTCTCCCGACGCATCGAGCGCCGCGCCTGGATCTACCTGCTGATCGCTTCTGCCATCTTGATCACGATGACCATCCCGGCGTTCATGATGGAAATGGGTGTCTCCGACGATGGCAACCGGCCCACTTCCTACACATCGCGCCGAGCCTATGACCTGATCTCGGATGCGTTCGGCCCAGGCGTCAACGGCTCGCTGTTCGCCGTCGTCGACAGATCCGGAGAGCGCCTGACACCTGAGGACCTGCAGGCCGTGAGTCGCGCCCTAGCCGCAACCGAGGGCGTCGCAGCAGTATTGCCACCCGATATCTCCGTCAGTGGCGAGACAGCGCTGGTGCCGATCATCCCGACGACGGCGCCACAAGAACTGGAGTCTCGGCACCTCATCGGACGACTCCGAGAGGGAGCCGTGCCGGCGGCACTCGACGAGATCGTGCCTCAAACGACGATCTACATCGCCGGAATCACCGCCGCATACGAAGATGTCACTGCCAAGATGATCTCACGGCTACCGATCTTCTTCGCGCTCGTGATTGGTGTCTCGATCCTGCTGCTGATGATGGCCTTCCGCTCGATTCTGGTGCCGCTCAAGGCGGCCGTAATGAACATGCTCGCGATCGGCGCAGCGCTCGGCTTCCTCGTCGTGATCTTCCAGTGGGGTTGGGGACTCTCGTTCCTGGGGCTTGATCGGACCGGTCCGATCGAGTCGTTCATCCCCATGATCATGTTCGCCATTCTCTTCGGCCTCTCAATGGACTACGAGGTCTTCCTCCTCTCGCGGATTCGCGAACACTGGCTGGAAACGGGCGACTCCGGCGAGTCTGTGGCATTCGGAATCGGCGCGTCGGCTCGCGTGATCACTGCGGCAGCTGCCATCCTGATCGCCGTATTCGGCAGCTTCGCCTTCTTCGGCGACGAGCGAGCGGTCAAGGAGTTCGGCATCGGCATGGCCTTCGCCATCTTCATCGACGCGACGCTCGTCCGGCTCGTGCTAGTGCCGGCGTTCATGCAGATCGCCGGTCCGGCCAACTGGTACATGCCGAAGTGGCTGGACAACGCACTGCCACGGCTGACCATCGACCCACCGATCCCTGTGCGCACCCGAGTACGCCGGATGCTCGGTGTCGCGCTGCACATGGTCCTGGCCAGACCGCAAAAGTCGGCTATCCGCTAGCGGTCCTCATCCCCGCCGTAGATCCATCATTCCCGCCGTAGCTCCGTCATTCCCGCGCTCCGCCGCGGGAATCTCGACGCGTGTTGCACACTGGTTGAAAGCCACGTTCGATTCCACTTCTCCCCCCTTTGCGGGGGAGATGCCGCATGCCTGCCCCGGGCTCGACCCGGGGGCAGAGGGGGGTCTCCCTGGCTGCTAACCCTGTCTGCTCGTCACCCGCCGACCCCCCCCACTGCCACTCCGTGACATTCCCCCCCCTTGGGGGGGAGAGGGGACTAGAGCGTGATGTAACGGCCTTTTGCCGTGAGTTACGCACGTCAGAGCGTGCATATGACAATGGGGCAGAACGACAAGCGCCGGGATTGCTCCCGGCGCTTGTGTTGTGTTAGCTGCGGTGTCGTCGGTTACTGCTCTTCGGACTCTTCCTCCATCGCCTCGGGGGCGTCGTCGTAGAGGTGGACTTCGATCTGCCACTCGGTGATGCCCGTGCCAGCGCCCTCAGGCTGGAGCAGTACGCTCCAGACTCCGGCTGGACCCGGTGCGTCTTCGGGTGTGATGAAGACGGCGCTGGCCAGGCAGGGATCGGCGCTCGCGCAGTTAAGGATGACTCGGCCCGAGACCACTATCTGGCCTTCGCTGTCGAAGACGAACAGACGCGCGGTGCTGGAGTCCGTGCCCACGATCGAGGCAACGATCTCGAAGATGCCGTCGTTGTCACCGACGAGGAGCGAGCCGTTCTCGCCGATTTCGCTGCCGATGCCGAGGAGCGTGGGCACCAGGCCGTCCTCGGTGATCTCGCCGCGCAGACTGAGGTCGCCGAGCGGAGTGGGCAGCGTGACGCCCATCGCCATCGCTGAATCTTCCTCCATCGCGGTGTCCTCGGCCGGCGGTTCGCCACCGGTCTGAGTAACGGTCAAGACGTAAGGGCCGGTGTTCTCGTCGGCGTAGTCCTTGACAGTCAGGCTGACGATTCCGTCTTCGGCGGGCTCCAGCGTCAGAGCCGAATCGGTACCGAACGGGCCGCCGCCGGTGTCGTCATCGACTGCATCCAGACCACTGCCCTGGACCAGCAGGACGGTGTCGAAGAGCAGGCTCTGGACTTGGACTTCGTAGGTCGCTCCGGCGCGGAGGGCCAGGTTGAAGCTGTCAGCATCGCCGGGGACGTCGATCGTACCCACGAACGGCACATTGATCTCAAGCGGCATGGTCGCGTCGGCCTCCGCCATCGACATCAACGGAGCGCTCGAGCTGATCTCGAAGGTCGGCTCGTAGGCCATGGCCGCGACCGGCTCTTCATCCCCGTCGCCCATCATGGCCGGTTCCGGTGAAATCAACAGGCGGTAGGGACCGACCGTGTCCGGCGCCAGGCTGATGATCGTTGAACCGGCAATCAGCGTGGAGTCCTGCAGGACCTGACCGTCGGCGTCAATCAACTGCAACAGCGCCGGCACATTGGTGGAGATTGACAGCGAGACCGTCTGCCCGGTCGCGTCGTCGCCGAGGAACAGCTCAGTCGACGGCTGCGATGAGTCAACAATGAGCAGGTGTTCCGGTGACGCGCTGGCCGGGTCGGGCGTGCGCGCCGGAGTAATCGCAGCAGGAGGCAGGCTGCGCGCCAGGTCGCCGGCGGAGACGTACCAGCCGAGCTGCACCATCGCCGCCGAGGCGATGCCAATGACCGTTCCGCCGCCGTCGACGAGGATCATGCCTGCGGTCGCGCCATACGGTTGCGCGTCGGTGCGCAGGAATGTGCGCTGTCCCGCTTCCCACTCCTCGGTCCCGCTGAGGACGCCGGAGAAGACGGCGGGAATTGCGTCAGCCATGTCGGCTGGGCTGTAGCCGATGGTGAAGACCGAGGAACCGGGCCGGATGCCCTCGCCGTCGCCAAGTCGAGCGCCTGGCAGCCGTCGTACGAGATTGCCATCGACCGGCCCCAGGTAGGCGATGCCGGTGAACTGGTCACGACCGACGATCGGCAGGTCTTCCAGGATGTCGCCATTGGACAGCAGCACGTCGGCGGACATGGCGCCTCCGAGTGAGCGTTCATCGACCATGACGTATCCGTCGGTAATCACCAGGCCAGTGGCGGCAGAATTGTCGGTCAAGACGAGCGCCAGGCTGGGGAACACGATGCTGTACGCCGTGGCGCCTTCGCCGCCACCGGCGGCCTCGGGCGGAGGCTCAGGGCCTGCATCCTCCTGAGGAGGTTGTGCGGCGGCGGCCGGCGCTGCAGCCGGCGCAGCTTGCTGCTCCTGCTGGCCCTGCTCTTGCTTGGACTGCTGGTCCTGCTCATCATCCTCGGTATCGCTGCCGACGAGATCGCAGGCGCTTAACACGAGCGCTGCAGAGACGAGTAGCGCGAACAACCACAGTCCGCGACGGTGCAGACCCTCGGTCAGCATGGATACATTCATCTCGGCTCCCGTCGCTGTCGCGGCTCGGCTGGACGGCGCCTGAGCGGCGTCTCAACCCTCATCACCCACAGGGATTGTTATCGGATTGTATCCCACGTCCGGGTTCACAACCCGTCACATGAAGCGCGATACTGAGAGTGAATCAGAGTCGGACGGCCTCGCTGAAGGGATTGGAGAAGCCCATGCAATACATCCTGCTGGTGCGGCTTTCGCCCGAGGGACTTGACGCGACACTCGCGAATCCGCGCGCGCCATTGGAGGCGGAACAGAACGTCTCGATACCAGGTGTCAGCGCATTGGGCATCTATGCCGTGCTCGGTCCGTATGACTTCACAGCGATCATTGACGCGCCCGACAACGATGCGGCGGCACGTTGGTCGATCGCATTTGGCGCCAAGATTCGCGGAGAAGTGACGACGATGCCGGCCGTGCCGATATCGCATTTGCAGGGTCGCAGCGATGGAGACGACGTCGAACAGACTTCGGAGCCATTGCCGGGACAGGCCACTAGCTAGGCAGTGTTGACCGGAGTCTGGGAAAGGAATGCTGGAGCCGGCGGGGGGATTCGAACCCTCGGCCTACGGTTTACGAAACCGTTGCTCTACCTCTGAGCTACGCCGGCCCGTCCGAAAGGACACGATGCAGAGCGTATCGCAACCATGCGAGATCGGCTGAACAGCCAGTCTCCACAGGGCTTGTCCATTTGCGGGTCCGGCGCAAGCATCCGCTCCGTCATTCCCCCGCTTGACGCGAGAATCTCGCCGATTTCGGTTCAGTCATGGGATTGAGTCTCTGCATCCTGCGTGCGTGAGCGGACGTTCGATTGAAAAAGGCTTGACGTATAGACATCTTCACTAGGTCGGGCGGAGTGCATCGAGGCTGCTCTATGGTGCATATATGTTCCGATTGACAGTGTCGACGGTTGATGACGACTTCATCACGCCGATTCAGCCGCCGCTCGAACGCGCCGGCCTGCAGGTGGTGCGCTTCATTCCGGCTGAAGGCAACGAGCCAGATCCAGCAGCTGCGCCCGACGTGCTCCTCCTGGACTGGCGTCACGCGGTGCCGGCGGCTCGGCCGGCTGAGGTCCTGGCTTGGCCCGAGGCGATGCGGCTTGCCGCCTTGCGACCGGCCGACACGCAGCTGCTCGGTCCGACCCAGGAACTCGACGATTTCGTCCTCGCTCCGGTGCATGACGCCGAGCTTGTGGCTCGGGTGCAACTCGTGCTCTGGCGTCATGGCCGGGCGCTGACCCGAAACACGCTGGAGGCCGGCGACCTGGTGGTCGATACCTCCAACTACCAGGTGTTCGAGGGCGGTCGCTCGATCTCGCTGACGTTCAAGGAGTTCGAGCTGTTGCGCTTCCTGATGACCCACAATCAGCAGGTGTTCACGCGAGAGACGCTGCTCAACCGAGTCTGGGGCTACAACTACTACGGTGGCTCGCGGACGGTCGACGTACACATCAGGCGGTTGAGGTCGAAGTTGGAGTCGGGCGGCCAGCGCTACGTCGAGACGGTGCGCAACGTGGGCTATCGGTTTGCCTTGCCGCTGCGCTGACTGTTGACACACGAATTTCCCCGTCATACCCGCGCTTGTCGCGGAGCCTGCCCCCGGCTTGAACGGGGGTATCTCGCTGATTCCAACGGACACGTCGGCGCCGAACGCTGCGAGATTGCCGCGGCGGAGCGCGGCAATGACGGAGAGGGCTTATCGACGGTTTCCATGGGGAGACCTGCCAGTTTGCCTTGTGGAGAGACAAGCCGGATACAGAGTGCGACTGATGCGCGCCTCTCAGCGGCGCGTAACTCAGGTGTAACTCAGGAGCGTCTGACGCAAGCGTTGCTGGTCATAGGATGATTGCCAGCAATCATTGATGCTGCGTGGCTGGCGGCAGTGCTCGCGCGCGACTCCAACCGGCCCCGAGACCCATGCAGCAGCGAGCATAGAGAGGCATGAGCCCATGGCAACCCTTGGTGAGATTCAGGCGCTGATCCAGGATCAGGGCATTCGCCGCGTCGACCTGTTGGTCACTGACCTGATCGGTCGCTGGCAGCACTTCAGCATTCCGGCGTCGAAGGTCGACGAGGACCTGGTCGAGCGCGGCCAGGGCTTTGACGGCTCATCGCTGCGCGGCTTCCAGAGCATTGACGAATCGGACATGCTGCTGCGCCCCGACCTCGACACGGCACGCATCGACCCAACCGAGAACGTGCCAACCCTGAAGTTCATCTGCGACGTGCACGACCCGGTCACCGGCGACCGCTACAGTCGCGACCCGCGCTACGTGGCAACCAAGGCCGAGCAGCACCTGATCGACTCAGGCATCGCTGATCAGGCCTTCTTCGGCCCCGAGCTTGAGTTCTTCCTGTTCGACCACGTCCAGTTCCAGATGTCAATCAACCAGGCCTTCTACGTTGTCGAATCGGATGAGGCCGACTGGAACAGCGGTCGCGACGAAGACGAAAGCAACCTCGGTTACAAGATTCCGCCCAAGCAGGGTTACTCGCCTACTGCGCCGTTCGACACGCTCAGCGACATTCGCTGGGAGATGTCCGATGCGATGAACGCCGTGGGCATGGAGATGGAAGTCCATCACCATGAGGTCGCGACCGGCGGCCAGGGCGAAATCGCCACGCGCTTCAACACGTTGAAGCACAAGGCGGACGAGACCCAGTGGTACAAGCACATCGTGCGCAACGTGGCCAAGGCGCACGGTAAGTCGGCGACCTTCATGCCCAAGCCGCTCTACGGCGACAACGGGACTGGGATGCACTGTCACCAGTCGTTGTGGAAGGACGGCGCGCCGCTCTTCTACGAGGCCGGCCAGTACGCCGACCTGTCGGACACCGCTCGCCACTACATCGGCGGTCTGCTCAAGCACGGCCCGGCGCTGCTGGCGTTCTGCGCGCCGACGACAAACTCGTACAAGCGCCTGGTGCCGGGCTTCGAAGCGCCGATCTACCTCGCGTACTCGCAGCGAAACCGCTCCGCGGCGGTCCGCATTCCCACGTATGAGACGTCACCGAACAGCAAGCGACTCGAGTTCCGACCGCCGGACGCCTCGGCCAACACCTACCTGGCCTTCTCGGCGATGCTGATGGCCGGCCTGGACGGAATCCGCAACCAGATCGAGCCGGGCGACCCGGTCGACACCGACATCTACGAGCTGAGCGCCGAAGAGGCGGCCGGCATCCCATCGGTGCCGCACTCGCTCGAGGGTTCACTGGAAGCGCTGGCTGCCGATCACGACTTCCTGATGGCAGGCGGAGTCTTCACGCAAGACCTGATCGACCAGTACCAGGACTTCAAACTGACCGAGTCGCGAGACATCTTCATGCACCCGGTCGCAGCGGAGTTCTTCCACTACTACCACATCTAGGCGGCAGCATTATCCGGCCTTCGGCACTCTGATTCGCCGGCGCGAGTTCTTTCTCCCCCCGCGGAGCGGGGGGAGATGCCGAAGGCAGAGGGGGGTCTTGCCCCAGCGAGACGAGCCTCCCTCAGTCGCTTCGCGACAGCTCCCTCTGCGACGAGGAACAACGTAGGACACCGCTTGTCGGCGATCAGGCAACCGGAAACTGGCTCCCACGATGACCACCCTCGACTCCGACCTTAACGCCCCACCCAGCGAGCACCAGCACGTCCTGAACGCCTGCCGCGAACACGACGTTCGTTTTGTCCGCTTGTGGTTCACCGACCTGTTGGGCCAGCTCAAGTCTGTGGCAATCACGATCGACGAACTGCCCAAAGCGTTGGAGAAGGGCGTCGAGTTTGACGGCGCGTCGATCGAGGGGTTCGCACGGCACGACGAGTCCGACATGGTGGCGCTGCCCGATCCGGATACGTTCGTTGTCTTGCCCTGGCGTCCTCAGCAGCACCGCGTTGCGCGGATGATCTGTGACATTCGGCGTCGCAACGGCGAGGCGTTTGAGGGCGATCCTCGACGCATACTGCGCCGCCAGCTCGAATCGGCTCAGCAACGCGGCTACACCTTCTACGTGGCGCCGCAGATTGAGTACTTCTACTTCAAGGCGCCCGATGATCCGTCGCCGCTGGACTCCGGCGGGTACTTCGATCTCTCCCCGCTCGACACTGCGACCGATCTGCGTCGCGAAACCGTGCTGACGCTAGAAGAGATGGGCATCGCGGTCGAATCCTCGCACCACGAGGCAGCGCCGTCGCAACACGAAATCGACTTGCGCTACACCGACGCGCTGACCATGGCGGACCAGGTGATGACCACACGCCTGGTCGTCAAGGAGGTCGCGATCAAGCAGGGCGTCCACGCAACGTTCATGCCCAAGCCGCTCAATAGTGTGAACGGGTCGGGAATGCATGTGTACCTCTCGCTCTGGGATCACGAGCAGAATCTGTTCTATGAAGCGGGCGGCGGCCTGTCCGAAATCGCTCGTTCCTTCCTCGCCGGGCTGCTGGCGTACACCCCACAGTTCACGTTGATCACCAACCAGTGGTCCAACAGTTACAAGCGGCTCGCCCCGGGTACCGAGGCGCCCGTCTACCTGACCTGGTCACACGCCAACCAATCTGACCTCGTGCGGATTCCCGAATACGATCCGAGCGACTCGGAGTCGACCAGGCTCGAGTATCGCGGGGCGGATTCAGCGACCAACCCCTACCTGGCGTTTTCTGCGTTCCTCGCCGCAGGCTTGCGCGGCATCGATGAGGGTCTGACGCCGCCGCCGGCTGCTGAAGACAACGTCTTCGAGCTCACCCAAGCACAGCGGGCCGAGCGGGACATCATCGAGATGCCGACCACGCAGGGACGCGCGATTGACGCGTTCTCGTCCTCGGAGTTGATGAAGACTGTGCTCGGAGACTACGTCTGGTCCACCGTGCTGCAAAACAAGCGCATGGAGTGGGACGAGTACCGCTCGCAAGTGACGGACTACGAGCTCCGGCGGTATCTGGCGGTCCTGTAGGCGGTTCAGACTTTTCTTGCTGGATCCCGGCCCGCGAACCACGCTCCTCTCGCAAAGTCCTATGCATATCTCTAATCCCAGTCCCTGCGTCTGCCCGGGGAACCGTAGGGTGTCTCAGAACTCCACCATCCCGGTCCCCGCTTTCGGGAGACCTTTGAATAACTCCCGAATCCCCTCTCCCCCCGCAAGGGGGGGAGATGTCACGGAGTGACAGAGGGGGGGGGGCGACAGATGATGACCAGATAGGGCTCCCGAACAGCGGACCCCCCCTCTGCCTTCGGCATCTCCCCCGCAAGGGGGGAGAAGGGGAGTTTTCAAAGGTCTCCGTAAAGCGGGGACTGGGAGTCCGCGAATGGAAGTGAGCTTCTGAGACGTTCCCAGGAGCAGGGGAGGGGGAACGATTACGTGCAGATATCCAACGTGTGAGCTCTTGGAACTTACTTACCGACGGCGGCCGCCGACAATGCGGCGGCCTGTTCGAAGAGGCTTTCAGTTGAGCTGTGGATGACGTCGAAGAGCGGGGTTGGGTAGAGGCCGATGAACAGAACTCCGGCAACCAGGACAACCAGCGCGCCCGCCAATGGTCGTGAAACGTGGAAGCGCTCGCGATCGGCGCCTTCCGGCTCGTAGAGGTACATCTGCTTGATCACCATCAGGTAGTAGTAGAGCGAGACGAACGAGGCGGTCACACCGATTGCGCCGAGCCAGAGGAAGCCGTTGTTGAAGGCCGCCTGGAACATGATGAACTTGGTCGCGAACCCGGCGAACAGAGGCATCCCAGCTAGCGAGAACAATGCCGCGGCAATCGAGAATGCCAGGAACGGCTGACGTTCGGCCAGTCCTCGGAGGTCGACGATGTCGTCGCGTCCAGTCCGGTTGTAGAAGGCAATGATCGCGGCGAAGACGGCAATGTTGGTTGTGACGTAACCGATCAGGTGCAACACCAGGGCCGAGGCCGCGTCCTGCGATTGGGCGATGTTGGTCGCGTTCAGGGCCACGATGCCGACGAGCAGATAGCCGACCTGCGAGATCGACGAATATGCCATCAGTCGCTTGAAGTTGGTCTGCTGCAGTGCCATCAAGTTGCCAACGATCATGGTCAATGCGGCGAGGATGCCGACGAACCAGACCCATTCGTTGGCGGCGGGCAGGAAGGCCTCGGTGAACAGTCGCAGGAAGAAGGCGAAGGCTGCCGCCTTACCGCCGGCGCTGAGAAATGCGGTGATCGGCAGGGGCGCACCCTGGTAGGCGTCGGGCGTCCACTGGTGGAAGGGGACTGCCGAGACCTTGAATCCGAGACCTGCGGTGATCAGCACGAGTCCGATCAACAGGCCGGGACGGGCGCCGTCGGGGTCGACGCCGCCGCCGAATCCGCCGAACGAGGCGAGTTGGTCGGCAATGTTGCGGCCGGCGGCGACACCGTCCGGCTCGATGCCGGAGTACAGGGTCGTGCCGGTAACGCCGTAGATCAGTGAGATGCCATAGAGCATTAGGGCTGAGGAGAACGCCCCGAGCAGCATGTACTTGAGCGAGCCCTCATTGGAGAAGGGATTGAGCTTGTTGAATCCGACCAGGATGTAGAAGCTGAACGAGAGCAGCTCGAGCGATAGGTATGCCGTGAGCAGCTCGCGCGAAGCAGCGAGGAGCATCATGCCCAGCGTCGCGAAGACAATCAGGCCATAGAACTCGGCGTGATTCTTGAGCCGGTCGCCGGCGAACTGGACGGCGGCCAGGACCGTGAAGAAGGCGATGCCGAGGAAGAAGACGCGGAAGAGGACTGTGAAGTGGTCGACCGCGAGGACGTTGCCGAAGTCGTCGTGGGTGTTCCAGTAGGCGATGGCAGTGACGACCGCGATGATGCCCAGCGCGGCGGCGGTGGCATAGCCGAACCACTTCTGGTCGACGTTACGAAACGCCAATGCAGCGGCGATGACGACCACGGCCAAGCCAGCCATGACGAATTCGGGGATGATCAGCTGATATTCAAGATCCATCAGTGTCACCGTCCGGTCAGCGAACTGAGAGTGAACAGATTGCCGATCTGCTCAACCTGGGGCAAGTCGGCCACTGTGGGCGCGATACGGTCAATGAACGGGTCGGGCCAGACACCCATCGCGATGATCGGTGCGATCAGCACGATGGCTGCGGCAATCTCCCAGCGCGATAGGTCCTTGAGGCTCTCCCAACGCGGGTTGAACGGACCGAGGGCGGCGCGACCCATGAGTCGCAGCACGTAAATCGCGGTCAGCGCCGCCGAGAGGATGCCCAGCGCTGCAAAGAGCGGGAAGGTATCGATCGCGCCGACGAAGATGTGGAACTCGGCGACGAATCCTGACAGTCCGGGTAAGCCGAGCGATGTCAGTCCGGCGATACCGAAGAAGATCACAAACAGCGGCATCTTGCGCACGAGTCCGCCGAAGACGCGGATGTCGCGGGTATGCGCCTGGTCGTATAGTCCGCCGACCATGGCGAAGAAGAGGGCAGTCATCACGCCGTGGGAGAACATTTGCAACACCGCGCCGTTGACGCCGATGTTATTCATCGTCCCCAATCCCATCAGGACGAAGCCCATATGGGACACAGACGAATAGCCGATCACGAATTTGAGGTCAGTCTGGTGGATGGCGGAGATTGCGCCATAGACCGCAGCGACGCCGCCGAGTACGAGCAGGACGGGCATCCAGAAGTCGGTGCCGGCCGGCAGGATCTCCATACCCAGCCGAATGATGCCGAATGCGCCCAACTTCATCAGGACGCCGGCGTGGAGCATAGAGACGGCAGTCGGGGCGGCGACGTGGCCGTCGGGCGACCAGGTATGGAAGGGGAACAGGCCGGCCAGGATGCCGCAGCCGATCATGAAGAAGGGGAAGAAGGTATTGGCAAAGCTGCGGCCGAAGTTGACTTCTCGAAGGACCGCCATGTCGAAGGTGCCGGCGCCGGCCTCGGCGAAGACGGCGAATATGCCGATGAAGATCAACACGGAGCCGCCGACCAGGACCATGGTCAGCTTCATCGCGCCGTATTCCTTGTTGGTCGAACCCCAGATCACGATCAAGAGGTACATCGGGAGGACGGCGAGCTCGTAGGCGAAGAACCAGAAGAACAGATCCTGGCCGATGTAGACGCCGTAGACACCTGTGAACAGCGCCATAAAGAGAATGAAGAAGTCCTTCACCCGGTGCGTGATCTTCCAGGAGACCAGCACACCGGCAAAGCCGACGAGACCGTTGAGCAGGACCATCGGCGCGGCGATGCCGTCGACAGCCAGGTGGAGGGAAATGCCGTTCTCGCCGAGGAATGCGATGTTCTCAATCCACGGGTATTGCAGATCGAACTGGTAGCCGCCTTCCGCGAAGTCGTAGACGGCGAAGATCCAGATTGAATCGATCAGCGTTGCGATGGTCGTGATCAGCGCGATGTAGCGCACGACGTTCACGTGCCGCGAGGGCACGAACAAGGTCAGCAGCATGGCGCCGCCAGGGATCAGCAAGAGCAGCAGTAGTGCTTCGCCTGCGTCCACGCTGTGTGCCTCTCTCTACTTCGTTCTTTCGTTAGCCGCGCAACAAGAATGCGAGGCCGCCGGCCAGTGCGATGCCGATAACCATCAGCAACGCGTAGTCGGGGATGCGTCCAGTGACGTGGTAGCGCAGCCAGTAGGCGGCGTAGCGCGTGGCGTCGGCGGGCGCGTTGATGCCGGTGTCGTTGACGATCATGCGGTCGAACCAGGCGACAATCCGGGCCAGCGGCAGCATGGCGCGGTCGATGCCCCACTGGTAGGCCTCGTCGAAGTAGAACTTGTTCTCGACGACGGCAACCAGTCTCGGCTGGAAGTCGCGGACCGCCTTGGCTCGGTGCGAGTTGCGGCCCCAGAAGAACCACCAGGCGGTGAGGAATCCGAGCAGCGAGACCGTGCCGGTCACGGCGGCAATCGAGTTGGAGAAGTGGAAGTCGTGCGGCTGGGGGAAGTAGATGTAGTTGTTGATGCCACCGGGGAATCCGAGCGCATCGCCGACCTGGTCGAATGCGACGAAGCCGACGAGGAAGGTGAGGACGGTCAGGAACACGAGCGGGATCAGGATGGTCGGAGGCGCCTCGCGGGCGCGCTTGATCACGGCGATGTCCTTGGGCGGACCGAAGAAGGTGATGATCACCAGTCGCGCCATGTAGAGCGCGGAGAGGAATGCGGCCACGCCGAGCAGGATTGCGACGATCGTGTTCGCGCCGCCAACCGTGGCGACGAAAATCTCGTCCTTGGAGAAGAATCCGGACAATGGTGGGATCCCGGCCAACGCGATTGACGAGATGATGAAGGTCGATGCCGTCACAGGCATGCGCCACCAGAGTCCGCCGAGCTTTCGCGCGTCCTGCTCCTCGGTCATGTGGATCACGGATCCCGAGCCCAGGAAGAGACAGGCCTTGAAGAAGGCGTGCGTGAGTAAGTGGAACATGGCAATGCCGACGGCGCCGACCCCCAGAGCGACGAACATGAATCCGAGTTGCGACACAGTGGAATAGGCGAGCACCCGTTTGATGTCGTTCTGGGCCAGCGCCATGATTCCGGCGAGTAATGCGGTGGTCAGGCCGACGACGAGGACGACGTTGGATGCGCCAGGAGTGACTTCGAAGACGGGCAGCAGTCGGGCGACCAGGTAGACGCCGGCGACGACCATCGTGGCGGCGTGAATCAGCGCGGAGACCGGCGTCGGGCCCTCCATCGCATCGGGCAGCCAGACGTGGAATGGCACCTGCGCCGACTTGCCGGCGGCACCCAGGAAGAGCATCAGAGTTGAGAGCGTGAGATATCCGTCGCCCATGACCTGTGGCAGGTCGTTGACGCGGCCCGCCTCGGCGGCGGCGATGATGTCGGAAATCTGGAAGGAACCGGTCGCGCGCCAGAAGAGGATGATGCCGATGAACAGGCCGACATCACCAAGTCGAGTGGTGACGAACGCCTTCTTGGCCGCCTCGACGGCTGAACGGCGCTCGTAGTAGAAGCCGATCAGGAGGAAGGAGCAGAGACCGACGCCTTCCCAGGCGACAAACATGAGCAACAGGTTGTCGGCCAGGACCAGCGTTAGCATCGCCGCGACGAACAGCGACAGCACTGCGAAGTACCACCAGTAGCGCGGCTCGGGCTTGCCATGATGGCGCAGGTAGTTGGTCGAATACAGGTTGACCATCAGCGCCACCGTTGAGACGACGAAGACCATCACGATGGCGATGGAGTCGACGGTGAAGCCAAGCCGGACAACGAAGTTGTCGAAGTTGATCCAGTCAGTGCCGACGTTGCGAATCCCGCCGAGGCCTGCGCCGAGCCAATCGAGATGCGACTCGAGCACGAAGAAGAAGAGCACGAACACGGCCAGCGCCGCGCCCACGGAGATGAAGTCGCCGCCGCGTGGCAGGAAGCGTCCAAATGCGAACAGCACGAGGAACGCCAGGGCCGGGATTGCCGGCAAAATCCACGCGTGGTCAGCCCAGATCATCGGTGCATGCTCCCGGTTACCACTTGAGGAGGTTCACTTCATCGACATTGGCGGTGGCTCGGTTGCGGAAGGTCCGCACGACGATACCAAGCGCCAGCGCGACCTCTGCGGCCGCGATGACGATGATGAAGAAGGCAAAGACGATTCCGGTGATATTGCCGAAGTCGACGTGGCCATAGACCGCAAACGCGACCATGTTGAGCGAAACGGCGTTGAGCATCAGCTCGACCGAGAGCAGGATCAGCACGGCGTTACGCCGCGTGAGGACGCCCATCACGCCGATCGCGAAGAGCACCGCGTTGACAATCAGGATGTGGTCAAGCGGTGGCATCAGTTGTCGTCCTCGTCAGGTGAGGCGAGCATGATCGCGCCGTCCAGCGCAATCGAGAGCAGTACGCCGACGATGATGAAGGGGACGATCCAGATGGTGAAGATGGCATCGCCGATGGTCTGCAGACCAACTGGCTGAATCGCAGAAGAGGTCGCCGGCGTCGTCCAGGTCGTGGCGACGATGCCGCCGATCAGGGCGGCGAGCAGACCCAGGGAGGCAGCGATCCCGATAGGTCGGGAGCGTCCGAAGAGCGCCTGTGGTCGCTCACGGGCTCTGGTGAGCATGAGCGCGAAGAGGATCAGGATGACGACGGCTGAGCCGTAGACGAGGAGCTGGACAAGGGCGAGGAATTCGACCGTGAGAATCAGATAAATGCCGGCCACACCGGCCAGCGCGGCGATGAAGAACAACGCCGCGTAGACGATGTTGCCTGCGGTGACAACGCCGATCGCAGAGACCAGCATGACCACTGCCAGGATCCAGAAGACCACCTGAGTCGCGGTGACGCCGTCCTCCACGGGGCTCCTCTTCCTCTACTGCTGTACTGCTTAGTCGCCGCCGGCTTCGACCGGGGTGACTTCGGGGGCGGTGATCACGCGCGGCGTGGCCGGCGTGGTCTGTACGGTGCGGGTGCCTGCGCCCTTCTTCTGGTTCATCAGGTAGTAGACCAGTCCGCCCAGCGCCACGAGCAGCGCGAAGGAGACGAGTCCGACGACCCAGTCGGCGCCGCCGTAGGCGAGGATGATGCCGTTGGCGAGGACCTGGACGATGGCGAAGGGGAGCAGGACCTTCCAGGAGAACGCCATGAGCTGGTCGATCCGCAGCCGCGGGAAGAGCGCGCGCGATCCGATCACGAGCACGATCATCACCGAGGTTTTGACGAACGTCAGCACAATCTGCAGGCCGAGTCCGACATCTGCGCCAAAGGGCCAGTTCCAACCACCAAGGAAGAGCGAGGAAGCGAGCACGACCAGCAGGAAGAGCGCGGTGTACTCGGCGAGGAAGAACATGCCCCAGCGCATGCCGGAATATTCGACGAAGTAGCCGCCGACGACTTCCGACTCTGCGATCGGCATGTCAAAGGGCGGTCGGTGCAGCTCGGCCAGCATGCCGATCAGGAAGATGGCGAAGCCGAGCGGCTGCAGCAACAGGTATGGCGTCGTGGTTTGATCACCCACGATCGCGTTGATCGAGCCAGCGGCGGAGGCGTCGCCGTCGATGGCGAGGCGGCTAGCGGCGACCATGACCACGGCGACGATGATCAGCAGCATGGGAATCTCGTATGAGATAGCTTGCGCCGCAGCGCGCACGCCGCCAAGCAGCGCGTACTTGTTGTCGGAGCCCCAAGCAGCCATCACGACGCCGACAATGTTCAGTCCAAGCACGCCAAAGACGAAGAGCAGTCCCAGGTTGAGGTCGCGGATGAACCAGGTCTCGGTGAACGGCATCGGCACAAAGACGAGGAAGACTGGGACGAACGCCATGTAGGGCGCGAGCTCGAAAGCCCAGCGGTCTGCCGTGATTGGGCGGACATCCTCTTTGGTGACAAGCTTGAGTGCGTCGGCAATTGACTGCAGCGTGCCGATCGGGCCGGTGCGGGTCGGGCCGACGCGAGCCTGCAAGCGAGCCAGGATTTTGCGCTCGAGGTAGATCAGTGCAAATGCGATGATCGTCATCAATGCGACGATGAACATGACGCGAATAATCGCGTCAATCCAGTCGGGCATGCTGATGCCGGCGAACTCGCTCAAGACCATTTAGCGCATCACCTTTGGCTGCTTCGGCTGCTCACGCAGGTTACACGCAGTCAGGCTTACACCCATCAAGTGGGCGCCCTCCAACCTGGGGTGGTGGCATGCGCGCTCGAACAGCATTAGCGGTCAACCTCGCAGAGGACGATATCGATCGATCCAAGGGCGACTACCGCGTCGGCGAGATACGAGTTGAGCACTTGTGGCTTGAGCGACGAAAGGTTGTGGAAGCATGGCGAGCGCATCTTCACACGCCAGGGTTGGTCGGTTCCATCGGAGACCATGTATATGCCGTATTCGCCGCGCGGATTCTCCTGACGCATGTAGATTTCGCCGGGTTCCGGGCGCAGTCGGGCGGGCATGCGCTCGGGCATGATCGGACCCGAGGTCGGCATCTGATCCAGCGCCTGGCGCAGGATCGTGACCGACTGGCGCATCTCTTCCAGCCGAACGAGATAACGGTCGTACACGTCGCCGCGCTCGCCCACGGGGATTTCCCAATGGAAGCGGTCGTAGATCGAGTACGGCTCGTCAACACGCAGGTCGAAGGGCACGCCCGAGGCGCGCAGCATCGGTCCGGTCACGCCGTAGGAGATCGCCTCATCAGCGGTCATCGCGCCAACGTCGCGGCAACGAGCGACGAAGACTTCGTTGTCGGTCATCAGGTCATCGACGTCGCCGATGCCGGTCTCGACCATGTCCAGCACCCAGTGCGAGTCCTCGACGAAGGTCTCATGGGGGTCCCAGGCGAGGCCGCCGACGCGGAAGTAGTTGTACATAATCCGGTCGCCGCAGACGGCTTCGAAGAGGTCCTGGATGCGCTCGCGCTCCTTGAACGTCCAGGTGAACGCGGTGCCGAAATAGCCGACGTCGGTGCCGAACGCGCCCATGAACATGAAGTGCGAGAGCAGCCGGTTGAACTCTGCCAGAATCAGACGGATGTACTCGGCACGCTCAGGAATCTCGATTCCGGCCAGGCGCTCGACTGCGTTGACGTAAACCCACTCGGAGTTGAACGCGGCCAGGTAGTCGGTGCGGTCCTGGTAGCCGAGCGCGCCGCGATAGTCGAGGCTCTCGGAGAGCTTTTCGCCACCGCGGTGCATGTAGCCGATGTAGGGAATGGCGTCCTTGACGATCTCCCCGTCAACGGTCAGGACCATGCGGAAGACGCCGTGGGTCGCGGGATGCTGCGGCCCAATGTTGATGTTCATGTCGACGGTCTCGAACTCGCGCTCGACGACGACGGGCTCAGTGAGTACTTCACCTTCGAAGGTTCGCTGGACCATGCGGTCTACTCCCTGCTCCTCGTCCTGCCCGTCACCTGCTGGCAGCGGGCCATCGTTGCGACCGAATCCAATCGCTTAGTCGCCGCGCAACTGAGCGCGGCGAGCAGCGGCCAACTCACGACCGAGTCGGACGCGTTCGGCGAGCGCCTCGGCGCGGCCTTCCGGGTCCTCTTCGGCGTCGGGAATGCTTGGTAGCTCAGGCGGCGGCGGGGCGGGCGGCCGATCGTCCTGCACGGGCGCAGCAGCCGGCGCTGCGGATGCAGCAGGAGCGGCTGCGGGCGCTGCCGCAGGCGTTGGAGGCGGCGCGGCGCCCTCTTTGCGAGGACCACCGGCAGGCGGAGCGCCGGCCAGACGTTCGGCGCGACGGACCGCTGCCAGTTCGCGGGCGCGGGCGACACGTTCGGCCTGCTCGGCCTGGCGCTCGGCCCGTTCTTCCTCGGTCATGTCCTCGACACGCTTGCGCGTCGGAGCAGCGGCGGCCGTGGGGGCCTCTTCCGCTTCTTCCTCCGGCTCGGGTGGCGGGTACTCCTTGGTGAAGAACGCCACGTCGACGCCTTGCTCCATCTCGATCGGCGCGAGCGGATGGCTCTTGCGCAGCGGATGGATGTCAAGGTCTTCGTCGAGCAGCAGGTTGCGCGGGTCGGGATGGCCGATGAACTCGATCCCGAACATCTCGCGACATTCGCGCTCGGCCCAGTTGGCCATCTCGTAGAGGTCGGCTACCGACTCAACGACTGCGCCATCCGAGGGCAGCCAGGACTTGATCGTCACTGCTTGCCGGAGCGGAATCGAATAGAGGTGGTAGACGATCTCGAGTCCGCGATCTTCCCAGTCGACGGCGGTCTGGTTGCGCAACAAGTTCATTTGCAGACGCTGGTCGTCGCGGCTGCGCTCCAGTACCTCATGGATTGTGTCGGACGGGATGGTCAGCGCGACGTCGTCACCCTTGGTCATGGCCGCGTCGATGTCGATCAGCGGCATGACCTCACGATAGGTATCGGCGATCGAGCCGGGAGGCGGCTCGTTGCTCGGCGGTTCCTCGGGGGCGACGGGCGTGCGTCGGGATGTCATGGTTGCTTAGTAACCCCGCGCTCGTTCTTCGACGATCTTTTCCTGGAGGGCCAGGAGTCCGTCGATCAGCGCTTCCGGTCGGGGTGGGCAGCCGGGTACGTATACATCGACGGGGACGATGTTGTCGACGCCCTGCACGACGCGGTCGTACTGCGTGTAGGGGCCGCCGTTTGTCGCGCAGGCGCCCATCGAGATGACCCACTTGGGATGCGGCATCTGTTCATAGAGCAGCTTGACGGCCGGGGCCATCTTCTTGGTCACAGTGCCGGCAACGATCATCACATCGGACTGTCGTGGCGAGGGCCAGGGCACAATGCCGAAGCGGTCGAGGTCGTGGTTGGCCATATAGGTGGCGATCATCTCGATCGCGCAGCAGGCCAAGCCGAAGGTCATGGGCCAGAGCGAGGACTTGCGCGCGGCGGAGATCAGCGCCTCGGCCGGCGCCTGCATCACGCCCGGCAGCACCATCTTGTAGGGCACAGTTGGCGGCTGATCGTCGATCGCTTGCAGCCGCAGCGACTCGGGGGAAATGATGACGGGCGTTGGATCGCCCATGTGTGGTGGTTGGGAGGTCGTCATGCGCCCCGTCTCGTTTCCTGCCCTACGAAATTCATGTTGAGCTAGTTCCGTTGCCAGTCGAACACGCCCTTACGCCAAGCGTAGGCGAGCGCCACCAGCAGCGTGCCGATGAACAGGACCATCTGCCAGAGGATGACCTTACCCCAGTCGGGCTCGCCCATCAGTCCGAGGAAGGAGACGGCCCAGGGGAAGAGGAAGACTACTTCCACGTCGAAGACAAGGAACAGCAGCGCGTAGGTGTAGTAGCGGACGTGGACCTGCGCCCAATTGCGGCCAATCGGCAGCATGCCGCACTCATACACCTGGCCCTTGAGCGCGGTGCGACGCTGGGGAGCGAGCAACTTTGTCGCCAGCAACGCGGTCAAGACCAGCATCACGCCGACCGGAATGGCGACTAGAACGGCGCCGTAGTTCTCGAAGAGTTCAGACACGTTGACCTGCCGTCACCCGCTCTGTTGACGTGCACCAGATTCCCCAGTGCGAACAGATCGTACCCGCGTGGTGTGATCAGGGTCAATGTTTGGTTGTGCGTTGGTGGTCGGAGAGGTGAGATGGCTCTCCCCGCACCGATTGACGGGATCCGGCGGGGCGTAGCCCCGGTTCCCGCTTCACGGAGACCTTTGAAAACTCCCCTTCTCCCCCCTTGCGGCGGAGATGCCGAAAGCCTGCCCCGGGCTTGACCCGGGGGCAGAGGGGGGTCCGCTGTTCGGGAGTCCTATCTGGTCATCATCTGCCGCCCCCCGCCCTCCCCTCCCGCGCCTGCCCCCCCCCCGCGCGGGGGGGAGAGGGGGGTCCGCTGTTCGGGAGTCCTATCTGGTCATCATCTGCCGCCCCCCTCTGTCACTCCGTGACATCTCCCCCCGCAAGGGGGGGAGAGGGGAGTCGGGAGTGTTCAAAGGTCTCCTTCACGCGGGGACCCGCTCGGCGGGAACCACCTCACATGTAGCGAGCCCCTGGGCAGGGAAGGAGCAGGTCCCCGCGTGAAGCGGGGACTGGGCGACACGCTCACAATGACGGAAAGTGGCTATCGGTCGATTTCACGCTCATACTTGAACTCGACCGTGTTGTTGACGTCGTCGAGCTCCCGCGTGTCGGTCTTGACGTAACCGAGGCGTTCGTAGAGGCGATGGGCGTCTTCGAAGCGGGTGTCCGACCAGAGTTCGATTCTCCAGGCTCCGTGCTCTCTTGCCCACTCCACGCCGGTCTCAAACAGCTTGCGTCCCAGTCCTTGACCTCGCAAATGTGCGTCCAGGTAGAGCCGATGCAGCTCGACCGTCGGCCCATCGACTCGTTCGGCGGCAATCGAACCAACGACCGTGCCTTCGTCATCGCGCATGACCCACATCCCGCCGATGGGCGACCGATACGGAAATGCCTGCTGCTCGGTCAGCAGATCCCAGAACTCGTCAACCGGATCCCAGATGAATTTGTACTCGTCGAAGACGCGGTGAATCAGCTCGATCACCTCCGGCGCGTGTTCGTGACCGGCTGGTTCAATCTGGAAGGTCATGGCGCGTTACTCTGCTGCTCAAGACGACAACGATCGCGACACGTCGATCAGGCACGTGAGGAGCACGATATGGGACCGCTCAGCGGCATTCGGATTATTGAACTTCAGGGCATCGGACCGGGACCGTTCTGCGGCATGATCCTGTCCGACATGGGCGCCGACATTGTGCGCATCGACCGAGCGTCGAACGCGCCTGGCGAAGCGCCGGCCGATCCGCCCGGCGACCTGCTGGCTCGCGGCCGGCGTTCGATTGCGCTCGACCTGAAGAACCCGGAGGGCGTCGAGGTCGCGCTGAAACTGATCGAAGGCGCGGACGCGGTGTTTGAGGGTTTCCGCCCCGGCGTGATGGAACGATTGGGCCTGGGCCCGGATGTCTGCCTCAAGCGCAACCCGAAGCTCGTCTACGGACGAATGACCGGCTGGGGCCAGGAAGGTCCCTATGCGCAGATGGCCGGCCACGACATCAACTACATCTCGCTGGCCGGTGCGCTCGCGCCGATCGCGCGCAAGGGCCAGGCTCCGGTGCCGCCGCTCAACCTGGTGGGCGACTTCGGTGGCGGCGGTATGTACCTCGCTGTGGGCATGCTGGGCGCGTTGATTGAAGCGCAGCGCTCGGGCAAGGGACAGGTTGTGGACGCGGCCATGGTCGACGGTGCGTCGTCACTGATCACCTCGGTCCACGCCGGCCTCGCGACAGGCGGCTGGCGACGAGGTCGCGCGGCCAACGTGCTCGACACTGGCGCACACTTCTATGACGCCTACGAAACACTGGACGGCAAGTACGTCTCGATCGGCTCCATTGAACCGCAGTTCTACGCCGAGTTGCTGCATCTGCTGGGTCTCGAGAACGAAGAGCTGCCACGTCAGATGGACAACACCCGCTGGCCGGAGCTGAAGGATCGCGTCACGAACATCTTCCGCACGAAGACTCGGGCGGAATGGGAAGCGATCTTCGAGGGATCGGACGTCTGCTTCGGTCCGGTGCTTGAGCCCTGGGAAGCGCCGAATCACCCACACGCCAAGGCGCGCGGCGCGTTCGAAGAGGTCGCGGGAGTCGTGCAACCCGCGCCCGCCCCGCGCTTCAGCCGGACCAAGTCGACGATCCAGGGTCCGCCAGCCTATCCGGGCGAGCACACCGACGAGATTCTCGCCGAGATTGGCCTGAATGGGTCGAAGGGTGAGGAGCTGAAGACGGCTGGGGCAGTTGCCTAGAATCTTCTCCCGCCGGGCCCTCACCCAGTCCCCTCTCCCCCCTTGCGGGGGGAGATTTCACGGAGTGACAGAGGAGTGGCCTTGTAGTGACGACTTGATGCGATTGACAGGCAGGGAGCCCCCCTCTGCCTCCGGCATCTCCCCCGCAAGGGGGGAGAAGGGGAGTGATGCCAAATGGGCTCGATCACCGACTACCGCCTGTACCCCGCGATTCAGGCGCAGCCCTCGGAGTGTGCCAAGGTTCTGAGTAGTGTGCAGCCGTTTGAACGGGCTGCGCAGACGCTGGCCGAGGCGTCTCGGGTGTGGACGGTTGGCATTGGCACTTCGTTCAACGCGGCCAACGCCGCGAGTTGGATGCTGCGCGCTGCAGGACTTGAGGCGCGACCGCTGACCAGCTCTGAGTTTGCGACGTATCCCGTCGTTGCCGAAGGCGAAGCCGTACTGCTATTCGCGCACACGGGTCGCAAGACGTTTAGCGGCAAATCGCTTGAGCTCTGTATCGAGCGGGGGATTCCCGTCGTGCTGATCACCAAAGTGGACACGGGCTTCGACCTCGCGTCGTTGCCCGACAGCGTCACGGTGCTGCACACGACTACGCAGGATCCGTCGTCGATGTACACGATCTCGCACACCACGGCGATGATGGCTGCGGCGATGATTGCCGACCTCGTTTCGCCGGGATCTGTAGGTGACATATCGGCAATCCCGTCGTCGCTGGCGTCTGCGCTGAGTTTGGAAGCCGAGGTGGCTGAGCTGGCGGCTGAGTGGTCGTCAGGTGCGTTGATCGCGCTGGGGGCGGGGCCGATGCTGGCCGCGGCCGAGGAGGCGCACATCAAGATCGCCGAGGCCTCGCGACGCGCGATTCGACATCAGGAACCGGAGTCGTTCTTGCACGGACCCGCCGTGCAGTTGACCGATTCGGATCGGATCCTGACCTTCGCGGCCAACGACGCGTCCGCAGAGCGCACGCGCGAGATCACGCAGTTTGTGGTCGACCTTGGCTGTGCGGCGGCATGGGTCGCGCCGGAAAGTGTGCCCGCGCCCGAGTCGTCGCGACATCTGGTCCTGGACGAGTTGTCGCCCGAGCTGCAATCGTTGCCGGCAATCGTCCCTGCTCAGTTGCTGGCCGGTCACCTGGCTGCCAACGACGATGTCAACGCCGACGACTTTCGCACCGACGTGCCTGAGTTCCTCGCGGCGTTGTCCAAACTGTCGCTCTGACAAACTGCAGTCCGTCGACTCATTTCAGGTGAACTTGTTCAGTTCTCGACGAGAACGGCGGCTCTGGCTGTGGGCAGTCGCCGTGTTCACAGCGATCTTCGCCTCGCTCGGATTCAGCGGGAGTTTGGTCGATCTACTCACCGACGACAACGTCGCCGCAGTCGTGTTCGGAGTGGCTCTGCTGCTGGTCAGTGCTGCTGTCTTGACCCAGGGACTGCAGTCGAATCCGGGCGGTGCGGAGATCGCCGTTGCGTTTGGGATTGCCGCCGTGCTCCTGATGCTGTTGCTGCGGCTCACGCTTGCCGAGCGCACTCACTTGATTGAATACGGCGTACTGGCCGTGTTCATCCACGCTGCGCTGACAGAACGAGCGGAACAGGGGCGCCATGTGCGAGTGCCGGCGCTGCTCACCATCTGCGCGGTTGCGCTGGTCGGGTTGCTGGACGAATCGATCCAACTGGCGCTGCCACATCGGGTGTTCGATCCAGAGGACCTGCTGTTCAACACGCTGGCAGCGGTGACAACGGTCAGCGCCGGACTATTGCTGGCCGCAGTGCGGCGTCGGGGACGGGCGTGATTGTTTGGGCTGAGCCAGGAGCCTGACCCCTTCAGACCGTGCATCAACCAATTGTCTCTTTTGTGAAATTCCCAGTCCCCGCTTTACGCGGGGACCTGCTCCTTTCCCACAGAGGACTTCACCGCCAGTAAGCTCGTGCCGCCCGAGCGGGTCCCCGCGTAAAGCGGGGACTGGGACTTAACTGACCAGGGGACTTGTCAAACACCCTCTCATCGGCGGCACAAGCGGTTAACTGCGGGTCCTAATGCACTGTCGGCATGCGGAGGCACTAGCCGAGCGCTCCGATCCTCGATTCGAGGTCGGCTTGTTGGCGCTGGAGGTCGGCTGCTAGTTCCTCAGCCTGTTGCACGACGGCGGCGGGGGCTTTGGAACGGAAGCCCTCGTTGGCGAGCTTCGCTTCGGCTCCCTTGAGACGCTTGACGATGTTGTCGAGGTCCTTGTTCAGCCGGGCCCGTTCTTGGTCAAGATCGACGAGTCCACCCAGGGGCAGGATGATCTCGGCCGTGGGCAGGACGGCTGAGGCGATCTGCTCGGTCGGAGCTTCGGCACGGTCTCTGACGATGGCCAGCGGTCGAGCTCGCGCAAGTACTTCGACGATTGGCGCTGACGCACTGACGGCGCTGGCCACATCATCCTGTGGTCGGACGTAGACCTCGACAAACTGTCCGGCCTGCACGCGATAATCAGCACGAACCTGGCGCACGGCGGTGACAACATCTTGTACGGCGCTGAACTCTGACTCTGCTTGGAGATCGCGGTTGGCATCGCCTGGCTGGGGATATCTCGCACCGATCAAGGCGTCGACATCGGCCGCTTCTGCGAGGTGCGGTCGAAGCTGTTGCCAGATGGCTTCGGTGATGAAGGGCATCCACGGGTGGAGCAGTCGCAGTCCGTCGTCAAGCACTTTGGTCAGGACGGGCAAAGGTGTGAGATCGCCGTTGCGCAGGCGCACCTTGCTGGCTTCAACGTACCAATCGAAGAATTCGCCCCAGAGGAAGTCCTGGATCTGACGACCGGCCTCGCCGAGCTGGAACTGCCTCAGAAGTTCGTCGACAGAATCGGTGACGGCTTGCAGTCGGGAGAGGATCCAGCGGTCTTCGAGGGGATTGTTTCCCAAGCGCTCTCCCACTAGGGGAGCTGTCACGGCGGGATTGAGAGGCCTCGGTGAGGAGGCCGGAGGGACCCCCTCCGCCTTCGGCACCTCCCCCTGCAAGGGGGAGGAAAAATCAGGAGCGCCGGTGTTGTGATTTGCGCTGGAGATTTCGCCGAGGACGAACTTGGCTCCGTTCCAGAGTTTGTTGGCGAAGTTTCTGGAGCCTTCCAGCCTCTCGTCGGTGAGACGCATGTCGTTGCCGGGGGTTGAGCCGGTGGCGAGGGTGAAGCGCAGCGCGTCCATGCCGTACTGATCGGCTTTTTCCAGCGGGTCGATGACGTTATCGAGCGATTTCGACATCTTCCGACCCTCGGCGTCGCGCACCAATCCATGCAGGTAGACCGTGTGGAACGGGGCTTCGCCGATGTTGTAGCAACCCAGCATGATCATCCGCGCGACCCAGAAGAAGAGGATGTCGTAGCCGGTCTCCATGACTGAGGAGGGATAGAAGCGCGAGAGATCGTCGGTCGTATTGGGCCAACCCAGGGTCGAGTGAGTCCAGAGTCCTGACGAGAACCAGGTATCTAGCACGTCGGGATCCTGGACCAGTTCGGAACCGCCGCAGGTAGGACAGGTGGCGGGATCGGTCAACTCGACGATTGGGTGCGAGCCTTCGTCGATCGTGATCTCACCGTCGTCGCCGGTGATGATGGCGTCGGCGTCGCAAACCGAGCAGTACCAGGCCGGGATGCGGTGTCCCCACCAGAGCTGGCGCGAGATGCACCAGGGTCGAATGTTGTCCATCCACTGCAGGTAGACGTTCTTCGAGCGCTCGGGGACGATGCGAACTTCGTCCTCGCGCACAACCCTGGCCGCTTCGGCGGCCATGTCATCGGTGTCGACGAACCACTGGTTCGAGACGAGCGGCTCGACCACGACGCCCGAACGTTGCGAGTGTCCGACATTGTGGATATGCGTCTCGGTCTTGAGCAGGTAGCCATCTTCCTCGAGGTGCTGCGCGACCAACGTGCGCGCCTCGTCCCGGTCCATGCCGGCGTAGAGTCCGGCTTCCGCCGTCAGCGTGCCGTCCCAATCGACCACGCGGATTGGCTCAAGGCCGTGACGTTCGCCAATCTCAAAGTCGAGTTGGTCGTGTCCAGGTGTGATCTTTAGTGCGCCAGTACCGAACTCAAGATCGACTCCGGTGTCGGCGACCAGCGGAATCAGGCGGTCAAATCCGCGCAGCGGCAGGCGCACGTGGCGGCCCAGGTGCGGTTGCCAGCGTTCGTCGTCGGGATGGACGGCGATTGCCACGTCCGCTGGAATGGTCTCCGGACGCGTCGTTGCGATCACGACGCCGTCGTCGAGTTCGTTGCCGCGCTCGTCGACGAATGGGTAACGCACGTGCCAGAGCTTGCCCTCTTCCTCGCGGTACTCCACCTCGACGTCGGAGAGCGCAGTCAACATCTGCGGATCCCAGTTGATGATCCGTGCGCCGCGATAGAGCTTGCCGTCGTTGAACAGATCGACAAACGTTTTGCGCACGGCGTCGCGCGGCGTGGGATCGAGCGTGAAGGCGGTGCGTTCCCAGTCACAGGATGCGCCCATGCGGCGAGCCTGCGCCGTGATCCGCGGGCGCGTGACGCCGACCCAGTCCCAGACGCGCTCCTCAAACGCGTCGCGCCCGAGGTCGTGGCGAGTCATGCCCTCTTTCGCAAGCTGTCCTTCGACGACGCTCTGCGTAGCAATCCCGGCGTGGTCCAGTCCGGGCAACCAGAGCGTCGGTTCGCCCAGCATTCGATGCCAGCGGATCAGCATGTCCTCGATGGTCAGGGTCACGGCGTGGCCCAGGTGCAGGACGCCGGTCACGTTGGGCGGTGGCATGATCACCGTGAACGGATCCGGCTCGCCTTCGGCTGGTTCGGTTGGACGGAACCAGCCGTTGTCCTCCCAGAATGCGTAGATCGGATCTTCGACCTGCGAGGCGTCGTACGCGCCGGTCAGGTCGTGCAGGATTGACAGATCGAATTCAGTGGTGTTCACAGCTGAACTCCGTGAGATGGTTGGATCGGTGTCTGGCTGAAGTACTTGGCTGAATAGGAGAGAGTTTCGGGTCCGGCGCGCTCTGGCTGTTTCGTCGGTGGTGGCGCGCGCCGAACCTAGCCTACGGCTACGAGTACGCCGTCTATGACTTCCGATTCATCAAGCGGACGTTTCGCCTCGCTGGATTGCAATCGCCGCAGGCGCCGCTGCTTGGCCGCTTCCAGCTCATAGAGCATTTCCAGTCCCTGACGCGTATCCGATGCGACGCGAGCCGGGTCCTGACGCTCGAGCCGGCGGCGGAAGAGCCAGTACGTGAAGGCCTGCCACTCGGCGTGTTCGATCCTCTCGGGATCGGCATCGGGGCGATTGGCATAAGCGCGGAACTCTCGCAGCAGGTCGGCCTGTCGTGAGCCGTAAATCCGGCCAAACACGTCGGAGTCGAGTTCCTGTCGGGTGTGGGAAAACGACAGTCCACTGCGCTCTTTCTGCAGGATGCGTTCCATGGCCAGGTGCAGGGCTTGTTCCACACGGACGCCGTAGAGGAAGTTGAGATGGGCCCAGTACTTGGCGGTGCCCAGGCGCTCCTGGAACTCGATCTCACTCAGCGCGACCGGCGGCGACTCCTCAACCAGCAGGTCTTCGACCTCATGCCGCGGCAAGAGGCCTGGCGGCGCCGAGTCGCAGATGCGCTCGGCCAGCAGCAGCCAGTCGAAGGCCTCGTGTTCGATCAGGTAGACGTACTCGCGACCGTCAATGGTTTCGCGGGGGACATCCCACTCGCTGATGCAGTCGAGCATCGCGTCGAACCAGGGACGTCCGGCGTGCAGTTGCGCATGGAACGTGGCCAGCAGCGATTCGGGGCCGACTTCCATCAACTCGGCGTCTACGGTTCGCTCGTCATCAGGATCGATGTCGGGTGCGAAGCCGGTTTCGACCGGTCCTTCCTGGCCCTGTCGATCGGCCAGGTGCGGAATCGGAATGTCGTCGGTGTCTGCCGAGTTCGTGGTCGCCATCGTCAATCCGCCCTACGCCGCTTTGCCGCAACAACGCTTGAACTTCTTGCCGCTGCCGCAGGGACAGGGCGCGTTGCGGCCGACCTTCTGTCCAGTCGCCGGCCCAGCTGCAGCGGGTCGCGCTGCGACGGCGACGCCGCCGCTGGATTCTCGAACATTGCTGACGCGGACTCGATCGCCGCGTTGCGGCGGTCCCACGCCTCTCGCCCGACGCACCGGAGCGGCGCTGCGCTCCTCGACCCGTACAGACGCATGCATGACCGACGATGACACTTCACGCCTCAGCGCCGCGACGAGTTGGTCGAACATGTCGAACGCTTCGCGCTTGTATGTGACCAGCGGGTCTTGTTGTCCATAGGCCTGCAGCCCAACGCCCTGGCGCAGACCGTCGATCTCGGTGAGATGGCGAATCCACAGCCGATCCATTGTCCGCAAGACCAACCCACGCAAGAGCTCGACCGATGTGCCATCGGCGGTTTCCGCATCAATGCGTTCGGACAACCGCTGAAGCTCGGCGGCGGCGTGTTCGCGCAGCGCTTCGACGCATTCGTCGAGCTCCGCGCCGTAGAGTTCGTCGCGGTCAAGACCGGTCAGCGGCAGCACCTGGGCGGCTTCCTGCCAGAACTCATCCGCCGTGGTCTCGTCCCAGAGCTCTTCGCTGAACGCCGACTCAAGGTCATCGATGGTCTGCAGCAGCATGTCCTCGACGATCTCGGAGAGTTCTTCCTTCGCGGTCAGCACCTTGTCGCGCTCGGTGTAGATCACTTCGCGTTGTCGATTGATCACGTCGTCGTAGTCGACGAGGTGCTTGCGGATGTCGAAGTGGTAGGTCTCGACCTTTTGCTGGGCCTGTTCGAGCGCCTTGCCGACCATGCCCGATTCGAGCGGCGCGCCGTCCTCGAGACCGGCCTTCTCCAGCATCCCCGGCAGCCAGTCGGGGGTGAAGCGCTTCATGATTCCGTCCTCGAACGAGACGTAGAACCGCGATGAGCCTGGGTCGCCCTGACGTCCGGCGCGACCTCGAAGCTGGTTGTCAATCCGGCGCGACTCATGCCGCTCAGTGCCGATCACGGCCAACCCGCCGCGTTTGGCGACGCCTTCGCCCAGCTTGATGTCGGTGCCACGACCGGCCATGTTGGTCGCGATCGTGACCGCGCCCGGATCGCCGGCGCTGGCGATGATGTGCGCCTCACGCTCGTGCTGCTTGGCGTTGAGCACCTCATGGCCAATCCGGCGGCGCTTGAGCATCGACGAGAGCTGCTCGGAAGTCTCGACCGAAGCCGTACCGACCAACACGGGTCGTCCAGCCTGGGTCAGGTCGGCGATCTCTTCGATCGCGGCGTCGAACTTGGCCTGTTCGGTGCGGAAGACGAAGTCGCCCTGGTCGTCGCGGACCATGTCGCGATGCGTCGGCACGACCACTACATCGAGTCCGTAGATCTTGTGCAGTTCCTCAGCCTCGGTCGCGGCGGTGCCGGTCATGCCCGAGAGCTTGTTGTACATGCGGAAGTAGTTCTGGTAGGTGATCGTGGCCAGCGTGACCGTCTCACGTTCGACCGAGACGCCTTCCTTGGCCTCGATGGCCTGGTGCAGACCCTCGGAGTAGCGGCGGCCGTCCATCATGCGGCCCGTGAACTCGTCGACGATCACGACCTTGCCGCCGCGCACGACATAGTCGCGGTCGCGCTGGTACATGAACTGCGCCTTGAGCGCCGAGTCGAGGAAGCGGGTCAGTCGTGCGTTCTCACCCTCGAACAGGTTGTCGATGCCGAGCTGGTCCTCGACCTTGCCGATACCCTCTTCCGTCATCGCGACGGTGCGCGACTTGGGGTCCGGGGTGAAATGCGTCTCAGGCTGCAGGCCGCGCACAAGGTTGGCGAAGACGCGATAAGTGTCAAGTGATTCTTCGGCCTGACCGGAGATGATCAGCGGCGTCCGCGCCTCGTCAATCAGGATGTTGTCGACCTCGTCGACGATCGCATAGGCGAGTGGCCGCTGCACCTTTTCCGAAGCAGACATGACCATGTTGTCGCGCAGGTAGTCGAAGCCGAACTCATTGTTGGTGCCGTACGTGATGTCGGCGCCGTAGGCCACCTGGCGCGTGACCGGGCGCAGCATCTTGAGGTCGCCGAGTTCGCGGCGCCGCTGCAGCTCCTCGGCGTCCATCGCCTCGGGATTGTCGATGTCGACGGTCGAGTCCGCCTCGGGATCGAACATGAATGCGGCGCGGTGCTGCAGCACGCCGACGGAGAGTCCGAGCGAGTGATAGATCGGCGCCATCCATTGCGCGTCGCGCTTGGCCAGGTAGTCGTTGACCGTGATCAAGTGTGCGCCGTCGCCCTCGAGCGCGTTCAGGTACAACGCCAGCGTGGCGACGAGCGTCTTGCCCTCGCCGGTGCGCATCTCGGCGATTTTGCCCTGGTGCAGGACGATGCCACCGACGATCTGCACGTCGTAGTGGCGCATCTGAACCTGCCGGCGGGCCGCCTCGCGGACGACAGCGAAGGCCTCGGGCAAGATGTCGTCGAGCGACGCACCGTCCTCGAGCCGTTCGATGAACTCGGTCGTCTTGGCCGCCAGTTCATCGTCGCGCAGACGGGCAAACTCAGGCTCCCAGTCCGCTACCGCCGCCACGGCCCCCTGCAGCCGGTTGACCTCGCGGGCATTGGCGTCGCCAAGCAAAGACCCCGCCCGCTTCTTGGCCCGATCAATCAAACCCATCCAGCAGTCCCCAATCGGTCAGCCCTCGTGCAGGGCATACACGTCCATCATAGCCGCGAGCCAGGTGTGACTGTTGTGCCTCAGCGTATGTTCGTTGGCAGGATCAGTCACAACCCCAGCGTCCGGCGCCTACGGCAAGCCATTCGCCATCGGGCGACCACGCGGCGGTGGAATGGTCGTAACAGCCGTCGGTATAGGCGCGGTAGACCTGTTCAATCTCGCCCGTTCGGTTGATGACGAGGAACTCGTTGTAGCCCCACTCGCCTGGCGAATTGCCCGCATTCTGACGAAAAGTGGCGATCCCGCGGGAGTCAAACTCGTCGCTGGTGCGGTGGACGATGGCAATCAACCGTTCGCCGTCAGGAGACCACTCTAAAGGCACCGCACCGTCCGCTTGTTCGACCCGCACGGATTCGTCTGATTCGGCCTCGACGATCCACAGAGGCTGGGCCTCGGCGGCACCCGTGAACCGCGCACCTACGGCGTAACGCGCGCCGTCAGGACTCCAGCGCTCGGGTCCTACGCGCTCCCGGAAAGGCGCCCACCAGGTCGGCCGATCATCGGTCCCGATTGCACGCCTCTCGCCATGCGGAGTCAGAATGAACAAACCTCCCAGATCGTCGCGAGGATCTGGAGCAAGCGAAGAGAGTAACTGGCTGCTGTCTGGACTCCAGGTCAGTGATGGGTCCCCGGATTGATGCGTGAAGCGAAAGCGGTTGACCTGGTCAAACTCAACCCAACTACCGTCCTCAATGGTGACAATCCGGATGCGGCGTGGGATACCCCAGTCGAGAACGCCATCGGAGTCAAGCCCGGCGACGGCCGTGGCCGCATAGCGCCCATCGGGCGAAAAGGCATGCATCGTGTGCCAGCTCCAGCCCTCCGCCGCCATGACCAGCCGCCGCTGAGACAGATCCGGGTCGACGAGCCATATGCCCCGATGATCGGCCAGAAGGACGGTCCTGTCGCTGCGCCACAGCCAACCGGCTCTGCTGCGCGGATAAGCCCGAAACGCACCGTCGGGACCGATCAGTTCCGTGCCGGTGCCGACCAGCACAGGCAGTGTCTCGAGCGGCGGGGCCAGCCAGACCGTCGAGGCGGGCGCCCAGATCAAAGGGGGCCGGAAACCGTAGTGCCGTAGCGCGACCCAACGAGAGTCTGCGGAGCGCCCATGCACGTAGATGGTCCGGTGTTCGCTCCACTGCGCCCAACGTACCCCGCCAATGGCGAACTGTTCCAGAGAATCGGCGGGATAGAGCGAGATCGGCACCGTATGCCAGTCGAAGCGTGCGGTCAGCGGAGGCGACCCCCGCTCAGCCCCACCCCACAGCGCGGCCAAGAGTGCGAAGAGCACAGCGACGGCAGACAGCGCGACGGCCATGCTCCGACTGTATCCCGTTGACTCGCGCGATCTTCGCCTTACCCGGAGTGACGAACAGGTCTGACCCTACGTGAACAGCGCACCCACCGAGTCGCCCTCGTGAATCCGACGGATGGCTTCACCCAGCAGCGGCGCGATGGAGACGATCTCCAGGCCGCAGCCTGCTCCGTCGTTGATTGGCGGTAGTGTGTCGGTCACGACCACTTTGCTGATCGGGCTGTCTGAGAGGCGATCGAGCGCCGGGTCGGAGAGCACTCCGTGGGTGGCGGCCCCGTAGATTTGTTGCGCGCCCTCTTCGCGTAGCAGCTCGGCCACCTGGACCACGGTGCCGGCGGTGTCGATCTCATCGTCGATGATCAGCACGTCGCGGCCCTTGACCTCGCCGATCAGTTGCATCACCTCGGCCTGGTCCTCGTTGCCGCTTCGGCGCTTCTCGGCGATCGCGAGCGGCATGTGCAGGCGGTCGGCGGCGGTCCGGGCTCGCTTGGCCGACCCGAGATCGGGCGCGACGACGACTCCGTTGAACTCCTGCTCAACGAAGTGGTCGATCAGCAGGCGCTGGCCGGTCAGTTCGTCGGTGGGGATATGGAAGAAACCCTGGATCTGTCCGGCGTGCAGGTCCATGGTCAGCATCCGGTCGGCGCCGGCGGTCTGGATCAGATCGGCGAACAGGCGCGCCGTGATCGGCACGCGCGGCTGGTCCTTCTTGTCCGAGCGTCCGTAGGCGAAGTAGGGCACGACCGCAGTGATGCGCCCGGCCGAGGCGCGGCGGGCAGCGTCGATCATGATCAGCAGCTCGACCAGGTGATGGTTGACCGGCTTGGCGCCCGGTTGGACCAGGAAGACATCGCGCTCGCGGATGTTATCGAGGAACTGGACGAACGTGTTGCCGTTGGCGAAGTCGAAGACGTTCGATTTGCCCAACTCGACGCACAGCGCCGCGCACACATCGCGCGCGAGTTGCGGGTGGGCATTGCCCGTGAACACCACCGGATCGCCGACATACCGACTCATCGGAACGCTCTCCAAGGTTGCCTGCTCTGGAGTACGGAGTCACGTTAACCGACGGATCGGTCTGGGGCAGTTTCTCATCGAAGTTGTCAAGGCTTTGCACGAGCGGGCGGTGGAAGACTCGCCAAGCCATCGATCCACATCCGTCATTGCCGCGCTTGTCGCGGCAATCTCGCAGCGTCGTGCTCCTGTGTTTGCTCTTGACCCGGCGAGATACCCGCGGCAAGCGGGGGTATGACGGAATCGTGGGCTCGCTCTTGGCGGAGCTGGTCTGTCGTGCGGCAGATGACTTGATAACCGAGGGTGCTTAGTGCAGTGGATTACGCAGGGGCGTTGCAGGGACGCGCTGGCGACGTAATGGCTGCTTCGGTTACGGCGGCTTGCTTGCGACACTCGTGATCCTTGCCTACGATGCACTCGTTAGCACTCGCAGGCTGTGAGTGCTAATGTCCGATTACAGGAAATCAGCAACACAGCAGAGAATGGATTTCAGCGCTATGGCAACCGAGCTCAAGCCGCTCAATGACCGCATCGTGATCAAGCCGCTCCAGCAGGAGCAGGTGCTCTCCTCCGGCATCGTCATCCCCGACTCGGCCAAGGAAAAGCCGCAGCAGGGTGAAGTCGTGGCCATCGGCCCGGGCAAGCGTGATGACGATGGCAACCGCGTCCCGCTCGACATCGAGATGGGCGACCGCATCCTCTACAAGAAGTACACCGGCCAGGAAATCCAGATCGACAACGAGGACCTGATCGTGCTCGAAGAGCGCGAGGTCCTGGCCAAGTTGATCGTTTAGTTCGCCCCCCTGGGGTGAATGAGATGACGGGTTTCTCCCCCCGAGGGGGAGAACGAACAATCAGGAGTAACAATGGCCGCTAAGCAACTCGCGTTCGACATGGAAGCGCGTAAGGCCTTGCGCGAAGGTGTCGACGCCCTCGCCAACACCGTCAAGGTGACCCTCGGCCCACGCGGCCGCAACGTCGTGCTTGACAAGAAATTCGGCGCGCCGCTGATCATCAACGACGGCGTGACCATCGCCCGCGAAATCGAGCTCGAAGAGCCGTTCCGCAACATGGGCGCCCAGCTCGCCAAAGAGGTCTCGATCCGGACCAACGACGTCGCCGGCGATGGCACCACCACCGCCACCGTCCTGGCCCAGGCGATCGTGACCGAGGGCCTGCGCAACGTCGCCGCCGGGGCCGACCCGATGGCGCTCAAGCGCGGCCTCGACCAGGGCCTCCGCGCCGTCGTGGACGAGCTCCGCGACATGGCCGAGCCGGTCGAGAAGAAGGAAGAAATCGCGGCCGTCGCGACCATCTCCGGTGACAACGAAGAAATCGGCGAGATCATCGCCGACGTCATGGAGAAGGTCGGCAAAGACGGCGTGATCACCGTCGAAGAGGGACAAGGGATCCGTATGGAGACCGAGTTCACCGACGGCATGCAGCTCGACCGCGGCTACGTGTCGCCCTACTTCGTCTCCAACAACGAGCGCATGGAAGCAGCGATTGACGACCCCTACATCCTGATCACCGACCGCAAGATCTCGGCCGTCCAGGATGTCGTCCCGCTGATGGAGAAGCTGCTCCAGATCACGAAGAACTTCGTGATCATCGCCGACGACGTCGACGGTGAAGCGCTGGCCACTCTCGTCGTCAACAAGATGCGCGGCACCATCAACGTGCTGGCCGTCAAGGCGCCGGGCTTCGGCGAGCGGCGCAAGGCCATGCTCGAGGACATTGCCGTCCTCACCGGTGGCACGCTGATCACCGAGGAGCTGGGCCGCACGCTCGAGCAGACCCAGGTCGCCGACCTCGGTCGCGCCCGCCGCATGGTCTCGTCCAAGGACGACACAACCATCGTCGAAGGCTCCGGCTCGGATGAGGCAATCCAGGACCGGATCAAGGAAATCAAGGCTCAGATCGACGTCACCGCGTCGGACTTCGACCGCGAGAAGCTGCAGGAACGCATGGCCAAGCTGGCCGGCGGTGTTGCGGTGATCAAGGTCGGCGCGCCGACCGAGGTCGAGCTGAAGGAAAAGAAGGCGAAGCTCGAAGACGCGCTGTCCGCGACCCGCGCGGCCGTCGAAGAGGGCATCGTCGTCGGTGGCGGCTGCGCCCTGCTGCGCGCCGACCGCGCGCTCAGCCAGATGGAAGCCGATTCGACCGGCGACCTGCGCACGGCTGTCCGCCTGCTCAAGACCGCGCTCGAGTCGCCGATTCGGCAGATTGCCCACAACGCCGGCCAGGAAGGCTCGGTCGTGATTGGCAAGATCCGCAAGGTCGACGACGACGCGCACGGCTACGACGCCAAGATGGACCGCTACGGCGATCTGCTCGACTACGGCATCGTCGACCCGGTCAAGGTGACCCGCTCCGCGCTCGAGAACGCCGTCTCGATCGCCGGCATGGTGCTGACCACCGAGAGTCTCGTGGCCGAAATCCCCGAGGCCCCAATGATGCCCGCCGGCATGCCGGACATGGGCATGGAGTACTAACTCCAGCCGCTCTCCAGAGCAACATCCGAAGCCCCCGACGGTAATCGTCGGGGGCTTCGTTGTGTCTAGAGCTGTGAAGAACCACCTGCTCTCGGTGCCTGTTCCCTTTCCTCTATCGCGGAAGCCTCTGCGACAGCACCGATTCCGTCATTGCCGCGCCCGACGCGGCAATCTCGTCGCATCCAGCACCGACGTCCGTGCTCGGATCATGGGCATATCCATAGCAAGCCGGAGATGAGGGGAGTTCCTCTGTTCCCACTCCTGACCGTTCGTCGCTGGCCGCCCCCTTTTGTCACTCCGTGACATCTCCCCCGCAAGGGGGGGAGAAGGGAATGGGGAGGAATGCGTCGGTCGTCGAACGGGGGGAAACAGGGCCTGAGATTGTTGCGAGGGATTCCGTAGGGAGATGCAACGACGAGGGGCGCCCACAAGGGGCGTCCCTATGTCGAGAGTGCCTGGATTGGCCGGTTTACTCGTCGGGCAGGGCGACGTAGCCGCCTTCTTCGTCGAAACCGCTGGCTGAGACGCCGATCATGTCGATGTCCTCTTCGTCTTCGAGACCGAAGCCGAAGTCTCCCAGATCGTCGTCGTCGCCGTTGAAGACGCCGGTTGGGCTGGCGCCCGGCAGGCCGGCTGCCAGGGGCAGCGGTTCCGGCTTGGGCAGCGGCGGAACCTCGATCTTGGCCCGGGCCGGGATCATCTTGCCGATGATCACGTTTTCCTTGAGACCCCTGAGCTGGTCGATCTGACCGGTGATCGCCGCCTCGGTCAGCACTCGCGTCGTCTCCTGGAAGGAGGCGGCGGAGAGCCAACTGTCCTGCGAGAGCGAGGCCTTGGTCACGCCCAGGAGCACCGGCTTGGCCGACGCCTGCAGCTTGCTCTCAGCCGAGAGCGCCCGGTTGCGCAGCTCGTACTTGTGACGGTCAACCAGCTCGCCGGCGAGCCATTCGTCCGACTCGCCCGGATCGTCGATTTCGACCTTGCGCAGCATCTGGCGCACGATCACCTCGATGTGCTTGTCATGGATGTCGACGCCCTGTGAGCGGTAGACATCCTGCACTTCGGTGACGAGGTAGCGGTGCACCGCGCCTTCTCCGAGGATTCGCAGCATGTCCTGCGGATCGAGCGGGCCTTCGGTGAGCGGTTCGCCAGCCTCGACCTCATCGCCTTCGGCCACACGCAGACGTGCGGTCGCAGGCAGTTCGTACTCGCGGGTGTCGCTGGTCTCATAGGAGATGGTCAGGATGCGCGAGCCACGCTTGCGGCTGACATTACCGCCAACCCGGGCGCGAATCTGGCGCGCTTCCGGTTCTTCGTCTTCGTCGCCTGACGCTGGCATGCGAGCGAGCAGATCGCCCGCTTCGACCTCTTCGCTGTCCTTGACCAGAACGCGGGTCTTGAGCGGAAGCTGGTACTCGTCGCGGTGGACTTCCTCGGAGGTCAGCCGCAAGCGTCGCAGCTCGCCGTCGGTAAGCACGTCAACGCGTCCGTCGATCTCGGCGATCAGCGCCTGGCCCTTGGGCGAACGAGCCTCGAACAGCTCGACCACACGCGGCAGACCGGAGGTGATATCCGAGACGCCGGCGATACCGCCGGTGTGGAAGGTCCGCATCGTGAGCTGGGTGCCCGGCTCGCCGATGCTCTGGGCGGCAATAATCCCGACCGCGGCGCCCAGCTCAACCAGCTCGCCAGTGGCGAGCGACTGGCCGTAGCAGCGCTGGCAGAGACCGCTTTGTTCGCGGCAGATCATCGGTGAGCGCACGTGGAACGATTTGATGCCGTGAGTCATCACGAGGTCCTCGACGGTCGGTTCGTCGAGCAGTTCGTTCGCGGCGAGCAGTTCCTCGGCGGGATTCTCTGGATCGTAGACGGGCGCCGCGGTGTAGCGTCCCATCACACTTTCGCGGAACTTGGTGATCACGCGCTCGTTGTCCTCGTCGCGATCCTCGATCGTGATGCCCGGAATCATCTCGCCTTCCGACACACAGTCGGAGACGCGGATGATGACGTCCTGGGAGACATCGATCAGGCGGCGAGTGAGGTAACCGGAGTCGGCGGTTCGCAGCGCGGTGTCGGCCAGACCCTTGCGCGCGCCGTGGGTGGAGATGAAGTACTCGAGCACCGACAGGCCCTCGCGGAAGGAGGAGCGAATCGGCAGCTCGATGATCCGACCGGAGGGGTCGGACATCAGACCGCGCAGACCGGCCATCTGGGTGACCTGGGCCAGGTTGCCCTTCG
Organism: Chloroflexi bacterium bin125; assembly: GCA_002239025.1. Taxonomy (GTDB): domain Bacteria; phylum Chloroflexota; class Dehalococcoidia; order Bin125; family Bin125; genus Bin125. Next base: position 151,558 of record MPNM01000001.1, on the reverse strand, counting down.
CACCGGAGGTGACCATCAGGCGCAGCGAGCCCGGCTCGTTGAGCTGCTCGTCGATCTTGTCCTTGACCTGTTGCGTCACAGTCTGCCAGACGTTGACGGTGGCGGTGTAGCGCTCGTCCTCAGTCATCAGACCGAGACCGTAGTCGTCGCGGATCGCTTCGACCTGCTTCTCGGCTTCCAGCAGGAAGCCGGTCTTGGCCTCGGGGGCACGCAGTTCGTCGATCGCCATCGTGGTGCCGGACTGTGTGGCGTAGCGGAAGCCGATTGACTTGATCCGGTCGGCCATCAGCGCCGTCTCTTCCGGCCCGAGCAGCCGGTGACACATGGTGATCAGTTCCTTGAGCGACTTCTTGGCCAGCTCGTGGTTGATCTCCTCGAAAGGAATCGCGTCGGGGATGACGGTATCGAAGATCACCCGGCCCGGCGTGGTCTCGACCAGTTCGCCGTTGGTGCGTGCCTCGTCGCGGACGACGATGCGCTCGTGCAGTCCGACGGCGTGCAGGTCGTACTGCAGGCGGACATCGGCGAACGAGGGGAAGGTTCGAATCTCATCCGGCTCATCGTCCGTCTCAGGCGTCGTGGCGAAGCCCGGCGCGGCCTCGGGGCTGAGCGTCAGGTAGTAGCAACCAATCACCATGTCGAGCGTCGGCGCTACGGTCGGCTCGCCGTTGGACGGCAGCAGCAGGTTCTTGGTCGAGAGCATGACCTGGCGAGCTTCGGTCACCGACTCGTGGCTGAGCGGGACGTGGACGGCCATCTGGTCGCCGTCGAAGTCGGCGTTGAAGGCCGAGCAGACGAGCGGGTGAATCTGGATCGCCGAGCCGTCGACGAGGACGGGCTCGAACGCCTGGATACCGAGGCGGTGCAGGGTCGGCGCACGGTTGAGCAGTACCGGGCGCTGCTTGACCACGCTCTCCAGCACTTCCCAGACATCCTCATGGCCGCGCTCGACCATGCGCTTGGCCGACTTGATGTTGGCCGCTTTCTCTTCTTTGACCAGGGCGTACATCAGGAACGGCTTGAACAGCTCCAGTGCCATGCGCCGGGGCAGGCCGCACTGGTGCAGTTTGAGTTCGGGACCGACCACGATGACCGAGCGGCCGGCGTAGTCAACGCGCTTGCCCAACAGATTCTGGCGGAAGCGGCCCTGCTTGCCCTTGAGCATGTCGGAGAGCGACTTCAGCCGGTGGCTACCGGAGCCGGTGACTGGACGCCCGCGGCGGCCGTTGTCGATCAGCGAATCGACCGCCTCCTGCAGCATGCGCTTCTCGTTGCGGATGATGATCTCGGGCGCGCCAAGTTCGATCAGGCGCTTGAGCCGGTTGTTGCGGTTGATCACGCGGCGGTAGAGGTCATTGAGGTCGGAGGTGGCGAAGCGGCCACCGTCGAGCTGGACCATCGGTCGAAGGTCGGGCGGCAGCACCGGCAGCGCGCGGAAGAACATCCACTGCGGCGAGTTGGTCGACTTGCGCAGGCCGTCGACGACCTTGAGCCGCTTCATCGCCTTTTTGCGACGCTGGCCGGCCTTGGTCTGGACTTCAACCTTGAGCTCTTCGGCGGTCGCATCGAGGTCCATGCGCGACACGAGTGCGAGGATCGCCTCAGCGCCCATCTCGCAGCGCACGACGCCGGGGTAGCGCTCCATCAGCTCTTCGGCGCGTTGCTCGGGCAGGATGGCGGCGTCGAAGTTGCCGGTCGTGACCGGGTCGACGAGCGGGTCGAGATCCTCGCGGATCCTCGTTTCCAGCTCTTCCTGCGCGCGCTGCTCAACGTTCTCGAGCTGCTCGCGCAGGCGCTCTTCCTGCTCGGCGACGTTTTCCGAGACCTGGTTCTTGTCGGCCTCGGCGACCGCGTTGATCTGCGCGATCTCCTCGTCGCCGATTGCCTGGTGGCGAGCGACGGCGGCGGCCAGCTGGACATCGAGGTCGCTGCCCATCACCTCTGAGATGATCGGGTCGCCACGCTTGGCGAAGACGGCGTCACCCAGCTTGAGGTTGCGTCGCGCCTTCTTGCCGTCGAACTCGGCAATCACCTCGTGAATGGAGGCTGCGTCGTCGCGAAGTCCCTTGACGATGGCGCGGATGCGTTCCTTGACCTCAGCGGTGTCCGCTTCGGTGCGCAGGTCGATCTCGGCGAACAGACGCTCACGCGCCTGGGTCAGTTTTTCCTGGGTCTCGACGAGCTTCTCGCGCAAGTCCTCGACCGCGTCCTCTGCGTCCATACGCAGATACTCGATCGCCTTGCCCTTCTCGTCCTCGTTGACGTGGGTGATGATGTATTGGGCGAAGTAGATGACCTTCTCGAGCTTGCGCGGTGAGAGGTCGAGCAGCAAGGCGATCCGTCCGGGCGTGCCTTTGACGAACCAGATGTGCGAGACCGGGGCGGCCAACTCGACGTGGCCCATGCGCTCGCGACGGACCTTGGAGCGGGTCACTTCGACGCCGCACTTGTCGCAGATCACGCCCTTGTAGCGGACCCGCTTGAACTTGCCGCAGGCGCACTCGAAGTCCTTCTGCGGTCCGAAGATCTTCTCGCAGAAGAGGCCGTCCTTCTCCGGCTTCAGGGTGCGGTAGTTGATCGTTTCCGGCTTCAGGACCTCGCCGTATGACCAGTCGCGAATCTTCTCCGGCGACGCCAGAGTGATCTGCATGGTCTCCGTGCTACGAGTCTCAAGCACTGGTCACATCCTCTCCTTCGAATCCGGACAGGTTCACACCCAGTTGCGGCATTTCGTCGCGGCTGGGGACTTCAAGCACCATGGCCTCATCTTCCTGGTTGCGGACCTCGACATGCAGGCCGAGGCTCTGCAGTTCGCGCAGCAGCACGCGGAACGATTCCGGCATGGCTGCGTCGACCACGGGCTCGCCCTTGACGATTGCCTCGTAGGCCTTGACCCGGCCGACGATGTCGTCGGACTTGACGGTCAACAGTTCCTGCAGAATGTTGGCCGCGCCGTAGGCTTCCAGCGCCCAGACTTCCATCTCACCAAAGCGCTGACCACCGAACTGCGCCTTACCACCCAGCGGCTGCTGGGTGATCAGTGAGTAGGGGCCGGTCGAGCGGGCGTGGATCTTGTCCTCGACCATGTGCGAGAGCTTGAGCAGGTAGATGAAGCCGACGGTCACCGGCTGATCGATCAGTTCGCCCGAGCGGCCGTCGACCAACCGCTGCTTGCCGAAGACGGGGCGTGCAACGCGCTGGTGGCGCTCGACGCGAGTCGCGTGCTCGGCCAGCGTGGCGTCGCTCCAGTTTCGTGCGGCGCGGGTCTCGCCGTGGTCGATCAGCCATTCGGCCAGCGCGATCCGGCTGGCGGCGCCGGTCGTTTCGCGATCGTTGCGGTCAAAGGCGACGTGAATGGTCTCGTCCTCGTAACCGCGCTCGGTCAGCCAGGCAGCGGTCAACGGGTCAATCCCGACTCCGAGCAGTGAAGCTTCGACGGCGCGGTCGGGCTCGGTGATCTCAACTTCCGTGTCAGCCTCAGCGCCGTCTGCGTCGCCGTGTTCGCCGTTTGTGCCGTTGGTTCCGTTGTGCGCGCGAGTGCTGTGCGCCTCGCGGACCAGCCAGGCGCGAGCCAGGGCGTCCTGCAGCTCCTCTTCCGACGCGCCGTCGAAGACCGGCGTGATCGCGCGGAAGCCGAGTTGCGCGGCGGCCCAGCCAAGCTGGGTCTCGAGGATCTGCCCGAGGTTCATGCGTGAGGGCACACCGATCGGGGAGAGCACGACATCGATCGGCGTGCCGTCCTCGAGGTGGGGCATGTCTTCGACCGGCAGGATGGTGGAAATCACGCCCTTGTTGCCGTGCCGTCCGGCCATCTTGTCGCCGACCTGCAACTTGCGACGCTCAGCGATGGTGACGCGGACCAACTTCTGCATACCGGCCGGCAGTTCGTCCTCTTCGTCGCGGTTGAAGACGCGGACGTCGACGACCACGCCGCGCACGCCGTGTGAGACGCGCAACGAGGTGTCTTTGACCTCGCGGGCCTTCTCACCGAAGATCGCGCGCAGCAGCTTCTCTTCGGCGGTCAGCTCGGTCTCGCCCTTGGGCGTGATCTTGCCGACCAGGATGTCGCCGGGCCGGACCTCTGCGCCGATCCGGACGATGCCGTCGGCGTCGAGGTGAGCCAGTGATTCGTCAGCCACGTTGGGGATGTCGCGCGTGATCTCCTCGTTGCCGAGCTTGGTCTCGCGCGCGCCGACCTCATGCTTGGACATGTGAATCGAGGTGAACTTGTGGTTCTGCACGAGGCGCTCGGAGACGATCACCGCGTCCTCGAAGTTGTAGCCCTCCCAGGACATGAACGCGGCGAGCACGTTCTGACCCAGCGCCAGGCGCCCCTGATCGGTGGAGGAGGAGTCGGCCAGCGGCTGGCCGGACTTGATCCGGTCGCCGGCCGAGACGATCGCGCGCTGGTTGATGCAGGTGCCCTGGTTGGAACGCAGGAACTTGAGCAGCGAATAGCTGTGCAACTGCTCGCCGCGAACCGGGTCGTCGTAGTGGACCACGATCGCTTCGGCGGTCACGTGGCGCACCTCGCCATCGGCCTCGGCCGAGAGCACCTGGCCCGAGTCACGGGCAGCGGGCTGTTCCATGCCGGTGCCGACCAGCGGCGCCTCGGGCCGGACCAGCGGCACGGCCTGGCGCTGCATGTTGGCACCCATCAGGGCGCGGTTGGCGTCGTCGTGCTCGAGGAATGGGATCAGCGATGCGGCGACCGAGACGATCTGCCGCGGCGAAACGTCCATGTACTGGATGTCCGCGCGGGCGAACTCCTCGAAGCGACGACCCAGGCGACCCTCGACGCGGTCGTCGAGGAAATAGCCGCGCGCGTCGAGCCGAGCGTTGGCCTGGGCGATGACGGCGTCGGCCTCGTCGTCAGCGGTCAGCTCGACCACGTCGTCCGAGACGTAGGGACGAATCCGCACAGGAGCGTCGTTGGCGGCGTGAATCCGCTCGGCCAGCTCGACGGTCACTTCGTCGCCTTCGTCGGCGATCAACTCACCACCGTCTCCCTCGACCGGCTCGGCCAGTACGCGGCCGATCAGGTCGGGATGATCGGGCGCCAGCTCGGATACGACGATCCGGTAAGGCGTCTTGATGAAGCCGTAGTCGTTGAGTACGCCATAGGTGGCGAGCGAGCCGATCAGGCCGATGTTGGGACCTTCCGGGGTCTCGATCGGACAGATGCGGCCGTAGTGGGAATAGTGCACATCGCGCACGTCGAACCCGGCCCGGTCGCGGCTCAGTCCGCCAGGGCCAAGCGCCGAGAGCCGGCGCTTGTGGGTCAGCTCGGCCAGCGGGTTGGTCTGGTCCATAAACTGCGACAACTGGTGGCCACCGAAGAATTCCTTGACCGCGGCCTGGACCGGTCGGATGTTGACCAGCGCCGAGGGCGCGGCCTGATCCGGGTCGATGATTGTCATCCGCTCACGGATCACGCGCTCCATCCGCACCATGCCGATGCGGAACTGGTTCTGCAGCTGTTCGCCGACGGCGCGGATGCGGCGGTTGCCGAGGTGGTCAATGTCGTCGTCGCTCTGGATGCCGTTGTTGATCGCGACCTGGGTGAAGACGATGGCCAGCAGATCGCGCATCCAGAGCGCTTGCTGACGCGGCTCGTCGGCGCTGCCGCGCTCGGTGTCGAGGCCGAGCCGGTCGCAGCGCGCGGTGATTGACTCGTGCATGGAGGCGAGTCGGGTATTGACCTTGTAGCGTCCGACGCGGCCGAGGTCGTAGCGGCGCGGATTGAAGAACTGGCCCTCAAGCATGGCGCGAGCGGCGTCAAGCGTGGGTGGGTCGCCAGGTCGGAGACGCTTGTAGACCTCGAGCATGGCCCATTCTTTGTTGCGCTCCTCAGGGGGGACGCCGGGCGCTTCCTTCTCGATGGTCGTGTTGAGGAACTGGTGCACCGAGTCCTCCAGGTCGATGCCGTCCAGCATCGCCCGGATCCGCTCGTCGGTGCCCAGCTTCTGCTCGAGCTTCTTGCCGTGCTCGACGTCGCCGCCTTCGTAGAACTCCGGGTCATCGGAGTCGTCCAGGGCGCGCAGCAGCGTGGTCACGGCGATCTTGCGCTTGCGGTCGACCTTGACGGTCAACACATCGCGGTTGGAGGATTCGAACTCAAGCCAGGCCCCGCGCGAGGGGATCAGCTTGGCCGCGCACAGCGTGCGGCCCGAGGCTGAGTCGACCGAGGCACCGAAGTAGACGCCCGGCGAGCGCACGAGCTGGGAGACGACGACGCGCTCGGCGCCGTTGATGATGAAAGTGCCGGTCTCAGTCATGTGCGGCAAGTGGCCGAAGTAGAGCCACTGCTGCTTGCTCTCACCGGTCTTCTTCGAGGTCAGGCCGACCTTGACTCGCAGTTCGCCCGAATACGTCTTGTCCTTCTGGCGGCACTCGAGCGGCGTCTCGTCGGGCGGAACGTACTCGTAGCCCGGCGTACCGTCATCCTCGCCGTCATGCTGGAAGTAGAGTTGCATCCGGTTGCCGGTGAAATCCTCGATCGGCGACATCTCCTCGAGCAGCTCCTTGAGTCCCTCCTGGAGAAACCAGTCGTAGGAATCGCGCAGCAGTTTGATCAGATTAGGCAGCGGGTACGTTTCCGGCAGTCGCGAGTAATCGATGATCTCGCGCTGCTGCGCGTCTGCCAGCGCAGCGTCGATTTGCGGTCCAGTCTGGTCTCCGATTGGCGCCAACACCATCAGCGAACCTCCTCCACATGCTGGATACGTCTCCGCCAGTAGCGGAGTCAGTCAGACCGGCAGCACGAACCGTGCAGCACTGGCGAAGTCAACTGCCGGATCTGCGGCCATCGGCCTCCGGCAGTCAACGAAGCCAACATGGCTACGTTGTCAGGGCGCGCGTCCACGTCGATCCTGAGCGACCATTGGCAGGCCGCCCATGACCGGTCAGCACGCTACTTGCGGTTGCAGTGACGATCTGGGGCATAGGTTGAGACCTCATCGTATGCCGTGGCCGAGTGTGCGTCAATGGCAATCCACCGCGCTGCGACGAGAATTGAGCGAACTTCCCAATGCCCCAGGCCTGGGAAGCCCCGATTGGGCCAACACGGGCCTGACGGTAGCGATCGGTACACGGTACCGTGTACAGTGAGGTGGTTGATCGGCTGTAGGGATTGGTTGGGCGGAACCGGATGGGTATCGCAGAAGACAGACGCCGCCGCGACGAGAGCTGGGACGCCGAACACGTGCGCCGGCTGCGCCGGCACGCCGGCCTGAGCCAGCGCGAACTGGCGGAGGAATTGAACGCCCGCCAACAGACGATCTCTGAATGGGAACGGGGCGCCTACGAACCACGCGGCACGGCGGCGCGGCTGCTGACCAGGGTCGCCGAAGATGTCGAGTTTCCCTTTGAGGCGGGGGAGCCCAGCCAACTCGACGAGCCCGACAAGCCTGGCAAGCCTGGCAAGCAAAGGGAGTCGGAGGAATCGTCTGAACCGAGCAACGAACGCGTCGACGGCGAGCATGACTGAGCCGGTCCAAACAGCCGGGTCCGAACAGGATCTGCAGCGCCGCTGGGCCGAGTCGCACTGGCCGGCGCCGTTCCTGCACACCGGACCAGACCGATTTGTCCGCGTGATTTCGCCGGGCCGCTGGAATCATGGTCCGGGACCGGACTTTCGCGGCGCGCAGCTGCTCGACAGCGACGGCCGTGCCCGGCGCGGCGATGTCGAGCTGCACCTGGAACCACGCGCCTGGCTGCAGCACGGCCATGACGACGACCCAGCCTACGCCCGTGTGCTGCTGCACATAGTCGAGCGCTCGGCGGGCCGAATCGACGCAAGCGACCCCCGGATTCCCGACGCCACCCGCTTGCCACCGATATCGGCTGCGCCACAGCTCACGCTGACTTCGGAGCCAGCCGATGCGCTGCCCTGCTCCGACATTGTGCAGCGGGCCGGCGTGGCGGCGGTCGAGGCGCGCTTGCAGCGCATCGCGCTGCGTCGCTTCCAGCGCAAGGCGCGCGAGCTCCAGGCGATGCCGGTGCCACCCGGTCCCGGCTCCGAGACCGATCGGCGGGCTTGGCTGGCTGCGGCGCGTGCCTTGGGACAACCGCACAATGCCGCACTTGCCCTGCTCGCCGCCGGGAGAGCGCTCGAGGGTCGGGAGCGCTGGGACGACGTTGATATGCAGTTTGATGCGGCCGATCGCGCTGGCTGGCGTCGGGGCCGAGGCGCGCTGGGCACGCCGGCCGGGTTCATACTCGTGCTGACGACACTGCTCGAGCGCTGGACAGTCGAGCCGCTGAGTCCATCGCTGGTCTTCGGACATCTCAGCTCACGCGGCTGGCGTGATGCGGTCGGCGAACTGCACATCGCCAACCAGCTGGGCCGAGTGCGCGCCACTCAACTGTTGGCCGACGCGGTCTATCCGCTGACCCTGGCCTGGTCCCGCTGGCTGGCGCTGCCAGGCGCTCGCTATCAGCGCACCGACGAACTTCGCGCCCGCCTCGATGGGGTGGATGGGGCGGATGGAGTGGATCGGCCGGATGACGGCTTCGCCATACCCGGCGGTTGGCGGCACCCGCACACGCAGGCCTTGCTGGAACTCGAGCAGACGCGCTGCCGGCATTGGGCCTGCAGGATCTGTCCGCTGGCGGCAGTCGGGCTCAGCTCACGAGCCGGGCGAGAAGACCGCCGGACCTGACGTCGAAAACACGTCGATGTCGAGCTCTGCCTCGCTTCGCCGGTAGCAGGCGGCTGCGCCGATCATCGCTGCGTTGTCGGTGCAGAGCCGGGGCGGCGGTACACGAACCGGCAAGCCGATCTCGTCGCAACGCTCGCGCAAGGCTTGACGCAGGGCGCCGTTGGCGGCGACTCCGCCGGCCACGATCACGCAAGCGGCTCCGCGTGCCTCGGCCGCGCGGGCGGTCTTCTGGGACAGCACGTCGACGACCGACTCCTGGAAACGCGCGGCCATCGCAGGCACATCGACCGGTTGACCGGCGCGTTCGGCCTGTCGTACGCGGTTGAGCACAGCCGTCTTGAGTCCGGAGAAGGAGAAGTCGTTCGTGCCCGGCAACCAGGCACGCGGCAGTGGCTTGAGCGCTGCGATCGCTTCGGGCGAGGCATCCCTGGCAGCCCGTTCAATCTCGGGTCCGCCGGGAAAGGGCAGGCCGAGCAGGCGGCCGACCTTGTCGAACGCCTCTCCGGCCGCGTCGTCGCGAGTCTGACCGATGCGTTCGACGCGCTCGTGATCTTCCATCCAGAAGAGTTCGGTGTGGCCACCCGAGACAACCAGCGCCATCAGTGGGAACGGCGGCGGCGCATCATCCCACTCGTCCCGCGATGGACGCAACCAGTTGGCGTAGAGGTGACCGGCGATGTGATGCACCGGGATCAGCGGCAACCCGCGGGCCCAGGCGGCCGTCTTGGCGGCATTGACGCCGACCAGCAACGAGCCACCCAATCCCGGACCCTGGGTCACGGCGATCGCATCCAGCTCGTCCCAGCCCAGTCCGGCCGATTCGAGTGTCGCCTGCATCACCGGGGCGAGGTTGCGCAAATGCTCGCGTCCGGCCACTTCGGGCACCACACCGCCATAGCGAGCATGGATCCCTGCCTGCGAGGCCACAACCGAGGCCAGTACTTCGATTCCGTCTTCGATCACTGCGCCTGCGAATTCATCGCAGGAGGACTCCAACGCCAACACCCGAAATGTCATGATTCACCTCTCGGTCGCGCATCCTCCGTCATTGCCGCGCTCCGGCGCGGCAATCTCGCTGCATCCTGGAATGGCGTGCGAACTCAACTCGGCACAGGCCGGAATGACGGAGCCCTGGGTCAGACTATTACGACTCCATCTGTGTGATCTACTGCCGCTCGAAGTCGTTGCTCACTCCTGACCGCCGGGCAGCCGCCCGGAGAGGATCGAGTCAGGCAGCGCATAGATGATCTGGCCCGTCTGCTCGTTGACCCAGGCACCGCGCAGATCGGCCAGCTCGGCCGATTGAATCTGGCTGACGACTCCGCCGTCTGGTCCGACGGCAATGATCCGGCCCTGACCACGATCGACCACGTAGACCAGGCCCGACTGGGCGCCCAGCGACAGCGACGCAGGGGCCAGTAGCTCGCGCTCCAGGTCAAGCGCGAGTGGTAGTTCTTCCTCGGCGCTGTAGCGGCGCAGACGTCCGTCGCTTGATGCGACCAGGAATTCAATCTCACCGGACGCATTGACCACGGCGGCGAACTCCTCGGCATTGAGCAGGTCGGTGCGCCCGACGGCTCGCGACGGCTCGCTTAGCTCGGAGCGCTCCACAGGGAAACGCCAGATCGCGCCGCCGGCCTGGTCGAGCAGGTAGACGCTGCCCGAGGTGGCGGCCACGGCGTCCACCGACCCAAGCAGGATCTGATCCGGAATCGGCACGAGCAGCACGCCCGAAGCCGTCCAGCGATAGAGCCTGGCGTGGGAATCCAGGATCCATAACGCGTCTTCCAGTGGCTGAGCGCTCGAGATTGCCGAGTCTGTCGCTCCTGACTGGCCCGACCCTGTCGATTGCGCAGTTGCCTGCGCCGTTGACTGCGCCGCTGACTGCCAGGCGATTGAAATCGGCCGGCCCGCTCGGAGCTGGCTGCCCAGACCGAGCAGCTCGCCCTCGAGGAAGATCAACGTCACGGCGCCGTCCGCATTGACCGAGAACACGCGTCCGCCGGCGTCGTCGAGCACGAATGCGAGACCGCCCCCAAATCGGACGGACCCCAACGCGATCGATGGTCCAAAGCGGCTCAGGTCGGCTACGACCGTCAGTGCGCCCGGCGACTGCACCAGATTCAGTTCGGCCAACACGGCTTCGATCTCTTCCTGCAACTGCAGCGCGTCTGGCGCGAGCGGATTGATCGCCAGCGCCGCCTCGACCTCGCTACGGGCATCCAGGAGCGCCAGGCGCGAGGCCTCTGTGGTCGACGCCAGTTGCGAGGCAGCCAGGGCGTTGCGGGACCGTTCGACGCGGGAACGGAACTGGTCGTCTTCGGATCGGAGCAGGGACGGGCCGAGCAGCGCAGCGGCGACGCCGGCGAGGAGCACCAGCATGCCGAGCAGGACGAGTCCGGCGCGCCGTGCGGCGGCGCCGCGGACGCGCGGATCCCTGGTGCGAATCCGGGGACGCTCGACTGCCGGCTCGTCGCGCCGTTCCAGCAACGAGGGAATGGCCTGGCCCAGGTCCATGATCGGCCGGGTCAGGCGCGGCATCGGCGCGGGCCGGGCCGGATTCAGAGTCTCGATCTGTTGAATCTGCGGCGCGGCGAACGGGTTGACCGGCCATCCGACCACTTCAAGCTCAGCCAGTTCGGGCACCGGTGCGGGCTCGAATGAGAAGTCCCAGCGGCGGGCTTGGGAGCGGGCTTGGGGGCGCTCTTGCGGGCTCGCGTGCGGAGCATCGGACGGCTCATGGCCGGCTCGAATTTGCTCGATGTTCGCTTGCAGCGCGTTCAGACTCGCGCGCGACGATTGCCGGTCGTCGGCGGCATCGGCTTCGTCCGGCTCGAAGGTATGGTCGGTTTCGGCAGGATCGAACAGGTCGGGCTCGACGTCATCCGGTTCAAACTCATCTGTCGGGGCATCCCGCTCCGCATCCGCCGGTGGGGGCTGATCTGGGCTGCCGAGTCCGGAGAGACTGACGACCAGTCCGGCCGTATCACGCAGATTGACCATCGAGGGATAGAGCTCGCGCAGCGTCTCATCGACGGCCATGCGACTCAGCCGGACGCGCCGTTCGGCGTCGAGCAGCGATGCCGCATTCGAGGACAGCAACAGCGCCCAGCCGTCGCCGGCGTCGGGGCCAGCGGCAAACTCCAGGTGGATCGGGTCTGATCCTCCAATCGCGGCGGCGACCGGATCAGTGCTCCGAGGCAGGTGCGAGTAGAGCGTGGTCGAGCGCAAGCCGGCCAGACCGGCATCGCCGGCCAGCAGTCCAGCGGACGGACCCACCTGACCCAGCACTGCCGATTGGTCTTCACGTTGAATCAGGCAGGAGAGGCCGTACATGGCATGTTCGGCTGGGAGGCGCTGCCGATTCCAGGCGCGCAACTCTTCATGCGCGGCTTCGACGGCGAGCTTGAGCGCGCCGGTCAGCGAACGTGCGGCGGGATCAAACAGCTCGCCGATTCGCCGCACGAACTGGTCCATGAACGCTTCGGCGCCATCGGCCGCCGGTTCGGCCAGGATCGAGAGGCGCACCATCCGTCCCAACTGATCCACGCGTTCGGCGAAGCCCACCTGTGGTGCGTCCTCCACCGCCCGGCCCGCCACGATCCGCAGTTGTGAACTCCAGATCTCGTTCGGCTCAGTCATCCATTCGCCCTGTCGTTCGAGCTGTCATTCGAGCTGACCATTCCGCACGCGCCTGCTCTATCGTACCCACTCACCGGCGCTCGGCCGGAATGGCGGTCTTGCAAATCGCCGCCTCGTTACGGCATTTGGGCGGCTGATTGGCAGCTCGCCTGTCACCTGCACGGCGGCTCGATCTGCAGACCCTGCGTATACTCATATTTCATCTACTTGAAATTCTTTGGCGCACGCCGGTCCTGCAAGTAGATCACACGAGCGAGAGCGATGTCCGATTCCGACCAGGCCGCTGCGACCCAGCGAACGGTTCGCAATCAGTTACGGCGGCGTCTGGCCGATGAGGCGCTGTCGGCGGCGGCGGATCAGGTGGAGGCGTTGTTGCGCGAAGCGGCGCTGGAGCTACGCCCGTTTCCTCCCTTTCCGGGGGCCTTCTTTACGATGGGCGTAGAAGTCGAACCCGACGGCGTGCAGGACAAGAACATCGGATGCGTGGTCGTGACCGAAGAGGGCGCGCTGCGGGAACTGCAACTGTCGTTCGACGACGAAGGACCGGCAGCAATACTCGGCGCGAACGACCCGGTGTCGATGCGCGATGAAACGCTGGTTGAACTTGAAGGACTGTCCGCCCAGGATCGGCTCACGCTGGCCATCAACGGACTCGACGCGGTGAGCACGTTGCTCGAACAACAATCGGCCTGAGGGACGTAGCCGCCTTCCGGACGTCACCGCATAGCAGAGGAGCACCCCTTGCAATTCCTGGCCACCGTCTTACGCGTCCTGTTGCCCTGGGCCGCGATCGTCTGGATCTACCGCGCCCTGCAATCGCAGCAGCGTCTTGAGCGCGAGCTGACTGAAGAGCGCATCGATCACCTCGAGTTGCAGCTCAACAACGAGCGATCGCGACGCGAGCAGGCCGAGCTGATGGCCCGCCAGATCGCGCAGGCGACCGGATCGGCGGGCGACGCGCCGATGGCCTCCGTCCCGGCTGTTGCGCCTCCCGCGCCGCCCTCTCCAGCGCCTGCACGACCAGTACCGGCTCCGGCAGCTCGCGCGCCTCAGCCGCCGCCCGCTCCGCCGACTCCTCCAGCGCCGCCGACTCCGCCTGCTCCCGCCGCGACTCCGCCGCCACCTCCCGCTCCCGAACCACCGGCTGCCGCGCTGCCGGTTGCGGCTCCAGCTCCGGCGCCTGCACCAGTACCCGCACCTGCTCCGGCCGCGGCTCCTGCGGCTGCGCCCGCGCCGCCTCCTGCTCCGCCTGCCCCAGCCGCGGCTCCGGCTATGGCCCCGGCACCGGCCGAAGATGCTGCGCCGACGATTCCCGCCGACCGTAGCGCGGCCTCACATCTCGACGAGGGCAACGCCTACTTCGGGGCCGGCAACTACGACGCCGCCGTCAACCAGTACGCCCGCGCCATCGATCTCGACGCCAACTCCGCCGCGGCCTACTACAACCGGGCCAACGCGCTGGTCCGCCTGGACCGCACCGAAGAAGCAGCCAATGACTACGAGCGCGCAATCGAGCTCGCCCCGGACGACCCGGACATCTACGTCAACCGTGGTCTGCTGCGTCTGTTCGGCCGTGACTTCGACACCGCCGAGGGCGACTTCCGCCACGCGCTGCGCCTCAGGCCTGAGGACGGCGCGGCACACACCAACCTTGGCCTGACATTGCTCTACGAGGACCGCGCCCAGGAGGCGCTGGAGTCGTTCCAGGCCGCCGTGCGGCTCGAGCCCGAGCAGCCGGGAGCGCACTACGGACTCGCCTCGGCCGCGGCCAAGATGGGCCAGGCTGACGAAGCCGTCGTCGCGCTGCGCCAGGCGACCTCGCTCAACCCGCGCTACGCCGAAGCCGCAAAGACCGACGATCACTTCGACAGCCTGCGAGGCAATCAGAGCTTCGAAGCACTGGTCAACCCCGGCGGCTAAGCCAGGTTTCTCCCATCCGGCGTTGCACGCCCAACGGAGACGTCCGCGCAGCTCTGGTTCCGGTCCCCTCTCCCCGTGGGAGAGGGTTAGGGTGAGGGCCGGGCCTGGGCAATGACCGCCTCCCACCAGATAACGGGACTCCGCCACCCTTTTCCAAGCCATCTCCCGGGGGAGACCTGTACGAAGTCTGGTCGGGACGACTTCGACCAGGTTGTAGGGGCGACCCTTGTGGTCGCCCGATCTGTAGGTTCTATCTGGTCGGCCTTGCCATGCTCAGCGCGGGCGACCACAAGGGTCGCCCCTACAGGTGCTCAGAACGACCTGAGACGGTGTTGCTTCAGGTCTGCGGGGGGGAAAGGGAGTGACTCTCTTCCCGCTGAGCAGACTCATACAAGAGTCTCACTTGTGAGTGCACCCCAGGCGTTATCGAGGCAGAAGTTAATCCAACCGCACCGACCCTGAGCGGCCGCCGTCCTTTTCCCTCAGCCTGACGGCGTCGATCCTCATCCCCCGATCAACCGCCTTGGCCATGTCGTAGACCGTCAGCCCGGCGACGGAGACGGCGGTCAGCGCTTCCATCTCGACGCCCGTCTTGCCCGAGCACGTGACTTCAGCCCGGATTGCAACCGAGGGCGGTTCGTCGACCAGGCTGAGCTCGACCAGGACCTTGTTCAGCATCAACGGGTGACAGAGCGGGATTAGCTCGTGGGTGCGTTTGGCCGCCATCACACCAGCGATTTCGGCGGTCGTCAAAACGTCGCCCTTCTTGAGGGCGTTGTTGCGAATCAGCTCCAGCGTTTCAGGTTGCATCAGCACCCGACCCTCGGCCACGGCGCGACGCTCGGTCACATCCTTCTCGCCGACATCCACCATTCGCGCACGACCATGCGCGTCAATGTGGCTCAGCTCGGTCTGCTCGGGTGAGGCTGTTTCATCCGCCAATGTGCGACATTTCCACGCGACCCATGCGCGGCAGGTCGTCGGTCATCGCCGCTCGCAGCTCCGAGTAGCGGTCTTCACGCACGGTCCAGATTCCGGCGATGCGGTTGTAGAACTCCTCATCGCTGGCGCCCGAGCGCAACTGCGCGCGCAGGTCGTGGCCAACCGAGGCGAACAGGCAGGTGTAGAGCGAACCCTCGGCCGATAGCCGAGCCCTGGTGCAGTCGCCGCAGAATGGCTCGGTGACCGACGTGATCACGCCAACCTCGCCCGAGCCGTCGGTCCAACGCCAGCGCTTGGCGACCTCGCCCTGGTAGGCCGCCTCGACCGGCTCCAGTCCTTCGACCTGTTCCAGCCGCTCGATGATTTCGCGGGCCGGCACGACTTCGTCCAGCTTCCAGCCGTTGGTCGCGCCGACATCCATGTACTCGATGTAGCGGACGATGTGTCCAGTGCCACGGAAGTGGCGGGCCATGTCGACGATGCCTTCGTCGTTGACGCCGCGCTTGACGACCGCATTGATTTTGATCGGTCCCAGGCCGGCTGCAGCCGCTGCATCGATTCCCTCGAGCACGCGCTCGGGCGGGAAATCAACGCCATTCATCTCCTTGCAGATCTCCGGATCGACCGAATCGAGGCTGACTGTGACTCTGTCGAGCCCGGCATCTTTCAGTTCGTCTGCCATCGAGACCAGCCGTGACCCGTTGGTGGTCAGTGCGATGTCGATATCGGGTAGCGAGTCTCGCAACATGCGAATCAGCGTGGGCAACTCGGCCCTGACCGTCGGTTCGCCACCGGTCAGACGCAGCTTGCGCAGTCCCATCCGGCCAAACACGTTGACCACCCGGACAATCTCTTCAAAGGTCAAGATGGCGTCGCGGGGCAGAAACTCGTATCCCGGGCCAAAGATCTCCTTGGGCATGCAGTAGGGGCAGCGGAAGTTGCAGCGATCGGTGACCGACACCCGCAAATCAGCAAAGCGACGACCCAGTCGGTCGACCGGTGCATCAGTTGCGTCGGTCATGTCGACTTGTCCAGCGTCTTCGACATCGCATCGAGCGCCCAGGCCGCGTTGGCCAGCGCGCGAGCGCGATGTGAGATCCGGTTCTTCTCGTCCACGTCTAGCTCCGCCATTCTCCGACCGTCGGACAAAGCGAAGAGCGGGTCATAGCCGAAGCCGAGGTCTCCACGCTCATCCATCGCGATCGATCCTTCCACCACACCCTCGCCCAGCCGCAGGTTGGTCGTATAGGGAAAGGCGAGCGCGATGACGCATCGAAATCGCGCGGCTCGCCGCTCGGCAGGTACATCGGCCAGTTCGCGCAGCATCTTCGCGCGATTGGCCGCGTCGTCCGAGTCCTCACCAGCATACCGAGCGCTATACAGGCCGGGCGCGCCATCGAGCGCATCGACCTCGATGCCGGAATCGTCGGCCAGCGCCGGCAAACCCGCCGCATTCGCATAAGAGCGAGCTTTACGCCCCGCATTCTCGGCGTAGGTGTCGCCGTCCTCAACGACAGTGAAGTCCTTGAGCCCGACGTCGGCAGGCGCTACCAACTCCCACTCCGATTCGACGTGAGCGTCGAATAGCGCGCGAAACTCGCGGATTTTGCCGGGATTTCCCGTAGCGATCAGTAGTCGGTGGGCCACGGATTGTTGTCCCTAGCGCTTCCTCGTTTGGAGGAACTGAGCGTAAAGCACCTGCAGCCTGCTTCCGGTCCCCTCTCCCTGAGGGAGAGGGTTAGGGTGAGGGCCAGGCTTGGGCAAGGGTCGACTCCCACCAGATAGAAGGACTCCGGGACCCTCACCCCGGCCCTCTCCCAGAGGGAGAGGGAGTCATTACCTCGTTGCGCTGGGCAGTTTCGCGCGTAGGTATCGCTTGACGGCGCACTTGTCGCTAGCCGACGTACTCGCCCTTGCGAGCTGCCGAGGTCAGACTGGCCCGCTCCTGGAAGGCTGCTTGCGCCGCCGCGACGTTCTCCGGCTTGCCTCCCCAGACCGAGAGCGGCGTCGCCTGCAGTCCACGACCGTAGGAGAAGCTCAGCTCCCAGGGCGCGGACGACGATCCGGCGGCGGCCTGGTTGATCGCGTTCAGGTTGACCGTCGCTTCTTCATCCGACTGACCGCCGGAGAGGAAGACGCAGCCGGGCACCGAGGCTGGAATCGTGTTAGCGAAGACCCGCAGTGTCTCTGAGGCGACGACTTCTGCGGAAGCGCGATTCTCAGCGCTCTTGCCCGAGAGCACCATGTTCGGCTTGAGCAGCGTGCCTTCGAGGTCGACATTCTGAACGGCCAACGCGGCGTATGTGGCGTGCAACGCGGCCTCGGTCGCGGCGGCGCAGGCGGCAACGTCGTGTGTACCGTCCATCAACACTTCAGGCTCGACGATTGGCACCAGCCCCGCCTCTTGCGACAGCGCCGCGAAGCGGCCTAGCGCATGCGCGTTCACGTCAAGGCAGTAAGCAGTTGGTCGATCCTCGGCAATGTCGATCACCGCGCGCCACTTGGTAAAGCGAGCGCCCTGCTCGCGGTAAACCTCGAGCCGCTCGCGCAGCCCGTCCAGCCCCTCGGTCACCTTCTCGTTCGGCGATCCGGCCAGGTCCTTCGCGCCCTTGTCCACTTTGACACCGGGAATCACGCCGTTGGAAGTCAGCACTTCCACGATCGAGCGACCGTCCGACGCATTCTGGGCCAGCGTCTCCTCGAACAGGATGACGCCCGAGATCCAGTCGCCGATGCCCTCGGAGGTGAACAGCAACTGGCGCCAGTCACGGCGATTCGTCTCTGTCGACTCCAGCCCGATGGTGTCGAACCGGCGCTTGATCGTCGGGCTCGACTCGTCCGCGGCCAGGATGCCGCGTCCCGGCGCGACCAATGCGCGCGCGGTTTCATGCAGTTCGTTCGTCATTCGTGATCGCCTCTCGGGTGCTCTGACTTCGGTGGCAGACCTCTGGGTCGCCTGCCAGCCCGATTTACTCGGCCAACTTCGCAACGACGCGTTCGACCACGTCGGCGTTGCCCACAATCAATGGCGTGCGCTGGTGCAGCAACTCGGGCTGCACATCGAGGATGCGCTCAACGCCAGTCGTACCCGCGCCACCGGCCTGCTCAGCTACATAACAGAGTGGATTCGCCTCGTAGCCCAGCCGCAGCTTGCCGGCCGGCGACTTCACGTCGCCCGGGTAAAGGAAGATGCCGCCTTTGAGTAGATCGCGGTGGAAATCGGCGACCAGCGAGCCCACATAACGCAGACCATAAGCATCGCGCAGATCGGCCACTGCCGCCTGCATCTCAGGATGCCAGTTGCCCTGGTTGCCTTCATTGACGGAGTACGCCGCGCACTTCGACGGAATACGAATCTCGTTGTGCGAGTGCAGGAACTCGCCCGATACCGGATCAAGCGTGAAGCCGTCCACGCGACCCTCGGTCGCGACGACGAGCACCGTCGACGAGCCGTAAACGACGTAGACGGCGCCGCACTGTTCGCGTCCCGGTCGCAGCAGCGTCGTCTCAGTGACGGGCGCATCATCGGTGCGCTTGTAGATCGCGAAGATCGAGCCAATCGTCACGGCGACGTCGATGTTTGACGAACCATCAACCGGATCAAACAACGCGATGTAGGGATGGTCGGCCGCGTCGGAGACAAACACGGCTTCCTCTAGCTCCTCACAGGCGAGCGCCGCGACCGCTCCGCAATCGCGCAAAGAGGAGACGAAGGCGTCGGTGCCGGCGGCATCGAGCACTTGCACGATCTCGCCCTGCACGTTCATTTCTCCGGTGTCGCCTAGCACGCCGGCCAAGGCGGCGCGACGTGTGAGTCCATCGACGCGTTTGGCGCCGTCCGCGATTGCGCCGACGACGGTCAGAAAACCATCGCCGACCAACTCGGCCGGCGCCGTTTCTGCGATTACGTCTGCCAGGGTTTGCACTGCGTTGCCCGCGTCCGCCATGGAGATCCCGCCCGTTCTGCGCTGCTGCACCGCGGTTGTTTCGAAGTGGCCGCGCAGTTTTACTGTTGGGCGGATCGTCGCAGCCCGCACGCGCCTGATCAAGTGCCGGGGGACTACCACTCGACTGAGTGGCGTACGATGAAACAACCACGCTCGGAATCGAGGTTCTGCTCGCAGATTCGGTGTCCGTCTTGCCGGCCTGCGATCCGGACCACGAGCCCGACCACGATGTCATGAAGCGGATCGACGAGCGAGCACATGTCGTCAACTGCCAACAGCGGCAAACCACTGTCAAACTACGGCGACGCAGTCGACTGGCTGATGTCGTTTGCCGACTTTGAGCGCGGATCGGGACCACGGCGGGCCATGGGCGACTTCGCGCTCGACCGGATCCGATCGATCCTGCGCCGCCTGGGCGATCCTCAGCACGGCCGGATCACGATTCATATCGCCGGCAGTAAGGGCAAGGGATCGACCGCCGCGATGATCGAGTCGGTGCTGCGTGCCGCAGGATTCCGCACCGGTCTGTTCACCAGCCCACACTTGCACGACTTCACCGAGCGCATCCGCATTCTCGGCGCGCCGCTACCGGACTTTGAATTCGCCCGCCTTTGCGAGCAACTGCGTCATGTGATCGAGGCCGAACAGGCTGAAGATCCCGGCCACATCAGCACGTTTGAGATTCTCACTGCGCTCAGCTTTCACGCCTTCCACGCGAACGATGTCGATGTACAGATCGTCGAGGTCGGACTGGGCGGGCGGCTCGATTGCACCAACGTGTTCTCGCGCACCGACGCGGCCGTGATCACATCCCTCTCACACGAACACACCGACATCCTGGGCGACAAGATCACACAGATCGCGTCGGAAAAGGCCGGCATCATCAGTGCCGCCTGCCAGACCGTGATCCTCGCGCCACAGCGCTACTCCGAGGCAGCGGATGTGGTCCGCAACGCAGCCGACGACGTACCCGTACCGCTGATCGACGTGGGGGGCGACTACCTGTCTGAGATTGCCGGCGTCGAGCCCTGGGGGCAGTGGTTCCGCATCGGTCGGCGTAATCCGAGGCCCGGCGAGCAGCCGCGCGCGATGCACCTGTTGCCGCTGTTGGGCCGTCACCAGATTGACAATGCGCTGACCGCAATCGCCACGATTGACTCGCTGAATGCGTCAGGCGTCGTCGCGGTCCCATCCGAAGCGCTGCACAAGGGTCTCGCCACCGTCGCCTGGCCGGCACGACTTGAGTCGTTTGAGCTTCCCGAAACACTGACCTCGAACGACCCTGGTGGTGCGCCGACCGTCGTGATTGACGGCGCTCACAATGCCGAGTCGGTGCAGCGAGCGCTCGACGCTTGCCGTGAGTATTTCCCCCACAACCAACTTCATGTCATCTTCGGCGTTCTTGGCGACAAGGCGCTGCAAGACATGGCCAACATCATCCAGACGCGAAGCGATCGCGTGTATGCGACCACCTCCGATCATCCTCGGGCTCGTCCGCCACAGCAGGTCGCCGAGGCATTTGCCGACGCCGATTGGGACGGCGAGATCGCTGTTCTCGACGAACCCCACGCTGCGCTCAGCGCTGCAGGTCAGTCGGCGCATGCCGGTGATGTCATCCTCGTGCTCGGATCCCTCTCTCTTGCCGCAGACGCGCGACGCCTGTTAAGCGCCCCCCTGGAGACACACATCGTCCGCCGAGCCGAGGATCCCACCCTATGACCGAATCAGAGACCGCCCCAGACCGATCCGCGAGAACCCGAGTGGTCGTCAGCGGCATGGGGGCGGTCTCTCCGTACGGAACCGGCGTCGATCTGATGTGGAACAATCTGCTCGCCGGCGAGAGCGCGATCAAGCCGATTGAGAACTTTGACGTCTCAGGATTCAGTTGCACGATCGGCGGCGAGATTCGCGACTTCGACGCGCGCGACTTCATCGAACGCAAGTCGGCTCGCCGCATGGCCCGCTTTACACAGTTCGCAGTCGCTGCCGCGCGCGAAGCGATCGAGGACGCGCAGCTCGATCTCGACGCGCTTGACCGCAGCCGGATCGGCGTCGTGCTCGGCAATGGCGCCGGCGGTTACCCCGAAATCCAGGCGGCCGCGAGCAAGCTCTTCGACCGTGGTGGGATGCGGCTCGATCCGCTCTTCCTGCCCAAAGTGCTGCCCAATATGGCCGCCGCCAACATCGCGATGCAATTCGGACTGCTGGGTTACAACACGACCGTCGTCACCGCCTGCGCCGCAGGTACCCAGGCACTCGGCGACGCCGCCAACGTGATCCGCAACGGCCAGGCCGACATCGTCATCTCCGGTGGCACCGAAGCCGGCTTCTGTCAGCTCGGTCTGGGCGGCTTCGCTGTCATGCGCGCCCTGTCGGGGCGAAACGAGGAACCGACTGCTGCATCACGTCCCTTCGACGCCGACCGCGACGGATTCGTCCCCGGCGAGGGCGCGGGCATCATCATTCTCGAGTCTGAAGAATCTGCCCGGCGTCGCGGCGTCGATTACGCCGTCGAACTGGCCGGCTTCGGCTCTTCAGCCGACGCTCACCACCTGGTCATGCCCGACGCCGACGGCGCTGGACCGATCCGAGCGATCAATTGGGCCCTGGAAGACGCCGGCATCGAGCCGGAAGCCATCGACTACGTCAACGCTCACGGCACGTCGACGCCGCTCAACGACGCATCCGAAACCCGGGCGCTCAAGATCGCCCTGGGCGAAGCAGCACACCACACGCCGATCTCGTCGACCAAGTCAATGATCGGTCACATCTTCGGCGGCGCGGGCGGACTCGAGTCGATCGCGGCGATTAAATCAATCACGGACGGCAAGCTGCACCCGACGATTAACTACACCACGCCGGACCCCGACTGCGACCTCGATTACGTCCCAAACAAGTCTCGAGACGCCGAAGTTAACGCAGTGCTGAAGAACTCGTTCGGCTTCGGCGGTCAAAACGCCTGCCTTGTCTTCCGCCGAATTTAGTAGCAGCATGATCAAAGCAAGGCGCCACCCACGGTTCTCCGTGACACCGCCAGCAGGCTGCTGACAAACTCCCCTTCTCCCCCCTTGCGGGGGAGATGCCGCAGGCCGAGGGGGTTCCCTCATCGCAACACCATCAGGTCAATCCCGGCCGACCCACCTCGGTCACTCCGTGACATCTCCCCCGCAATGGGAGAGGGAACCCTCGGACAAGCCCGGCAATGACGAGCGCGGCTGTAGGTTGGCAGCTATTTGCCGCTGGAGAAGGCCGGGCGATATCGCTCAGGGAGCATCTGGTCGAGCACTCGTTCGAGCGCCATCGTATGCGAGCAGGTCTTTGCGTCCTGGAAGAAGTGACAGTCGCAGTTCCAGCCATCCGAGCCGAGCTCAGCCGTGTGCGTCGTCGAGTCGCCGCGTACGTCGCAGCGCAGTGACAGCACCTGGAATCGCTCCAGCTCTTCCGCGTAGATCCGCGCCTTCTCAATCTTCGAGATGAGGCTGCTCTGCATCGCTCAACTCCCTCGAATGCTTGCCGCCGGGCAGGCAATGGTACACCCGAATGTTACAACTCCATCATCGCCAGACGCCGATATCGAGGTCCATCTTTCAACAGGGTCGACTCGACCAACGCCACGCGCGCCACGACTGATTCGATACTCAAAGCAGGAGCGGCATCAACGGTTGACCGAATCGACGCGAGCTGAGGCTTCGTCGCCTGGCACCGCACGCGTCCCAGGGTCAGGTGTGGTCGGTAGGGCCCGGACTCCGCCTCGAACTGGGCGACTGCCAACGCTTTGTCGAGTTGCGTTCGAACGCCGCGGAGTTTCTCCAGCCCTTCATCCTCTGCTATCCCGACCCAGATGACGCGCGGACGGCGTCCGCCGAACGCACCGACTCTGTCCAGCCGGACTCGCAGGCGACCGCTGCCTTCGAGAGTCGTCATCGCCTCAATGACATGAACCAATCCTGCTTCCTCCACTTCACCCAGGAAGCGAAGTGTGAGATGCATCGCATCACGCTTGACCCAACGCATTGCCGACTCGGGAAACGACACCTCACGTCTCATCCGCTCGCCAACCTGCCAGACGGCATCCAGGACGGAGTCGTCCATCACAGCTTCAATGAACAACCTCACAACCAGCCTCCCCTCGTCTGGATCCTGACGCGACTCACGTTTCTTACACATTGCTATCAGCAATCTCGATCCGCCACTAGCATGATCGTGCGCTCCAGAAGTGCCTAGCTGCCAGTGAAATCCAGAGCGATATGACCACTTCCACCGCGTCGGCTGCCGATACTGACGCCCTGCTTGATGTCTGCAAACGGATCCGACGGCACATCGTGGAGATGACCCACGCCGCGCAGTCGGGCCATCCCGGGGGATCGCTGTCCTCGACTGAGATCTTCGCCGCGCTCTACTTCGGCGGCGTGGCCCGGCACGACCCTGCCAACCCGCAGTGGGATCGCCGCGACCGGGTGATTTTGAGCAAGGGACACGCGACCCCGGTCGTCTATGCCACGCTGGCCGAGGCTGGCTACTTCAGCACGGAGCTGATCCCCACCTTCCGCTCGCTCGGGACCCAGCTGCAGGGACACGTGGTGCGCAACAAGCCGGCCGGCGTCGAAATGTCGGGCGGTGCGCTGGGTATGGGCCTCTCGTTCGCCGTCGGTATCGCGCTAGGACACGAACTCGACAGCCTCGACGACGATGAGGGGCAGATCTTCGTAGTTGTTGGCGACGGAGAACTGAACGAGGGTCAGAACTGGGAGGCGATCATGTCGGCTTCCCACTTCGGCCTGCACCGGATTACCGCCGTCCTCGACCGCAACCATTTCCAGAACGACGGCCCCGGCGACGAGATCATGCGAATCGATCCCGTCGGTGACAAGTGGTCCGCCTTCGGCTGGGGTGTGCAGCACGTTGACGGTCACGATGTAACCGCCGTCCGCGCCGCCCTGCTCACCGCTCGCGCACGAACGGACGCGCCGCAGGTCGTGATCTGCGAAACGGTCAAGGGACGCGGCGTCTCATTCATGGCCAGCAATCCGGGCGCCTGGCACGGCAAAGGACCCTCAGACGAACAACTGGCGCAAGCCCTGGATGAGATCGAGGCAGGCCTCTCATGACCACGACCTCTGCGCCACCGCCGGCGGCAACGCGCGAGGCCTACGGGCCAGCGCTGGTCAAACTGGCTGAAGCCGGCCACGACATCGTCGCGCTGGATGCCGACCTCTCTGCTTCAACGGGTGGCAACAAACTCGCTGCATCGTTCCCGGAGCGATGGTTCACCGTCGGCGCGGCTGAGGCCAACCTGATCAGCATCGCGGCGGGCCTCGCCTCGACCGGCAAGACTGTCTACGCTGCTTCGTTCGCGGTGTTCATGCCCGGTCACTGCTTCGACCAGATTCGCGTGCAAATCGCCCAACAACGCATGAACGTCAAACTGATCGCCTCTCACGGAGGCATCTCAGTCGGCGAGGACGGCGCATCGGCGCAGGCCATCGAAGATCTCGCCCTGATGACATCGCTGCCGGGGATGAACGTCGTCGTACCCTCAGACGCGGTCGAAGCCGACGCAATGATCCGCAGCGCCGCCGAGGACAATGATCCCTGGTACATCCGCCTCGGCCGACCCAAACTGCCGATCATCTACACAGATGGTCCGTCATTCACGCTGGGTCAGGCCGATCAGCTCCGATACGGTACAGACGTCACGTTGATCGCCTGCGGTCTGATGCTGGAACCGTCCCTCCGAGCCGCAGATTCGCTGACCCAGGAAGGCATTTCCGCGCGAGTGCTCAATATGGCCACGATCAAACCGCTCGACGAAGCAACTATCGTCCGCGCCGCAGAAGAGACCGGCGCCATCGTCTGCGCCGAGGAACACAACGTGATCGGCGGCCTGGGTTCAGCGGTAGCGAGAACGCTCGCGCTGCACTGCCCGACGCCCATGGAACAGGTCGGCATCGATGACACGTTCGGTCAATCGGGTCCATGGACCGCGCTGCTCAACGAGTACGGCCTGACCTCTGAGTCGGTCGTCGAAGCGGCAAAGCGGGCCATCGCCCGGAAGTAGCCTTCGGCTCAGGCGCTAGTCCGCAGCGGCGACCGAGTCCGAATCGGCATCCTCGCGCTTCACCAATACAGTCTGCGCCCGCTCCATCAACGCGTCGTGCATAATCTCGAACATCTCCACAGATGCACCAAACGCCTTCGTCAGCGTCTTGATTTCCTCACCGCTGAACTCAACTGTCAGCCCCATACCGGAACCCTCAGGCGGTTTCCAGTCCTCATCAACATCGACCCACTCCGAGTTGTCTGGATCCTCGTAGTCAGCGATTTCGGCCTCGACCTCAGCACGAACGCGCGGATCGAGAGACTCCAGCCAGACCTGCTGAGAATCGGTCACCGCGTCCTCCTCACCAACTCAGCGTAACGACTCTTGTCTCGCGGGGACGCCTCGTAGATGGAGACAACCTCCGATGTACCATCCTGTTCGGGCACTCGATGATTACAGCCAGTATCTCTCCGCCTCGTCCTCGCCCGATTAGCCTCCATCGTGCCGGTCGCGCATCCCACCGTCCTAACTCATCACGGCGTACTCGGGCATCCTGCCAAATCCAGGCTGGACTGCGATCATGCACGGCTTGGGCATCATCAAGGTCGTAACCCCTCTCCGCAATCTTGAGTAACCCGCTTGGAGAGATTGTCAGCTTCTCAGTCGGCCGAGGCCGCTCGTCAACCACCTTGCAACCAGTTAGTGACGCCGTAGAGGTCCTCACACCAGACGACGTCGCCGTTCAGACTTGGCGGCCGCGGTCGATCATCCTCTTCCACCAGCACAGCCTGCATCCCGGCAGCGATCGCCCCCTCGACATCCGACTGAATGTTATTGCCGATGTGTACGCAATCGCTCGGCGCAACACCGAGGTCTTCAGCGGCATGCTCGAAGATCCCTGGCTCCGGCTTCCACACGCCCACCTCGCCCGAGATGTAGATGCCGTC
Source organism: Chloroflexi bacterium bin125 (assembly GCA_002239025.1). Lineage (GTDB taxonomy): Bacteria > Chloroflexota > Dehalococcoidia > Bin125 > Bin125 > Bin125. The sequence goes on along the minus strand of MPNM01000001.1, from coordinate 125,457 downwards.
GAATTGGCCTTCGAGGCCAGCGCCGCGGATCTTCTCTCGCTGCATCGCTCCGTCGTTGAAGTTCGTGATCAGCCCGATCGGACCGTGTGCCCGCGCTGCGGCGAGCACTTCCTGCCAACCGTCGATGGCGGCTGCCCGGTCGCTGCGTTCGTCGCGGTAAACCCGGTTCAGCTCCCGGAACTCATCCTCGCCGACCTTCACACCGCTGACCGCCAGACTTCGCTTCATCCACTCCTCGGCGTGCAGCCAGAGCGGCCACTGCCAGTCGTTGTCCTCCATGATCCCGCCGATCACGATCTCGACGGTGTCGGCGAAGGCGGAGGCCGGCTTCTCGTAGAGTCCGAGTTCGATCAGTTTGGCCCCGACCGCCGTACGAGCTTCGCGCACACCAGTGCGTTCGCTGACCAGAGTCCCGTCGAGATCGAAGAAGACAGCCGCGAAGCGCCCGTTGCTACTTCTGGTTTGCCCGCTCACTCCTCGGCCCCGTCTTCGTCCAGTTCTTCGTCCAGTTCTTCGTCCAGTTCTTCGTCCAGTTCTTCGTCCAGTTCTTCGTCCAGTTCTTCGTCCAGCTCGTCCTGGTAGATCTCCAGCGGCCAGATCGGCCAGTCCAGGAACTGCTCCGGCGGATCTTCGGTCGCGCCCTCAGGATGCTCCACTTCCGGCTCGTGGTCAGGCACATACGTCTGCATCGGCCTGGCCGCGAACTCGATGCCGTCTTCGTGCGTGACCACGTTGGACAGCGAGTAGCCAATCCAGGCCAGACAACGACACTCGAGACGGAACGAGACCGCGAAACGACGCCGCATCAGCGCCTCTTCGCGAATGAAGTCGTGAAACTCCTCGATTTCCTCCGGCGGCAGCATCACATCGACGTGCCCCTCGAAGAGTTGTTGCAGCGCGTCCGCCGATTCTGCCTCTGTCTGAGCCTCGTCCACAGCGACATCTTCGTCAGTCATTGGCCCCTCCATCTTCTTGTGAATACACGCCGACTTCCTGACCACGCCAGACCGTGACGATCAAGTCGTCCCGCAACGGATCGGCGGTCAACGCCCAGCGATCGTCGACATCGGCGATCACGTCCTGGATATCTTCCTCAGCCCAAGATTCCGGCACGCAGAGCGTGGCGTAGACCAGGGGCGCAGCGAAATGCAGGTCGATCCGGCCGCGCGAACCGGCTTCATTCTCGACGACGTAGCACTCGGAGTGCGCCGTCCGACTTTCGCGTTCGTAGTGAAACATCAGCCCGGCGCCTCATTCATTTAGAGCACGTGGTACAAGAGCAGATGCTCGCCCAGGACATCGTTGGCGAAGTCGTTCTCGACATCACGCCAGACGGAATGGATATGGTTGGCGCCGTTCTGGCGATTGTCGAATTCGACCAGGAAATTGCCGCCGTGAATCCGATAGTAGTGCGGCTCCCCGTTCTGGACCGGTCCGGCCCAGGCGAAATGCATGCCGTCCCTGCCGGCGGCTGCAATTCGTGCGTGCCGGTCGTCGGCCAGGTCGGACGGCGCCTGGTCGACGTAGACGTCAACCAGGCGGTCCAGGAGCGCTCGCTGATCGTCGTCCATCTCCGACGCGGCAAGACCCTGGTAGGCCGGCATCACGGCGCGTGACGCATTGAAGGTGAGAATGTCCCACGGCGCTTCCGGATAGATCACCGCGCGTTCGACCTGCTCGGCGTCCAGCGCGCCCATCAGGTCGAACGCCAGGTCCTCGCGTTTGTCCAGGATGCGCAAACCCGCCTGTGGCCCCTTGCGCACCTCGGCTGGATTGGTGCCGAAAAAAAACGGCGTCAGCGAGAGCAGGCCGTCGCCCCAGAGTGAAAAGTTGAGCGAGATGTGGTGCCCTTCAACGCGCCATCCCCAGGGCGACTCGTCGCTCGCGGGGTCGCCGAAGATGGTCCAGTAGTACAACTCCGGGTCGCGGCGGAACGACTTGCGACCGGCGTTGCGCTCTAGCTCGCCGAGGATGACCTCAAGCTCGATGATGCCTTCGGCTTGCTCGTAGGCGCGATTGCTCAGGCTGGCCTTCATCAACGCCATGGCTAGCGACCGCTGCGCTTCGCTCATGTCGCGCAGCGGCAGACCATGACGATTCGTGGGCGGGTAGTACCAGAAGATGCGCTCGCCATCCATGTATTCGTAGATGGCGGTGTCGCGCTGTTCCTGAGTCAGGCTGTTGGCGAAATCGACGGCGGCCGCGCGCATCTCAGCGCCGGCGAGTGTAGGGGTTGGCAAGTCGGGCATGTGTTGTTCCTTCTCCGACTACAGCCTAGACAGGCCGCGAAAGGCGAGTGTCCTTACACCGGGCGGATGTGGCCGTCGCCGCGGATGACCCACTTGTACGAGGTCAGCTCACGCAGGCCCATCGGTCCGCGAGCGTGCAGTTTGCCGGTCGAAATCCCCACCTCTGCACCGAGACCGAACTGGCCACCGTCGGTGAACTGCGTAGACGCATTGACGTAGACGGCGGCAGCATCAACTTCGCGCAGGAACCGTTGGCCCAGCGCCTCATCTGCCGTGATCACCGCCTCAGAGTGTCCGCTGCCATGCTCCGCGATGTGCGCCAGCGCAGCATCCGCATCGTTGACCACACCGACCGCAGCGGTCAGCGAGAGGAATTCGGTGTCGAAGTCCTCAGAACCGGCCGGATGAACGTTGGCAGGGGTCGTGGAGAGGAGCTCGCGTGCGCGATCGTCGGCACGTAGCTCGACAGGCGTTGGCCCGTCACCAGCCCAGCGACGACCAAGCTCGGACAAGAATTGCGGCGCCACTGATTCATGAACCAGCATGACGTCGAGCGCATTGCAAATGCTGACTCTGCGTCGCTTGGCGTTGTCCACGACCTCAATGGCCATGGCAAGGTCGGCGGCGGAGTCGATATAGGTGTGACAGATCCCCACGCCACCGGCGACGACCGCCATCGAGGCTTCCTTGCGCACCCGGTTGATCAACGCCTGTCCGCCGCGCGGGACCATCAGGTCGATCAGGTCGTCCATCGCCAACAGCTCACCGACCAGCGCGCGGTCCGTTTGGCGTACCAGTTGTATCGCGTCGGCGGGCAGTCCATTGTCCGAAAGTGCGTCGCGCAGGGCATCGGCGAGAATTCGATTGGAGCGTAGCGCCTCACGACCACCGCGCAGCACAGATGCGTTGCCCGACTTGAGGCAGATCGCGCCGATGTCGATGGTCACGTTGGGACGCGACTCGTAAACAGAGGCAATCACGCCCAGCGGCACGCGAACACGCTCAATCTCGAGACCGGAGTCGGTCGTCGTCGAATCAATCGTCTCGCCGACCGGATCGTCGAGCAGCGCCAGGTCTTCCAGCGACGCAGCCAGCGCCGATACACGCTCGGGCGTCAACTTGAGCCGGTCAATCATCGCTTCGCTCAGATGACTGCTGGCCTCGGCGACATCCTCGGCGTTGGCAGCGACGATCACATCAGAACGCTCACGCAGCAGCGCCGCCGCCCGATGCAAGACGGCATCCTTCTGCTCACGCGTCGCCCAACCGAGCGCCGGCGACGCGCTCTTGGCCGCCTCGACCTGCCGTCTCAACTCCGTCGACGCATCGACTGCCTGCGTTGTCGCCATCGTGTTCTTCTCGATCTCTGTATTGTTCGTCGCGCGCTGCCAGACAATGATCGTAGACGCCAACAGGGCTCAACGCCGACGCCGGCGGTCGGGAGGTCTGGGTGGATCGCCGCTGCCGATAAAGCTGTATTCATCCGAGGTCACGCCGAGCCGCTCCTCAAAGCCATCGACCACATCAATCCGGGCGCCATCGCCGTCTTCCCCACGTGGCCGAAGCCGGTAAACCCCGCCCAGCGAGTGCTCGGGGTTGGACAGCGAAGAGATTTTGCCTCGCCAGGAACGCTCGCGTACATCGCCAACGCGGGTGGTCTCAATGTCCACAATCGCAAAGCACTCAGTCAGCACCGAGCCACGGGCCGTCAAAATCTCAGCCTTGAACTGCTGTCGACGCCGCATCGTGCTCATTACCAACCTCCCAGTGACTGCAGCGTAAAGCGTGCCCGGAGAAAACCTCCTTCACTCACAAGCAGACCCACTATGCCGCCACGAGCGTGCATTCAGCCCAAGAGCGCTACTCTCTCCGATGCCCCGTGCTTGACACGGGGCCCAGGGCAACACCCGTTGCTCGCGCCTGGACCGATGCCTCAATACGGACGCCGAACGCGGAAGACTCCGCGTGATCCCTGTCGGAGAGGTGAAGTGCGGGTCAGCCACGACCTAAGAGGTCTGGGCCCCCTGTCAAGCACGGGGCAACGAACACTGTTGCTGGGACACGTACTTGGTGAAGGCGCGGCGCCGTCAACGCGAACGCTGAGGCGCGTAGGCCGCGGCCACTTTCGGGTCCGACCCGGGCAACCTCTTGACGATCATCGGCCAGACCAGGATTGCCAGCAGCAACAGCCCGGCTGCTTCGATCACGACCGACAGCACGCCACCCTGGATCCCGAACCAGTCGAACATGAAGAACACCTGCAGACCTGTCAACGGGCCGAGGCCAATCACCATCGAGAGCACTCCCATGATCCGGCCGCGCATCTCGGGTGGCGTGCGTGTGACCAGGATCGCGGTCTGCATGATCGCGAACGCTGAGAAGCCGAAGCCCATGCAGAAGGCCACGATCATCGAGAGCTCGTACCAGGGCGAGAGCACCATGCCAGTCACACAGATCAAGAACCAGGCCGTTCCCGCGTAGTAAATCCGGCCAGATTGTCCCCAACTGCTCCATCCGGCAATTGCCAGGGCGCTGAAGAATGAGCCCGCACCGACTAACGCCTCAAGCACCCCAATCCTCAGCTTGTCGACGCCGAGCAACTGTTGGCCGATGTCAGGCAGCGCCGCGTTGTAGGCGGGGAAGAGCAGGTTGAATGCCAGCGTCACCATTAGCGTCCCGACCAGCAGTTCGCTGCGCCGGATGTAGACGAAGCCCTCGCGGATATCGCGCCAGGTCTCGCGAGCAACCGCCGCGAATCCAGAGGCCGACGCCGCCCGCAGCGGCTTGCGATAGTCGAGCGTCGATGCGATCAAGGCAGAGATGATGAAGGCGCAGGCCGTGAACAGATAGGCCCACTCCGGTCCCAATTCCTGCAACAGTCCTGCCCCAATCAGCGGGCCGGGGATGCGCACGATCGAGTCTGTCGACCAGTCCAGTCCGACTGCTCGGCCGACCTGGTGCGGCGCGACGACATCGGCGATCATCGCGCGGCGAGTGGGAAACTCCACCGACCAGACCGTGCCGGCGATGAAGACGAAGCCGAGCAACAGCCAGAAATCAATCCCAACCAGCATCACGTAGGCGGTCAGGGCGAAGTACATCACCGACAGGATCAGCAGCGAGCCAATCCAGATCTTCTTGCGGTCGAATCTGTCGGCCAGGGCGCCGACAAACATCCCGAACAGCAGGCGTGGCGCCATTCGCACGAGAAAGGCCAGCGCGACAAAGCCTGCCGCCTCGGCCAGGTCGCGGGCGAACAGCGTGAGCACCAGCATGTCGAGCCAGCGCACCATGCCGGTGACCGCGCCGGCCGCCCAGACTTTTCGGAAGCCCTGATTGGCGAGCAGACCTCCTCTACCGCCGATTCCTCCAGTGCGTGATCCGACCCTCAGGCTCACCGCACCGCCTGAGGCTCCTGTGCCGCCCCTTGACCGGTCGCCTGACCAGCCTGATGCTCGCGGTCGCTGCGCTTGCCTCGGTAGATGGTCAGATCAATTGCCCGCCACACCTCTGGAGTGACTTTGAACAGCATCCGCGGTTCAGTCTGCATGTTGGTGAAGAAGGCCTCGACCGCATCAGCATTGGCCGGATCGCCGCGGCCGACATACTTTTCGGCCAGCTTGCGCGAGATCGGCCAGATGTCGAACTCGGGCAGGATGAATGCCTCGGCCGTGCCGTCAACCTCAACGTGCTGCGCCGGCGGACCCGCCGACTCGATGCAGAACGACATGCGAGGGTCGTTCATCAACTGCCTGCACCAAACACGACCGTGAGTGCCGGTCAGCCAGAAGTGGCCCTGTGGCGGATTGCGCACGGGATGCGTGTCATCGCCAATCTCACCTTCCCAGAGAAACCAGAGCGGAATCGTGTACGGCCGGCCATCCTGCCGCAGCGTCGCCAACACACCGTTCATCGGCTGCTCCAGGAACTCGCGAATCGCCGGACCTCGCATTCGTGGCATGTTCGACTCCTTCTGCTGTCAGTGTTTCGCTGAAACGCAATGGAACGATGGTAAGCCAATGACGCTACAGCGGTGAAAGATCCGAGGGTGTCTCAGAAGTCCCATTGGTTGGTTGAATCCCAGTCCCCGCTTTACGCGGGGACCCGCTGGGGCAGCACGGGGTATCTGGTGGTGGAGTCCCCTACAGGGAGGGAGCAGGTCCCCGCGTAAAGCGGGGACTGGGAAATTCGACTTCTGAGACATCCTAGGATCCGTCATACCCGCGCTCCGACGCGGGTATCTCGCGGCAATGGGCACACTGGTCGAGCATTGGCATTGTGACTCGAAGGGAACAGATTCTCGCGGATTCCGTTGTTAGCGCTGGTCGCTGCGAGATTCCCGCGTCGGAGCGCGGGAATGACGGGAGGACATGGACGCCGATATCCCGACGGACTTGGTCCGCCTACTCCCGCGACAGGTCGATCGCCCGCCACTGTTTCGGCGTCACCTTGAACACCATCGGCGTCATCGAACGGGAGGACTCCATGTACTGTTCGACCGCTTCGTCATTGGCTGGATCGCCCCGGCCGACGTATCTCTCTACCAGGCGGCGCAAGATCGGCCATGGATCGGCGTCTTCCTCGCTGGAGTACTCGACGGCGCCATCGATGCCCACGTGCTTGGCCGAGGGACCTTCCACATCGATACAGAGCGACATGCGCGGGTCGCGCTGCAAGTGCTTGCACCAGGTGCTGGTCGTGGCGCCGAGGAACCAGACGTGGCCCGTCGGAGGATTGCTCGCAGGATGCATGTCGTCGGGCACATTGCCCTCCCACAGGTACCAGAGAGGAATCGTGTAAGGACTGCCGTCTCCCCGCAGGGTCGAGAGCACGGCGGGCAGCGGTCGCTCAAGAAACTCGCGCAGCACCTCTGGTTGCATCTCAAACATCGCTCACTCCTCCACTACTGACTCGAGGGCAGACCCAGCAACTCGCGCGCCTCGGAGGGCGAGGCTACAGGCCGGCCGACCTCGTCGCAGAGGCTAACCAGCTCTTCCAACAGCTCGGTGTTGGTCGGCGTTCTCGGGCCGGCATAGAAGTCTTCGAGGCCGACTCGAACGTGGCCGCCCTTCTCCAGGGCCAGCCTTGCAAAGCCTGAGCCAACGTTGTCGCCGCCGAGCACGGCGACCGACCACTCCAGGCCCGTCCCTTCAAGCATCGAGATGTAGGCGTTCAGGCAGGGCTCGGTCGGGAACATGCCGAAGCCCAGCGGCCCGCGTTCCATCCCGCCGAAGTAGAGCTTGACCAGCGATCCCTGAGGCACCAATCCTTGCGCGTGATAAGCCAGCACCACACGCAGGAAACCAGGCTCGAAGATCGAGATCGAGGCGCCGCGACCCATCCGCTGGCAAGTCTCGAACATGTAGCGCGCGTCCTTGTAGGTGTTGATGTAGACGCGGTCATTGGGATTGGGCAGCCCATGCTCGTCGCCACCGCCCAGCGCTACGCAGCCGGGATCGATCAGACCCTGTCCCAGCACTCCCGCTGCATGCAGCGCGGGCAGATGGGAGTAGCGCACCGAAATCTCGGTGTCATGTCCACCTGAGCCCATCGTTGGATAGAGAATCGCATCAGGTCGCTGCGAAAGCACCTCGCGCCAGGCGTCAATGTAGGGCTGGGGATCGTGCCAACCGGCCGTCGTCCGAGGCTGATCGTGGACCACCTGGTCATCGTTGTGGTTGTGAACAATCGCCGCGCCCGCATCGAGCGCCTGCACCGCATCAGCCGCAATCTCCTCCACCGAACGAGGGGAATTTGGATTACGCGACTGGGGAGTCGCCCCATTGATCGCAGCTTCAATCACTACTGGCTTGGACATGGCACAGCCTCCATCTCGAAAGGCAGTCTATGACTCTGCACGAGCTCCCCCAATGGGGCAGCTGTCGCGGAGCGACTGAGAGGGCTCCAAGTACTGGCACACACGCCGCCTGCCTGTTGACCGCTGCGGGCCCCCTCCGCCCCTTCGGGGTACCTCCCCCAAGGGGGGAGGTCTTTGTGCAATCCCACGATCACGGTGTGGCAATCTCGATTTCGATTTCCGATACTGACCCTGAACGAAAAGGACTTCACCATGCTGATCGGCTACTTCACCGAGCGCCCGTACCAGGACCCTGAGACCGGATTCTTTGGTGCCACCGGACTTGATCTGACCGACCTCGACGCCTCCAACTCGGCCTATGACCCTCGCGTCGGTTCCGAGCTATACCACCGCTACCTCGACGAGAAAATCTATGCCGAGGAGATGGGCTTCGATGCGTTGATGCTTAACGAACATCATTCGACCCCCTTCTGCATGGGCTCGGTGATGAACGTTGAAGCGGCGATCCTCGCCCGAATCACGAAGAAAGCCAAGATTGTCCTGCTGGGCAACATCCTGCCGATCTGGGAAGATCCGCTCTGGCTGGCCGAGACGCTGGCTCAGATTGACATGATTTCCGAGGGTCGGCTGGTCACTGGCTGGGTGCGCGGCGGCGGACGCGAGTCGGTCTCGCACAACGCCCAGGCGCCCTTCAACTGGGAACGCTTCCAGGAGGCCCACGACTTCGTCGTCAAGGCCTGGTCAACGCCCGGCCCCTTCCGCTGGGAGGGCGAGCACTACAACTTCCGCTATGTGAACCCATGGTCGCGACCGATCCAGGATCCGCATCCGCAGATCTGGATTCCCGGGATCATGAGCCGCAACACGGTCAAGTGGACCGCCGAGCATCGTTACCCCTACGTCATGCTGGCCACCGACCTCGAGCCGACCAAGCAATCGTTCGCTTACTACGACGAGGTGGCCAAGGAAAACGGCTACGAAGCCGGCTCGCAGCATCACGGCTACCTGTTCAAGGTCCACGTCGACGAAACCGAGGAATTGGCCGAGGAGGCCGGCCGACGCTACCTGCAAGGTCCCTCAAACCCGTTCCTCGAGGGCAATCAGGGCGTTGTCAAGTCGCACCTGCAGAACCTGCCCGGACTCACGTCCCGGACCAACGTGCTGCCCACGATCCAGAACTTCGCCGCCGCTGCATCACGAGGTCGCACCGCCGCCGCCGAGGCTGCGCTCGCAGCTCGCGAGAAGGAGCAGCCCGAGGCCTCCGACATCTTCGGCTCCTACGAGGATCAGAAGCAGCGCATGACGATCATCACGGGCACGCCGAAGACCGTCATCCCCAAGATCCGTCACGTGCTCGAGTACCTGCGTCCAGGCCAGATCTTCTTCTGGGACGGCGACGGAGCCATGACCCACCAGGACTCGATGCGCTCACTCCGCCTCTTCGGAGAAGAGGTCATCCCGGCCACAAGGGAGATCGCTAAGGAACTGGACCTAAAGTCAGCGTTCGAGGTCAGCACCAAAACGGGCGAAGATCTGACGGTCGCGGCTGACTAACGCGAGTTCGCCGCAAGCTGCACCTTGCAGAGTCTGACGCGAAACTCCCCTCTTACGTCATTGCCGCGCTCCGTCGCGGCAATCTCGCTGCGTGGAGCACAGGCGTCCGTTCATGGAGACGCGAGATACCCGCGGCAAGCGCGGGTATGACGGAAGTGGTGCGCCCGTCATGACAGTCACCAACGTTTCGTATCGGTCTCCCCCGGGGGGCTGTCGCGGGGCGCCTGAGGTGGCCCTTCCCGCTAAGACTGCTACCGCAACTCCTCAATGATCTCCGCCAACTCCGCCATCGCCTGCATCTGCTGATCGGGTGGAACATCCCAGTTGGGTGTGCGGTAGGCGGGGATGCTGAGGGCGTGTTCCAGTCCGGCTTCCCCGTACTGGCCCAGCTTGTCGACGATTTCGTCTCTTGAACCTCCGACCACGGCAGGGAATCCCCTGACCGAGTCCGGATCTCCATCGAGCAGCACCATGGGCCCCAACATCGAGATCTCAAGCTCCGACATATCCCGGCCGACTCGCTCCATCTCCTCCTTGACGATTGCCAGTTCCTCGCGGATCTGGTCCGGTTCGGACGTGATCGTGTGGTAGCCGGTGCCGTATCGAGCCACGCGACGGGCCGCGATCCTGCCTTTGCCACCGATCCAGACTGGAACGTGAGGTTGCTGGTAACAGGCGCAGAGTCCGCCGAGGTTGTCGAATTGGCGGAAGTGGCCTTCATGCGAGATTGGCTCACGATTGACGCCGTGCGTCCAGGCACTGATCGCGATCGACATCCACTCATCGGTCATCGCGCCGCGACGCTCAAACGGCTCGCCGCCGAGTCCAAGCGCCTCAAACTCCTCCTCCATCCAACCGACGCCGATGCCGAGCAGCACTCGACCTTCGGAGAGCTGGTCAACGGTCGCGATCATCTGCGCCTGGAAGAGCGGATCGCGGTAGGGAATGATCAGCACCGAGGTACCAATCTGAATCTCGGACGTGCGCACCGCGAGCGCCGACATCACCGCAAGCGGATCCATGATGTCCTGGTGATAGGCAAACCCGGCGACACCGGAGTCGTTGTAGGGATAGCGCGACTTGATCCGCGCCGGCATAAACACGTGATCATGCACCCAGACGGAGTCGAAACCGAGCAACTCGGCGCGCTCGGCGATGTCGATCACATCGTTGATGTCGCCAAACTTGCCGGCCGTGCCAAAGTTGCCAATCGGGATTCCGAATTTCATCTGATGTCTCCTCAGTCCGTTTCCAGTCCTCGGTACGACGGGCAGGCACAAGGCCTGCCCCTACGGGATCTTGTAGGGGCGACCCTTGTGGTCGCCCTCTCCCCTTGATTCATCAGGCGAACGCCGGCAGGATTTCGTCGGCGACGAACTGCATGCTGTTGATCACCCGCTCGACGGTCGTATCGCCCTCGGGGCTGACCATCATTGGCGTGGCGATCAGATGCTCGACTCCGACACGACCGAAGGCGAGCAGGTCGGAGGCGATTTGATCGGGCGATCCGTGCAGTAGTGGCCGGTCATCTTCATCCAACGAGGTGTCGGACGGGCGCATCGCCTGCAGCAACTGGATCTCCAGCTCGTCAGGGTCCCGACGGTCGCGCTCACACTCGTGGCGCACGCCTTCGACTTCGACGGCCATGTTCTCGACGGTCTGGAAGGCGGCGTGAAAGCCGTCTCCGTATCGTGACGCCCGACGCCACGCGTTGATGCCGTTGCCGCCGATCACGATCGGGATCGTGCCGCCGTCGTCTCGCTGGACGGGCTTGGGATAGGCGCCGACGTTGTGAAAGTCGACGAACTGTCCGTGAAACGAGGATGGCCCAGGATTGGTCCAGATCTCGCGCATCGCTCTCAGGTACTCATTAGTCACGGCGCCGCGACGGCGGTAGTGGACATCGGTCAGGCCGAGCGCTTCGAATTCCTCGCGCATCCAGCCCACGCCGGCGCCCAGCACGATTCGCCCGCCGGAGATCTGGTCGGCAGCGGCGAGCATCTTGGCCACGACTGCCGGATGACGATAGGGAATGACCAGGACCGAGCAGCCAATCTCGACCGATTGCGTCGCCTCGGCCAGCGCGCACATGACGGCGAGGGGTTCGAAGCACTGGATTGTCGATGGCGCGGGGAACTCGCCCAGATCGTTGTATGGATAGCGCGATTCAATCTGCGTCGGGACGACGATGTGGTCGTTGGTCCAGACGGAATCGAAGCCGAGGTCCTCGGCCGCCTGCGCGACATCGATGCAGGCGTTGGGTCCCGATTCGTCGTTGAACCCGTTCATGTTGCCGACGGTGACGCCGAAGCGCATGATGTCTGCCTCAACTTTCTGCCCTGATTCGATCGGGTTGCGCCGCTGAGCGGCATCCAGCCTCACGGTGTGGGTGAATGGTAAGCGTTCGTGGATACACTGAGCGACGGGGCAGGTTGGCCAGGTAGGCAAGTCGGTTCAGAGGGGCAGGCGCGACGTGTCGGAGTGGGCCAGGACCGGAGAACCCGAGGGTGCCGAGCCGACGGCAACGGCGACGCCGCCGCACGTGCCTCAGGCCGAACCCGCGGTATTGCCAACGCCGCAGATGCCCAACGATTCGCCTCTCGCGGTGTTACGAGCCGAGATTGGCCGCGTGATCGTGGGTCAGGACGGCCTGGTCACTCGACTATTGGTGGCACTGCTCTGCGACGGTCACTGCCTCGTTGAGGGCGTGCCGGGGCTGGCCAAAACGTTGACGGTTTCGACCCTGGCCGGATGTCTCGACGCAGGCTACGCACGACTCCAATTCACGCCCGACCTGCTGCCCGCCGACCTGACTGGATCGGAAATCTACAACGCAGCCGAGTCGCGCTTTGAGGTCCGCACCGGACCGATCTTCACCAATGTCCTGCTGGCCGATGAGATCAATCGCGCGCCGGCCAAGGTGCAGTCTGCGCTGCTCGAGGCGATGCAGGAGCGGCAGGTCTCGATTGGCGGCGAAACGTTCCCGTTGCCCTCTCCCTTCCTCGTACTGGCGACCCAGAATCCGATCGAGCAGGAAGGCACCTATCCGTTGCCGGAGGCGCAGCTCGACCGGTTCTTGCTCAATGTGCGCGTTGACTATCCGGGAGAACTGGACGAGCGCGAGGTCCTCGACCGGACACTGTCCGGCAGCAATGTGCAGGTCAATCCGGTAATGACGCTTGACGGCGTCCTCTCAGCGCGTGGTTCGGTCGCCGGCGTACACATGGACCCGTTGCTGCGTGACTACATTGTCCAACTCGTCCGGGCGACACGGACTCCGGGCCGGTTGGTGCGGGAGTTGGCTGCCTACGTCGAGTTCGGCGCCTCTCCTCGCGCCACGACGGCGCTGGCGATGAGCGCTCGCGCCCTGGCCTGGCTCTCGGGACGCGACTACGCCACACCGGACGATGTCAAGGCGATGGCGCTTGATGCGCTGCGGCACCGGATCGTTCTGAGCTACGAGGCCGAGGCCGATGAGGTCACGGCCGACGATGTGATCGCGCGGCTACTCACGGCGCTGCCGATGCCTTAGGTCTGCCATGCCGCGGCTTCAGCGCTTACGAGAGTGGATCGCTCCTCCCATCCCGGAGGCGGAACCGACGTCGCCATCACTGGACGAAGTGCGCCAGCAGGTTCGCCACATTGAAATCCGCGCGCGACGCGCGTTGCGTGATGCGTTCGCGGGCGAGTATCGGACGGCCTTCCGTGGGCGCGGCCTCGAATTCGCAGAACTGCAGCCCTACTCGCCCGGCGATGACGTGCGCGCCATCGACTGGAAAGCGACTGCGCGGCTGCGCTCGCCGGTGGTGCGCCGCTACGTCGAGGAACGCGAGCAGACGGTGCTCGTGCTCGTCGATGTCTCGGGCTCGATGGGCTTCGCCGCCACGGGACCATCGGTTCGTGATCGCTCGGTCGAGATCGCCGGCGTGCTCGGACTGGCTGCCGCAGGTTCGAATGACCTGGTTGGGCTCGCAGCATTTGCCAACGACGTCGTGCTCGCCGTGGCGCCGGCCAAGGGGTCGAGCCATGTGCTGCGCATCCTGCGCGACCTCTTGACCCTCCGCGCCGGAGGTCGCACCGAGATGGCCCGGGCTCTGCGCTATGCCGGTCGCGTCATGCGGCGGCGCGGTGTGGTCATCGTAATCTCCGACTTCATCGCCACGCACCCGGATCACGTCTGGGAGCCGGCGATGGCGCAGCTCAGCCGACGTCACGACGTAGTCGCGATCTGCGTCCGTGACAGTCGCGAAACAGCTCTGACCGAAGCAACGAAGCAGTCAATCGTCCATTGGGGCGGAGCCGAGCGCGGCGACATGGTGCTCGCCGACCAGGAAACCTCCCGGATTCAACAGCAGGAGTTGGAATCCGAGCAACAGGGCATGCTCCAGCGCCTGAGGCAATGCGGCTGCGACGCGGTGATGATCTCGACTGACTACGACTGGGTACCAGAGGTTGTTGGTCTGTTCCGACAGCGGCGGAATCGACAATGAGTCGCCGTACTCTGCTCGCCCTGCTCATCGCCGCCGCAATACTGCTCCCGGCCGCAGTGAAAGCGCAGGAGCCTGCGGTCGACGTGCAGGTCCTCCCAGACGGTGAACTGACGGTCGGCGACCCCGTGGAGATCCGAGTCGCTCTCTCACACGAGGCCGGAGCGCAAGTGTTGATGGACGGCTCGGTCGTGCAGATGGGAGGGATGGAACCCTCTGCGCCGGTGATCTCGAAGCTGAGCGAAACACAAACGCTGGTGCTGTTCCAGACGCGGGCGTTCACCTCAGGTCAGTTCGAAGTCGAGCTGCCACCGATTCCAGTGCTCGGCGCGGACCAGTCTCTGAGTGAAGTGCCACTCGATCCAGTGACGATCGGGATTGCCTCAGTGCTCGACGGTGAAACCGAACCGCGACCGCTCAGTGGTCCCGACCTGTTGGCCGGCGAGGGCCGTACGTTTGCACCCTGGATCGTGGCGATCATCGGGATTGGGCTCGGCTTCGTCCTGGCCAGGCTGGTGCGTCGCTGGCGCGGAGCGCAGGTTGCCGCTGAGGGCGCCCAGGCAATGGAGCCGTCGTTGCCTGCGCAGATGTCGTTCGCGATGGATTCCTCTCTCGAGGCCGCCGAACAGTGCCGCCAACTGGCGACCACCGTCAGAGCTCGGCTAGGCCGCGACTGGTCGCTACCCGCCTCAGCCTTGACATCCTCGGAAATCGGACCGGCGCTCGCCGCCGCTGGAGCTCCGGGCGTCGTGGTCCTGAGAGTCACCAGGCTCTTGGAGGCCTGCGATCGCGTGCAGTTCGGAGGCGAACAACCAACGGCAGAGCGATTGCACGGATATCAGCAGCTTGCCGAGGCGATCTGGTCGGACGGTGAGCCGTCATGAGATTCGACGATCCTGCCCTGTTCGCGTTACTCGTTGTCCTGGTTCCCTACCTCTGGCTGCTGCGACGCGAGGCGCGCCTCGTACGTCCTAGGTATTTGCTGCCGCAGCTCTTCGGCGCGCCGCCGCTCGCCAGTCGTCCAAGCCGCAAACTGCGTGCAGCGCCCTGGCTTGGGCTGCTCAGAGTCGGCGCGCTCCTGTTGCTCATCGTGGCGGCAGCGAGACCGCAGGCGACCACCGTCGAGGCAGTTAAGCCAGCCGAGGGCATCGACATCGTGCTGGTGATGGACACCTCATCGTCGATGACCCAGGCCCGGCTCTCCAATGATCAGACGCGCATGGAAGCGGCACGAATCGTGGCGCGCGCCTTTGTCGCCGAGAGACAGGCCAACGGCTCCGACCGGATCGGATTGGTGATGTTCCAACGCCGAGCGTTGGTCATGAGTCCATTGACACTCGATCTCGATGCCATCGACGAGATGATCGAAGTCTCGGTCCGCAGTGGATTGATCCCCGACGGCACAGCGCTGGGCGTGGCGACGATGGAAGCGATCGATCTGCTCAGAGGCTCGGATGCCGCCTCGCGGATTGTCGTCGTGCTGACTGACGGCGAGAACAACGTGCCCGACATCACTCCGAATCAGTCGACGGCGGTCGCTCGTGCGGTCGGCGTGCGCCTCTACACGATTGGCCTGCCGACTAATGCGCAACAGATTGGTGTCGCACTGAACGAACTCACGTTGGTCTACATGGCCGACGAGACAGGCGGCGTCTACTTCCGCGCCACCGACGCGAGGGAACTGGCGGAGGCCTACCGGTCGATCTCGGAGTTGGAACGCGAACGTGTCGGCGACGAGATCTTCCTCACCACCCAGGAGCTCGCGCCCTGGTTCCTCATGTTGGCCGGGTTGTTGATCGTGGTTGAGGTGGGACTGCGTTCGACCTGGTGGCGGAGGACGCCCTGATGTCGCTCGGTTCGCCCACCATGCTTGCGTTGCTTGTCTTGATCCCCGCCGCGTTGGCCGGCTGGTGGTGGCTCTGGCGAGCTCGGCGGCTACATCGACTTGCCGTCGGTGCAGAGGTGGCCGGGAGTCGTCGCGGTGTGGCGATCTCCCGAGCGCTCCTGGTTGCCGTACTGGCGCTGATTGCAGTAGCCGCCTCAAGACCGATGTGGAGCGCCGGGGAACAGACGCTGGGACTGTCGGACTTCTCGCTGGTCGTCGCCTTGGATGTCTCGCAAAGCATGGCGGCTGAGGACGTGGCCGACGGCCTCGGCGAACCGGTCAGCCGGTTCTTTGCAGCGCAGTCGGAGATTCGCCGACTGATCGATGGCCGACGCGGTGACCGGGTGGGATTGGTCATCTTCGCAGGCGATGCCTTCCTGCGCTTCCCGCTGACTCGGGACCATGAGGCGGCGCTGCAGGTCCTGGAGGCGCTACAGCCGGGAGAAGCGCTGGTCCGCCCCGGTTCGGACATCGCCGCTGCGATCAGTCTCGCGGCATCGACCATCGTCCGAGCTTCCGAGGACGACGGCGTCGACAGTGTCAACGGAGCCATCGCGGTCGTCAGCGATGGTGAGACGCACACCGGTGATGCAGAATCCGCCGCTTCGGCGGCGCGAGGGTTGGGCTTGCAGGTCTTCGCGGTTGGCGTGGGCTCGGAGCAGGGCGCAGGGATTCCTCTGGGACTGTCGGGCACGTTCAAACTGAACGCCAGCACTGGTGAGCCGATCGTAACCAGGCTGGACGCGGCCCAACTGCAGCGCATC
Source organism: Chloroflexi bacterium bin125 (assembly GCA_002239025.1). Taxonomy (GTDB): domain Bacteria; phylum Chloroflexota; class Dehalococcoidia; order Bin125; family Bin125; genus Bin125. The sequence goes on along the minus strand of MPNM01000001.1, from coordinate 108,700 downwards.
GCGGCTGCGGGCGGTGGCCGCTACCTCGAGCTCGATGCGCCCGGCACGATGGCGAGCATGAACGCGGACCTGGCAGCTCTCGACCTGGTCCGGCCGGTCGTGGTCGAAGAGACGGCGTTGGCTGAGCAATTCCAGTGGTTCGTAGGGATTGCAGTGTTTGTACTGCTGGGTGCAGTCGCTGCCCGCGTCTTCGGAGTCACGCTGGGCGGACGCCTCGGTGCGGCCTCAGTCGGCGCGTTGGCCGCCTCGTTCGTGTTTGCCAGTGGATGTGGCGGACCAGGGATTGAGCAGGCCAATCGCGAGGGCGTTGCTCACTACGAGGCCGGCGAGTACGTCGAGGCGCTGGAAGACTGGCGCGAGGCACAACGACTGGGTCAACGCACCGACGCGGGCATCGATCCGCGTCTGCATCTGAACGCCGGTCGCGCCCTGCACCAACTGGGCGAGTTCGACCGTGCCGAGACCGAGACGCTGTCGGCGCTGCGCTCGGACCAGCCGCAGATCCGCGCGATGGCCTGGTTCCATGCCGGCAATCATCGTTGGTCGAACGACGATCTGCTTGGCGCTCGCCTGGCTTACATCGAAGCGCTGCGCGAAGTGCCTGGCTTGCTCGACGCCAAGATCAACCTGGAAATTGTGAATGAACTTCTCGCCTCATTGCAAGAGGAGTCGGACGAAGAGCAGGAATCATCGCAGGCGGGCGATTCACCGGGCGACGCAAGTCAGTCAGGACAGCCGGGGCAATCTGGACAGCCTGGCGAATCACAATCGCCGGACAGCAACGAACCGAGCGAGAATGCACAGGCCACCGCTCAACCGACGGCAGCCGGCAGTAGTGACGACGGAACTCCAACCGCGGGCCAGACCACTGGCGTCAGGCCGACGACACCGACGTTTGCCGAAGATGAGAGCCTGATCGAACGCCGTCAGGAGGCGATGCAAGCACTGCAGGCAGCTCTGGACGAGCTGCCGCTGGAGAATGCCAGTCTCGAGCAGGCGTTGGCTGTGCTCGACGCGCTACGCGCGGTCCCCGGCGAACGATTGGCCGCGGGGCGTCTGGAGTTGGGCGGGCAGCCGCTCGATTGGTAATGACGCTCGATTGGTGATGACGAATGGCGACGACGAGTGAATCAGTCGCCGGCGGGAGCTGGCGCAGGCGCCTCAGGCTCCGGCTCTGGAGTAGGCGGTTTGACCGGAATATGCAGGGCATAGCGGATCAGGCTGCGACGCAGATGCTTCCAAGCGTCGATCGTCTCGTCTCGTTCCTCATCACTGAGGATCTTTCGGCCAAAGCGAGTCGCTGTGTAGTGGTTGGCCAGACCGAGCGCGTTCGGGCCGAGTCCGAGCAAGGTGTCGATCTGACGCGCGTGCTCCTGGGGGGTCGTTGACGGATCGGCGCGCACTCCGATCCAGCGAGCCAATCTCGACGCCGAAACCCAGAGTCGAGCGGTCGGATCGAGACCGCGCAGCGAGATACGCCAACTCAGCCAGAGCAACAATGCCACGGCGAACATCAGCGCGGCAGCGATCGTGGGGCCCAGCCAGATCCACTGGTTGATGCCACGCTCAAACTGCGTGGCGTCGGCCGGCAATGTGCCCGCAGCGAGGTACTGCAAGATGTCGTCCAGGACGACATCGGCGAGGTTCTCTCCGCCGACACCTGGGCGCAAATCGAATCGCGGCGTGCTCAAGCGTTGCGCGGCGATCCGCCTGCCGCCGCTGACACCGCCGGCGATGGCCGCCAGTGCCTCATCTGCGGACGTGCTCGGCGTGGGGTCAAAGTCGACCCAACCGTAGTCGGGGAAATACACCTCAACCCATGCGTAGGCATCGTGTCCGCGGACGATGTAGTTCTGGGTCCGATCGTCGAAGTTGTTGACGCTGAGCACGAATCCGGTCGCGATGCGAGCGGGCACGCCCGCGACTCGCAGTAGGACCGCCATCGACGAGGCGTGATAGTCGTAGTAGCCACCGATCGGTCGTCCGTCATCCATGTTCTCGAACAGGAACCAGTAGACGGCGTCAGACTTGGCCGGTGGCAGATCGATTTCAGTCGTCAGCGGATAGAGCGGCACTGGTTCGCCGTCGTCGTCGCGGACGATCCGGCCGTTCTCGTCGATAGCCGGCGCGGAACGCAGGTACACCTCAATGGCAGACGCGATGGCGTAGGGGTTGTAGCCATTGTCGTCGCGCATCGGATCGGGGCCGAGGTTGAAGCTGCGGGCAATGGTCTGGACCAGGCTCCTGAGGTTTGCCTGTTGCTCTTCGTCGTAGTCGGGAAGCTGCAGGAACGTCTCGCTGACCCAGAGCGGGTAGTTGTGTCCGGCTTCAGCCAGGGCCACTTCATTCGCTCCCGAAACCGTGCCGGTGATCTGGTAGGTGAATCCGGCTCGCACGCGGCGCTGAGCCGGACGTAGCGAGAGCACATCGGTCTCTTCCGGCACTGAGCGCAATTGCAGGCCGGTCGGGGCGCCGGTCCGGGCGTCAATGTCGACATCGAGCAGCGTGTACTGCGCGGGCACGTAGGACGCGACTTCATCGGCTGAGGGAATCTCCGTCTCGTCCTCGAGGTCTTCATTCGCGACGGCGATCCGGTCGCTAATGGCCGACAAGGCGGGCTCGAGATCAGTGCCGTCGAATCGATCCGGTTCGGAGAAGTCGACGCTGAAATCGACCGATGCCAGGGTGTCAACGCGCGTGTCCTTGTTGGCGATCAGCGGAGCGCCGAACGAGAACAATACCGCCGGAGATTTCTCCACCGAGATTTGCGCCGCCACTGGTCGGCGTTCCAGATACTCGCTGGTCATCACCGTGGATTCGTTCTCGACCGAGGTCTCGTCTGCAGCCGCGTTTCCGCTGATCGGTTCCAACTCCCTGACCGTGCGCGAGACAGAGGGCGACTGCCTCCAGCCGCGTCCGGTGTACTCGTCGTAGGCCGCGCCGCGCAGCAGTCCGGGCTCGGTCGCGGCGGCGCGCATGATGATTGCGTCTCCGGGGTCGACATCGCCCTGCAGCACGAGGAAATCGTCGAATGAATGCACAGGGACGCCGCGCCGCGAGTCAATCCCGCTGAAGATGCGGCGGAAGTCGTCGTTGAGACCGTCAAACGGGCTGGCGATCGCCGTCCAGGCATCTTCCAGCGCCTGCGATTCGTCCGGTCGAGGGATTGCTCGTGACAACGTCAGCAGCAGCACGATGGCTAACATCGTCGCCCCCAGGAACGAGAGCGAAATCCAGTCGGGATAGGCCGAGCCCTGCGCACGCCAGCGATCCATCCGGCGCAGCAGCGAAGCGCGCATCAGCAGCAACATCGAGCCGGTCAGGAAGAAACCGTAAGACAGATTCCACTGCCGGTCGGAGAGATAGGAGATGTTGACCGCCAGCAACGCGCCCAGCAAGATCATCGCCACCCAGGCATTACGCCAGCGAGCAACTGCGTACGCGCCGAGGAACGAGCCGACATAGACAAAGACATCGGTGAAAAAGACGAAGGGCAGATTGTCGGTCGTCAGACCGGAGCTGAAGGCCTGTTTGAACCAGTCCTGGAAGCGGAAGCCGAAGTCGGTGAATCTGTCCCAGAACAGCGGCTGTCCGCCGAGCGTCTCGAGCTGGGTGATCTGAGCCATGACGATCAGGCCGCCGATGATCACGCCGATGACCATGGCAAACGGCCAGCGCAGCCATGACAGACGTCCGAGGCCCAGCGCCAGCAACACGCCGGCGGCGGCGGTGACGCGCAGGTCGGGCATCTGATCGACCCAGCCGGCGATGTAGATGCTGTTCGCCGTCGAGAGTGCAACCAGCAGCAGAATGCCGAAGGTGATCGTCGTCTCCAGCCCGCGCTGTGTCAGCGTGAGTCTTCGTTCCTGACCGGAAACGACCAGTGTCTCTCTGCTGCTTCGGCGGGCGAAGAATCGGCGCTCGGCCTCGGCGACCAATGTGTCCGGCTGGTCTGCTCCGTCGTTGGTTGGCGGCCGAGAGCTCATTGGACTAGCGTCTCTTTACTCTGCGGGTCCTGAGCGTCAGCGCCGGACTCGGCCTGACTCCAGTCTGCTTCCGCCACCACCTCTTCCATCTGCATGTTCGCCTGAGCCGAAGGAACGCCGCCGCCGTTGGTCCCGTTGCCCTCCGCAGCGGCGAGAGCGGCCGCGCCTGAGGCCATTGCTCCGCCGGGAATCTGGCCAACCATGACGGAAGGAATGTGATCGCCCTTGCGAATCAGGTTGACCTGCACACCCAGCGCCCGCAGCTCGACCGCCGTCGCCGCCGCGCCGCCGCGCCCGCCCCACGACTCCAGATCGATCATTGCCACAGCCGCCTTGACGCCGCGGTGAGTCAACGTGCGAATCGCGCCCTGCCAGCGCGGATCGGTCGACGCGGTGACCACGATGACCGTCGTGTGCCGACCCCAGCGACGTGACTGCTGATACAGAATCGATGCGACTGGCACCGTGCCGATCGGCTGGGCGACGGCGAGCGATTCAAGGATCCGTCCGAAGTGCTGGGAGCCGCGGTCGGGTTCGATCACGTCCAGGCGCTCGCCGAACATCATCAGGCCGACCGAGCGATTCTGGTTGATGAACAGCCGCACCACCGATGCGGCGATGGTGACTGCCGTCTCGATCGAGGCATCGTCGCCGGTGCCGATGTGATCCTGGCCTGAGAGATCGACGATCACCCAGAGGTGCGATGCCGGGTCCAGCTCGAACGTCTTGACCTTGAGCGATCCGGTGCGCAGGCTGCTCTTCCAGTGAATCCGGTTGACGGAGTCGCCCGCTTCGTAGTCGCGAATGCCTGAAGCGTTGGGCGTCACATAATGGGTGCGCCTGCGGAACCGTCCTTCGCCGGGCAGGTTGGCGGGAGGCGCCGAGTAGCGAGGCAACTCCAGCGCTCGCGGGTAGACGACGAGGCCGCGTCGATGGCCGAAGCGCAACTCGCGGTGGAAGATGTCGAACGGGTCAGAACTGCGCACCGTGATCGGTCCGAGGTTGTACAGCCCTCGTCGATGACATGCGGTCTGCACACGCCAGTTGCGATGATTGGAACGACCCAGCGATGTCACGAACTGCGCCGTGTGACCGGGGAGATCGGACGCCTCTTCGACCTCGAGCCAGAGTTTGGGGATGACGGAGTCGTTGATCACCTCAAAGCGCTCGATGATCGATTCGCCGGCTTGCACCCGGTCTCGCGAGCGGGACATCCGCACGCGCACGCCCTGTCCCGACGACCAGGTCCAGAGACCGGCCAGGACAATGCCAAAGAGCAGCGTGTAGCCCAGGCGCTGCGGCAACCAGTAGTTGGAGGCAAAGCCGACCGCAAACGCGATGATCGTCAGCGTGACCACGATGCTGAGCGAACGTCGTGTACCAAACGTCGCCCGCCACGCGCTGCGGAAGGGGCTCGTGATGGCTGCCCAGACTGCATGGCGGCCGCGCACGGTCTAGTCCGATCTGTACACCGGGCGGATCAGCGACCCGATGATCGCGCGAGTCATGATGCGACTCGGGCGCCCGGCACTGCCACGCGTTCAAGCACGTCGTCGATCACCGTCCGCGCATCCTGGTTGCGCACCTGTGCTGAGGGGCTCAGGATGATTCGGTGCCCGAGGGCGGCGTGCGCCAGTGTCTTGATGTCGTCGGGGATGACATAGTCGCGACCCGCGAGCAACGCCGAGGCCTGCGCACAGCGGAACAGGGCCAACGAACCTCGAGGGGATGCGCCCAGATAGACGGCTTCATGCGAGCGGGTCGCCGCGACCAACTGCACGGCGTATTGCTTGAGCTGCGGGTCGACCCAGATGTCGCGCGCCACGCGATGGATCTCGCGGACTTCCTCCGGCGACGTGACCGGTGCGAGCGACTCGATTGGGTGCTGCTGTTGCTGTCCTTCCAGCACGGCGACCTCGTCGTTGGCGTCGGGATAGCCCAGGTGGATGCGCAGGAGGAAGCGGTCGAGCTGCGCCTCGGGCAGTGGGAAGGTGCCCTCGTACTCGACCGGGTTCTGCGTCGCCAGGACCATGAATGGCGGCGGCAGTTGACGGGTAACCCCATCGGCCGTCACCTGGCGTTCCTCCATCGCTTCCAGCAGCGCCGATTGCGTCTTGGGTGTGGCGCGGTTGATCTCATCGGCGAGCACGATTTGCGAGTAGATCGGCCCTTGACGCCACTCGAAGTCCTGCGTCTTCTGGTTGTAGACCGAGACGCCGGTGACATCCGAGGGCAACAGATCAGGCGTGAACTGAATCCGGTTGAAGGTGCAACCGGTTGAGACGGCCAGGGCTCGGGCGAGCATGGTCTTGCCGGTTCCAGGCACATCCTCGATCAGCAGGTGGCCGTCGGCAACGAGCGCGACGACCGCCTGGCGTACCTCGCTGGTCTTGCCCAGGATGACTCGCTCGACATTGGCAACGACACTGAGGAGCACGGTTCGGGGATCGTCCATCGGGGGGTTCTCCGCTTGCAGGCCTGCCACTCATCGGTAGTCGCGGCGTGGGAGCCGCTGCTGGTTGGGGCGGCGTCAGGCACGTGGTTTGAGGGACACTTGATGAGAGCGTAGCCCATATGTGTAAAGTGGTTCCGACGGTATGGCGCATTCGGAAGATCTTGAGCGAGTGATTGCGGGACCGGTTCGTTTGAGTCGGCGAACCGTGCTGCGTGCCTTCGTGGGCGCGGGCGCGGGCATGTTGCTCACCGCCTGCGGCGGCGATGACCTGGATCCGTTCGCTCCCAGAAGTCAGACCACCCCAACAACGCCCAATGACACCGAACAAGCCGGTGACGCAACCGAGGGCCAACAACAGGTTGGCCAGCAGTCGGTCTCACAGTCGCAGGCGGAACCAACTCCGGCCGCCGTCCTACCTGAGCCAAAGGTGTACGTGATTCCCAGTCCCGTTTCTCAGGGTGAGACGGTGCTGCTGCTGGTCGAGGCGCCCGGCGCTGAAAACGCCTCCATGTCTTGGCAAGGACAGACCTTCTCGCTGTTGCATAACGAGGAGCGATTCCTGGGCTTCTTCGGGATCGACGCCAACGCCCCAATCGGCCCTCAATCGTTGGGCGTCTCGGTCTGGGGACCGAGAGGCGAGCAACTGCTCTGGCAAGAAACGGTGGTTGAGATCACGGGAGTCGAATGGACCGTCGACAACATCCAAATCGACGGTCCCAACGCCGCCTTGCTCGATCCCTCGATCCGCCGCGCGGACGAACGCGAGCGATTGCCGCATCAGTCCGGCCTGACCCCAGGCCTGCTCTGGCTGGGCGTGTTCGATCCGCCCTCCAACGGCGCCATTACCGCCCTTTACGGCGAACACCGTTCGTTCAATGGCGCCCCGATCTCCGAATATCACACGGGCATCGACTTCGGCGGCGAGACAGGCTCTGCGGTGACCGCTTCCAACACCGGGGTGGTGAGCTGGGCGGGACGCACTCGACGTCGAGGCAACGGGATCATCATCGACCACGGCGCCGGGGTCTTCAGCGGCTACTATCACCTCTCCGAGGTATTGGAGACCGCCGGATCGGTGGTGGAGCAGGGAGCGCTCATCGCCAGAATGGGCGCGACCGGGCTGGCGACCGGGCCACACCTGCACTGGGAAGTCGTGGTGCGGGGAGTGACCGTCAACCCACTGCCCTGGTTGCGGCTGCTTGAGTTCCCCGACCCCTACCAGGATCTCAATCCGGCAAACGCGCTGAGTTCAACAAACCTCGCCGAGAGCTGAGTGTTGAGCACGCTCTCCATCTTCGCTGGGACCGATGCGTAACGCTCCTTCTCCCCCCGCAAGAGACTGATGCACAACCTCCGATTCCCCTCTCCCCCCCTTGCGGGGGGAGATGTCACAGAGTGACAGAGGGGGGGTTGGCTGGCGACGACCAGATAGAGCCACCAGGCAAGGAATCCCCCCTCTGCCCCCGGGTCAAGCCCGGGGCAGGCTTTCGGCATCTCCCCCGCAAGGGGGGAGAAGCGGAGTTATGCATCAATCTCACGCGGGGGGGGCTGTCCGCCTCCTACAGCCGTCGTTCTGCTGGATACCTCAGGATCGAGCCGCTTCGAGCGTCAGAGCAATTGCGATGATTGCCGCCGTCTCTGCTCGCAGTGGCCGGTTGCCGAGTGAGATTGGCTGCCAGCCGTGACTGCGGGCGAGAGTGGCCTCTTCCAGGGTGTAGCCGCCTTCGGGACCAATCAGCAGGTGTACAAACGACGGAGGCACTAGGCCTTCATCACGGCGTTGCTGGAAGATCGGCGCGATTCGCTGGTCCGGCTCGAGCGCCGAGGCCAGCAGCCGCAGACTGTTGGGCTGCTGCTCTTCAGTGACCAGGTCGGTCACCTGCATTGGCGGGTGAATCTCGGGCCGGTACTCCCGGCGGCATTGTTCCGCCGCTTCAGTCGCCAGGCGGCGCCAGCGATGCAGACGCTGTGAGGCGTCGCCGCGGATGATCGCGCGATGCGACCAGACGGGACGGATCTCGTCGACGCCCAACTCGGTCGCCTTCTCGATCATGAAGTCATAACGCTGGGGCCGGATTAACGATGCCGAGATCACGATCCGCGGCGGCGGCAAGCTACGTCGAGGCCGGCTCTTGATGACTCGACAAATCACATCGTCCCGCGTCACCCGCTCTACAGCGGCCTGATAGAGGCGATCGGTCGAGGGATGAACAAGTTCGAGTGGGTCGTCGCGGCGGACGCGCATGACGCGCTTGAGCCGATTCGCCTTGCCGCCGGTGATGATGATCGTATCGTCCTCAACCCGCGCAGATTCGTCGAGGAAGTACCTGGGTACGAGTCCGAAGTCATCCCCGGCTGCGTGGAGATCTCCGTCGTTGTGTCTGGTCATCAGGCTGAGCCGTTCTGCATCTGCTTTAGACTCCGCTGGGACAAAAACTGTACACGAATGAATGGGCAAACTCATGGATCTCGGACTCAGCGGCAAGGTGGCAATTGTGACGGGGGGCTCAGAAGGCATCGGCCGGGCGACGGCAATCCTGTTGGCGTCGGAGGGCGCGTCGGTGGTGATTGGCGCTCGACGCCAGGGGCCACTCGACGATGCGGCGGATGCGATCAAGGCGAACGGCGGCGAGTGCCTGGCGTTGTCGACCGACGTCACCTCGGACGACGACTGTGAGCGCCTGGTCGCGGCGACGATCGAACGCTTCGGTGGCGTCGACATCCTGATCAACAACGCGGGCCAGTCATCGTCGGGCCTGATCGAGTCGCACGACATCGAGACCTGGGCGGTCGACCTCGACCTGAAGCTGTACGGCGGGATCCGGCTGGCCAAGCTCTGCATCCCCTCGATGCGCGAGCGCGGCGGCGGACGGATCGTCAACCTGCTCAACATTGGTTGCAAGACGCCCGGCGCCGGCTCGATGCCAACCGCAGCCTCGCGCGCGGCAGGTCTGGCGATGACGAAAGCGCTAAGCAAGGAAGTGGCCGAAGATCAGATTCTCGTCAACGCCGCCTGCATCGGTTCGGTCGACTCGGCCCAGTGGCACGGTTTCCACCAGGCGCAGATGCCCGACGCAACCTACGAGGAGTTCCTCGACAGCGTCGGCGAGCGCATCCCGGTCAAACGGATTGGCACGTCGGAGGAGGCGGCAAACATGATCGTCTTCCTATCCTCAGACGCAGCGAGCTTCATCTCGGGCTGCGCAATCAACATCGACGGCGGGGCATCGCCGGCCTGGTAGAGGGACGTCCGGTCGAGTGGTCTCTTGAACGCGCCTGCCAAGACTCCGAGAATCTCCCCTTCTCCCCCCTTGCGGGGGAGATGCCGAAAGCCTGCCCCGGGCTTGACCCGGGGGGCAGATGGGGGCCTCTGTTCGGGATCCCTATCTGGACGTTGGCAGCCGAACCGCCCCCGCCCGCTCCCCTCGCCCGCCCCGCCCTCACTCCGTGACATCTCCCCCCGCAAGGGGGGGGAGAGGGGAATCGCTCGCTGTGCACAATCTCCTAGCGGAAGGGACAAAGTAGGAGCGCCAGCCAGTCGTCTTCGGATTGATCGGACTGCATTTGAAGGCCGCAGGTCGAAAACGTCGTCGCCACCTCATCCTGCCGAGTTGCAATCAGTCCACTGGCGATCAGCTTGCCCTCTGGCTTGAGCACGCTTGCCAGGTCCTTTGCGAGGTACTGGAGGATGTCCGCTGTCAGGTTGGCAGTGATGAGATCAAACTGCTTGTCGGATGGAATCGAACCTTTGCGAACTTCCACTTGCTCCGAGAGTTGATTCTGCCGGGCGGTCTGGCGCGCCGCGTCGACGGCGAGGGGATCGATGTCGGTGGCAAGCACCGAGACCGCGCCGAGCTTTGCCGCGGCGACAGCGAGGATGCCGCTGCCTGTTCCGACATCCAGTACATGCTCACCGCCGTTGATCTGTTCGGCGAGGAGTTGCAGGCAGAGCCTTGTGGACTGGTGCTGTCCGGTGCCGAAGGCGAGTCCAGGGACGAGGTCGATGACGACTTCGTCGGGCTTCGCTTCATGCGTGATGTGCGGAGGACGGATGATGATGGTTCGTGGTCCGGGAATGCGGACGAGGTTGAAGTGGTCGTGCCAGGCGGTGCGCCAATCTCGATTGGGCAATTGCTTCACGTGAAACAACTGTTCTCCTAATGACAGACTGGCAGCAGCGGCGTGAGCGGTCGACTCAATTCGTTTCCAGTGATCGGCGTCGAGGTAGGCGACGACCTCGGCGCGGCCGCCTTGCATCGGGCGATTGTCGTGACCGGGCCAGGGCTCTTCTGTCGGCTCGTCGAGTTGGTACTCGACGCTGGAGTTGAACACACCGACCAGTTCCCAGGCCGCGATCGCCTGCTCAACCTCTGTGGTGTTGACGCTGATCGCGACTCGGAGCAGCTTCGGGGACCGACTAATTGGTGAACGCTCCACGGATGCGCGAGAAGACGCCGTCTTCATCGCCGCCTCGGTTGGCAGGCTCGTCAAGCAGTTCGGCGAGTTGCTCGAAGAGTTGACGCTGCTCGGCGCTGAGCTTGTTCGGGATTTCGACGTGGACCTGTACGCGCATGTCGCCGCGACCTCGTCCTCGCAGATGAGGGACGCCCTCTCCGCGCAGGCGGAACTCGTTGCCGTGCTGTGTAGCGGCAGGAATGTTGAGCGGCTGGTCGTGGCCGTTGATGCCGGGGATGTTGACGGTCGCGCCAAGTGCGGCCTGGGCCACGTTGAGTCGGAGCGGCAGGATCAGGTCGTTGCCGTCGCGCAGGAAGAGTTCGTGTGGTCGGACGTTGATATCGACATAGAGATTCCCGGCCGGTCCGCCGCGCAATCCGGCGTCGCCTTCGCCCGAGAGTCGCATCTGGGCGCCGTCCGTGACGCCGGCAGGGATTTTCACCTTGAGCCGTCGGTTGCGCTGCTCGCGACCAATGCCGCCGCAAGATTTGCAGGGATGCTCGATCACAGCGCCCTCTCCCTCGCAGGGCTCGCATGGGGCGACGTTGACGAAGCGTCCGAAGACATTGCTCTGGGTGCGGCGAATCTCTCCGGAGCCGCCGCAGACTGTGCAGGCGACGCGTTGTGTGCCGGGCTCGCCGCCCGAGCCGCCGCAGATGGTGCAGTGCTCGAGCCGCGAGGCGCGAATCTCTTCCTCGCAGCCGAAGACGGCTTCCTCGAAGTCCAGCTCGATCTGGATGCGCAGGTCGCCGCCGCGAATCGGTCCCGCTGAGCGGCGTCCGCCAAAGAAGGCGTCGAAGATGTCGCCGAAGCCGCCGAAGTCGAAGCCCTCGAAGCCGGTCCCCTGGGCAAAGGCCCCGACCGAGCCGTACTGGTCGTACTTGGCCTTCTTCTCAGTGTCGGAGAGCACCTCGTAGGCGGCGGCGATGCGCTTGAACTTGGCCTCGGAGGCCTCCTTCTGCGCCGGGTCGGTCACACGGTCGGGATGATGCTCCATCGCCAGCTTGCGGAAGGATCGCCGGATGTCATCCTGCGAAGCCTCGCGCGACAGGCCAAGGATCTCATAGAAGTCGTCAGATTGAGCCATAGGGCAGTTTCGGTCGTGCGCGTGCTGGGGGTACTGGGCGTGGTTCTATCGGTAGGTTATCGCGGATTCGCGCCAAAGACGCGGGCCTCTGTGGAGGATTAAGCTGAACCGAGAGGTGGAATCGTGGATGAGCCGATTCTCAGCAGGGACGCGGCATTGGCGCTGTTGCGCGAACACCTGCCGGTGCTCAAGGAGCGCTTCGGCGTGGCCGATTTGGCGTTGTTCGGATCTCTGGCTCGCGACGAAGCATCGGCTGACAGCGATATCGACATCCTGGTCACGTTCGATGGAGAGCCCGAAACGTCCTGGGGCTGTTACGCCGCTCAGTCGTATCTCTCAGACGTGTTCGGCCGACGAGTGGACATGGTCGAACGCCATAGGATGCGCAAGGAATATCTGCCCTGGGTGGAAGCCGATGCCGTCGACCCAGCGAATCCGAGGCCGTACATGTCAAATGGGTCACGCCCTAAGCGGTGGGACGTATACATCCTGGAGATGATGAAATACTGCCGTGACGTTTCCGAATTCACGGCAGACATGGATTACGAAGAGTACCTAGCCGATGAGAAGACGATTGCGGCGGCAAGCTTTGGTTTGTCGCAGATAGGCGAGGCAGCCAACAAGGTGCCGAAGCACGTCCGGGACATACACCCCGAAATCGACTGGGGCAGAATGATCGGGCTACGCCATCTGATCGTGCATGCCTACTACGAGATTGAGTTCGACAAACTGTGGGAGATCATCCAGGTCTACGTTCCCGAACTGGCAAAACGGCTGGTGCCGCTGCTGGCCGAAGCACAAGCGGAGGCGCAGGAGTCAGGGAAATAGCCGTGCATCGTGAGATGCACTGCAGGCGCAGTGAGTCTGACGCTGTTCATGCCCTCAAAAGCCGCTGAGTCGTTCAAGTCGAGATACCCGCGTCAAGCGCGGGTGTGACTCGATCAAGGTGTGTCGACCCGTCGACTCCGGCGTTGACAGCTAGACCTCGCGGAACTCTCCTTCGACGGTGTCGTCGTCGGGCGGGGGCGCTGATCCTGCGGCTCCGGCGGCGGCGGCGGCCGGTTCTTGCTGGCCGTAGATTTTCTCTCCGACTTTCATCAGGGAGGTGTTGAGGTCGTCGAGGGCTGACTGGATGGGAGCGGCGTCCTCCGACTCGAGCGTGGCTCGGAGGGCTTCGATCTTGCCCTGCATCTCGGTCTTGAGTTCTTCGTCGAGCTTGTCCTCCTGGTCGGTGAGGACTTTTTCCGCCTCGTAGGCGGTGGTTTCGGCTCGGTTGCGGACTTCGGCGAGTTCTCGCAGGCGCTGGTCTTCCTCGGCGTGCTCCTCAGCGTCGCGCTGCATGGCGGCGATCTCGTCGTCGGAGAGGCCGGATGAACCCTGGATCGTGATCCGCTGCTCCTTGCCGGTGCCCTTGTCCTGGGCGCCGACGTTGAGGATGCCGTTCGCGTCGATGTCGAAGGTGACCTCGACCTGGGGCATGCCACGCGGCGCGGGCAGGATGCCGTCGAGGATGAACTTACCCAACGACTTGTTGCCGCCGGCCATCTCGCGCTCGCCCTGGAGCACATGAATCTCGACCTGCGACTGGTTGTCGGCGGCGGTCGAGAAGACCTGCGACTTGGAGGTCGGGATGGTGGTGTTGCGGGGGATCAGCGGAGTCGAGACGCCGCCCAGGGTCTCGATGCCGAGGGTCAACGGCGTGACATCGAGCAGGAGGACATCCTTGACCTCGCCGCGCAGGACGCCGGCTTGAATCGCTGCGCCGAGAGCGACGACTTCGTCCGGGTTGACGCCGCGATGCGGCTCCTTGCCGAAGAATTGCTCAACCTTCTGCTGGACCAGCGGCATCCGCGTCTGTCCACCGACGAGGACGATCTCGTCAACCTGATCGCGGGTGATGCTGGCGTCGTCAAGCGCGTTGCGGCAGGGCTCGAGGGTGCCATCGACGAGGTCGAGGACAAGCTGCTCGAGCTGCGCCCGCGTCAGCGTGTGGGTGAAGTGCTTCGGACCGGAGGCATCGGCGGTGATGTATGGCAGGTTGATCTCGGTGGATTGCGTCGTGGAGAGTTCGACCTTGGCGCGCTCGGCGGCTTCCTTGAGCCGCTGCAGGGCCATGCGGTCCTGGGAGAGGTCGATGGCCTGCTCCTTGCGGAAGGCATCGACGAGGTAATCCATCAGGCGTTGGTCGAAGTCATCGCCGCCGAGGAAGGTGTTGCCGTTGGTCGAGCGGACCTGGAACGTGCCTTCGCCGAGTTCGAGGATTGAGATATCGAAGGTGCCACCGCCGAGGTCGTAGACGGCGATGTAGTGGTCTTCGGTCTTTTCCAGTCCATACGCCAGCGAGGCGGCGGTGGGCTCGTTGATGATGCGCAGAACATTGAGTCCGGCGATCCGGCCGGCGTCCTTGGTGGCGTTGCGCTGGGAGTCGTCGAAGTAGGCCGGGACCGTGATCACGGCTTCGCTGACGGTCTCGCCGAGGTAGGACTCGGCGTCGGCCTTGAGCTTTTGCAGGACCATCGCGGCGATCTCGGGCGGGGAGTACGGGTTGCCACCCATTCGCACGCGAGCGTCGCGGTTTTCGGCGCCGTCGACCACGTAGGGCAGCCGGCTGACGGCGCCCTGCACGTTCGGATCGTCGAAGCGGCGACCCATGAGTCGCTTGACCGAGAACAGGGTGTCCTCAGGATTGGTAACCGCTTGGCGTTTGGCCGCGGTGCCGACGATGCGTTCGCCAGTCTTGGTCAGTGCGACGACTGACGGCGTGGTGCGGTTGCCTTCGGCGTTGGGAATGACAGTCGGCTCGCCGCCTTCCATGACGGCGACGGCGGAGTTGGTCGTGCCGAGGTCGATGCCAATGACTCGTCCGGGCATGGGAAATCTCCTACTCGGTTATCTCGTCTGTTTCGTCTGGTGTGTCTGTTGAGTCGTCGTCTGGGTCAGGTGGCTCAATCGAGCCGTCACCGACCATGACCTGGGTCGCCCGCAGCACGCGAGACCCAATGGTGTAGCCGGTGCGCAGCACGGCGACAATCTCGTTGTGTTGACCGGGCAGTTGGCCGACAGCTTCGTGGAAGTCGGGATCAAAGGCCTGATCGACGGTGTCGATCTGCTTGACCTGCTGCCTCATCAGCAGCGCGCTCAGCTTCTGTCCCATCAGCTCAACGCCCTGACGCCACGGATCGCCCTGATTGGACTCGTCGCTGGGCGACTCGCGGTTGGCTCGCTCGAAATCGTCGGCAAGGTCGAGCAGGTCGAGCAGGATCGCTCGCTGCGATTGCTGAACGCGGTCGCGCACGTCCTGCGCGGATCGGCGCTTGAGATTCTCGAAGTCGGCCTGCGCGCGTTGCCAGCCTGCATAGTTGCGGGCCGACTCCTCACGCAACGCCTCTAGTTCATTGGCCGGTTCGGCGACGAAGTCGTTGGACGATTCTGGTTCGGGATCCGGTTCAACCACTTCATCGATCTGCTGACTCGCCTCATCGGCTGACTGACTGTCTGGGATCATCGGCTGGCTCCATAGACGGCGTCGATCATCTCCTGAAGGAGTTGGGAATAGAACCGCGCGGCTGCGATGCTGCGCGGGTAGTTCATGCGGGTTGGCCCGATGATCCCGACGTAGCCGGGGATCTCGGGGGCGTCATCGGGAAGCAAGGACGAGCCGTACGGGGCGAGGACCAGTGAGCATTGCTGCAACAGCTCGGTGGGATGATCGTCGCCGATCAGCACGTGCATGGCGCCGCGCAGGTCACCTTGCTGGGCGACGTCTTCAATCACCGCTGCCGGAATCAGATCTTCGGCGGCTTGATGGTCGACGAGTTCGATCAGCTCCAGCGAGCGCATCGGTTCGTGCTGGAACTCGGGCTGAGCCATCATTCCGCCGAGACCGGCGATCGAGGGAATTCCGGCGCGTAGCGCGTCTCGATCGAGCACCTGGGCCAGCGTGTCGAGCACGAAGTGTTCGACCGGGTGCGTATCTGGAGCATCAATGGCCTGTCTCGCGGCCTGGCGGACATCAGGAGCGGACTGGCCGCGCAACATCCAGGAGAGCTTGGTGGCGAGGTCATCGAGTTCATCGACCTCGATTGGCTGCGGCAGCGGCATGAGCTGACGAATCATCCGTGCTTCCTGGACCACGACGATCATTAGGACGAGCAACTCGTTCAGTGAGATCAGTTCCAGTTGGCGGACGCGCAACCGCTCAGGATGCGGCGGGGCGACGATGACCAGCAGCCCAAGCGATCGGGCGAGCACGGTGGCAGCCAGTTCGACCCATTCGTCGACGGCCGGGGCGGCCTGGAAGAACTGGTGGCGAACCGAGGCTTGCTCGGCCATTCCCAACTCCGCGTGACCCATCAGCGACTGGACGAAGTGCCGGTAGCCGCGATTGGAAGGAACGCGGCCGGCGGAGGTGTGTGGATGAGTCAGATAGCCCTCTTGCTCAAGCGCGTGCATTTCGTGGCGTATCGTTGCGGGCGACGCCGGCAAGGCGTATTTTTCGACGACGTGACGCGACGCCACCGGCGTAGCGGTTTCGATGTAGTCCTGAATCACGAGCTGGAGAATGCCAGCACGCCGATCACTGAGACTGTCGGTGTGTCGTTCGGAAGACATCGCTCGCGTCAAGTCCCTATCCAGCGGTCATGCCCGGCGGCCAAGGCTGGTGAAGTTGCTGTCGTAAGCTGTGTTTAGCACTCTCTTACAGAGAGTGCTAACGCCGTGATCGTAGCAGCGTTCGCTGGAATCGGCAAAGGAATAATGGCCTGGACGGCGTGTTGCAGAACACGCCAATCGGTAGTCAACTAGCTGTGTTCGTCGGGACGGAGAGGAAGTTGCACCATGGTCAGCGGAGGTGTCAGCGGAGGGATGAATCGAGGGGTCACGTCTGACGACGCCGGCGAGCGTCGGCGCGTTGTGGTCACCGGGGTCGGCGCGGTTTCGGCTGCCGGGTTGACCACGGCCGACTACTGGTCGGCACTCAGTGAGGGGCGGGTCTGCACGTCGCCGTTAACGGCGTTCGAGGCTCCGCGTGCCGTGGCGGCCGGTCAAGTGGACGAGTCGTGGCGCGGGCCGTCTGGCGCGCCGGACTGGTTGTTGGAACGGATGGACCGAGCCTCGCAGCTTGCCCTGGACGCAGCGATTCAGGCACAGACCGACGCGCGAATCGAGTTCAACCAGCAGAATGCGTTCGTCGTTGGAGCTGTGACCGGGATGGCGCATCCCAGCATCGGCGATGGCTGGGCAGCGCTGGGATCGGGCCTGTCGGGCGCGTCGCTGGGTCTGAATATCGCAGGTCCCGTGTTCACTGTGTCGATGGGCGGCGCGTCAGGGTTGGCCTCGGTGGTGCTGGCGACGCAATTGATTCGCTCTGGCGTCGTGCGGGCAGCGATGGCAATTGGCGCCGAGGCGCCGTTGCGCGAAGACGTTTGGCAATCCTACGAATCGTCGGGCTTGCTCGACCAGACTGACGACCCCAAAGCGCAGCGCCCGTTCGACGCGAATCGCCAGGGCATGATCCTTGGTGAAGGGGCTGGAGCGTTGATGTTGGAAGACCGCCAGCTCGCTGCGCAACGTGGCGTCCACATTTACGCGGAAATCGGCGGCGAGGCATTGACCTCAGGCCCGATGGGTGACGGGCAGGCACCGACAGACGTTGAGGTCGCGCGACGGGCGACGGGGGATGCGATGTTGGGCGGCGAGATTTCGCCGTCAGATATCGATGTCGTCGTGGCAGCAGGCGCGGGCTCCAGGCTGGGTGACGAGCGCGAAACGGACATCATCGAGCGCGCATTTGGACGTCGCACGCTGGATATGTATGCGACGACAGTGAGTCCCAATGTCGGCTATACCGCCGGTGCGTCGGGCGCCCTATCGGCGGTGGCAGCGGCGATGATCGTCGATCAGCGCCAAGTACCGCCGCACGCGACATTCCAGGAGCAAGACATCGCCTGCAAACTTGGCTTCGTCCCGAAGTTGTACGAGGACCGGATCGTCGGAGCTGCGACGGCAGCCTACGGAGCACACGGTCAGAACGCGGCGCTGGTACTGATGCCTCATGTTCCTGAGGCCGGGGACGAACTGCCGGTGATGGTCAACTGAGGACTGCGGGGAGCGCGGACGACGGTTGGCGCCCCCTCTAACGAGCAGAGCGCGTTGTCAGGTGCGAAGCGGGAGTAGGATTAGTTACCGTAAGGGATGAGCAGAACATAGCTGAGGAAGGCGTCATGACTACCAAGAGGGAGGGGCTCACAGAGGCCTTGGCCAACCTCGGTCTTGACCTTGAATTTCTCGACGCTGTGAATGAGGAAGCTCGGCGTAATGATGCATTTTTTGCGACCCACTGCGATGAGCTTTGGGAAACGCACCGGGGAAAATGGATGCTCATTCACGGTGGAGGATGCGTCGAGTCGTTCGACGACTACATGGAGATGTTCAAGCGGCTGAGGGCACTTGATCCCATTGCCGAAGCAGCAGCACGTATGGAAACCGAGGCTGAAACGCCGTGGATTCTCTGAATCGGCGGTTTCTCGGCACATTTGAGGCCACACACAGACTCCAACCGCCGGCCCCTCGCATTAGAGTGAGCGCGGTCGCCGATGTGGGTCTACCAACACGGACCGTTCACCTCCTGATTGACACCGGCGCTGATCGTACGCTGATCGCTCCGACAGACGCGCGAGGCGTCTTTGGAGACGAAGCGTATGAGGAGATCAATCGCTCTGCAGACCGAATCCGCATTGGCGGCATTGGAACCGGCGCCACAGTTGTCGAGAGGAAATTGTTCTGCATGTTCCACCCTCAGTCGGGGCCGCCAGTTCTACTGTTTCAGGACTTTTGGATCGCCACCGAACTCCGTGACGAGCAAGGAAAGGTCATCAATCGCCACATGCCCTCCCTCCTGGGTCGCGACATTCTGAACCACTTCACGCTGACCCTTTCTCCGATCCGTCGCCTGGTTGAGATGGTCGAGGAAGAACCTTTGCCAGGGTCGGTCTAGTCGGTTTGCTTTCGTTGCCCAGATATCTCGCAGCGCATATGTCACCTGCTCCGTAGGCTGTGGGTATGGATATTGCCTGGTATGGACATGCTGCGTTTCGCTTGCGGGGGCGTGAGGCGGCGGTTGTGATGGACCCCTGCTCTCCTGAGACCGGGTTTCGGCTGAACCGGCCAGCGGCCGACATTGTGACGGTGTCTCGCGCGATGGACGCCGGCCACAACTGGACTGTGGGTGTGACGCTCGAGGCGTCGACCAATCAACGGCAGTTAGATGCTCCCGGCGAGTACGAGATCAAGCGGGTGCTGGCGACCGGTGTTCGCACGCCTGGTCCTGAGGGCCAGCGCAACGTCTCGTTTGTAGTGACGATCGACGAATTGATTGTCGCGCACCTCGGCGACCTTCAGGGAATGCCTGAGCGCTCGGCGCTGGAAGAGCTGCAACGGGCGGATGTTGTCTTGATGCCCTGCGGGGGTGGGAAGCATCTCACCCCGGAGTCGGCGGCCAGTATCGCGGGCGCCATTGCTGCTCCGCTGGTGATTCCGATGCTCTACCAGCCCGAGGGGGCAGAGGAAGTCCAGACCGGGCTTGAACCGCTGTCGGCGTTTCTGCGCGAGATGGGATTGACTGTCGATCCGCCCAGCGACAACCACATCAATGTGACCCGAAGTTCGATACCGACCGCGCCGACGGTGGCGCCGCTGCTGGCCAGAGGAGCGTGAGATGAGTCACCAGAGTTCGCAGCCTAAGTACGAAGTAGTGATTCAACGCAATCGCCGCGTCGTCATGCGTGATGGCGTGACGATGGCGACGGATGTGTATCTGCCGGCCCGTGACGGCGTGGCGATTGAAGGTCCCTGGCCGACGCTGTTGACTCGAACGCCGTACGACAAGCTGGGGTTCGCCGCTGACGGAGAGTGGTGGGCGAAGCGCGGATATGCGCGGGTGATGCAGGATGTGCGCGGTCGGTTTGCATCGGAGGGCGACTTCTATCTGCTCAAGAACGAAGCCGAGGACGGCTACGACACGATTGAATGGCTGGCCGAGCAGCCCTGGTCGACGGGCAAGGTGGGGACAGTCGGGACGTCGTACATGGGCTGGGTGCAGTCTGCGGCGGCGGCTCTGAATCCGCCGCATCTGTCAGCGATGTGGGTCAACCAGGGTGCGTTCAACGGGCTGACGTCGTCGCTGCGACAGGGCGGTGCGCTGGAGTTGCGTTGGCTCGCGTGGGCATTCTGGAACGCGCCGGTCAGTCCGGAAGCGGTGCGGGACCCGGCACTGTACGAGGCGCTGGACCAGGCGGCAGTCGACCTGCGTGGCTACCTCAATCGGTTGCCCTGGCGACCGGGCGATACGCCGCTCTCTCTGACCAAGGACTTTGAGCGTTGGGCGATCGACCTGACGACGCTGGCTCGCGAGGATGACTGGCTGTGGCAATTGCCGTCGATGAACTTCGAGCGCTTCATTGGACAGACCGCCGATGTGCCCAGCGTGTACTCGGGCGGCTGGTATGACAGCTATACGCGGGCGACGTGCGAGTCGTTCATGGCCTTCTCGGAAGCAATGTCATCGCCGCAGTATCTGCTCATGGGTCCGTGGACGCATGGTGAGGTGACGCTGGATCGGTCGTGGTCGGGCGATGTCGACTTTGGTCCGACGGCGCCGACATCGGGCAATCTGGCTCCGAGCATTTCCGATCTGCGAATGCGCTTCTTCGACCAGACGCTGAAAGGTCTGGACAGCGGCTGGGGCGAAAGGCCTCCGGTGAAGATGTTCGTGATGGGTGGCGGCACGGGTCGGCGGATCCTGTCCGGTCGAATGGACCACGGTGGCGAGTGGCGGGATGAGTCTCAGTGGCCGCCAACCGCAGCTGCGCAGCAAGACTGGTACCTACAGCGCGACGGTGAGTTGTCGATTGAGGCGGCGGGCGAGGACGGCGGTTCGTCGAGCTATCTGTATGACCCAGCCAATCCGGTGCCGTCGATCTCGGCGAATGTCTCGTCGCTGCGCGAATACGTGGCAGAGGATCCGACGCTGAAGTCTCAGATCTGGCCTCCGACTCAGCGCTCCCGAGAGCTGATCATGCCGGGCGGAGCCGATCAGCGGACACGACCCGACGTGATGGGTGCGGAGCCGCCGTACCTGCCGACGGCGTCGCGCTCGGACGTATTGTCGTTCCGAACCGGGCCTCTGGCTGAGGACGTCGAAGCGACTGGTCCGGTGACGGTGCGGCTGTTCGTCTCGACCGACGCGCCGGATACCGATTTTACGGCAGCGTTGCTCGACTGCTATCCGCCCAATGCGGACTACCCCGAGGGCTACAACCTGCGCATTACCGACAGCATCAAGCGGCTGCGCTTCCGCAACGGCTACGACCGCGAAGAGTTGGTCTCGCCGAATGACATCGTCGAGGTGACGATCGAGCTGTATCCGACGGCGAACGTGTTCAAGGCGGGGCATCGAATTGGCCTGGAGATCTCGTCCTCGAACTATCCCCGCTTCGACGTGAATCCCAACACGGGAGAGCCCATCGGTCGACAGACGCACACGCGGACGGCCCTGAACACGGTCTGGCACGACGCCGAGCGAGGGTCTCGGCTGGAGCTGTCGGTGGCAGCGAGCTAACAGGGCCCTATTGCGTCATGAGATCGCGTCATGGGGGAGCAGGGAAGACTCAGATCCGGCGCTAGCCGGTTCCTCGCAGGCGGGGATCGAGGAGGTCGCGGAGGACGTCGCCGAGGAGATTGAAGGCGAGCACGGTGACGACGATGGCCAGACCAGGGAAGATGGCGAGCATCGGCTCGCTGCTGATCAATCGTTGAGCGCTGTTGAGCATGGTGCCCCAGGAAGGGTCGGGCGGTCGCGTGCCAAGGCCGAGGAAGCTGAGTGAGGCCTCGATGATGATCGCGACGCCGAACAGTAGTGAGGCCTGAACGACGACCGGCGCGAACGTGTTGGGCAAGATGTGGCGGGCAGCGACTCGAGGTCCGCCGGCGCCGATCGAGCGTGCGGCCAGGACGAATTCCTGCTCTTTGACCGAGAGCGTTGTGCCCCGCACGAGTCGGGCGAACGAGGGTATGAAGGTGATGCCGATGGCGAGCATGACATTCTGAATGCCGGTTCCCAGCGCCGCGATGATCATCAATGCGAGCAGGATGCCGGGAAACGCGAAGAGCGCATCCATGAGTCGCATCAGGACTTCATCGCGGATCCCACCCGAGTATCCGGCAGTGACGCCGATCGGCACGCCGATTCCGGCGCCGATCAGGATCGATACCACGCCAACCATGAGCGCCGTGCGCGATGCGTCAACGATGCGCGAGTAGTTGTCTCGACCAAGCTGGTCGGTTCCGAAAAAGTTGGAAATCGACGGCGGGGCAAACGCTTCGGCCCCAGTCGTGACCAGCGTTTCCAGCGGATCGTGAGTGGCTGCAACATCGGTGAAGACTGCGGCAAAAGCGATCAGCAGCACGACGGTCAGACTGATCACGCCGATGGGGCGGCGGACAAATCGGCGGGCAAAGACCAGGAAGTTGGCGAACCGAGGATCGCGCTCTGGCATCATGATTTCCACGGAGTCGGATGAACTCATCACTGACCTCAGGAGTAGCGAATGCGTGGATCGAGATACGCGTAGGAGATGTCGACGATCAGATTGATCGCCGCGACACCCAGCGCGATCATCACGGCGAGGGCTTGCACGGTCGGAATCTCGGAGAAGAGGATGGAGTCGATGATCAGCTTGCCGACGCCGGGCAGTCCGAAGAAGGATTCGATCACGATCGCCCCGCCGACGACGAGCGAGGTCTGTAGTCCGAGCACGGTCACGACGGGGATCAGTGCATTGCGGAATCCGTGGCGGACGAGGACGGAGCGTTCGCGTAGTCCCTTGGCTCGAGCGGTGCGCACGTAATCCTGCTGCATCACTTCAACCATGGAGGCGCGCACCTGCCGGGCGAGATTGCCGGCGAGCGCGACGCCGATGGCGAATGCGGGCAGAATCATACCCTTGAGGTTGGCGGTCGGATCCTCGAAGAAGGGTGTAAAGCCCTGGGTGGGAAACCAACCCAGCTCGAGCGCGAAGATGATCACGAGCAGCATGGCCAGCCAGAAATTGGGCACCGAGACGCCAATCACGGCAAAGAATGTGAGCCCGTAGTCGAAGGGCGTGCCCGGTTTAGCCCCCGCGATCGCCCCAATCGGGATCGCAATCAGCAGGGCCAGGGCTAGCGACATGATGCCGAGTTGCAAGGTCGCCTCAAGCCGGCTGGCAATCAGCGGGCCGACCGGGTCGTTGCTGCGCTGGGAGTAACCGAAGTCGCCCTGAAAAACGCCGGCAATCCAGTCGGCGTACTGCTCGTAGATCGGGTCATACCAACCGAGCCGCTCATTCAAGGCCTCGACGGCAGCCGGATCGGCTTCCGGTCCGAGGATGGCGCTGCCGGGCGAGCCGGGGAGCAGCCGCAGAGCGACAAAGGTGACGACAGAGATCAAGATCAGTACGGGAATCGTGGCGAGAACGCGACGAATGATGAAGTTGCGCACTGACCCAAGCTTTGCCGAACAGGTGCGTTCCGGGGCGGTGGCCACCGGATACTTTTGCGGGATGGCTGGCTGGCAGCAGCCAGCGCCCGACCGTGTGGTCGGGGCGCCGGCTGCAGTTCGCCATTGGTCGCGCCTAGGCTACTTGAGCCCTCGGCGCTGCCCAGGGAGCACCTAGGCGGTGATGGTCACGTCGCCCTGTCCCCAGTGCGGTTTTGCGTCGGCAAACAGCGGATAGGTGACATTCTCGGCGTGCGCTGTGCGCGCGAAGTGGTGGAAGAAGTTCAAGCCCCAGGCGGCCGTATCCATGGCTCGGTTGAGCTCCTGGATTTTGATGGAACGCTGGTCGGGGTCGAACTCAGCACCGACCTCGCCCAGCAGCCGGACGAGTTCCTTGCGGTCCGGGTCGTTCTCGTCCTCAGGCACGACGTTACGGCTCTGGGAGAGCGGGTCGTGGACGAATGCGAGTTGCTGCCAGACGTCGGCGCGCACCGACATCGAGGAGCTGTGACCGGAGACTTCGAGGTCCCAGAACTCACGCCAGAAGGCGGGGCTGGGCTTCGGGTTGAGCTTGGCGGTGATGCCGAACTGAGCCAGCGACGCAGCGATGAACTCGTCATGCGCGATCGCCTGGGCGCCCGAGAAGGTGTTCATCTCGAACTCGAACCCGTCCGGATGACCTGCCAGCGCGAGCTCTTCGCGCACCTTGTCGGGGTTGAAGATGTAGCCCTCGTAGTTGGGATCGTGATCTGGGCCGGTGGCCGGGCCGAGCCAGCCCCAATGGGCCGGAATGCCCTGACCGTTCCAGACCACATCGAGCAAGGCTTGCTTGTCGACGGCCCAGTTGACGGCGCGGCGCAGGTGCGGGTTGGTCCACGGCTCCATGCGCATGTTCAACCAATAGCGCTGAGTCCAGTTGGTTGGGCGCGTTTCATAGGTCAGGCCGGCTTCGGTCAGGCGCTCGACCTGGGCCGAGTCGGGGCTGAACTGGGCGTTGTACTCGCCCGCGATCATGCCGTTGATGGCCTGGTCGGAGGTTCGTCCCAGATGCCAGGTGATCTTGTTGATCTTGGGGTGACCAGGCTGCCAGTAGTCGTCGAACGCTTCGAAGACGAGGCGGTCGTCGACGATTTCTTCGACGAACTTGAAGGCGCCGGCGCCGACTGGCGAGCGGTCGATGTAAACGTCCTTCTCGGCGATCGCCTTGGGCGAGACGACCATGCCCGCGCGGTCGCCGAGGATGCGCAGCAACGGGGCGAAGGGTTGCTTCATGTTGAAGACGGCGGTCAATTCGTCCGGCGTGTCGACGCTGTCGATGAACTGCACGTCGGCGCCGGTGTTGCCCTCGGGCAAGTCGCGAGCGCGGAGGATGTGCGTCTTGACTGCCTCGGCGTTCAGCGGTTCGCCATCGTGGAACAACACGTTGGGGCGAATCGTGAAGATGATCTTCAGACCGTCGTCCGAGACTTCCCAACTCTCGGCCAGCGAGCGGCTCGTGTCGGGCACGAGGTCGGTGTCGTAGCCGACCAGGTTGTCGTGACCGACCCACAGGTGCTGGTGGTCGTTGCCACCGGAACCGGTAACCGGGTCGAGCTGGGAGAAGGAGCCTGAGAGGTCGGGAACGTTCAGTTCGCCAACTCGTGCGACAGCAGTCTGTTGGGCCTGGGCTTGCGCCTGGGCGGCCTGTTGTTCTTGCTGCTGTGCCTGCTGCTCGGCAGCGGGCTGGTCCTGCTGCTCGGCCTGCTGCGCCTGCGCGTCGGCCTGCTGCTGTTGTTGCTGTTGCGGCTGTGCAGCCTGCTGTTGTTGCTGCTGCTGGGCCTGCTGGACCTGCGTTGCAGACTGATCGTCGTCATCGTCGCCGCAACCGACCAGGGCGATCCCGGCTGCGCCGACCCCGGCGCGGGCCGAGGCTCGCAGCAACGAGCGCCGCGACATCTTGTTGCGGCGCATGCGATTCCAATAGTTCCGTTCGCTCATGAAATTCCTGTTCTGATCTGCTCCCGCACGCGCGACCGTCGCGGGCATCGTCTTGTTCCAGATACGCTCTCGCGTTTGAGAGCAATGGTCTGCCATTTAGTTTACCTCGCACGAAATACCTTGCGGCATCGGACCGGGGAGCGCCTATGGATCAGAGCCGGTAATCAGGCGTTGTTGCCGCTTGCTGAAGCTGCTGAGGATTCTCTCGTGGGAGTCTTCAATGAGATCTATGAGTTCGTCGTCGTGGAGGTCGGATTCGAGTTTGACGGCGATCCAGCCTCCTCTCTTGAGGTAGCTGGGAATCGAGACGGCCTCGTACTTGTCAATCAGAGCGGGCAGAATGGCGGGGTCGGTCTTGATTGCGATCTCTTCCGGCACGCCCTCTGGTTTGGGCTGGCCGAAGAAGATGAAAACCTTGCCTCCCTTCCCCTCGGCGTTGCGATTGCCGAGTTTGTAGACCAGATCGTCTTCCCACGGCGTGTCAGGCCAGGCGCCGGGCAGGGTTTCGCAGTAGTCGGCTATCTCGTCGCGGTTCATGGTGGCGTCGTCAGCTTGATTCGCCGGTGATCAGGCGCTGTTGGCGTTTGCTGAAGCCGGCGAGGATTCTCTCGTAGGAGTCGACGATGAGTTCTTCCAGTTCGTCGTCGGGGAGGTCAGATTCGAGGGTGATGGCGACCCAGTGCGACTTATTGAGGTAGCTGGGTAAGTTGACGGCCTCGAACTGCTTGTGCAGTGCGGGGACGATGGCGGGATCGGCCTTGAGCGAGATGGCGTGCGGTTTGCCCTCGGTGGTGCCGCCTCCGAGGAAGCAGAAGATCTTGCCGCCTTTGCCGTCAGCGTTGCGATTGCCGAGCTTGTAGACGAGGTCGTCTTCGCCCCAGGGCGAGTCGGGCCAGGAGCCGGGCAGGGATTCGCAGAGGTCGGCAACTTCGTCGCGGTTCATGCGGATTCTCCGCTGAGTCCACTCAGAAAGGCGCGCGGGACGGTGATCATCATCTGATCGATGGTTTCCTGGGGAACGCCGTCGGCCAGCAGTGCGGGTATCGCGGTCGTACTGAGGAAGAGATATCGCGTCGGGTAGTCGCGCGGCGACCCGGGGAAGGCGGCATAATCGTGGCCCAGCATCAGCTTGTGCGACCAGCCGCGATTGATCAGTTCCTTGACGGTGGCGTTGCGCGCGACCCAGTTGGGGCGCTCAGCGCCGTCCTCGGGGCCGGGATAGCGGTCCATCGAGATGTAGACGCCGGTGTTGAGCAGGTCCTCGATGTAGTCGGCGTTGACGGTGTCGGCGGTGTGGCCGATGCAGATCCTGTCCATCGGCGCGTCTTCCTCCTGGAAGATTTCAGCCTGGCGCCGTCCGACCTCGAGCGGAGCCCAGTGGTGCGTTGAGATTGGCGTGCCGGTGCGCTTGGCCGTCCGGGCTGCCGCCCTGAGGATTAGTTCGCCCTCCGGAGTGACGCCCTCGGCGTCGTTGGCGACCTTGATCACGCCTGCCTTGATGCCCGTGTCGGCGATGCCGACTTCAATCTCGCGGACGAAGATGTCAGCGATCTCGTCGGGGTCTTTGCCCCACATCCAGCGAGGGACGTCACGCCAGATGCCGGTGGCGCAGATGACGTTGACGCCCGACGCCTCTGATGCGGCGCGCATCGCTTCGACATCGCGGTTGAGGTCGGGCGTGGAAAGTTCGATCAAAGAGTCGACTCCGCCTTGCTTGGCTTCCGTCAGCTCTTCCTTGGCCCGCTGCAGAACTGCGTCCTTGTCAATCAGCCAGGGGTAGTGCTGGGTGATGACGCTGGGCGTGATCGCGACGTGCTCGTGCGAGAGGGTGAAGCCGAGGTCGTTGGCGTCGATGGGTCCGAGGACGGTTTCGATTTGGGTCATTGCCACATGCCTCAATTCCTCAGCAAGACTTCCATTCTTTGCTCCCCCTCGCAGGGGGAGCTGTCGCGGAGCGACTGAGGGGGTCCTTCGGCGGGGAGCCCGCCCTCAGCCTTCGGCAGCTCCCCCCAGAGGGGGGAGCAACGGGAACGAGCGGAACTCATCCTGCAAGGGAGAGCAACCTCATTGCGGAGTCTAGGCAATGGATCTGGCGATTACGCCTCGGCGGCGGTGAGGTTTTCGAGGAACTCAGTGTTGGACTTGGTCCGAGCCAGACGGTCGAGGAGGCGTTCGGTTGGCTCGGTGGTGCCTCCTCCGGAGCCGGCGAGGACGGACATCATGCGGCGCAGCAGCCAGACTCGCTGCAGCTCTTCTCCGGAGAGCAGGAGCTCTTCTCGCCGGGTTGAGGAGGCGGCGATGTCGATCGAGGGGTAGATGCGGCGTTCGGCCAGCTTGCGGTCGAGTCGGACTTCCCAGTTGCCGGTGCCCTTGAACTCCTCGAAGACCACGTCGTCGAGCCGTGAGCCGGTGTCGACGAGACAGGTGGCGATGATCGTCAGCGAGCCGCCCTCTTCCGCCTTGCGCGCAGATCCGAAGAAGCGCTTGGGCGGATAGAGCGCGACAGGGTCGATGCCGCCCGAGAGCGTGCGTCCCGTCGAGGGCATTTCGAGGTTGTAGGCACGGGTCAGGCGCGTGATCGAGTCGAGCAGGATGACGACATCGCGGCCCATCTCCATGAGGCGCTTGGCTCGTTCGAGTCCGAGTTCGGCAACGCGGGTGTGTTCCTCGACCGGCTCGTCGAAGGTCGATGCAATGACCTCGCCACGCACCGAGCGCTTCATCTCGGTGACCTCTTCGGGACGCTCCCCGATCAGGACGACCATCAAATGGACTTCGGGATGATTGATGGCGATGCCGTTGGCGATGGACTGCAGCAGCATTGTCTTGCCCGCTTTGGGCGGGCTGACGATCAGGCCGCGTTGTCCGCGGCCCATCGGCGCAACGAGGTCGATGACCCGGCCGGAAAGCTCAGCCGGGTCTTCGGTTTCGAGTAGGAACTTTTGATGCGGGAAGACGGCGGTGAGGTTCTCGAAGTAGGGTCGTGAGGCGGCTTCGGTGGCGTTTGCGCCGTTGACCATGTCAACGCGAGAGAGCCCGTAGTACTTCTCGCCCTGCTTCGGCGGCCGGACCGAGCCGATCACGTAATCGCCGGTGCGCAGACCGGAGCGTCGGACGAGGCTCTGAGAGACGTAGACATCGGTTGGCGCAGGGAGCAGTGATTCGCCGCGCAGGAAGCCGTAAGAGTCGTCGACGACTTCGAGGACGCCTCCGGAGAGTATGTGTCCTTCGGCCTCCGACTGGGCCTGCAGCAAGCGGAGCACGATGTCCTGCTTTTTCAGGCCGGACAGTCCGGTGACCTCAAGTTCTTTTGCTTTGGCAAGCAATTCCTCTCGGGTCAGGTGTTCGAGTTCGGGGATATTCAGGCTCGTCATCGGCTACCTCTGCTTTGGGCGCTCTGCTTGCTGGGCTGTGATGTGATGGAAGCAACGGTCGGCATGTTGGTCGGACGGCACGGATTGAGTTTCGTGGTGTCGGCGCTGCGTGGACGGAGTCACGGAAGGGTCCGAAGAATAACGACGTCTGGTCGATTCGGTGCTACTGCGCTCAACGACGCCGGTCATGTTGGGTGGCGCGGGGCGCGGAAGCCTGGCTCAAGGGGACAGATCCAATCCTAGCCCCGCCGATTGCGGATTGGCAAGCAATGGAGGCCGCAACCTCCGAGATTTGGGACCGAATCACGAAACCGGCTGTGCCCGAAGCTGCGCTTCCGCCTTGTGCCAATCATCGAGGAAGGCCTGGATTCCCTTGTCGGTGAGTGGATGCTGCTGCATCTGCTCGAGCACAGGGAAGGGAATCGTCGCGATGTGAGCGCCGACGCGCGCGGCCTCGGCCGTGTGATCGGTGTTGCGCAGCGAAGCGGCTATGACCTGCGCCGGCAGATTGAAACGGTCGAGCAGATTGACCGTGTCGGCGACGAGCTGGATACCGCTTTCGCCGATGTCGTCAAGCCGTCCAACAAACGGTGAGACATAGGCTGCGCCGGCGCGGGCGGCCAGCAGTGCCTGGTTGAGGGAGAAGATCAGGGTGGTGTTGATCCGGATGCCCTCGTTGGAGAGCGCCTTGATTGCAGCGAGTCCTGGGCCGTCAATAGGAATCTTGACGACGACCTTTTCTTGCCAGCCGGCAAGCTCGCGGGCTTCCTCGATCAACGCAGCGGTCGTGCGTGTGACGCACTCAGCCGAAATGGGGCCATCGACCATCTCGGCGATGCGCAGGATGCGTTCGCGGTAGGTGATCGCATTGTCGCCCTCGTGGGTGACGGCGCGGGAGTGCAGCGAGGGGTTGGTCGTGATGCCGTCGCAGACGCCCCAGTCGACGGCCTGTTGGATCTCGTCGAGTCGGGCGGTGTCGAGGAAGATTTTCATTGTGGCGGTTCCTTTACCGACGATTATGGCTGCATCGCGACACAGCAGCTACGGCTGCATCGAGGTGTAGCAGCTATGGCTGCATCGAGGTGTAGCAGCTATGGCTGCATCGAGGTGTAGCAGCTATGGCTGCAAGGTAACGAGCGCGATCTGAACGGGCAGTAGCAGCGACATGAGGATCGCGAAGACGAGTGGCCCGCGGTCGTTGAGGGCGTCGGTCAGTTCGTCGGAAATCTGGCCGGTTTTGCGCGCCTGGAGGGAGAGCAGCCGGACTCGCCTGACGCCGGCGAACATGCCCGGCACGAGGACAAAGAGCGAGACCAGGTAGAGGATTTCGGCAGCGAGCAGCCAGCCGGTCTCAATTGGATCGACACTCTCGGCGCGAATGCCCCAGACGGCGCCCAGGACGCCCGTCGCGATGATGCCGGGCAAGAGCAATCGGGTGTGGGCGCGGTCGGCCGAGCGGAACAGGACATCACGCTCGACCGCGTCTTCGGTCTGCCAGGCGCGGGTCAGGGCGAGCGTCAACGCGGCCACGCCGCCTGCAAAGACCACGGTGGCGAGCGTGGTGAGGAATCGGAAGATATCGTCTTCGCTCACGTCTGAGGGCCTTCGGCAGATCCCCCTGCGTGGGGGAGCGTGGAAGTGGAACGATTGGTTGCGCCAGCCGGATGACGGAGGGCCGTCTCGGCTTCAGAGAGGACCGAGTCAATGAATCCGACGAAGAGTGGGTGCGAACGTTCGGGGCGCGATTTGAGCTCGGGATGGAACTGGGAGCCGAGCATGAAGGGATGACCGTGGACCTCGGCAATCTCGACCAGGGCGCCATCGCGCGATGTGCCGCTGGCGACGAGTCCGGCGCGCTCGAAGCGGTCACGGTACTCCGGATTGAACTCCCATCGGTGACGGTGGCGCTCGTGAGCGATGCCAGCCTCGTATAACTGTCGAGCACGCGTCTCGGGATGCAGCTGGCAGGTGTACATTCCCAGCCGCATCGTGCCGCCTTTCTCGCTCACTTCTCGCTGTTCGTCGAGCAGAGCGATGACAGGAGCGTCGGTGTCTTCGTCGGCCTCGGTCGTGTTGGCGTCTGGTAGGTCAAGCCGTTCGCGGGCGAACGCAATCACCATGTTCTGCATTCCCCGGCACAGCCCGAGGTAGGGAATCCGCTGTTGCAATGCGAAGCGGGCCACGCCGACCTCGCCTTCGATCCCGCGCTCGCCAAATCCTCCAGGCACGATCACCCCGTCCACGTCAGCGAGTGCGGCGGCGATCTCGGGCTGATCGGCTTCGTCGAGGTCGTCCGATTGGATCCAGGTGATGTCGACGCTCGCGCGGCGCTGCGCACCGGCGTGAATCAGCGCTTCCTTGACCGAGAGGTAGGCGTCTCGCAGCTCGACGTACTTGCCGACGATCGCGACGCGGCAGACTCGTTCGGTCTGGCCCAGCCGGTCGGTCCAATCGGTCCAGGCATTGATCGAGCGGTCCGAGACGCAGGGCTTCGGTTCCAGTCCGAGACGATCCAGGGTGAGGTCAGTGAGTCCGGCTCGTTCAAGCATTGAGGGGACCTGGTAGATCGACGAGGCGGTCTCGAGCGTCATCACTGCCTCGGCCGGGACATCGCAGAAGAGGGCAAGCTTGTCAGTAATCGACGCTTCTGCGGGGATGTCGGTGCGAGAGATGATGACGTCGGGCTGGATGCCCATGCTGCGCAGGGTGCGTACGGAGTGCTGGGTCGGCTTGGTCTTGAGTTCGTCGGTGGCCTTGAGATGGAAGAGCGGGGTGACGTGGATGGCGAGCGTGCCGTTGCGCGGTTCTTCGTAACGCATCTGGCGGATCGCTTCGAGGAAGGCCTGGCCTTCAATATCGCCCACGGTGCCGCCGACTTCCACGATCAGGACATCGACTCCGGCTTTCAGGGCCAGTCCACGGACTCGTTCCTTGACCAAGTCGGTGACGTGCGGCACGGTCTGGATGGTGCCGCCGAGGTAGTCGCCGCGCCGTTCGCGCTCGATGAGCTCAGCTGAAATCTGGCCCATGGTGACTGACGAGGCGGAAGTTAAATTCTGGTCGAGGAAGCGTTCGTAGTGGCCCAGATCGAGGTCGGTCTCTGCGCCGTCGTCAGTCACGTAGACCTCACCGTGCTGGTAGGGCGACATCGTGCCGGGGTCGACGTTGAGATAGGGGTCAAGCTTCTGGACGGTGACGGAGAGGCCTCGCGACTGGAGCAGTCGACCGAGTGAGGCGGTGGTGATGCCCTTGCCGACGGAGGAGATCACGCCGCCGGTGATGAAGATGTACTTCGGTGACGGTTCGTCGCTACTCACTGGCCCCATGATCCATTTGTGATCCGCCCTGCAGATTGACCAGTAGGTCAACCTGGTCGCCATCGTTGAGCGGATCTTCCGGAAGCGCTTGCACCGAGTTGATTACGACGGCGATCGCCTCCCGGTCCTGCTCGGAAAAGTCCTCAGACTCGAGGATGTGCTGCGTGGTGATGCCGTCGAACCAGTCAACGCTGAGGTTCGACTGCTTCGATTTCGAGAGTGGGACAAGCGTCATGAAGAGCTTGACGTTGATGGCCATGTCGGACTCCGTCGCTGGTTGGTTGGGAGTGTATCAACGGGCTGCGCCGAGGGCGTCGCTCGCGTCACGCAATATGTGGACGGCTGCACTGCGGACGCCGGGATTGTTCGGTTGGCCGCCCATCGGGTAGGGAAACAGCGTGGCGTAGCGGGACAGGGTGACGGCCATGTGCTGTGCGACGGGTGTGTACACACCGTGGGGAAACTCGCGCCAGAAGGTCGCGGCTTCACCCCAGTTGCCGGCCAGCGCCTGGACATCATGCGAGTACTGCTGCGGCTCGATTTCGACACTGCTGTCCAGCAGGCCGATCCGGTCGACCAGGTCTCGATGGACTCGATCGACGGAACTCAGGAGCGCTTGCGCTGCGGTCCGTTCAATCGCTTCAGGCGCTGGGTCTCCGCTCCGGCGAGCGCTGATCAACATGTGGACAGGAGCCTCGTTGAAGTCGGATTCTGGGAGCCAGGGCGAGACCTGTTCGGTCATTGGACCTTCACGCCGCCAGGCGCGGCGATCGTCGTCGCAGCCCACGATTAGTCCCCAGGCCGGACCGAAGGGGGAGACGCCAATGCCGAAGACGGTCACCGGACGGTCGACGCGCAACTCGCGGCGAATCCGTTGCCGCGTGAGCAAGCGTTGCAGTCGATTGGGATAGGCCGAGTCCTTCACGTCGGCAGCGACGCCGAGCGCCGAGAGTCCGGCGCGCAGGTATGCGGGCAATTCTGCGTCCTGTGGCGGTTGGTAGCTGATGCCGGTGACCGATCCAACGATGTAGCTCGGTTGCGGCGCGCCAATCTGTCCAACATGAGCGACCAGACAGCCGACCAACGGCGCCCAGTGATACTCGTAGCGTGCGTTGACGAACGCCTTCACGTCAGGCTCCTCAGCACAGTGGCTTGAGCATACGGAGGCGCAGGTATGCTGAGACAGCCCATGCCAACCTCAACAAACGACCACGCCGCAGTTGAACCGACGATCGATGTCCTGGACTGCGGGTTGCGCGTCGTCGTGACGTCGATCCCTCACTCGCAGGCTGCGGTGTTGGCCGCGTACGTCGGCGTCGGATCTCGCGACGAAGCCCGCGACACGCTGGGCCTGTCCCACTATCTCGAACACATGCTGTTCAAGGGGACAGAATCGAGACCCGAACCGACAGCAATCTCGGCAGCGATCGAGGGCGCAGGGGGGTCGCTGAACGCGTTTACTTCGCGCGAGCTGACCTGCTACTGGAATCGGGTGCCGTTCAACAAACTTCCATTGGCGATGGATGTGCTGGCCGACTCGGTGCGCAACTCGGTGTTGGCCGAGTCGGAGATCGAACGCGAGCGCACGGTGATCTGCTCGGAGATCCGGCGAGCGCACGATCAGCCCGGACAGCGCGCCGGGCAACTGTTGAACCAGGCAACATACGGCGAGCAGCCGTTGGGCTGGGAAATCGCCGGCGACCTGGAATCGGTCGGCGCCGTCACACGTGAGCATCTGGCATCGCACATTGAGAAGTTCTACCGACCGTCGAACATCGTGCTGTCGGTGGCCGGGAATGTGGCGCGTGAAGAAGTGCTAGAAATCGCCGAGCGGCACTGGAGTGCGGGCTGGGCGGACGGATCGGATGAAGACGTGCCCGCCAGGCCTCGAGCAACTGATGCGATGTCCGATGACATTGCGCAGATCGAAGTTCGCGACAACGAACAGTGCAACCTGGCGCTCTCGCTGCGGGCGATCTCGCGTCTCGACCCCGACCGCTATGCGATGGGCCTGATGAACGAGGTGCTGGGCGGCGGGATGACTTCTCGGCTGTTCACGGAAATCCGGGAGAAGCGCGGTCTGGCTTATTCGGTGGGATCGCATCCGACTGCGTTTGACGACGCCGGACATCTCTCAATCATGGCCGGTGTGACTGCTGAGCATGTGCTCGAAACCGTCGAAGTGGTGATCGACGAGTTGCGGAAGATCAGCTCGGAACCTGTAAGCGATGAAGAACTCGAGCGGGTGCGGGAACATGCGGTGGGCTCGTTCCGGCTGAGTCTGGACGCCGCTGCGAGCTGGTGCCATCGGGCGGGCGGGATGTTGATCTCGAACGGCACGATCGAGCCGGTTGAGGAAACGATCGCCGGGTTCGAGTCGGTGACGGCGGCCGACGTCCAGCGAGCGGCGCAGAGGATTGTCCGCGAGGGCAACCTGGCGGCTGCTGTGGTCGGCCCGTTTGACGATGTCGCCGCTCTGCGCGAACGCGTCGACGGCTTCAGCCCCAACTAGCGACGAACAAATGGAGCGCCGTGATGGATGACGTCCGCGCCCTGCTAGTCCTGCTTCCCGACAGCCCGATCCCCGACGCGGCGACAGTGGAGTATGCCGACGGCCTGATTCTCGTTCCACCGCAAGATGAGAGTGACTTCAGCACGGTGAGTGAACGCGTTCGCGCAGCGATCGAGCTGGGACTGCCGGTGTATCTGGTGACTCCTGCGCTTGACTCCGGACTCACCCGAACGTATCTGCAGAGCGCCTTGCAGGAAGGCGTCTATGGAGTCGCCGTGCAGACGGCAGCCAGTGTTGATCAGCTTCGCTATCTCGAAGGGATCCTGGAAGAGATCGAGATTCGCACGGGGATCCGCCCAGGACTGACGGCGATGGCGGTTGGCTTCCATGATCCACGCGCAATCAACATCATGTCTGAGGCGCTGGCCGCGATGCGCGACTCCGCCGACCGGATGACCTGGATCGCGTACGACGAAGCGGAGTTCGCAGAGTCACTGGGAGTCGCGCCCGATAGTGCGACCGTTGCGGTCGGCGGCTCGAATGTGGTGCTGACCGCGGCAGCGTTCGATCTACCGGTCGTGTTCGGATTGCCAAGCGATGCGGAGCGCGCAGCCGCTCTCGGTTTCCGTGGCTGCGCGACGGATGATCCCGCGGAACTCGAAAGTCTGCGTTCAGTCTTCAGTCGACCAGAATCGGAATCAGCAACGGACGAGGAGGATTCGTAGTGGCAGCCATTGTGATGCGATCGATGTTGTCGGTGCCGGGGATCCGTGAGCGCTTCATTGAGAAGGCGCGCGATGCCGAAGCCGACGTGCTGTGTTTCGACCTTGAGGACTCGGTGGCCTGGGACGACAAACCGGCGGCACGCGAGTTACTCTGCCGCGTCCTACCCGACTTTCCCAAGCGCGGACGGCAAGTGTTTGTCAGGACCAACGGCTATGACACGGGACTGATCGAACAGGAACTCGATGCCATTGTGCAAACGTGGCTGGATGGCGTCAGCGTCTCGAAGATTGAGTCGGCTCGTGATGTGCAGCGGATCGATGACTACCTGACGTTGCTGGAGCGGGCGCGAGGCTTGGAAGACGGGCAGGTGAAGATCGCCGCCTGGATCGAGAATGCGCACGCCGTCGCGAATGCGTATGAGATTTGTGCGGCGTCGGAGCGCCTGGTAGGCATCTGCGTCGGCGGCGAAGACTATGCCGTGAGCATCGGCGTTCGTCGGACGAAGGGCGGAGCGGAGTTGGAGTTGGCCCGGCGAGCGTCGGTCAACGCGGCACATGCGGCCGGCATCGCTCCGTTGGACACGCCCTGGACCGACATCCGTGATCCTGAAGGATTTGAAGATGAGCTTGCGCGGATGAAGGAGATCGGATTCCTGGGCAAGTTCTGTATTCACCCCGATCAGTTGGGGCCGGCCAATCGCGTGTTCAGCCCGCCGTCAGACGATGTCGATTGGGCGCGCCGGGTCGTGGACGCCTACCAGGAGGGCGTCGAGCAAAACCTGGGAGCCGTGGCCTTGGACGGCCAAATGATCGACAAGCCGGTGCTCGAACAGGCCGAGAATGTATTGGCGCGCTCAGAGCAAATCGCAGCGATGGAGTCGGCTCGCTAGTCCATGTTGACCGGATATGGAGTGGCGGCGATCAATTCAATCACCAACGGATTTAGAAATCTGTAGAAGAACGTCACGTTGGCGATAGTGATTTGAAGCACCTGCACCGATTCGTCTTGTGAGACATCCTGAACCCGTGGATTCACGATAGTTGGATCGGCGAGTAAATCCCGAATGATGCGAACAGCGGTCGCGACATCGTCTGCGCCAAACGCAGCGAGGTCCTGCTTCGCACCATTGGTGTACGCCAGGTCGAATCCCTGCGGTTCGTTAGTCACCTGAGGAGTTGAGGCTCAACACGGGTGCCTGGATGCCGCAATCGTTCGGC
Organism: Chloroflexi bacterium bin125; assembly: GCA_002239025.1. Classification (GTDB taxonomy): domain Bacteria; phylum Chloroflexota; class Dehalococcoidia; order Bin125; family Bin125; genus Bin125. The sequence continues at coordinate 72,061 of MPNM01000001.1, read as the reverse complement.
AACATCGGGGTGACTGTCGAGATAGACGCCGAAAGTAGTCGGCGCGCGCGGTGCGCGTTGAGACTGCCGTTCGCCGTACCAATCCTGCCACCAGCTTGCGAGGGCGAGGGGATCGATGACGCCAGTCCCTGCCATTGCTTCCTGCCATGACGGCTCAAACTTGAGTTGCTCGGTCAAATGACCGCACGCAACAGTCCCAAACTCAAGGTGGACCGCCGAGATGGCTGTCTGAGCCAGCAAGCTCCACTCATTCAGTTCGGTACCGCCTGGCACTGGAATCAGACGATCCCCATGAACGGCGTACTCCCTCTCCACTATTGCAACGACAGGGCCTTCGCTCCTCGCTTGGATCGGGTCTGGAAAGAGCAACTTCTCCAAGCTGAACTGGCTGAATCCCTGTGCGTAACAGAGGAGGTTTTGTAGTTGCCGGTGATTGAGAGGATCGCCACGCTCGGACGCGATGTGTAACAGATGTTCCGCTGCCTCCAGCGCCGTAAAGAATGGTGCGTCGTCGTGGAACGGAAGGCGGGCCATGCGTCGAGGCTAGCAAGCTGTAACTGCCGCGTCATCCGAGAACAGACGACGTTTCCGTTAGAGCACGCCGCGTGGGTTGCGGCCCAGGCGGAAGGCTCCGGATCGTTCGTAGGCTGAGTCGGCGACGTAGACGTGTTGACTGGCGACGAGGATGTCTCGTAGCAGTTGTTGCAACGGATTGTCGACGAAGGCCGCGGCTCCGCCGCCCGTGTGGTGGGCGAAGCGGACGACGTCGACACAGGCGTCGGTGACCCAGGTGACCATGGCTCGGATGCGCGCATCGTCAGCGGGGGTCGTCGGCTGGCCGGCTTCTCGTTGGGCCATGGCGCCGTCAAGGGTGGTCATCGCGTAGGCGCGGGCGGCCTCGTAGCGGCAGGACATCTCGCCGTAGTCGCGCTGAAATGTGCTGCGATCGGCGATGGCTTCAGCGGAGGCGAAACGGACTCGCTTGGTGAGTTCGCCGTTCAGCAAGTTGAGTGCTTGCCGAGCTGCGCCGAGCGCAATACCGGTATGTCCGGGACTGAGGAATGTGATTGTGGGGTTTTGGAACCACGCGCCGCCTCGATTCGAATGCACTCCTCCGAATGGCGTCGTGAACTCAGGCCGCACTATCACGTCATGTATCTGGTAGTGGCAGCTTCCAGTGCCTTCGAGACCCATCACGTTCCAACTGTCCTCGACGGCCACGCTCGCCTGCGGGACGACGGACCCGATGACTGGCGGCAGCCCGTCCTCGGGTGTTGGTCGTGAGCCGTCTTCCTTGACGACGACCGAGTTGGCCAGGACCCATCCGCAATGCCGGATACCGCTGCAGAACGACCAGCGGCCGTTGAGGCGGAAGCTGCCGTCGGCCAGCGCTGTCGCCCGACCCTCGGGATTGGCCGTTCCTGCCATCCGTGGGAAGTCGTTGCCGAAGACCGTGTCGAGACCCGCGCCGGCGGCGAGGTGCGCGCCGGCCAACCCAGCCGTTTCAGCCTGGATCATTGCGACCCAGCCGCTGGAGACATCCACTGCGGCGAGCTGTTCGAAGGCTTCCACCTGGGTTGCGGGGTGGACATCGTGGCCACCGACCTCTCTCGGCGAGGCCATGGCGAAGAAGCCGGCGTCTTCCAGCGCGGTGACAGACTCGGCAGCGAGGGTCTTACCAGCGGCCGACGCCGTCGCGTGTTCAGCGAGTGTGGCAGCTACGGCTTCCGCTCGCTCGATCCAGTCGGATCGTTCTTGCTGTCGTTCGACGGTCGTGCGACTCATGGATGGGCCTCCAACGCTCTTCTGCGTGGTCTACAGCCCAGGTCGGACGGGTAGGCCGAGCTGGTGCTGGCCGCGTCGGATGTAGGCGGACTGAGTCTGGATCACGTGTTGGCTGACGGTCTGGATGTCTCGCAGCAGGCGGGCCAGGACGTTGTCGCTGTATACGGCTGGCCCTCCTGCGTGTTCGTGGACTGTGCGCACGATCTCTTCGGCTGTTTGATGAGCCCAGCGCAACGCTGAACGCGCGCGGTCGTCCATACGCACCGCATCCTCGACGGAACGCACTGGCGCCGTCAGCAACTCATCGAAGAGATGATGGCCAAAGCCTTCCATCACCTCGAGCTGGGCCGCGCAGCGTCCGAGGTCACCCTGGAAGTGCTGCTGCTCGGCAATCGAGGATCGCTGACCGGTACGGGTGTGGGATGTGGCCTGCGTCGTGATCTCTTCCACAGCTCGTTTGGCGACACCGAGGGGGAATCCGTAACCGGCGGCAGTGAGAAATGTGACGGTCGGGCGGGCCAGCCAGCCGTCGCCGCGCAGCGGTGGACGTTCGAAGCCGACCAGGCACATCTCGTCGGGGACGAAGACGTTGTCGAATCGGTAGTGGGTGCTGCCGGTGCCGCGCATGCCCAGGGTGTGCCAGGTGTCTTCGACCGTCACATCGGACTTTGGCGCCGAGACAATCACCAGCGGCGGCGGTTTGCCCGGCTCCGGATCGCGTCCGGTGATCCGACACTGTGCGAGGACGTAGTCACTGTGGTGGATACCCGAGGCCCAACCCCAGCGTCCGTTGACGAGCCAACCGCCCTCGACCTGCTCGGCTTCGCCATCGGGCGCGATCGATCCGCATGTCACGGGCCAGCGCTGGTCGGCGTCGGCGAAGATGCGTTCGAGGGAGCTATCGGGCAGTCGCGAGGCGAGCCAGGCGGACTCATGTGCCCCGATCAGCGCGCACCAACCGGCGGACGAATCGTGGGATGTGATGTCGGCGATCACTTGTGTCTGGAGCCTGGGATGCGCATTGACTCCGCCGAGCTCGGTAGGCGAACAGAGGTTGAACGCGTCGACGCTGCGCAGCGCGGCTTCTGTGGTCGGGGAGAGGTGGCGCAGCTCCTCGTTAGCTTCGGAATCGCTGCGCAGGGTGTCGCCAATTGTCGCAATCCGTTCGCGCCATTCGGCTCGCTGGTCGGACAGGGTGTTGGTCATTGATGCCCTCGATCTGCTACCTCCGCTTAGGGTAGGCGTCCAGACCATCCTCATTCCGTCATTCCCGCGCTCCGTCTCCGGAATCTCGATGAAGGGCGCAAGGTCGTCGGGCGAGATCTAAACCGCTGTGCTGAACGCTGGGAGATGCCCGCGTCAAGCGCGGGTATGACGGAGGTGGGTATGGGTGTGGGTTCTCTGAGGTTGGGCAGGCCAGAGCCGCTCCTATATGCCAGGCCGGACCTCAAGCCCTAGGCGGTGCCGGCCCAGGCGGACGTAGGCGCTGTCACCGGGCATGACGTGCTGGGCTGAGGTCTGGATGTCTCGGAGCAGTTGCTGAATCATGCTGGTTTCGAAGACGTCAGCGCCGCCCATGTGCTCGTGCACGATCTGCACAATTCGCTCTGTGGTCTGATTGCACCAGCGATAGGCCGAGCGGGCGCGATCGCATAGTTCGACAGTCTCCTCCGGCGTGTTGATTGGCGTGTCGTGTAGCAGCTCGCTGAGGCGGTGGCCGTAGCCTTCGATCGCTTCGAGCATCGCCTGAGCCTGGCCGATGTCGTGCTGCACTCGTTCTCGCTCGGCAATGGGCGTTCCGTACGCCTGCCGTTTCCGGTTCGGCGCATGGGTGGCGAACTCTTCCAAGGCTCGCCGAGCAATGCCGACACTGGTCGCGTACATCGCCGGGACCAGGAAGATCGGGTTTGGACGCGTGACGAACCCATGGCCACGCAGCGGCGGGCGGTCCAGGTTCTCGAGGCGCATGGCGTCGGGCACAAACAGATTGTCGAAGCGGTAGTGCGCGGAGCCGGTGCCACGCATGCCCAGCGTGTGCCAGGTGCCCTCGATGATGACGTCCTCACGAGGAGCAGCGAGCGTCACCGTTGGCCGAGGCTGATCCGGTTCCGGGTCGATCCTGGCGATGAAGCTCTGGGCCAGGACGTAATCGGCCGTGTGGATGCCGGATGCATACGACGATCGCACGTTGGCGATCCAGCCGCCGTCGACCTGTTGGGCCTCTCCTGTCGGCGCGAGCCCTCCGGCGGCTACGGGGAAGTGCTCCGCAGTGAGTTCAGGGTTGAAGATTCGGTGCGCAGTTTCCTCGGGCAGTCGCGTCGCGAGCCAGGCTGATTCCTGGCAGCCGTTCATCAGATTCCAGCCCGCCGACGGTGCGGCTGTTGAGACAGCCGCAACGGTCTCGAACTGGATCAGGGGATGCAGATCCGAGCCGCCGAGCTCAACCGGCGTGCAGATTCCGAACGCCTCGATGCTGCGCAGTGCTTCCATTGTCGCGGGCGAGAGGTGGCGCAGTTCTTCGGTGTGGTCGACTTCGGCGCGGAGGATCGTGTCGATCGACTCGGTGCGCTCTCGCCAGTCGCGACGCTGTTCGGTCAGGTCGGTTGCCATTCGGAAACAACGCTTCCCGTGGTTGTCATCGGGGCTGACCGTACCGCGCATACACTGAGTTCGCAATTGGGTTGACTACGCGGATGCTGCTGACAGGAGCGCGATGATGGCTGGTGTTTCCGACGTTCGGGAGATCATTGCGGGCGATGGCGAGACGGGTGTGGAGATCACGCGCAACGTTCGGCGCTGGGTCGATGAGCAGGTGATTCCCAACGCCGTGGAGCTGGAACATGCCGGCGAGTTTCCGACGAAGATTCACGCCGACATGTGCGAGATGGGCATCTTTGGGATCACGTTTCCCGAGTCGCACGGTGGACTCGGGCTGTCGTTCGAGACCTATTCGGCAGTGATCGAGGAGATTGCGCGCGGCTGGATGGGGCTAGCCGGAATCATCAACACCAACGTGATCGACGGCTGGATCATTGACGAGTACGGCACAGACGATCAGAAGAATCGCTTCCTGCCCGGCCTGGCGACAGGCGAGAAGCAGGGCTGCTTCACGATTACGGAACCCAATGCCGGATCGGACGCGCAGGCGATCCGGACCACGGCGACGCGCGACGGCGACGACTACATCCTCAACGGCAACAAGCTGTTCGTGACCAACGGCGACCGTGGTGATGTCTACCTGGCAATGACCAAGACGGACCCGTCGGCACGGCCTCGGCATCGCGGTATATCGGCATTCCTGGTCGAGAAGGGCACGCCGGGATTCTCGATGGCGCGAACGATCGACAAGCTGGGCTACAAGGGTCCCGAGACGGCGGAGCTGTTCCTCGAAGACGCCCGCGTGCCGATGGACAACTTGCTTGGCGGACAGGAGGGCCGCGGCTTCCAGCAGATGATCTCTGGACTGGAGATTGGTCGGATCAACGTCGCCTCACGCGCCACGGGTGTCGCGCAGGCGGCGTTTGATGCCGCGATTGTTTATGCACAACAGCGCGAGACGATGGGTCGGCCGATTGCGCAGCATCAGGCGATCCAGCTCAAACTGGCCGAGATGGCGACCAAGATTCGCGCGGCGCGGCTGCTGACTCGGGACGCGGCACGGAAGAAGGACAGCGGCCAGCGCTCTGACCTTGATGTCGGGATGGCCAAGCTGTTCGCGACCGAGGTCGCGCTGGAATGCACGCTCGAATCGATGCGCGTGCATGGCGGCGTTGGCTACACGAAAGAGCTGCCGGTCGAGCGCTACTATCGCGACGCTCCGCTGATGGCGGTCGCCGAGGGGACAAACGAGATCCAGCGGATCGTGATCGCACGGCGACTGCTGGAGATGTACAAGGTCGACTGAGGCGCGGCGCCCGGCGGTGCCGGCGCGTATGAGGAAAGGGGCATAACGATGCCGACGAAGGAACTGTACGGACGCTACTTGGACGAATTTGAAGTGGGCGAACTCGTTGAGCACTGGCCGGCGCGGACGGTGACCGAGGCCGACGACTTGATGTTCTGCATGCTGACGATGAATCATCATCCGCTGCACACGAACAAGCAATACGCCGAGGACACGCAGTTCGGCCAGCGTGTGGTCTCGGGGCCATTCGTCTATTCGCTGATCTTCGGGATGACGGTGCCGACGATCTCGGGCAAGGCGATCGCCAATCTGGCGACAACGGATCTGCGTCACACAGCGCCTGTCTTCCACGGCGACACGCTGCAAGCGCGGACGGAGGTGTTGGAGGTCAGGGAGAGCAAGAGTCAGACGGATCGCGGAATCGTCACGGTGCACACGACAGCGGCAAACCAGGACGGGACTGAAGTGCTTTCGTTTCATCGGGCGGTGATGATCCCGAAGCGACCGGAGTAGCGTTCACCGCTGTCATTCCTGCGCGGGGAGACCCTTGCCAAACTGAGTTTTCCGTCATTGCCGCTCTCTGACGCGGGTATCTCGCTGCATCCGGCAACGACGTCTGTGCTCGAATCAGCGAGATACCCCCGTTCAAGCTGGGGGCAGGGTCCGCGACAATCGCGGGTATGACGGAGCTGCTTGCGCGGAGTTGACTGTTTTTCAAAGCTCTCCGCAGACAGGAATCGCGATCCTCATGCGGTTCATCGGAATGAGGGGTGTCGGCGTCGCTCAGCTGTCCCGCTCGCGTAGGTCGAGGGACGACTGCTGGCCGTTCGCCGAATGTTGTTGGGTGCTTCGTGATTCCTGCCTGCGCAGGAATGACGGATCGGGTGAGGCGGACTGAATCAAGTATTCGCGAACCGGCCCCCTACCTCTCGCATTTGAGTTGATCGACCGCCGCACACGGACCTCGTTGAGTTCAAACAAGTCTGATGAATACATAGAAGCGACATCCGGGTGCCCGGAGTTTGATAGTGCTACGTCTGCTCCCTGGCTCGCCAGGGTCGATGCTGTGCTTGCCAGTCGCGCCTGATCTTCAGCGCCAAAATCCTTGGCTGTGTATGCGGTGAAGTAGGCGGTCTCGCTGACTGGGACGTATGGCGGATCGAAGTAGGCGAAATCTCTCGATCCGGCCGTTGCCGGCGCGGTGGCGAAGTCTGCGACCTTCAACGTGACTCCTTGTAGCGCCTCTGACACCGCGCGCAGATTGCGTTCGTCGCAGATAGTGGGGTTCTGGTACTTGCCGTGGGGGACGTTGAAGTGGCCCTTGCTGTTCACCCGGTAGAGGCCGTTGAAGCAGGTCTTGTTGAGGAAGATGAGGTTGGCCGCTCCGCCTAGATCGCAGGTCAGTTTCTTGCTGCGAATCGTGTAGTAGTACTCGGCCCGATCCTCGCTGTGGCGGTACTTGGTCTGATGCACCTTGAGCGCTCGGATCAGTTGATCGACGTTGTCTCGGACCTGCGTGTAGGCGTTGATCAGTTCCTCGTTGCTGTCCGAGAGGACGGCTTGGTTGAATCGACCCTCGGCCTGGAGGGCGAAGAAGAGGGCTCCGCCCCCGAGGAACGGTTCGTAGTAGGTCTCGATCTGCCTGGGAGCCGCCTTGAGTAGCTCTGGCAGCAGGGCGGTCTTGCCGCCGGCCCACTTGAGGAATGGCTTGGCCATCTCAGCAGCCGTTTCTGACGGCCTGGATGGCCTGGTCGACGGCGTGGTCGATGCGCTGCATGAGCAGGTCTGACCTGTTCTGATAGAGGCTGCGGGTCCAATCGATTCGCCAGCGCTGCTCGAGGCGGAGTTGATGTGCGGCGGTTGCAGCTTCGACCTCATCCTCGTCCTCGATGGTGACTTCGCCATCGGGACGAATCAGTGCGTCGAGCAGGAGGTCGTGGAACTCGACTGTTTGACCGTCGAAGAAGACGTGATCGACGGTGTCGAGTCGGTAGATGCGCAGGTCGCCGTTGGGCTTGTGCAATCGGTAGGCGCTGTAGGGCTTGCCCGGCCACCAGATGCCCCAGCTTGTGAATCCGGTGGCCCGGGGATACCGATCCATTGCGCGTGGATCCTTGTCCGCCACCCAACGCCCGACGATCACTTCGGGCGTCGTCAGCCAGCGCTCGAGGGGAAACTCGAGGATGTGTCCGTCGAGCGCGACCTTGCGCTCGATCAGTTGTTCTGTCGGGGCGGGCGGCAGGTCGGAGCCGTCTGCGGACTCGCTCATGTGCGCAGATTACTGCTAGCGATTTGGTTCGCGATATTGAGCGGCTACCGTGCTACGCTTGCCTGCGGATCGCGGTGGTCCTTCCGTTCACCGTCCAGATTTCGGTGGAAACAGTCATGTCGCTCGCCGTTGATGGTTGAGCGCCCGAGTTGGAGTGCGCAAAGATGCCGGCAGTCGTGGCGATTGGTGGGCAGTGGGGAGATGAAGGTAAGGGCCGGGTCGTAGACCTCCTGGCGCGTAAGGCGTCGATCGTGGTGCGCTATTCGGCGGGTAACAACGCCGGACACACGATTGTTAACGCCAAGGGCAAATTCGCACTGCACCTGGTGCCGGCGGGCATCTTCTATCCCGACAAAACGGCGATCATCGGCAACGGCCTGGTCATTGACCCGCAGGCGCTGATCGACGAGATCACCATGCTTGAGACACGCGGCGTCAGCACCGACAAGCTCAAGGTCTCGGACCGTGCGCACCTGGTGATGCCCTGGCACCCGATCATTGACCAGCAGGAAGAACAGTTCCGTGGCTCGGCTGCGGTCGGCACGACGGGCAAAGGTGTGGGACCGGCGTTCTCGGACAAAGTGGCGCGCTGGGGCATCCGCATGTCGGAGTTGGCCAACGCCGAGGGGTTCATGGCCCGTCTGCGGCTGGTGCTTGACTACAAGAACGAGATGCTAACCAAGCTGTACGGCGTCGAGCCGCTTGACTTTGACAGCGTCTACCAGACCTACCGAGAGTACTGGGCCCGTCTGGCGCCGTACGTGACCGACACGTCGCTGATCTGCCACGAGGCGCTGCGGCGCGGCGACCGGATTTTGCTCGAAGGCGCGCAGGGATCGTTGTTGGACCTCGATGCGGGGACATACGACTACGTCACCTCTTCGGTGCCGACCTCAATGGCCGGTGGCGCGGCGGTTGGCGCAGGCATTGCGCCGCGCGACATCGACCGTGTGATCGGCGTCTACAAGGCGTATCAGACGCGGGTCGGCAACGGTCCGATGCCGACTGAACTGCACGGCGCAGAGGGCGATCGGTTGCGCGACGCCGGTCAGGAGTACGGCACCACAACGGGCCGGCCGCGTCGTTGCGGCTGGTTCGATTCCGTCGCCGGGCGCTACACGATTCGGTTAAACGGTTGCCACAGCATTTCGCTGACTCGGCTCGATGTGCTGGACGAGTTCGAGATGCTCAAGGTCTGTGTGGCGTACAACATCAACGGACGCCGAGTCGACGCCTTCCCCAGCTCCCGGCTCGCTCTAGAGGCTGCCGAACCGATCTACGAGGAGCTGCCCGGCTGGGAAGAAGAGACCACCCACTGTCGCCGCTTCGACGATCTGCCGGCAAACGCCCAGCGGTACGTGCGCCGGATTGAAGACTTGATCGGTGCGCCGGCGGCGTTGGTGAGTGTCGGACCTGAGCGAGATCAAGCGATTATTGTTGATCCGATCCTGTAGACCTCTGGGCGACCCTGAACAACGAGATGCACAACGGTCAGACAAGTTGCCTTACCCCCGTCAAACCCGGGCTTGCCGCGACGCCGTCAACCGGGTTGCATGGGGGCGTATCGTCGAGTGGAGCATCAACGTCAGTGCTGCGCGCGGCGAGATTGCCGCGTCGGAGCGCGGCAATGACGAAATGGGATATGTGTGCGTCAGTCTCTGACTTAGACGGAGGTCGCTAATGTCGGAAACGGTGATTTCGATTCTCGTCTGGCTGCACGTGATCGGCGTGGCGGTGTGGTTGGGTGGACAGATTGTGACGGCCGCTTGCGTGATTCCTGCGTTGCGCTCTGTGGGCGACCGGACGATCTGGCTTGATGCACTTGAGGGCTTTACCAGGCGGTTCGGACGCGTCGGCATCGTCGTCATGGTGATCATCGTGATTACCGGCGGGGCGATGGTCGATCCGCGACTGGATCAAGCAGAGAACTTTGGCCCCGACATCTACGACGCCCGCTGGGGCTACATCTTCGTGATCAAGATGGCATTGTGGGCCGTGATGATTGCCCTGATTGGGCTGCATCAGTTTGTCTTTGGTCCACGGCAGTTGGAGCTGGCTCGGGAGTCGGCGGACGCTGAGGAAGACACGCCGGAGTTGAAGCGCGTGCGGCGCTTGACCATCATGCTCTCGATATCTGGCCTGCTGATGACACTGCTGGTCGCCGGCGCGGGCGCGTTCCTCGGGAATCACAACTTCTCGATGTTGCCGGCCTGATGCATCGGTTTGCGACGATGTCGTTGCCGCTGAACACCAGAGCGGCACTGTTACTGGCGCTGCTGGCTGGAGTCCTCGGCCTTGCCCTGCTGGCCTCGCTCTCCACAGCCCAAGGCCAGGAGTCGTCGCTGCGGGCCAACGTGACGATCTGGAAATCCGATGCTGGTGTGGGCGAGTTGTGCATCGATCTGCGCGACGCCGTCGCCGGAGAGACTCGGCAATGTCCCGGTTCCCGACGGCTGACGTTTGAGCGGGCGCCGCAGAATCGCTGGCTCCGGTCTCGGGCAATAGACATCGCGCCTGAGGTATCTGTCTGGGTGCGAGCCAGACGCGTGGGCGGTCGCGTGGACCTGGGTCTGGGGCTGTCGACCGAAGGCGTAGCTCGCGGAGTGCGGTCGCGATCATGGGCGCTGGACTGGGAGACAGTACCCGTGAATCGCTGGGTGCAGACATCGACGGTGATCCTGCAGCTCCCGGTCGCGCCTCATGCAGAATTGTGGCCGCCGAAGTTAGGCATCGTGGCTGGTGCGCCCCGACTCGAAGTGGGCAAGGAGGCGCCGGAGTTCAAGCTGCCGGCGCTCAACAGTGGCGATGGTGACGTGCTCGCGCTGTCGGACATACGTACAGGCGATGAGCAACTCACGCTGATCGTCTTCTGGGCATCATGGGCGCCGTTCGTCGGCGAGACCCTCTCCGTACTGGGGGACCTCGCTGCCCGAGAGAGCAGCGTCCTCGTGATCGGCATCAACGTGTACGAAGTGACGGACGGCGCGGGCAAGGACTTTGTCTCCAACTACGGGACAGACTTGATCCATCTCGTCGACACAGAGGGATCCGTAGCGCAGCACTATCGGGTCGACGGTGTCCCTGAGTTGTTCGTGATCGACTCGGACGGCGTCTATCGAGGCGTGATTCGCGGCGCGGCGCCACTGACGGAGATCCTGTCGGCGCTCTATGGGATTGAGTAGCACCGCGTTCCCAGTCCCCGCTTTACGGAGACCTTTGAATAACTCCCGAATCCCCTCTCCCCCCCTTGCGGGGGGAGTTGTCACGGAGTGACAGAGGGGGGGTCGGCTGATGATGACCAGATTGGGCTCCTGAACAGCGGACCCCCCCTCTGCCTTCGGCATCTCCCCCGCAAGGGGGGAGAAGGGGAGTTTTTCAAAGGTCGCCTGTTCGCCCATTTCTTTCAGGAGTGGGGAGGTGGCGCGATCCAACCGCAGGAGTACGACCAGATGTTGGAGAGCCTGCACAATTGGGTGCTTCGTGATTCCTGCCTGCGCAGGAATGACGGAAACTGGGATTTTGCAAAGGTCTCCGTGAAGCGGGGACTGGAACTATGGAAGTCGGAAGCGCCTGCACTACAGTCGGATAATCTGCGAGCAACGCCCCACGTTGTGACTGCGTTGACCACGAAGCACATCTGTTAGCCGAGGAGTACCACCATGCCCGAGTACGAAGACATCCTGTATGAAACCAAGGGACGATTGGGAATTGTCACCCTGAATCGCCCGGAGAAGATGAACGCGCTCAGCCACCGGTTGCGCGCCGAACTGTTTGACGCCCTCAAGGTGGCCGAAGCGGATGACGGCGTCCACGTGGTGATCATTCGCGGTTCCGGCCGGACCTTCTCGGCGGGATACGACATCACCCCGGTGCCGAACCTGTCAGAGTCGGACTATCTCGACTACCGTTCGGGCTTGCCCAACGTTGGTCCGATTCACCCCGGCCAGGGACAGTGGCCGCAGCACCTGCTGTCGGGCTACTGGCAGATCTGGGAGCTGGCCAAGCCGGTCATCGCTCAGGTACACGGCTACGCGCTGGCGGGCGGCTCGGAGTTGGCCTCGATGTGCGACCTGATGTACGTCGCCGAGGATGCGATCATCGGCTACCCGCCGGTGCGCGCGATGACGACGGTCGACATCCTCTACCACCCCTGGCACATGGGCATGCGCAAGGCCCGTGAGCTCTGTTACACCGGCGATTCGGTTACCGGTCTCGAGGCGGTCGAGCTGGGCTGGGCCAACCGTGCCTTCCCGGTCGACCAGCTAGCCGAGGAGACTGAAAAGATGGGTGAGCGGATCGCCAACATCGCGCCGGACATGGTGATGATGTCGAAGCGCGGCCTGAACCGCGCCTACGAGGTCATGGGTTTCCGCACGGCGCTGCAGGTCGGCGCCGACGTCCAGGCGCTCTCGACCTTCCGTAAGTCGGCCGGCGACTTCGGTCGGATCGCACAGGAGAAGGGCCTCAAGGCCGCCCTCGACTGGCGCGACGGCCCCTTCCAGGACTACGGAGCGGCCAAGAAACGTCCCTCGGCGCCGGCGACTTAGGGAACCGCAGAGCCCCCCTGCAAGAAGCCAATGCACATCTCCCCTTCTCCCCCCCTTTGCGGGGGAGATGCCGAAGGCAAAGGGGGGGCTTTGCCAACTCCCGTTTGGTCGTGACCAGCCGACCCTCCCTCTGTCACTCCGTGACATCTCCCCCTCCGCAAGGGGGGAGGAGAGGGGAGTGGCGAGCTGTGTGTCACTCTCAGCAAGGGGGATGTCTTGCCCTCGAGAATTCCGTCTAACCAGATGCTGCGGTAGGATACGTCGGAGTCGCGCGTGTGCATTCTTCCTTGACAGGACGCGCCTCGAACCGAAGCAGCGAGATGAAGTAGGGATCTATGCCCAGTCGCACCGGGATACCGCAATCCTTCGGGATCATCATCGTGTTTGCCCTGCTGGCCGCGGGCATCTTTGCGCTGGTCGGCTTTGCGATTCACAAGGGCGCCGACCGCAACATCATTGAGGCGAAGGCGCTCTCGGAAGTGGCGGGGGCAGAAGGCTGGGAAACCGGATTGTTCTGTATCGAGGATGGCAAAGAAGATCACCCGTCGCTGTCGCTGACCGAGCGTCCGCCGGAGACCTGCGCCGAGGCCGAGCCGCTGCCGATTGAGATCATCGACGAAGACGCCGTGCGTGCCGCAGCCAATCCCACACGTGGCGCAGAACTGTATGTGGCCAACGGCTGTCAGGTCTGTCACGGGGAAACTGGCGAGGGCATCGTCGGCCCAACGATCGCGCAGACCGGCCTGGACATCCAGGGCGTGATCTCGCAGTACCGCCAGCCGCGCGGGATTATGCAGGAGTTCGACGCCGAGCAGGTGCCGGTCGAAGACATCGCCGACATCTGGTCGTGGTTGCAGACGCTGCCAGCCGTCGACCCTCTGGTCGACCCGAACAACGATGCCCTGGGCCACGAGAACTACGGCCAGTGGGCTCAGTAGCGGGCTAGTTCAGCACCCTCGAACGCATCAATCTCCAGTCCCCGCTTTACGCGGGGACCTGCTCCATCCCTGTAGGGGACTCCACCACCAGATATCCCGTGCTGCCAGAGCGGGTCCCCGCGTAAAGCGGGGACTGGGAGTCGGCTAGCTGGAGTGGGCCGCAACGTCAGTACAGCGAACGGCGAGATTCCCGCTTCAAGCGCAGGAATGACGGATGATGTTGGCGTGTCGGACCGACGCTGCTAGCGCCGACACTATCCTCAGGGGCGACACGATCGCAGATGATCGTGCCCGAGTGCGTTTGCGGAGGATGCCATGGGAAGTCACGCGACACCGACGGCGGCGTATTGGTCCTTCTTTGAGAATTTCAACCGCAAAGATGCGGACGGCTGGGCCGGCGCAATGTCGTATCCGCATGTGCGCGTCTCTGCCGTTCAACCGCCGAGGCGCGGCGACGGGCCAGGGCCTCGTACGGCGTCAGGGGTTTATCCGACCGCCAGCGACTATGCAGCGATGGCTGAGCGGGCAGGCTGGGAGCGGTTCGAGCTCACGGGCTGGGTCAGGACGCAGGGGATCACCCCACGCGTGGTCCATGCTTCTTCCGACAAAGTGCACCTGGCCGGCGGTTGGACACGGCACCGCGCTGACGATTCGGAGATTGTCACAAATCGTGTGCTCTACGTCCTGAGCCGGATGGAGGAGGGCTGGGGGATTCAGGCTCGGTTTGGGATCGACGGCTACAACAAGGGCGCCGACCGCAGCGCGCAGAAGGCAGCCGCTCTTGGCGCGCTGGAGCGATTGATGACCACGCTTGAGCCTGGAGATGTCGACAACTGGCTCACCTGCTTCCACTACCCACTCACGCTGGTCGGCGCGCCAGGCGAGGTTAGCGTCATTGACGACGCCGAAGCCATGCGCGCCGCCTATGGCGACTGGGCTGGCGAGGCGTTGCCGATAAGCTATCGCGCCAATGACATCGCCGCGGGCGAGAACGGCGTCACACTGTCGCAGTCGATCACACGGGGCGAAGACACATTCCACCAGTCGTTCCTCGTCGCCCAACAAGAGGGTGAATGGAAGATCCTTGCCGTTTCGGCGATCGCGTGAACGTTCCTGCAATTCGAAGGGCTTCCCATGGCCGCGTACGAATCTCCTGAAGCCGCCTACTGGGCGTTCTTCGAGACCTTCAACGCCAGGTCGGCCTCTGGACGCGCCGGCGTGATGTCGTATCCCCATGTGCGAGTCGCCGCCACGCGCGTCGAGCCAGCGATCCAGCAAACCGCAGCAGAGTTCGAGGAATCAGCGTCGTGGGATCAGTTCGATCGGATGGGCTGGGCCTGGACTCAACCGATCACGCCGCGTGTCGTGCATTCGATGTCCGACAAGGTGCATTTCGCCGGTGGCTGGACGAGGTATCAGGCGGACGGTTCGGTGATCAGCCGTAACCGGTTGTTGTACATCTCGACCAGGATGGACGATGGCTGGGGCATCCAGGGGGCATTTGGGGTCGAAGGACATCTTGAAGGCGCGGCTGCGCAGGAGGTGCATGATGCGGCGCTGACTGCGCTGCAACGCGAGATGCAAAAGCTGGAGGCCGGCGACGCTGAGGCCTGGCTGGACTGCTTTCACGTACCGTCTGTGATCGTGTTTGCCCCGGGCCAGCTGGAGATCTACGAAACCCGCGAGGCGTTGGCCACGGCCTATCGCGACTGGGCGAGCGAGCCGCGCCCGATTTCCTACGAGGCGCGGGTCACGGCCGCCGGTCCCACGGCTGCGCTGATCGAGCAATCCGTGACCAGTGGCGGCGACCACTTCGAACAGGTCTCGCTGTTCGTCGAGCGCGGCGGCGTCTGGGCATCGGCGGCGGTCTCTGCGGTTCGGCCTGACGTGTAACCGGACGATCGAGGAGGTCGGACATGGGTCAATACGAATCACCCGAGTCGGCGTATCTGGCCTTCCTGAACACATTCAACGCCCGCGACCTCGACGGTTGGGCGGGCGTGAACTCCTATCCGCACGCCCGAGTATCTGCCGCGCCTCAGGGCAGCAGCGTCCACTGGCGACCGCCGACACGCGTCTTCGCAAATGCCGAGGAGTATGTCGCTGCGCCGATCTGGGACGAACTCGAAGCGACCGGCTGGGTTCACAGCGTCTCGACGCCGCCACAGGTCGTGCAAGCCTCAGACGTCAAGGCGCACATCGCCGGCGGATGGACTCGCTACGACGCCGACGAGTCGGCGATGGCATCGAACCGTGTCGTCTACGTGGCGACAAAATCGGAGGATGGGTGGGGCCTACAGGGACAGCTCAAGTTAGACAGTTTCGTCGAGGGTCAGGACTACTCAGACGAAGAACGGGCAGGCATGGCCGCGGTCGAAGGTGTGATGACGGCATTGGCGGCCGGCGATGTCGAGACGTGGCTCACGACGTTTCACTATCCACTGACCATGCTGGCCGGTCCGGGCGAAGTGCAAATGGTTGACGACGCCGAGATGATGCGCGGGCAATATGGTCCATGGTGCGCTGAGGGTCTGCCGATCTCGCACGAGACGGTGATCGTGCAGGCAGGCAAGCACGGAGCGAATGTCGCCCAGACTCTCACTCGCGGCGACGCGTCGGTACAGCAGCTCTTTCTGGTTGGAGAGCGCGATGGAGTCTGGAAGCCGGTAGCGGTTTCGGTCGTCGTCTGAGCTGGTGATCGGGACCCGGTCAATCGCCTTCGAGGGCGCCGCGCAGCCGGGGATCGAGCACATCTCTCAGGCCGTCGCCGATGATGTTGAGACTCCAGACGAGTAGCGCGATACATGCGCCGGGGAAGACCCAGAGCCACCAGCCGCTGCCGGTAATGATCACCTGACGGCCCTCGGAGACCAATCCGCCCCAGGTCGGATCGGGCGGCCGGATTCCGAGGCCGAGGAAGGAGAGTCCGGCCTCAGCGATGATCGCGAAACCGGCGCCCAACGAGACCTGGACGATGACGGGCTGGAAGCTGTTGGGCAGCACGTAGCGCATCATGATCCGCAGGTTGCTCGCGCCGATCGTGTGCCCGGCGAGGACATAATCCTGCTCACGCACAGAGAGCGCCATCGACCTCGCGATCCGCGCCACCCAGGGGATGTTGGCAATCCCGACGGCAATGATGATGTTGATGATGTCTCTACCGAGCACCGTGACCAGCGCGAGGGCGAGAATCAGACCCGGGAAGGCAAGCACGGCGTCCATCAGGCGCATCAGCGCCTCGTCGACGATGCCTCGGGCATAGCCGGCGGCGATCCCGATCGGTAGACCAAACACGGCGCCGAACAGCGATGCGCCGAATCCAACAGCGAGCGCCGCACGTGTCGCATTGAGCACGCGAGACAAGGTGTCTCGTCCAATCTTGTCGGTGCCAAACGGGTGATCCGCGTTGGGAGATTGCCACGAGATGTAGAGCCCGTTTTCGTCGGTCGCCTGTTCCTCGAATCCGGGAATCGGGAGTACGTCAACGAAAATCGCGACCAGAGCGAACACGACCAGGATGATCAGGGCCGGCTTGACCAACCGCACGCGCAGGAATCGGCGCATGAAGATGCGCAACGGCTCGAATCGTCCGACATCGTCCGGGATCGCGTAGCCGCTCGCCGTGGTCTCAGCGGTTGCTTGTTCAGCCATAGCGGATCCTCGGATCCAACACGCCATAGGAGATGTCGGTTAGCAGGTTGGCGATCACGATGGCCATCGCAATCACGAGGATCATCGCCTGCACGATCAGCAGATCGCGTTGCAGCGCGGCCTGCACGAGCCAGCGTCCCATGCCGGGGATATTGAAGATCTGCTCAACAATCACGGCGCCGGCGAAGACGCGGGCGAGCAGCAGACCGACGATTGTGACGACCGGGAGCAGCCCGTTGCGCAGCGCGTGCAGCGCGATCACTCGGCGCTCGCGCAGACCCTTCGCCCGGGCCGTGCGGACATAGTCCTGCCTCATCACTTCCAGCATTGAGGATCGCGTCTGCCGGGCGACAATTGCAGACAGTACCCAGCCGACGACCAGGGTCGGCATGATCAGCGACTTGATCGAGGCCACGGGATCAACCCAGATCCGTTCGAAACCTGCGGCAGGCAGGACGTTCCAGGTGACGACGAGCAAGAGGATCAAGATCAGGCCGGTCAAGTAGTCGGGAATCGCGACGCCGCCGACAGAGAGCGTCGTCACGAGGCGGTCAATTAATGAGTTGGGTTTGATCGCCGACACGACTCCGGCGGGGATGCCGATCAACATCCCTACGACGATCGTGGCTACGCCGACGTGCAGGGTGTTTTGCAGGCGCTGAAGCAGTTCCGGACCGATGTCGCGGTTGGTCAGCGTCGACTGTCCAAAGTCGCCCGACGTGATGATGTCGCCGAGCCAGCTCACCATTTGCTCGGGCACCGACTTGTTCAGCCCGAGCCGCTCCTCAATGATGGCGCGTCGCTCCGGCGAGATCGCTTCTCCCTCGCCGGAGAGGGCGGCGACGGGGTCGCCGGGGAGGACACGGAAGATCGCGAAGGAGGCGATCGCGACGAGGATGATCACCACGATCGACTGGAGCACACGGACGGAGACATATGTCCACATTGGCGAGCCCTCGATCTCCGCTTCCGGGAAGGTGTCGCGCAGTGTCGGAGGGGGTGTTCGCTGAGTACAGACAGTTGTCTGCCCTCAGGCGGGCCCTCCAGCCGCAGCGCGGCAGCTCCCCCGAGGGGGAGCGCTGCTGTTGCCTAGACCTCGTCGCTCCACAGCCAGCGGGTCTGCCATTTGCCCTCTCCATTGAAGAGGGTGTCCTGGGCGTTCTGAATGGCGGTTCGCGCACCGGTGAAGTTGACGCCGTAGAGCATCGTGTAGAAGTGACCTTCGCCGACGATGATGTCGTTGACTCTGGCGTAGATCTCGCGGCGTTCCTCAACGTCGTAGGCCTGGCGGCCTTCGGAGACGAGTCCGTCGAGATCCGGGTGGATCGGGCTCTTCACGCCGCTCTCGTCGGCCGGGTTGTAGGTGCCGCCTTCGGTGTAAGCGAGGGACGCGATCCAGTCGGGCTCCGGGTAGCGGCTCCAGCCGGTAATGGTCATGTGGTACTCCCCGTTGTCCATGAAGGCGGGGATGAACTGGACCAACTCCAGCGGCTCGAAGACGACATCGATCCCGAGCACTTCCTTGATCTGTTGGACGTAGATCTGGCAAGCGTCGATCTTGACCTGGTTGACGTAGGTGGTCAATTTGAGCCCACCGGCGGCGTTGATCGCTTCGACATCAGCGCCGGACATCGCCAGCAATTCCTTAGCTCGCTCGCGGCGATCGGCGATGTTGGGATATGCGACCTGCGGGTTACCCGGGACCTCGCTGTAGGCCAGGGTGCCATTGGGCCACTGACCGCCAAGCGCCTGGATATTGAGGTTGTTGTGCACCGCCTGGTTGACCGCTTCGGGGTGCACGGCGTGCATGATTGCGAGCCGCAGGTTTATGTTCTCAAGCGGCGGCTTTTTCGCGTTCAAGACGAGAATCTCGGAGACGAATGCGCCCTCCATCTTGACGATGTCCCAGTTGGCGTCTTCCTCGACCTGAGGGATGAACTGGGGCTCGGGGATGAACATCAAGTCGAGGTCACCGGCGAGGCCGGTGGCGATCAGGGTCGAATTCTCGGTGATGATGTTGAATCTGATCTCGTCGAAGTAGGGCGCATTCGAACCGGTCGCGGCGCCGGGTGCGGGGCCCTTCATCCAGTGATTCGGGTTGCGCTTGCCCAGCACGTGCGATTGGTCGACCCACTCCGAAAACTCGTAGGGACCGGTCCCGAGCGGTTGGAGGCCGTACTGGTCGCCCAGCTCATCGGCGGTGGGCACATGCACGATCGCGCCGCCACGGTCGCCGAGCAGGTGCATGACCCCGGCAGAGGGCTCGGACATCATGTACGTGGCGGTCCGCGCATCGGGGGTCTCGACGCTGTGCACTACCGAGAAGTTGGGCGCCGGGGTCGCGCCTTCACTGGTCACGCGCTCGAGATTGAGCCGTACATCCTCGGACGTGAAGGCGTCGCCGTTGTGGAACTGCACACCGTCGCGGAGATTGAAGACGATCGTGGTGGTGTCTGGAAATTCCCACGACTCAGCCAGCGAGATATCGCCGATCTGGTTGCTCTGATTGTCGTGCATCACCAGATAGTCGTGGAACATCTGGAAGAAGTAGGCATCCGTACCTGACGTCCCAAACTGCGGGTCGAGCGAGGTCGTATTGAGGTGGATCGCCGGGTTGATGCGGGGGGCAATGGCGATGCCGGCGGCGGCTTGCGAGACGGCCGCCTGTTGCTGTTGTTGCTGCTGCTGGGCCGCAGCCTCCTGTTGCTGTTGTTGCTCGGCCTGCTGCTCGGCCATCGCCTGCTGCTGCTGTTGCTGCTGCTGGGCCTGGGCCGCTGCGGGCTGCGCGTCGTCATCATCGTCGCCACATCCAACGAGGGCGAGTCCGGCGGCGCCGACACCGGCGCGGGCCGATGCGCTCAACAGCGAGCGTCGGGACATCTTGTTGCGGCGCATGCGGGTCCAATAGTTGCGAGCTGTCATGGGTATTCCTTCCCGGCGGCCGCTTGTTCGCTCGGGGTTCTGACCAAAACCAGGAGGCCAAAACATGTGGGCCGACGTATCAGGTCGCAGGCTAGCACGTAGGCGGAAGTGGAGACGCTTGAACGCCAAAGTCCCTGCTTAGCGAAGACCCGTGAAAATCTCCCCTTCTCCCCCCTTGCGGGGGAGATGTCACAGAGTGACAGAGGGGGGTCGGCCAGTGGCTACCAGATAGGAGTCACGGAGAGGGAACCCCCCTCTGCCTACGGCATCTCCCCCGCAAGGGGGGAGAAGGGGAGTTCTTCAAAGATCTCCCTTAGGGGAAGTTCGAGGCGTGACCTATTTCGTCGGTGTTGAGAACTCGATAGGGCCATTGCTGACGATGTTGAGGCTGGCGACGAGTTCGACACGGCCGGCGTTGGACTGGAACTCGGCTGTCGTGATCTGGCTGGTCACTTGGCCGATGTCGCCGGACACGGTGAGAATCGTCGAGTAGTGATCGATTGATTCAACGATCACACTCTCGGCCAACAACTCTGCGGTCTCGGCTTTGAGGATGGCGACGATTGCCTCGAAGTGGGGATCCTCAGGAGTGAGGTATCCCGTTTCGATCACCAGCTCATAGACGGGCGGCCGATTGCCTTCGATGGTCCGCGTTAGCCAGGACAGACCGAGCAGCGCCTTGAGAGGTTCGAGGTTCAGGCGGTCGGGGTTGGCGAGAAACTCGTCAACTGAGAGGCCGGCGAATCCCAGCAGCGCCGGATTGGACGGCGCCCACACCGGCTGACCGTCAACTTCGGAGTCGCTGATCCAGATGCCGTCGCGATTCCAGAGCAAACGGAACGTGCTGGCGTCGTCAATGTTGACTAGGGTCTCGAATGCGCCTTGCGTGCGAGAACCGCGCACGATCGTTGATGCCAAACGCGCTTCTCCATCGATGACCGCCTGGGCGACGAATTGCATGTTCAGCTCATCGGCTGCGGCGACCCACTCCGAGGCGATACCGAGCAGCTCTTCTGTACTCAGCAGCTCCGGAGGTCCCGAGGAACTGCCCAGGTCGCTGCCCGATGAGGATCCGCTCGAGGGTGGAGTGTCTCCAAAGGCGTCGAAGAATGATCCATCAATCAGCGGCTCCGGCGTTGGAAACTCGATCGTCTCGTTCCAACTGATGAGCCTCGCGACCGAGCTGACATAGAACTGCTCTGGAGCGTCCTGATCCGAATCCTCTTCCGACAATCCGAAGGCGTCGCTCACCTTTGCGGTGAACTCCATCACCAACGGAGCGCCGCTGGCCTGGCTGATGGTGAGACGCAAGTCCATGGACTCGAGTCCGCTGTCGGGGATCTCGATGCCTTGCTCGCTGAGCGTCGAGGCAGTCGCTTGATCCAGGGCCTCCACATCGATCACGCAGTCAACTACCCAGACAGCCTCTCCTTCGTGGCTTGCGGATGAGATGGACCCGCCAAGCGTCTCTTGGCAGCCAAAGGCCTGTCCGAAGCTGTCGGGATCAACAAAGTCCTGAGGATCCCCACCCAACAGGGTCGTCAGTCCGCCCATCACCTCTTCGAACTCGCCCGTCAGATCGATCCAACCCTCAACCTGGGGCATGGAGATGAACGCGGTCTCGTCGGAGATCAGCAAGTGCATGATCAGGGGCTCGGCGGTGTCATCAGCCTCCTCGTCTGCCGCGATCAACGCCTGCTCAAACAGGCTGCTGGCATCGATCGTCGCCCAAACGGTGTAGGGATTGAGTTGAGCCGCGATCCTGGACACGCCTTCAAAGGCAAACACTCCGAGGTTGAAGTCGACTGTGACCTCAAGGACAAGGGATTCGAGATTTTCAGACCAGGCCTTTAGCGCCGCCGACGCTTCGGCGGCGGCGCTATCGAGAGGCACTGCGGTATCGTCCCCTGCTGTCTGGTCGGACTGGACTTGCTGTGCAGCCTCTTGCGCTTCTTGCGGGGAGGATTGCTGGGCCGATTGGTCGCGCTGCACGGCCGTCGCTCGGTCGGACCCAGCCTCCTGGTCGGATTGCGCGCTCTGCTCGGCCTCTGCGGTCTGTTGAGTCTGTTGTCCCTGCAGTTGCTGGTCATCGTCCCCGCTGCATCCAACCAACACAGCGCCGAGTGCAACCAGGCCGGCGATCAGAAGCACAAACAGTGCGCGCATACGTGTTCCCCCTGAGGAAATCAGTGTGGGATTCACTGTATCGCGCACCCGGATGTGGGCTACGTCAATCGAAAGGTTTGATGTCAGGCAGTGCTAAGCGCAAGCGCGCGAATCTCGCCGAACTCGCGATCCAGCTTGCGCCAACTCGTCCCGCCATCGTCGCTCAGATAGACATAGCCGTAGAGCGAGGCCGCCGCGATGACATCAGGCGCATCGGGGTGGCTGGCCAACCAGTAAACGACCGAATTCGGAGGCTCCGGCAGGTCGCACGGAGCCCAGCTCTGGCCGCCGTCGGTCGTGCGCTGGATTGCTCCGGTCGTGCCAGGGATACCGTCGCCGCTGGCGACGAACATCGTGTTGGGATCGTCGTGCTTGACGATCATGGCGCGACAGTACGAACGCGGTGTCCGCTCCGTCAGCGGCGGAAACTCGTGCTGCAACCAGGACTCGCCCTCGTCGTCCGAACGTGCGATGCCGAATGGACTGGTGGCGAATGTCGCTGCGCCATCCGGACCTGCCGACCGGCCCATGCAGTGGATGTCGGCCTGGAAGGTCTCGGGGCCGAGCGGATTGCCCCGAACCCAGGTGTCGCCGCCATCCAGCGACTTATGCACCCCGTCAACTTCTACGCCGGCGTAGACGCGCTGAGAGTTGAGCGGATCGATCACGACGACGGTCGTGCGGGGAGTGCCGATCGGACACTCCTCGACGATCTGGACCGGCAGGTCGTCCCAGGTCTGTCCGCCGTCGCGCGAGCGTCGCACGCCGGGCCGACCACCGGCGAAGATCGTGTTGGAATCGGTCGGGTCGACGGCCAGCGACCAGGTCTGGCGGTCGGGCTGGTAGCTGTCGACCATGTTCCAGCTCGATCCGTTGTCGTCGGAGAGGAACAGGCCATCGTCGGCGCCGGCCATCAGCCGGTTCGCGTCATCGGGGAAGACCGTCAACGAACGCACAGACTGTTCGCCAACCGATCGCCCCTTCTGCCAGACCCCACCGCCGTCGGGAGAGCGCCAGAGCCCCTGTCCAATCGTGCCAATATGAATTGTGATGTGGTCCGACATGATGCGCCTCCTCGAGTTGAGGCTCAGGGTAGGCGCTTTGGTCAATCTTCGTGCCACCCCAACTGCTCCGTCATTCCAGGCTTGGCCTGGAATCTCGCTTCTTGCGGCGATCGGGCAGGGGACGAGATTCCCGCGCAAGACGCGGGAATGACGAAGAACGGGCACCGAGAGCGATCTAGACAGTCTCCTACGGCATATACGGATTCGGACACGGACCCAACTGCGTCTTCAAGATCGCCTGAGCCTCCTCGACGAACTCACACAGCAACGGACGCGTGTCGGCTGGATCGATGATGTCCTGACCGGTCGCCTCGGCTGTTCTGAAGGGTGACTCCAGGTGATGCAGGCGGCGCTCGATTTCATCGCGCTTGGCGGCGGGGTCGTCCGAGTCGTCGATCTCTCGCCGATAGGCGGCCAGCGCGCCGCCCTCGATGTGCATCGAGCCCCAGCGTCCCGAGGGCCAGGCCCAGCGCTGGAACATGCCGGTCGGACGCTGCTGGCACTGTCCAGCGACGCCGAACACGCGGCCCATCACGACGGTCGCCCAGGGCATGCGCGACTGACAGGTCGCGATCACCAGCCGAGCTCCGGCGCGCTCAATGCCGCCCTTCTCCGATTCCAGCCCGACCATGAAGCCGGGTTCGTCGGCGAATGAGATCAAGGGCAGGTGGAACGTGTCGCAGAGCTGGATCAGCCGGATCACTTTCGATCCGCCCTTGATGTCGGTCGAGCCGCCCTCATGCATCGGATTATTGGCCATCACGCCGACCGGATAGCCGTTGATTCGAGCCAGTCCGGTGATCCGTGAACGTCCGTAGAACGGGGCGATCTCGAAGAAGGAACCCTCGTCGACGCTCCAGCTGATCGCGCGGTGGCCATCGTAGGCGCGGCGACGATCGCGTGGGACCAGTCGGCGCAGGCGTGCTTCGCGGCGGTTGGGATCGTCGGTCGGTTCGGTGCGCTCGGGCATCTCGTAGACGCTCTGGGGCAGGTAGCTGAGGAACTGGCGGATCTGGCGGAACGCATCCTCCTCGTCCTCGGCCAGGTTGTCGACCGAGCCGGACTGGTAGACGTGGACACGTTCGTCGCCCAGGTCCTCCTTCGTGATGTCGTAGCCCAGCGCCGCTTTGACCACCGGCGGACCGCCGGGGAAAAGTTGTGAAATCCCCTTCACCATGATCGAGAAGTGGGCCATGCAGGCATTGACCGCAGGCAGTCCAGCGACCGATCCCATGACGGCCGAGACCACGGGCGACATCCGCAGCAACTCCATGTCGTACGTCGACCACGTGTTGCCGTCGGGTAGGTAGGTGCGGCCCAGCGTCTCGAATCCGCGCACCGAGCCGCCGGCCGAGTCGAGCATGCGCACGTAAGGCACGCGCCACTCAAGCGCGCGCAGATTGGAAGACTTCTCGGAGCCGAGACCAGTGCTTGAGCCGTCGCCGCCACCGGATCCGCCGCGCACAGTGAAGTCGCCAGCCGAGACGACCACCTTGCGTCCGTTGATCTTGCCGAAGCCCTCAATCGCGCCCTTCGGCGTAAAGCCAACCAGGTCGCCTGAGTCGTCGTAGTCGGCGCGACCGACCAGCGACATGAACTCGCGCAGCGAACCGGGGTCGAGCAGCCCGTCGAGTCGCTCGTTGACCAGTAGCTTGCCGCGCCGTCGTTGTCGGGCGACGCCTTCTGGCCCGCCGCGCCCCTTGGCCAGTTCCTTGCGCTTGGAGATCTCCGCGATTTCGGTTTCCCAGGTCATCAACAACTCCGTCCCTTGCTACGCTCTCAGCAGGGTAAAGCTGACCCGGCTGAGACAAGGAACAGAAGATGACCACCGTAAGCTTCATCTACTGGCAGGACGGCGACTGGTGGCTGGGGTATCTGGAAGAGTTTCCCGATTACAAGACACAGGGGGAGTCGCTCGAAGACCTGAAAGTCCACTTGCTTGACCTCTACCGCGACCTCACCAGCGGCGATATCCCCGCAGTGCGCCGACGAGGTGAACCCGCCGTCGCATGACGCGATGAATGTATCGATGCTTAATGATCAGAGTCAGCGGATAGAGTGGGGCCAGCGCGAAGGGCGGATCTAGGCCCCTGCCCTTCGCATTAGGGCGATGGTCGTGCGAACCCTCGTAAGAAGATCATCGCCCGCCCTCAAGTGCTCCGCAAGACCATTGCCTCGCCGAGTACTCCCTGACTATTCTAGCGCTCCCCGATACAGCAGCGATGCACGCGCCCTCCATATCGTCTCCTACCATCGACAGCATCTGGCGTATCTGGCTCAGGGACGGTGCAGAAGCAGGACGGGACACATACGCATGAGCGGGCGATGGGGCGTCGTCTTCGCTCGCTGCCTCTTGTTGGTCAGCGTCGCTTGCGGCGCCTCTGAGCCTGAATCTTCCGACCAGACAGAGGCGGTCATCCCTTCCCGGTGATGCTCGGAGTGTCGTCTAGTCCGCGATCGGGAGGCTCGGTCCATGTGGCGGCTGCTGTTCTGGGTAAGCCTGGCCGCAATCGCCGTATCCGCCTGTCAATCCCCCGACGAACGGTTTACCCCTCATCAGCAAAGCACCGTCCAACAACAAGCCGAGCAACCGATTCATTCTGCCAACGCCCCAGATCTGCTTCCGCTGGTCCTGCAGGATGAGATACATCAGGCTTACCTTCGGGCGATGACAATCCAGGACGAAGAGCACGGGTTCGCCACGTTCCTGGGGATTACGGGACGCACGGACGATGCGACATATCCTTGGGCCGAACTGTCCTTCTCTTGCTACATCGAGGACAGGCCGCCCACCGTGCGGGCCATTGTCCTCGCCTTTACCGACGAGGTGGTTGGAGACGAGGCGGCCTTGGCGCCGTTGGACACATCGAAGTGGGATGAGGCCAGGGCCAAGTTGGGGCTGACAGCGGACGCGCAGTGGCGGCGGTGGGGATTCGAGCTGCAACCGACGGCGATGGTGATCTGGGACGCTACCAACCTCCTCAGACTCGCCAAGCAACGTCATCAGGTAAGTGTGAGACTTCCCTTGGCCCACAGCGTCGCCAATGCCACCTTCAATCTCCTCGGCGTCTTCAACACCCCAATCCAACCGAACCTCGACTGGTGCGGCGCATACTAGACAGCCGGGCTGCTGATCCAGGCTGCTGATCCAGGCTGCTGTTACGGTTGCGCTTGCGTCCCGACTTCGGGATATGCGCACTGGTTCTGAAGGGCCGGACGGTGGCGCTCTCTGATCTGCTCATCTCAGCGATCGCGCCGATCTACATTCGCGCTCGGTTTCTGCAAGAACGCATCCAGTCTGGAGTCGTCTGGAATCTGCTCGACCCCAGCTTCATCGCCGACCCATATCCCACCTACCGCGCGCTGCGCGAGCGTGATCCGTATCACTACAGCCCCTTGACGAGCATGATCACCGTCGTCCCATACGACGACGTCGACGCCATCCTCCGCGATTACCGCCGCTTCAGCAGCGTCATCCGCGGCACCGAGCCCTTCCTCGTGGCTGAGGAGCAGGCTCGCCGCCAACTCTCACCATCGATGCAGTTTCGCGACCCGCCCGATCACACCCGCCTGCGCGGGCTGGTCAATCGGGCGTTCACGCCGCCGCAGATTGCGAAGATGGAAGACCAGATCCGAGCGACCGCGCACTCGCTCCTTGATGAAGTCGCCGACAGCAACAACTTCGACCTCATGGCCAACTTCGCCAACTTGCTGCCGATCCTGGTGATCGCCGAAATGATCGGCGTGCCGACCGATGATCGGCAGCAGTTCAAGGCCTGGTCGGATCAGATCATCCGCGGGCTCGAGCCGAATCTGAGCGAAGCGGAGCTATCAGAATTGCTCGACAACGCCGAGGCGCTGGCCGGCTACTTCGCGCCGATCATCGAGGATCGCCGCCGTGGACCTCGAGACGACCTGGTTTCGCGCCTGGTAATCGCCGAGGAAGCAGGCCAAACGTTGAGCCACGACGAGACACAGATCACCCTGCGCCTGTTGCTCGTCGCCGGCAACGAGACCACGACCAACCTGATCGGCAACGGTCTCAAGGCACTGCTCGAACATCCGGAGCAGTTGGAACTGTTACGTCAGCAGTCGGAGCTGATCCCGACTGCGATCGAGGAACTGTTGCGCTACGACTCGCCAGTGCAGGTCGATGTCCGACGCCTGGTTGAAGACACGGAAATCGGAGATAAGCAGGGCAAGAAAGATTCCCTGGTCACACCATTGATCGGCGCGGCGAACCGGGATCCGCAGGTGTTCCGCGACCCTGATCAACTGGATATCACCCGCGAGGACACCGGAAACATCGCGTTCGGACGAGGCATTCATCACTGCCTCGGCGCGCCGTTGGCCCGGTTGGAAGCGAAAGTCGCGTTCGAGGTGCTGTTGGAACGGTTCGACGAAATCAAGTTCGGTTCGCGAGAGCCCGAATACCGGCACAACATCGTGCTGCGCGGACTCGAGCACCTGGATGTTCGCGTGCAACACCGCGACGGCCGTGGCTAACGCGGGTTGCACGACAGGTCGGTAGCACGACAGGTCCGAAGAAGGTCGTCTGCCCACGCGCCTAGCGCGCGGCTGCGATTGCGTTCTGCGCTCGCTCGGCCAGCTCTGGTTGCGGCGACCATTTGGCATCGACCTGCGCTCGGATATTGGCCGACTTCGTCGCGATCGCGAACTCGTTGAGCGCGAGCTCCTGCAATGACTCGGTCAGGGTCTGCTCGGGGTCCTGGGCCAGGCGCTTCGCTCTGGTCCACCACGACTGCGACATGGTTTCGTCGGTGGCCTGCATCAGGATCTCTTCAGTGACGGCTCGATGACGGACGAGCGCGTACATGAACTGCACCGGCGTCTGGGGCGGATCAAGCTGCGCGGGTGGCAGGCTTTCCGGCCAGCTCAGGTTGGCCTCGGCGGTGCAGGCTTCAGTTGCGCAGTCGGCGAGCGATCCGATCGGAGTCGGCTGGTGGAGTTGATCCTCGGTCGCGCCGGCCAGCGCCGTCGTCAGCACGCGGCGCGTGAGCAGCAAGGCATAGCCCCAAGCCTCCGCAGCGTCTGATTTCATTCTCAGACGCGCCCGGCTAGATCAGGTCCTGACCGCCCGCGACCTCGAGGGCCGAGCGGATCGTGTTCTGGACACTCTCGTCTGGGTCGACCAAGGGCAATCGCAGCGGTCCGGCGTTGAAGCCAATGTCGTTGAGCGCCCACTTGACCGGCGCTGGGTTGCCGATCAGGAAGAGCGCCTTGACCAACGGCGCCATCTTCACCTGCAGGCGTCCTGCTTCGGCTGTGTCGCCGCGCTCCCAGGCGTCGTACATGGCCTTGATCTGTCCACCGACGAGGTGCGACAGCACCGACACGGTCCCGTAGCCGCCTGTCGCCAGGATGGCCAGATTGTCCTGGTCGTTACCGCTCCAAATCCGGAAGCCCGGCGGCGCAGTGCGAACAATCTCGGCAATCTGCTCAAGGTCGCCTGAAGCCTCCTTGACTCCGACAATGTTGGTGCAGTCCTCAGCCAGCCGCACGGTTGTCTGAGCGGACATGTTCAACCCGGTTCGACCGGGAACGTTATAGAGCATGATCGGCGTGTCAGGCACTGCGTCGGCGACAGCCTTGAAGTGCTGGTAGAGACCTTCCTGGGAGGGCTTGTTGTAGTACGGCACGACTTGCAACAGGCCGTCGACTTCGAGCTGCGCGGCCTGCTCGGAGGCGTCCACAGCAGTATTGGTGCTGTTGGAGCCGGTACCGGCGATCAGCGAGCCGCCGGCGTCGTGAACGATGGGCGCCAGCTCGCGGAACAGGAGCCGTTCTTCCTCGTGAGTGAGGGTGGGAGACTCACCGGTCGTCCCGGCCACGACGACACCGTCGGAGCCTGACTTGAGCAGCGCCGTAGCCAGGTTCTGAGCCTGCTCCACGTCAATGCCGCCGGCTTCGGTCATCGGCGTCACCATCGCAGTGAAAACGCGTCCCCAGTTGGGGGCATCGTTGGGATCGGTCATGATTCGGTCTTTCCGTCAGTCAGGGTCCAAGCATCAAGGCTACAAGGTCAGGATCGCGCTTTCGCAGACATGGCTTCCTCGACCTCCAACGATCGAGGAGCGACTAGAGGCAGCCGTCTTCGAGCATCCACTCGACCATCTGCACGATGTTCAGGGCGGCTCCCTTGCGCAGGTTGTCGGCGACGACCCACCAGGCGAAACCGTTGGGGTTGGTCACGTCGACACGGGCCCGGCCGACGAGCGTGTCGTCGATCCCGTCGGCGTCGAGCGGGGTCGGCCATTCGCCGGCGGCTCGGCCGTCGATCACCGAGAGACCCGGCTGCGCGGCCCAGCGTTGATGCGCTTCCTCGGGCGTGATCGGCTTGTCGAAGTCGGCATGCACGGCAATCGCGTGAGCGCGCTCGGTCGGGATGCGGACGCAGGTTGCGGAGAGCGGCAACTCGGGCTGGTGCAGAATCTTGCGCGACTCGACCAGCATCTTGCGCTCTTCATTCGTGTAGCCGTTCTCGAGAAAGACATCGACCTGGGGCAACGCGTTGTTGGCGATCTGCTTCGGATACTCGGAGATTTGCTCGTCCGAGATCGAGTCACCCCCAACCAGCGAAGCGTTCTGTTGCTGCAGCTCGACGACCGCCGCACCGCCCGAGCCGGAGGTGGCCTGGTAGGTGTCGGCGATCACGCGAGTCACGGCGCGGTCCTGGATCAGCGGGTGCAGTGAGAGCACCAGCGGCACGGTGGTGCAGTTGGGCGTGGAGACGATGCCGTTGTGGTGGCGCAGGTCCTCAGCATTGACCTCGGGCACGACCAGCGGCACGCCTTCTTGCTGGCGGAAAGCCGACGAATCGTCGAAGGCGACGGCGCCCTTCTGAGCCGCGACCGGACAGAGTTCTTTCGAGGCTGCCGTAGAGGCGGAGATGAAGGCCACGTCCGCGCCATCGAAGGCGTCGTGTGTGGTTTCGTGGACGATGTGCGTCTTACCGCGGAAGGTCAGTTCGCGACCCTCGGAACGCTTTGTCGCGAGCAGGCGGAGTTCCTTGACCGGGAAGTTGCGTTCTTCCATGCACTTGAGGAATTCGGCTCCCACGACGCCAGTGGCGCCGACGAGGGCGACGGTCAGTTCACGTCCCACGGTGTTGCTCCTTGATGCTGTGCGTGGTTGCTGTGTTGCTGGGGTTAGTCGGTTCGCAGGCCAAGCAGGCGGTCGAGCCCGATCACCAGGTGATCGAGGTCCGGTGCTGCCCGTGCGGCGCGCAGGATTTCGGGGATGAAGGAGGCGCGGCTCATTGAGTCGTGACGGATCGTCAGTGTCTCGTTGTTGCCGCCGAAGACGATCACTTGATGCGCGACCAGTCCCGGCAGTCGAACCGAGTGCAGTGATGCGCCGTCAAGCTCTGCTCCTCGAGAGTCGTAGCCCTCAACGTTGTGGCGCTCCGCCTCGTTCCGGGTGAAGTCGGAGTCTCGCGCAGCTCGCATCGATTGCGCGGTGGCGACAGCCGTGCCGGACGGTGCGTCGACCTTGCCGTCGTGGTGCTGCTCGATGATTTCGACAGAGTCGAATAACGGTGCGGCGATGTTGGCCAGATGCATCATCATCACGGCGCCGAGTGCGAAGTTGGCGGCAATCACACCACCGAGGCCTGCCTCGTTGACCCGTCGCTCTGCATCGGCGACAACATCATCCGAGAGGCCGCTGGTACCGATCACTGGTCGGACGTCGGCATTGACAGCGGCAGGGATGAGTTGTTCGGTCCATTCGGCGTTGGAAAAGTCGATCACGACATCCGGCGACCATTCTGCTAGAGCCGCGAGCGAGTTGCTCAGCGGTACTTCGCGACCGCCAATGTCGACCGACGATTCGCTGGAGAGTCCGTCGAGCGCGCCGACCAACTCAAGGTCGGCGGCCGACTCGATCGCCGTCATGATCTGGCGGCCCATGTTGCCGGCTCCGCTCATCACGATGCGGATCATGACTCACTCTCTCTGCTGGCCTCGGCAACCGGTGGCCAAGAGCAGCGACTAGCGGCTGGGTGCGCCGAAGTCGCTGCGTGGCGGCGGCGGTGGCGGCGGCGGGCCGTCTTCGTTCTGGTTGCTGCGACGGATGTTCACCCTCGAGAGGATGCCACCGCGACGGCGCGGGGCGATGTTGGAGTCGGGCTGGCGCTCCTCGCGCTCCTCCGACTCTTGCCGCGGCTGGCGCTCGGAACGCTGTTCCTCCGGCTGGCGATTCGGGTCGCCCTGATTCGACTGCTGGTTGGAGTCTGACGACTGCTGCTGGCCCGCGCCTCGGCGGCGGCGGCGCCTGCGACGTCGCGGCGCTCCGTCCCGGTCGCGCGGTGGGGCGACGGCGGCGGAGCCGTCATCACCAGTCGCGGCGGCCAGCGGAGCGGGCGCTGCATCGGTCTCGGGAGCGTCGACCGTCTCCGGTGCGCGGTCGGTCTCGGGTGCATCAACGGGAGCGGCGTCCAGTTCGGCGACCGCCGGTTCTGGCTGACGCTCCTCCTCGGCTGCTGGTTCGTCGACTTCGCGGGCCACGCGAGGTCGTCGTTGTCGTTGCTCTCTCGGCTCGCGCGGTTCTCGGGGTTCTCGTGCTTCGCGAGGCTCTCGGGATTCTCGGTCACGACGCGGACCGCGATCGTCGCGACCGCGACGCTCCCTCGGTTCTCGGCCTTCCCTGCCTTCTCGTCCTTCTCGCTGCTCCCGCTGTGGGCGGGGCGCATCCGTGTCGCCGTTGAGCAGTGCTTTGCGCGACGCGTTGACCCGACCGAGGTTGTCCACCTCGATCACGATGATCTGCATCTCGTCGCCGACGCTGACGATGTCCTCGACCTTGTCGACGCGGTAATCGGCCAGTTCGGAGATGTGCACCAGGGCATCCTTGCCCGGCACCATCTCGACGAATGCGCCGAAGGGCAGGATGCGAACGACCTTGCCCGTGTAGATCTGGCCGGGCTCGATGTCTCGGGTCATGGCGGAAATTCGCTCGAAGGCAGACTCGCCCGACTTCTGATCGACGGCGGTGATAAAGACTGCACCGTCGTCCTCGACCGAGATGTCTGCGCCGGTGTCTTCCTGGAGGGCGCGAATGTTGCGTCCGCCGGGACCGATCAACTGACCAATCTTGTCCTGCGGCACGTCGATGCGCAGGATGCGCGGCGCGTGCGGTGACATCTGCTCGCGTGGAGCGTCAATGCACTCGGTCATCACATCCATGATTTCGAGACGTGCGTCGCGAGCCTGGTCCAGCGCTCGCGCGAGAATCTCAAGGTCGATGCCCTTGACCTTCATATCCATCTGCAGCGCCGTCACGCCATCGCGTGATCCGGCGACCTTGAAGTCCATGTCGCCGAGGTGATCTTCCATGCCGACGATGTCGGTCAGGATGGCGACATCGTCGCCTTCCTTGATCAAGCCCATGGCGATGCCGGCGATCGGCGTCTTGATCGGCACGCCGGCGTCCATCATCGAGAGGACTGAAGCGCAGACCGAGGCCATCGAGGTCGAGCCGTTGGAGGCAAGCACCTCGGAGACGAGTCGGATCGTGTAGGGGAACTCTTCAAACGGCGGCAGGATGGCGGCCATGGCGCGCTCGCCGAGCATGCCGTGTCCGATGCTGCGCCGTGACGGGTTGCCGACACGTCCGGTTTCACCGGTCGAGAAGGGCGGGAAGTTGTAGTGGTGCATGAAGCGCTTCGAGTCCTCAGGACCGAGGTCGTCAATGCGCTGGGCCATGCCCGAGCCTGCCAGCGTCGTGAAGCTGAGCACTTGAGTCTCACCGCGCTGGAACAGACCGGAGCCGTGTGTGCGGGGGACAAGGTCGATTTCAGCCGAGAGCGGGCGCAGGTCGGCATGTCCGCGACCATCGGCGCGAACGCCGTCATCGAGGATGCTGCGCCGCACGATGTTCTTCTCAACTGCGTCGAACGCTTCCTGGTGCGCTTCGGCATCGGCGTCTTCGTCGAGGTTGTCGAGCAACGACGCCTTGACCGCGCCGCGCCGAGCATCGCGGTCGGCCTTGTCTTCCGCGTCGCGGAGCGCGGACTGAAGATCATCGCCGATCTTCGCTTCCACGGCGGCGAGGATGTCGGCGTCGACCTCCTGCGGCGTGAACTCGCGCTTCTCGCGACCGACCTCGCTGGCCAGTGCTTCCTGCATCTCGCAGATGGTCGTGATCGCTTCCTGGCCCAGCGCCAGGGCGTCGACCAGCATCGATTCCGGGACTTCGCCGGCTTCCGCCTCGACCATCGTGATCGCGTCCTTGGTACCGGCGACGACGAGGTTGAGCTCGGAGACCTCAAGCTGCGCGAAGGTCGGCTGGAGAACGAGTTCTCCCTCGACGTATCCAATCCGAACCGAGGCGACGGGGCCGTCGAAGGGAATGTCGGAGACGCAGAGCGCGGCAGACGCGGCGATCGTGCCCAGCGTGTCGGGCGGGTTCTCCATGTCGACCGCGAAGATCGTCAGGATCAGCTGGGTGTCGTCGTTGTAACCCTTGGGGAACAGCGGACGAATGGGGCGGTCGGTCAGGCGGGCCGACAGAATGGCGGTCGTGGTCGGTCGTCCTTCGCGGCGGAAGAACGATCCTGGGATTCGCCCGGCGGCGTAGAGGCGCTCCTCAAATTCCACGGACAGGGGAAAGAAGTCGATCCCGGGTCGCGGCTTCGACGCCGTGGCGGTGCCGAGCAGCATCGTGTCGCCGTAGCGAATGGTGACGGCGCCGCCGGCCTGGTGGGCTAGCTTGCCGGTTTCGATCGTGAGGTTGCGTCCAGCAATCTCCTGCTGGACGGTTCGGGTGGTGATTTCCATATGTTGGTGCGTTCCTGTACTTCCCTGTACTTGATGTCCCTGCCGCCGCTTCCTCAACGACAGGTGCTGTGTGCTCGGCGGCGATCGGTCGATCGCAAGCGCTCAGGTGGCGCGTCGCCGAAGTCTGTTCGAGACCGTTCGCAGCGCTCGGATGGCCCGTTCCGGGTCGGCTAGCGTCGAAGGCCCAGCGTGGCGACCAACGTGCGGTAGCGGTTGACGTCCTCGCGGTTTAGGTAGGCGAGTTGACGTCGCCGTTGCCCCACCAACTTCATCAACGCGCGCCGCGTGTGGTAGTCGTGCCGATGCTCGCGCAAGTGATCGGTGAGCCGTGAAATGCGTTCGGTCAGCTGAGCGATCTGCACCTCGGGCGAGCCGGTGTCGTTCTCGTGCTGTCCAAACTTCTCCGCGATGGCGGTTTTCTCATCCTTGCTCAGCATGTATGCACCTATCCACGTGGGCCATGTGGCGATGATGCGCGACGGGCTGGATTGGGTCGTGACTGGTGTCGTCGTGGCTGGCGGCTGTCCAAGCCGTCCGCTCCCCGCCTGCCCCCGGCTTCAACGGGGACTGCTGCGCTGCATCGTGTCGCTGTGTCGTCTCGTTGCCTAGACATTACCAGACTGCCCCGAAGCAGCGTTGGACTATCGGTGGCGTATGCGACACTGCGGGACATGACCGTGCTGATGAGACATCCAATCATGATCGTCCGCGCTCGCCTCGACCCAACGGTGCTGGACGCGTTCGAGGATTGGCATCGCAAGACCCACCTGCCGCACGTGCTCGATATCCCTGGCATCGTCTCGGCCTTCCGAGTCCGTGCTTCAGACCCCATCGCCGGCGCCCACCTGATGGGCTACACGTTCGAAGACGAAACCGTCGTCCAAGCCGCCCTCTCATCAGAAGAGGCCCAGGTCGCCCGCCGGGACTGGGAATCATGGGCCGACCAGGTCTACGAGCTGTCGGTGGAGATCTACGCGCCGCTGGCTCCACTGCCGATCTTCCAGCATCACAACTAGAGCGGCAGGTTTCTGCTGCCACGTTCTGACCAGATGACCTGTGCATATTCCCTCCCCTCGGAGCGACCAGTGCGCAACTCTCAACTCTCCCCCCTTGCGGGGGAGATGCCGTAGGCAGAGAGGGGTTCCCCGTTCGCGACTCTTCTCTGGTCGCAGCATCTCGACCCCCCCTGTCACTCCGTGACATCTCCCCCAGCAAGGGGGGAGAGGGGAATCGCAGGCAACGTAACTATCTCTCGCTGCAGGAGGTCGAAACCTCAACTACAGGTCCAGCGCGACCTCTTCCTTGATCGGCGTCTTGCCTTCGGGGAGGGTGAAGAAGTTGCAGAAGCAGGTTCCCTCGAAATCGACCAGGCCGTTGAGGACTGGCTCGCAGACGCAGATGGTGTCGTCGTTGTTGGCCGGCTGGCAGGGACAGTAGAACTTGCCGAAGCGCATCCTCATGTTGACGAAGTCTTCGATCGTTTGATCGGCGTTCATCAGGATGTAGCCGCGTTCTTCGCAGAACTTGTCGGCCAGTTCGGTCATTTCCTCGCGGTACCTGTCGCGCATCGCGCGCTCTTCTGCTTCGGGGAGATCGGTCAGGCGTTCAAACTCGGCCATGATGCGCCTTCTTCCTCGGCGTTGTCTATCTGAAGTCTATGCGGACGCCTCGGCTCGGGCAGCCGCGAACCGGACAAGCGAACGCACGGGCACGCCGGAGGCGCCCTTGACGTGCGTCCCGCGAGTCTTGCTGGCGTCGTCGGTGCCGGCCATGTCGAGGTGCGCCCAGGGCGTGTCGCCGGCGAAGCGGGCGAGGAACTTGGCTGCCGTGATCGCGCCCGCCAGGCGGCCGCCGGTGTTCTTCACATCGGCGACCTGGCTGCGGATCTGCTCGTCGTACTCGGCGAACATTGGCAACTGCCAGAACTTCTCGCCGGCTCGCTTGCCCGCCTCGATCACCTCTGCCGCGAGATCGTCGTCGTTGGCCATGACGCCCGTCGCGACGTCGCCAAGCGCCACCGCGCACGCGCCTGTGAGCGTCGCCACATCAATCAGCGGCGAGAGTCCCAGGTGGTTGGCGTAGGACAGAGCGTCGGCGAGCACGAGCCGGCCCTCGGCGTCGGTGTTGATCACTTCGATCGTCGCGCCGTTCATTGCGGTCAGCACGTCACCCGGCTTGATCGCGTTGCCGCCGGGCATGTTTTCTGTGCAAGGGGCGAGGGCTGTGACGTTGATTGGCAGCTTGAGGTCGGAGATGGCGCCCATCGACGCGACGACCGCGGCAGCGCCCGACATGTCCTGCTTCATCGCTTCCATGTTGGCGGCCGGCTTGATCGAGATGCCGCCCGTGTCAAAGGTGATGCCCTTGCCGCAGTAGCCGAGACCGGGCTCGTCGCCTCCGCCCCGATGGCGCATGATCAGGAAGCGGGCTGGCTGGTGCGATCCCTTGGCCACGCCGAGGAAGGATCCCATGCCCAGCTCGGCGGCCGCAGCCTCGTCCAACACTTCAATCTCCACGCCATGCTCACCGGCCCAGGCTTCGGCGCGGTTGGCGAGTTCGGTCGGCGTGAGCAGGTTGGACGGCTCGTTGGCCAGGTCACGGGCGAAGTTGGCCGCACCGGCCAGCGAGTGTCCACGGGCGATGCCAGCCTCGACTCCGGCGACGTTGTCGGAATGCAACGATGTCCGCTCCAGCACATTCGGCGTCTTCGTGGGCGTCTGGTGTCGGTCGAAGCGGTACAGCCCGAGGTCCAGGCCCTCCGTGATCGCGCCGGCGATCTCGTCGGTGCTGAAGCCGCACTCCTCGCCATCGACCGCAATCGCCAGGGTCCCCGATGACAACGATCGAGCACGGCGCGCGCCGTTGGCTGCGGCGTGACGAATCTCGTCCAGGGTCATCTTCTCGGCTGGACCGAGTCCCGCGATGATCGCACGCGGCGCTTCAGTCTGGCCAAATGTGTGCACGACCACGGTCTCGTTGACCGCGCCCGACAACTCGCCCGACTTGACCAGCGGCGCGAGGCCGCCATCGAGGGCATCGTTGAGCTGGCGCAGCGCGCCGCCGTCGAGGATGTCGTCGTCCTTGGTCGCGAAAATCAGCAGGTGGTCGGCAGCCGCTTCCAATGCAGGCTGTCCACTGGCAGTGATGTCCATGGGAATCTTTCAAGGCGCACTCATGGCGCGGTTCTACAGGGTCGGGCAATGCAGATCATCCTAACGATCACTGGGAATACTGTGACGAAATGCGTGAGTTCCTTCGCGAGTTGGCGGCCGTCGCGGTCGCGGCGCTGATCTACTACCTCGTCCGAGGCGCCGTCGCTGATCGCGCTGACGAGGCCTTCCAACGTGCGCGCGACATTCTCGAGCTGGAACAGCGGCTCCGGCTCGACTGGGAAACGGCAATCCACGAGACGATTCTGGGCTCCAACGTGCTGATTGATCTCGCCAACGGCACGTACTTCTGGGGCCATATGCCCTTGCTGATCGTGCTGGCGGTCTGGCTCTGGCGCTCGCACCGCGACACCTGGCGTAACTTTCGCAACGCACTACTGATCTCCGGCGCTGTGGGGGCGATCTCGTACTTCCTCTTTCCCACAGCGCCACCCAGACTGATGCCTGAGCTGGGCTACATCGACACGCTCGTGCTCCGCGCCGCTCCTGCCTATCAGGCGCAGGAAGTTGGCGTGTTCGTCAATCCATACGCCGCCCTGCCGTCGCTCCACGTCGGTTGGGCGCTGCTGGCCGGACTCGCAGTCTGGCAAACCTCGAAGCATCCGGGGATGCGCGCGCTCGCTGCGGCAATCCCGATGTCACAGGCCTGGGCCGTCGTGGCGACAGCCAATCACTGGACCATCGACGCATTTGCCGGCATCGCCATCTGCGCTGCCGCGTGGATGCTCGTGGCGCTGCTCAATAGGCTGAGTCTCAGGACGCCGATCCAGTTCAACAGGAGATGACGATGTTGATCGTGACGACTGAAAGCGTGCCCAATCGCGAAATCCACGAAGTGCTGGGCCTGGTCAGCGCCAACAGTGTGCGTTCGAGGAACATCGGCCGCGATATTCTGGCTGGCCTCAAGAGCCTCGCAGGAGGCGAGATCCACGCCTACACGCGGCTCATGAGCGAAACGCGCATACAGGTGCGTGAGAAGCTCGAAGCCTCAGCCGAAGCCATGGGCGCCGACGCCATCGTCGGAGCCAGGCTGATGTCGTCGGACATCGGCCAGAACATGGCCGAGGTTTACATGTACGGCACGGCAGTCAAGTTGCGCTGAGTCTCAGTCTCCGCGCATATGAGCCCTTTGAGTAGCCCCCGAATCCCCTCTCCCCCCCTTGCGGGGGGAGATGTCACGGAGTGACAGAGGGGGGGTCGGCGGACGATGACCAGATAGGGCCAACAGGCAGGGACCCCCCTCTGCCTTCGGCATCTCCCCCGCAAAGGGGGGAGAAGGGGAGTTATGCATCAGTCTCCTACAGAGAGTCAGAGCGGCCGTAGATGGGTTTACGCACTGGACTCCAATCGAGGAGACTTATTCCGCCCGAACCGGCCAATCGGGATGGGACTTGAGTCGTTCGAGAATCGCGACCGCTACGTCGTACTTATGCAGCAGCGGCAGGCGCTCGGCCTCTCCCGAAGCGTCGAGCAGGACGACTCGATTTGTATCCACCTGGAAGCCCGCGTCGGACTGGGTGACGTCGTTGGCGGCGATGAAGGCGAGACCCTTCTTCTCGATCTTGGCCCTGGCGTTGTTGATCAGGTCGTCGGTCTCGGCGGCGAAGCCGACCTTGAGCAGATGCGGCGCTTCAATCGAGGCGATCACGTCGGGGTTCTCGACCATCTCGAGCGTCATGCCCGCTTCCTCGGCGTCCTGTTTCTTGAGCTTCGACTCCGCCGCCTCGGCCGGCCGGTAGTCGGCGACGGCGGCAGCCATGACCAGTGCGTTTGCTCCGCGAGCCGCGTTCTGGATCTCGGTCTGCATCTCGATCGCCGTGCTGACTGAGCGCACGACGATGCCGTAACGACCTTGCGGTGGCGATTGCGTCGTGATCAACGTCACGGCTGCGCCCTGATCACGAGCAGCTTCCGCGACAGCGACGCCCATCTTGCCGCTCGAGTGATTGCCGACGAAGCGGACAGGATCGATTGGCTCCCGAGTCCCGCCGGCGGTGACGATCACATGTCGCCCGCGCAAGTCCCCGACAGTCCGCCCAATCGCAGAGCGAACGGCGGCGGCCAGTTCGATCGGTTCAATCAGGCGGCCCAATCCGCGTCCTCCCGATGCCAACCGACCAATCGCCGGACCGGCGATGAAGACTCCACGAGCCTTGAGCAACTCCAGGTTCGCCTGCACCGATGGCTGGCTGTACATCACCGAGTCCATCGCCGGCGCCACGACCAGCGGAGCGCTCGTCGCCAGCGCGGTCAGCGTGACCGGGTTGTCACCGATGCCCTGCGCCAGCTTGGCGATCGTCGTCGCTGAGGCCGGTGCGACCAGCATGGCGTCGGCGCGTCGGCCCATCGCCACGTGCTGCTCGGCCGGAGCTGCCGGATCCCAGAGGTCGGCGGCGACTTCGCCCTTGACCAGCGAGCGGAAAGTCAGCGGCGGCACAAAGCGAGACGCTGAGGGCGTCAGCGCCACGTCAGCGATTGCGCCCGCGTCTTCCAGGCGTCGCGCGGCTTCGATGCTCTTGTAGGCCGAAATCGATCCGGTCACGCCGAGCGTGACGCGCCGACCGTCGAGCGGCCGAGGCGTCGGGACTTCGCTATCCGCGTTGTCCGTACTGCTGGCGCTCATGGAGTGCCTTCGGCGTTGTAGTAGTACAGCTCGCGCAGACCCCAAAGGATCAGATCTTCATCGACCACGTCGAGGATCGTGGTCTCCTCGGCAATGCGCGGCGCCCAGCCGCCAGTGGCGACGACCTTGGCCTGGCCCAGCTCCTGACGGAAGCGTTGGATGATGCCCTCGACCAGTC
Organism: Chloroflexi bacterium bin125; assembly: GCA_002239025.1. GTDB lineage: Bacteria > Chloroflexota > Dehalococcoidia > Bin125 > Bin125 > Bin125. The sequence continues at coordinate 32,045 of MPNM01000001.1, read as the reverse complement.
CGACGTATCCGAACAGGATGCCGCTCTGCAGAGCGGTCTCGGTCCGTGTACCAATCGCGGCGGGCGGGCGTTCAAGGTCGATCCGGGCCAACCGGCTGGCCCGGTCGAACAGGGCATCGATTGAGATTCCGATGCCAGGCGAGATCGCGCCGCCGATGTAGACGCCGTGCTCGTTAATCGCGTCGAACACGGTTGCAGTGCCGAAATCGACCACGATCAATGGTGGCGGGCCGTAGCGCGAACAGGCTGCGACCGCGTCAACGATTCGGTCGGCGCCCAACTCTTCGGCGTGCTCGATGCCGATCCGGACTGGTTTCCTCATGTGGGACGAAACCAGGAGCGGCTCGGTCCGGAGGAACTTGCGGCAGACCTCCTGGAACACCGGCGCGAGCGCTGGCACGACCGACGAGATGATCGCGCCGTCAATCTGGGAAATCTTGATGTCCTCGTAGCGCAACAGCGAAGCGACAAAAATGCCGTATTCGTCGGAGAGACGGTCATGCTGAGTCGCGAGTCGCCAGGTATGGACAATTTTACGATCGTTAAACACGCCAATCTGGAGGGTGGTGTTTCCGATATCGATGGCGATCAACATGGCTCGCCGTCCTTCACGAATCGAGGTTGCCTTCATAGGCGAAGCCGCAAACCCGGACCCGTCGCGGCGTCACGCTTGGATTTGGTGCATTCTACGCTTGCCACCCTGTTTCTGACCGAGAACGGCTGCCGGACTCCACCGCGAACGAATTCATGACGTAACGAGATCAGTCAAGGACCGATAACGGGGTCGTGGAGCGATTGGGGATGATGTGGATGAGGTATCTGGTCAGCAGGCTACTTAAGACCTCGCGGTCACGGGCTGTTGTTTCCGTCATCGCTGGTTAGTATGTTCCCTCAAGCAAGTCTTTCCAAGCAGCGCCGATTTTGGTTTAGCGCCCAGAGCGACGTGCGCCGCCGGAAAGTCCTTCGCCAAGGGAGGCGACGGCGGCATGGTCAACCGTTCGGCTCGATCGCTCAACGATCCGCATTCCGATCCTCGCGCGATCTGGCAGCGAACCCTTGAGGTACTGAGGGACTCGCTCGATCGCGAGACGTTCGAGACCTGGTTTGCAGACACTTACGCGATCGAAATCCGCGGCGGTGTCCTGCATGTCGGCGTACCCACTGTGATCAAGCTCGAAACGCTGCGCGGCAGCTACTACCCGCAGCTCGCCTCAGCCGTTCGCCAGGCCGCCGGTCGGCCCATGGAGATAGAACTCCGTGTCGCGTCACGTCCGGAACCGCAGACAGCGGCGCTTGACATGCCCGAGGACAACAGCCTCCTGGGCGGGGAACGCAGCCAGCCGATTCAGCCGGCTCGCAGTCGGCCGGCCGTTATGAATCAGGCCACCTTCGAGCGCTTCGTCGAAGGCACATCCAACCAGATCGCCGTGACGGCGTCGCGACGAGTCGCCTATCACCCCGGCGAAGACACGAACCCGCTGTTCATCTACTCCAACTCGGGGCTGGGCAAGACGCACCTGCTGCATGCCATCGCCCATGTGACGATGCAGTCGCACTACACCGTCCTGGTCGATACCGAGTCCTACGTACGCCAGTTTGTCAACAGCGTCGGAGCAGGCGAGCGGGCCGCCTTCCAGCAGAAGTACGAGTCGGCCGAGGTGCTGATCATCGACGACGTACAGAAGCTCGGCGGCAAGGTGCAAACGCAGGACGAATTCTTCAACGTCTTCAACGCCCTGCACCACCGCAACCGCCAGATCGTGATCGCCTCCGACATGCCGCCGCGCCTGCTGACCGGGCTGGGCGAGCGCCTCGTCACCCGGTTCGAGGGAGGACTGGTCGTCGAGATCAATCAGCCTGACCTTGAGTTGCGGATGGCCATCCTGCAGCGCAAGATCCGCGACTGGCAACTCAACATCGATGAGTCGACGATCGTCATGATCGCCGAGCGTGCCGGCACCAACGTGCGATCGTTGCTCGGCGCTCTGCAGCGCGTTCGCGTGTTTGCCGAGAGCGATCGCTCACCGGTCACCCCGGGCATCGTCTTGCGAGCATTGGCCGGTCACGCACCCGAAGAGGCCCGCAAGGCCAAGCCCACGGTCGCGGAGCTGATCGCAGCCGCATCCGATCTCACCGGAGTCGCCCCGGAGCTCTTCACCGCGCCGCGCAAAGACCGTCGCACCGCTCGCGCTCGGCAACTCGTGATGTATCTGGCCTGCCACCACACTGACCTCTCGCTGAATGCCATCGGCGAAGCACTCGGCGGCCGTGACCACTCCACCGTCCTGCACGGGCGCGACAAGGTCGAGGGCCTGCTGGCCAAGGCCGGCGATCCCGACTCACAGTGGTGGGTCCAGCAAATCTCCGAGATCCGCTCCCGCCTGCACCTCTAATCCCGCCCCCCTCCTGCCACCCACGACGTGCCCACGCCAGGTTCTCGCATGTCCACGCATGTCCCCAGACACGTGCACCTGTCCACGCAGCATCCACCAGCGCTCCAGCGAAACTACCCAGCAGCCCACAGTCGGCCCACGAGACCACACCGAGATTCTCCCGTGCCCAACGCAGCCCGGCGTCAGTTTCCCCATTGCCCCAACCACCAACAACAACGACAGCATGTATCAATTGACTACTTTCCTCAATTCCATTCTTGGATCCGGAGCACTCGTCGAACGTGTGGATAAACTCGTTCCATGATTGATGCAGTTGAGATTGAAGTTGAAGGCGGCGCTGGCGGCCGCGGAGCCGTGTCGTTTCGTCGCGAGAAGTTCGTCCCGCGCGGAGGGCCAGACGGAGGTCGCGGCGGACGTGGCGGTGACGTCATCGTGATCGCGAACGGGCAGCTCAACACCTTGCGTCGCTACCGCCGCCAACGCCGGTTCCGCGCCGACTCGGGAACCAACGGCGGCACCAACCAAAAGCGCGGCCGGGCCGGCTCGACGTTGCTGCTCGAACTCCCGGTTGGCACCATCGTGTCGCAAGTCTCGGGCGGCCTGACCGAGCAGTTGGTCGACCTCGAGGAAGACGGCCAGTCGCTGGTTGTCGCCTGGGGCGGCCGCGGCGGACAGGGCAACATGTACTTCCGCAGTTCGACCAACCAGACGCCGCGCGTCGCACAGAAGGGTGAGCCAGGTGAACGACGACGGCTCAAGTTCGAGCTGCGTGTGCTGGCCGATGTCGGCATCGTCGGCCTGCCCAACGCGGGCAAATCCTCGCTCTTGCGACACCTCAGCGCAGCCAGGCCACGTGTTGCCGACTACCCCTTCACGACGCTTGAGCCGCACCTGGGAGTCGTCTCGGTGGGCTGGGACGAGTTCGTCATGGCGGACTTACCCGGGCTCATCGAGGGCGCTGCGGACGGGGCCGGACTGGGCCACGACTTCCTCCGCCACACCTCGCGCACCCGGCTGCTGGTCCACCTGATCGACGGGTCGCAGAACGACCCGCTCAAAGCAAAGGCATTGGTCGATCGCGAGCTGGCCGGATACTCGGCAGAACTGGCCGCCCGACCGCAAATCGTGGTGGTCAACAAGGTCGACTTGGAAGAGGTCGATGTCCTGCGCGACGAGATCAGCGCGCTCTTCGATGCAGGCGAACAGCCACCGCTGTTTTGCTCAGCCGTGACGGGCGAAGGTACTGACGCGGTGGTCAACGCCTGTGCGACGGCGCTGGCCGAGTTGCGCGAGCAGGAGCCCCTGCGTGAGGCCAAGGTGCCCGTCGTGCGTCCGAAACAGGACGGTCGGCGGTTTGAGGTGGAACGAGTCGATGATCGGGTGTTCGCCGTGCGTGGCGCATCGGTGGAGCGATTTGTCTCGATGATGGAGCTCGGCGAAGATGAGGCGCTGGCCGAGACCTATCGCTGGCTCGACCGCCGCGGGGTCGCTGCGGCGCTGCACCGAGCAGGTTGTGAGCCCGGCCATACGGTCCGTATCGGCAGATCGCGGATTCGCTGGGAATGGGAGCGCTAGCGGTCGTGGTGTCACCAGCGGATCACGAATCGCTGCAATTCGAGCCGCACGAGCGTGTCGGCGCTCTGGGCGGCACCTTCGATCCACTGCACCGCGCCCACTTGCACCTGGCCGATGCCGCGGCGTCGGCGTTGGAGCTCGACCGGCTCATCCTGATTCCCGCCGGCGACCCCTGGCGCAAGCACGATCGGTCGGTGACAGCGGCCGAACATCGCCTGGCGATGACGCGTGCGGCCGTCAAGGAGCGTCGCGGCGGACTCGAAGTATCCGACATCGAGGTGCGCCGAGACGGACCGACTTACAGCCTCGATACGGTGCGCGAGCTGCGCGAGCGGGGGGCGAAGCAACTCTGGTGGATCATGGGCGCCGACGCAGTGCTCGACCTGCCGCACTGGCACAAGCCTGGAGAGATTCTCGCCCACGCCCGAATCGCCGCCGCCGTCCGACCCGGAGCAGAACTCGAGCGACGCCAACTCGACCGGATCATCTATGGCCTCGGTCGCTGGCTCGACTGGGTGCCCATGGAGCCCATCGATCTCTCGGCATCCGAGGTCAGGGATAGGATCCGCTGCGGAGAGGATGTCTCCACCGACGTCCCCGCTGCGGTATTGGACTACGCCCGTAAGCATCGGCTGTACGGATTGTTGGCGTAGAAGATCAACTCCTCACGGGTCATCTCGAACACCGATAGCGAACGAGCCGTCGCACCCGTTGACCTTGATCAGGCCCGTATCGGAACAGAAGGACTGGGAGCCGGAGCAGGCCGCCAATGATGGTGACCACTGGAGTCAAGGCAAGTCGAGCCTGAGACGTTGGCAGATATGAGCGGGAGCGTCGTGAAGATCGCTCGCCTACGGGAGCACGTTTCAAGACCCGATCGATCCTGACATGCTGTGACTCTCCCAGGTCCCGAGTCCGGGTGCTCCCATCGGCCCTAACCACCTGCTGTACCGTCCGGGTGCGAATCCCGTCCTGCCCGACGCAGACTTCGATCTCCTCGCCTGGCGCCAGGCCATCACCCACGAGGATATGGGTCCGGTGCGGTTCGATGATCGGTTTGCTGACCAGCAACTGCACAGTGAAGTCGCGGGGATGCTGTCCACGGACTGCGGCACGCACCCGGAGCGAGTTGGAGGACACACTGAGCGTGACCGGGTACTCGAACGGATTGCGAAAGCGGAGGTCTCGGTAGCCGAACACGATGGCGCAGTCACGCCCAAGCTCGAAGTAACGATCCTCTCCATACGTGTCGACGCTGTGGCAATAGCGCTCCGTGGTTTCGAGTCCGGCGAGCAGGGCTGCGTTGTAGACGACGGTGGACAGCAAACATGTTGCGCCACCCAGTTCCGTGACCAGTTGGTGCTCTCGGATGGCAGCGGCGGGCGCGTAGCCCTCGACCGATCGTGGACGTCCAGCTAGACGCCAGAGCGAGAAAGTCTCGCCTGGCCCCAGCACGGCGCCATCGAGCGCTTCGGCGAGCAAGCGTTGGTTATTGCGCTTGGCTGTTGCCAACGACTCCTGGCCTGGATAGTCGATAAAGGGAAGCTCATACGTGCTATGGACGAACGACGCAGCTCTCAGGCGGTTCGAGCCGTCGAGGAACACCGTCCCGGAACGATAGTCTCGCCAGGCGCGTTTCAGCAGGGCGATGCGCAGCCGCATCTCGTACGGTAGAAATGTACGCGCAACCTTGCGGAGTCCGGCCACTGCTCAGCCTGCCGCGGCCCCGCGTCGGGCTCCGCCCCTGCAGCGAGACCGGACGCAGGTATTCCCGCGTTTCTGTTGGAAGATAGACGTGAGAAAGAACCGGTTTGTTCCGCCAGGGCCCCAACGCTAGCGGCCATGCACTCATGCCTTACCCCCGCCCCACATTCTCCGGCGTGTAGTGCTCCTTGCGCACCAAGACCGTGAGTCTTGGCCCGGGTGGGAAGAGGAACGGTCGCAGTGGCAGGGTCTGCACCCAGGCGAAGCCCGCGTCGTAGGCGAGCTGCCCCAGTTGGCCGAATGTTCTCAGGTACGGACGAGTGCCGTTCCGACCGAGAATCGATGACCAGACCGCGTTGACCGCCGCCGACTTCGACGGCGCGACCTCCCAGAGCACCGCAACGCCGTTGTGGTCGAGCACACGCCACAGTTCCTCAAGCACGCGCAATGTCAGCGCGTCGTCCCAGTGCCGGAGCTGGTGCGGAACAACTGCGAAGTCCACCTGACCATCCTCAAGCGGCAAGCGGTGAGGTTGTCCCCGCAGCACGCCGATGCCTGTCACGTCCGGTGCTGCGCGACCGTCGGTGAGCACTGCGATCGGCGTGGGTTCGAGTTCGGCGACATCGGCAATCAGCGACGCCAGCGCCGGGGAGTCGGGACCGACGACAAGCAGCCGTTCGACCGGCGCCATCGCCGTCAGATCGACGAGCTGTGCAGCAGGCGAGTCCTCGAGCGCCAGTCGCGGCTGACCGCGCCACCATCGACGCAGAGCCGGCGGGACCGCCAGCAGTGGAGCGTGAGCGGACGAGGACACGAGCTTAGACGTCGATCTTCGCCATATCGGCGTGCTGTTCGATGAACTGCCGGCGCTTGGACGGGTCGTCGCCCATCAGCTTGACGAACAGGTCGTCGGCGGCGTGCTCGTCGGCGATGTCGACCGACCAGAGGACGCGCGCTTGTGGATCCATAGTGGTTTCCCAGAGCTGGTCGGCGTTCATCTCGCCCAGACCCTTGTAGCGCTGCACGGAGACCTTCTTCTGGCCTTCCTTCTGCTTGTCCATGAACGACTCCAGCTCCTCGTCGGAGTAGAGCCATTCCGCCTTCTGCCGGCCGGCCTGGACACGGTAGAGCGGCGGCTGGGCGATGTAGAGCTTGCGGTCGTCGATCAGGTCGCGCATGTGACGGAAGAAGAACGTCAACAGCAACGTGCGGATGTGCGCGCCGTCCGAGTCGGCATCGGTCATGATCACGACCTTGTGGTAACGCAGCTTGGACAGGTCAAAGTCCTCGCCGATGCCCGTACCGAGCGCCGTGATCAGCGTGCGATAGGCCTCGTGGCCGAGCAGCTTGTCCAGCCGCGCGCGCTCGACGTTGAGCACCTTGCCGCGCAATGGCAGGATTGCCTGCGTGCGACGGTCGCGGCCCTGCTTGGCCGAGCCACCCGCCGAGTCGCCCTCGACGATGAAGATCTCGGACAGCTCGGGGTCGCGCTCCGAGCAGTCGGCGAGCTTGCCCGGCAACGACGCGCCTTCGAGCGCGCCCTTGCGCTGCACGATCGCGCGAGCCTTGCGGGCCGCCTCGCGAGCGCGCGCCGTGGTCAGGCACTTCTCGACAATCTTGCGACCCTCGCGCGGCTGACCATCGAGGTACTCGGCCAGCGCCTCGGCCGTTGCCGACTCGACGATGCCCTTGATTTCGGGATTGCCCAGCTTGGTCTTGGTCTGGCCTTCAAACTGCGGCTCGCCCAGTTTGACTGAGATCACGGCAGTCAGTCCCTCGCGGGTGTCCTCGCCGGTGATGTTGGGGTCTTTGTCGCCGAGCTGCTTGTTGCGCCGGGCGAAGTCGTTGATCGCCCGCGTCAAGGCCGAGCGGAAGCCGGTCAGATGCGATCCGCCCTCGTGCGTATTGATCGTGTTGGCGAAGGCGTAGACCGAGTCCTGGAAGTCGGCGTTGTACTGGATCGCCACTTCGACGGCCACCGGCGATCCGTTGCCTGGCACCTCGCGATCGAGATGGAATGGCAACGGCTGCACGACCTCGCGGTCGCGGTTGAGGAATCGCACGTAGGACTGGATGCCGCCCTCGAAGTAGAAGTTCTTCTCGTCCGTCGGCTCGAGCTGGGTCCGTTCATCATCCGAGGCGTCGTGCGGGAAGCGCCGCTCGTCGCGGAATGAAATCCAGAGACCCTTGTTCAGGTACGCGATCTCGCGGAAACGCTGAGCCAGCGTGTGGAAGTCGTAGTCGAGCTGATCGATCACCTGGTCGTCGGCGATCCAGCGCACCATCGTGCCGGTTGGCGGTGTCTCGTCGGAGGGCAGCGGCTCTCGCTCGAGCTCGCCGTTGGGCACGCCCCGAATGTACGACTGCGTGTGGGAAATGCCATCGCGCCGCACCTCGACCTCGAGCTGCGAGGAAAGCGCGTTCACGACCGAGGCGCCGACGCCATGCAGCCCGCCCGAGACCTTGTAGCCGCCACCGCCAAACTTGCCGCCGGCGTGCAGCACCGTAAGCACCGTCTCGAGCGCCGACTTGCCGGTCTTCGAATGCTTGTCGGTGGGGATGCCACGGCCGTCGTCGCGAACCTGAACCCAGCCCCCAGGCTGGAGTGCAATCTCAATCCGAGTCGCGTGGCCGGCCATCGCTTCATCGACCGAGTTGTCGACGATTTCGTAGACGAGGTGATGCAGCCCGGCTTGGCCCGTCGAGCCGATGTACATGCCCGGCCGGCGACGCACAGCCTCGATGCCCTCGAGGACATCGATGTCGGATGCGTTGTAACTGGCGGACCCGTTGCTCGAGATCAAATCGGAAGCACCCGGGGATTCGTCCGAGCCGTTCTGGCCGATCTGTTGGTCCAGTGTGAGTTGCGCGCCGTCGCCCGGCGAATCCGGCGTCGTGGCAGATGATGCAGCGTCGTGCTGGCTCAAAGTACAAGTCCTGACAGAAGAGAAGCGCCGCCAATTGACCGGCCAAAATTCAGGGACCGGGGCGATACTCTGACTATGTCCACAATACCACTGGCATCAGGCCCAGAACATGCCCAGGGAGCCCAGTATGACCAGCTGGAGAGAACGCTTACGGCTGGTTAATCCCACCGTCGCAAGGGATGCCGCGTTGCACGGTCTGCCCGACCAGATCGGCGATCTCTCGCCGGTCGCCGTGGTGCGTAACGACATCAACGACACCTCCGGCCGGGTCTGGGCTCAGGTCCGATCCGAGCTTGTCTTCCGGCCTGAATTCGAGCCCGCGCTGGACGGCCTGTCCGGCTTCTCGCACCTCTTCGTGATCGGCTGGATGGGCGAGGTGTCCGACGAAGGCCGTGCGCTCCTGCGGCTGCATCCCTCGGGCGGCGAGGACACACCGGAAGTCGGCGTGTTCGCCACCCGCACCGCTCATCGGCCGAATCCGATTTCCATCTCGATCTGTCCCCTCGAGTCCGTTGATGGAAACATCGCCAGGGTCGTCGGCCTCGACCTGGTCAATGGCACGCCGGTGCTCGATGTCAAGCCCTACGTGACGTTCTACGACTCCTTTGACGCCACAATCCCCAAGTGGGCCGAATAGTTGCGAGGTAGCTGCGAGCCATGCCGCGACTGCGCAGCAACATTATCGCGGTCTACATCGTCCGGCCCGCCGGCCCTGATCCCGCTGATGGCATCGAGCTGCTGATGCTGCAGCGCCCCGAGGGACACCGCTTCGCCGGTGCCTGGCAGACGGTCGGCGGCCACATCGAGGAGAAGCAGGGAGAAACCGCGTGGCAGGCCGCCATCCGCGAGACGAACGAGGAGACCTGCCTCGAAGTCGAGCGCTGGTTCCGCATCGATCGCCCGGAGTCCTTCTACAACCCCGAGAACGACACCATCTACTTCGTCCCAGCCTTCGCAGCCCTGGTCGCCCGAGACGCCGAGCCAGTCCTCTCCGAGGAACACCAGGCCTGGAAATGGCAAACACCCAACGAAGCCGCCCACGCCGTCGACTGGGCGGCCATGCGAGACTCGATCCTGCTCGTCGGCGAGGCGTTCTCGGACCCTGAGCAACCAGGTCTGGGTGTCTCAGAGTTCGATCCTGAGGATCTACGACGCCCGTGACCCGCCGGGCGGCCACAAGCAAGATGTCTCAGAACTCAGATTTCCCAGTCCCCGCTTTACGCGGGGACCTGCTCTGGCAGCGCGGGATAGCTGGTGGTGGAGTCCCCCACAGGGAGGGAGCGGGTCCCCGCGTAAAGCGGGGACTGGGATTCTACCAACCAATGGGACTATTGAGACACCCTCACAAGGGCCGCCCTTCACCGTCTCCATGTTCTCGACGGAGCACTACAAGACTGACCATCGACCCGAGCCGTGCAACGATACGGCCATGACCTCCATCGGACTGATCGGTTTCGAGCGCTCCGGCAAGACCACGCTGTTCAATGCGCTGACGGGCGCTGGTCGCCCGACCGGATTTACCACGCACATGGATCCCCACGAAGGCGTCGTGCCGGCGGCCGAGGCTCGGCTGACTCGCCTCTCCGAGCTGTACCAACCAAAGAAAACCACACCGGCCGTACTCGACGTAGTCGACTTCCCCGGCGCAGGATTCTCGGGAGCCCTCGGCGGCGGCAACGAACCGCCTTCGACGAAGCTGCTCGATCAACTCTCCCAACTCGACGCCCTCGTACATGTCGTCCGCGCCTTCGACAACGACGCCGTACCGCACCCTGCCGAACGCATCGACCCCGACGGCGACATCGAGGCCATGCAACTGGAACTGACCTTCGCCGATCTCGCGCTGATCGAGAAGCGACTACAGCGCATCGCCGACGAGACCAAGTCGATGCGAGCGGCTGAGCGAGTCGCGATCGACCGGGAGACCGACCTACTGCGCCGACTGCAGACGCATCTCGGCGACGGCGGCACGCTGCTCGATGCACCGCTGAGCGATCAGGAGCGAGCCGACATCCGCCACTATCGATTCCTGACCGAGCGACCGATGCTGACCATCATCAACGTCGACGAAGACACTGCGGCAGAGGGCTCGGTCGAGGGCATTACGTTGTCGGCGAGGCTGGAAGAGGAACTGCGCGACTTCGATGAAGAAGAAGCGACTGCCTACCGAGAAGAACTCGGCGTCGGCGCCGGAGCAGTCGAAACTGCGCTGCAAGAGACGTTCCGTCTGCTCGGCCTGCGCACGTTCTTCACGGTCGGTCCCGACGAATGCCGCGGCTGGACCGTGCGCGAGGGCGACACCGCCCCGCAGGCGGCCGGCAAAATTCACACCGACCTCGAACGCGGCTTCATCCGCGCCGAAGTCGTGCGCTGGGACGATTTGCTCACCTGCGGAGAAGCAGTCGGCGCGTCGGGCGCGGAAGCTGAGGCGAAAAAGCGAGCCCTCTCCCGCACCGAGGGCAAAGACTACGAAGTTCAGGACGGCGATGTCCTGCACATCCTCTTCAATGTCTGAGTGACACCTATCCTCTAGCCATGGCCAACGCCACCGAGATCGCCCGCGCCCTATTGACCGCCGCCCGCGAGGGACCGGCCGTCGCTTCATGCACCGTGATGGGCGCGACCGATGGCGTCGACATCTCCCTGGGCGCGAAGATGCTGGTCTACGCCGACAGCGAACTCGGAGACATCGGCGGCGGTGCGCTCGAGCAGGCTGTCATCGATTTCGCTCGTGCCTCGATCCCCAAACACATCGTCCAGACGACTGCCTTCACACCCTCGGGTGACTTGGTCGAGGGTCGTCGTGCGATCGAATCGGCCGACGCCATCGTCGAAATCCTGGTCGAAATCGTCGAACCCGCCGCCACACTTCTGGTCGTCGGCGGAGGACACGTCGGTCTCGCCGTGGGACAGCTCGGCGCGATGCTAGGCATGGAAGTCGCGATCATCGACGACCGCCAAGACTACGCCAACGAGGATCGTTTCCCGTACGAGGCAAAGGTGATCTGCGGAGACTTCGGCGAAGAGCTCGAGCAGTTCCCGATCACGGCCAACACATTCATCGTGCTCGTCTCCCGAGGCCACAAGGTCGACGAACTCGCCCTGCGGACCGTCGCCGAGCGCGGAGCCGGCTACGTCGGCATGATCGGATCTAAGCGCCGCACGAGGACGGTGCTCCAGCACCTCGCCGAAGAAGGACTCGATCCCGAGGCCTTGGACAAGGTCTTCACCCCAATCGGTCTCGACATCGGCGCGGAAACCCCCGAGGAAATCGCCGTCTCCGTGCTGGGAGAAATCATCCTCGTCCGTCGAGGCGGCGGTGCACAGCCGATGTCGGAGTATGGCCGGTTGCTGGCCTCACCGCGTCGCTAGACTGAACTCGGAGAGAAGCAGAGGAACGAAGATGCCACACGACGAGGTCTACGAAGCCATGTCCGAGTCCTTCGAGCGCGGCGCGCCCATCGCCCTGGCCACGGTCGCGCAGACGCTCGGTTCGACGCCGCGCAAGACAGGCGCAAAGATGTTGGTCAAGCCCGACGGCTCCTTCGTCGGCACGATCGGCGGCGGCTGCGGCGAGGCTGAGGTCTGGCAGGAAGCAATGGACGCCCTCGACGATGGCGACGCGCGCATGGTCACGGTCGACCTGACCGAGCCCGTCGACGGCGAGGACAAGATCTGCGGCGGAATCATGCGCATCTTCGTCGAGCGGTTGGAAGCATAAGCAGAGCGCCGTCGCAGACCGTTAAGGCTGGTAAGCTAGACATCGTCCGCCCGTACCGGGCCTCACCGGCATTCTCAGGTCGGAGGGGTAGTCCGAGGTGACGTGACGCGCTCAAGTGGCGTCGCGCGCTGACTGCCGGCGGCACAGCAGGAGTTCGGTATGCCATTGATCGGATTTGGTCCTGTCGAGGCGATCGTCGTGGTCATCGTGGTGCTGGTGGTCTTCGGCGCTGGCCGCTTGGCTGGTGTGGGCAAGGCGCTCGGCACCGGCCTGCGAGAGTTCCGCGAGGAAGCACGCACCCCGGACGGGGAGCCAGTGGAAGGCGAAGATGGGGACGAAGTCGCAGTCTCGTCTGACTCGTCCGAATCGTCGGAAGATGACAAGAAGCCGACCTCATCCGGCTAACGCCACGACGTCGATTCTCAGCCATTGCCCGCGCCACAGGTACTTCGCGCCGTCGCCCTGGATCTCTGGGGCACGCTGATCGTTGATGCGCCCGGCGGCGGTCGTCGCCGGATGCGCCAGCGAGAGCAACGTCTCACGCAGGCCTACGAGCAAGCCGGAGCCGGCCCAGGCGCAGCCGAAGCCGTGCCCAGGGCCATCCGACACGCCATCGATCTGTTGGTTGTCGCCCACCAGTCGAATATCGATCTCTCCGGAGACGACCGAGTCAATGCCGTCCGCCGCTCGATGCTCGAGCAGTGCCCGGACACGGTCGAGAGTGATGACCTGCTCCACCAAGTCATCATCGGAGTCTGCGAAAGCGCGAGCTGGGAACCACCCAACATCATTGATGGCGTGGAAGCCGAACTCGACCGGCTCAAACAGCGCGGGCTCAAGCTGGCCGTCGTCTCCAACACCGGTCTCGCGCCCGGCAGTTACGTCGAGCAAGCCCTCGTCGCCCGAGGCTTCGACCGCTGGATTGACCACTGGATCTGGTCCGACGATGTCCTGAGCTGGAAGCCCGGCCAGGCAATCTTCGAGGCATCCCTGGCCGAGCTGGGAGTCAGCGCAAGCGAGGCGGCATTCGTCGGCGACACGCCCGAGGCCGACATCCTCGGTTCCCGACACGCAGGCTTCGCCGCGTCGGTGCTGGTCGGTGACCAAGCTGAGCCGGCAATCCAGGCCGACATCGAGTTGCCCACGGTCAAGGGGTTGACCGCGGCCCTCGACACTGCCGGATTCATCGCGAGCTGAGCCCACACGGCGTCGCGTGCAACACCGTTGGTATTGGCCAGGCAACGACCGCGCCGACAGAAACATATGCTGGATACATGCGATTTGGAATGTTCGGCGGCGGCGGCATCAGAGTTGGTCGGATCCTTGGGATTCCGATCAAGCTCGACCTGTCGTTTTTCCTCGTGTTTGGACTCCTCGTCTTCCTCATCGCCACGCAGGTTCTGCCCGAATCGCTCGACGGGTGGGGTGGAGCCGAGCGCTGGGTCTACGGAGTCATTGGCGGCGTCGTCTACTTCGTCTCATTGCTCATCCATGAGCTCGCGCACTCGCTGACCGCCCGTCGCTACGGTATGGACGTTTCGTCGATCACGCTGTTTTTTTTCGGCGGCGTCTCCGTCATCCGTGAAGACTCGCACCGTCCCGGGCAAGAGTTCTGGATCGCCATCGTCGGACCGCTGGCCTCATTGCTGCTCGGCGGCGGCTTCTTGCTGCTGGCCCTGTTTGCAGTTCCCAAGGACACGACCCTCAACAACGTGGTCTTTGTGCTGGGCATCCTCAACTGCTTCCTGGCTGCGTTCAACATGTTGCCCGGATTCCCCCTCGACGGCGGCCGTGTGATGCGATCTGCGATCTGGCGCGTCACCGGCTCGCGGCATCGCGCGACGCGGGCTTCGGCCCGCATGGGTCAGTTGCTGGGCGCGGTCATGATCATCTACGGCATCGGTGGATTGCTCACCGATGTGGCCATCTTCAACAGCGCCTTCAACCCAATCTGGGTCGCACTGGTCGGCTTCCTGCTGATCACCCAGGCCGCGCAAGGCGTCAAGGCTGCCGAGCTCGAGCGCGACCTCTCAGCGCTGCGCGTCGGGGAGCTGATGCTCAAACCACCCGTCGCCCGGACCGCAGAGGCCGACCTATTGGTGCACGTGCTGGCCCCGTCACGAGCACAGCTCGACCAGCAGGATGTGTTCATCGTCGCGGAAGACGGCACCGCGGTCGGTATTGCCTCGGCCGTGCAGATCCTCTTGCTCGATGAAGAGCACTACCTCAACGCACGCCTGCGCGACATCATGATCGAGGCCGGTCAAGTCCAGCCCCTGGAACCGAATTCCGGCGCCGACGAGGCACTGCGTCGGTTGCAAAAGGAACGCACCTTCGTCCTGCCCGTCGTAGAACGAGGGCGACTGCTGGGCATCGTTGGCCTGGAACAAATCCTCAAGGCCCTGGGCCAGGCGCCCTCCCCACATCCCGACCCATCCTCCGGCGCCTGAGTGCTCAATCCCCTCTCCCCCCCTTGCGGGGGGAGATGCCGAAGGCAGAGGGGGGGGTCGGCCGCCCTAAGTCCGACAGATGCATCAAACAACGAACGCCCCATTCTCCAGTCCCCTCTCCCTCAGGAGACCTGCGCGCAAACCTGTGTCTGGTGGTTCTGAGGTCCTGTAGGGGCGACCCTTGTGGTCGCCCGCGTTGGAGACTGCAAGTCTGGCCAGATCGGAGCTACAGAGCGGGCGACCACAAGGGTCGCCCCTACACGTCGGCCAAAGCGCGACGAGCGATTTACGCGCAGTTCTCTGGCTTGAGGGAGCCATGCAACCTACGGCAGGACCCATCCGACATCCGACCAACCGACACCTGGCCCAACGCCAGCTACAGTCAAATCCATGAGCACGCCGCATATCCGACCAGGCGTATCGCCGCGATTGACCGCTGCCATCCTCGCTGGCAAGGCGGTTCGACAGGGCATGCGAACTCTCGGCTCGGGCGGCACAGCCCTACCAGGGCTAGTCGTTGAGCGGCTGGACGCGGACGCCGCAACTCGCATTGCCGGCGGACTCTCGGCGACCGCGCTGATCACCGGCACGAACGGCAAGACAACCACCGCCGCGATGCTGGCCCGCATCCTCCGCGCCGACGGCCGAGCGGTCATCCACAACCGCTCCGGCTCCAACCTCCTGCGCGGTGTGACCGCCGCCCTGGTCGCGGAAGCGTCGCCCCTGGGCAAGTTGCCCTCCGGCTGTACGGCAGTGCTCGAGACCGACGAAGCAGCCCTGCCGGCGATCGCCCGCGCCGCGCCTCCGTCCGTTGCCGTCTTCACCAACCTGATGCGCGACCAACTCGACCGCTACGGTGAGATCGAGTCGATCGCCCTGCGCTGGGCCGATGCCCTCCAGGACTTCCCCAACGACGCCACAATCGCGCTCAACGTCGATGATCCCCTGATCGCATCCCTCGCCGCCCGCTGGGCTGGAGAGTGTCTGACCTTCGGCATCGAGGATCCCAACGTGCCCGCAGCGCCCGAGGGCGAAATCGTCGATGCCGTCTGGGATCCGCAAACCCGCGACGACTTCCGCTACACGCGACGCTACTTTGCCCAGCTCGGACGTTGGTACACCGATTCAGGAGCGCAGCGCCCAACGCCTGAAGTTGCAGCCGAGCAGATTGCAATCGGCGAGCAGTCCATGCAATTCACGCTGCGGACACCTGATGGCTCGACACCGATCAATCTCCCGGCCGAGGGTCTCTACAGCGTCTACAACGCCCTCGCGGCGGCGGCCGCCGCCCTGGCATTGGGAGTCGCGGCCGAGACCGTTCGTGACGGCCTTGAGCAGCACGAGGCCGCGTTCGGACGGCAGGAGGAACTCGAAGTCGAAGGCCGTCGCGTGCGGGTCCTCCTGGGTAAGAATCCCTCGGGCATGAATCAGGCACTGCGGACGTTGCAGCAGTCCGGCCAGCAGCATCACATGCTGGTGCTGCTCAACGACGGCATCGCCGACGGCACCGATGTCTCCTGGATCTGGGATGTGGACTGGGAATCACAGGCCGCGCACTGCGCGTCGCTTACGGTCGGCGGTCGCCGAGCAGCCGACATGGCGCTGAGGCTGGAATACGCAGGCTTGCCGGAACCAATCGAGCCTGTTGGCAACGACATTGGCCGAGCGCTGCGCCAGGCGCTGGATGCGACCCCGAAGTCGGAACAGCTCGTCATTCTGCCCACTTACACGGCCATGCTCGATGTCCGCCAGCGGCTGGGTCGTATGGGCGCGTCGCGATTGTGGGATGTGGCCTGATGTCCCACGTCGATGCCCAGTCCCTGCACGTGGCCGTCCTCTATCCAGACCTACTCAACCTGTACGGAGACCGTGGCAATGCGCGGGCCCTGGAGCGACGCTGCGAAGCTCGGGGGATCGAAGCGACTGTTACGGGGGTCGATATTGGCGACGAGTGGTCTCCCGAGGACGCCGACATCGTCCTGGTCGGAGGCGGGCAGGACCGCGAACAGCGGCGCGTCCAGGCTGACCTCGAACGTCGCGGCGACGACCTGCGCCAGTACGTCGATGACGACGGCGTCGTCCTGGCGGTCTGCGGTGGCTTCCAGCTCTTCGGCCATCACTACCGAGGCTGGGATGGCGAGGTCATGCCAGGCATCGGCCTCTTCGACGCAGTCGCCGCGCATCCAGGCCCAAAGATCGCGCGCTGCGTTGGCAACGTGGTGGTGCTCTGGGAGGGTGAGACCGTGGTCGGCTTCGAGAATCACGGCGGGCGCACCTACCTCAACGACAACCAGGCGCCGTTCGGCGATGTCGTCACCGGCTTCGGCAACAACGGTGGCGATGGCCTCGAAGGGGCCAGAGTCAAGAACGCCTTCGGCACCTACCTGCATGGCGCGGTGCTTCCGAAGAATCCTCACCTCGCCGACAGGTTGCTCGCTCTGGCGCTCGAGCGTCGATACGGACCGGATTCCGCTGACCTTGCGCCGCTCGATGACTCTGCCGCCCGCAAAGCGCACGCTGAAGCACTGCACGCAGCATTGTCGACCAGCGAATCTGCACTTGGCCGACGGTTCGCATAACGTAGAGGCGACAGAACCTTAGCCAGAAAAGAGATCGCAATGACAGCGACATCGACAATCACGCGCATTGCTCCCGACATCTCCTGTGAGCACTGCGCCAACGCCATAACCGGAGCGCTGAATGCGCTCAATGGCGTCGCTTCGGTCTCGGTCGACGTGGATGACAAGCGCGTCGAGATCGAGTACGACGCCGATTCGGCTAGCGCCGAGCAGATAGACGCCGCGCTTGAGGAGGAAGGCTATCCCCCGCTCAGATAGCCCGTGGGGCCAACAGCAATCCGGGCGAGGCCTGCCGGTGCCTGGCCAGCCATCGCGTCGTTCCAATCGCAATACCGACGGCGGATGGCTCATCGGCCCGACTTGGTTGTACGTGGCCCTGGCCGTCATCATCTTCGTAGCCGCGGCGGCCATCGCCGTCGTTCAGGCCACGGGCTCGGACGAGGCGCC
Organism: Chloroflexi bacterium bin125; assembly: GCA_002239025.1. Classification (GTDB taxonomy): domain Bacteria; phylum Chloroflexota; class Dehalococcoidia; order Bin125; family Bin125; genus Bin125. Next base: position 14,249 of record MPNM01000001.1, on the reverse strand, counting down.
AGATACAGGACCAGTCGATTCGGACAGCATGGCCGAACTTCAACAGGCACAGACCGCTGTCGAAGAGAGCGAAGCAACGGTCACCGACACGGCAGACACTGAACCAACCGTGGCGCAGCAACAGGAGATCCAGGTACAGAACTCTGCTCCTCAGGAGCAAGAGCTGACCGAGACTCAGAGCCAGGATCAGGCCCAGCCCGCACAACAGGCTCAGACAGCCGACGCGCAGTCGTCTCAACAGTCCAACCCACTGCTCGGATTTCAGCGCCCGATCGCCGGCGCGTGCATCACGGAGCACGAGGGCCACTTGCCGAATGCCACTCGTGCCTATCGAAACAACGGGGTCCATGAGGGACTCGACTTCTACCAATGGGCCTCCTGCACCTTGATCGACTACGGCACGCCCATCCTCGCCGCCAAGGCCGGAGTGATTAGTCGAGCCGATCTTGACTACGTAGACATCACCCCTGCCGATTGGGAGCGATTCCAGGCCAACAACTGGGAAGGCGAGGAGATCCTCGACGAACTCAGAGGTCGCCAGGTCTGGATCGATCACGGCCGAGGCATCGTCACCCGCTACGCCCACCTCTCAGCCATCGCCGACGGGATCGCCGCGGGCGTCGAAGTGCGTCAAGGCCAGATCATCGGATATCCGGGTGAGTCCGGTCAACAAGAGGTGTACCAGGACGCCGTCGACATCCACCTGCACTTCGAAATCAGAATCGCCGACGGCTGGCTCGGCCAGGGCGAAACACCACAGCAAGCGCGCAAGTTGTATCTCGAAGCCTTCGGCCTGGCCGGGGAATAGTCAGGTCGCCCGATCAGGTCGCCCGACGACATCTGCCCTAACGGGGACTGATCGGCCCAGGCGCGGGCTCACTGGGCGAGCGCTTCGCGGTCAATCCGGAGATAACGCCTGCCTCCTGTAGCTGAACGACCTCTGCGTGTGCGAAGCCGAGCGTCTCGCGCAAAATCTCGACCGTATGCTCCCCCAACCGAGGCGCCGGACGATCACATGAAGCTCGCCGACGAGTGAGGCGCCAGGGAAAGCCCTGATACTGGCGCGTCCCCGAATCGGCGTGTGTCAGTTGCAGCCACCAGTCACGGGCGTGCAAATGTGGATCGTGCAAGTGGGTCAGGGTCGAGTGGACGACCGCCGCCGGGACGCCAATCGATTGCAGATGATGCTGCAACGTCTGCGCATTCCAGCCTCTGGTCCACTCACTGAGCGCCGCTTCCAGCGACGCCTCGTCCGCCTTCCGTCCGGCCAGACTGCGCCAGACCGGACGATCCAGATCGGCAGCTTCGGCAAGCCGCAACCAGGCCTCGTCGTCGAGCACTGAGATGGCGATCCACTCGTCGCTACCGTCGACAGCATCGGCACACCTGAAACACTCGTGCGGCGACGCGTCAGGCCGTCGGTTGCCATTTCGCTCGGGCATCTCTTGCCCCAGCGAGGCCGCCAACAAGTACTCATCGATGTACGCAACTGCCGACTCAAACATCGAACCTTCGATATGAATGGCACTTTGGCTTTGCTGTGTGCGTAGTACCGCCGCCAGTGCTGCCGCAGCCATCTGCGCGCCGACGATCGGGTCAGCCTGCATCGTGCCCAGCATCAAGGGCGGCTCACCCTGATAACCGAACATGAGATCCCAACCCGCATTACCTTCTGTCGTGCCGCCATTCGCACGGAAGTTGTCATACGGCCCGCCGTTGCCGAAACCCGAGAACGATACCAGTCCAACGTGTGGATTCACCTTGCGCATGTGTTCATGTGTCAAGCGCAGGTTTTGTAACACACGAGGTCGGAAGTTCTCAAGCACCACGTCGGCTCGTGCAATGAGATCAAGCGCAATCTGGCGACCCTCATCTGTATCAAGCGCAACCGAAATCGTACGCTTCCCACGATTGGCCATATTGAAGTTTGGCCTCACGTTTAACGGATGAGCATCGGGCGCGGCCACCCGCATCGGCCCGCTGGCTTCATATCGCCAGAGGTCGGGTCGCTTCGGACCCTCGACCTTAATCACCTCAGCCCCAAGATCAGACAGCAATGTGGAAGCGTACGGTCCCAGCCAGGCATGAGTGAAGTCGACCACACGCAACCCATCCAGAGGACCCGTCGACTGTCCCGGCCGAGGACGCCGTACAAATGCGTCATCTCGTTGTGACTCGTTGTCATGCTCAGACGCTCGCATCGCGTGCCCCGCGCCGGTCATGCCGTTCTCCGACCGGAAGTAATCGAGCGCGTTGAGTTGTGGATCATCCAGCAACTGCTGAGCAGTGCGGTGCAGCGCCATCACTGAGCCCAGCTCCGATAACTTCGTCCAGATCGTGTTTGCGTCGAGGGACTCAACGATCGGCTTCACATACGCAATTGATGCTTCCTGCTCAGCGAACCGAGCATTGCCGGCCAGCAGTTCCTCCGCAGGCGGATCGCAGCCAAACGCAACCGGAGCATTGCGCAGCGTCTCCTTGGACCAGGGTGAGAGCGTGATGTAGCCCTCGGCCGTTTGCAACACCTGGGCCCAACCCGGCGACCCACCGATCCGCGGCAGGGCTTGCCCGGAAAACTCTGAGCGCAGCGACATGATCAGCGTCGAACAGGCCTCAAACGATGACAGCTCAATCCACTCGCCGAGGCCCGAGTGCATCCGTTCAAGCAGAGCACCCAGCGCCGCGACCGCGGCCAGAATGCCGATCGTCCGAGGGATGATCGCGGCTGGCGCAGCCAGCGGTTCCCGCTCCGGAAGACCGTTCGTCGTAGCGAATCCGGACAACGCCTGGATGATCAGGTCGTCGGACAGATAGTCCGCGTAGGGGCCGTCGGTGCCAAACGGTGAAGCGTGGACAACGACCAACGTGGGAAACTCTTCGGCGACGCCATTCAGGTCCGACACCGGCGCATCGCTGACCAGCACATCGGCATCGGTCAGCGCCGCTCTCCAGTCACCCGTTTCCATCGACTTGCCGACATGCAGTGATTCCCTCAGCAGCGAAATCGTTGAGCCGTCGCGCTCAACCGTCGGCAAGGCATCATGGAGTCGCGATTCGAGCGCCTCAAACGTGTGCACGTTGGCGCCCCAGCGAGCAAACTCGCAAGCGCACGCCGCAGCGGGGACATCGCGGCTGTACTCAACGACCTTCAGGCCCTCAAGCAGGTCACCATCGGCCACGAGCTCAACTCCCGCGCGGCTTGCGCAACTTGGCCAGCGCTCGCGCGACCGGCGACAACTGCCGCCGCCCTTTGACCATGCGCGGATCGGCCTGGCCGAAGCGTGCGCCGGTGGCATAGGTCATGAAGCTGGCGTTGATGTGCGTCGTGAATCCCTGCGCATCCTGCATGTTGTTGATCGAGTGCTTGATCTGGCGCAGCGCCATCGGCGAGTGCTCGGCCACTTCATTCGCGTAGGCGAGCGTGTAACGTTCCAGCGCCTCGGCCGGATACACCTGATTGACGAAGCCTAGCTCCAGCGCCTCGCGAGCCGGGATAAAGCGGTTCTGGAACAGGATCTCCTTGGCCTTGCGCACGCCCAGATCCCAGGGCGCAGAGAAATACTGCGTGTGCGACGCCAGGAACAGCGCGTCGTCCGAGGCGAAGATCAGGTCCATCGACGCAGCCACCATCCAGCCGCCGAAGATGCACTTGCCATGCACCATCGCAATGGTTGGCTTGGGCAGGTTGCGCCAGCGCATCGTGTTCGCAATCCGAGTGTCGCGCTGCCGGTCGAACACGCCAACGAAGTCGTCAGCCCAGCCGTTGTCCTCACGGTCGGCCAGCTCGGGCGGAGAGCCCAAGTCGTGGCCGGCAGAGAAGTCCGGCCCATTGCCCGATAGGACAATCACCTGGACCTCAGGATCCGCCGCCGCCTCGGCGAACGCCTGGTCAATCTCTTCGAGCAAGATGCGAGATTGCGCGTTGCGGTACTCAGGCCGATTCATAATCACCCGAGCCACCGGCCCCGGTTCGTAGATGATCTCCTGATAGGTCATGACGCTCTCCAATCGGGCGATATCGAAGTCACTCGGAGACTACCAGCGACCGCCCGCGTGCAACGGTCGGTCCTGCGGCCGTCCGCGACCGGACTCCACTTCCTGCCACTGCGGGTTGTCTCCGAAGCTACTTCCGTTGTTTGGATCCCAGTCCCCGCTTTACGCGGGGACCTGCTCGGGCGGGACGCGCAATCTCTAGATCAAGCCCTGCACAGGGAGGGAGCGGGTCCCGGCGCAGGGGCCGGGACTGGGACCTGTCCACACCGTGTCCAGACAAGGTTGTCTCGTGCTCAGCCGCTACTCTTTGCCAAAGGCGTGAGAGGGACGCACCATGCCCTTTGAGTATGCCGGCATCGATTTGCCGATCCGTGACACCACCATCTCCTCCCATCGAATGAGCTGGGAGGTCATCGCTCGTCCCGGTCGTTGGTGGACCGGCGCCGAGCGCGTCGAGATTGCCCGTGTGGGTCGCGCCGCCAGGGACTTCGACGCCGTGCGTAGCGAGATGCTGCCGGACTCCGCTGTCTACGCGATCCAGAAACTGGTGGTCGACAACGCCAACCTCAATCGCGACTGGTACCAGGAGATCATCTCTTCCGAGGGCATGACCGAAGATCGTTACGTCGAACTGGTTGCAGTTGTGGTCCATGCGCTCTCGATCGACGAGTTCCACCGAGCGCTGGACCTTGACCTCGAACCACTTCCCGACCCCTTGCCGGGACAGCCGTCGCGGATTCGGCCGCCCGAGGCCGAACAGCGCTACTCCTGGCCAGCGATTGTGCCCAAGGGTGGTCTGAATCCCGGCGACGAGATGCTCTACGGACCTATGGAGTGGGGCGCCAATGTGATCTCTGCGCTCTCACTGATTCCAGAAAACGTGCGCTGGCTACACGACCTCTCGGAGGGACACTACTTGTCCTTCAAGGAGATGCGCATGCCCGATCCGCTGCGTGCCATCTCTCGCCCACAGATAGAGCTCATCGCCGCTAGAGTGTCGTCGCTCAACGAGTGCTTCTATTGAACCGCCTCGCACGTGCGCATGCTCCGTGAGAGCAGCCAGCAGACCGGCGCCCTCGACAACCTCAACCTGCAGGGCACGGTCAATCCCGAGGCCGATACCGGCGTACCCCACGGCAACCTGTTGACTGCCTTCGCCGAGGCGGCCGTCCAACAGACTGACGCCTTGCCCGGCCTAGGCGAGCAAATCGTCGCCGAGCTCGGCGTTCAAGAGTTGGTCGACGCCGCAGGCGTCGTGGCCAACTTCCAACGCATGGTCAGAATCGCCGACGGCTGCGGCATCCCATTGGACGAGTTCACCAAGGATGCCACCGACGACTGCCGCGAGGAACTTGGCCTCCACGAATACGCCTCAGCCGCGAACACCGCGTAGAGCCGAATCTCACGATGACGACCACGGCCGCACCCTTTGCCAACCCCGATGCCACCTGGAACATTCCTGACCGCATCCGCGACGCGCATGTCCGCAGCTGGGAGCGTCTTGCCGCCCCCGGCGAGTGGTGGACCGGAGCGGAGCGAGTCAGCATCGCTGCAGAAGGTCGCCGTGCGTCCGCGCTGCTGGACGGCCTGCCCGCTCCTGGACCCGGACCGGTCGAACTTCCGGAAGCAGCCGTGTTCACCATCCACAAACTAATCGGCGATCTGCCCAACGTCTCCCGCGAGTGGTACGACGAGACGACTCAAGCCGAAGGCATGTCCGACGCTCATTACATCGAGCTGATGGGTGTGCTAACCCATATCTGGTCGATCGACGAGTTTCACCGCGCTCTGGCGATCAAGTTGGAACCGCTCCCCGATCCGCTCCCAGGTGAACCGATGCGGCGTCGCCCTGAGGGCCTTGCCGACCATGGCAGCTGGCCGCCCACGGTCCTGCCCAGGGACCTCGCTGAGAGCGAAGCCGACATCTACGGTGGAGCCAAGAACACGCCCAACGTCCGCGCGGCGATGAGCTTGCACCCCGACAGCGTGCGCTGGCTGAACGACATGTTGGATGCGTACTATCGCGGAGGCGCTGAGCCCGGACCAGACCATGAGCCCTTCCGTGTACTCAGCACAGCGCAGCGTGAGCTAGTCGCGGCCCGCGTGTCGGCCCTCAACGAGTGCTTCTATTGAACGGTCTCACACGTCACGCTGCTCGGTCGGAGCAGCCAGGGTAACGACGCATTAGACCTCAATGGCACGGTGCGCAACGAGGTCGATAGCGGTGTCGAGCACGGCGAAGTCTTGTTGCGTTTTGCCGATGCAGCAGTTGGCCGCGCCCCCGATCTCGCCGAAGCGCGCGAGGCGGTCAATGCTGCCATGGGAGCGCACGGAGTCATCGACTCCGCTGCAGTCATCGCCAACTTTCAACGCATGGTCAGAATCGCCGACGGTTGCGGCATCCCGCTGGATGCCACGACCGAGAAAGCCAGCGAGCCCTGGCGAGACACCCTGGGAGTGAACAGCTACCGCAGTCGGAGCAATACGTTCGGCTAACGGCAATCGAATCGGACCTGTCGGCAGCAACGATCTCGTCATTGCACGCTTTACTTGCAGTCTCGCCTTCCGTTCTACCCCCTGGCAGAAGAGATGCCGAAGGCAGAGGGGGGCTTCCCGAAAATCGACACGCAATCGGGTGCTGAACGTTGCGGCTTCACTACGAGACGTTCCTCAGTGGAGGTTCGGTGGTCTGGCATCGATCTCCGCTCAGTAGAGCGGTTGCCGGCTCAGGGGCCCGGATGAGACTGTTGCTGGCGGACGGATATCAGGGAGCGTGGCGACGAAACCGAGCTTTACTCGATCGTCCGCAGCAGGCGTGCGATCTCGATTGCTGCCTGGGCTGCCTCTTCACCTTTGTTTCCGGCTGAGCCACCGGCCCTCGCCATGGCGAGAGCGACTGTCTGGGTGGCCAGGACCTCGAAGATCACCGGGACGCCGGTGTCCAGGCCGACCCTCGCGATCCCCTGCGTCGCGCCATCGACGACGAGGCGGTAGTGGTCGGTCTCTCCGAGGATCACAGCGCCCAGACAGATGACTGCGTCGAAGCGCCCCGTTTGCGCGCACTTCTGCGCGGCCAGGGGAATCTCGAATGCTCCCGGGACCCAATAGATATCGATCTCGTCCGTGTCGGCGCCGTTCTCTTCGAGATGGTCGATGCAACCGTCAAGCAGCTTGCTGGTCACGAAATCGTTGAAGCGACTGACGACCACGGCAAAGCGCAGGCCACTGGCCGGGCCGTGTTCAGGATCGGGGTTGGCTGCGCCGTCGTGAACTCTCGGCATGCCGTCCTTCTTGTTCTCTAACCAATCGCCGCACGGCGCGTGGGCGGCGGGCTTTCATCGGCGGATTCTGTGGCCTCAATGTCGTCGGCGTCGAGCAAATGTCCCATCTTCTCCTGCTTGACTGACAGATAGCGAACATTGTGCGGGTTGGCCGAAGCAATCACCGGCACGCGCTCGACAATCTCCAGGCCGTAGCCAGACAGTCCGTGTCGCTTGGCCGGGTTGTTCGTCATCAGGCGAATCCGGTGTACGCCGAGGTCACGCAGGATTTGCATGCCGATCCCGTAGTCGCGGCGGTCGGCGGCGAAGCCGAGCGCCAGGTTGGCCTCGACCGTGTCCATGCCCTGATCCTGCAGCGCATAGGCTGCAATCTTATTGTGCAGGCCAATCCCGCGGCCTTCCTGCGCCATGTAGACGATCACCCCGCGTCGTTCCTCGGCGACGTGACGCATCGCGAGTTCAAGTTGCTCGCCGCAATCGCAACGCTGCGAGGCAAACACGTCGCCGGTCAGGCATTGAGAATGGACCCGGACTAGCGTTGGATCGCCGCTGTCGACGTGACCCATGACCAGCGCGACATGCTCTTCGGTGTGGTCACGCGTCCGGTAACCAATCAGTCTCCAGGTGCCCATCGGCGTTGGCAGCTTCGCCTCCGAGACGCGATCAACGAGCTGCTCGGTGCGCAGGCGGTACTGGATGATCTGTTCAACCGAGACAACCTTGATCTTGTGACGCTTCGAGAATCGCACCAGCTCCGGCAGGCGAGCCATTTCTCCGTTGCGTTTCATGATCTCGCAGATCACGGCGCCGGGCTGCAGCCCGGCCAGGCGGCAGAGGTCAACCGACGCCTCGGTCTGACCGGCGCGAACCAGGACGCCGCCGTCGCGAGCGCGCAGCGGGAACATGTGGCCGGGACGAACCAGGTCTTCAGAAGTGGAGTGCGGGTCCATCAGGACCTGCACGGTGCGTGCGCGGTCCGGGGCGGAGATCCCGGTGGTGACGCCCGATCGGGCTTCAACCGACACGGTAAATGCGGTACCCAGCGGCGCCGTGTTGGAACCCTGGTCGACCATCAGCCGCAGTCCAAGCCGATCCAGCGAATTGCCATCCATGGCGATGCAGATCAGGCCACGTCCATGTGTGGCCATGAAGTTGATTGTTTCCGAGGTGACGAACTGCGCCGGCAGCGCGAGGTCGCCCTCGTTCTCGCGATCCTCGTCGTCGGTGATGATCAGCGGTTCACCCTGGGCGAACGCCTCGATCGCCTCTTCAACGGTACAGAAGGGCGATTTGCGCCTTTGACCGCCAGAGGTGCGGCGGGCACGGCGCGGCTTCGTATTGCCCGTCTCGCTCGAGGCGGCAGTCGTCGACGTGTCGGCGTTGGTCATGTCGGCGTCGGTCATTGCGCTCCGCCTTCGTTCGCCCCAAGTGCCGCAAGTCGCTCGTCCAGCATTTGGTCGATTTTCGTTTCCAGTAGTTCATCGACATAGCGGGCAAGGATGTCGGTCTCGAGGTTCACGGCATCACCAGGCTGTCTGTCGAGGAGGTTTGTGTGCTCCTGAGTGTACTGAACAAGTGAAACGGCGAATCCCGATTCATCCTTCTCGATAATCGTGAGCGAGACCCCGTCGATGGAGATTGGCCCCTTGACGATCATGTGACTCAGTAGCTCGCTAGGAGCGTCGTAGGTCACGACAATGGCATCCGATTCCGAGCGCGTGCTGCGGAAGGCGCCACGCCCCTCAACAACGCCGCGGACGAGGTGCCCGGACAACCGGTCCATCGGCCGCACCGAGCGCTCCAGGTTCACCCGGTCGCCGACAGCCAGCTCGCCCAGGTTGGAACGGCGATAGGTTTCGGGCATCAGGTTGGCCAGGAACTGACCCGATTCGATGTGCGTCACCGTCAGGTCGACCCCATTGATGGCAATGCTGTCGCCGAGATTGGCGTCTTCCAGGATCATGGGGGCCGAGATGCGCAGCAGTCCCTCAGCCGCCTCGGTAATCTCCCCGACCTCTTCGATGATGCCTGTGAACATCGCTCGCGTCCCCTGCTAGCGGCTCTTTCGGCCCTCATGCTACCTGCACCGACCGTGATATCGCACATAACAAGAGACGCAATCTGCCCCAACCAGCTCATGTTGTGGAGCGGATGCTATGAAGGCAGGCGTTTGATCAGTACGTCCGAGCCATTGGCATCGCGCCGATAGTAACGATAGCCGCTGGACTTGTACTGTTCGTCGGTTAAGCCGCTGGCTGTTGCTACTGTCAACATCAACCATTGATAGTCGCGTCCGCTGGCGGATGCTTCGCAAGATTCGCGCAACCGCTCCGCTGTCATGGTCGGTGCGTCAGGCCGGACGGCCAGACAGCGCAGGGATGCACGTTCGCCGGTTGCGAAGTGGACCGAAGCCATGCCCAGGATGTCTTCCGCGTTGGCCATCTCGCCGCTCAAGTCGGCCCTCGGGGTCTGCATCGTTGCCAGCCAGACTACGGTGTCACCGGCGCGCGCCTCAGCCAGCATGTCGGAGCTGGTGGGACTATCCGGTCCAATCTGCGCTGCCAGGAGCATGTCGACCGTTTCCGCGTCGGACTGTCCCGCCGGCCGCACACGGACATCGAGCTCACGCTCCGGATGACTGGGATAGCCCGTGACCAGCAGGTCCGGCCCGAGCTGCTCGACCGTCATGTGATTGAGCCGCAGGACATCGCGCATTCGGTTCGCCCCGCGACCTCGGACCGCCGTCTGGGCATCGCCGCCAATGATCATCGGCGCGATGACGGCTGTGACCTTGTGAATCAAACGCTGGTCAAAGAACGATCCCAGCACCTCCCCGCCGCCTTCGACCAACAGACTGACGACGCCACGCTGCTGACCGAGCAGGTCGAGCAACGCAGGCAGAGACACGCGCCCGCCTGAACTCGGGTCCTCTGGCATCACGGCCACATCGACGTCACGCGATTGGATCGACTCACGCCAGTCGGTTGGCGCAGCGTCGGTGGTGGCGATCAGGGTCGGCGACGTGTCTGTTCCGTCCAGGACGCGGCTGTCGAGCGGCGTCCGGCCGCGGCTGTCGAGGACAACACGGAGCGGCTGCGGCACCGGGCCCTGCCAATCGTCAGGTCGGGCCGTGAGCTGCGGATTGTCAACGATGATTGTCTCGACGCCGACCAGCATCGCGTCGTATAACGGTCGGTTCTGATGAGCCCACTGCAGGGTCTGCGGTCCCGAGATCCAGCGTGAGTCACCACTCGTGGATGCGATGCGACCATCGAGCGACGCGGCGAATTTGGCTGTGACAAAGGGTCTGCCAGTTCGTCGATGGCAGGCATAGGCCTCATAATGCGCCGCCGCTTCAGCAGCGCCGTCGCCCAGACTCACTTCGATTCCGGCCTCCCGAAGTTGTTCCAGGCCGCGCCCGGCGACCCGAAGATCGGGATCGCTGTAGGCGACCACGACGCGGGCAATCCCAGCCTCGATGATGGCCAACGTGCATGGAGGCGTCCGGCCGTAGTGAGCGCACGGTTCCAGGGTCACGTACATCGTCGCGCCACGTGCCTGGTTGCCGGATTCGCGCAGCGCCATCACTTCGGCGTGGGAGCCTCCAGGTCGGGGGGCAGTCTCGTCCTGCGAGGCCGGCTGTCCCGGTCTTCCGAGCTGCGAGGCGGGGTCCGGCCTACCTGGAGGCTGGGTCGCTCCCTCACCGACAATCTGCGTGCCCTGAACGACCACTGCGCCCACGGGCGGGTTCGGACTCGTGCTGCCGCGCACGCTGCGGGCCAGCTCAAACGCACGCGCCATCAGGCGCGAACTGCCGACCGGGCGCAACGTCATGCTCGACGGCGACGGTCCACGATCGTCAGTACCAGCCAAAAGACCGTGGCGCTAATCGCGATGGCCGCCAGCACAATCTGGACCGGACGCTCCCAGGACGGATCGGTCGCGAGCTGCACCGTGCTCGAGCGTGGTCGCTGTTCCAGTGGCCAGTCGGACTCAGTGTGCGTCACAGAGGTCGCAACGGTGCGCGTTTCGGACTGTGTCGAAGCTGCCGCGCGTTCTTGCCCGCCTGATCGATCACGTTCTGGCGACTCGGCAGCAGTGGAATCAGTTGAAGCATCCTCAATCGAACCAGTGGCTTCCGGCGCAGAGGTGGTCGATGCATCATCCTGGTTGGTCTCTTGCGCAGCGTCTGACGCCTGTTGCTGTGCGACCACACTCTCAGCGGTCACTTCCGCAGCGTCGCTCTCGCCTCTGGCGCTGCCGGCGGTCAGGGCTCGGCGTGACGGATCAGAAGCTGCGTCTTCGGATGCCTGCTCCGCCATCGCTTGTCGTTGCTCAGCCTCTTCCTCGTACGCCGCTTGTTGTGCTGCTTCCTGCTGCTCTGCCTCGCCATCAACGGCTGCCACCGACGCCTGTTGTTCGGCTTGCATCTTTTCTTGGGCTACCTCTGTTGCGTCGGCTGGAGCACTCTGCTCGACCTCTCGCTGCTCAGCAGACTCAGCTTGCGACGCGGACTCGCGCCCCGAATCAGCCGATGTGGCCGAGACCGCTGTCACGGCAGACGGCTCAGCATCTGCGGCCGCTTGCGCTTCAACTTCGACCTCTACTTCGTCTGTCACGACCGCGGCGGTCGGGACACCTCTGCCCGAATCGCCGGCGGACGTGGTCGTGAAGGTCACCGTGGGCGAATCGACGGCGTCAAAGATCATCACGGCGGCAAAAGTCGCAACACCTACGGCAGCAGTTGACATCGACAGCCGCAAAGCGCGTGCAGCGACGGTCGGTTGGAACGGAACTCGGGCCGGATCGTTGATCATCTCCGGCGTGAGCTGGAATGGCACACTACTCGGCGCGGTGTCGAAGCTGCGCAGCACCGATCGCATCTGTTGGAGGTCGGCGAGGTATTCCTGCATCTCGGCCGAATCGGCCAGTTGCGCTGCAACGCGCTCACGTTCACGAGGTGACAGCTCATCGTCGACATAGGCCGACAGATCATCGCGCCAGTCTGCGCGACGAAACAAAGATCTGAGGCTCAGCCGCATGCCCATTGGACATCCATTCTGCAATCTGAGCGTAGTTCGCAGTCATTCAAGCGCGTTGCTCCGTACCTGTCTACAAATTTAGACGCTCTGCCTGTTCCCGTGGTTCCAATCTCGGCCATGGATCTGCCCGATTGTTGGGTACCGACCACTACATAAGTCGAGATCGTATGCATTCGGAGCGTCGATCCAACTCTAGACGGCGCTGAACCGCCCGAACCCCGGCAATCGTCGAACTTGAGCTCGAAGCGGTACTGACGGCTTGAATGACGGCTCATACGCCAAGCCCTTCCGGGTGCCGCTTCAGATAGTCTCGCATCGCCGCCCGGCCTCGGCTGATCCTCGACTTGACGGTTCCCATGGACCATCCCGTTGCGTCGACGATTTCGCGGTACTCCATATCGGCTACGTCGCGGTAGAAGACTGCCCGACGCTGTTCCTCCGGCAGCGACTCCAGCGCCGCTCGTAGAGTTCCGCTGAGCTCGAGATTGAGCATGTGCTCGTCTAGCGACCGATCGCCCGACTCTGGCGCGAACTGATCGCCCAGTGAGTCGGTCAGGCGGTCTAGCGAGGTCGAAGGGCGTCGTTGTCGCTGGCGCAGGTAGTCGAAACATGAGCGTCGAGCGATGACGCCCAGCCAGGCGGGAAACTTGCCGCGCTGGTTGTAGGTCTTGAGCCGGTCCCAGGCCTTGATGAACGCCTCCTGCATGAGGTCGTCCGCCTCGGACATACCGACAATCCCGCGACAGGTCGCGCGCACACGCGTCTGGTGGCGCAACACGAGCACGTTAAACGCGTCGAGTCGCCCGTCGAGCGAAATCTCCACAAGCTGGTCATCGTCCAACGTGGCGAGATCGCGCGGGTGCGCGGGATGGTCAGCCAAAGCGATCCCCTGCTCTCGCGCCGATCAAGCGTGTTCGAACGTTCTTAGTTGCGCACTCGCAGTAACGCCGGCTGTGGGACACTGCGCACATGCCGCTCGTTGATCCAGGCCCAATCATCGCACAAGCGCACGCGCAGGGTCGCGCAATCGTTGGCGCGAACGTATCGACAGTTCAAATGGTTCGAGGCGTGATCCGCGCCGCCGAGTCGACGAAGCGCCCTGTCTTGATCCAATTCAACCGGTCCGGTGTGGAGTTGATCGGCGGCGTGGATGTTGCTGCACTGGTCGTAACGTCGATTGCTGCGGACTCCGCTGCCGAGGTCGCGCTGCATCTCGACCACGCGCACACCCTGGATGAACTCTCACAGGCAATCAATGCTGGATTCAAGTCGATCATGGTCGACGGCTCAACGCTGCCCTACGAGCAGAACACCACGATGACGCAATCGGCGAAGGGGCTCGTAGCCTGGTCCGGGCTGCCTCTTGAAGCAGAGCTTGGCCACGTCGCCGGCAACGAGGCAGGCGTCACGATCGGTGAGGCCTCCTGGACCGATCCCGACCAAGCCGGGCGCTTCGTCCAGGCCACCAACGTCGATTGGCTCGCGGTGGCGGTCGGCAATACGCATGGCGGACCCGCTATCGGTGGTTTGCACATCGATCGGCTGCGAGCCATCCATGAAGCCGTGGACGTGTCCCTGGTCCTACACGGCGCGAGCGGTCTGACGGATGAAGAACTCGCCTCTGCCGTCGAACTCGGGGTCGCCAAGATCAATGTCGGCACATCGCTGCACCAGGCGGCCGCATCGGGAATCGGCACATGGCTGCAGGAGAGCCCGCGCGACCTTCGAGGTGCACTGTTGGCGGCGGAAGAGGCAGTGTTCGAAGAGGCTTCTAGTCTTCTCAGTTCTAGCTGGGCGTTCGGTAACTAGGGCCTGTTCACATTGCTAGCAGCATGTCGTAGATGAGGACCAGGTGGACGGCGGCGAGGTAGATTTGGTCCAGTTTGTCGCTGCGGAAGGCAATGCGATGGAAGCGCTTGAGGCGGCAGAAGAA
>MPNM01000016.1 GCA_002239025.1 Chloroflexi bacterium bin125 | reverse complement strand
CCCTCAGTCACTCCGTGACAGCTCCCCCTGCAAGGGGGAGCGGGAGCCTTTCTCAGAAACAGGTCTCAGTAGCTGGTGAGGTCCGCCTCGGCCTGGGCATGATCAAGGACATCGGCCCCGAGTCGGCGCGGCTGATTGTCGAGGAGCGCGAGCGACATGGTCCCTATGCCGACGCCGGCGAGTTGGTCCGCCGCACCGGGCTCAAGCCGCAGTCGGTTCGGTCACTGGTCGAGGCGGGCGCATTCGACGACGTCACGCCGAATCGTCGCGAGGCGCTCTGGGAAGCGGGACTCTCGATCCGTCCGACACGCGCCGGGTTGCGCGCCTTCCCCGTCGCGGGCGCGAATCCGCCGCCGCGCTTCGACGACTTCAGCGACTACGAGAAGATGGTCGGCGAGTACCACGCGCTGGGCATCTATCCCCGTGGCCACGTAATGGAGTTCATCCGGCCCACGCTCGACGCCGGTGTGATGACGACCGCCGAGGTCTACGACGCCAACGACGGCCAGCGAATCCGCGTCGCCGGCTGGCCAATCGCGCGTCAGCATCCACGTGGACAGGACGGCACCGTCTTCGTCACGATCGAAGACGAGACCGGCGACATACAGACCATCGTCTGGCCCAAGGTGTTCGCCAAGTGTCGGCGGGCGCTGTCGAATCAGCTCATCATGCTGCAAGGTCGTATCGACCGCTGGGATGGAACCACAAACATCGTCGCCGAGAAGATCGAGGCCATCGGAGCCGACCTGCGCATGCCCACCGCTCACGACTGGCACTAGCCTTGAGCTGGCCAATAGTGGGAATGGAGCATGGCAATGCCCAAGACGCTTGATGTGACCGGCGGCAAGTTGATCTATGACGAGTTTGGCGATGGCCCGGACACGATCGTCTTCGTCCACGGCGCAGGTGGAAACCACCTCAGTTGGTGGAACCAGATTCCACACTTCAGCCAGCGATTCCGCTGTGTGACCTACGAAGTGCGCGGCTGGGGACAGAGCCAGGACCTGTCCGGCGAGGGTCGGATGGCATTCGCCCGAGACCTCGGTGAGTTGATGGATCAACTCGACATCGCGGAAGCGGCGCTGGTTGGCCAGTCAATGGGTGGGTTCTCGATTCTGCCCTACGCAGCACGCAATCCCGACCGAGTGAAGGCGCTGATGATGGCCGACACGATGCTCGGCATCGGCGATCAAGAACTGCTCGAGGACATGCGCACCGCGACCACGGCTGCCGCCGAGAACGCCCGTCTCGGCGGGATGACGCGCATGGTCGGACCGGCCTATCTGGAGCGCTCACCGGAAGGCGTCTTCCTCTACAACCAGGTCCGCGCTCTGAATCCACCGCTGGATCTGGATCGCCCGCTGTCGTTCGGCGTCGAGGATGGCGCGATCGCGGTCGAAGCACTGTCCGCGTTGACGATGCCCGTCCTGTTCCTGGCCGGCGCCGAGGACGCGATCATCCCCGCGCCCGTGATCGAGAAGGCCGCCGCGCTGGTGCCCGGCGCGCGCTACGTCGAGATTCCTGAGGGCGGCCACTCCGTCTACTGGGAACTGCCCGACGAGTTCAACGCTGCCCTGGAAGCGTTGCTGGCAGAAGCCTACGACTAGGATTCCCACCAGAGCAAGGAAAACCGTACGAACACTGACGATGCTAGTCAGTCCAACACGTAGGCCGCACGGGGACACACTAGCCCCAGCCACTCCATCAACTCACGATGAGCCAGCCCTTCGTATAGAATCAAGTTGAATCGACCAACCACTTGACACAACCAGGAAGCAATGCAGTGTCGATCCACAGGATTTTGCTGGCGCACGCTCTCGTCTTGATTGGGATTGCAGTCGCCCTGCTTACCTTTATAGATTCCACAGCTTTTGCGACTGCCCAAACCGGTGGACAGGCACCATGTCCTGGCAAAGGTGACGGTGACCTAAAGACTTGGGGGGTAAGTTTCGACTATATGTCACTGGACAATCCCCACAGTGGCTCTGATGTTGGACAAGTCCCATTTCAAACGGTTCTAGTCCGACCCGGGGAGGAGGTGAGTATCACCATACGGGCTGACATTTGTACCCTAGCCCCAGTACCGCGAATGTCCGGGATGGTGGCAATTGCACCAGATGCGCCAGACCTCACTTATGTTCTTGGGAGCGGGCATCTTGACGCGACAAATGTCGCCTCATACCAACTCACTCACGACAGCGACGCCGTTGGGCAACCCCTGTACTTCTCCGCGAACACTCTCGCTCCTACAAGCGAACTTCGCTTGGACTGGACCGTTGCTGTATCCGATTGCGCGGCCATCGGATCCAACCACCGCATCGAAACCCGCTGGACGTTTGATGCGCCGATTGGAAATCAGCGAGCTGACGGCACCTTTGAACTACAGGAGTTCACTGAGGAAAGAGATTTTCTCCTGTCGGTTGCTCCTCACCCTTCAACTCAGATTGCTAGCTATAGAGCTACCTTCCACACTAGCGACACCACGCCCGCACCAGGATGGACCGAAGAATACCAGCTTCGCATTACCAACGAAGGAACGACGCGTCAGTTGAGAGGGGTCCTACTAAAAGGCACGCCGAGCGACCTCGGCCCTCTTCTTTTCGCGACTCCAAGAACGATCACCAGGCACGAAATCAATCACAAAACCAGTGAACAAACGCCTTCACGCTTGACCACAGAAACAGAGGACTGGTACATAGACCCACCGCCCGGGGACACGGTCGTCTTCTCATGGACCGACACCATCGCCCGAGGCACCATTGTCGGAACCGAGTTTCAGTTGCTAGCAGGAGCTGGCCACGATACCAATAGCGACGGAAGGGCATTGGGCGCAGACGAGGTTGCGCAAGCACAAGCAATGATCACTGTAGGGGAGCGCAAGGACAGCGTGTACGTGACCCAGCATGCAATGAACATAAGTGGCTATTCCGGGCTGTACTCGGGCGACACCCTCAGTATAACTATTCGCGTTAGGAATCCAACTCCTGACGTGGCCAAGGATCTTGTTCTTGGTACGCAGCACTCGCATGGGTTGACTTACCTTCTGGGGTCAGCTTCATACCAGATCATTCAACATCCCATTGATGACAGCACTCCTGCGATACGACCAACACACTTGAATGACGACTGGATGGCCGGTTGGCAGATTGGGGAACTCGAGCCGTATAGCGAACTTCGTATAGATTTCCGTGCCCATCTCAACGAGGATCTACTCACAGTCGGGGATACGATAGACGTGAAGACCGCGGTCCGGCTTCGTGGCGCATTGGTTGTGGATAACAACATGCAACTTACGGTTGGTCCCCGGGCGCAGTTGGAGTTCAGAGTCGACGCCGTGGAGAGCGCGTTAGCCGGTGAAGAGATAACCTACGTGCTCCGATTTGTTAACGATGGTAACGGAGCTTTAGAAGACGTTACGCTTGCTGCCGATTTGGCATGTGGTATGAGCTATGTTCAAGCAGCGGACTGGATAGCTCTCCGGTATGCTGAGCCACTGAAAGGGGGGCTAGGCTATAGTGTGTTATCGCCCGACTTGGGAGGCTATTTGGGCAGTCCATCCCGCACGGAACCTTTTCGCTTCCCCCAGTCCATCAAACCAGGGGAAGTGGTGCAGATCACCTTTAGTATGATACTAGATAGTAACCTTCA
Source organism: Chloroflexi bacterium bin125 (assembly GCA_002239025.1). Classification (GTDB taxonomy): domain Bacteria; phylum Chloroflexota; class Dehalococcoidia; order Bin125; family Bin125; genus Bin125. The sequence goes on along the minus strand of MPNM01000016.1, from coordinate 66,210 downwards.
GTCAGGAACAATATTGAAGCCTACATTCTATGCGACGGGACATTCGAATGGTGGATATCAGTTAGCCTCGGCTTCGCCAGCACTCGCCATCGTAGCCAACGCAGCAACAGCGGCTGAGGTCGAGGCCGCTAGCGAGCATGTTATTGTACGGGCAGCTGAGAACTTGGAGGTTGCTTCGCAGGTGATTACCGAACAGATGGAGGATATCGTAGAAGAATCCGAGGCATCGATTATAGACAAGATAACAGATGGAGACTTCATTGCATTGGAAGTCGCGGCAACGGCAATAGGCGGCCTTGTTGGAGCGCTATTGGGCACCTTGTTTGGCTATAGCAAGAGTGAGTTTATTGATAGACAGAAGAGGCGTGTCAATAGAGTTATGAGAAGAGTGCGGACGCGGTGGTCAGTATGGAAATGATGAGCTCGTTGTGCAGTTGTCATGGCTTATCGTAGGGGCTCTGGGTCTACAAGGGCGATGAAGTAAGCGTAGTTGGGATTCCATTGGCCACAGCGCTTGTTGCCCCGTGCTTGACACGGGGCTCAGACCTCATCCGTTGCGCGTCGCTCGAGGTTCATTCTCGCTGGAATCGCGGCTCGTCGTCTTCTGCGCTCAATGACAGAGCTGAGGTGTTGGTCATCCTGCGTGCGGCGTTGCGTGATCTGGGCCCCGTGTCAAGCACGGGGCATCGATGCGAGATGCCGTGTCCGGCTCAGGGGGCAGCGGCACAGTGATCCTGATGACAATGACCATCTACTAGCGACTCTCTCGACGCGTACGGGCACGGCTGGACATTGGTAATCGCGGATTCTTCTGCGCTTCGACCTCGGCGATCTGTTCCTCGTCGAAGCCGAGTTCTGACATCACTTCGGACGTGTGCTGGCCCAGTTCTGGGAACCATGGCTTGGCGCTTGCCGGGGTCTTGTTGAACTGGACGAAATTGCCCGCCATCGGCCGTTTGCCAACTCCAGGCACGTCCTTCTCGACGATGTAGCCGTTCTCCAGGGCCTGTTCATCGTTGATTACGTCCTCGTAGTCGAAGACGCGCTGATACATGATCTCGTCGCGGCGCTCGTCGAAGAACTGCTCCCATTCCTCGGTGGCTCGATTCTTCATCGCGCGGGCCATGTGCGGTCGCAGCAGCTTTGATTGTTCGAGCCAGCGGAAGTCGCTCAGGGGTGATCGCTTCTGGCTGCTGTCCCAACGCGGATCTGCCCCGATTTCGGGGATGCCGCCAAACTCACAGAATTCCGGCCAGGCGTTGTCACCCTGCACGTCGACGTGGAACGCGCCGCCGTCGGCTGTCAGGTATGTGCCCGCGCTGCCGGGCACGTTCGGATGGTGCGGTCCCTCGCGCGACAGCAGCGTCCCGGTGATCGAAGAGTGATTGAGTTCCCAGGCTTGCATCCAGACCATTACGCCGTAGGACGACGTTCGCACTTTCTGGCCCACGCCGTGGATCTCTCGCGCGGCGAGCGCAGTCATGATGGCGAGGGTGAGGCCCATCGCACCGCTGGTGTCGCCGATCACCGAGCCGGCGATCATTGGTTGCGTGTCGGGATCGCCGACCATATTGGCAATACCGCTGCGGACCTGCGCGTACTGGTCGGTCATACGCTTGTTGCTGTCCGGGCCTTCGTGTCCGAATCCATTGGCGATGCCGTAGATCAGCCGCTCGTTGATCTGCGACAGCGCGTCGTAGCCCAGGCCCATGCGCTCTAGCGAGTCTTCGCGGAAGTTGCTGATGAAGATGTCGGCCCGCTCAACCAGGCGTATCAATACTGCGCGGCCGGTCTCGGTGTGGACATCGAGAGAGATGGATCGTTTGCCATGCGAGACGGACAGAAATTGAGAACCAGGAGTCTCCGCAGGCGCAGTCCAATTGACGCCGGTGTGCCATCGGTTGGGGTCGCCGCCGGGAGGCTCGACCTTGACCACGTCGGCGCCCATATCGGCCAGAAACCCACCGACAAGCGGTCCCTGGATGGCAATCTCAAACTCAACAACTCGCAGGCCCTCTAGCGGCTCCACCATGGGACTCCTCGGCTTTCCGAGTCGAGGATAGGCGTGAAGAGTCGCAGCTGATTTCTTGGCCCAGGTAAGGGCGTCCCACACCTCCCAGTCCCCGCTTTACGGAGACCTTTGAAAAACTCCCCTTCTCCCCCCCTTGCGGGGGAGATGCCGAAGGCAGAGGGGGGTCCGCTGTTCGGGAGCCCTCTCTGGTCATCATCCGCCGCCCCCCTCTGTCACTCCGTGACATCTCCCCCCGCAAAGGGAAGAGAGGGGATTAGGGGGCACATCAGAGGTCTCAGTTAGCGGGGACGGGGACCCTGCAATCAGCCGCTGACCGCTTCGAGGACTCCGGTCGCGGCTCGACGCCGCTGCGCTTCGGCCACGTCGTGGCTGAGGATGACGAGATCGTGCTTGACACCGTCGCGATCCTTCACGTGTTCGCGCAACACCGCTTCGGGCTTGAACCCGAGTGAGCGGAATACCGAGATTGCCTGCTGCTGATCGATCGTCATCTGCGCGATGATCTTCTCGACCTTCATCTCAAGCGCGATGCGAAACGCCTCTTCGGTCAGCAAGCGTCCGGCGCCCTGCTCTCGCAGTCCGGGGCCGACCAGCACGCGCAGCTCGGCCACGTGGGGGGACCAGGGCAGATCGTTGCGATCGACCGTGGCGTATCCGCCGATCTCTCCACCCTCATCAATGAGCAGGAGCGAGGTGGTCAGGCCGGCTTCGATACGTTCGACCCAGACCTCGACCTGCTCCGGCTGCGTGATGTCACGTCGCAGGAACAGCAGATCATGGATGGGAAGCTGGCGCGCGAAGGACACGATGGCGTCGGCATCGCCGCGTTCCATCAGTCTGAGCGTGACTGGACTTCCGGCGATGGTTGCCGAGGCTGGGTAGCGCATACTGTGCTCTTTCGCAGTTAGATCGAACGAACCGAAAGCCATGAATCCAGCTTAGGCCAGAGTCGGTATTTGGCATTGCCGCCGGCGACGAGGCTGGCATGTCCACCGCGCAATACGACCGCTTCATTGTCCTCCGACTGGACGATTTCAAGCAGCGGTTTGGCTGCTTCGTAAGGAACGATGTGGTCGTGCTCTGCCATCGCATGGATCATTGGCGTCTTGATCGAAGAGAGGTCAACCGACTTGCCGCCGAGCTCGAATGTGCCCTCAAGCATGGCGTTCTTCCAGTAGAGCTCCTTCACCATCTGGCGGAAGGCCTCGCCGGCGAAGGGAATCTGGTCGGACGCCCAGCGGTCGAGCATCATGAACGACTGCACATACTTGTCGTCACGAATCCGGTCGAGCACCTGGATCGGGCTGGTCAGGCGGCCGGTTGGGCGCAGCATGTCGAAGGCGGAAAGCAGCATCTCGCCAGGAACATTGCCCAGCGAGTCGACGATCCGGTCAACATCGAAGTAGCGCTCGTCGGTCCACTGCGTGAACAGGCCCATGCCCTTGAAGTTGACTGGTGTAGTCAGGCAAGCCATGTTGCCGACTGGCGCGTCGGGATGCGTCGCCAGGTACAGCACGCCCAGCGTTCCGCCGAGGCAGTATCCAAGCATGTTCAACTCGGACTCGCCGGAGTCCTCAAGGATCCGCTCGACGCAGGCAGGCAGATGATTGAGCACGTAGTCGTCGAGCGTCAGCGATTTCTCCTCGGGCATCGGAATGCCCCAGTCGATCATGTAGACGTCGTAGCCGGCCTGAACCAGGAATTCCATCATGCTCTGGCCTGGCGTGAGGTCGAGGATGTACGGCTTGCTGACCAGCGACGTGATCACCAGAAGCGGCGTGCGGTAGACCTCGTCTGTCTGGGCGCGGTAATGGTAGAGCTTCATCGATCCCTGGGTCAGGATCGTGTCCTTGGGCGTCGCCCCGGGCTGCGGGTCGTCGAGCGAGATGTATTCCAGGCCGACCAGCCCGCGGCGCAAGATGGTCTCGACCGTCGACTGGACGGTGCTGGCGATGTCTGGTGATTCGGTGTCTGAAGTAGTGCTTAGATCGTCAGGGGAGGCAGAGGGCGCAGGCTCAGCAACAGCAAGAGTCATAGGTCACTCCACGGATTGAAGAAACACTGCACGAAGGTGTGCAGTGACAGTGATTGTCTATGGCAACGTCTCGTTCCGGGTTAGAAACGAGTTACACGGACGTTAAGTTGATGTGTCGGGAACAGTTAGTTTGTGTCGGGCGTTGCTGGGCGCTTGGTTCGACGCGGCTTTGTGTTGCTTTTGCTACTCGTCGATCCCTTGTCGACGCTCGTCTGCAACGTCGACAGATGCGCTTCAATCGCCGCCAGGCGGTTCTCCATCGCCAGCAGTCGATCGCCCAGCGCGAGGACATCGGTGCGTGTCGGCACGTTCATCGCCGTCAGGTACGGACCCATCGCTTCGCTCATCGTCTTCTGGAAGTGCAAGAAGACATCGAGGTTGCGGCCCATACCCTGGCTGAACTCTTCGGTGCCCATCATCTGGTTGAAGAATTCGTTCCACTGGCGCTCGGACTGCGTCATCCAGTCGCGCCAGATCGCGGAGGGGTCCGGAGGAGAGGTCTCGGTCTTGGTCATGAGGCGTCCTATTCAGTGTTGGATTCTTCAGGGGGTTGGGATGCTGCCTCGAAACGTTCGAGGGCGCCGGTGAGCACTTCTTGATAGCGGTTCAGAGCGTCAAGCCAGGTTCTGAGAAAGATGTCGCCGGCGGCGGTCAGCGAGTACATCCGCCGCGCTGGACCCTGCTCGGAGGTGTCCCAGAACGACGACACGAAGCCGCTGGTCTCGAGCTGCCGTAGCGCCCGGTAGACCGTGCCGCTGTCCGACTCGGGCAGTCCGGACTCGTTCAACTGCTGATTCAGCTGATAGCCGTAAGCGTTGCAGCCCTTGAGGAACGCGAGCAGGCTCGTCGCCAACATCTCACCGTGCAGACGCGGCTCGGAGGTTGTCCGCTTCTTCTTGCTCGACTTGCTCGATGCGCTGCCGGCAACACTGCCGGCAACACTGCCGGAAATACTGCCGGATGCTGTGTCATCTGCCATACCCGCATTGTGCCGCTAAGTGCCAAGCGATGCAAGATGCATATTGCACATAGAGGGGCCGAGACATATATTTTCCGCATACCGACTGAGCTGCGAGCCAAAACGGAGCGAACTTCATGTCCGACCAATCGACCGAACAGACTGAAACTCAGGCCCCGACCGACAAGTACTTCGAAGCCCTGCTCGCCAGCTACGACGCGCTGGCCCACGCGATCGAACAGGCAAACGAGCGTGGACTGCGGATCTCGCGCCAGCTCCTGACCGACGCCAGCGCGGCCCAGCGCCAGGCCCTCGACCTGGCCCGTCAGGTCGCCGCCAACCCGACCGACTCCGCCGCCGCCTACTCGGCGATCATGGAGTCTGCCGTTGCCGCACAGAGCCAGGCGCTCGACTTCACCCAGTCGGCGTACAAGGAAGCCATCGCCGCCAGTAGCGAGGGTCGGGAAGCGCTCGACGCGCTGCTCGGCGCCAGCCGCACCGCCGCCGAGGCTGCCCTCGAAATCTCGCGAGAATGGCAGACCTCAAACCCCTGGGCCGACTTCCTGCAAAAGAGCATGGACGCCTTCAGCCCGTCGAACAACGGCGCAACCAAGGAAGCGGCCGAGACCAAGGCCTAACCTCCCCCAACGTCCGAATCCAAACGTAGGGCAGCCCATGTGGCTGCCCTCGTGTTTTGAGTTGAGCACGCCCAAAGTTGACCCCCAGATCCCCTCTCCCCCTCCGGTCCCCTCTCCCTGTGGGAGAGGGTTAGGGTGAGGGCCGGGCTTGGGCAACGAGCGATTCCCAGCAGAGCGATGAGCCGGAGACCCCTCACCCCAGCCCTCTCCCAAAGGGAGAGGGAGTAACGTCCTCTGCGCACTGAATGGTCTCTGCCCAGGTCTTCAAGGGAGAGAAGGGAAATCGCAACTACGCCGTCGATGAATCCGCCAGCAGCCGTGCGACCTCCCGATACGCCTGAGCGTTGTAAATGATCCCGTAGTGGCTGGTCTGGATCCCCACGTTGTACTCAGCCTCTTCCTCCATGCAGCTCTCAGGAAGGACGAGTCCATCGTTCTCCGCGTAGAGCGCATAGCGGCGGAATGTGGGTCGCTGAGGACGCATGATGTTTTCGGTGAAGGAACAGGTGCAGTGACCGCTGTAACAGGCTGGAGCGACATGCCAGGTCAGGTGCGAGCCTGCCTGCCGACGAACCGCAGCCATCGCCTCGATCAGGACCGGATGCACATAGGCGACATCGTTGAATGGCGCCGCGAGCGATATCAGGAGGTCGATCAGCTCTGGATGCTGAAAGGCGACACTCCGCGCGATCAACGCGCCCAGGCTGTGTCCAATCAAATGGACACGGGCGCCGGTCTCATTGGCCGCCCGCCGGACCACGCTGAGCACTGTCTCGGAGGAAATGTCCGGGCAGTTCACATTGAGCCCAAGCTCCGAGTAGTAAGGCTGATACCCAATCCGCGCCAGCCACCAGTAGAGCTCCATCATCGAGAGGTCCGTGCCCATGAATCCGGGCACAATCACCACCGCCTCGCCGTTCCCATGTGGGACGCCGCCACCGTAGTAAGTCGGTGAGAATCGCAGGCTGGTCCAGTCGCAAAGGAAGCCGAATTCGTTCTGAATCGGCGTCAGCGCAGGCTGGACGGAATGGTCGTCGAGGTAGAGGTCGGAGAACTGCGGGGAATCGACGGCGGGAGTCATTTTCGTTCCGAGCTTGGCAATCTGATGATCCGACCAGGACCAGCGTACCGCTCAGACGGAAGCTGAACGATGGTGAAGTGAACTAGTCCGCGCGCGAGGAGCGTGTCCAAGAAGTCATCTCGGTTGAATCCCAATCCCCGCTTTACGGAGACCTTTGCAAAGGAGATTATATCGCTAGCTAGACAACCGCTGTTCCATCAGCGGTCGCTGAATTCGACGTGGACGGCGTTTGCTGAGAACGTCGGCTTGAAGATAATCGAGTCCGCTTGCTTGCCGCTCGGCATCTCGAAGTAGAGAAACCCGACGACTTCGCCGCCGGGTGCGAACTCGACTCTGTCCAGCGCTTTCGGACAGCCAGCGCAGAGAGACGGACTGTGAATCACGCCGTCTGAGTCCACGACGCTCGTCCACGCCCACGCGTGGAACGTCCGTGTCTCACTGCCGACGTTCTTGGCTTTGATGTAGACGCGGAGATTGGCGTCGTTGAAGCTGCTGTACTCGGACGTATCTACCCGTTGGACCGCCGCTATCACGATCTCCATATCGGCGTACGTGAACGACCGGTTGAGTCTGGCTTCAAGGTCTTCGGCGTCTCGAATCTCTTGCGGAAGCTCGAACTGGTCAGAGCCGCAACTGGACGCAATCAGTGCCGTCGAGAGGACGGCCGCGAGTGCCGTGAGCACGGCGCGGTTGAGAGATGGCATGAAACAACTTCCAGACCGGACGGTGATGTCGGGAAGCTGGAGCGAACAATCTGAAACGTCTGTCTTGGCTAGAGATCATCAGGGCCTCCTTCCTGGCAGCGAGATGGGCTGTTGCCAGACAGAGACCAATTCGCCGTACACGCCGGGAAGGAGGCATGGCGCCCAATCCCGGTTTTGGACAGCGCGTACGGAAGTGGTCTCTAGTCTGGCGTGAGCAGTGTTGCGACTCCGACCAGCGATGTCAAGAAGTCGTCTTTGAGCACTGAAATGGCACTAAAGTGCTCGAAGTTGCACGAATTTCGCTCGAATTGCCCACAATCTCGTGGAGAACGTGAATAGCGGTAGACTTGTCCATCAGAGACAAGACAAGCAAAATCGGAGCCCCGCCATGCCGAAGCGCGATGTCGTCATTCCGCCAACCAAGAAGACGCCGGAGCAGATCGCCAAAGCGATCCTGAAGCCGAAGCCGTCTCGATGACCTAGAACCACTCGGAACTCGGCAGAAGCACAGCCATTGTGACGAGTGGCGTTCGGTTTGGTGCGCCGTTGCTAGACTGCGCGCATCTTCAAGGCCGTGGCTACGTCTTGCGAACAGGGGTACACCATGACAACTGACGCATCCCTCTCTGGGACAACTAAGTCGGCGGAAGAGCAAATCAGCGAGGTCAACTCAGAATTTTTGGTTGACTTTGCTAAGATCGTATCCGCTTCGGATATCACATCAGATCGTGGGCGCCTACTCGCATCCATCAAAGTGGCCGAGGTCGAAGCAGAGGGCCACTCATGGGACGCCATCGTTGCGGCCGCGTTGTTCAGAGATATGAGCGACCGTGAGATCGACACGCTGATTCTCAATATCAGAAAGATGTGCAAGGAGCACCGAGAGTGGCGACGTGGCCAGGGATGAACCCAGCCCGGAAACCTTTTTCCCAAAGGCTCTGCCCATCGAAGATGCTCACAACGCGTATTTTCCAGAGTTGGTTGAACAAAGGATCAAAGACAGCGAGCAAGACCGCAAGGAGCGGAAGCGTTACAGCAGCTTGTTCTTTCGGCTGGTATCGGGGTGGCTGGCAGCCGTACTGTTCATGGTGGCGCTCGATGGAGTCCAACTGCTGTCCTTCGACTTAGGCGAGCCGGTCCTTCTGGCACTACTTGGATCAACCACTGGCACAGTGTTCAGCGTGCTCATCTTCGTTGCCAAGTACCTATTCCCAAGCTGACCGAACATCTACGCCTTGCCGGTCAACTCGGCGTAGGTGATCCGCTTGCCGATCATGCGCCGAGCGACCGTCGACATGATATCCACGGTGTCCAGATCGCGGAGCGAAGTGCGACCGGCGAACTCGTTGACGTACCGGTGCAGGTGTTCGCGGCTCCAATGGTGGTAGACGCCGATGTAGCCGCGCTTGAGATTCGACCAGAACGACTCGATCCCCTGCGTGTGAGCGTCACCACGGACGTATTCTCCGGCGCTGTGGACCACTGACTTGTGAACGTGGTTTGGCAGTCCGTTATAGACCGGGTGCTCGTCGGTGTACACCTGCGCGTCACGCGCGATGGTCGCATCGATGAAGTCGTGCAGCGACCGACGGCTGACGTGATCGACCGGTCGACCTCGGACCTGCTTGGAATCGCGCGATTTGGCAGCGACTACGGCCATTTTGCCAGCCGTTCCACGTCCAGCGTTCAACCGCTTGCTCGCGTGCTTGTTCTTCTCTTTGCCGCCGATGTACGTCTCGTCCACTTCGACCGATCCGCTGAGCAGGCCATCGTCAGCTTCTAGCGCTTCACGGATTCGGTGCGCCAAGAACCAAGCGGACTTCTGCGTGATACCGAGGTCTCGATGCAGTTTCATGCTGCTCACGCCTTTGATGGACGTGGAGACGATGTAGATGGCGAATGCCCACTTGCGGAGCGGCAGGCGCGAGTCGGCCATGACAGTGTTTGTGCGAACGCTGAAGTACTGGCGGCAGTCCGCGCAATGCCACGGCATCGGCTTGGCGTTGGCGACCGGCTTGACGCGTCGTCCGTCGCAGCGCGGGCACGCGACGCCGTCTGGCCATCTCTGCTGCTCGAACCACGCTTGAGCGGTGGCCTCATCCGGGAACATGTCGGCAAGCTGCATGAGCGAGATACCGGCTCGTTCGTGTCGTCCCGGGGCGCTCTTGGCGGTCATGTCCATCTCCGATCTGTCTAGCTAAAGTCTAGACGAAATCAGAGCGGTTGTCTAGCTAGCGATATAATCTCCTTTGCAAAACTCCTGAATCCCCTCCCCCCCTTGCTCGGGGAGATGTCACGGAGTGACAGAAGGGGGGTTGGCTGACAATAGCCAGATAGGGCGACCAAACAGCGGACCCCCCTCTGCCTTCGGCATCTCCCCCGGCAAGGGGGGAGAGGGGGAGTTTTTCAGAGGTCCCCGCGTGAAGCGGGGACTGAGAATGTTCGGCCTCTGAGGGACCTTATCGGCCGGTCACAGCATGGGCGTGCCTATCCTGACACGGGGTCGAACGGAGTACCAAAGGCTGTAGGCCCGCAAAGGATCTTCGCATGACGTTTTCCTGGGACCTCTGGCGATTCACCGAAGGTGTGCGCTGGCGCATTGGGCTGGCGGTGAGCGTGGGGCTGCTCGCAGTCACAGCGGGCGTGGCGCGACTGGCGCTGCTCGGTTGGATTGCCGCGCGCATCTTCGAGGGCGACAGCTTCTCCGACCTCATCCCCCTGATTATCGCCGCGGCCGCCTCGATCCTGGCCCGCTCGATCTTCCTCTATGCCAAGGAAGAGATCGCGAACGGCACCGCTCTAGAGGTGCAGTTCTCGCTTCGACAACGACTGTTCGATCAGGTCGTCCGACTGGGGCCTTCCTACTTCGATCGACAGCGCACCGGCGACGTCACCGTCGGCGTGATCGAAGGCGTCGAGCAGCTAGAGACGTTCTTCGGCCAATATCTGCCGCAACTGATTGTGGCGGCGCTGGCTCCGATTGGCATTTTCATCTTCATGGGCTGGCTCGATCTGCCCGTGGCCGCGATCTACTTCGGCTTCGCCCTGGTCACGTTGCTACTGCCGTCGTTGCTCAAGCAGCGCAATGCCGAAGCCTCACTCCGCCGCCACGACGCATATGGTTCGTTCGCCTCCGACTTCCTCGATTCCATCCAGGGTTTGGCCACCCTGAAGGCGTTCGGACAGAGCGGTCGGCGCGGTGAGGCTCTGGCCGAGCGCGCGCAAGAAGTGTTTCGATCAACGATGGGCGTGTTGTTCAACAACGCCATCGCCCAGGGCCTGACGATTCTCGCGATCACCGTCGGCGCAGCCATCGCCCTGTTCGTTGGCGCACTGCGCGTCGAGAGCGGCGCGATGGAACTGGCCGAGCTCTTGGTCGTGCTGATGCTCGGCGTGGAAGTCTTCCGACCCTTGCGAGAGCTGAGCCAGCTCTTCCACCAGGGACTGCTGGGTGTCGCAGCTTCGGAAAGCGTCCTCAACCTTGATCGAGCGAAGCCACTGACTCCCGATGCATCGGCTGAACCCGCGGCCTCATTAGAGCCGCGGATCGAGTTCGAGAACGTCACCTTCAGCTACCCGTCCGGACGGCGCCCCGCGCTGAATGGCGTCTCCTTCACGGTCGAGCCGGGCAAACGCATCGGCGTGGTGGGCAGATCGGGATCGGGTAAGTCGACCCTGGTCTGGTTGCTGCAACGCCTGTACACGCCCCAGGAGGGAACGATCCGGCTCGGCGGTCACGACCTGAACGAACTGCGCTTCGTCGACATCCGCTCACAGATGGCGGTCGTGCTGCAGGACACTTATCTCTTCCACGGTTCGGTACTCGCCAATCTGCGCTTCGCCAAGCCGGCGGCCACGGACGACGAAATCCGCGCCGCCGCACAGGCGGCCAACGCCGACGAGTTCATCACCGCGCTGCCCGAGGGCTACGCCACCGTGATCGGCGAGCGCGGACACCGACTGTCCGGCGGCGAACGCCAACGCATCGCGATCGCGCGAGCGCTGCTGCGCGACGCGCCGATGTTGATCCTCGACGAAGCGCTGTCCAGCGTTGACGGCGAGAACGAAGCGACGATCCAGGCCGCGCTGGATCGACTGATGCAGGGTCGGACGACGTTGATCATGGCCCACCGACTGTCCAGTGTCCGCGATTGCGACGAAATCCTCGTGCTCGATGAAGGCCGGCTGGTCGAACGTGGCGACCACGAGACTCTGTTGGCCGAGGGCGGCGTCTACGACTGGCTGATGGCAGGTCAGATGACCGATCCCAGCATCGACGGCTTCGACGACGGCACATCGGCGCCTGCCTTTGCCACATCTGCCACCGCTGGCAGTTCGCTGGCCATGCGCGACGGCGGTGGTGGCGCGACCGAGGCGATCATCCGTGCCGAGGGCATGGGTTGGCGCGAGACATCAGGTCGGTTGCTGGCATTGGCCGCGCCCTACTGGTTCAAGACCACACTTTCGTTCGCGACCGGAGTGGCGCACTTCTTCGGCGCGATCGCCGTCGGCGTGATCGGCGCGTTGATGGTCGCCAATGTCCGCGACGGCGAATCAATCGGATTGCTGGCGACGCTATTGATCGTGGTCGCCGTCTTGACCGGACTCTTCCGTTTCCTCGAGAACTGGGTCTCCCACGACATGGCCTTCCGTTTGCTCGCCGATATGCGGATCGATCTGTTCCGCAAGCTCGATCAACTCGCGCCGGCCTACCTGCTCCGACGCCGCACCGGCGACCTTGTCTCGATGGCGACGCAGGATGTCGAGACGGTCGAGTACTTCTTTGCCCACACGATTGCCAATGCCTTTGTCAGCGTGATCGTGCCCGGCGCGGCCCTGGTCACGTTGTTCGTCGTTGACTGGCGACTCGGTCTCGGTCTGGCGCCGTTGCTGATCCTCGCCGCGCTGAGCCCGCTCTTCACCCGACGTATCGTCGACCGGCTGGGCTCGCGCTCGCGCGATCACCTCGGAGCGCTCAACGCGCACATGGTCGACACGCTCCAGGGCCTGCGCGAGGTCACGGCGTTCCAGCGAGAGCCGGAGCGCAAGGCCGAGTTCGAGGGTCTGATGCGCGACTACCTGCCGGTGCGAGGTGGCTTCAACCGCCAGATTTCAACGCAGCGCACGCTGCTCGAAGGACTCACCGGCTACGGCGGACTGGCAGTACTCACGATCGGCGGCGCGCTCGCGGTGCGTGGGGACATCGATTCCTCGCTCGCGCCGCTGCTGACATTGCTCGCCATGGGCGCATTCATGCCCGTCGCCGAGCTGGCCCAGGTCGGACGACGGCTGGGCGACACACTCGGCGCAACCCGACGCCTAACGGCAGTACACAGCGAGGGCGTCGAGGTCGTCGACGGACCAGGCACCGGCGCCGCCACGGACGGCGCGCAGACGGGTGGCGTCTCCGAGGGCGCCTTCACCTCGGTCGGCTTCACCTACGAGGACACACCTCGAGCGGCGCTTGACGAGGTTTCGTTCGATCTCAAGCCGGGCGGCACGGTCGCGCTCGTCGGACCATCCGGAGCGGGCAAGACCACGGCGGCGCATCTGATGCTCCGCTTCTGGGATCCGCAAGACGGCAAGATCACGCTCGAAGATTCCGACCTGCGTACCTACCGGCTCGACGAGCTGCGCGGTCAGGTGGCGCTCGTGGCGCAGGACACCTACCTGTTCAACGCCTCAATCCGCGACAACCTGCAGGTCGCCAAGCCCGACGCGACCGAAGGCGAGCTGCTGCTCGCGATCGAGCGAGCCGGCCTGTCCGACTTTGTCGAGTCGCTGCCCGACGGCCTCGACACCACGGTCGGAGAGCGAGGCGCACAACTCTCCGGAGGCCAGCGTCAGAGAGTGGCGATCGGCCGAGCGCTGCTCAAGGACGCGCCGGTGCTGATCCTCGACGAGGCCACCTCGCATCTCGACGGTCTCAACGAGCGCCTGGTCCGTGACGCCCTCGACAATCTCATGTCCGACCGAACCACGCTGGTCATCGCCCACCGCCTCTCAACCGTCCGAGACGCCGATCAAATCGTCGTTCTCGAAGATGGTCAAGTCGTAGAGATCGGCGAACACGAAGACCTGGTCGCACAGGACGGCCTCTACTCAAGGCTCGTCCGCCGCCAGGTTTCGGCGGCGCGGCGCTGAATGCCGTGACGACACAGCTCGCCGCCGCCGTCTTCGCCGCATACAACTGGCCCTCTGAGCTAGAGGATGAGGAGATACTGGAGCGCTTGCTCGCGCTGAATCTGGAGAGAGCGGCGCAGAACGATTCCTAAGAGAAGCAGGGCACTCTCCTAGCTCTGGCCAGATTGAATGTGGCCCCTCCTGGTCTGCATGGCCACTTTGGCCAGCTCCTTGTCACCCCAACCGACTCGGTGCTAGGCTCGGCTTGGCTTTACACGTCCAGGTGCCCGTCCCGGGAGAATAGGGAAGGCGGTGAAAATCCGCCGCGGTAGCGCCACTGTAAGCGGGGCTCGTACTTCCAGTACGAGCAGCATCCGGAGCCGACGCCCACTGTCGACCGCCTGATGTCGATGGGAAGGGCCCGGCAACAGACCCCCCGCAAGCCAGGAGACCTGCCTGGACGTTGAGGTGATAACTCTCCGCTCAAGAGAGGTCCCTCGATCACTGGGCGCCAGTCCGGGCAGATCGAACACCCTTCCTCCAGCGGAGTCGCTGGAGGTTTTTCTTGTCGGCGAGCATCCAGGTCCTGAGCAGGCTCCGTGGCTATCGGCAGATGGCCGTCAGCGCTCGCCTGGCGATCGGGCTGTCGGCGCTGCTGGTCCTCGTGCTTGCCGTCGGCCTCGTCTCGCTCAGCCTGGGCCCGGTCGAAATTCCCGTCGGTCACGTCGCCTGGATCGTGCTCTCGGCTGTCGGCATCGACGTCCCCGAGTTTGGCCGCACCGAGCAACTCGTGATTGAACAGATCCGGCTGCCGCGGATTATCGTCGGCGCAGCCGTCGGCATGGCGCTCGCCATCGCCGGCGCGACGATGCAGGGTCTGTTCCGCAACCCAATGGCCGACCCGGGCATCATCGGCGTCTCGGCCGGCGGAGCGTTGGGCGCGGTCGTCGCCATTGCGACTGGCCTGACCGGGCTCTTCTTCCTCGCCTTACCCGTGTTCGCCTTCGTCGGCGCGATGGCCGCGGCGTTCCTGGTTTACGGCATCGCCGTGGTTGGCGGACACTTCTCAATGGCGACCCTGCTCCTGGCCGGTGTCGCCGTCAATGCCTTCCTCGGCGCAGTCGTTTCGGCGATCATCCTCTTCCTGCCCGACAACGAGGCCCTGCGCGAGATCCTGTTCTGGCTGGCCGGTGGGCTCGATTCGCGATCCTGGGAACACGTGCGCATTGCCGGGCCGCTGATCGTCGGCAGCGCGGTCATCCTGCTGCTGATGGCGCGCGATCTCAATCTGCTCATGCTCGGCGACGATGAAGCGCGTTCAATGGGCGTCCGCGTAGGCGCCACACGAATAGTCCTGCTCGCTGCGGCCGCATTGGCAACCGGCGCCGCCGTCGCGGTCAGCGGCACGATCGCGTTCGTCGGACTTGTGATTCCACACACGCTGCGGCTCCTATTGGGACCCGATAATCGCGTACTGATTCCAATGAGCGCCCTTGGCGGCGCAGTGTTCGTGATCCTGGCCGACACGGTCGCACGGTTGATCATCGAACCGGCTGAGTTTCGTGTTGGCGTGCTGACGGCCTTCGTAGGCGCACCGTTCTTCATTTTGCTGTTGATCAAGAACAAGCGGCAGGTGTACTCGCTATGACCAGAACCAGGTGGGTCGCAACGTGGGGTCGCAATAGCGTGCAAAGGGACGATTCATGATCAACGACCACTCACCGGCGATCGATGCCCAGGCGCTGTCCTTCAGCGTGGACGCGAAGCATCTCCTCGATGGTGTCGATCTGCGCGCCGAACGCGGACAATTCGTCGGCGTGATCGGTCCCAATGGCGCGGGAAAATCGACGCTGCTGCGGGCCATCTCCAATGTGCTCGGCTACCAGGATGGCTCAGTCTCGCTGCACGGAGCGGACCTCAAGTCGCTGCCGGCGCGTAAGGTGGCTGAACTGCTGGCGCTGGTGCCGCAAATCGCGCCCTTCACCCAGGGATTCACTGCGTTCGAGTTGGTCCTGATGGGTCGCTATCCACACCTCGGTCGATTCCAGGTCGAAGGCGAGGCGGACGATCGGATCGCCACGGACGCCATGCATCTGACCGAGACCGACTCATTCACCAACCGAACGCTGGACACGCTGTCGGGCGGTGAGCGCCAGCGTGTCTTCCTCGCCCGAGCGGTTGCGCAGCAGCCGCAGGTCTTGCTGCTCGACGAACCGACCGCAAACCTCGACATCCTGCATCAGCTCAAGATTCTCGGCCTGGTACGTCGGCTGGTCGATGACGGGCTCACCGCCGTTGCAGCCATTCATGACCTTAATCTCGCCGCCAGATTCTGCGACCGATTGGTGCTGCTCAGTAATGGACAAGTCGTCACAGACGGCACACCTGAGGAAGTGCTGACCGCCGAGACACTGGAATCCGCCTTCGGTGTCCGAGCCGAGCTCTATCGCGATCCGGTCACCGGCTCACTGGCTATCAGCCTGATTGCCCCGGCCGATGGTGAAGAGGCGCTGGCCGAACCGGATCAAGGTCGGATTGCGCAGAACAATGGCCGAGCCGCCATCCGGAATGGAGCCGCCAGTGTCGTCAGATGATGCCAGGCCGCAAGAAACCAAGATGGACGAGGAGGCCTCGGAATACAGGTCGGCAGCGCGTCGGCGCTCGAAGCAACAGGGATTGGTGATCGTCAATACGGGCGAGGGCAAAGGTAAGACGAGCGCCGCGCTCGGTGTCCTGTTTCGAGCCTGGGGTCGCGACTTCAACGTGCGGATGTTCCAGTTCATCAAGCACTCGACGGCCAAGTTCGGCGAGCACCGCGCCGCCGAGCGCATCGGGCTGCGGATCGAGTCCCTGGGCGACGGCTTCACCTGGCTTTCGAAGGACATGGACGAGACCACGGCGCTCGCCGTCGCGCAATGGGAGCGATGCCAGGAAGCGATCTTGCACGGCGAAGAAGACGTCATCGTGCTCGATGAGTTCACCTACGCGATGCACTACGAATGGGTGCCGGTGGCCGAAGTGATCGATGTGCTCTCGCGCCGTCCCAGGCAGATGCACGTGATCATCACCGGCCGCTACGCGCCACAGGAGTTGGTCGAGTTCGCCGATCTCGTCACCGAGATGAAGCTGATCAAGCATCCCTACGAAGAGCAGGGAATCCGGGCCCAGCCGGGCATCGAGTACTGATTGACGCCCCGTAATGACTCTGGACGACATCATCGAGGGGATCAGGCCGGCAGACGCCGCATCGATGGATGCGGCCCGACTCCGCCAGCAGCGCCTGACCAAACCTCCGGGCAGCCTGGGTCGATTGGAAGATCTGGCCGTCCAGGTCGCCGGAGTCCTGGGCGCCGAACGACATGTGATTCGTGGCAAGGCGCTGATCATCGCCGCCGCCGATCATGGAGTCGTGGCGGAAGGTGTCAGTGGATATCCGCAAGAAGTCACGGCGCAAATGGTGCAGAACTTCCTCGACGGCGGCGCAGCAATCAATGCGATGGCCCGTCTTGCTGGCGTAACGCTGACGATCGTCAATGCGGGGATCGCCGGCCCGCCGCCCGACCATCCCGCGTTGCGCAATGTGTCGATTGGTCGCGGCACCGACAATATGGCGCGCGGTCCCGCGATGTCACGATCGCGAGCTGAGCACTGCATTCAGGCAGGAGTCACGCTGGCAACTGAAGCGGCCGACGCCCGAGCAGACCTCATCGGAACCGGTGACATGGGGATCGGCAACACGACCGCGGCCGCTGCAATCACCTCAACGATCACCGGAGCGTTCCCAGGGGAGGTGACCGGACGCGGCACGGGTCGCAACGACGAAGAGTTGATGGCGAAGGTCGCCGTCATCGAACGGGCGCTGACGGTCAACCGGCCTGACGCCCGCGACGGCTTGGACGTGCTTGCGAAGTTGGGCGGCCTCGAGATCGGAGTACTGGCCGGCGTCATCCTTGGCGCTGCCCGGGCCAAACGTGTCGTCGTGCTGGACGGCTTCATCTCCGGCGCCGCCGCGCTGATCGCCTATAGCATCTGCCCGACAGTGCGCGACTATCTCGTGGCCGGGCATGTCTCCGCCGAAGTGGGACATCAAGCCGTGTTGTCGCACCTGACGCTGCGTCCACTGCTCGACCTGGACATGAGGCTCGGTGAAGGCACCGGAGCGGTGCTCGCCATGGGATTGGTCGAGTCGGCCGTCGCCTGCCTTACCGAGATGGCGACCTTCGACGAAGCAGGGGTCGCGGATCGCGAGCCCAACGAATGAAGGGCATCCGCCTGGCGTTCGCCTTCTTGACCGTGCTACCGGTGTCAAGAGACGGTGAGTTGCCGGTCGCATCCTCGCGAGCATGGTTCCCCTTCGTGGGACTCGCGTTGGGCGCGGTCTTGGTCGGACTCGATGCACTCCTGCGAATGGGTTTGCCTGACCTGCTGGTCGGCGCGCTGCTGGTCGCCGCGATGCTGATCACCACACGCGCTCTGCACACCGAGGGATTTCTCGACTGCTGCGACGGGCTCTTCGGCGGCTACGCGGCCGAGGATCGCCTGCGCATCCTCCGAGACACGCACGTCGGCGCATTCGCCGTCATCGGCGGCGTGGCAATGCTGATGACCAAGTGGAGCCTGCTCGCTTCGACGCCCGACGAGGCACGCATCGGCCTGCTGCTCGTCTTCCCTTGCCTGGCCAGATTCGGCATGCTCGCGACGATGGCGCTCTTCCCCTACGCCCGCAAGGACGGCCTGGGCTCGTCCTTTCAATCCGATCAGAGCTGGTGGCACGTCGTCCTGGGCGCGACCACCGCAGCGTTGGCGACCGTCCTCTTTCTCGGAGGCGCAGGATTCATCCTCCTGGGTTCCGCTCTGCTCGCCGCGATCCTTCTGGGCAAATGGATGAGCAGTTGGCTCGGCGGGATGACCGGCGACGCCTACGGCGCCGTGAACGAACTCTGCGAGGTCGTGGTCCTGATTCTCGGCGTCGCCCTCATCCCGATCATCCCCGACGCCTTCCAAGCGCCGCTCTGGTAAGCGAGGTTCGATGAGCAACAGCGAATCAGCGAGCGGGCCGGACGAAGCGTTGGTCTGGCATCTGGTCCGTCACGGCGAGACCGAGTGGAATCGTTCACGCCGGATTCAGGGCCAGACTGACATCGCCCTGAACCAGTCCGGCAAGCATCAAATCACACAACTCGGAGAGCGGCTGGCAACATCGGAGTTTTCTGCGATCTACGCAAGCGACCTGTCACGCACCACGGAAAGCGCTCAAATCATTCGCGGTAAGAGGAATGTGACAGTGCAAGTCGAGTCCGAGCTGAGGGAGTTCTCATACGGCGAGTGGGAGGGCCTGACGTTCGAAGAAGCCCAGGCCCGCGACCCCGAAGGGTTTGCAACGCGCATGGCCGGCCGCAATGTCGACTTCGCGGCTCCCGGCGGAGAGAACATGCTGCAGTTGATCGACCGCGCACGCCGATTTCACGACCGCGTCCGTTCGCAGCACAAGCCCGGCGATCAGTTGCTCGTCGTCGCCCACGGCGGATCACTGCTGGCGCTGCTCAACTGCCTGCTGGGACTGCCGGCGGAGCGCGTCTGGAGCTTCCGTCTAGATGTCGCCAGCCTCTCGATAGTCAAGTCATACTCCGGCGTCGGAGTGCTGGAACTGTGGAACGACACCAGCCATCACACACGTCCACACCAGAGGTGACACATGAGTAAGCGACTCACGTTGGTGCTGGGAGGCGCTCGGGCGGGCAAGAGCACCTACGCGCAGCGACTAGCCGAACAGGCTGAGCGAGTGTTGTTCGTCGCCACCGCAGAGGCGCTTGATGAGGACATGACCGCACGCATTCGTGCGCATCAAGAAAGCCGTCCCCCGGAGTGGGACACTCTCGAAGAACCTCTGGAGATCGTCCAGTCGATGAAGCCGCTGCTCTCCAGCTACGACACGGTGCTGCTCGATTGCCTCACGCTCTGGGTCAGCAATCTGTTGCTACGAGACATGGACTGCGACGTCCCATCGAGAGTTGAAGACCTGTTGCGGCTCTATCGACAACAGGATGCGTCCTGGATCGTGGTCAGCAACGAGGTCGGACTCGGCATCGTGGCGCCAACCAAGCTCGGCCGCGTGTACGCGGACGAGCTTGGCCGAGTGAACCAGATGATCGCCGCAGAAGCTGACGAAGTCATCTTCATGGCAGCCGGACTACCGCTGACCCTGAAGTCAGGCCATCCCGCCGATTGACTCCAATGAATGTTGCGTCGTACCCGCGGCGGAGCCCGGGTATGACAGCAAATGAGAACCGGGCCTCACTTGGACCACCTGGAGACGCCTGCATCGCCAACGTGAAGGTGCGCCAGACTGGTATGTTCGATGCTGGCGCTGTCCGTTTCGCCGCCTGTTTCGAGATTCCTAGATGAGCCACTCCACTTCTACAGCGACGCCGACGGCTGCGACCGTGGGTTTCCGGTTGCCCCATCGGACCAAAATGCTGATCCTGGGCAGCGCGGTCGTGGCGATGTTCCTCTCCGCAGTGCAGCACTCAATCGTTGCCACCGCGACGCCAGTGCTGGCCGCCGAACTCGGCCGGATTGATCTGATCGCCTTCATGGAATCCGCCTTCATGGCGACTTCCGTGCCGGCGGTCGCAATCGCCGGACGCCTGTCCGACAGCTACGGCCGCAAACCGTTCCTGCTGGCTGGCCTGGTCGTCTTCGCCGGAGCGACCGCGCTGGCCGGATTCGCGACCTCAATGGAAATGCTGATCGGATTCCGAGCACTACAGGGCATCGGCGGCGGCGTGCTGATGGCCAACACCTTCTCGATTTCCGGTGACCTCTTCCCACCGTCCGAGCGAGCCAAGTACATGGGCGTGTTCGCGGCCGTCTTCGGCATCGGCGGACTGATCGGACCGCTGCTCGGTGGCTTGATCGTCGACGCGCTGAGCTGGCGATGGGTCTTCTGGTCCATCCTCCCCCTGGCCGCACTGGCATTCGCCTCGATCGCCTTCATCATGCCCTGGCTCAGACCGCCACCGCGCAAGGTGGTGATCGACTGGCTCGGCATCGGCGCGATGTTATTGGCGCTCTCGCCGGCGATGTTGGCGCTGGCGCTGGTCTCAACCGGGACTGCCTGGCTGGACATCAAGACCCTGGCGCTGCTTGGACTCTCTGGGCTGGGCGTGCTGGCATTCATTGCGGCGGAGCGGGTGGCTAGGGAACCGATTCTGCCTGCCGAGCTGTTCCGCAATCACACATTCCGGGTCTCAGCACTGGTCATGACCGTGATTGGCGCGGGATTGTTCGGTGTCTCGTTCTTCCTCGCCTACTTCATGCAAGGCGTGTTGGGCTACACGCCGACGGCATCGGGTCTGCTGTTGAGCGCCCAAATCATATCGCTGGTCGTGATGGCGTCGATCGCCGGACAGGTGATTGCGAGGACCGGCCGGTACAAGGCGATGGCAGTCATCGCTGCGTTCGTGATTGTGATCAGTGGCTGGCTAATGACGCAGCTCGGCACCAGTACGAGCGCCGTTGATGTCGTCTGGCGGCTGGTGCTGTTCGGATCCGGCCTCGGCTTGCTCTATCCCTCGCTGATGGTTGCTGCGCAGAATGCCTTGCCGCAGAGCATGCTGGGCACAGTCTCGGGTGCAACCCAGTTCTTCGAGGAGATCGGGGCCATCATCGGTGTGACGCTGATCGGCGCCCTGGTTACGGGACGCTTGACGAGCGAGCTCGCCGCACGACTGCCGGCCAATCTTGCCGAGCGGGCTGATCCAACCCAGCTATTGAGCGAAGAAGCGAGCGGCGAACTCTTCGCCGAACTGGGCGAGGATGGCTTCAACGAGATCCTTGCGGCACTGCCCGAGGCGCTCTCCGTCGCGATCACAAGCAATTTCTGGATATCCGTCGGCGTCGGCGCCGTCGCACTGGTCGCGGTCCTGACGCTGAAAGAACGACGCCTGCGCACCGGCGAGTTGGATCTGCCCGAGGTCCCCGAAGGTGCGCTGGGCGACAGCAGTGAGCCGCCAACCCCAGAACCCGTGCTGGCGACCGTCGGCAGGAATGGTGACAACGGCGTCGGTGCCGTCTCGGTGGCACGCCTGGAGACTGTCGCGCGTTCGCATCCCCAGCGTTCGCTCAATGGCCAGAACGGCCACAGCGCCCAAAACGGCCGCAACGGACGCGGTTGAGCGCTGCACCAGTTACCTTCCACTTGTCCAGCCTGTTTGTCAGGCCTGTCTGTCCGACCGATGCCTAACTGAGGATGATCCCCCATGATCCAGCGCACCAACGCCTATCCCGAGCTCGAACGCGACCTTCGCTTCTACCCGCTCGGCGTCGACAACCCTCGCCATCTCAGCCCGGAACAGATCCAGCAATACAACGACAAGGGCTATGTCGTACCAATCGACATCTTCTCGCAGTCGGAGATCGAGCAGATTCGCTCATACTTCGACGAACTCTTGCCGAAAGCAATGGAGGCCGGCTGGAACAACTACGAGGTCACCAACTGGCACAAGCATTGCCAGGGCGTCTGGGACATCGTGACCGACAGCCGGGTCATCGATGTGATGGAAGACATGCTGGGCGACACGGTGATCCTGCGCCACAGCCACCTCTTCGCCAAGCTCCCCGGCGACGGCAAGCGGGTGAGCTGGCACCAGGACGCCTCCTACTGGCCGCTGACGCCGAGCAAGGTCGTCTCGGCCTGGCTAGCGATCGACGATGTCGACCTGAGCAACGGCGCGATGCAGGTGATTCCCGGCTCGCACCACAACGCCCAGGTCGCCTTCCGCGACAGCACCGCCGACGAGCAGAACGTGCTCAATCAGACCGTCGAAAATCCCGAGGACTACGGTGATCCGCCCGTTGCGCTCGAACTCAAGGCGGGCCAGATCTCGTTGCACAGCGACTGGGTCCTGCACGGTTCCGAGCCAAATGTGTCAAATCGCCGCCGCTGCGGACTGGCGATGCGCTACCTCTCCAAGGATGTACGCGCCTACAACGGTTGGAACGATAACTCCATCGTCTGCCGAGGCTCCGAGCCAACCGGCCACTGGGCCAATCATCCCCGTCCCGACGGAGAGCTGATCCCAATCAAGGATGATCGCGACGACGTCACGGCGGTCAGCATGTCGTTGCGCGACAACGACGAGGGCTAGCGCACATCGCAACGGTCGGCCCGCGCGCTTCCAATCCCCTCTCCCCCCGCAAGGAGGGAGATGTCACGGAGTGACAGAGGGGGGGTCGGCTGGCGACGAGCAGCTAGCGAGCCGCCGGCCTGGCCAGCAGGGCGAGCTGCGAGACGTGACATGTCTCGCACCAGAATGCCCAGTTCAAGACCCCAGGATCGCCGAAAAAGGGCATAACCCGCTCCAGGGTGACCTGATGTCCCGCATGTCCCCACGTACGCAACTCGAGATTGGCACATTCAACCAAGTGCGCGATACCGCCCACTGGATAGCGGGTCGATGGCTCGACCTCTTCCAACGCTGCCTCAACTTGCTCGGTTGTCAGCACGAAATCTTCCTCTACGGCTTCCATTCGCTTCGGGAGAATATGCCTGTCCAGGTATGTCGTGACGACTCTTATGCGAGTTATCCACAGGCCCAACCGAATTTGTGGAAGATTCGGAGCATCCGGATCAGTTGGTGAATACAGACTGTGCAATCTCAAAACGACTCTGGCATCTGCGGGATTCCGCAACAGACGAGCATCTTGCCCCCTTCACGTAACCTCCGCAGCAACCGGCACGACCGGCACGACCGGCACGGCGCAATGCTGCTTGCGGTGCATGGAGGATTCGACTGTGGAACTACTGTTCACCGGCGGCCGAGTACTGACGATCGACGGGTTAGATCACATCGTGTCCGGCGTCGCGGTGCGCGACGGACACATCGTCGCAGTGGGAGACAGCGATGAGGTGCGCAAGACGGTCGGTCCAGAGGCAACACACGTCGATCTGCGAGGCCGCGCGTTGATTCCAGGTTTCTGTGATCCGCACAATCACTTCTCCATGTCAAACTTTGAACCCCGCTCCGTCGACTGCCGCGTACCGCCCATGGCAGGCAAGCCGGCAGTGCTCGACGCAATCGCGGCTGCAGCTTCAGGCAGTCCCGAGGGGCAATGGATCTGGGGCATGGGCTACGCCGCGGGGCCTTCGGGCGCAGCGGTGCTGTCGCGAACCGAACTGGACGATGTCGCGCCCAACAATCCGGTCTGCGTGATGGATCAGTCTTATCACTCCTGCAATGCAAACTCGGCCGCCCTGGCGATCGCGGGCATTGGCCGCGATACGCCGAATCCTCGCGGGGGCGAGATTCTCCGCAATGAGCGAGGCGACGCCACCGGCTTGCTCTGGGAACGGGCCATGGACTCAGTACATCATGCCTCGTTGCGTGCCCACATCGATGTGCTCGGGCAGGAGGTCGTCGCCGATCTGGTCGAGCAGAACGCACGGCGACACCTCTCGCACGGGATCACCAGCCTCGGCGATGCGGTTGTCCTGGAAGACAGCGCCGAGATCTACCGCCTGGCCGACGACCGCAACAAGGTTCCAATCGCGGTCCATCAGATGCGCGGAGGCAACGAGTTCTTCGCTGCGCCGGAAGCTGCAGCCAGCGGGGCGTTCCTCATGGACGATGTCTCCGATCGCCTCCGAGGCGGGATCGTCAAGATCTTCATGGACCCCGTCTGGCCCACATTCGCCTACACGAAATGCCACGCCGACGGCACGCACGAGCCGATGGGCGAGCCCTACTACGGACAGGACGAAGTAGATCGATTGGTCCTCGGAGCCGCATCACATGGGTTGCAGGTCGCGATTCATTGCCTCGGTGACCGCGCAATCGAGCAGGCCTTGAATGCCTTCGAGCGCGCCCAGCGGGAGATCCCTCGAGGCGATCCGCGCTACCGGATTGAGCATATGTTCCTCCCTCAAGATGGTCAGATGGACCGCGCCGCCTCGCTGGGTGTGATGATCTCTCACCAGCCATCGTTCCTCTACGCCATTGGTGATGGATTCGACCACTTCCGCCGCGAAGCCGGACTGCCCTTTCCGGCGTTGCCCACCCGCTCGATGCTCGACGCCGGTCTGACGCTCGCCTCGGGATCGGACTATCCCTGCTTCCCGGTCA
This sequence comes from Chloroflexi bacterium bin125, assembly GCA_002239025.1. Lineage (GTDB taxonomy): Bacteria > Chloroflexota > Dehalococcoidia > Bin125 > Bin125 > Bin125. The sequence continues at coordinate 41,516 of MPNM01000016.1, read as the reverse complement.
AGCCGCTGACCGGGCTGTACGCGATGGTTGCGCGTCGAACACGAAGCGGCGTCGAGGTCGCACCAGATCAGGCAATCACGCCACTCGAAGCGCTGCGCACACAAACCCTCAACTCAGCCGCCGCCATGTTCCGAGACCACGAAGTCGGCTCGATCGAGGTCGGCAAACGAGCCGACCTCGTCGTCCTCAGCCACGATCCGACGTTGGTCGATCCACTATTCATCCGCGACATCGTCGTCCAGCAAACCTACGTCAGCGGCGACCTGCTCTATTCGGTGTAGCACGCCTCGCTGTGCCAGGGCGTCAAGTAGCTAGCGTCAGTCCGTGTTGTCTCCGAGAGTGGTCGCGCCGATCTGCGACTGAGTCTCTCGCTGTTCAGCAGGCTCTTGCACAGAGTTCATGCGTGACTGGGTGTCCTCCGACCGGTCGTCGGGCAGGAACTGTCGATACCAGCGGCGCATCGCGCGGATTGGACCGTCGTCACCGGACAGCAGCGGTCGGGTTCGATAGACCTTGCTGCCCCAGATATCGAGGTCCTCTCGCCACTGCGAGACCCAACCGCCGACGACGCCTCCGACCAACAGCCTGGGCATCTGTCGATCCGCATACCAGCGGAAGTCGACTTGCTGCTCCAGCGGCCCGACCGGGAGATGAGTCTGAAACAGCAAGACTTCGCCCATGCCGGGGACACTGATGCGGAAGGTCATCACGCTGCCCGGTCCCCAGAACGACACGCGCGCCAATGCCAGTCTCTGCACGAGCCGGTGTCCCAGCACCCTCAGCCCGGCGTCATCGTCAAGGTGCGCCGCCCATGACCGTTCCTGATCCGGCATCCATTGGGGCGAGTGGACGATCTCGACTCCGGGAACCGGAATCTCAGTCCAGGGAATCTTGAACTGTCCGTGCAGCGGTTGGAAGTGAGCCGTATCTGCCGTGTTCTCGGCGAACTCGATGATGTGCATCCCGACTCGTCCCGCATCATGCTGCCCGCGGTACACCATCCTGCCGTCGTCCAGCTCGGGAAACTTCGGCAGTTCGTACGGCGGATCTACCGGGTCCCTGCGAGTCGAGTCGTCGTTGGCGTGATAGATGAAAATCTGACCGTAAACGTCCCGCACCGGATGCGACCTGGCGGCCGTTCGCTGGGGAAGGCGGTCGCTGTATGGGATGTGCGCCACCCGACCAGTTCCCGTGAATCGCCAGAGATGAAAAGGACATTCAATGCAGTCCCCTCGCACGCGGCCGAGGCCGAGACTGGCGCCCATATGCGGACAATGGGCGTCCATCACGTGGACGGCATCTCCGTCCTCCTCGCGCCAGACGACAAACTGTCCGCCCAGACACTCGATGTAGCGAATGTCACCGCGGCGCAGCTCCGAGGAAGCGGCTAACCGATACCAGCCCTTGGGATACGGATGCGGATAACTCTCCAGCCGGAGAGCGTCGGAAACTTGAAGAGCTTGATCACGGCGGTTCATGTGTCGGCATCCGGAGACGAAGCCCTGGTCGCTCGCTCGCGTAACCCGCAATCGTGCGGCGTTACCACCCCTCCATGTTAGCCATCTGAAAGATCACCAGCTCGCCGAGTCGCTGATTCAGCCACGATCGTCTTGCCAACCAGTTCGGCCGAGGCGGAAGGCAACCGCTAGCCTCCTCTTGGCGCCGAGCTCGCGTCGCGAAGGAGCAAGTAATGGAACTGCTATTCACCGGTGGACGTGTGTTGACAATGGACGGACTCGACCGCATCGCATCCGGTGTCGCTATCCGCGACGGGCGAATCATCGCCGTCGGAGACAGCAACGAGGCGCGCCAAGCTGTCGGCCCCGACGCGACCCACGTCGAACTCCAGGGACGCGCCTTGATCCCCGGCTTTTGCGACCCGCACAACCATTTCTCGATGACGACCTTCGAGCCGGTCTCGGTCGATTGCCGGATCCCACCGCTAGCGGGCAAGCCGGCCGTGCTCGACGCGCTCTCGGCTGCCGCTGCCGGTACGCCTGAAGGCCAGTGGATCTGGGGACTCGGTTACGGCGCCCGACACGAGAACGGTGGCTGGCTGACACGCTCGGAGTTGGACGACGTGGCCCCCAACAACCCTGTCTGCGTGATGGACTACTCCTACCACGCCTCCTACGCCAACTCGGCCGCGATGGCGATCGCCGGGATCAACTTCGAGACTCCCGACCCACGCGGCGGTCAGATCTTGCGCGACGAAAGCGGCGAAGCGACCGGCATGCTCTACGAGCGCGCCTCGGACATGGTGCATCACGCCACGATGCGTTCCCACATCGACACGCTCGGCCCCGAAGTCGTGGCAGACCTGGTCGAGCAGAACGCGCTGCGTCACCTCTCACACGGCGTGACCAGCCTTGGCGACGCTGTCGTCATGCCCGAGAGCGCCGAGATGTACCGCATCGCTAACGAGCGCGGCAAACTGCCGATCGTGGTTCATCAGATGCGCGGCGGCAACGGATTCTTCGGCGCGCCCGAGGCAGCCGCCAACGGCGCCTTTCTCCAGGACGACGTCTCCGACCGCTTGCGCGGCGGCATCGTCAAGCTGTTCATGGATCCGGTCTATCCCTCAAGCGCGATGCGAGTCTGCCACGCCGACGGCGAGTTCGAGGATGTCGGCGAGCCCTACTACGGACAGGATGAGGTTGACCAACTCGTGCTCAACGCCGCCTCGCACGGTCTGCAGACGGCGATTCACTGCCTCGGCAACCGCGCAATCGAGCAGGCGCTCAACACTTACGAACGGGTCCAGCGAGAGATTCCGCGCAGCGACGCCCGTTACCGGATCGAGCACTTCTTCTTTGCTGACCCAGGACAGATCGAACGCGCCGCCTCGCTGGGCGTGATTATCTCGCACCAGCCTGCCTTCCTCTACTCCGTCGGTCAGCAGTTCGTCGACTTCATCGCTGCCGCCGGTCTCACGATCCCACCGTTGCCCTACCGCTCATACCTCGACGCCGGAGTCACCGTCGCCTCAGGCTCCGACTTCCCCTGCGCCCCGGTCGAGCCCCTGCTGGGCCTGTACGCCCTGACTACTCGCAACTCGCGAGAAGGCGACGTCATCGCCGAGGAGGAGACGCTCTCCCCCCTCGAAGCCCTGCGTACGCAGACCATCAACTCCGCCGTCGCCATGTTCCGAGACGACGAGGTCGGCTCAATCGAAGTTGGCAAGCGAGCCGATGTAGTGGTGCTCAGCCACGACCCCACCCTCGTCGACCCGGAGTACACGCGCGAGATCACCGTCCAGCAAACCTACGTCGACGGCGCACTCAAGTACTCGGTCTGAACGAAGGACCTGGGTATGGTTCGACTGATCTTGTCTATCGCTCTCGCGGCGACGCTCCTTGGCAGCTTGGACACGCGAGTGCATGCATGTGAGTGCCCAGAAGGAAATTGGAGTGTTTCAGACGACTTCACCAAGTCCGCGCAGGTGTTTCGAGGTGTCGTCACGCGGAGCGAACCTGCCTCTCTTACCGGTGGATATGAGGTTGATTTCGATGTGTTGACCGTCTGGAAGGGCGCGCTGAGAGAAGAAGTCACGATATGGACACGCTCAGAACAATGCGGTTTCAGTTTTCAGGAAGATCTTGAGTACATCGTCTTCGTGTATGACGACAACGAGTTTCTAAGCAATTATGTGTCGTTCTGCAGCCGCACGACAGAAATCGACAGCTCGACCCCGTATGGGTTCGACGGTGTCCAAGGCTATCCGCCGAACAGCAGCGAACCAAAGGACAGAGGAAGCGCCACTAACAACGAACTGTCGGAAGTAGATGACAATCCAACGGCGCCTGCTGATCCTGAGATCACGGGATCGTCCGCACCAACAACATGGCTGATCCTGATCGTTGCCTTGTCAGGAGCGGCGCTCATCGCGCTCTTGTTGTGGAAACTGCGGCCAGCTTCGGACTGAGCAGTGGTACGTTCTTGCGGCTCACCACTCGACAGCAGGAATCTCGCCGCCCACAGCACGGACATCGAATCAGACCTCGACACAGTCACTGAGAAAGGTGCGGGTCTGTGAACCCATTCGCGAGTGTGAAAGCAGCGCAGCCCGGCGCCAATGCTAACCAAGTCCGGCCGCCCGACGCAGAGGCTCAATCTCGATCTTCCCCATCGCCAGCAGAGCTTCCATGACAGGCAGTGGCGCTGCCACCATCAACTCCGACAATGCTGCCGGCACTACCTGCCAGGACAGACCATACGGGTCCTTCAGCCAGCCACACGGCTGAGTCTCTCCCCCCTCTGACAGCCCATACCAATAGTGGTCGATCTCTTCCTGCGTCTCGCAAGAGACGACAAACGACACCGCCGCTGAGAACTGAAACATCGGCCCGCCATCAAACGCCGTGAACCGCTGACCGTCGAGCTCAAACTCGATGATCGCCCCATCTTCACCAGGACCCGATGGAATCTGCTCGACGCTGATAACCCGAGAGTTCGGAAAGAGCGAAACATACAGGGCAACCGCTGCCTCCGCGGAGTTGTCGAACCAGAGATATGGCGTGATCTTCTGAAGATCGCTCATCGCTCAACTTCACCTTCCAGTGTTATCCCCATGTCGCCTGGATTCTCGCTGATCGAACATCGGGCCGCGAACCGATTACCGTGGAGTCGGGCGTGGGAGAAGTTGAGGGACGCCGGATGTTGCTGCGTCTGTTGTTGGTCGTGTCGATGATCAGTCTCGGGCTCGTCATATCCCCGACAAGCACATATGCCTGCTCGTGCGCACCTCCCGGCACGCCAGCCGAGGAGTTGGCAGGATCGTCGCTGGTTTTTCGAGGCACTGTCACGTCGATAGGCACGCCAGACGAAGATGGCCGGCTATCCATCGATTTCGATGTCGAAACAGTCTGGAAAGGACCGCAGTCCGAGACAATCACGCTGACCACACATCGCGACTCCGCGGCCTGCGGCTATCCCTTCGAAGCAGGCGTCGACTACGTCGTGTACTCCTGGGACGGAGTTGATGTCGGTCGTTGCGGCCGGACCGCTCCGGTGGAGTTGGCGGGAGAGGATCTGGCAGCATTCGACGGCGGAGTTCAAGGCACAGGAGACTCGGGCTTTCCCAACACGGGTGTTGGCGGTTTCGTCGGCGACGATTCAGAACAAGACAAGCAGTCGGCGATTTTGGTGATCGGAGTGGCGACAGCGCTCATACTCGGAATCGCCGGACTGCGGCTGTACCTGCGCCGACAGGAAACGAAACAAGAGCCGACTAACGTTGATTGCACGTGAGCACCTGGATATGGCGGAGATGAGGCGGCAATGGACAACCATGCGTCAACCAACGCGGAGTCGACAGAACGGTTACGCGCGCTGGTCGCAACACTCAGCGGAGCAGATCTCGAACGCTCTCTCGGAGGCGGCTGGACGGTGGGGTTCGCGTTCGTCCACCTGGCCTTCTGGGACCATCGGCAGGTCGCTGCATTACGGCAGTTCGAGCGAGGCGAAGGGTTCCCATCCGAGGACTACGCGACCAACGCAACGTTGTCCTTAGTCGCTCCGATCTTTGATCTCTCCGCAGCAGGTCAGGCGGCGGTAAACGCTGCCCAAGAACTCGACGCCATGGTCGAGTCACTGAGCGTCGACCAGCTCACCAAGCTGCAGGAATCCGGCAAGTCATACGCAATCGACCGCGCCCCGCACCGTGATGAACACCTCCAGCAAATCGAAGAGGCGCTCGGCTAAGCGTTGGTCTTGCCGATCTCTGGCAACTGCGCGTTCATAGCGGTTAGCCTCGGAGAGCCTGCCCATGCCCTTGGACGGAGTGCCCGTGACCACTGATCAACCGAACCCTGAACCGCTGCTCAAAGGACTCAAAGTCGTTGAAATGGCCACCTGGCTGTTTGGTCCGATGAGCGCTTGTGTCCTGGGGGAGCTTGGCGCCGACGTCATCAAGATCGAGCCACACGAGGGCGATCCGATGCGCGGACTGGTCCACCGTGTTCGCGACAAGGTCGACTGGGTCTTCGAGATCGCCAATCGGAACAAGCGCAGTATCGCGCTCAACGTGCGCAGCCCCGAGGGCAACAAGGCATTGCGCGAGCTGCTCGCCGACGCCGACGTGTTCATCGTCAACCTCCGACGAGGCGCGCTTGAGCGCCTGGGTATCGACTACGCCTCAATCAAGGCCGACCATCCACGCCTGATCTATGCACACGCCACCGGCTACGGCACCGAGGGTCCCGACATCAACCGGCCGGCGTTTGACGAGCTGGCCTACTGGGCGCGCGGCGGCTTCATGGAGACGCTCGGACCGCCGGGCAGCGAGCCGGTACGGCTCGTCGGCGCGATGGGTGATCTGCCCAGCGCGATGAACATCTCGGCCGCAATTTTCGCCGCCCTGTACCAGCGCGAGCTGACCGGACAAGGACAGTTCGTCACATGCTCCCTTTATGGAGGCGGGATCTGGGCCAACGGCTTCGCCATCCAGGGCGCGCTCGCGACCGGTGAGAACTTCCCCCGCACCGACCGCTACAGCGCCTTCAATCCGCTCTACAACTCCTACCAGGCCGCCGACGGCAAGTGGATGCAGCTCGCCATGATTCAGGAGGAACGCTTCTGGGGTCCGTTCGCCGAGGTGATCGGACAGCCGATTCTGACTGAGGATGAGCGATTTGCAGAGGTCACGAATCGTCGCCAGTACATCCGCGAGGCGGTCGAGACCATCGAAAGGAGGATCGCCGAGGAACCTCGAGACCACTGGGCGGCACTCTTCGACGCCAACGACTTCCCCTGGGCGCCGGCCGCTGATTCGGTCGAGATCGCCGAAGACCCTCAGGCTGCGGCCAACGGGTACGTGCGCACGATGGAGCACAAGGCCGTCGGAGAGTTCAAAATCCTCGGTGTACCGTTCCAGCTCGAACAGGCCCCAACCGACAACTTCTGCAGCGCCCCCGAGTTGGGAGAACACACCGAACTGGTCCTCGAAGAACTGGGCTACGACTGGGACAAGATCGCCGAGATGAAACAAGCCGGCGTGATTCCGTGAGTGAGGACAAGCAAGACCCTCACCCCAGCCCTCTCCCAGAGGGAGAGGGAGTAAGAGGGATCCGTTGCATCTGATCCCCTCTCCCTGAGGGAGAGGGTTAGGGTGAGGGCCGTCGTTCTCGATAGCCAGAGAAACAAGGAATCCACATGCCAGAGATCATCGACTTCCGAGTCACCCTGCCGCCACGCGAATACTCGGACCCGTCGGGCGACGGCGATGAGCGCTTTAGCGACAGCAGCTACCTGTCCAACTACAACCGCATCTACACCCGAGAGCGCGGCGGCGGCAGCGACGCCCAGGCCATGATCGCCGCAATCGGCGAGGCGGGCATCGACCGCGCCGTCCTGCAGGCCGAGTGGGGCGCCGGCGACTACCGCGCCATGAACGACGCCGTCCACCGGATCGTAGCCGGACACCCCGAAATGCTGACCGGCTATGTGACCGTCAACCCGGCCACGGGCGACAACATGGCTAAGGTCATTGAAGAAGAGGTTCGAGAACGTGGAGCCAAAGGCGTCAACCTGCAGCCCTTTTCTTACAAGATCCTCGCCAACGACAAGCGCTTCTACTCGCTCTACGCGAAGTGCCAGGAACTGGGCGTTCCCGTCACGATTCACTCGTCGATCAACTTCTCCAACGACCGCTCGATCGAGTTCGGCCGTCCCCTCTACCTCTGCGAGATCGCGTGCGACTTCCCCGACCTCACCATCGTCGCCAACCACGGAGGCTGGCCCTGGGTCAACGAACTGGTCGCGATCGCCTGGAAGCACGCCAATGTGTACATCGAGATCGGCGCCGTCGCGCCCAAGTACATCGGAACCCCGGGCACTGGCTGGGAAACACTAATGCAGTACGGAAACTCATCACTGCTCAGCGACCGCGTCCTCTTCGCCACCGACAACATGATTCCCTATCAGCGAGCCGTGCAGGAACTTCAGGATCTTCCACTCAAAGATCACGTCAAAGAAGGCTGGCTGGGTGAGAACGCGGCACGGTTGCTCAGTCAAGTCGAGGATCGCCTGGTAACGGTCTGAGGCTGCTGAGGTATCGGTAGCGGAATATGGCTATGGCGCGTTCACACGGATGCCTAAAGCCCATGCAAGGCGCGTCCGCATTCCTCGCTCCCCCTTGCAGGGGGAGCTGCCGAATGTTGAGGGGGTCCCGCTCCCCATCAGCGAGTGGGTGTTCGGAGCATCCACTCTTTCGCTCTCTCCAGGTGAACATCACTTAGATCGACGGAGGCGAAGCGTGCGGATCGAGATCGGCGATTGGCAGGTAAGGAGCTACCGCATCGATGATGCGCCGTCCCTGGCTCGCCACGCAAACAATCGCAACATCTCGCGCAATATGCGAGACACGTTTCCCTATCCGTACACCCTGTCCGACGCACACGACTGGATCAGTCTCGTCATGCAGCAGTCGCCAGAGGCGAACTTTGCCATCGCCTCGGCGGACGAGGTGATCGGCGGCATTGGCTTGATGTTTCGAGACGACATTCATCGGCGCTCAGCCGAGATTGGCTACTGGTTGGGCGAGCCATTCTGGGGACAGGGCATCGCCACAGCCGCATTGCGGGCAGTCACCGACCATGCCTTCGCCAACTATGACCTCGCACGGCTCGAAGCCTTTGTTTTTGAGTGGAATCCAGCCTCAATGAGGGTGCTGGAGAAGGTCGGCTATGTTCTGGAAGGCAATCTGCGTCGGAGCATCACCAAAGACGGTCAGACAATCGACGCGTTCCTCTTCGCCAGGGTGCTCGAATAGGTTCTGACAGGGCTCGGCCAACAAATCTATCCTTGTGCCGCGAGGAGTGCATCAATGAGTCACTGCCGGCGTTCCGCTACACGATTCCTGTCCCTAATCGCGCTGCTGGCTGTTGCGATGTTTGTGATTGCGGCGTGTGGTGGCGAAGAAGACAACAGTTACGTGGAGGCTCAATCTGACGACACGGCGCCGGTCACCGCAATCAAGGGCGAGCTGTCAGAGGCCGGCCTCGCCGGTGAAAAGCTGTTTATCGCCAATTGTTCAGCGTGTCACGGCAACACCGCATCGGGGACCTCGCTCGGTCCGCCGCTGGTTCATCAGATCTACGAGCCGGGGCATCACTCCAACGCGAGCTTCGTCATTGCCGTCGCCAGGGGTGTCCGATCGCACCACTGGGACTTCGGCAACATGCCCGCCGTAGAAGGACTGACCATCGACGAGATTCACCAGGTCATCTGTTACGTCCGCGAACTGCAACTGGCCAACGACATCATCGACGAAGTGCCGACGTCAACGCCGTGCTGAACCCGGCCTACCCTATGACGCCGGCCTCCCTGAACTTGGCAATCGCCTCGGGAGTACAGCCAATCTCCTCCAGCAGCGCATCCGTATCCTGGCCGAGCTCGGGCCCCAGACACTTGACACGACCCTGAACACCGTTCGCCCGGATTGGAGATCCCACGGTGGTCAGCGCGCCGAAGCGCTCGTCCTTGTAGCTGACGATGTACTCGTTCGCGGCGGCCTGCTCGTCCTCGGCGATCATCGGGTAGTCCTGGATCAGCGTGCTCGGCACCTCTTCGATATCGAAGCGCGACGGCCACTCGGCGGCAGGTCGCGTGGCGATGACGGAAGCCACTTCGCCGCGTAACTCTTCGAGATTCGCGTTGCGGTCGGCGAGGGTGGCGAACCGGTCGTCGGTCACCAGGTCTTGACGCTCAAGCGCTCGACACATCGGCACCCAGCGGTCGGTGATGTAGCCGACGAACAGCCAGTCACCGTCCGAGCCCTGCGCTTGCAGGGTGAACATGTTCGAGATCGGCATGTTTCTCGCCGAGGGTACGATGTTGCCGTTGGCAATGGCGTTGATCGCTGGCGCCCGACCCCAGATCTGGCTGCCGTAGAGCGATGTCTGCACCAGTTGTCCCTCGCCGGTGCGCTCCCGAGCGACCAGTCCGCTGGCGATGGCGAAGGCAAAGATCATGCCGCCGGTCTGGTCGGGATCGGGCGCAGCGACGTTGGCGTAGGGCTTTGTGCCGTTCTCACCGCGCACACCATTCGGCCACATCCCGCCACCGGCGGCGCCGGCAACCGACGCCCACGAGGTCGCGTTCGCTCGCGGTCCCTTGGGACCAAATCCACTGGCGCTGGCATAGACCAGCTTCGGATTACGCTGCTTCAACTCATCCCAGCCAAGGCCAAGACGGTCCATCACGCCGGGCTTGAAGTTCTCGGTGACCACATCGACGCGCTTGACCAGCTCATAGACAAGGTCGCGACCCTCGGACGAACGCAGGTCGACCGCGATGCTCCGCTTGCCTCGGTGATGCGTGTGGAAGTACTGCGAGAACCCATCTTCGCGCCGGGCCACGTGTCGAGACGGGTCGCCAACCTTCAGGCGTTCTACCTTGATCACCTCAGCGCCAAGGTCGGACATCAGCACCGTCGCCGATGGTCCCTGTTGAAACTGGGTGAAGTCGAGCACGCGAATGCCGTCGAGCAATGGTCGGGTCATGGTTGACGTCTCCTGGTCTGCAATCTGATAGTGCGAATATACGCGTCGCAAACGAACGAAGTCTTTGAAAGGTCAACGCAGTGAAAATCACCAACATCACATGCACTCCCCTGACAATCGGCAAGGGACTGCTACGGATCGTGACCAACGCCGGAATCGAGGGCTGGGCTGAGGTTCCCTCGGGCAACTACAACACCAGCTCGAAGGGACCGGTGTTCGAAGCGCACCTGGAGGCGGACATCAAGCCCGCCCTGGTCGGTGAGGACCCGCTGCTGATCGACCGCCACTGGGAGACTCTCGCGCTCGGTCGTGGCGAGCGAGCGTACAAGCTGCCCGGCTGGGTGGTCGGCGTCGTTGACGTGGCGCTTTGGGACTTGCTGGGCAAAGAGACCGGACTCCCCGTCCACACACTCATGGGCGGCGCGCGTCGCACCAACATTCCCCTGTACTGGAGTGTCGGTTCGGGCTGGCGGATGCAGCCTGAGGAGATGCTTGAGCTTGTCCGCGCGGGCAAGGAGAAGGGATACGACTACTTCAAAATTCGCATGGACTGGCGCGGCTGGCGCCAGGACATCGACCCGGAGAAGGACTTCCAGATCTTCAAGCTGGTGCGTGAGTACCTGGACGAGGGCCAATACCTGGGTTTCGACGCCAACAACGGCTACTCGGTCTCGACCGCGATCCAGCAGGGCCGCCGATTCGAGGAACTCGGTATCGACCACTTCGAGGAGCCAATCCCGCACTACGACCTGCCCGGCTTGAAGCAGGTCTCAGACGCGCTCGACGTGGCGGTGTCGGCTGGCGAGCAAGACGCCTATCGCTGGTGGTTCGAGCACCTGTTGTTGCTTGGCAACGTCGACATCCTGCAGCCCGACATCCTGAATGCGGGCGGTCCCAGCGAGGTCAAGCGAATCTTCGACATGGCCTCGGTGCTCAACAAGCCGGTCATGCCGCACAGCCCGCAAGCAGGCATCAACTCCATGGCCTCGCTGCACGTCTACGCGACGGTGCAGAACGCGACCCGCCCGCACGAGTACTCGGAAGAGTTCTCCGGTCCAATCGACGACGTGGTTGATCTCTTCGGAGAGTCAGTATTGCCCCGGAACGGCTGCATAGAACTGAGCGACCGACCGGGCTACGGAATCGAGCTGAACGAAGCAGCAGTGCAGCGGTTGACAGTGCGTTAGGTCGTCTCGTACTCCCACGGGTTGATGACCTCTACGCCTACGCCCGCGAAGTCGCTCACATTGCGAGTCACGACCGTCATATCGTTTGCCATCGCCGTGCCGGCAATCAACCCATCCGCGACTTCAATCGTTCGTCCCTGGCGACGTGCCCGCGCCCGCAGCATCGCCGCCAATTCGGCCGCCGACCTGTCAAGCGAAACTATGCGATCCGCGAATGCTGAGAGGAATTGGATGTGCGTGGCAAACAGTCGCTCACGGCGGCGACCAGCAGGAAGCCGTTGCAGTCCGAACTCCAATTCATGCAGAACGACCGCCGAGATCCACTGATCAGGATGCTCCAGGATGAACGCGGCCACGCGAGAATTGGGGTCGTTGTTCGCGAGTTCTGAGACGACGTTAGTGTCCAGCAGATAGCCACTCACCGGTTGTCCGGCTCCGCCGCATCAAAAGCGGCCCATTCCTCCTCCGTCCAGTTGGCAAAGGGAATTGGACGGTTCGATCCTCGTTCGTGCGGAGTGTCGTCGTAAATCCCGCGCGGCATCATCTGAAGCAGGTACTGACCCATGGACATCTGTGGCGGCGGCTCGCCCACGGGCGAGAGGTCCTCCGGCACTTGGGGCGGCGGCCCGCGCTCAAGCCAGACCTCCTCGGGCACCACGACGTAGCGCTTGCGCATGCCGATTCGTTGCGGGCCTTCGCTCTCGGCCAGGCGCAGAATCTCGGACAGCTTCGCCTTGGCTTCGGCGACGGTCCAAGCGGGGGTCTCTTCTGCTTCGCTGACGCTCATGCCGCCTCCCGAATGGTGGACCGAACGCCCTTAGTCTAGAGCTGATAGTGATGCGTCGGGGCCGCCCCTTTCGGTCGCCAGCGCCAACGAGACTGCGGAGCGCGGTGGCTAGTCGGCCAGGACCGGCTCCTGGGCGTCGCTCATTACGAAGCCTTCGTAGCTGTTGGCGGCGATTTCGTCGCAGCGTTCTCGGTAGGGACCGACACCTCCGGCGTAGGGCATGAAGACCCTCGGCTTGCCCGGAATGTTGGCGCCCAGGTACCAAGAGTCGGCGAGCATGTACATCGTCTGGTCGGCGATGTCGCTTACGTGCTGAACCCAATCGACCTCTGCCTGCGGGTCGGCGTCGACCACGTCGATGGCGTGCTCGCGAAGGTACTCGATGAAGTCCGAGATCCACTCGACGTGCTGCTCGATCGAGACCGGCATGTTGCTCAGCACCGACGGGCTCTGCGGACCGGTGATCATGAACATGTTGGGGAAGTCGGCCGTGGCGACACCCAGGTAAGTCGACGGACCGCCGCTCCACTTCTCCCTGAGTTGGCGTCCGTTGCGGCCGGCGATGTCGATATTGAAGAAGGTGCCGGTCATCGCGTCGTAGCCGGTCGCGAAGACGATGGTGTCGACCTCGTACTCCTGGCCGTCCGCTGTGCGCAGTCCGGTTGGCGTGATCTCCTCAATCGGGAAGTGACGGATGTCGACCAAATCGACGTTGTCACGGTTGTAGGTGTCGAAGTAGTTGGTGTCGATCAGCGCCCGCTTGGAAGAGAAGGGGTGGTCGCGTGGCAGCAGCCTCTCGGCCGTCTCGGGATCGTTGACGATTTCGCGGATCTTCTGGCGGATGAATTCGGAGGCCGTGTCATTGGCGCGGCGATCGGTAGCGATATCGCTGTAGGAGCCGAGCATGAAGTGGAAGCCGCCCTTCTCCCAGAGGCGCTCGTAGGTTTCCTGGCGTTCCTCGTCGCTGACTTCGAGCGCGGATGTCTCAGAAGCGTCGTAGGGGAAGCCCGCGGCGGTGTGCCTGGCTTCGTCCAGGATTTGTCGGTAGTTGGCCTTGACCTCCTTGAGGAAGGCCTGATCGACCGTGCCGTGTTGGGCCGGAATCGTGTACTGCGGAGTGCGCTGGAAGACCGTCAGATGCTCGGATTCGCGCGCGATCACCGGAATCGATTGGATGCCGCTGGATCCTGTGCCGATCACTGCGACTCGCTTGCCTTCGAACTCAACGCCCTCGTGCGGCCACGCGCCGGTGTGGTGCCACTCGCCCTCAAACGAATCGAGTCCGGGAATCTGGGGAATCTGACCGGTAGAGATGCAGCCGATTGCAGTGACGACGTACTGGGCGGTGACTTGGTCTCCCTGGTCGGTCTCAACATCCCAGAGGCCGCTGTCGTCGTTGAAACGGGCGGCGGTGACGCTGGTGTTGAACTGAATGCCACTGCGCAGGTCGAAGCGGTCGGCGACGTGGTTGAGGTAGCTAAGGATCTCGGGCTGCTCCGGGTACTTGCCGCTCCAGTTCCACTCCTGCAGCAGGTCGTCGTCAAAGGAGAAGCAGTAGACGTAGCTCTCCGAGTCGCAGCGCGCCCCCGGGTAGCGATTCCAGAACCAGGTACCGCCGACGCCGCTACCGCGTTCGTAGACTTGGACGTTCATGCCCAGGTCGTCGCGCAACCTCTTGAGCATGTACATCCCGGCGAAGCCGGCTCCAATGACGACGGCGTCGTAGTGAGTGGTGGTGGTGTCCGACATGTTCGTTCTTCTCTCTGTCCCGCCTGGCACGACCTGACGGGCTCCACTGGCAATGGGAGCGACTCGAATACCGCGAGTCTACCGGTTGGCGTGCGCGAACCGCACGACAAGCGCACGAATCGCCCTGACGACTTGTTGCATACCGCGTTCGCTGCCTGGCAGCATCAATAGTGCGAAGAAGGCGTGCATCTGACCCTTGTGGCGCTGCAGGTTGACCTCGACGCCGGCATCCTCGAGCCGTTGGGCGTATTCCTCGCCTTCGTCGCGCAAGGGGTCATGCTCGGCGGTGAGCACCACGGCAGGTGGCAACCCGGAGAGATCCTCCGTGTAGAGCGGTGAGGCATCCGGCTCGGTGCGCCGGGCGGGGTCCGGGATGTAGTGGTCGAAGAACCAGATCATCGAGTCCCGAGTCAGCAGGAGCTGATTCTCGGGGTCCAGGTACGAGGGACGGTCAAAGTTTGCGTCTGTGACTGGATAGATCAGGACCTGCATCGCGATCTCGGGGCCATTACGGTCGCGGGCTCGGACGGCCATCACTGCCGACAGGTTTCCACCGGCGCTGTCGCCGGCGACGATCAGGGGAACCTCACCGCCGGCGATCTCATTCATGTGAGCAGCTGCCCACTCCAGCGCCGCGTAGGAATCGTCGACCGCGATCGGGTAACGGTGCTCGGGCGCGAGCCGATAGTTGACCATCACCACCGCACACGAAGTCCGCTCGGCCAGCTTGCGGCCCAGCGTGTCCGATTCGTCGATGGATCCTACGACCCAGCCGCCGCCGTGGTAGTACACGATCACGCCCGCTGGCGGTTCAATCGGTACCAGGACTCGAATCCGGAAGGATCCATCGGACTGCTCGATCGTGTGATCTTCGACCCGCGCCATGTTCGGCGCCGGCCCGCTCAAAGCAGCCAGCCCGGCTCGATAGGTTCGGGCATCCTCCGGCGTGCGCTCATGCATCGCCGGAGCGTCGGGATCGGACCCCTTGATCACTTCTTCGTAGAACGCTTGCGTCTGGACGTCGAGTGCCATGCACTACTCCTGTGGTCCTGAACAATCAGGTTCGAATCCGGTTCGTCTCGGCGAGGGTAACTCAGGAATCGCTTTCATCACCGCCGCCATGCGTTCCTTCCCAATTCACCGTGGACTTCATTCCCCGTTGCTCCCTCCTGGATCACGAAGAACAGGAAGTCAGCCCATCAAGTCTTGTCTGCCCGCGTCTATGGCTTGCGAGTCGGCTCACTCGCCTCGGTGAGCAGGGAAGCGCGAATGTGACGAGGAATCCTGGGTAACAACAGAAAGCCGATGAAGCCCATCGGACCAGCGATCGCGAAAGCGGCCAGGATGCCGATCTTGCTGTGTCGCAAGAGTTCTTCGTCGGCGTAGGCGAGATCGGCGACGAACAGCGCGATCGTGAATCCAATGCCGGCTACCAGCCCGATCGCCCAGATGCCCTGCCAGGTGACACCCTCCGGTAGCTGAGCGCCAAGTTTGACCGCGATCCAGGTCGCCCCCATGAGACCGAACGGCTTGCCCACCACGAGCCCGACGATCACTCCCCAGGTCACGCTGCTGCTGAACGCCTCGCTCACGCCCTGTGGGTCAAACTGCACGCCCGCATTTGCCAGAGCGAAGGCAGGAATCACGAGAAATGCAACCCAGGGATGCAGCTGGTGCTCAAGCCGATCCACGTGAGGCACCGCCTTACTGCTCAGGTCGCTCAGGCCAAGCAGCGCGTCAACGACCTGGTCGTGGCCAAGCGGACTCTCGGGCGACTGACCGCCGGTGCTGAACCGATCAAGCAGCCGCCGGGCGGTGCGCACAAATCCGTCCAGCGACATCGGTGGACGCCAGGGCGTCAGGAAGCCCAACACCGCTCCGAGCGTCGTGGGGTGAATGCCCGATTCGAGGATCGTCCCCCAGGCGACCAGACCGACCGTTGCAAACACGATCATGCTCCGCACTCCAAGGCGGTAGAGCACCAGCATGAGCGCGACCAGCGCACAGGTCATGATCACCTGTAAGACCTGAATGTCGCTCGAGTAAAACACCGCGACGACGAAGACGGTGCCGATGTCATCGACGATGACGAAGGTGAGCAGCATTGCCCGCAGTCCGATGGGAACACGGGAGGCGAACAGCGTCGCGATTCCGAGGGCAAATGCCACATCGGTCGCCATCGGGATGGCCCAGCCGTCGCGAGCCTCGGGGCCCTGTGCGATCAGCAGGAAGATGGCCAGCGGCAACAACATCCCGCCGATTGCGCCGGCGATCGGCGCGGCCATCACGCGGGGGTTCGAGAGTTCGCCGATCGTGATTTCTCGTTTGATCTCCAAGCCGAGCACAAAGAAGAACAGCACCATCGCCACTTCGTTAATCCAGAAGTGCAGCGTGCCCTCTACGGCCCAGATTGCGAGATCGATGCTGATGTTTGCATCCAGCAAGCGCTCGTACTCGTGATTCCAGGGAGAGTTCGCCCAGATCAACGCAACGGCGGCGGCAATGATCAACAGGACTGCGCTGGCGCTCTCGGTCTGGATGAACTCCTGGACCGGCCGCACAAACATGAACACCCGAGCCCGGCCAAAGGTCCGACGAGGATCGAGGTGGTGAAGCGTGCGGCTAAACATGCGCTCACAGGTTCCGGCGGTCGCGGCTACTTGTGACTGTAGGCCTTCGATACCATGGCTCTAGGACCGAATGCCGCAGCGCTCTGGAAGAAGGAGAAGCCTGCTGATGCTGTACGCGGAAGATGTGTACGCGCAACGTTCAGTCACGATCGCGTTGGCGGCAGTTTCAGTCGGATTCGTCATTGGAGGTATCTGGTTGTTGGTCGGTACTGGCGAAATCATCGACGGGCTCAGCTTGCTTGTCGCGGGGATGTTTCTGGCGGGGATTTGGCGTTTGTTCGCTGTGTTGCACGTCAAGGTTGAGGAAAGGATCATGCGAGCGCGGTTTGGACCATGGGGACTCACTCTTCCGGCCGAGCAGATTGACGGCGCTCGTGCTGAGGTGTATCGCTGGGGTTCCTACTATGGATGGGGAATGCGCTGGGGTGTCGACGAGGGCCAGCCCGGGCGCGCGATGTCCGTCCCGTTTCTACGCTGCGGCGTCATTGTGGAGACGAAGCAAGGAGCTCGTCACTACATCAGCAGCCATCACCCCGAGGAGCTGGCGAGCGCGGTGAATCGGCTCGCGCGGGGAACCGGATAAATCGAGCGGCCTGTCGCCGCTTACTGCGGATTCTCTACTGTTCGGCTAGCGCCGAATGACCCGTTAGGCAGTCTTCAACGCGACCGCAGCCGCAGTGATCAGTAAGGCCGCGCTGGCGCTCTCGGTCTGGATAAACTCCTGGACCGGCCGCACAAACATGAACACCCGAGCCCGACCAAAGGTCCGACGAGGATCGAGGTGATGCAGAGTCCTGCTGAACATGGATCTACCGTAGACGGCGGGACATAAGTTGATGTCAGATGTCCTGTCGGCGAACGAAATCGGACCGGCAGCGGGGGCTATTCGCGAGTGCGAAGTACCTGAATTGCCTATCCCTGCAACAGGCGGCGAATCAGCAAAGAGTGCATGTTGCGCCGACCATCGGCGATGAGAAGAATTTGAACCTCGTTGTCGCTTACTTGATAGATGATTCGATAAGGCTGAAAGCGGACCTCGCGGAAGCCCGAGATGCCCATATCCAAAAACTTACCGACGAGCGCACCTCGCTCTGGGAATTCCGCCAAACTCGCGACACGCTCTTCGATTCCTTCGACTACATAACGTGCTCTACTGGGTGAATCGTTCTCCGCGACGTACTGGCCAATCTCCAAAGAATCTTCTCTGGCGCTCTCAGTCATCCGAACGAGGTGCGGCATTAGTCGACCGGCCAGCGCTGTTTCAACTCCTCAAAGACCTCGTCGGCCGGCCTGGTCTTACCTTCGCGAACCTGCTGTTGTCCCAGTGCCAGGATCTTTAGCAAGGCGAGCGTTTCCTGCTGCTCTTCGTAGCTGTCGTAGTCCACGAGCACTGCCTTGGCTTCACCATTTTGAGTAATGATGAAGGGACCGGGACGCTCGCCGATCGTGCGAATGATTTCGGCTGCATTCGCCTTGAAGTAGCTGATTGGTTTAATTTGAGCCATCAGTGGTCTCCTAGTAGACTGAAAATAGTCTGAAAGAGGTCCGGATGTCAAGTGGTGTGAGATCGCCTACGCATGCAGCGCCTCACCACGATGGAGGCGAGCGGCCGTCTCGTAGGTTTGACCCATCGACCGCACCGTCGGGGCGTGAGCGGTGAGGAAACGGCTTGCCCCGATTAGCACGTCGTCCGCCTCGGGACGCCCGTCGAATCGGTCGACCAGACGCAAAGCGGCTTCGTAAATCTGGAATGAGTGGAACCCGGCGTCCTCGCGCAACACCGCTGTTCCGAGAGCGCGGGTGACCTCGCGTTGCTGACCAGCGGCTAGCAGGTCGGCGACGGTCTGGCCAGTTTCGTCGACCTGCTGCTGGCGGTCGAAGTGACCGAGCAGATCGTCGGTCGAGTTCGATCCGCCATTCGGCTCCGGCCGCGGCTGGCGCGGCATGTTGAGGAAGCGTTCCAGGTAGACCGATGCCGCGCCATCGAGAATGCCGCGAGCCAGTTCCCGTGACGGAGCCCGCTGCATCGCACGGTCGACGGCGTTCGTGTATGTGAATGTGTGGTGAACGGTGTTCCAGTCGCCAAACTCATTGGAGATATGGAAGTGCAGCGGACGCCGAGCCGCTGCGTAGGCGACGGTCGCGCTGAGTTCGGTGAGTGGCGCCCCAGCGCGAGCGGCGTCGACGATTCGGCGCAGCGAGCGATCTGGAGGATCGTCGAGGATCGACTCGGCGACTGGTCGATGTTCATCCCAAGACTCGTTGCGCTCATCGCCGATGGCCAGCGCTTCGTCGAGTGCATCGCCGGCTTCCTCGAGCAGTCTTGGCAGGTCGACTGGATGCTGCCAGGAGGATGTCTCCTCCATCCGTTGGGCTCCGGTAATGGTTGGAATGACTGAACTGAGGATGTCGGGCGCGTCGTCCCAGCCGATGGCGTCGAGTAGCTCGCAGGCTTTGTTGGCAAAATCAAGCGTGTGGCCGACGTCCATGAAGGTGTGGTCGGTAGAAGCCGCAAAGACCAGGTCGGCAAGTTGTTGCTCGTCGAGGCCGGCGGCGGCAGCGGTGCGCAGGCAACGCTCCGCCGCGTCGCGCGAGCGGACTTCAGAGAAGCGTCGGAACCAGGCGCGAAACTGTTCGGGCCGAGCCTCGTTGGTGTCGAGCGCGACAATGTCAAAGTCAGGCGGTTCGCCCTGCACGCTACGCGCGACATGCACGACTCCCTGGTAGAGCGCGCGAGGCCGATCATCAGCATCGAGATGTGGCAATACGTTCGCCATCGCGGTCAGAATCGACAGCCCGCTGGACCATCCGGCGGCGCGATTCTTGACGCCAAAGCGGGCCGCCTCAGCCAGGATCAGGTCTTCGCGTCCTGCCTCGCACAGACCGATCACCGACTTGGCGATCACCAGCCGCAAGTTTTGCTCAAGCCCCTCCGACAACTTGCGCGTGCAATGGGCGACCGCTTCCTCCTCCTGTGGCTCGGGGTCGAGCCAGACTTCGCCGTGGCGAACCTCCGCGCGGAATGCGGCCACGTCGTCGGCAAACAGGTCAAAGGCGCATCCGCCGGAGAGGTCGAACTTGGCATGGTGCCAGTGACAGGTCAGGATGCCATCGGCGACGGTCCCCTGGCTCAGCGGAAAGCCCATATGCGGACAGCGGTTGTCGACTGCAAAGACCTGATCGCGGTGCCAGAACACGGCAGCCGTGCGCTGTCCCGTGGAGACGACGCGCACGCCGTCGTGCTGCAAATCCTCAAGTGAGCAAACGTGAACTGTGGCATTCATGGCGAACCTCCCGACCTCAGGCTCAAGGCTATCGACGTGAGATCGGGGATGACTCAGCCGCCCATTGGCGCTTTGCTCAGATCCGGAAAGTAGGTGTCGTAGAAGCCGCGATCTCGTGTCAGGAACGCATCGGCGGTTGCAAGTGCGTGAGCGCCAATCAGGAAGTCAGCCAGAATCCGCGTCCGTGGGCCGCCAGCCTGCCGATACCGCATCCAGCGAAGTCCAGCTTCCCAGGCGATGTCGGTGTTGATGCCAGTGTTCACCTGCCGCGAATCTCCTCGATGTATTCATCGACGCTGTCGAACTTGAGGCCTGAAGCGATTCCGGGACGATCAAGAATGCCTGCGGCGCAATCGATTGGATGTTGGCCGTCGTCGCATTTGCGGATCAGCAAGCCCTCGTCTGTTGGCGTGATTTCGATTTCCACGTTGTGATCCAGGCCGAACTGCTCGCGCAGCCTCTTCGGAATGGTGATCTGGCCTCGTTCGCTCACTCGCATTGCATGCCCCGAATCCCTTGCAGCCTGATCCGATGATACGGAGGCTTGGCACCCCCTGGTGGCGAGCTATCTGTTGCTGAAAATTGTTGGGGCGGCCGCATCGCGCCAGCTAAGGCAGATTCTGCGCATGGCGTCAAGAGGTTGGACCTAAACAACGCTATCGACGGTCTGCTTCGGACCACTCATTGAACATCGACGTGCGTCCGCCGTCCACCACCAGGTCGTGTGAGTTGACAAAGCGGCCGGCGTCGCTGGCCAGGTAAAGCGCTGCCTCGGCGATGTCCTCAGATAAGCCTGCTCGCGGAGTTGGCGTTGCCTTGGACAGATTGGTAGTGAGCTTGGCCATCTTGCGGGCGTTCTCTTCGTCGGAGAGCGTGTTCGCTCGGGCCGAGCCGCCGTAGAAGATCGGTGTGGCGATCGCGCCGGGAGAGATTACATTGACCCGAATGCCATGCGGTCCCAGTTCAACCCCGGCGAGCTTCGAGTAGTGCGTCAGCGCAGCTTTGAGCGCCGAATAGAGCGGGTCACCCTGGCGGTAGCGGATTGCCGCAATGCTCGAGTTGTTGATGATCGCTCCGCCGCCGGCCGCTTTCATCGGCTCGATGGCATAGCGGATGCCCAGCATCACGCTGCTCAGCAGGAGATGAACGCCGTAATCTATGTCTTCGCTGGAGATGGTCTCGAACGCGCCACGAGTTGGTCCGCCGGCGTTGTTGAAGAGGATGTTGAGTTGTCCGAATCGCTCAACCGCGAGGTCGATCGACGCCTTGATGTTGGCCTCGCGCATCACATCAGCCTCGTGATAGATCGCGTTCGGCCCTAGCTGCTCGGCCAGCGCCGAGCCCTTCTCGCGGGAACGTCCGGTCAGAACGACCTTCGCTCCTTCCGCGACAAACAGTTCCGCGGTGGCCGCACCGATTCCGCTGGTGCCACCCGTGATGACGGCGACTTTGCCCTGCAATCGATTACTCATATCGCGCAGCATAGCGATGGTCCTGGCCGACCTGGGTTTCGTCGCCCTGAGTCATAGCGCTCGTCTCGATCCCCGAAGATCACTGTCCGCCTATGTTGCACGCGAGCCGACAACACTCGAGACGGCTCGGTGAATCGCGGAAGGAATGCCAACATGGCGAACGGACGTCTTCAAGGGAAGTCTTGCGTCATAACTGGAGCGGCACGAGGAATCGGCAGGGCGATTGCCATTCGGCTGGCCTCCGAGAGTGCACGAGTTGCAGTCGTTGATCTGGACATTGACGGCGCCCAACACGTCGCCGAGGAGATCAACACGTCGGGCGGCGAGGCGCTGGCCCTTCAGTGCGACGTGTCGGATCGGGCAGGAGTGCAGGCGACAATTCGAGCGGTTCTTAAAGCGCACGACTCATTGGATGTGATCTTCAACAACGCTGGACTCGCTGAGATTCGTCCCTTCATGGAGGTGGAAGAGGCGCATTGGGATCGCCTGATGAAGGTCAATGGACTGGGTGTGCTGATCTGTATGCAGGAAGCCGGAAGACAGATGATCGCGCAGGGTCGAGGCGGCAAGATCATTAACACCGCGTCGATCGCTGGTCGGGAGGGCTATGACATCCAGCCCCATTACTCTGCCACCAAGTTCTCGGTAGTTGCGCTGACACAAGCAGGAGCTCGGGCGTTCGGACAGCATGGGATCACAGTCAATGCGATCTGTCCGGGCATTGTCAGAACTGACTTGTGGGATGACCTGGATGTAGGCTTCATCGAGTTCGGAATCGCCGATCGTCCAGGTCAGGGGATGGAACAGTTCGCCGATCGGATCCTGCTAGGCCGGACCGCGGCCCCGGAGGACATTGCCGGCCCAGCCGCATTCCTCGCGTCGGGCGACTCCGACTACATCACCGGACAATCGATCGTGGTCGACGGCGGAATGGTGATGCAATAGCAGAGCGTGGTGTTGGATGGTGAAAGTGCGTCGGCACCTATAGCGCTTCCCACTTTGGCAATGGAAGATCTCTATAGCTCTAGACCCGTGTCGGTCGGGTTCATAGGATTCCCAACGGACCAACGACCATACCGATGGTCCACGTGAAACACCGGTCACGTGTTGCTCATGCGTTCTGCTCGTTTGTCGAGTTGGCGGTGGGGGGGTGGAGGAGAGACTGATGATTAGGCAACGAGGATCGCCAGGGTGCGGTAGCGAGACATCTCGGCCACTGGGCGTTTTGCCAAACCGATTGCGACCATTCGTACCGGCACGAGTTGAGTAAACGCTCATCATCCGACAAGCCCATTCTCCGAAATCGGGCAGGCCACGGCCTGCTTTAGTAAAGGTGACTGTCGTGTCCCCAGCAGATGACCAGGGAGGCGACGCCTCAAATCGCATACGGCAGGGGCGTGGCCGATGACACGCTCACTCAAGCGCAGCACCTGGCTATTGCTCCTTGCAGGCGTTGCATCGCTCGCATTGCTTACGGTTGTTCATGGGTCGGCGGTCGCACAGAGCCCAGCTCAGACCTCATCGATCACCACACGTGGCAATGAGTTGTGGTCGGCTACCTTACAGGTGTCAGATCATACTGGTATGTTTGGATACGGCACTTACTTGCAGCGCGCGTTTGGAAATCTCTCCAGCGACAGCTTTAGTTGGCAAGGCACGACGTACACAGCCAACAACATTCTTTACAACCGTCGAAGCGGAGCCCCCGAAGCCTGGGATGTTGTGGCCGACTTCTCTCCGGCCCTGCCCGACGATGTTGGTCAACTAGCACTTCAACTTGGCGATCATTGGTTGAACTTCGCTAACAGCCGGGGCAACGGTCGTCAGTTCTTCTGGTACGGCGTCGAACTGGACTGGCGCAGCGGAGCCAGCGTGCTGCTGAGCCTGCAGGAGTACCGTCCCGCGTTCGAACCGCGCTCGATTGACGGTTACGGTAACAACAGGTTGTTCCCCCAGGTCGGGATGGCGGAGAGAGAATTTCTCAGGGTTGCCGGCGTCTCATTCGACTACGCGATGACGGCCGGATTGCCCGAACGCCCCGATCCCCGCGCAATCAGCAATGCCCTCTTGGCGCAGCCTGAGTCGCTGCCTAGCTCGGTCCTCGTAACAGACATGTTCTGGCAGTGGGGACAGTTTCTCGACCACGACATGACGTTGACGCCAGAGAATTTCGATGATCCCCTCGCCATGCCTGTTCCCATTGGAGACCCCGTGTTCGATCCGTTCAGGACCGGCAGGCAAACGATCGAGTTCGTCCGATCCCGATTCCTGCCGGAAACTGGGGTATCGGTCGACCAGCCGCGCGAGCAGTTCAACAAACTGACGGCCTTCCTTGACGCGTCCAATGTGTATGGCTCCTCCTTGTTCCGTTCGATGGCGCTGCGAACCAACGATGGCACCGGTCGTCTGAAGACATCAGGCGACGGGCGGTTCATGCCCTACAACGTTGACCGGCTCGAGAATGACAACGGCAATGTTCGCTTCGCTGGACATCGTGATCTATTCCTGGCCGGCGATATTCGGGCCAATGAGCAGGTCGGTCTGACCTCAATCCAAACTCTGTTCGTGCGCGAGCACAACCGTCTGGCCGGCCTGATCGCTGCCGAGCAGTCCGACCTCACCGGCCAGGAAATCTATGAACTGGCTCGCAAGATTGTGGGCGCCCAGGTGCACGCGATCACATTCCACGAGTTCCTGCCTCTGTTGCTCGGGCCGGGTGCGATCGAGCCCTACACCGGCTACGACCCTACAGTCGATCCAACCATCGCCATGGAGTTTTCGACGGCCGCCTACCGGATCGGCCACACGCTGCTGTCGCCGATGCTGATGCGCATTGACGACGATGGCGAGCAGTTTGCGCTCTCACTTGCCGACGCCTTTTTCACCCCGTCACTGGTGACCGAGTATGGCATCTCGGGATTCCTGCGCGGTCTGTCCAGTCAGGTCGCGCAGCAGGTCGATGCGAAAGTAGTTGACCAGATCCGCAACCTGCTATTCGGCCCGCCAGGTAGTCCAGGCCGCGACCTCGCCTCGCTGAACATCCAACGCGGACGCGATCACGGTGTCCCCAGCTACAACCATGTTCGCGTCGCCTACGGCCTACCAGCTGTCACGAGCTTCGCCGACATCACGTCGGATCCTGTGGTTCAGGAGGAGTTGCGTGAGGCCTATGGCGACGTCGATTTGATCGACCTCTGGCCGGGCGGACTGGCCGAAGACCACGTGGCCGGCGCCAACGTTGGCCTGACCTTCCGCACGATCATCTCTGACCAATTCCGTCGCCTGCGAGACGGCGACCGGTTCTGGTACGAAAACGATCCCTACTTCCTGGCCAATCCCGACCTGCTTGAACAAATCCGAGGCACAACCCTGGCAGACATCATCCGCCGCAACACGAGTATTGGCGACGAGCTCCCGGATGTCGCCTTCGGCGGTCTGACGCCCACCGTCGCGATCACAGCGAAACAGCCACAAGTCGAGGAAGGCGGTCAGGCATCCTTCGTCCTGACCCGCACCGGCACAATCTCACGGGCACTCACGCTGGACGTGGCCATCGGTGACTCTGATGCCGTGCTCGCCGGCGACCCTACAAACGTCGTTCAAGCGACCTTCGGCGTCGGCAAGCAGACGACCACGCTGAGCCTGGCCACCGTAGACGACGCGAGTCCGGAGTTAGATGGAGTGATCGAGGCGTCGATCGTAGGGACAGACGCGCTCGATCCACACGCCAGCGCAGGCGCGGCCACAGTGCTTGTGGTCGACAACGACAGCGTGGAGATCGGAATCGAGGCCGGTTTAAGCCAGTTCGAGTGGATCGGACTTGATGGCCTGTCAATCAGGGAGGCCCTTCTCGGTGTCGGCGGGCCGACCGATGTCAACGATCTCGTCAGCGCCATTTACCTCTGGAACGAACTCACTCAACAGTGGGATGGTTACTTTCCACGACTGGACCAGTACCAAGGCTTCAACACGCTCGGTAGGTTCCAGACTGGTGGCTTCTACTGGATCGACGTAGCCGAGCCGATCACCTGGCGAGTGCCCAAGGCCGAAGAGGAGGAAGAAGGCTAGTCCACTCCTCCTCATCCTCTCGCAAACCGCGTCTCGGCATTGTGTTTAGCCTTGATCATGCATCAGAGGGCAAATCAACAGGCCGAGTAGGCGGTTGAGGGCGATCAGTGGCAGAACGAAAGACAAAGCTCACCCGAGCGATCGAGCCGATGTCGCCCGAGGTCGAACGTGCTCTGCTCGATCACGAGTTGCTGGAGGCCTACGAGGCGCGTCCCGACTATCAGCGCAATGATTACCTGGGCTGGATCAACCGCGCCAGGCGATCGGAGACGAAGGAACGTCGTCTGCAGCAAATGCTGGCCGAGCTAGCACGCGGTGATGTCTACATGAAGATGGACTGGCGACCAGGTCGTCGCGTTCCGAACGGATGAGTTGCGCATCGAATCTAGCGTCTTACCCGCGGCAAGCGCGGGAATGACGACGTTGGAGGAGCGCTGGTCCGCAGTCTGCGCAGTTTCTCAAGGCCTGGGCCGAGTCGATACATTTGGATGAGGCAAGATCTATCGCGACGCCGAGGGAACGCCATGCCACTGCAGCTCGACCACACCATCGTCCCGGCCTACGACAAGGAACGCTCGGCAAAGTTCATCGCTCGCATCTTTGGACTGAACTACGAAGGAACCTGGGGACACTTCGCGCCGGTCAAGGTCAACGACACGTTGACACTGGATTTCGACCACTCGGATAATCCAGGCTCCAATCACTACGCCTTCCTGGCCTCCGATCAGGAGTTCGACGCGGTGCTTGCCCGCGTCGAAGAGGAAGGTGTGGTCTTCGGCAGCGGTCCTGGCTCACGCACGGATGGCAAGATCAATCATCGACACCAGGGACGCGGCTTCTACTTCGACTGCGAAAACGGCCACGTGTGGGAGGTCATCACCCACACTTACATCACCGATTGACCACAACAGCTCCCGCTTGGGGGGCTCTAAGGAGATCGATCGGGAAGGCTGCGTTCCTCGTAGCCACGATCCCGTTCCCGCTTGAATGCCGCCCAGCCCTGTTCCTCTCGGATCCTCTGGCGACCTGTTCCGACCGTGTCCTCGGCTTCCAGGAACTCGGTGAGCGCTTCGTTGTCCCGATAGCGGACCGCGTCGATCAGCCCCATCTGCTCGTAAACCAGGTTGACTAGGCGCTTGTTGGTTCGGACCACGGAGGGTGGCAACGACGCGAGTTTGCGGGCCATCTCGGTGGCTGCTTGCTCGAGCTGGTCGTCGGGCACCACGCGGTTGACGAGACCCATGCGCAGCGCGTCGTCGGGCATGATCACTTCGCCCAGCAGCAGCACTTCCTTGGCCTGCTTCTGACCAGTGAGGAACGGCGTGATCAGCACCGGCACGCCGAAGCCATGGCGGATCTGAATCTCGCCCAACCGCGCACTCTCGGCGGCGATCGTGAAGTCGCAGACGCCCGCCAACTCGCAACCCTGTCCGACAGCGTGTCCGCGCACGGCGGCGATCACCGGCTTGGCAAACGACCAGATGCGCATCTGCACGTCGAGCGAGTCCGGCGCCGGGTCGTCGTCGGGATAGAGCGAGGACCACAGGTCCCCGCCAGCCGAGAAGGCGCGCCCGGCGCCAGTCAGAATGACGGCGCGCACGTCATCGTCGGCTTCGGCCTGATCGAGGGCCGCGTCGAGCAGACGGGTGACGTTGCGATTAATCGCATTGAGCACAATCGGCCGATTGAGCGTGATCCGAGCCACGCCGTCGGAAGCTTCGTAGAGCACATCATCCGGCGAAGGCGGAGGAATCGCTATGCCGTCGGGCGTCTGTTTCCAGGTACTCGTATCAGGCTCAGTAGTCATCGTGGCGCCTCCTTCGTCGGGACAGAACAGTATCACGCGCCTCTCCTAGACTCCGAGTGCGCACCTAGCGCACGGCAAGATCCCTTTTTAGACAAGGTTGGTTTGAGATGCCTTCCAACACACCCACCATCGATTGCCAGGTCCACGCCTATGAGCGCAATACTCCCGAGAAGCCCTGGACCTCCTTCCTGACCGGCCCTGACGAGGTCACCGGCGACGACATGGTTGCGGCGATGGACGCCAACAGCGTCGACGGCGCTATTTTGATCTCGCCCTTCACCATCTATGGCTATGACCCGACCTACGTGCTCTCGGTCTACGACAAACACCCAGACCGCTTCGGCCTGGTGCGGCCGTTCGACCCTCGCTCGGACGATCTCGCCCAACAGGTGGAACAGTGGGCTGCCACGCCGGGCGTGGTCGGCGCGCGGGTTGTGCTGAGCTTCGAGGATGTTTCTGCCGATGATCCAGGGATCGGCGCGATTCTCGAAGCCGGCGGCCGTGCCGGCATTCCGGTCAATGTGCTTTGCTCTGGGAAACTGTCGATCTTCCGCGAGATTGCGCGTCAGCATCCGAACACCCAGCTTGTGATTGATCATGTCGGTCTGCCGCAGCCGTTCGATCCGCCCCCGCCGGATGAACCCTGGACCGATCTCGACGACGTGGCATCGCTGGCCGAGTTCGACCATGTGGCGATCAAGATCTCGGGTGCCTGCACCCTCTCGCATGAGCCGTTCCCTTACGCGGACATCTGGGAGCCGCTCGGCAAGCTATTCGAGGCCTACGGTTTCGAGCGCTGCATGTGGGGCACCGACTGGACTCGCGCGGTCAACCTACTCACCTTCGAACAGGGCGTTGAGGCGTTCCGAGTGACCGACAGCCTCTCTGACGATGAACGCTCCGCGCTGATGGGCGGGACGCTGCAGCAGATTTACGGTTGGACTCCGGGCAGTGCGGGTGCGTCCCGCTGAGCGTTGTTGACACTGGCCTGCAGTTCGTGATCCCACGTCAAACTCAGGGCATCGGGACATAAGCCACAATTGTTCGACTGGATAGGTCAAGAAGTTCTCACGGCGTCAAGGAAGCGAACGAGGAGAAGGCGGAGACAGATGGCGACACTATCGGAAGTCATGGCCGAACTTGAAGCGGCTGGCACCGCCCAGAACCGCAAGGTGTATCCGCGACATGGCGCTGCCGAGCCGATGTTTGGCGTCAGCTACAAGGAGCTCGGTCGGATCGGCAAGACGTTGCGCGGCGAGCACGCACTGGCAATCGAGTTGTGGGCGACCGGTAATCACGATGCGCGAGTCCTGGCGCTGCGCATCGCTGATCCAGAGGCGATGACCACCGATTTGGCGCACTCCTGGCTCACTGATGTCGACAACTACATCCTGGCCGAAGAGCTGGGACGACTGGTGTCGCGATCTCTTATCGCTCGTGCCCTGAGCAACCAACTGAGGGACGTGTCGGAGGAGTGGCGTGCGTCGTTGGGCTGGTTCATTGTCGCCTGCACGGCGGAGCAGCCGGAAGTCTGGTCCGTCGACGACTTGCGGGGACTGGTGGCGCAGATTCGAGACGAGATCGACGAGCGGCCGAATCGGGTGCGTCACGAGATGAACGGCGCACTGATTTCGATCGGACTGCGCGACGGCAATGTTCGACGCTCTGTGCTTGCCACCGCCCGGCATATCGGTCCGGTGCTAGTTGACCACGGAGAGACGGGCTGCAAAACACCCGACATCATCCCCTACATCGAGCGCTCCCTGGCTCGTCGCGAAGCGAAAGCCGCACGCCAGGCGGAGCGCGCTCGGGCAAAGGCGACTGCATCGGCCTGAGCGGTTTCTACGAGGGGGGGCTTCTACAAGGGGCCGGTCAGACTCAGTCGGCTGCTGCGACTCGTACGTTGGTGGCCGGATCGACCTCGAACGGCCCGTCGAGCGCTAGCTCTGCGCCCATCTCGCGGACGGCCGGCAGGACTTCTTCGCCCATCAGCCTGAGGCTGCGCATGGCGTCGTCGTGATCCATTGAGCCGTCGCCGTCCCAGAAGATGATCGCTCCCGGTCTCAACTCCTCGAGCACATGGCGGATCTTGGGCAGCACGGTCGTCGGTGTGCCGTGGATGATGCTGAGTCGGTCGACCTGCTCCTGGAAGGTGCCCCGGTAGTCGCGTGGTTCTGCCGGTTGGGCTTCACCTTCCAGCGCACGTTGTCGCTCGACTCGGCCCCGAGAGGCGGCAATCGAACGAATCTGTGACGTGGGCAGGACATCGGTCCGTGAAGTCAGTCCCGGCAGCGACTGGAGGAACGGCCGCACTTTGCCCTGGTTGCCCTCGAGGAAGGGATTGCTGGGACCTTGCAGGTACTTGCGCGCCGTGTCTTCGGCCAGCTCATCGGTCTCGTCGACGTGGACCTTGAACAGGTAGGCCGTGTGCTGCGTGCCCGCCTCGTAGCCCGCCTCCCGGGCGCAGTTGCGGTAGTACTCGAACGACTCCTTGGTCGGTCCAATCTCCGTCGCCAGCATCACGTATGGATAGCGGCGCTCGGCCGCCCATTTGACCGTGTTGCGACTCATCACGCCGGGAATCCAGATCGGTGGATGCGGGTCCGAGTACGGCCGCGCCCAAGGATTGACGTAGCGGTACTGGTAATGTTCGCCCTCCCAGCGGAAGGGACCCGGCGTCGTCCAGGCCTTCACGATGAAGTCGTGCGCTTCCTGGTAGCGCTCCCAGTTGAAAGGCGAGGCGGTGTTGTGAGCGACGCTCTCGCGTCCGGTGCCGCGCACCCAACCGCTGACCAGTCTGCCTCGCGAGATCATGTCGATCTCAGCCAGCTCTTCGGCCAGCCAGAGCGGGTCGTCCCAGATCGGCAGGACGTTGCCCAGCAAGACGATCTTGGCTCGGCTGGTGATTCGTGCCAGAATCGCCGCCTCGACGTTCATCACACCGCCCATGCAGAACGGCGTCGAGTGGTGCTCGTTGAGCATCAAGCCGTCGAAGCCCATCTCCTCGGCGTAGATCTTCTCGTCCAGGTAGCGGTTGTAGAGTTCGGCCCCGATTCGAGGGTCGTATGTGCCGTTGCTCAGATCGAGGTCCTGGATGTCGCGTCCGGCCGCTCCGAAGTAGCCGGAGTTTGGATCCTGATAGGGCCGCTCGGTGAAGTAGCCGATGAACATTCCGCGCCTCCAAGACCATCTGACCACGCCCAATGAGTCAGGGCCCAATGAGTCAGAGCGTGGCCGCAGTCTAGGAGGCGCGTAGTTGAGTTGTGTTTGCCTGAGTTGCGGCTATTCCTGTTCCGGCAGCAAAATGACCCGCACGAACTGGTCGTCAATCAGGTAACGCACTGCGGCAGCGGCGACTTGTTCCAGCGTCAGCGCGTCCAGACGCTCATCGAAGGCTGTGACTTCTTCGAGCGATTCGCCCAACTGTGTGATCGACACGATCTGGTTGAGCCAGAAGCCGTTGTCCCTGACCTGTTCCTCACGCGACGTGCGCAACTGCTCCTTGACGGTGTCCAGATAACTCTGTTCGCCACCGTTCTTGAGCCACTCGATTTCGATCGCGACCTCGCCCAAGAGCTCGTCGACGCGGTCGGGATCGCTGCCGTAGATGATGGCGACCTGGTACTCCTCGTCCGGCAATCGCCTGGCCCTGGTGCTGACCTGGACGAAATAGGTGCCGCCGAGTGCCTCGCGCAGACGTTCTCGCAGACGCGTGGTCAGCATCTCGCCTGCAACTCTGAGTGCCAGAGCCTGCTCGTCGGTCCACTCCGCATCGCCGGCGAAGACCCAGACCGTCTGGCTGCGTGGCTCGATGCCGCTGTAGACGATTTCGTCGGTCACGCCCTCTGGCGGATCGACATTGACATCCTGCCACTGCTCGGTCCGGCCGCTGGTCGGCAGACTGGCAAGGTAGGTAGCGGAGTAGGAACGCAGTTCGTCCCAGTCAAACGCCCCGACAAACACAAACGTGGAGTCGCCCAGGTCGGCGAAACGATCGGCGTAGACTGCTGCGGCGCGCTCGAAATCGAGATCCTCGACTACCTCCAGCGACAGCGGACGTCGGCGCAGGTGTCCCTGGCTGAGCAATATGTTGGCGCGGTCGTAGAGCACCGCGTCCGGCTGGGTTGGCCGGAGTTCGGCCGAAGTGCGCAATCGCGACTCGAAGGTCTTGAAGTAGTCCGGATCGATACTCGCCTCGGTGGCGTACAGCGTGATGAGCTGGAAGAGGGTCTCCAGGTCTTCAGGTGAGGCGCTGCCTCCCAAACCCTCGTGCAGTTCTCCGATGTAGGTGGAAACCGAGACCCGCTTGCCCGTCAGCAATCTGTCCAGCGCGACGCGGTCATGGGGACCGACGCCGCTACCGTTGACCAGCTCGGCGGCGTACTGCGCCGAGGCGTAGTCTTCGTCGGCGACCAATGAATGACCACCCGGGCTGTATGCGCTGAACTGCACTTCGTCGTTCTTGAAGTCGGTCTGCTTGGCGATCACCGTGATGCCATTGGAGAGCGTCCATTGCACAGCGTCAATCGATTCGATCTGCGTTTCTTCAACGATGCTGCCGGCGGTCGGGATTGCAGCGAGCAGGGGAACGTCGTCGAACTCCTCGGCATAGGGATCGATTACCAGGGCGTCGGCGCCATCAAGTTGCGTCCGCAAGCTCGCGGCCAATGCTCCTTCTTCGCCGATCTCGATGCCTTCCGGACCAAGCACCAGGAGCACCGTGTTGCGCGACTCGCTCCACGATGCACCGACCTCATCCACTTCGTCCAGCGTGATCTGCGGGAGCAACTGCTGGTACAGGTCCCATTCAGCTTCGATACCAGCGACTGGCGGTCCGCCAAGGATGTGATTGCGGATGGCATTTGCGAGCTGCGACGATTCAAGCTGATCGCGCTGCTTGTACCTGCTCTCGACCGAGCTCAGCAGATTGTCGCTTTCTCGTTCCAACTCAGCGCCAGTGAACCCATGCTGGGCGATGCGCTGCATTTCTTCCAGCAGTGCTGCAAATCCATCTTCGACGCCGTCCTGTTCGGTCAGGATCGTGAACGTCTGAATGTCAAGCGGCTCGACAAACGCCCCGCCGCCTGCGCCGGAGTACAACCAGGGCGGATCGGCTTCCTGGCCGCGCTCGAACAGTCGAGCGTTGAGCATCATGAACGCGAGCTCTTCCACGACTCCGCGCCGGAACGTGGCCAGGTCGGCGCCGTTGTCGGGCGCGAGTTTGCGGACCAGTGTGAGTTGAGTGACGGGGGCTTCAGGGTCGGTGAACACGTCGACGATTGGCGTCTCGTTGTCGGGCACGTCGTAGCTGGGTCTATCAGTGGGTTCAGTAACAGCCGCGCGCTCCTGGTACGCCTCGCCTTCAGGCGGCGGCGCGAAGTGCTGCGTGATCTTGGCCTCGATCTCCTCCATGTCAAACTCACCGACGGCGACCAACGACATCAGGTCGGGCCGATACCAGCGCTCGTAGAACGCCTGGAACTGTTCTACCGGAGCGGTCTCGATGATCTCGACCAGTCCGATGGGGTCTCGCTCGGTGTAGCGGGAGTCGCCGAAGAGCAAGGGGTAGAGATTGGTCTGGAAGCGCGATCCGAAGCCCTGGAAGAGCCGCCACTCCTCCAGCACCACGCCCCGCTCCAGCTCGATCTCTTCCGTCTCCAGACTGATCGCGAACGCCCAGTCACTCAGGATCTGGAACGCGGTCTCCAGGATCTCTGGGTCGTCAGTCGGGACTTCCAGCCAGTACACGGTGTAGTCGTAGCTGGTGCCGGCGTTCAGATGCGCGCCGAAACTGCTGCCGATCGACTCGATGTAGTCGACAATCTCCTGTTTGGCGAAGCGCTCGGTCCCGTTGAAGGCCATGTGCTCGAGGAAGTGGGCCAGACCTCGCTGCTCTTCTTCCTCAAACAGCGACCCTGCGCGCACCACTAGCGACAGTTGTGCTCGGTCCTGCGGTTCGGTGTTGTGCTTGATGAAGTAGGTCAGTCCATTGCTGAGCGTGCCACGGACGACGCTGGGGTCGAATGGCAGCGGAGCGTCGGGCATCCACGGGGCTGGTTCGGGAGCGGCTTCCTCGACGGATTCCTCTTTGTCGGCGGCCTCCTCGGGCTCCTCAGCGACCGCCTCTTCCTCGGCTTCGGATTCGTCGGCCTCGGCCTGGGATGGTTGTTCGGCAGCTTCCTGAGCCTTTTCTTCTTCTTCTTCAGCGGCAGCCGATGACTGTTCCTCCGTGGACGACGCTGGTGCGGTCGTGGTTGTCCTGGCGGGCTCCTCCTGCGGGACAGACGGGATGTCGTCAGAGCAGCCGGCCCATGCCAGCGCCAGCAACGTGATGAGGACAACGGCAATGATCGACTTCAGTTTCAGGTTCAACTGCCTTGCCCCTCGTCTAGATGTCGCTCTGAGCGCCCTACCCACTGTTCCCACTTGAGAACAAACGCAGGAGCCATTTTCCCACGCTGCCGCCTACGTGCTGTCATATCGGAACTCCCAATGTGCTATGCGGGGCTAACACTGTTGTCAAGAACTCAATAGGGAAAGCGCTATGTGCAGACGTGGGAATTTGGCAGGGCGGATGATTTGGCTAAATCGAACACAAACTGTCCATCTGGACGTTTTCCGACGACACCGAGCAATCGATACAGTGACAGCGATGACCGACCATGGCAGTCCCGGCGCATTGACCCACCTGGTCCTGCGCGAGCGCCATCAGGCGCTCGGCGCGCGATTTGCGCCTTTTGCCGGCTGGGAGATGCCGCTCCAGTACGAGGGCATCGTCGCCGAGCACCACGCTGTGCGGGAGCGTGTGGGCATCTTCGACGTCTCGCACCTGGCCCGCGCCTGGGTCCAGGGTCCGAGGGCGGCCGAGCTGCTGCGCTCCGTGACGACCTTCGATGTCACGGCGCTGCCCGTCGGCAAAGCGCACTACTCGCTCTACTGCAACGAGGACGGTGGGATCGAAGACGATGTCTTCATCTACCACCTGCCGAACGACCGTTGGCTGGTGATCCACAATGCCGCCAACGCCGACCAGGACTTCAGGCGTCTGCAGGAAGTCGCCGGCGATATGGCCAGCGAGGTCACACCGGAAACTGTGCTGCTGGCGGTTCAGGGTCCGGAAGCGATGGAGTTGCTCGGAAACGTCCTTGGCGAACGCGTCGCGGCGATGGAGCCGCGTGATTGCATCGAGCTGGACTGGCGAGGATCGCCGGTTCTGATGGCCCGAACGGGGTACACCGGGGAAGACGGCGGCGAGTGCATCGTCGGCGCTGATCGCGCCGAGGAACTGTGGGACGCATTCATCGAGGGCGGCGCGACTCCCGCTGGACTGGGCGCCCGCGACACGCTCAGGCTAGAGGCGGCGCTGCCATTGCACGGCAACGATATCGACGCGACCACGCATCCCTACGAGGCTGGCCTCGGCTTCGCCGTGAGTCTCGATGACGACGCCCCATTCACCGGTCGCGAGGCGCTGGTCGCGGCCAAAGAGAGACCACGAACACGCCGATTGGCGCACCTGGCCGCTCGCGAACGAGGCGTGATCAGGAGGGGCTACGAGGTCAGCGATCCTGACAGCGGCGACGTGGTCGCGCGCTTGACGAGCGGTGGCCACAGCCCGAGCCTGCGGCTTGGAATCGGCATGGCATACTTGCCGGTCGAACTTGCCAGGCGTGGCACGATGCTCGAAGTCGATGTACGCGGTCGTGCGCTTCCCGTTGAAGTGGTACGCAGGCCGTTTTATCGAACACCAAAGGACTCTTGACCATGGAATACGAAACGCCCGAGAACCTGCGCTACACACCCGACCACGAATGGTTGCGACGTGAGGACGACAGCCCGGACGAAGTCACGATCGGCGTGACCGAGTTTGCGCAGGAACAATTGGGAGATGTCGTCTATCTGGAGTTACCGGCCGAGGGCACCGCTCTCACCGCCGGTGCACCGTTCGGCGAGATCGAGTCGGCCAAGACCGTCGCCGAGTTGTTCGCCCCGGTCACCGGTGAGCTCATCGCCATCAACGGAGAACTCGAGGATCGGCCGGAGCTAGTCAATGAGTCTCCCTTCGACGAGGGCTGGATCGTGCGCGTTCGCATTTCCGACGAAACGGAGCTGGACGCCCTGCTCGATGCCGCCGCGTACCGCGAGCTTCTTCCGGAGGACTAGCGATGAGTTCGTCGCTCGCCGGGTCTCCGCATCCGTACATTCCAGCCACCGAGGCCGACCGAGCACGCATGCTGGAGCGCGTCGGCGTCACCGATCTTGACGCGTTGTTCGCCGACCTGCCCGCTGACCTGCGCGATCCAGCCATCGAGCTTCCGCCTGCATTGACCGAGCCCGAGCTGATCGCGCTGCTCCAGGAGCGTGCAGCAACAAATGCTGCTCCTACACGACCCAGTTTCCTCGGCGCGGGAGCCTATCGGCGCTCGATTCCTGCCATCGCTTCGCATCTGACCAGCAGGTCAGAGTTTGTTACCGCATACACGCCATATCAGCCCGAGATCAGCCAGGGCACGTTGCAATCGGGGTTCGAGTTTCAGTCGGTCGTGTGTGAGTTGACAGGCATGGATGTCGCCAACGTCGGACTCTACGACGTCGCCAGCGCTACGGCCGAGGCCTGTCTGCTGGCCGTACGAGTCACGAAACGGCGGGCCGTTGCACTGCTGGAACCGATTCACCCTGGCACAGCAGAGGTCGTATCGACCTACGCCCGCGGCGCCGGCTTGCGGGTCGACTCCATCGCTACGGCAGATGCGGTCAGCGATGAACACGCATGCCTCGTCGTCCAACAACCGGATTTTCTCGGCACGATCGTGGATCTGGAGCCGCTCGCGAACGTCGCACATGATCGTGGAGCGCTCATGGTCGCCGTCGCCGACCCATTTGCCCTGGGAATGCTCAAAGCTCCTGGCGACGCAGGCGCCGACATCGTCACCGGCGAAGGTCGCGATCTGGCCGGAGCCCCCGCCTTCGGCGGACCTTCGCTGGGGTTGTTCGCAGCCGGTCTGCCGTACATGCGGCAGATGCCGGGTCGTATCGTCGGCCGGACGAACGAGCTGCACGGACCCGAAGGTGGCGAAGGCGAGCCGCGCACCGGCTATGTGCTCACGTTGCAGGCGCGAGAACAGTTCATCCGCCGAGAGCGGGCGACATCCAACGTCTCGACGGCCCAGGCGTTGATCGCGCTGAGCTTCACGATTGCCGTCCAGGCGCTCGGTCCACGCGGTCTGCGAGAATCGGCTGAACTCTGCTACCAGCGCGCACACGACGCCGCCCGACGAATCGCGAGCCTTCCCGGGTTCGATGTCCCGGAGCGAGGCCCGTGGTTCCAGGAATTCCTCGTGCGTGGACCGATTCCTGCCTCTGAACTCGCCGTTCGATTGTCCGAACGAGGAATCACCGCCGGCTTCGATGTCTCTGATCGTGCTGAGCCTGAGGCTCACAATGCGCTCATGTTCTGCGTCACTGAGGCCACGCCCGACGCGCACGTTGACACCCTGATTGAGGCACTGACGTCGATTGGAGACGAGGCGTGACGGCGCCCGGGCTCCGTAGCGAGGATTTCGGAGCTCGGCTGAGTTTCGACCGCGGCGAGACCGGACGCAGAGCCGTTGACGTCCCTGTCTGGTCCGGCGACGCAACACCACTGCCCGACGCTCACCTGCTGCGCGACTCGGTCCGGCTGCCTGAGATGAGCCAGGGCGAGTTGGTGCGCTACTACACGGCGCTCTCTGCTCGGAACTACGGGATCGACTCGGGCACGTACCCGCTCGGTTCCTGCACGATGAAGTACAACCCAAAGGTCAACGACCTGATCGCGTCGCTGCCGGATTTCGCCGATGCCCATCCGCAGTCCCCGGTGGAAGAGGCGCAAGGCACGCTGCGCACTTTGATGGAGCTGCGCCAGGGTCTGGCGGAGATTACGGGTTTACCAGAAGTCAGCCTGGCGCCTGCCGCCGGGGCCCAGGGAGAGCTCGCGGGCGTGCTGATGATCACCCGTGCCCTCGAGGATCGCGGGGAGCTCGAACAGCGTCGCCGCATCCTGGTGCCCGACTCGGCGCATGGCACTAATCCGGCGACGGCCGCGATGGCCGGCTTCACCGTCACGCATCTGCCAACCGCCGAGGACGGCTCACTCGACCGGGCGACTATCGAACGTGAGCTGGATGAAACTGTCGCCGGCGTGATGGTCACGGTGCCGAACACACTTGGGCTGTGGGAAAACGGCATCGAGGAAGTCGCCGGGTTGATCCACGACGCAGGCGCATATCTCTACGCCGATGGGGCAAACCTCAACGCGATCATGGGTCGCATCCGCTACGGCGATCTTGGATTCGACGTAGCCCACCTCAATCTGCACAAGAACTTCAGCACGCCGCACGGTGGGGGCGGACCAGGCGCAGGACCTGTCTGCTGCACCGAGGAGCTGGCGCCCTACCTGCCGACGCCTGTCCTCGCCGAGGACGACGATGGCCTGGTACAGCTCATCGCACCGGAACGCAGCATCGGCCGTCTGCAACAGTTCCACGGCAATGTGGGGGTGTTGCTCCGCGCCTACGCCTACATGCGCGCGCTCGGCCTCGACGGGCTGCGGGCGGTTTCCGGGCAGGCCGTGCTCAACGCCAACTACTTGCGAGTATTGCTACACGGCCACTATGACTTGCCCTATGACCGCCCCGTCCTGCATGAGGTGGTCTTCTCCGGATCGCGCCAGCGCCGAGAGCACGATGTGCGCACCTACGACATGGCCAAGCGCCTGATCGACCATGGTTTTCACCCGCCTACTGTGTACTTTCCTTTGATCGTCGAAGAGGCGTTGATGATCGAACCGACGGAAACGGAACCGCCCGAGGCAATCGAGGCGCTTGCCGAAGCGTTGATCGCCATCGCCGAAGAAGCGGCTAGCGATCCCGACACCCTCCACGGAGCGCCCTGGACAGCCCCCATCCGCCGCCTCGACGAGACCAAAGCAGCCCGTCGCCCGGTACTGCGCTGGGATGAAGTCGATCCGAAGTTGGATTAGTCGTCGAGCTGAAGTGCTTCATTTTTCGATGCCCAGTGCTTGTCACGGGACCCAGTCCTCGTTCTGCGCGCGCGGGCAACGGAGAGTAAACGTCCTAGCCCCGGCCGAACAGTGGCATCTTTGTTGCCATCACGGTGATGAAGGGGACATTCGCGTCGAGCGGTAGGTTGGCCATGTAGACGATGGCGTCGGCCACGTGTTCGACATCGAAGGTGGGCTCGGGCATGCGCTCGCCGCTTGGCTGCGGAACTCCTCGGCCCATTCCAGCGGTCATTTCCGTGAGTGCGTTGCCGATGTCGATCTGGCCACAGGCGATGTCGTACTTGCGACCGTCGAGCGCCGTCGCCTTCGTTAAGCCAGTCAGCGCGTGCTTGGTCGCGGTGTAGGGCGATGAGTTCGGTCGCGGCCGGTCGGCCGAGATTGAGCCGTTGTTGATGATCCGGCCGCCGCGCGGATCCTGATCCTTCATGATTCGAAACGCCTCCTGTGTGCAGAGGAACGACCCGGTCAGGTTCAGGTCGACAACCCGCTGCCACTGCTCCAGCTTCAGATCTTCCAGCAGTACGGGAGGCGCGCCGCCGCCGGCGTTGTTGAAGACCAGGTCCAGCCGTCCATACTCCTCGCGCACTCGCGCAAACAGCGCCGACACTGAGTCCGCGTCGGTCACGTCGCTGGTCATGACCAGCGTTCGCTCGGCATCGTCGCCGGCCATCTGCTGGGTCTCTTCGAGGAGGTTCAACCGCCTACCTGTCAGTACGACCGTCCAGCCGTCACGCAGCAGTCCCAGTGCCGAGGCTCGGCCAACACCTGTCCCTGCGCCGGTCACGATCGCCACTTTAATCTTTGTATCTTCTGTCATCGGTTGTTCCCTTCGTCCTCCATCGCAATCTCGTTACCGATACCGTAAGGCCGCGCCCATTCGAGGCCTGCCAACGTGCCCGCGCGCGGTCGGTACTCGCAGCCGACCCAGCCGTCGAAGCCCAACTCGTCCAGCATCGACAGAATGTATGGGTAGTTGATCTCCTGCTCAGCGTCGGGCTCAAAGCGACCAGGGACGCCGCTGATCTGGACATGCCCGATCACTTCGAGCTGGGCCGCAATGGTGTCGGCCAGGCGGCCTTCCATGATCTGCATGTGATAGCAGTCGTACTGCATTCGCACGTTCGGTCGCGCCACGTGGTCGATGATCCGCCGCGTCTGGACGCTGCTGGTAAGGAAGTAGCCAGGATTGTCGATCGTGTTCAGCGGTTCCAGCATGATTCGGACATCCTGCGACGCGGCCTGGTCGGCAGCCCAGCGCACGTTCTCGACAAAGGTCGACTCAGCCGCAAGGTCGTTGGTCCGCCCGGCCAGGCAATGGATCTGCCGACAATTCAGAGTGCGTGCGTACTCGAGCGCTGTTTCCATGCCTGCCCTGAACGCATGCTCCTCGCCCGGAATCGCCGCCAATGCGACGGGCGTATTGATCAGGACAGCTTCGAGCTGCGCGGCCTGTATCCGTGCTGCAAGCAGCTCTGCTGGCTCCGAGTAGGGAGCTTGAATCTCGACCGCGCGGAAGCCGACCGCCGCGGCGAGCGCGAATCGATCGGGCAACGCTGCCTCCTGGAACATCCAGGACACGCTCGCGGCAAGATCTGGCATGCTCGCATGCTACGCCCTGACTCCATCCATCGAAGGCCCCGTGGTTCGACATCGCCATGACCTTCACTTACGCTCACGGAAACTACACGCAATGCATGCGGGTCTGGAATCACTTCGATGGCGGTCAAACTTTCTGATGTTCTGAAGGAAAAGCAACAGACCGATGGCGTCGCTCCGGCCGTCAACGAGTACGAGCGTGGCTTCTACCACGCCAAGGACGGTGACCTGGAGACGAAGCAGAACGATTTCCGGAAGCTTGCGGATCTGTACTACGACCTGGTGACCGACTTCTACGAGTTCGGCTGGGGCCGGTCGTTTCACTTTGCGCCACGTGTTCCCGGAGAGACGTTCAAGGCGTCGCTCGCGCGACACGAGCATTTTCTGGCGCTCAAGCTCGGTCTAAAACCGGGCATGCTCGCGGCCGATATCGGTTGTGGCATCGGTGGTCCGTTGATCGAGATTGCTCGCTTTTCCGGCGCCAACATCGTTGGCGTCAACACCAACGCCTATCAAATCAAGCGTGCGCAGACGCTCACCCAGGAAGCGGGGCTATCCGATCTGGCCGAGTTCCTGCACTGTGACTTTATGAACATCGAAACGCCCGACAACACATTCGATGCCGTGTACGACATCGAAGCGACCTGCCACGCGCCGAACAAGCTCGGTGTCTACAGCGAGGTGTTTCGCGTGCTCAAGCCGGGCGGCTGTTTCGGCGCATACGAGTACTGTCTGACCGATCGCTTCGACCCAAACGATGCATATCACTTGAAGCTCAAGGCCGATATCGAACTTGGCGGCAGTTTGCTCGACATCGACGATTGTCCGACGGTCGATCAGGCATTGCATGATGCCGGCTTCGAGGTGCTGGAGACGAGAGACCTGATCAACCAACCTGGTCCCTCTATCCCCTGGTACGAGCCGCTCGTCGGCTCAGGCATGTCCGTTGCCAGTTTTCGCAGTACGAGGATTGGACGCGAGTTGACGACGAACATACTGCGAGTGCTTGAAACGCTGCGAGTGGTACCGCAAGGATCGGTCAATGTCACGCAGAAGCTGAACCTGTGTGCCGCAGCGATGGCCGAGGCCGGTCGGCTGGGCATCTTTACACCGATGTACTTCCTCCACGGACGCAAGCCAGAGTAGTCCGAGGCAGCCTGATCACCGCACTCCGTCATACCCGCGCTTGCCGCGGGTATCTCGCAGCGAACAGCACCGAGTGTGTAGGAGGTCCCGGAGCGAGAGTCGAGACTCCCGCCAAAAGAGACCGATGCACAATCTTCAATTCCCCTCTCCCCCCTTGCGGGGGGAGATGTCACAGAGTGACAGAGGGGAGTCGGCTGGCGACGACCAGATAGAGCCAACAGGCAGG
>MPNM01000047.1 GCA_002239025.1 Chloroflexi bacterium bin125 | reverse complement strand
CAAACTCTCGGTCGCAGTCGTCGGCAAACACCACGCGATCCGAATAGGCTTTGATCTCCACAATCGTATGGAGCGCGTTGGCGAACGACCAGAGCAACGAAGTGTCGCCGAGATCGAACAGGATGCCATTCTCGACCGCCTGAGCGTCGAATCGATACACCTGCTCCTGATCGGCAGCCGACTCCAAGCATGACATGAGCGCAGTTCGCGACGCGCTGCCGGGGATGCCCTCGGAGTACCTGAGCCAGCGAGAGCCGTCGAAACACCATGCGGCCGAACGGACGGCATCGGCGCTCAGCAATGCAGTGGTCGCCAACGTCGAAATCAGCGCCACTAGTAGGAGCAACCATGCTCGAAGGAGCGTGCGAGCAACCGGTATGCGCATCGCCTCAGAACCTCATCTCAGCCGCCCTACTCAAGATACTCGCGATTCAGCTCCCTCAGTTCATCCATGTCGGGAAGGCGGCCCGTGGCGGCTTTGCTGAAGACCAGTTCTCCGTTGACCGAACACTCGAATAGGTCTTTGGTGTCGGGGATCAGCTTGATGTCTGAGACGAGATGGTGGGTATCGGTCATCAGCTCGCCGAGCATCCACGAAGTACGAGGCCAGTAGCCGCAGTCGGCGCAGTCGGCGACTTCAATTTAAACTGTTTCTCGGACACGGCCAGATCCTCTGGCCTGGATTGGCTGGCCAAACCCTCGGGGAGAGGGAACTGGGGCAGGAGAGGGGATTGGGGCTTGCCGCCCAGGTACTGCTCGAGGCGCCGGCCGACCTCAGCCGTCGTGCCCTCCGGCAGCAGGACCATCTGCAGCTCGGCGCCGGCGTCGGAGCGCGACTTCAGGAGTTCGGGCACTTCCTCGTTTGACCTGATCACCTGGATTTCGCGAACCATGTCCTCAGAGAAGGCCATCAACGCACCTTCGGCCACGCCGTCGGCCCAGGCAGCGCAGGAGTCCTTGAACTCCGACTCGTAGGGCGAAAGGCATGCCAAAGCGACAGAGTTAGGAACCGTCCTGCCCAGAGAGGCAACCATCGATTGTCGTCGCCGGGTTGCCTATCGTCTCACTTCATCCTGATGGCTCCAGTCGTCCCGCCCCCGCCTGCCCGGCTGTGGCGCTGCGAACGCTAGATGTTGCGCAGCCTGGTGCCAGGGCACTCCTCACGGCCGTGTGGTATCAGCAAATCGGTGGCCACCAACCAATATCAAGTCCGCTTCCAGATCAGAGTGCCAGCGAGAATCTCAACTCGAAGGTTCTTGATCTCGTCCGGTTGGTGGGCCAGCATGGAGCCTGACCAGGCCGCCTGGGCCGTCGATCGGTTCGGTCTGCACCCGGTTGCAGCGTTCAACCAGCCAGTCGGGCTCGATTCGTTCTGGGAACAGTCCTGGGTGGGACACGACCGTGATCGGGTGCCGACAGGCGCCCAACCCCGGCGAGGCGCACCAGCGCCGCTGCGCCGAAAAGTTCGGCCCAAGCTGGCACGAACTCGATACCGGCCATTAGCCGATGCTCAGCACGCCGGACGAACTGACCAACCTGATCCTCGGTGGCTAACACTGGCTTCACAGGCCTGCCAACGACATCCTTGAGGCCTCCCACGCCAGCAGTTGAGCAGCACGGCATGCCCGAAACCTCGGTATGGTTGAACCCGCGGGGGAGGAGTGCGTTTCGCGTATGAGCCGCGGGTTCGCCTTCCGAGTTGGCGCGATCGCCGCTCTGGCCTTGTCATTGGTTATGGCCTGGACGGCCAGTACGGCTTTCCATGACTCGGACCCGACAGCCGCCATCGCGCGATCAGTTGACAATCTGTCGTTGTCAACTATCGCTCCCACGCACTACTCCGATACATATCTGTCGCCCATTGAGGACGATGTCCCAGAATTCCCAACCGCGGACAGCGATGTGGTCTCGACTCCTGAAGAAACTGAGACCGAGCCAGCAGTCAGCGTCTCGCCAGCCGGTAGAGATCTATCTCCGTATTCGCCGTTGACGATCACGTTCCGCAATCCTCCTCAAGAAAGCAATCCACAACAGGTCGTCTCAATCGACCCACACCTGGACGGCACACTCGGCTGGCTGGACGACTCGACACTGCTATTCCGACCTGCCGCACCCGGATGGCAACAAGGCCAGCAATACCAGCTTGTAATCCTGGCTGCGGCTCTGGGCGCTGAGAGCGACTTCTCACACACATTCATCGCCGGAGGCGGCCTGGAAGTTGCATACTTCGTTCCCGGCGATGGTGACATCGAAGTACCGGTCGATGCGCAGATTCTGGTTCAGTTCAACCGTTCCGTCGCACCGCTGACGGTGCTGAGCAACGTTTCCGGTCCCTCCGCCCTGGAGTTCCAGCCACCGCTGGAGGGTGTCGGAGAATGGCTCAACACCTCCTTGTTCCGCTTCAAGCCCGACTCGCTGGCCCCGAGCACGAAGTACACG
The DNA here is from genome assembly GCA_002239025.1 of Chloroflexi bacterium bin125. Lineage (GTDB taxonomy): Bacteria > Chloroflexota > Dehalococcoidia > Bin125 > Bin125 > Bin125. The sequence goes on along the minus strand of MPNM01000047.1, from coordinate 6,053 downwards.
GTGCATGTCCGTGTTGATCTAACCTCTGCCATCGGCGAGCATTCGATTTCCGACATCAGCTGGAGCTTCACTACCGTCCAACCGGCTGTTGTGGCCGTCACACCTCCCGATGGCGCCGAACACATCGCGCTCGACTCGCCCATCGTCGTCACATTCAATCAGCCGATGGACCGGGAATCCGTCGAGTCTCGCCTGCAACTGGGCGATGCCGGGTCAGCGCTCGTAGGCACGTTCGACTGGAACGATGACCTGACCACTGTCACGTTCACGCCCGCGGATGCTCTGGATCTGGGCAGGGTGTACAACGTCGTGGCGCCGGAAGGATTGCGCAGCGCCAACGGCGGCGCATCTCTAGCAATGCGCTCATCCAGCTTTAGGACCATCCCCTGGCCCAGGCTGATCCAGACCAGACCCCGCAATGGTGCGACAGAAGCCGGGCGTACCAGCATTTCCCTGCGTTACAACACTCTGATCGACCTCAGCTCATTCGAAGACCGGATTGCGATCAGCGGAATCGATCCATCGAGCATCGAGTTGTCCGGTCACTACTGGTCCGAGTCTTTCGGCGATTTCACTGCCTGGTTCGACGTCAACCTGGACTATTCGACGACCTACACGGTCAACGTCGCCGCTGGCGTGCTTGATCAGGACGGACGGCCGGCGCCCGCCCATGAGTTTCGGTTCACCACGGACCATCCTCCCAATTGGCCAATCCTGTCCCTGGCCTCTCGATCCAGCTTTACCACCATGTCCGCGGACCGGGATCAGGTGGTCCACTTCAACGCGGCCCGAATTGGCGAGGCGCGATTCGAGCTCTTTGAGCTTTCGCAGCAGGAGAGTGATGTCTTTCTCCGTCGCGGCGCCATCTATGGAGCTCGCTCAATCCTTGCAGAAGCCGCTTCCATACCGGCGTCAGACTGGCCGGATCGGGAACCGGTGCGCCAATGGTCGGTGGAGATTGAACCCTCGCAGCAGGAAGAAGTTCGTCTCCACTCGACCGTCCTTGGAGGAGATACTCCGCTCGAACGCGGCCACTATCTCCTCGTCGCCACTCCTGACCAAACCTGGGACGGGGAAGAAGAGCAGTACGGCCGCTGGCTCATGGTCAGCGTGGTCGACACCGCCATGATCATCAAGCACGCGGCTGGCGAACTCGTCGTCTGGGCTCTGGACCACGACACAGGAGAGCCTCTGGCTGAAGTCCCAGTCCTCGCTGCTTCGATGGGCTACACGGCCGACAGTCCCTTCCAACCAGGCAATACCGACGCCGACGGCGTCGCACGGATCGCCATGCCCATTGAAGAGGGGTTCTACGATGAGCCCTACTGGCTGTACGTGACGAAGATTGATAACGGGGCGAATCTCGGTGTGTCGGCAACCTGGTGGGACAGAGGCATTTCACCGTGGGAGATGGACGTGCCGACTCGGGCTTACTTCCCCGGCCACCGCGCCCACCTGTTCAGCGAACGCCCTATCTATCGCCCGGGCGAGACGGTCTACTTCAAAGGCGTCATTCGGTTCGACAGCGACGGAACCTACACCGTCCCAGATGACAACGAAACATTCAGACTGGAGATCACCGACCCGCAATTCAACTCGTTCTTGACCAGAACGCTGAAACTGAGTGACCTCGGAACGTTCAACATCGAAACCACGCTCCCAGTCAGCGCTTCTACGGGTACCTACCAGGTCAAACTCTTCGATACGAACGAAGAGGTAGTTAAACGAACGTCGTTCAGCGTCGAGGAGTTCCGGCCGCCGGAGTTTCAGATCGACGTGGCGGCGGCCGATCTAGACCTGGTCGCAGGTGACGCTACGGCCGTAGAAGCACTGGCCACTTTTTTCTTCGGTGGAGGCGTTGCCGGTGCCAGAGTCAACTGGCAGGTTGATTCGTGGCCCAGCACAATGCGGGTTGCCGGTTACCGGGACTTCACGTTCTCGGATCGGGCACACCGGGACAGCAGACCCAGGATCCCTCTTGTCGCAGCTCTCGTCGCAGATGGAGAAACGACTACGGACGCGTCCGGCGCCGGCAGGTTCGATTTGTCTGGCGAGTTGACGGAGGAAGTACGGACGACCGAGCTCAACATTAGTACCACCGTTACCGATGCCAGCGGACAGGCGATCGCCGCAAACACAGAGGTCACCGTGCATCCTGCGCGTTGGTATGTCGGCATCAGGCCCGAGTCACGCCTCGCGCGCGCCGGAGTGCCGACCACCATCAATCTTGTCTCCGTCGATTTCCGTGGAACCCTGGCACCCGAGCGGCCCGTCACAATACGCCTCTACAAGCGGGAGTGGACCAGCTCCCTTGATCCGGAGACGGGGCTCTCCGAATACCAGATTTCGGAAACTGAAGTGGATGCCTGGGAACTGACGACCGACGAAAATGCAATCGGTTCCGTCGATCTCGTCGCCGACGAGCCCGGCTCCTACGTCGTTGTCGGCGAGTCGACCGATGAGCAGGGCCGAATTGCGATCGCCTCCCGATCCCTCTGGGTCAGAGGCGGGGGCCGAGCGTCATGGCCCGAGAGTGACAACGGCGCGATCAGACTGATCGCCGACCGCGAGGAATACCAGGTGGGCGATGTCGCCGAGATCCTTGTGCCGGCTAGCTTCGCCGGAGCGACGGGGCTCGTCACACTCGAGCGAGGCAGCGTTCTCACAACCGAGGTACGGCACTTCCCGACAAACTCCGAAGTGTTGCGAGTTCCAATCGAAGATTGGCACATCCCCAATGTCTTTGTCGGTGTCACCCTCTATCGTCCGCCGACTACCGACGACCCGTATCCGCGCTACAACATTGGTTACGCCGAGCTGCGCGTGTCATCCGCGCCGCGCCAGCTCGAGGTCAGTATCGAACCAGAGCAAGCACAGGCTGAGCCGGGAGAGACGATTTCGTATCAGTTGCAAGTCAGAAACGCCGACGGCCACGGCGTCGAAGCTGACGTGTCAGTGGGCGTCGTAGATCAGGCCGTGCTCTCGCTGTTGGATCAAGCCGAGCCCAACGGCATGCGCGTGTTCTGGTCCGAACGCCGTCTCGGTGTCCGCAACTCATCATCACTGGCGGTGTCCATTGACGCGCTGAATCGGCAGTTCATGAACATCGCCAGCGGCGATCGTTCCCCTGGAAGCTTCTCGCGCAAGGACTACGCAACGCTGGAAGAAGTGTTCTATCCGCAGAGTGGCGGCGGTGGTGAGCCCGCTCCTGATCCTCAGATCAGCAGCGCTCAAGCCGACGAGGCCCTTCGCTCCGATTTCCGCAACACGGCTCTCTGGCTCGGACAAGTTCGCACAGACGCAAACGGGCGTGCGAGCTTCTCTCTCCCCTTGCCCGACAACGCCACCACCTGGCGCATCCGTGCTCGCGCGTCCGACGCTGAGACGCAGGTCGGAGAGGATGTCGAGGAACTGCTCGCCACGCGACCGCTGCTCGTGCGACCAGCCTTGCCTCGCTTCCTGCGCGTTGGCGACGAGGTCACGCTCCGTTCCCTGGTGCGAAACGGCACCGGCCTGCCTCGGCGAGTCTATGTGTCGATCGAGGCTCGGGGCGTCGTTCTACGTGAGTCCGGCAAACGTTCGGAGCTAGTCGCGAACGGTTCCTCGTATGCCTTCGGGTGGAAGGCGCGCGCCACCGAGGAAGGCGTCGCCGTGATCCGCTTCCGTGCCGTCACGGGGAGGTTCAATGACGCCGTTGAAATCACCATTCCTATCCATCCAGCCGTGACGCCCGAATCAACCGCCACTGGTGGCGTGGTCAGGGACTACCCGACTACTGAGCCAATTTTGCTGCCCGATGACAACGTCACACGGCGGGGCTCGCTGGAGGTCGCCCTGCAGGCCTCATTGGTCGGCACGCTGGAGGACGAGCTTCATCAGATGATGCCACGCGGGACAAGAGAGTCCAACGTCCGAGTTGCCAGCCGGATATTGGCGCTCGCCGCGGTCGAGCAGGCTAAGTCCGGCGCTCTGACAGACCAACAACGCGAACAGCTTCAGATGGATATTGAGTTCCTGGTCCGCGAGCAGAGCAGGGACGGTGGGTGGGGCTGGTGTCGTGCCTGCGAAGTTAGTAGCCCTACCGTGACAGCCTGGGCGCTCCTGGCGCTCAGCAACGCTCAGGCGGCCGGGTTCGATGTGCCGGAGGGCGCAGTCATCGATGCTACTGCATACATGAACAGTGCAGTCCTGAAAGCCGACAGTCCCAATCTGCAAGCATTCCTCCTCTATGCGGCCGCCAAGGGTGGTTCAACGAACGACGCCCAGCCGCCAGTTTCGCAGTGGCAGCAGTTGGTTGACCAACATCGCGAAGAACTGACCCACTGGGGTCGCGCTTACGCGATCCTTGGGTTGCTGGCGGCAGGTCACGATCGAGGTCACGAAATCGTTCGCCTCTTGCTTAACGACCTCAACGCAGCAGCCCAACCCAGCGCCAACGGCAACCAGTGGGCCGATGATCCACACCCAGGCTCAATGCACAGCAGCAGCGTCCGTATCACCGCGATCGTCCTGGCCGCCCTGGTCGAGGCCGAGCCGGAGTACCCGCTGATCGAGGAGACCGTCCGCTGGTTGGTCCACGCCAGAGGCGCCAGACGTTGGCAATCATCCGTCGACCGCGCCCAGGCCGTGTCAGCATTGGCGGCCTTCGCCCGCGGCACCGGCGAACTCGAGGCCGAGTACGACTATCGAGTGCTGCTCGACACGACGGAGTTACTCAATGGAACATTCAATGGGCCTGCCGGAGCGTCCAGCGATAGCACGGAGCTTCCACTCGACGAGTTCGGCAGCGATGGGTTGAGGCTGGTTCATTTCGAACGCGACCCCAACACAGCCGGACGGATGTACTACACACTCAACCTGCAGTACTCGACCCCAGCAACCGAGGTATCGGCGCTCAACCGAGGTATCGCCGTCTCTCGCCGATACTCACGAATCGATGACCCCGACCGATCAGTCAACCGAGCAGCGTTGGGCGAAGTGGTCCGAGTGGAACTCACGGTGGTCGTTTCAGCGTTGCGGCACTACGTCACAATCGCTGATCACCTGCCCGCCGGACTGGAGCCGATCGTGCCGCGACTCAAAACCACCGCGCCCTGGCTGCGAGAACAGCTCGCCGAGGAGCGCGCCACGTCGCGGGGATTCAGCAACGCTGGCTACTACGCTCCCTGGTTCGCCTGGTACTTCAGCCCCTGGGATCAGGTCGATACGCGAGACGCTGGCGTCACGCTGTCGGCGCAGCAACTGGTTGAAGGCGTTCATCGGTACATCTACTACGCAAGAGCCACGACACCCGGAGACTTCTTCGTCTCCCCTGCACACGCGCAGGAGTCCTACTTCCCCGACGTCTTCGGCCGCAGCGACAGCACCCGCTTCAGCGTTCACGAATCCCTGCCAATCTGCCATTCGCGAGAGTGACCGGTCTCTGTTCGGCGCACCGAGTCGAGCAGCCTCAGGGTCGAAACATCCGCTGTACCTGTACTCCCTACCGGAAGCTGTGGGTCGCCAATCCGCTGGCTCGCCGTTCGCTCGACCACGACCTGCTACGCCTCAACACACACGAAACGGGCGCGATGTGTTGGCATCGCGCCTGTCGTTGCCGGAGTTACCTTGCTCCGGGGCAAGCCGGCGCTGCTGGATCCGACCGGGTGGTCGCTCAGCACCTTTGCCCATCCATCGATGAACCCCTAGACCGGTATGCAGTCATACTCGGGAGCGAGGGCGAAGACGTAGCCGTTTTCGAGGTCGTCATTCACGCGGAAGTCGGTATCGAGAATCTCGATTCCATCCACATCCGAATCGGAGCTCGTGAACGTGCACTCAAACGACAATGTGGTGACTTCCGTCAAGTCATGTTCGTCCACCAGGGTCGCAGACCTGACGTTCAGGCCGACCAGCAGATCGATCGTCGGTTCCGACTCGATAAAAGCTAGCAGGCTGCTGAAGTATTGATGGCCGCAGCCGGGCCTGTCATGATTGACGGCTGTTCTGGGGCTGACCGCTGACAACGGTTGGGGTTCCGTAGGCCGGAAGTTATGAGTTTGGATTGCAGTTCC
>MPNM01000046.1 GCA_002239025.1 Chloroflexi bacterium bin125 | reverse complement strand
AACTCGTGCCGCCAACCGACACGGCGTCTCGCTGGGCGAATATCTGCAGCGCGTGATGTCGCACCGCTCGACCATCTCCGAGCCGCGCGACCTCGCACGCTTGCTGGCCTCCTATGCGCGCGACGCCTTGCAGCGGGTCGAGCAGGCGGCGGAGGAAGAGGATTCGCTTGCGACGATTCGCGGCGCGATCGAACAGGCGCTGGGCATGTCCTTCGAGGGTGAGGACGGCGGCAAGTTCTTCCGCTCAACCCTGGTGCAGACACTGTTCTATGGCGTCTTCGCCGCCTGGGTGCTGTGGGCGCGGGCGGGCAAGCCAGGCCACTTTGGCTGGAAGGACACCGTCTACGAGCTGCGTGCGCCGGTGTTGCGGATGCTCTTCCACCAGATCACCGACCCCGGCCGCCTGGAACGACTCGATCTGAGCGAAGTGCTCGATTGGACCGAGGCGGCGCTGGAGCGCGTTGACCGCGAGGCCTTCCTCAAGCGCTTTTCGGAGGGCGAGGCGGTGCAGTATTTCTACGAGCCGTTCCTCGAGGCGTTCGATCCCGACCTGCGCAAGGACCTTGGCGTCTGGTACACGCCGCGCGAGGTGGTGCGCTACATGGTGGCGCGGGTCGACCGCTCGCTGCGCGATGACCTCGGTATCGCCAAAGGGCTCGCCGACGAGAACGTGTACGTGCTCGATCCGTGCTGCGGGACGGGCGCGTTCCTGGTCGAGACGTTGCGCCGGATCGCCGAGACGGAGCAGGCATCGGGCGGCGGAGCAGCCTGGGCGGAATCGGTCCGCCAGGCCGCCTCGACCCGCGTCTTCGGCTTCGAGATCATGCCCGCGCCGCTGGTTGTCTCGCACCTTGAGATCGGGCTGGCGCTGGAGCAGATGGGCGCAGGACTGGCGCCCGACCAGCGAGCCGGCGTTTTCCTGACCAACGCGCTGACCGGCTGGGAGCCGCACACGACCAAGCCGCTGCCCTTCCCCGAACTGGAGCAGGAACGCCAGAACGCGAACGAGGTCAAACAGCAGCGGCCAATCCTGGTCGTGCTCGGCAATCCGCCCTACAACGGCTTCGCTGATGTCGCTGTGGATGAAGAAGATGAGCTGCTTGCCGCCTATCGAGAGTCTGATGGAGTGGAGGTCGCTGAGACCCGTGCGCTTCACGATCTCTATGTGCGATTCTTTCGTATTGCTGACCGGCGCATCGCTGACTCGACTGGATCTGGGGTGATCTGTCTGATCTCAAACTATTCCTGGCTTGATGGACGCTCGTTCGCTGGCATGCGTCAGCGTTACTTGAACGAGTTCGGCAAAGTGCGCGTCGACAGTCTTCATGGAGACAGGATTATCTCGGAGTACGCTCCTGATGGCCGAACCAGTGAAACTGTGTTCGCTGTCCGAGGAAAGTCCCCTGGAATTCGAGTCGGCACTGCCATAGTGATGCTCACTAAGGGCAGCGGGCACAATACTGGTCAATTGCTGTACAGGGATTTCGACCAGGCGAGAGCCGAGGAACGTCGCCAAGCACTTCTTGACAGCCTTGCGGAACCGGATTTGGACTCTGGGTATCTGTCGCTGACTCCGAATGCCGGCCTGGGTTTGCCCTTCAAGCCATATTCGGTCACCAACGAATGGTTCGACTGGCCTTCAATGAAGGATTTATTCCCGACACAATTTGGCGGAGTCAACACGAATAGAGACGGTTTCTTGGTGGATGTAGTGCGAGCGTCGCTTGAAAGCCGTGTCGAAGACTACTTCGATCCTGAAATCGACGATGGCGAGGTGGGGAGCCGCTACCCGGTCGCGATGGGCAAACGAGCTCGATTCGACCCAGTAAGAGTGCGCCGCACTCTCCTAGCACGCGGTGGTCCACTCAAATCAGGGTTCATTCCCTACGCATACCGACCGTTCGACACCCGTTGGTTGTATTGGGAACCCGAGACAAAACTCCTCAACGAAAAGCGGCCTGACTACCGTCCACATGTGTTTCAAGGAAACCTCTGGATCTCTGCTGCACCCCATCTACGGAAAGGCGAAGCAGAACCTCAGGCATGCTTTACCAGCGATATGGCCTGCCTTCACCTCATTGAGCGAGGGGCCAACATGTTCCCCCTCTACCTCCGAGACGACCAGTTCGGCGAGGAGGTCGACGGCGTCAAGCGGACTGCCAACCTGAGCGAGCTGGCGCAGTCCTACATCGAGTCCATGAATGCCGCGCCCGAGGACCTCTTCCACCATGTCCTCGCCATGCTGCACGACCCCGCCTACCGCGAGGCCAACGCCGGCGGTCTGCGCATGGGCTGGCCTCGCATCCCCCTGCCCGACAACGCCGACGCCCTGGCCGAGTCCGCCACCACCGGCCGCCGCCTCGCCCGCCTGCTCGACACCGAGTCCGACGTCACCGACCTGCTCGACACCAGCATCGCCGTTCCCACCACCACCAATGGCCAACCGATGCAACCCAACGACTTCAACCTCACCGCAGGCTGGGGCCACTACGGAGCCAATCAAGCCGTCATGCCCGGCCAGGGCAACATCGAGCGTCGGGGCGAAGTGGTGGATGTGTACCTGAACGATCGGGCGTACTGGCAGAATGTGCCGATCGAGGTGTGGGAGTATCGATTGGGCGGGTATCAGGTGTTGAAGAAGTGGCTGTCGTATCGGGAGTCGAAAGTGTTGGGGAGAGGGCTGGAGGTGTCGGAGGTGGCGTGGTTCTCGGAGGCGGCGCGGCGGATAGAGAGGATCGTGATGGCATAATGACTCGTCGACTGAGCAAACGCACACTTTTCGAGGCGGTAGTCTTAGTCTTGGTTGTCGCAGGACTCGCAGTTGCGACGAGCTATGTAGCCGGGTTGTGGCCGCACGACGCTGATAGGAGTGAAGCGAACGACGAGGCCACCCCTCTTAGCTCAACAACCACTTCGCTGGCATCCATGTCCACATCTCCGGAGTGGGTTGAGCGACTGGAGCGAGTTGCAACCGCCGGAATTCTGATCGGCGGAGTGATCGCCCTCGGTGTGGCCAGTTGGCGCGCCCGGTCTGCTGACCAGCAAGCGAAGGCGGCGCAGAAGCAAGTGGATACTGCTCTACAGCAGGTTGGCACGGGGCAGAAGCAGGTTGCTTCAGCACAGCGGCAAGCGGACACTGCGCATCAAGGTCTGCTCAATGAGCGCTACCAAAAGGGTGCAGAGATGTTGGGGAGCAGCGTTTTGTCGGTGCGATTTGCCGGACTTTACGCTCTCGGACAGCTCGCAGATGACCGGCCAGAACCATACTACGTCCAAATTATGCAATTGCTGTGCGCCTTTGTCCGCCATCCACCGGAGTGGGTCACTCCTACAGTTGACGGAGAAGATTCTGCTCGAGTAGACGTTCGCGAAACCGTTGCCTGGATTGGCAATCACCGGAATCACAACATTGAGAAAGACTCAGAATATGAGGTCGACCTTACTGGCGCGGATCTGCGAAAGGCAACCCTGAACAACGTCGACCTTTCTTCTGCGCGCATGTGGCATATAAGACTAGAGGGCGCGAATCTTGATAACGCCATTTTGTCAAATGCCAAGATGTGGGATGCCCAGTTGTCAGACACAAGACTAAATGAGGCTTGCTTAGTAGACGCCAATCTGATCGAAGCTAACTTCTCAACGAACACGAAGCACCCGCAAGACTCTATGACACTAAGTAAGGTGAACTTTACACGAGCGATTCTAATGGCCGCGGATTTAACGGGTGTTGCATGTCCGGGGGCGAAGTTTGAAGGTGCGATCTTAGGGATGGCCAAACTGTCAGGGGCGGACTTCTCTGGAGAGGGCGAATGGAGAGTCACAGGTTTGACTCAGGAGCAGGTCAATCAAGCTTGGTGGGATGGGGTTCACATGCCTGAGTTCCGTGGCACAGGGATCGATGCTCTCAAAATGCCGTTCCATGGCTGAGTTGTACCACAGTCCGATAACTTAGGCCTAGATGGCTATTCGATCCTCATTGAGTCGGTGAGGCTCTGGTGGGCATGCGCAAGGATACAGTCGGCATGCATACGTCGCCTGTCGTCAAGCCGCTGAGCCAATGGGTCTGATCTGGATGTGCTCCGACTTCAGCCGCGTCTGGGCGAGATCGTAGGCGGCTTGGACGCGCATCCAGTTGTCGGCGGTGCCGCCGAACGCCTGCTCCAGCCTGATCGCCAGATCGGCCGTGATCTGCTCCTGTCCCGCGCAGAGTTCGGCCAGGTACTCCGCATCCACCTCAAGGTGCGCCGCTGCGTCCGCGATCGACAGGTCGAACGGCTCCAGACAGAGTCCAAGAACAGCTTCCCCCGGATGCGGCGGATCGTGCATCGGCATCGCAATCTCCGTTCGATGTCCTAATGGTAGTCGGTCAAGTCCACATCTCGGACATCGCCGTCCTCGAAGCGAAACGTGATCCGCCAGTTGCCGCTCACACGCAGCGCCCAATGTCCAGCGAGATCCCCCCGTAGTGGATGCAAGTCCAACGAGTGCAATTCAATGTCTTGTGGTCCCGTCGCAACGTCTAGCTGTTGCAGAATCAGCCGGATCCTGTGGACATGCCTGGCGGCAACTCCACTTCGATCACCCCGCTCGTGCAGCCGCCGCAGGCCTCGATGCCGAAAGTGGACGATCACCTGTCAGGCCACCCGTTCGATCCGCTTGATGTTGAACTGGACAAGCATTGCCTCAGCCTGAGCGGCTTCGTAGTTGACCTGTAGCTGAATCCAGAATCGAGGAATGCTGCCGAGCGCTTTGGAGAGGCGCTCGGCCATTTTCGTCGTGACCGACGCCTTGCCCTCGCAGATGTCCTCCAGCGACTCGGCTGACACTTGCATATGCTCAGCCGCCGCCTCCACGGTGAGTTCAAGACCGCCGATCCAGTCGTGCAGGATCAGCTCACCTCCATGGCATGGGTTCTTCATCGGCATCGGATTCTCCCTCAGCGGTAGTCGAGCAGGTCGACATCGGTAACGTCATCCCCTTGGAGTCGAAAGATCATGCGCCGGCTCGCGGTGTAATCGACGGCCTAAAGGCCAGCCAAGTTCTCCCTCAGCGGGTGCAATCGGTAGGGCTGTGCGTCCAAGTCCCCCGGCCCCGATGCTCCTTCGAGTGCTGTCAGGATACGGCGATATCCTGGGACTTCGTTCGTCTCAGGGACCACAACTTCTTGAAGAATGAAAGCACCCTGTCCATTAGTATGTTTCGAACATGGATGCGTGCAGGACGGGATGCAGCGGGTTCGCCCCAAGTCATTCCCCGATGCCCACATAGAGAGGACAAATGAATGAGTAGCAAATCTCAACTAATCGGCGCAGCACTCTACGCCCGCGTCTCCAGCGACCGGCAGGATGTCGACCTCTCCGTCGCGGCCCAGTTGCGCGCCCTACGCGACTTCGCCGAGCGCAACGGCTACGTTGTGGTCCGCGAGTTCATCGATGAGGCCGAGTCAGGCCGTGTCGCTGATCGCCCGCAGTTCCGCAAGATGCTGGACGAAGCGGCTCTGACGGACGCCCCATTCCAGGAGATTCTGGTCTGGAAGTTCTCTCGCTTCACTCGTAAGCGAGAGCACGCGGTCGCCTTCAAGTCGATGCTACGCCGGCGGGGAATCCGCGTCACTTCGATCACCGAGCACGCCGACGACACGCCGACCGGCAAGCTGATGGAGGCGATCATCGAGAGCGTCGATGAGTTCTACTCCGAGAACCTGGCCCAGGAAGTCACGCGCGGCATGCGCGAGGCCGCTTCGCGGGGCTTCTTCCTCAGTTCCAAGGCGCCGTTCGGCTACCGCAGAATCAAGGTCCAGGACGGGGCCAAGGAGCGGCCGACGTTGGAGGTCGATCCCGAGACCGCTCCGATCGTGAAGGAGATCTTCGACAAATCCCGGCGGGGTGTCGGGCTCAAGGAGATCGCGGCCGACTTGAACGAGCGCGGGATCACGAACAAGGGCAAGCGCTGGCGGCGCAACAGCCTGCATTACGTGCTGAATAACGAGGCCTACACGGGGACGGCGGTCTGGGGCCGCACGACGACCGGCGACAAGAAACCGGAGCCGGTTAGGGCGGAGGGCGCCTGGGAGGCCCTGGTCTCGAAAGAGCTGTTCGACCAGGTCCAGAAGGGCCTTGAGTCACGGGCGCCGAAGAAGCAGCGGCCGGCGCGAGTGGGCAGCAGGTTCCTGCTCAGCGGTGTGTTGCGCTGCGGCGTCTGCGGCAAGCCCTACACCGGCCAGGGAGCGAAGAGCGGCAAGTTCTCTTACTACGTTTGCGGCAGCCTCTTACAACAGGGGTCCGGCTCCTGCAGCGCACGCTATCTGAACGCCGAGCGAGTCGAGACGCGGGTCGTGGAGACGATCATGGGCCGGATCCTGAACGACGAGACGATTACCGAGCTGGTCGTGCTGGTGGCCGAGGAGATTGACGCGCTGGCGGGCGAGCTCGACGGTCAACTGCAGGCGGTCGAAGCCGAGCTGAGCGATGTGCGCAGCCGGTTGGACCGGCTCTACGAGGCCCTGGAGACGACCGAGCTGACGATGCAGGCGCTCTCGCCGCGGATTCTCAAGCTGCGCCAGCGCGAGGATCAGTTGGCGGCAGCGCACGAGGAGGCCGAACGTCAGTTGCGGCAGCGCAAGGCTGACCTGCCGACGAGCGCGGAGATCCGCGACTATGTGTCCGACTTCCGTCAATTCCTGGAGGCCGGCACGATTCCCGAGCGCAAGGCGCTGATTCGCAACTTCGTCAAGTCAATCGAGGTGGACGGCGGAAATGCAACGTTGACGTACACAATTCCGATGCCATCTGATGGTGTGACCAAAGAGCGGACGCCGGTTCTCGATTTTGTCCAGTCCGGCCCACCATCACGTACCGAACTGCGAACACTGTCCGCAAGCGCCACTTCGGCGGTGTCCTTGCGCCCAATTGGACTGTCTTCCGGCATCGGGATGGTGTAGTGGATCACGGCCCGGCCGGGCTCGACGGCGATGCGCTTGATGAACGTGCGGAGGAACGCCTTCGATTCGGTGATGTCGCTGGTACGCAGGAACTCGGCCATGTCGGCGGCGAACTCGGCGACCACCTCGGCCTTGTCTAGCAGCACCCGGCGCTCCGCTAGTGCGTTCCTTGCCTTCTCAGCGGCGAGTTCCAGTTGTTCCTTGCGCGCCATGTGCTCGCGGATGCGCGGCGCGGCGTCGTCGACGTCAAGGTCGGTCTTCTCGATCACCCGCCAGATGCGGTCCAGCATCAACTGATTCTCGCGCAGCTCCGCCTCGATCGTCTCCAGCCGCTCGCGCTCCTCTCGCGCCGCGCCGTCCATCTCCTCATCCAGCATCTTGACCAGTTCGCGAATGTTGCTCTCAGTCAGCACGTGGTCGCGCAGCTGGTCGAGGATCAGGGTCTCAAACCGCTTCGCGTTGAGCCTGGGTGTCTCGCAACTGCCCGAGCCGCGCTTGAGCAGGGAGCCGCAGACGTAGTAGGAGTAGCGTCCGCCCTTGGCCTCGGCGGCGGTGAGCTTCTTCTCGCAGAGCGCGCAGGCGACCAGGCCGGAGAGCAGATAGGGGCTGGCCGCGCGGCGTGGGTTGGTCTTGGCCGGCGCGCGCGCTTCGAGCATCGCCCGGACCCGCTCGAACTCCTCCTTCGAGACGATGGCGGGAACGGCGTTCTCGACCCGGACCGGCTCAGAACCGTCGGTCGCCTTGAGTCCCCAGACCAGGGTGCCCATGTAGACCTCGTTGGAGAGCATGTTGTGGACCGTGGTCTTGAGCCAGCGCTTGCCTTTGGCCGTGGGGATGCCTTCCTTGTTGAGCGTCTTCACGATCTCGAGGATGCTCTGGCCACGCAGGGCCATCTCGAAGATGCGCCGCGCCAGGGCGTCCTTGGGCGGGTCGAGTTCGAGCCGCGGCCGCTGCTTGCCCCCGTCGGCGACGTAGACCTTGCGGTAGCCGAAGGGGGCGACGGAGGAGAGATAGAAGCCGCGCTGGGCCGACTCGCGCATTCCTCGGCGCACCTCTTGGGCCAGGTTGTCGGAGTAGAACTCATCGACGCTCTCGATGATCGCCTCCATCAGCTTGCCGGTCGGCGTGTCGTCGGCGTGCTCGGTGATCGAGGTGACGCGGATCCCGCGCCGGCGCAACATCGACTTGAAGGCGACGGCGTGCTCGCGCTTGCGGGTGAAGCGGGAGAACTTCCAGACCAGGATCTCCTGGAAGGGCGACTCGGTCTCGGAGGCTTCATCCAGCATCTTGCGGAACTGGGGACGGTCGGCGACGCGGCCCGACTCGGCCTCGTCGATGTACTCGCGCACGACGCGGTAGCCGTTGCGCTCGGCGAAGTCTCTGAGTGCCCTGAGCTGGGCAGCGACGGAGAGGTCGACGTCCTGGCGGTCCGAGGAGACGCGGGCGTAGAGTGCGGCGGGAATGGGGTCCGGTTCGGTTCTCATGAGTCAATCCTCTCTATCAACGGGCGATCTCACACAGTCTGTATTCGTCGCGATCTGTGTTCGAAACATCGTAATGTGCCACGGCCCTTCAATGCACTGGAGTGTCGCCCATGGTACCTACGGCGTTGGTTTCCCCATCCCTTTTGGCTCACGTGGATAGGCTGCTGCCATGCCCTTCCCCACTCGAATCGCCAGTAGCAGGGAACGTCTGAAGGCACACGCAATTCGGACGGCGAACCTCCGCCAGGGTGACTCTCTGCGGTGGTTGATCGGGATTGGACTTGCAGTTGGACTCGGGTTGTCAGTCTCGATTCTCTTGGCACCTCTGGCATTGCTGCCGTCAGATCCAGAGGTCAGCAGGCGGGTGGTCGGCGTCGTGTTGCAGGCGCAGGCGGCCATCATGGCCATTACGTTGGCAGTGATGGCCATCATTATCGGGGGCATTCAACGTCGGCAAGACGTTGATGATCCTCTCTACGGGTGGTTCCTCGATAAGGCCCGGGTTCGTCCTGTCTTTGCGCTGACCGCACTGTCCACGCTTGCGACCGGCGCTGCTTTCTTCCTGGTTGAACTCGGGATCGGCGAACCGAATCCCAACCTGTTG
>MPNM01000045.1 GCA_002239025.1 Chloroflexi bacterium bin125 | reverse complement strand
GTGCTGACCGGGTCAATGTGTCGGCATCCGAGAACTCCGAGCCGTGATGAGCGGCCTCCCGACGATCCCGATCGCGCGACACATGTGAATGCGACGCTCACTCCCCTACAGGACCTCCCGACGCGGCTAGGGAAGGCGCGCACGGCGGAGCGGCCGGGGGTCAGCGAGCGGACCGTGCGTCGGTCATTGGAGCCACAGCACCTGAGCTGGCGGATGACCTCGGCCTTGCTGCGCGAGCAGAACGAGCTGCGTGACCAACGACGGCTGGCCAGGGAAGCGCGGCTCGAGTCGCTGGTCGAGCAGGTGCAACAGTTGGAGCGTCGGCTGGGCGAGTTCGAGCAGGTCACGGGGGAGCAGCTGGACGAACCGGGCGAGCGAGTGGCAGCGGCGGCGCAGCATGCGGCGGAGGCCAAGGAGCAGGTAGCGTTGGGTGCTTTGGCGGTGGACAGGCCGGGAACTGCGACGACGGTCGTTGCCCCGCGTCGAGTCAAGGTCCAACCGGAACGGCTCCTCAAGCTGGTCACGGTCGAGCCCGCCGAGGACGACGCGGCAGTCTACCGCGAGGCCTTGCCGCACATCGCCGAGTGGCGGCGGTGTCTCGTCGCGAGGAAGGCTGCGCCCCACACCTATGCCTGGCTGCAGAGCGAGGATGCCCAAGCGCGGATGCTGCAACTGGAGATCGAGCTGATTGAGGAGCGCGAGTTGACCTTGCCGGCGGGCGAGCTGCCTTGGGCTCGGGACCAGCGACGCCGGGAGCTACGGAGACGCAACCAGCGGCTCGGCACGGCGCGTTCGGCACCGCGGCGCAGGCGCTGGCGACGGCGGCTGGTGCGAGGGCTGAGCTTGGGGTTGCTGGGTGGCTGAGGACAGGTGACGGCGCCCCGCTCGACCGGTTTGAGAAGGAATCCCTTGGCTTCCGGGGTTCGATGCCGATCGGCCGGCTAACGTCGAGTGAGCCTCGGCCGGGCGATTCACACCAGCCAGGTCACTGTGTCGACATGCGGGAACTTAGCTGCAGACTGAGCAGCGTTGCAATCTTCCCGTTCGTTCAGCTCATGTCGGAGTACTCATCTCCCTGCCGTTCCTTCAGGCGCGGTGCGCGACACTCGAACCGAGAGCTCATAGGGTGCCGGATCGAGTGTGAGTGCGGCGTCAAACACCACCCCGATTACCCATCCGATGGCGCCGGCTGACCACTCTGGCATCGACACATCAAGACCTTTGTTCGTGCGAACAATCTGAGGCCAAGGCCAATCGGTGTCTGCCGCATACTCTGGCGGAGCCGTGAATAGCGAACCGACCTCGAATGAGCCGGTGTTCGTTTGGTGGATGGCGGCAACAACGTCCGTCTCCTTGCCCTCATCCCATTGATCGGCCGCCACGGTCACCAATGCGCGGGGACGCTCTATGGCAGTTCCGATGTTGAACCAGTTGAGTACGGACACTAGCCGGTGCAAATACGAGCGATGCCTGGGTTCGATGTCAAACGCGGTCACCTGAACCGCTGTGACCTCTACCTCTCCGAACCATCGGATAGAGTCATCAAGGCACTGAATCAGTGGCGGGATTGCCAACACGGGGTCAGTGGGCGGGACGGTTGGACGGGTTGGGAATGGTGCGGGCGTTCCGACCCGCTGGCCACTCAAACGGGGAGACTCCAAGTCGCTCCGGTCAACAATATCGACACTCCAACCGACATCGAGTCCTACCTGAGCGAACCCGATGCGGGGTCCGTCATCATCGTTGGTCAACTCCGCTTCGTTCATCCCCCAGAGCAAAGGCACTCCCCTTTGGGAGGCGGAGGAGTGGATCGAGGACCAGCCCATCTGTTGCGACCGCGCCAGGAAGACGCTGTAGAGATCCTCGCCGAGGACGTCAACTGCTCTGTCCTTGTGAAGGGACATGCGACCAAACGCCTCGGCGAGAATTGTGGTCATGGCTATTTGATCAGTAGCCGGGTGGCCTGCAACGGACGTTCAAGGTGATCTCCTTAGTGTCAGATGGATCACTCTGGCCGACCAGGTCGACATCGATGATACTCCGATAGCCGACTGGTGTTGAGGAGCTACAGGCAGTTCGAGCATTTGCCCGCTTCCCGGATCCTCCGCCGGCCAGCACTCGCTTCTTGCCGGTGTTGAGGGTTGTCCACCAGCAGTTCCCGCTAATGCTGTTGCACACCCACAGCCGAAGGGTCACTGTGACATCGGCGTAAGTGGGGCAATGCCACGAAACGCCAGGAGTCGTCCACCATCCATGCGCGGAGACGGCATTTCTCGAGGATGAGATATGCGGGTCGTCCCCCTCTGTGGTGTAGTTGCAACTGGCTTGCCCAACGAATCCACCTTCACCCGGCACGACATCACCGGTCTGCACGGATGACCCGGTGTCCGACTCCGGTATCTGTTCCATAGTGCCGCCGCCCGGAAGGGTGTCACCGTAGTCGATTTCGACCTCAATGCCAACGGTGCCGCAGTCGCCTACCTCAGTCAATGACACATCCAATGCGTAAGCGTCCCGGACTGGTGTTGCAGTCACCGAGCAACTCTTGGTCTTGTCGGCGGGAATGTCATCGCTAGACGCATCGATGAGCGTCACCGACATCTTGCACTCGCCATCCGAAGAGTACGTGTGCTTGGTCATCTCGCCGTTGCGATGCAGCGTCATGGTGTTGACAGACATAGTCAGCCCGCCAAGCCCGTCGCAAACAACCGGTGTTGGCTCTTCCGCCTCTTCCTCCGCATTGACTTGCGCGGGAGACAGCGCGAACAGCGCAACCACAACTAAGGCGATCACGGGAACGAGTGCTCCCAGGACTCCCAACCCAACTCTGAACCGACCACGATGGAGCTGCAACGCAGCCACCTTTCTCTGTGCGGCAAGACTCTCTCGCCGCCTGCGAGATCGTCGCACGAGAAGGTTGGTTGTCCTATCAACGGCAAGTCTGGACTGGAGAGTTCGTAGACCCTTGTGTCCTGAGTCGGGAATACGGTTGAGCTATCCGGCGAGGTTGTTGAGGATGTCGGCGGTCTTGTGCCAGACGAACGGGCGCGGATGCTCGTTCCAGTCGGCGACCCAGCGCTAGACGGCGTCGGTCAAGTCGGCCACGCTGCAGTGGGCGCCGCGCCTGAGCCATTTCGTGGTCAGTTCCGCGAACCAGCGCTCGACCGGTTCATCCAGGAGCTGTAGGTCGGAGTGAAGTGGAACGAGAAGCGGGGATGGCGCTGGAGCCAGCGCTGGATCTCGGCGGTGGGGTGGTTGGCCAAGTTGTCCAAGACGACATGCACCGCGAGCTCGTCGGGCACTTGCCCGTCGATCAGGTCGAGGAAGCGCCGGAACTCGCGGGCCCGCGGGCTGCGGCCCGGTCACAGGTAGAAGAGCGAAGTCGCAGAACTAATCGCGACGTTGACTATATTGGGCTGATCGATCGTGCAGTTGATCCAGTCATAGTGATCGCCGGAACCTGCGTTCTCTCGATAGAGCGTGTCGATGTGCACATGCGGGAATTCGCTCACCGCGCACGATCCACTGGCATAAACGGTCCCAACTTGAGCCGAAATCGAGCCATATGCCCCGATGGTTCCGATCAATACCCAGTTGCCTCCGCCTTGGCCGATCGCATCCGTGGGATCAACGTGGTAGTAACGCAGACGCCTGCTACCACTCACCGACCTGATGTCGATGTCGACGCCACATGTATAGGATCTCGCATACACCCCAGCCGTAACGCCTACTCCATTCACAATACGGGCATACACCGGATCCGCGCTTCCAGTTTGAGTGGATGCGATGTCAAATCCCCGCGTATCATATGTTGGGCTGACGTGCCAGTACTTTACCGTGCCAGGTTGGCACCGATTCGTCCCAGAGTCCCGCACTCCAAGGTAGGCGGTACTGTTGAATGGACTGCGAACGGTGTATAGCGCCATGCTGGATTCCTGCTGAACATTCCGAAGCCTTCTAGTGTCCGATCTTGGGCTGGGAAATCCTACTACAGTGACTCGAGATGGGCACATCTGTGAAAGTCCTTTGTGTATTGGTTGGCGTCTCACTGCTTGGCGTAGCTGCCTGTGCTGATTCCATCCCGGAGGTCCAGAATGCCACTTCCCAAGCGGAACCGCTCGTGGTAATCGTGAACGAAGGAGCGTCGTTCAACCTCTCGATTTACTGGCCCGACGTTGAGAGCGGGGAGCTGGCGACGAGCCCAGGGGATGGAATTCTGATACCCGGCTCTCGCCACGTCGTGATGGCGCGGCTACCGGGCAATGAGTGGTTGAGAATCGCTGACGGTTGGATCGAGGCCGATCGCGTGCGATTCGTTTTCGGCACGCTCGAGCAGGTTCCATTCGTTTTGACTAGCGGCTTGTGGCTGATCTCTCCGAAGCCTGACGCTGATCTGCTGCTGGTGACGTATCAGGCGAGTTGGAACAGTTGGCAGTGGGACCCCCAGAGCGGCGCTCTCTGGTACCGACACTCTGAGGCCTCGCCCGTACTTACTGGACATGCGCCAGTCAGCCGGATGGTCCTGATTGGCAATCGCGTCTATCGCGAGCACTCGCACTTATCAGGCGATGTGCTCGCTGCGTCTGTTGGCGGAGCCGTGCTGATCCGTGAGCGATTCGACCGCACGGCACCTCACGACAACGTGCACATCCTCGACTCAGACGGCCAAGTTCATACCATTGGCCAACAGTGTTCTGGCTACTTCACCGATAGCTATCGGCCGTTTGGCGGCGACGCTTCGTGGTCGCCGGACGGCGAGTATGTCGTCTTGAGAGACCGAACAGGCGACTTATGCGAGACTGGCGGTGCGAGCATATTCAACCGTAGCGGTCTCGTGGAACATGACCGAGGGGACAGTGAAAGTCCCTACCAGCGGGCCTGGTACCGAAGCCCCAACTTCACAGATCAGGTAAGGACCGACGAAACTTGTAGCGATCGGCCTCCAGGCGTCGTGTTGAACGATCGGCGCAATCGTTGTCAGTGGTCACCAGATCGCCAATGGTTTGCGACGATGCCAGGCTTGAACGATAATCCTCATCTTGCTGAACTATTGATTTATGACGCACAGGGCGCGCTCGTGAACCGCGTCCTGATTGTTGGCTGGCCGTGCAATTCGTTCCAGTGGGCACCGAGTAGCCGTTGGCTAGCATATGGCGGACCGTCAACCTGCGCTTAGACTGCCGGACATTGTGCAGTGAGCCTTTGTGAAGCTCCGGGAGATGGAGCGACCTTTGAGATTGCGGAGAGGCAACTAGGACTAAGACCGATGGCGCTCCCAATATCTGTGCCTGAACAGCAGAGGTCCGTGGCTGCGCCCCGCCGCGTCTTCCCCGAGCTGATCACCGAGCAGGCGGAACCGGGAGAGGACCTGATCTACGGTGGGGCGACTGAGCTGGTGGTCGAGTGGCGTCATGCCTGGGCGGAACGCAAGGCAGCTAACCACACCCTGGCCTGGCTGCAGGCGGAGCGGCGGCGGCTGGCACTGGAGCTTCGGCTGGTCGGGGAGTTCGGGCTGACCCCGCCCCCGGCCGATGCGCCCTGGCGTGAACGGCGGCGTGACCAGGAACTGGACTGGCGCCGACGGGCGATCAGACGGCTGCGCTGGCAGCTGCCCTTGACCTGGTGCTTGCACTGGCTGCTGCGCGCGCTCACGCTTGGGTTGTGGGGAAGGCGAGCTCAGGCGGAGCAGCCCACGTGCCCGTCGCCATCGTCGCATGCTCGTTCGGCTTGCGCCGGCGAGCCAGGTTCTCAGTGACGCGGGGCGGACATGCGAGAGAAGTTGGGTCGTCCTGAGGGCGTCGCAGCAGTTGCTGCTCGCGTCAAGGACATTGAGCACCGGCTCGTCACATCCCAACACGCCTCACGCGCTCCTTCGTCGGCCCTGACAACGAATCAAAGGCCGGTCCAGCGAGTAGCCCCGGAGTATTTGCACGCCCTGAGTCGGCGTCTGCGCGGTCCGCTAGATCGCACCATTCCGCGTTGCCTGTGTGTTGGGCTCGATCAGGTGATTCGACTACTTGGGTATGGCGGGGTCTTCCCGCTGAGGTTGGGCGACCCGCTAGGTCCGGGAGGCGTCCGTGGTTCTGACTGAGATCTTTGTCGCTCTTCCGGGCTCTCGGTTCTTCAGCACCGCACCCACACCATTGGAGTAGGCCGAGTTCGGTTCCGGCGGCCCAAGCGCGTTACCGTTGAGCGCAGCGGCGCCATGCGCCGACGGCTGAGACGAGGCCGGTCATGGTTCGGCTCGTTGGCGCCATTGCCGCGCTGGTCCTCTGCCTGCTGACGCTCAGCGCCTGTGCCGATGACATCGAAACCTGGCAGCCGCCGGCGGAACTTGGGATCTGTGCAAGGACGCTCGCCGTACGCGAGGCGATTGTCGCTCAGACCGACCGCGTGCACAGCTGCGCGTTCATTGATGCGGACGACCTGGACGCGATCCGGGCGCTGGACCTCAGCGGTCGCGACATCACGGCGCTCCAGGCCGGCGACTTCGAGGGCCTGCGCAGGCTGCGGGAGTTGCGGCTGAACGACAATGCCCTGCGCGCGCTGCCCCACGGCATCTTCGACGGATTGCCCGTGCTCCGCCTCGTCCACCTGCACGACAATCCCGGCGCCCCGTTCCCGCTGCGCATCGATCTGCGAGTCGGCCAGGATCGCGACGAACGATGGCTCTACCTGCGACTGCCGCTGCGGCCGCCTGGACGCGTCGTCGCCCATCTGCAGAGCGACGGCCTACTGCTCTCTCAGATTGCCGCAACGATCGATGCGGGCAGCTATGTCGGCCGCGGGGTCAACATCGAACGGAGCAACACGGCGGCGGGGACGGCGCGGGTGCGGCGCGCGGCAGTTGATCGGGAAGTAGCAGACTGCGGCCGGGAGGCCTGCTGGACCGGGATAGTGCTGATTGGCCAGCGCGATGCTGTCGAGATCCCTGCGTTGGCAGGCGAGGGCGAGCCGCCGCAAGGATTACCGACGCTGGTACTGCGCGTTGATTCGCAATCGTTCGTCCACGACGCCGTCGTCGAACGGGGCGTCATCTCCGGCTCGGGACGCTGGCGTTACTACCACTACGCCGAACGACCTGATGAAGACGACATCAGCGTTGATTGCACGGTCAGCGCGTACAACTTCGTCACAAGCGGCGGTGGAGGTAGAGGCGGCCCGCGTCAATACGATGGCACTTGCCGGCTCGCGATGGGTAGCGGATCGGGCACTTACGCGTATGAGTTGCCGGCGAGGCGGATCGAAGCGGGCGCCGGCCAGGACATGGCATCGGACCTGCGCAGCGGCGACCCCTGTCTAGCGTCAAGCAATCTGCGGATCGAGGCCGACGCCGGGAGTCTCGCTGAGATCGAGCGGATCGACGCCGTCAACGCTCATGCCGAGAGCCGCTGCTACTACTACATCAGCGTGGCGCAGGATCCCAATCGAGCCGCGCCGTTCCGCTTGGCCGATGGCGAGTCCTGCGTCGTCGAGGTCGTCGACGGCCGGATTTCGGCGTCCGGCTGCCGGGAGCTGGTCTGGTGGGGCGGCTGGGGCTTCGGCGGCATCGATTCGCTGGCCGAAGCGCGCGCCGACGCCGCACTGACACGCCCGTATGTGGACGGTGAGGAGCACCTCAAACGGCTGGCCGCAGTCGCCGCCTGTGAAACCCTGCCCGCGGTGTCACTGACGCTGGACGAGGATTCGTTTCGCGAATCTCCATTCCACTACCAGTCAGTGAGCGATGAGCAAGGGCTCTGCCAGCTGAGCATTAGGGCCATGGCTCCGGTGGACGCGCTCGCCGGAGGTGAACGCTGCGTGGCCTCCGCCAGGTTTGCGCCCGGGAGCGCCTACGGGGCGGTCCCAACTCGACAGTCGGGCGACTGCGATCAGATTGTGCATTGGGCCGCCTGGTCGCAGCCAAGCGGCCGCTGGAGCGAGGAGGAGCGGCAGGCGTTCGCCGAACAATTCGCATCGCAACTGGAGTCCTATAGCGATGCAGACTGGCAGCGGCTGCGCGAAGGTCATTTCTGCATTGACGACATCTGCGCGCCGCTGCCGACAGAACAGTGATCAGCGAGATTGACCCCCGACCAGATTTCCACTCGGCTGAGCCTCCGCAGCAAACGTCGGGGGCTGTTCAAGCTCAGAGCGGGTTATGGGCACATTCGCGGCCGTTGCGCACTGCTTCAACTACTTCGTCTTCCCCTGCATTGTCCTGAGCGTGGTGCTGATGTTGGTGTCGATTCTCCTGCCTGACGACATCAGCGGCAGGGACTCAGTCATGACGAAACACACCAAGAGAGCTGCGACCAAGCTCTGCTTCGGCATCCGTGCGATCGTCTTGCAGCCGGCGATGATCGTGCCGGGTCTCGCCCTGATGGTCTGCGACCGCCTGACCGGTCGGCGCCAAGCTCGGCGCCGTTGAGGCGCTAGCTCGGTATCTCGATCCAGACAGAGTGCATCTGGCGATCAAGCGGAATCTCGAACTTCTGCGCCTGGCCCGGTTCGAAGGTGACGCCGTAATCGCGCCGCGCCGCGATGAACTCCCCGTAACGTTCACGCACGCGGGCCTCCAACTGCTCTCGCTGCCGGGCAGCACGTTCCTGAGCCTCACGGTCGGCGATGCCCATTGCCTGCTCGAACAGGTCATCGGGCGACTGGTCGACGCAGATGCCTTCGCTGTCGGTTAGCGGGATCGGCTCCAGTGCCTCTCGGCGCAGACTCTGCGCCGCTCGGTGTCGAGCTCGCCGCCGAGATCGCTTGGTCACAAACACCTCCGCTGAGTCCAGCTCATGCTCTCACAGGCCCTATTGCATGACACCGTCGCTCTTCGGTCCACCATCCTGCACCCAGCCGAGATCGACCGTTTCCCCGCGCACCCCCGTTCTGGGTTCGCATACCGCAGGAGGCTTCGGGTCTAGCGTCGCCGGCTCGGCCGGGGCAGGTCGTCAGCAGCGGGCGGAGGCCACCAGATGACCAGCTGGCCGATGGCCGCCGCGGAGGTGGTGATGACGATGAACTTGTCAGCCAAGCGAGTCGGCAGCCGGCGAAGAGCAGGCACTCAAGCAGCTCGAACAGCCTGCGAGTCGGCGACCGGCCGCCGTTACTGATTGCGTCAGGGCCTGCTGCGTCTCGAGAGCAGGACACGGAGAGTCACCGGTGTGTTGCAGACGGCCGGTGTAGTCGCGCAAGTACGCACAGGCAGCTGGTTCGCGGTTCGAACCGACGCCGCTTTCGTGAGAGCGACGAAGCCCGAGGACTCTCCAGACGTGACGTTGCTCATGGACGCCTGGTGTGACGGCTCGCCTATCCTCCTGATCATTGCGATCGGGTGATCGGATGCCGAGCGACCGAAGCGGCGCGCGGATCAAACGGCGGGCAACGCGCGAAAGCCGCCGGGCTAGGGGTTGAGCAATGCCATCGCTGCGCTTCCAGAGTGAGTTGCCCCCGATCGCCGTGGCAGCGCTCACGGCGTTCGTCATTGTCGCCGTCTTCGCTTGGACTGAGCGGACCGAGTTGGTCGACCCGGAAGGCTTGTCGGCGTCCTCCTGGGCCTGGCGGCTCTGGCAGATCCCACCGCTGTTGATCGGGTGTGCCGGCGCCTGGTCGATCTGGTCGGCCAGCACGCGCAGTGCTTGGATGCGCGGTCTGGCTCTGGGGCTGCTCGCCTTGGCCGTGTTCGTCAACGCCTACACCGGCTGGTTCGGCGAACACGGGGGCAATGTCTGGCGCACCGTGAATCCGTTGTTCATCGCCTGCGCGAGCGTGGCGGCGCTGAGACTCTGGCGCCTGGACAGCGTTGCGGGGCGTGCGGGCGCTGCGCTCTCAGCAGGATTGGGCGGGGTCGTCTTCGCCAACGGCTACTTCGTTGACGAGGTGGTCATCTGGCAGATCCTGAATCCACTCATGATTCTC
>MPNM01000044.1 GCA_002239025.1 Chloroflexi bacterium bin125 | reverse complement strand
AACCACCACGTCGCCGCAGCAGGCGGGAGGTGAGGCCTAGCAACCACCATCGGGAGAGACCACGTCCGCCTCCGAGTGGCCTAGTCTTAGACCGATCAACTGGCCTAGATCAAGAGCGATCAAAACAAGAGCCGGCCTTGAGGCGGGTGAGTGGCGCGTCGCGGGTGGCTGAAGCACGAGCCGAACCGTCTCGGAGACGGAGCGCGAGATGAAAGCGAAGTTGAACCGGATACGGATGCGCGACTTGGCGCTGTTCGTCGTCGCGGCGGCGATGGTAGCCGTGGTGGGAGTGGTAGCGGGCCGTGAACTTGGGTTAGGTGAGCGGCCTGCCGCGGCGGAAAGCGAGCCGCTGACCCTGACGGCCGGAGAGCAGATCTGCGAGACCGGGCAAGGGTATCAAGAAAGCATCGTCTATGCGGAACTCGATGCGGAAGGCAACCGTAGCCAGCGAGAGGAGGTCTTCGGCTGGACCGGGATCCCCAGCGTCCCGGTCGCCTGGAACGTGAGCAGTGGGGAAGCTCCCTACAGTCTGCTGATCGACAGCGAAGGTGTACGTGATTTTGTCTACAGGCGACTGGCGCCACGTGTTTAGGGGCGGCGAGACCTATCGGATCTTTGGGCGCCTCATGACCGTGCCGGAGGGGATCAATCTCCTCATCGGCGAACACGGGTTTACGGAAGAGGGGTCCGTGCAGACTTTCGTGATTGAGGGAACGTCGGCCACCATCTTGCTAGATGACGCAACCTATAGAGAGGTGGGCCACTGGCTGCCAGAGGAGGGGGCGCAGGGCGCGGCCGAGGGCGTCGACCTGGGCGCCAAGCTGGACGAACTGGCTGACTTGATTGGACGGTTGCCGGATTTTCGCGGTCAATGAGACCCGTTCTGGCGGCGGTCGCTATCGGAGTGGCGTTGGCTGCGGTATGGCTCGGCGTGGATGCAGAGATTGCCTATCGCTCTGACGCTGAGCGAGACAACGCTTCCAGCTAGGTGGAGCTCCCCGCGAGATCAGGTTGAAGAAACTGCCCACTGAGTCTTGTCGCGAGCGTTGTAGGCACAGGGTGGTGGGAAATCAGAGCACATGAGGGAAACGGTTGGCGCATCACTCAAGCGAGAAGGTGACCCTGCGGCGGTTCGGGGAACAACTCCAACTGCTTGAGGGAGTTGTGGAAGTTGATCTGGTCCGGAATCTGCCCGCGGTGTTCAACAGACGGTCTGGCCGAGTACTCGCAATGCTTCTCGACGAACTCAACGACCTGCGCTTCCGGCCCAGCGATTCCCTGCTTCGCCGCTTCCAATCCACGAGCTACATCCTCCGAGTAACTGGTAAGCAGCGGATGGTTCTGCGGATCAGGTTCGTGCCTGCGATTGGCGCTGGCTAGGCAGGCAGCAGCGCAGAGAATGGATTCGACTACGGTTGTGGCCTGTCGTTCCGGCTCGGTGTTGGGCCGTTCTTGCCCGCCACCTGCAAATGCGTCGACCGCGTTCGCGTCCGTCTCCTCACCGGACACCAACCGGCGATAGAGCGGGGCGTTGAGCGTTCGCAGGACGAGCAGCACCGTGAGCGTTTCGGCATAGATCCCTTCATCCTCGGGAATAGACGCAAGCACGACCGCGAGCCGCTGAACCGTTTGCTGGATCTCCCGCAAACTGAGCTGCGGCCGATCAAGAATCACTGGCAGGACCTTGGTGTGAAAGTCAGGTGCGCTGCCGCCGAACCATCCGCGTTCAGTGGCAGCGATGTTGGCTTGAATGCCGGACGAGGCGAGGGCGGTTCTGATGAACATCTCCCGATTCGGACTGGGAAGCCGGTAATCGATGTCGAAGAACCGACCCAGGTAGTCGTTCGCATCAAAGCCCTCGCCGTAGATCGCCTTGACGGACTGCGACAGCTGCTCACGATTGAGACAGAGCACGAAGAGCACGTGATCGACGTTGAACAGGTGCTTGGCGAGTTCCAGCAACTCGATCGCGTACGTGGGCCGGCAGCGATCAAGCTCGTCGATCATCACGACGAGCGGACGACCATCGGTCGCAGCGGCGACCTGGACAGCGGCCTGGGCCAAACTTCGACGGAACTCTTCGTGCGCGCGCGTGGCCTCGCGGTAGTATTCCGATTCTCTACCAAGAGCCGAGCCGTACCCGGGCGAGAGCTCACTGGCGATCTGGCTGCCGACGCCAGGAATCGCCGAGGCGGCGACTCGGGCGGTTGGCGGCCCTGCCGCACGGGCAACGCGGGAGGCCGCCTGCTTGAACCGGTGCAGAGGCGCTCGGCCCTCGAGCTCGGTCATTCCCGTCAGCGCCTCCGTGAGTTGTGACGACAAGGCAAGGAACGGCTCACGGACGAAGTCGGTCCGCCAGGCGTTGAAGTCGGTGACGCGAAAGCCTTCCAGCCGCAGGTATTGCGCCCACATGCGCAAGAACGTGGTCTTGCCCATGCCCCAGCCGGCATCGACCGCGATCACGCCGGGACCGCTCAGTGCGGCCAGGACCCGGCTCAAGATTTGGATCGGTTCCTCCCGATCGAGCAGGTCGTGCGCGAACGGCGAGTCATCGGGAATCATGATGTCCTCAGGCTGAAGTCGAGCCTTCATTCCTCGTCCTCTTTCTGTGTGGTGTGCCTGGCCAGTCGCAATCTTGCTACTAGAGTCATCGAGGCGCAAGCTGTATCAACACACCAGAGCCACTGCGCCACTTCAGTGGGTGCCAGACCGAACAGCTTCTGCCGGCCCCAAGGACGCACCTGCAGTAACGACGGGCAGTTGGCATTTCAGCGGGTCTGCTTTACTGCTGCCGGCAAGGCCCCTGGCTCTTGTCTGGTGGCGAGAGCGGATGGCTACGGGTGCATCTCCCTGCCGCCCGCTCGATCGACGAATCGCGACCGGCGGGCTAGGTGCCGTCACCGCTTGCTTTCGGCAGCATGCCGTCGAAGAGCGGGCCCAGCGCCGCGCCGCCCGTGCCGAGATTGCGGCTCAACTCACTGCCGTCAACGGCCTTGATGATCAGGTAGCCGCCGGTTGCGAGGTCCACGATCGCAATCGCCAGGGTTTGGTCCGCGCCGGTCGTCGCCGTCAACATCCAGTCGCGGTCCGCAGGCAGAATCAGCGAGCGGGTCGCGGCGCCGAAGCTAACATCGACCTTGCCGCCGCCGTGCACGATCATGCAGAGATCGGCATCCAGTTCGACCTTGACGGCGCCATTCGCTGGTTGTGCAGCCGCAGCGCACTCGGGTTCCGAGTCCGCCGGCGGATCGACTGCTGCGGGTTCAGCGAGGCGCAACGACGCGGCGAGCGCGGCCAGCGTCGGATCGTTCGGAGTTGGCAAGCCCTTGGCTACGTTGGGAGCCTGGGAGGTCACGACCAACGCGGCTCCGGCGGCGGTACTGAAGACAACCGCTTCCGCGCCGGACTCGATCCGGCCGCTGAGCCGTACAGTCGCGCCCTCAGGCACTGTGAAGCTGAGCCATTGGTCGCCCCAGTCCAGTCCGTACACGCCTGCCGACAGTTGCGCCGTACGAGTCTCGCTCTGCCCGCTCACTCCCGCCTCACGGGCGAACTGTGGACACGGCCGCAGCTTGCCCGTCGGTTGCCAGGTCGTGTAGCGGATGGTCGGCTCGGTGAAGAACGGCGACCGGTTGAGCAACCCATCCACCCAGTTCGAACCGCCCCAGACGTGCGGGCGGCGGTGATACGCCAGTCGATAGCGTTGGCGCGATTGCTCAACGCTGCAGATCACGCCGTCGGGGACACTCGGAGTCACCCAGCGCCTCTCCGTTGTCACTCCCGTGCGCCGCGGCACGACGTCGTCTCGAGGTTTGTCGAGGCAGACCCCGTTGGGGCTCCAGCCGCTCCGATACGGGTTGCCCCACCGCCCCCAGTTGCCCGTGTCCCAGCCGGTCGTGGAGCTGAACGCGACCGTGCGTGTGCGCCGCTGCTCCCGTTGCTCGACCTCTTGGCAGGCGCGGTCGGAGCCCACATCCCATCGAGTCTGCGTCCCGGCCCCCAGGTTCTGCTTCTGCTCGGCCTCTGGCCGTTCCGTCCTCGTTCCCGTTGGAGCGAAAGTGCCCTCATCAATGTTGTCGGGCGAACCCCATCCCCCGGGATCCCAACCGCACTCTTCCGCCACCGTCTGGCGTTCCACAGTTCGCGAGAAGTGCTCGGTATCGGTGCGCGACTGCTCAATGGCCGTCGTCCCCTGCTGCACCCACTGCGTCTTCGTGACCGTCTCGGTCTTCTTCTCCGGCGGCTTGGTCGGATAATCCGGGTTACAGCGTTGTCGGCCGGTCCTCTGCCAATTCCCCCAGACAGGCTCGCCCGCGTTCCGCCAGGTGCCCCGCGTGCCGGTGCAGGTCACGTCGTTCCAGTTCACCGAGCGCGTCTGTCGCTGGGCGCCGCTGCGTTCCTCTTCATCCTGTACGGCGCCCGTGCCCACCCAGCGTGTTTCGCTCACGTTGACCGTTTGCGATGATGCCGGCCTTGTGCAGGAGGAGCCAATCGCGACCGTCGCCCGCGCCGTGCCGGCCAGATGCGTAGCAGTTGCTGCGGCGGTCGCGATGACCGTGCAGGTTCCTTCCGCGAGAATCGACAGCGCGCCGCTGGCGCTGCCGACTGCGCAGACCGCCGTCGTTTGACTGCGATAACTGAGTGCGCCGACCGCTCCCGAAGGCGGCGTGAGGCTAGGCGCCGCGTCTCCGAACCTGATCGACGAAGGCGTGTAGGCGAATCCTCTCAGGATCTGCGGGATCTTGTTCACAGACGGCCAGGACAGGGAGACCCTGGTGCGGTTGCCGGCGCGGTCGCTGACCAGGAGAGCGGTAGTTGACGCACTCCCGGCCGTCGTCGGAGCGCCGTTGATCAGGCCGCTGCTCGGATTCAGGCTGAGACCCGCAGGCAACGCCTCACCAGCAACCAGCGCGTAGGCGGCGATGTCCGTATCGGAGGTCGTTGGACTCAGGCTGACCGCCGTGCCGATCCGCAGGCTGATCGGCAGCGTGTAACTGACGCTCGGGTCCGTCAGGTCGACGTTGAAGGCTCCGGCGGCGCTGGCGCTGCGGAACCCGCTCATGCTGGCCTGCGCAGTCACGGTCAGCCGGCCCGCCGTGATGTAGGCACGGTTACCCGGCACCCTGAGCGACCAGGCCGACAGCGAATCGGCCGTCGCGCTGAAGACACCCGTCCCTGCGACCGTCACACTCACATTCGCCCCGGCAGTCGCCTTGCCGCTGATCGGGAAGCCATCCGCCCGCTCCTGCGCGTTGACCCAGCCGTCGCCGGCGATGACCCGCTCGGCGATGCTGACGCTGAGCACCGCTTGCTGCGTCGTCACCGGGGTTGATGCCCAGGCCGACGTCACCTCCGAGTTGCCCATCAGCGTCGCGCGCACGGACAGTTCGTACTCCTCGTTTGGATCGAGACCGCCGAACTGATGCGAGCGCACATCCTTCAGCGGCGCTGTTCGCCCGTCGGGGACGCGCCGCACTACGTAGCCGTCCGCCCCGGTCACCTCGCCCCACCCAAACGTCGCTGTCTGGGTCGTTGCACTGACCTGATTCGCGTCGATCACCGGCGTCGGCAACAACGTGTAGAAGGTGATCGGCGGCGTCCACTCGGAAGTCCGCGCTCCCTGCACCGACTGCACCTGCACTTTGTAGGCCCGCGCCGGCGACAGTCCGGTCAATCGGTGCGTTCGCGGCCCTGCGAAATTGTTCGCCGACGCAATCGTGGCGTCGTCTTCGTCCATTCGCAATTGGTACGACTGCGCCCCCGACGACTCGTCCCAGCGCACGGTCAGATTGCTGCTCGTCCGCTCGACGACACGCAGATTGGTCGGCTGAGGCAGTCGATCGACAGCGAGCGTTCGTCCGTTACCGCTCGCCCAGGCCGACCAAATCGTCAATGCGGTCCCTGCCGAGCCGATGACTCTCTCGGCACGGACGCACAGCGTGTAGTCCGTGTCCGCTTCGAGACCGACGTACGGATAGGTTGTGTCGGTCGTCGACTTGAACTGGTCATCCGGTGTCTGGTCTGCCTCGCAGTCGATGGTTGTGATCGCCTTCAGCTCGTACTTCGTCCCACCGTCCACGCCGTCCCAGGCCACAGTCAGACTGTCGTCGGTCTGACTGGTCACTCTGACATTGGTCGGCCGCGGCGGTTTGCAGACGCTCGTCGCAGCGACGGCGCCGACCACGGCGCCTCCTTGCCCTGAAATGCCGGACAGGCTCCCGCACTTATTGACCAGAGGGACCGTGTAACGCAGCGCGTACTTGTAGTTGATCGGCGACGGGTTGGCCTGACTCTCGCGGTCGCGGCGACGTACGACGAGCGTGTAGGTCGCCGCGGGCGGAGCGCCGGTCGGCACGGTCCAAGACAACCCGTTGGCGCTCGCAATCCCGTCAGGGATAGATCCCGATGGACCTACCAGCAGCAATTCGGCCGTGTTCGCGGCGGATGTTTCGTCTGTGCAGACTCCGGGTACCGGAGCCTTCGGAGCGGGTGGAATCGTACAAAATTGGTATGTGTGTCCCCGATGACCGACGAACGTGTAGAGGTTAATCGCGTTGCCTGCCAACTGCTGTCCCGGCAGAGTCTGCTCGTCCACGGAGGACTCTAGATCCGCTGCCCAGGCGATTAGCGCCGACGGATCGCGTAGCTCAATGTTCTGGTCCGCACGGTCGAGGATCTGATCCGGATGCTGTCGCTCCCAATGCGCGTTGCTGGCACGTACTGTCACCTTGCCCGACTTGCACGGCCCGTCGAGGCTCAGACGGAGTACACGGCCTTCGCGCGGCAACTCCCCCGCAGGCATCATATCGCTGGGGTCTCCGCTGAGAATCGCCATACCTGTCCGAACGTCAATGGTCGGCAAGTCAGGCAAGTCCGGCAAATCGGGCAAGGCGGAGATGATCGGGTCATGAAGCAAGTCGTCCGGTAGCAGGGAGCATGATGCGTTCGTATGGTAACTGTCGACTCCAGGTCCAGTCCCGTAGATTCCCTGATTGCGGGTGCGGCTAGTCTGGCCCACATATCTTGTGTAAAACTCCGGCCTCCAAACGGCCGCTCTCAACCGAACTGTTAACTCCTTGGGTTTATATGTTCTATTGACCATGCTGGTCAGTACCTCGATTGCTTGCCTGTCTTCGTTCGCGTCTTCGATCGGGGTGTCGCCATAGTCCGGGCTGTAAGTCGCGTCTTGCGGGGTGAAGGATGCAGGCAACGGTGGGAGGTACGCTTCTGCATCGAGCACGGTATCCATGTATCTCGGCGTGCCACCGTTCCACTTGCAATCTGCTCCGACTTCATACCTTCCTCTGCATGTCCTAAGCGTAAGGGAGGTGGGAGAGTACCATAGGCGTTGAGATGCATTCCAAAGTGAGGCAGGGACGTTCATATGCCTGATCTCAAAGTGCAAGTGCGCGTCCCAGCCGGCATCTTCTTCGCCATTACCAGAGCTTCCGAGTCTTCCAATCTGCTGGCCTTGTCGGACCGAGACATGTTTTTCGGGATCGAGCCGACAGCGTTCGCGAAGGGCCAGTGCAGGATCGCATGTGTCGAAATTTATCGCGAGGGCACGTGCGATTTCTCGAGGGAAGCCGTCAAGGTCCAAATGAGCATACTTCGTCAGTAACCAAGTGCCATCGGGCAAAGTATGGGCGATGATGGCGGTACGGCCGCTGTTAGGTGTGGCTAGATGCTGACAGAACGCAATGTCTTCCGGTTGTTTTGGAGAGGAATGAAAGTTGGTGCCGTTCCACCATCGCGTTCCTGGTGTTCCTGCGACGAGGTGCAACTGTTCGTGTAGGGGTCGGTTCTGTGGACAGTACATGACAGAGTGAGCGCTCCATGCCGGGGTTGCCAGATTGTCATCGAACACCCTCATCGTGCCATCGGCTACGGCGTAGATAGGATCGCCGCGAACAGGGGAATTTACATCCTGCCGAACATATTCGCCGATGTCTAGTCCTGCGTGGAATTTGGGATTCTCATAGACGGCGCGCCATTGGAATGGATCGTCGGTCATGGCATAGGCTGAGCCAACCGAAACAGGCCAGACAGGAAAAAAGCAAAGTGGTGTAGTTGCCTCGCAATCTACCAGTACAGCGTTAGTTGTTGAGCGTTGACTTCTTGATGAGTCCGAACGTTCAACCACAATGTCGGCATCCGTGGGTAGAAAGTCGTGATGTTCCACAATGATTCGATAGCGAGTCGCTGAGCGAAGGAACCTGGTAAGTGGAATGTCCCATTCAGTAATTCCGTGGGCGCCTTGGCTGTGGAGCAGCTGGCCAGTGTCTGCATTTTCGATCAGCAGATTAAACGTTGGCGCAGCGTCCTCATACGGTGGATCCCACAAGATCTTCAACTGATTACCGCTGAAGGCGGCGCGCAGATTCTGGGCTCCCCGCGGTGGCGCAATCCAACCTGCAGGCGCCGATAGCGTTTGCA
This sequence comes from Chloroflexi bacterium bin125, assembly GCA_002239025.1. Taxonomy (GTDB): domain Bacteria; phylum Chloroflexota; class Dehalococcoidia; order Bin125; family Bin125; genus Bin125. The sequence continues at coordinate 1,506 of MPNM01000044.1, read as the reverse complement.
ATCGGTACTCGGGTGGTGCACTCCTTGCTTCGGTGTCGACCATCATTATCGTGAGCTGATACTCTCGATCGGGCGGCACGTGAGTGAAGGTGACTTCATGCCGGCCGCTGCGCTCGGGTTCTTCCCATGTGTGCAGCGCCCTCAGGCGGCTCCGGTCATTCAGAATGACAGTGATTTCTTGTCCTGACGCGTAAGGTTGACGGTCCCAGGAAACGGTCACAGTGTCATGCGTGGTTCCAATCTTCACATTCTGCGCTTGCATGGTCGCCGCGAAGACAACTTCCTCGCTCCAGGACAAGACTTCCGGGGTTTCCAGTTCAAGCGGATGTCGCACTGCCGATACTTGGAGCCTGTGGACACCTGGCGGTGGTTCCAGAGCGGCGCCGGTCTTGCCTAGCCGGCCTAGCGCGCTGTAAGTCCAACTATCTTCATCCGCTAGGCGAGTCCGCAGGAGGGCCGTTGTAGCCTCGTATTCGCCTGGATTGCCGGGTATTGGACGATGTGGAGATTCCGCGCCGGCGCCTTCAACTTCGTCCCAAAACACCAGCACATAATCGACATAGCTCCGGTAATAGAGGTTCTGTGGAGCAGGCAGCGGCTCGGCGAGTTTGACGCGTGATGACACACTTGTGCTACGCCCGCGGGCGTCTGATGCGACGGCCTGGAACACCTGGGCCTGACCGGGCAAGGGCTTCCTGGTTGATGGATCAACTGCCAGCGGGCCACAATCAACGCGGTGGGACTCGGCGTTCGCATCGACTTTCGCTCCATCGATCGTCAGCGTGTAAGGCGGGACGCCACCCGTGATCGTCCAACTCAGCTCGGTCAGGGTGTTGGCCGTGCAAAGGTCGCGCGAACTCTCCAGGGTGAGACTCAAGGGCCCGACCGGGACGGCCTCGGCCGTATGCGCGGACCAGGTGCTCCGGCCGCGGCTGTTTTCTGCCGCCACGATGACGCCCGTCAGGACGCCGTTGTCGAGACCCGTGATCGTGGCCGATGTCCCCGTGATCAGACTGCTCCCGCCCGACGACCAGGTGCGCCAGGTGTCGCCGTCGTCGCTCGTGTAGCGCACCCGGTAGCCGGTGATCGGGCGTGCGCCGGTATGGGACGGCGCATGCCAGGACACCGCGATCTCACCGTCGCCAGGCGTCAGCGCCGGCGGCAACGGCGGGTCGGGACGGCCGTCGTCCCGCGCGGTGCGCCGCGAATCCAGGATCGACCAGGCCCCCGCGCCGTTGGCGTTGCGCGCCCGCACCCGCACCTCGTAGGTCGCGTTGGTTCGCAGGCCGCTGATCACGGCCGGTTGCGACAGTCCCGTGTGGCCGGCGTCGGTCCAGGTCTGGACCCCGCTGGCGCGGTAGTGCACGTCGTAGCCGGTTAGCGCCGAGCCGCCGTCGCGCCCGGGCGGCCACCAGTAAACCCGCAGCCCCTGATGCAGGGGCGTGATCGTGTGAATGTCGGGCGCGCCCGGCAGCCCGCCCTGAGCATCGGCCGCAGGCAGCGTCC
>MPNM01000043.1 GCA_002239025.1 Chloroflexi bacterium bin125 | reverse complement strand
TCCGGCGTCAAGCCCAACATCATCGCCGCCTGCCGCTCACTCTCGCCACGCATCGCCAAGCTCCCTCATCTATCGGCTCCGTACCTCCTTCATGATCTCACACATTCATTTTTCAGCAGCCTGCTAGTAGCCTCTAGTTGAGAGCGCCTAATGCTGCGCCTGATGGTGATTTCGACCGTGGGAGGGTGCGATGACCTCACGATTACAGGAATGGCTGGACGGGCCGTACGCCAAGGCGACCGGTCGTTTTCCCGAGCGTCGGGAGGCGTTTCATCGCTCGTCCGGTGATCCGCTGGACCCGATCTACGTCAATGGTGACTCCGATCCGCTCCCGGGCGAGTACCCCTACACGCGCGGCATCCAACCGACGATGTATCGCGGCCGGCTCTGGACGATGCGCCAGTATGCGGGCCAGGAGGACGCCGAGGCGTCGAACCGCCGCTATCGATTCCTGTTGGATCAGGGCCAGACCGGACTATCGGTCGCGTTCGACCTGCCGACCCAGATTGGCTACGACTCCGACGCGTCGATGGCGGAGGGCGAAGTCGGCAAGGTCGGCGTGGCGATCGACTCGATCGACGACATGCGCACCCTGTTCGATCAGATCCCATTAGACCGCGTGACCACGTCGATGACGATCAACTCGACGGCCAACATTCTGCTCTCGCTCTATGCAGCTGTGGCGGAGGAGCAGGGAGTAGGCCAAGACAAGATCGGCGGCACGGTCCAGAACGACATCCTCAAGGAGTACGTCGCACGCGGGACGTATATCTATCCACCCAAGCCCTCGATGAGACTGATCACCGACAGTTTCGATTACTGCACGCGCGAGGTGCCACGCTGGAACACAATCTCGATCTCCGGCTACCACATGCGCGAAGCCGGTTGTACGGCCGCGCAGGAAATTGGCTTCACGCTGGCGAACGCGATTGCTTACGTCGAGGCGGCGTTGGAGCAGGGCATGGCCTTTGACAGCTTTGGCCCCAGGCTCTCGTTCTTCTTTGCCTGTCACAGCAACTTCCTCGAGGAGATCGGCAAGTTTCGGGCGGCACGACGTCTGTGGGCGAGTATCGCCCGTGAGCGCTTCGGCTCACAGAACGAGCGGGCGCAGATGCTTCGTTTCCACACACAGACCGGCGGGGTGACGCTGACCGCGCAGCAGCCCGACAACAACGTGATCCGCACCACATTGCAAGCGCTGGCTGCCGTGCTCGGTGGGACGCAGTCGCTGCACACCAACTCGCTTGACGAGGCGTTGGGATTGCCGTCCGAACACGCGGTTGAGATTGCCTTGCGCACGCAGCAGGTGATCGGCTACGAGTCCGGTGTCGCCGATGTGATCGATCCGCTTGGCGGCTCGTATTACATCGAGCAAGCCACGGATCAGCTTGAGGCTGAGGCGCGCAACTACATCGACCAGATCGACGCGCTCGGTGGTGCGGTCTCGGCGATCGAGCAAGGTTACCAACAGGCGGAGATCCTCGAGGCGGCGTCCAGCTTCCAGCGGGAAGTCGAAACCGAATCGGAGGCCGCGCGCGCTGGCGACGGCACGGCTGGCACTCGAGGGCGCGTGATCGTCGGTGTCAACCGGTTCGAGACCGAAGATGATGCCGACGTTGAGATTGTCCGCGTCGATCCGACCGTGCGTGAGCGGCAGATTGAAAAGCTCGAACGTCTTCGCGACGGCCGTGACGCATCGGCGGTTTCGGCTGCGCTTGATGCGATCCAACAGGCGGCAGATACCGACGAAAACCTGGTGCCGCTGATGCTCGACGCCGTCAAGCAATCAGCCACGCTGGGCGAGATTTCGGACTCGTTACGCAAAGTATGGGGCGAGTACCGCGAACGGATTGTCGTCTAAGCCAGATAGATCAGGCGACGAAAGTTCAGGCGACGTGCCATTTGGAAGAAGAACAGTAGGGCGCAAAGCCGATGGCGGCTCCGGAGGCCGCTCCGATCGGGCGTGGTCTGACGCCCGTCGCCTGCGCTACTGGTGGCAGGCCGAACGGGAACTGCTACTGAAGACGCTCGCGGCTGTCCCGGATGACGCCGTTGATATCGAGATTGAAGAAGGCGGCTGGTCGCCGAAAGGCATGGCCGCGCATCGACTGTTCTGGGAAGCCGAAGAACGTGCTGCGATCGAGGAACACCTCGGCGACACGTTTCCGACATTGCTCGACTTTCCTACTCGCCGGATCGATTCAACCAACGCGGCCGCGGTCGCGTCACTCGGCGACCGACGACTGAGCGCGCTGATTCGTGCGTTGCAGGACTTACGCGAACGCACCGCCATTCTGGTCGAGCGTTTGCCCGATGAGCATCTCAACGCGCAAGGCAACCCGGCCCGGATCCTGCTCGGCGTTGCGCTGGAACATGACCGTGAACATCGCCGGCAGCTCGAATCGCGATTCGGCGCGCTGGCCGAAGATTGATCCTCCATTGAGCGAGCAGGGAGCAACATGGCACTGACACGGATTCACCACATCGGCATCGCCGTGCACGACGCGGACAAGACGGCTGAGGTCTGGCGGGACACCTTCGGTCTCGAGACCGCGCTTGACACCGAACTGGACTCGCAAGGTGTCCGCGGCGTCATCTTCCCGCTCGACAATTGCGAGATTGAACTGCTCCAGCCAACGCGCGAGGATACCGGGATCTCGAAGTATCTGGAGACCAACGGCGAAGGCTTTCACCACATCTGCTTCGAGTCGACGGATGTGGCAGGCGACCTCATTACCGCCAAAGAGTCAGGCATCCAGATGATTGATGAGGAGCCGCGTGTCGGCCTGACCGGGATGATTGGCTTTCTCCACCCGCGTGCAAACCACGGCGTGCTGATCGAGTATGCCCAGCCTCCCGACGACGCGCCTCAGCACACGGGCCCCGAGTCGGGACCCGGCCCGCACGCGCTGCACCATATGACGGTGGCGGTCAACGAAGTGGCGCCGGTCACGGAGTCATGGACTGAGCGCTATGGTCTGGTCGGGCGAGAGCCGTTCAGCGCCGAGGCGCTGGGTCTGGAGGGTCAGTTCCTGGACATCGGCCCGACAGCGATCGAACTGGTGCGTCCTATGCCCGGCAGCGGCGGTCCGTTGCCGCGCAAGCTCGACCAATCGGGCGAGGGCATGTTCATGCTGGCGCTGACGGTCCGCGACGCCGCGGAGTCGGTTGAACACCTGCGAGGCGAAGGCTGGACCGTCACCGACGCCAACGCCGGCGCATTCATTTCACCCAAGCACACTTATGGTGCGCGGCTACGCCTGTCGGAGGCTTAAGCTGATGGTTGCCAGCTCGCTACGTCGAAGTCGACTTGGTTGAGATGCGGCAGATCGGAAGTTGAGACTATGAGCGATACCGCCACGATGACAGACCAGATTCGCGTGTTAGTCGCGAAGCCCGGACTTGATGGCCATGACCGCGGGGCGAAGATTGTTGCCCGTGCGCTGCGCGATGCCGGCATGGAAGTGATCTACACCGGCATCCGGCAGACACCGGACATGATTGCTGAAGCGGCACTGCAGGAAGATGTCCACGTTGTGGCGCTGTCTGTGCTCTCTGGGGCTCACCTCGAACTGTTTCCACGTGTCGTAGACGCTTGTCGAGAACGCGGGATCACTCCCGAGAACACGCTGTTCCTGGGCGGCGGCATCATCCCCGATGAGGACGCCGATGTCTTGCAGGGCGCTGGCTTCTCCGCAGTCTTCGGACCGGGCGCGCACACCGGCGACATCGCCGAGTATGTCCGCGCCCACGTGCCTGAGCTTGACCGGTCGTGACGACCGAGACGAGCGCCTCGCTACAACTCAGCGGCAGGCTGGCCGAACTTGAGCAGCGGTTGCTCTCCGGAGACCGGCGAGCGCTCGCTCGCGTTCTCAGTTGGGTTGAAAGCGGCGATCAACGTGGTCGGGATATGTTGCGCGCGCTCTATCCACGTAGCGGACGCGCACGCACTATCGGTCTGACCGGGTCGCCCGGGGCCGGCAAGAGCACCGTCACGAATGAACTGGCCAAGGCATTTCGCTCTAGAGGGCAGACGGTGGGCATCGTCGCGATCGACCCTTCGTCTCCCTACACGATGGGCGCGATCCTTGGCGACCGCGTGCGGATGTCTGAGCTGTACTCGGACTCCGACGTGTTTATCCGATCACTGGCTTCGCGCGGCGCGTTGGGCGGTCTATCGGCGGCGACGCAGGATGTGGTTCATGTGCTCGATGCCTATGGCAAGGATGTGATTCTGATCGAGACCGTCGGCGCGGGCCAGGACGAGGTCGATATCGCCGGCGCAGCGCAAACCACGATCCTGGTCAACACGCCCAACATGGGCGACGAAGTGCAGACACTTAAAGCGGGCATCATGGAAATCGCCGATGTGCTCGCCGTGAACAAATCCGATCTGCCCGGCGCGAACCGCATGGTCTCGGCACTGAAGGCGCTGCTCTCGCTCAATCCCGATCGCGGCTGGGATCCTCCGGTGGTTCCCATCGTTGCCACACAGGGTGAGGGGATCGAGAAACTGGCCGAAGCCTGCGACGCCCACTTCGAAGAGCTGGAGTCCTCGGGCAAGATGCAGACGGCAGAGCTTGATCGCGCCCGGCAACAGATCACGTCCCTCGCGCGTGCCACGATCCTGCACCGACTGAATACCGAGTCGGGCGAAGAACGCCTCGCAAAGCTGGCCAACGACGTGGCCTCTCGTAGTTCCGATCCACATACCGCCGCTGCCGAATGGCTCGCGGGATCATGAGTCAGTCTGACGCAGTACAACGGCTGCAGATTCGATTCGCGGCAGAAGGTCCACTGAAGTATGTTTCGCACCTCGACCTGATGCGTGTCTGGGAGCGTGTCTGCAAACGGGCCGGACTACCCCTGGCGACATCGCACGGATTCTCACCCCGCCCGAAGATTGCACTGGCAGCGCCACTGGCCGTCGGAGCCACCTCCGAGGCTGAGATCCTCGATGTGCTGCTGACCGAGCGCGTGGATCTGGCATCGACGATGCGCGACCTGTCAGAGGAGCTAACCCCGGGACTGCGTCTGCTTGAGATACGCGAGAGCCCACTCAAGCAGTCCTCGCTGCAATCGATGCTGCAAGCAGCCTGCTACGACGTTGAGATTCCTGATCAACGCTCATCACAGGAATGGCAACAGGCCGTCGACGACCTTCTCACTCGGGACGAGATCCCCTGGAGTCACCAGCGCGGCAAGGAAACGAAATCGTACGACCTGCGGCCGCTAATCCTTGAAATCGAGGTTCGTGACGTCTCCGACGGCGTGGCCTCGTTGCATATGCGTTTGCGAAACGACGAACGCGGCGCAGGACGACCAGAACAGGTGGCGCTGGCACTCGGCGCCAGCGAGGAGCCAACGACCATTCACCGCACCGCGATCGAGTTGTCGGCGGATTCCAAAGCCAAAGCCGTAACTGCATGAACCGGATCATCGTTCTGCGGCATGTCGAGTCGGAAGCGAACAAATCGGGCGTCGGTTTGGGTCGGACTGATTCTCCGGCGACCGAACTCGGACTGCGACAGTTGCAAGCGACCGTCGAAGCGCTGAGCAGTGAACCGATCACGCGCGTCGTGACGAGTCCGCTCTCTCGTGCCCGGCACCTGGCAGAGGCCATCGCCGACTCACACGGAATTGACGCGATGCCGAATGATGGATTGCTCGAGCTGGATGTGGGTGAACTCGAAGGCGTTGAGTGGCCAATCGTGCGTGAGCGCTTCGGTGCGTTCCTGCGCAACTGGCGCGGCAATGATTCGGTCAGCGCTCCGATGCCAGGCGGTGAGTCGCTACTCGACGTGTTGGAGCGGGCTTATCCCGTGTTCGAGGCACTGGTTGCGGATCCGTCCGAAGGCACTGGACTCCTTGTGACCCACAATTTTGTCGTCAAGATGCTGGTAGTGCATGCCCTGGCGATGCCGCACCATGCCTGGCGTCGTATCGATACGGGCCTGGCCGGAATCACGTCGTTTCGCATTGCCGACGGCATACCCGCTGTGGAACGATTAAACGATCGTCACCATCTCAACGGCCTCTGAGCGCCCCGCATCGATTCGTTGCGGGTGTAGAGTGCCAGCGGCGGCGGCGTTGATCACGAACCATGGCTGAGACAACAGTCGACCGATCGGTCGAACTGGTGACAGATCCTTCAGAGGCTCTGCCGCCGATGCCCGGGCGCTCTGCAACGCCTCCGGTGTTGCCGTGGTTGCTGCGTCGCGTCGCCTTCATCTCTTCGTTGCTGCTGGTGGGATTCGTCGTCTACAGCGGCGTCGAGGGTCTGTTGCAAGCGAATAGCCTTGATAGTCGAATCATCGAGACCCGAGCAGAGATCGTCGAGCTCCAACGTGACGCCGACCAGCTCGCCGCACTAGTCGCCTGGTTGGATTCTGATGCCTACATCGAACGCATCGCCCGTGAAGACCTGGGCATGGTCCGGCCCGGCGAAGAAGCGTTCGGCGTCCACGCGCCCCGGCGGGGGCAACTCGAAATCAACCGCTCGCCCTGGTGGGCGAATCTGCTTCCGGAAGAGGCCGAGTAGTCTCGTCCTACGGAGCATCCAACCAGGGCGGAGTCCGCTGTGACGCTGCCGACAGACCGACGCATCCGCGAAATTGGACGAGGCATCGCTCGGCAAGTGGTGGAGCACCTCGGATCGGGCGCGGGACGACCGCTGGTCGTCGCGGTCTCGGGCGGTGCAGATTCGTCGGCGTTGCTCTTGCTGTTAACCGATACGCAGTCAAGACACGGATGGCGCGTCCGGGCGGCGCACGTTGATCATCTGATTCAATCCGATTCGATTCGAAGTGAATTCCGCGCATCGGCCGCCGAGCTGTCGCAGACTGCTGGCGTGCCTCTGCACCTGGTAGAGGCGGATGCAACTACTGAGGCCGATGATTCATCTGACGGACTCGAAGCCGCAGCGCGCAGAGTTCGCTATCGCGCACTGACTGAGCTAGCCCTCAGCCTGGGAGCGCCGGCGGTGGCTGTGGCTCACACGCAGGATGATCAGGCTGAGACCATCATGCTGCACTTGCTTCGCGGATCGGGGCTCGATGGACTCAGTGGAATGCCGCGCTCACGATCGCTGAGCGACAACGTGACGTTAGTGAGGCCGATGCTCGATGTGAGCCGGGCCGAGACTGAGCAGGTCTGTCGGGCGTACGAGTGGACACCCGTGCATGATCCGACAAATGATGACCTCGTCCACACGCGGAATCGCGTGCGTCAGTCGCTGATGCCGCTGATGCGTGAGATAAATCCGAACGTGTCGCATCGACTTGCGGAGCTGGCCCTGGCCGTTGGCTCGGACCGGGAGCTGCTCGACCTGGTGGGGCAGCAGGCGTTAGAGCAGATCCTTGACGCGGATGGTCGCGTGCCGCGGCGGATGTTCATGTCGCTGCCCGGTCCGTTGCAGGTCAGGGTGGTCCGGGCACAGGCTCGGGCGCATGGTGTGACGTTGTCGTCCGAGCGCACGGCGTCGGCGCTGCAGGTGATTCACAACGGGCACGGCGTCGTAGAGCTGCCGGAGGGCGCTTGCCTACGCGTAGCCGCGGGCGTGGTGGCGTTCGAGCGGAGTAGTCCACCGGACACTGCGACCGGTTGACTTCTTGGATCGCGCCGGGCTAAGATTGTCTTCTGCGCAAATGTAGAGCGCCCCACTCGGCAAGAAGCCTGAAGGGCGTCCCGCAGGAGCCAGGCCTTAACAATTGGAGAGCGGAAGTCCAGTGTGCTTGGGGAGCCCCCCCAAGTCCGGACACAAAATCGTCGCGATTCCTTCGGGAGTGGCGGCGGTCGCGATGTCCGAACAATCTCTACTTTTGCAGCCGACTTGATCGGCTGATCCAATGGAGAGTTTGATCCTGGCTCAGGATAAACGCTGGCGGCGTGCCTTACGCATGCAAGTCGAACGAAGCCCGGCCTTCGGGTCGGTGACTGAGTGGCAAACGGCTGAGTAACGCGTAGGTGATCTGTCCCGAGGAGGGGAACAACTCGTGGAAACGCGAGCTAATGCCCCATACGCCCACCGGTTCAGCCCGGTGGGGAAATGTTCCGGCGCCTTGGGAGGAGCCTGCGTCCGATTAGCTAGTTGGTGGGGTAACGGCCTACCAAGGCAGCGATCGGTAGCTGGTCTGAGAGGATGATCAGCCAGACTGGGACTGAGACACGGCCCAGACTCCTACGGGAGGCAGCAGCGAGGAATCTTGCACAATGGGCGAAAGCCTGATGCAGCAACGCCGCGTGGGTGATGAAGGCCTTAGGGTTGTAAATCCCTTTTGCCGGGGAAGAATTTTGACGGTACCCGGCGAATAAGCCACGGCTAACTACGTGCCAGCAGCCGCGGTAAGACGTAGGTGGCGAGCGTTATCCGGATTTACTGGGCGTAAAGCGTACGTAGGCGGCTCCATAAGTCTGTCGTGAAATCTCCCGGCTCAACCGGGAGCGGCCGATGGAAACTGTGGCGCTCGAGGGGCGTAGAGGCAAGCGGAATTCCCGGAGTAGTGGTGGAATGCGTAGATACCGGGAGGAACACCAGTGGCGCAAGCGGCTTGCCAGACGCATCCTGACGCTGAGGTACGAAAGCGTGGGTAGCGAACCGGATTAGATACCCGGGTAGTCCACGCCGTAAACGATGGATGCTAGTCGTGGGGGGTATCGACCCCCTCTGTGACGCAGCTAACGCAATAAGCATCCCGCCTGGGGAGTACGGCCGCAAGGCTAAAACTCAAAGGAATTGACGGGGGCCCGCACAAGCAGCGGAGCGTGTGGTTCAATTCGATGCAACGCGAAGAACCTTACCTGGGCTTGACATGGTCCGGACCGCGGGTGAAAGCCCGCTTCCCTTCGGGGCCGGATCACAGGTGCTGCACGGCTGTCGTCAGCTCGTGCCGTGAGGTGTTGGGTTAAGTCCCGCAACGAGCGCAACCCTCGTCGTTAGTTGTATTTCTCTAGCGAGACCGCTGCGTACAACGCAGAGGAAGGTGGGGACGATGTCAAGTCAGCGTGGCCCTTACGCCCAGGGCGACACACACGCTACAATGGCCGGTACAACGGGCAGCCACTGCGCGAGCAGGAGCGAATCCCTCAAAACCGGCCCCAGTTCGGATAGCAGGCTGAAACTCGCCTGCTTGAAGCCGGAGTTGCTAGTAACCGCAGGTCAGCCATACTGCGGTGAATACGTTCTCGGGCCTTGTACACACCGCCCGTCACGTCATGGGAGTGAGTAACACTTGAAGTCGGTGCGCGAACCTTAGGGACGCAGCCGCCGAAGGTGGGACTCGCGACTGGGACGAAGTCGTAACAAGGTAGCCGTAGCGGAAGCTGCGGCTGGATCACCTCCTTTCTAGGGAGAACGCCATTCGATGATCCCATCATCGATTGAGCTCCCAGGTCGATCCGCCAGCCAACTCAGCAATGAGAACGGCGCTCCGAGGTTGACGCCCCTAACCCGGGCCGAGGCCGACGAGTCAACGGCGTGATCCGGCTCCTCAGATGCACTGACTTCCGCTCTCCAACGGTTAAGGCCCAACAGCCGGCCGAGGCCATCCCGGGCCATTAGCTCAGCAGGTTAGAGCGCAGTCCTGATAAGACTGAGGTCCCTGGTTCGAGTCCAGGATGGCCCACCAACCAGCAAGCTCCCGTCCTCGCCTCACCAGGCCAGAGCGGGAGTTTTTCGCGTCCGGCGGCCCAGAGCGTCGCCAGACGTTACGCTGACCATCCCGGGGCCGTAGCTCAGCCGGGAGAGCGCCGCCCTTGCACGGCGGAGGTCAGGGGTTCGAATCCCCTCGGCTCCACCAAACTGGACAAAATCAAGAACCTTCGAGTTGGTGTTCGCTTTGGAGGTGTGAAGCATTTCCACTTCGGCGTGCCGTGCGACTCAAGCCGCAGCGCCATCGACTACATCCGCACTTCGCTGAATCTCGGCAGCCACACGTTGATCAGCGCCAATCGCGCGCCTCGATCATCTTCGGCCAACGGCGCGGGAAGGTCCTGACCGTGAGCAGTGCCCGAGGCTGGTAGGTAGGACTGCACATGCACTGGCCATTGACCTCCACCTCCAGTTCGTTCAAATCCTCGGCCGAGAGCTGGTCGACGAACCCGGCCGCCATGCGCCAGGTTGATCGTCCGCCACGAGCTCCTCGACCGAGGGCGGCAGCAAACAGGCCTGTACACGGTTGAGCGCGCGCCAGGCCATCGCGGTCCTCCTCAGTTGACCCGGTATCTGCCTCCCAGCCGACCTGCCCTTGACGCTCAGACCACGATCTGCTCCGCTGCCACAGTTCGTCTCCAACGCCAAACCGGTCCGCCATCGGACCTAGCCCAGACGCATGCCAAACAGCGACGATTGGGACAGGTTCCGTTGACCGCCTAGCCGGCAAGCCGAAGCTACGCGCCGCGCAGCACCATCAGGCGGCGGTTGGCCACTAGTTTGTCGCAGGCGTGATGATGGCCCTGGGCTGCGTGTGTTTCGCCTTGATCGATCGTCGAAGAACAGCCCGCTGGCGAAGCGGGCCAAAGGCGGGCGTGAACGATGGACTCACGCGCAGCCTGCGGCGGCGCGGCCGGGCCAGCCAGGTGCTGGTCCAAACTGCGCGACGAGCGTGCCGGTATGCCCGGGCCGTCGTCCGAGACCGCTCAGCGTTCCTGGTTCCAGCGCTCGGCGCGACGCATGAACACCTGAGCGTCGGCCCGCCACTGCGCGTAGCCGACTTGCCGCTCGTCCGTGAGATAGTCGAGCTTCGCGTCGATGCAGCGGGCCAGTGCGGCGTCGTTGCGGGCGAGCGCGAAGCCGCCCCATTCGACGACTGGGTCGAGGGCAGTCACGGCGAACGCCGCACCTGAAGCATGGGCCGAGTCGCGGTTCCCGATCTCGCCCCGCGCGACGGCGTCGATCGTGCCGTCGGCCAGCGCCTCCAGCAGCTCCGTCTCGCCGCGCGCATCGCCGAGGTAGATCAGTTGCGGCTGATCCGTTGTGGGCGGGAACATCCGGCGCCGTCCCTCCAGCACGGGCGATGCGCCCGCCGCAGTGATCACATAGCGGGCGCTGCC
>MPNM01000042.1 GCA_002239025.1 Chloroflexi bacterium bin125 | reverse complement strand
TGGCCGGTCCGTTCGATCTGCGCCCGCGCCTGCTCGACCTGCTGCTGCAGCCGCTGCCGGTCGCGCAGCGCGCGGCCCAGCCGCGGCGGCCCCTCCGGCTCGCCCGCCTGCTGCGATTCGAGCTCGGCGATCGCCGCCTCGGTCCGCTCCTGCAGCCGCGCCAACTGCTGGTCGCTCAGCGTCCGCCGGTTGGCCGCCGCACCCGCGATCTTGGTCCCGTCGACCGCCTGCAGCGCCCAGTCGACCAACTCCAGGCGGACCGCCGTCTCGACCGTCAACCGCAAGAGCCGGCGCATCCGCGTGCGGTGGCGCTCGTAGAAGCGCCACAGGGTGTTGTGGTCGGGCCGCTGGCCGGCGGTCAGGTAGAGATAGGGCAGCTGCTCGCGGCAGGCCCGCTCCAGGCTGCGCGAGGAGCGCAGGCCGGACATGAAGCCGTAGAGCCAGACCGAGAGCAGCGCCCGCGGGTGGTAGGCGGGACTGCCCAGGCGCTGCGCCTCGAGCTCCACCCCCAGTTCGCTCCACTCCTCGTCCGAGAGCTGGTCGACGAAGGCGGCCACCATGCGCGCCGGATGATCGTCCGCCACGAGCTCCTCGACCGAGGGCGGCAGCAACCAGGCCTGTTCACGGTTGAGCGGGCGCCAGGGCATCGCAGTCCTCCTCAGTTGACCCGTTATCTGCCGCCCAGCCTAGCCGCCCCTGACGATCAGACGGCAATCGTGCTCCGCTGCCACGGTTCGTCTCCAGCGCTGGAACAGGTGCTGCCAATCCGCCATCGGATCCAGCCCAGACGCATGCCAAACAGCGACTTTTGGGACAGGTTCATTGGCCCCGTTCTCTTCAATGGTGCCGGGTCCCTGAGCGCACGAGCGAGACGGTTCTCGCTGCGGAGGGTGATGTGAGTTTGTCGTAGCGAGTGGCGATGCGTTGAAGGTGCATTGGTGTGGTCGACGACATGGGCAATGAGTTCGGTTCAACCGATCTCGACGCCGAGGGCAACTGGTACATCGATGTCGACCGCGATGACGCCGAGGACGTGAGCTTCACGCTTGACGGCAAATCCGCCGGGGCCGAAGTTACCCCCAAGGGCGACGGCCAGTCCGAGGTCGCAGTCACGGCCATGGACGACGGCACGACCGCGTTCCCGGACACGGGAAGCGTTGGTCTCGCTGACAGCGGCGTCTCGACCGGCCTGATCGGCCTGCTGATTGCCCTCGGCGTCGCCAGCATCGCCGGCCTCGGACTGCGCCGAGCCCGCAACCGCGCCTAGTCTTTGCGCAACCGGACAAGCCTGTCCAAATCAGAGGGGCGGGGCCAATCACCCCGCCCTCTCTCATTACTGGACTCTTGAGACAGTCTCACGTGGTGCCCCCGCCTCTGCCTCGCGTCAAGTGCGGGGCAGGCCTACGGGCTCTCCACCCCTCAAAAGAGAGAGGGAACGGTTGTGAATCTGGTTGGCTGGTTCGTGATTCCCGCCTTCGTGGAAATGACGGCAGGAGAGCAGGCAGGACGGACGGAGAGGGGAGCCGTTGGACTTGCCGAGCGCGTCAGGATTTCGCCGGATCGGGCTCCGGCTCGACGCTTGCTGGCGAGGGATCGTTCGACGCCTGATCGCCGGCCTCGGAGAGGCCGAGCGCGACGGTCTCGATGCCGGTGCGACCGTCGGCGTCCTGCCAGGCGATCTCGAACGTGACCTCGTCGCGGACGATTTGATCATCGGGGCCGCGCTGCGTATCGCCGTCCGGCTGGACCAGCGTCACGCCACCCGCGACGACTGCCGCGAGCACGCCAGCCATTTCACCAGCTTGCTGCGATGGTTCATGTCCATGCTCCTTCACGCCCGCCGTTCGATTCAGTATGCCGCGACCGCGCGGAGAGGGGTCTGGTCCCACGGAGTTGTTACTCAACTTGGTGAATGTGGTCGGCGCCCGGAGCGGTGCTGTCTCGCTGTAAGACCGACCGAGGTTCGAGCCTTGGAGCTGGCGGAACGGCGGCGGTTGGGGCAAGCGACTCTGCTCCGTCCTGGCCAGGCCGTTCGGCCTCAACGATGGCATCCTGCACCGCCTCGCTGCCGCAACGAGCCAGGCCAAGATCCAGGCCAACGGCGAACCACAGTGGATGAGGCGCAGTGATCGGCCCGAGCAGGCACTGAGTCGCAGGCGGCCCGGCCGCCGGCCGGGCCGCCGATTCCACGCTGACGGTCGAGTCCCGCGGGCACGGTGCCGATCGCCGCAGCGCCGACGCAGGCCGAGCGGAAGAACCCGACGCCTGCGGAATAGCAGGATGTCGTCACGCGCTACGACACGGACGGCGACGGCAAGATCAGCCTGGCTGAGTACAACGCGGCGATCCCGGACCTGGGCGCGACGCTGACCGTGGCCGATCTAATCAAGCTCAGAGCGGCCTAGGTCGCCTCGTCGCGCTAGGCGAGACGTGCATCGAGCCGACCGCCGCCACTCGAACTCATCCTATATTGCATTGGAGTTACATACATGATTACACGTATGAATACATTCTTCGTAGCTGAAATCTGAGATAATCGGTTCCCGTGCAGTTCCAGCGGATGGGCTGCGGCGGACGGCGGGTGAAGGAGAGGTGATTGGGGACGAGGCAGGCATACCCAGCAACAGCAGGAGGAGATGGCCATGTTCACTGACCGCGATCGTTTCAGCACGTTCACTATCCGCCGCAGTTGGGGATCGGGTCGGGGTGTGATGATCGCGGCTGGTCTCGGGCTGCTGTTGGTCCTGTTGGCCGGGCTGTTCGCGCTCGACCCAGAGCCGGTCGGGGCGCAGGACCCCACGCCATCGACCGACGCCACCCTGAGTCAGTGGGAGTGGCGCAGAGATACTGGCTGGTTCAACGGCGACTATTGCTGGCCCTCAAATCGCGGTGCCATCACGAATCCGACACCCGGTTTCAATGCCGCGACCACCGCGTACTCGACGACGGTGACCGCCTTCACCAGCTACATCGCCGTGAAGGCCAAGGCCAGCGATGAGAACGCGACGATCGCGTTCAGCAGGGGAGACCCAACTGGCAGTCCTACTCCTGTTACCGCACGGGACGCAGTTCACGGCTTCGGAGACAGCCAGACTAAAAGCACAGGCCCGCCATGGTGCCTGGGGAAACGGGGCAACCAAAACGTTGTCGGCATCAAGTACGCCGGCCCTATTTCGCTCGATACCGGCGATACCACGATCAATGTCACGGTGACGGCTGAGGACGGCGCCACGACGAAGACCTACACGTTGAACGTCACGCGTGGCGTCCTGGTCACACTCTCGGTAGACGGCCCGCAGGAGTCCCACGAGAGCCTCGACTACTCAAGCGGCGTTGGCGCTGTGGTCGAAGAGGGTGGGGCGTTTACGATTCGCGCGAGCCTGAATGGCCGGGCGCCAAGCTCAATCCGCATCGATACTCGTGTGTGGCTCCGCGGTAGCAACACGGACCAGGTGCATAGAGGCAACGCCGAATTTGGCGATCTGGGCGCGGGGAACACGAAGCATCGGATTGCCCATCCAGAAGGTTGGTACTACGCGACCTTCGGCCGGCTCACGTTCAGTACGGGCGATCAGGAGGACAAGACGATCGTCGTGACTGTCCCCGAGGATGCGGATACCGAAACCGACGCATTCGTCATCGAGTTCGAGCTCAGGCAGACCCAGTTGGTCCAGGCTGTGCACACTTACCCGACAGCTGGGGTCATCATCCGCGAAAAGCATCAGCTCAACAGCGGACAGCAGGTGTCCGGCGGATCGGCGGAGACGGCGGTCGACATGCCCGGCCCGGTGCGCAACCTGAGCGTGCGGCAGGTCCAGCCGACCCGGATCCGGGTCGAATGGGAGGCGCCGGAGGACGGCGGCGCGGTCGGCAAGTATCAGGTCACGCTCATGCGCGACGGCGAGGAGTTGTCCAAACGCCGGCCGGGGGCCAAGAAGCGCTACGTGGTCATCCGCAAGCTGGAGCCCGGCGCGACCTACACGGTCAGCGTGCGAGCCAAGAATGTGGGCGGTCAGGGCGCCGAAGCGACGGCGCAGATCACGCTGGCGGCCGAGGAGGCGCAGTGAAGGAAAGCCTGGTCGCTTGAATCGCTGACTATCGCCTGAGTCGAATCGGAACAGGAGAGGGCCATGTTCACTGACCGCGATCGTTTCAGCACGTTCACTATCCGCCGCAGTTGGGGATCGGGTCGGGGTGTGATGATCGCGGCTGGTCTCGGGCTGCTGTTGGTCCTGTTGGCCGGGCTGGTCGCGCTCGACCCGCAGCCGGCCGTTGCGCAGGACCCCACGCCATCGACCGACGCCACCTTGAGCCAGTGGGAGTGGCGCACAAGTGGTGGTCCATTCGACATCGATCACTGCTTTTGGCAGAATCGCGGCGGTCACTTGAATCCCGGTCCTGCGTTCACTTCAGGGAACACTGTGTATCAGCAGACGGTGAGCTACCGCTTCAGTCACGTTGCCGTTAAGGCCAAGGCCACCGATGGCGGCGCGTCGATCACCTTTAGCAGGGCAGCAACTGCTGACAGGGCAGCAACTGCTATCGCTGTGTTGGACGCCAAGCACGGCTTCGGCAAGAGCCAACGGCCTGTCGATGGGTGCCCGCGCACGCAGGGTGACCAGAATGTCTCCGGCATCAAGTACACCAATGCAATTCCGCTCGATTACGGCGGGAACACGATCAATGTCAAGGTCACGGCTGCGGACGGCACGACGAAGACCTATTCGGTGGCCATCGTGCGGGGCATTGGCGTCTCCTTCTCGGTCGACGGCAGGTCGGTGTATCACCAGAGTCTTCATGGGATGCCCGGGCAACGCGGCATCGTTGTCGATGAGGGTCAGTCATTCACGATTCGAGTGAGTCTGACCGGCCCCGCGCCCAGCCGTGTTGATGTCTCTCCGCGGGTGTGGCTGCGCGTCGGCAACACGGACCAGGTGAAAAGAGGCAATGCCGAATTCAGCGATCTGGGCGCCGGTGACACGAAGCATCGGGTGCAAACTCCCGGAGGGTGGCACTACGCCGCATACCCGACGCTGTCGTTCGCAACGGGCGAAAGCGGGAGCAAGACTGTCAAGGTCACACTGCCCGCGGACACCGACAAGGAAACCGACACATTTTGGATCGAGCCCTACATGGTCGAGACTGGGCTGGTCGGAGAGGCAACGTATTGGCCGAGGGCCGCGATCATCATCCGCGACGTCGATGCGCCCAACGCGCCGCGAAATCTGACGGTCGCGCCCGGCGATCGCTCGTTGCGGGTCAGCTGGGCTCCACCGACCGGAAGCTCGTTGCCCACGCTCTACGAGGCGGGGTACTACAGCAGAGAGAGCAACGGCGGCATTTCGCTCAACGGCTACGAAGTGCAGTACAAGGAGCAGTCAGCGCCCGATCAGCGCGGCACGCCGGGTAATCCATCAACCGGTTGGACGACGGCGGGTCAGCACTTCACCTACAAAGACGGCGAGATCGCCCAACACCACTTGACGATCCGTCATGTCAAGCCGGGCACGGCCTACGTCGTGCGCGTGCGTGGGCTGAACCGTGATGCGGCAGGCGCCTGGGCGACGGCTCAGGCGGTCAACCCGACCGGCGCGGCCGACTCCGCGACTCGTATGAAGGTGGGTTGGACCGCCACACTGACCGCAGGCCAGACCCGTCACAGCTTCGGGATCGGTTGTCTGTTCTACGCCGACCTGGACGATCAGACGCCTTGCGGCAACCAGACCTTGCCGCTACCGGTCAAGGATGGCGGGCTCGAACCGCACAAGTTCAACTTCTGGTACGACGGCAGGACCTACACGGTCAACGGCCTCTACCGGATCGACTCGCACCACGACTGGGCTGCAGACCCGTTCCGCGAGCAGTTGCAGCGGCTGGACCTGAATCTGGACCGCTCCCTGCCCGCCGGTCGCGATCTGCGGCTCAGAATCGGCGGCGAGGGCGGGATGGAGTTCAAGCTGGCCAGCGGCGCCAACGGCGGCGGCAACTACCGCTGGAACGTTCCCGGGTTCTTCTGGCAGATGGGCGACCGGACCGAAGTGAGTCTGGTCGAGGTGATGCAGACCCAGAACTCGTGCCGCAACTGCGGCTTCGGAGTCAGGGAACTGCCCGAGCCGGAGCAGCCGAAGGAAGAGACCCAAGAGCCGGAACAGCCGCAACCGCAGGAGGATCCCGAGCCAACGCCTGAGCCGGAACCAGCTCGCGACCCCGAACCCGAGCCGCAAGCTGCTCCGCAGCCCGAACCCGAGCCGGAACCTGAGCTGTCGGAATTCGCCAAGACCTACGACGCCGACGGCAACAACGTGATCGACATCAACGAGTACATCAAGGCGGGCCGCGATTACGGCAGCTCGTTGATCACGTTCGAGCAGTTGACGGAGGTGAAAGACGCCTGGATCGAGGGCACGAAGAAGAGCGCAGGTCAAACGTCGAAGGTGAAAACCACCAACCGGCCGCCGACGATCCAGTCCGCGTTCGAGGACGTCACGCTCGTCCACCAGGGCGACTCGCAGCAGATTTCGACGGCGGGACGCTTCTCCGATCCGGACGGTCACACGATCGTGAGGGTCGAGGCGGCCTCGTCGGCGCCGAATGTGGCGACGGTCTCGGTGGCAACCGATGATTCCTCGTTGACGGTGACCGCCCGATCTTCGGGCACGGCGACGATTACGGTCAGGGCCCACGACGGCCACAACGGCAATGCCTCGACCACCTTCACGGTGACGGTCAAATCGCCGCCGAGGGTCGACGCGCCGCTGCCCGACATCAGCAACCTGGCGAAGGATGGTCGCGAGATACATCTCCTCGCCGGCGTCTTCTCGGACCCCGACGGCGACAAACTGACCTTCAGCTTGTCGATGTCGAAGTCCGGCATTGTCTATGCCGGATTCAACACCGACTCAGGGAGGGGCACCACCACCGCCGTCGTCGTCAACGGCCGCGCGCCAGGAACCACGACGGTGACGCTCACCGTGCGAGATACGGACGGCAACGAGATCAGCGACAGCTTCGATGTCACGGTGCCCGCGCCGCCGACGGTCAACAACGCGCCGAAGGTCGCCGCCGCGATCGCTGACGCGACCATCGTCAATACGAGCGGCGCGAAGGATGTGGCGCTGTCCGGGGTCTTCTCGGACGCCGATACCGACGACACGCTGACGATCACGGCAGCGTCATCGAAGACCCGCGTCGCCACTGTCTCGGTGGCCAGTGACGGCTCGAAGCTGACGGTGACCGCCAAGAGTCGCGGCTCGGCGACGATCACGGTCACGGCCTCGGACGGCGAGGATGAGGTCTCAGACAGCTTCACGGTCAAGGTCAAGGCCGCGCCGACGGTCGCCTCGGCGATCGCCGACATCAGCAACCTACCGGCCGTGGCCTCACGCGAGATCTCGCTGTCGAGTGTCTTCTCCGACGCCGACGGCGACACGCTGGCCTACGGCGTCCTGTCATCGAACGAAGACATCGCGGCTGCCTATGACCTCTTCGGCAACCTCTTAATCCTGGGCGTCAAGTCGGGCCAGGCGACGATCACGCTGACCGCCGAGGATTCGGACGGCAATCAGGTCAGCGACAGCTTCACGGTGACGGTGACCGAAGAGGTCAACAAGGCGCCCACGGTCGCGTCCGCGATCGCGGACATCACGATCACCAACACGAGCGGCACGAAGCAGGTCTCGCTGTTCCGCACCTTCAACGACGAAGATCAGGATGATCTGACGATCACGGCCGCGTCCTCGGTTGGGAGCGTCGCCACGGTCTCGGTGGCCAGTGACGGCTCGAAGCTGACAGTGACGGCCAAGTCTCGGGGCACGGCGACGATTACGGTCACGGCCTCAGACGGCGAGGATGAGGTCTCAGACACGTTCATGGTCAAGGTCAAGGCCGCGCCTGTGGTCGCGTCGGCGAGCGCCGATATCGGCGCACTTGAGGCCGAGGCGAGACGCGAGATATCGCTGACCAGCGTGTTCAGCGACGCCGACGGCGACGCGCTGCAGGTCAGCGTGACGACGTCGGATCGCGAGATCGTCAACATCTCGGTGGCGCTCGACGGGACGACGCTGTCGGCGACCGCGGTCACCGTGATCGGCGTAGCCGAGGGCCGGGCGACGATCACGGTCACAGCCCAGGACCCGGACGGCAACCGGGTCAGCGACACGTTCGACGTGACCGTGCCCGCCGCAGAGGTGGAGCAGCAGCAGGTGGATGCAGTTCCCGGCCAGGTCGTCAGCCTCAGCGTCCGGCAGGTCCACTCGACCCGGATCCGGGTCGAGTGGGAGGCGCCCGAGGACGGCGGCGCGGTCAACAGTTACCGGGTCATGCTATCGCGCGACGGCGAGGAATTGTCGACTCGTAGGCCTGGCGCGAAGAAGCGGCACGTGGTGATCCGCAAGCTGGAGCCGGGCGCGACCTACACGGTCAGCGTGCGGGCCAAGAACGCCACCGGCCTGAGCGCCGAGGCGACGGCCCAGATCACGCTCACAACGGAAGAGACGCAGTGATCGGCCCGAGCGGTCGCTCAGTCGCAGCCGGACCGGCTGCCTGAGCGGTCGGCTCGGGTCCCGCCCGGAGCCTGGACGCATCCCCGGCCGAACTGCGGGCGAGATGACAATATCTCAGATTGCACCGATATCACACGAGATAATGCACGGATGAGCACGTTCTATTTTCGGGAGTGACTGTATTCTCCAAGAACATACACGCAGTTTACGAATGTAACGATTTGAGGATGTGCGAAATGCTCGAGTCCGGTTCAGGCCATCCGCGCCGCCTGCCGAGGGCGGCCATGCCCGTTACCCCCCTCCACAGCATGTATGTTCTAGAGTCCTCTCCAAGCCTCCATCCTCTGAACACCACCGACGGCCCTCGATGACGCGGGCCGCCTCCCTCCGCCGGCTTTCCCTCCTGCTCGCGCCGCTGCTCGGCGCGCTGGCGCTGTTCCAGGCCGCACCAGCGCAGAGCCCGCCCGCCGCGCCGACGAACATCCAGGTGGCGCCGGGTAACGGCGTGCTGACGGTGACTTGGAACGTCTCCTCCCGCGACGGGGTCGAGGACTCGGAGATCTGGCACGTGCTGCGCTGGAGCCAGGAGCCCGGCGTGTGGAACAACCCGCGCGACCCCAGGGCGGTGGGCCGCAACGACGGCCTCTCGGTGGACCCCGGGATGACCAGCTATACGATTACGGGCCTCAAGAACGGCGTCGCGACGGGCGTGTTCATTCGCTCGATGGTCGGGCACCGCAACAACATGAGCGAGAGGGACGGAAACTCCAGCCAGTGGGTGCGCACCAAAGGCGAGCAGACCACCCCGGTGGCGCCGCCCAACAACGCGCCCACCGTCGCCGACGCCATCGCCGACGCGACGATCGCGAACCAGAGCGGCGCCCATCAAGTCTCGCTGTCGGGCGTGTTCTCGGACGCCGACGGGGACGATCTGACGATCACGGCGAGCTCGTCGAATGAGAGCGTGGCGACGGTCGCGGTGTCCAACGACACGCTGACCGTGACGGCCAGGTCGCGCGGTTCGGCAACGATCACGGTCACGGCTCAGGACCCGGACGGCAAGCGGGTCAGCGACAGCTTCGATGTTACGGTGCCCACCGCCGAGACGGTGCAGCAGCAACAGGTAGACGCGGCGCCCGGCCAGGTGGTCAACCTGAGCCTGCGGCAGGTCCAACCGACCCGGATCCGGGTCGAGTGGGAGGCGCCCGAGGACGGCGGCGCGGTCAACAGCTACCGGGTCGTGCTGTCGCGCGACGGCGAGGAACTCTCGACCCGGCGTCCCGGCGCCAAGAAGCAACACGTGGTGATCCGCAAACTGGAGCCGGGCGCGACCTATACGGTCAGCGTGCGGGCCAAGAACGCGGGCGGCCTGGGCCCCGTCGATACCGCGCAGATCACACTCACGCTCAGCGTCGACGACGACCCCGCTGAGGCGCGGGCCCAGCAGGAGCAGCAGGCTTCGGCCCAGCAGCAGGCCTCGGTCAACCAGCCGCCGACGGTCGCCGCGCCGATCGGCGACATCGGCGGACTCAGGCCCGGCGAGGCGCGCTCGGTCTCGCTCTCCGGCGTCTTCGCGGACGCCGACGGCGACGCGCTGACGATCAGGGCGGAGTACGGCGCCGCTGCGGTGGCGACGGTGAGCGTCGCGAGGGACGGCGGGAGCCTGACGGTCACGGCGGTGGCCGAGGGTACGACGACGATCACGGTCACGGCCGAGGACGCCGACGGCAACCGGGTCATTGACGCGTTCACGGTGACCGTGCCCGCCGATCAGTCTCGGACATCGGTCAATGCGGCCGCGCTGGTCAGTAACTTCGAGCAGCCACGCAGCCTCAGTGAAGATGGCACCAACAACTTTGTGCTGGCGCAGGGGTTCAGTACGGGGAACGCGGCTGCCGCCCTGGGCAGCATCGAGGTGCTGATCGGCGTGCCGCTGCACGCGAGGCACATTGAGACGGTTCGGGCGGAGCTCTGGTCGGCTGCAGCGGGAGGCGGACCCGGCTCAAAGCTCCTGGACCTGGATGTCCCCGAGCGGATGAACGTGGGCGCTGTGGCCTTTGCGGCGCCGTCGGCGGTCAAGCTCTCGGCCGACACGAAGTATTTCTTCGTGCTGTACACCACCGGGCGGGTCGACCTGCGGGTGGTCGCCACCTTCTCGGAAGACGAGGACGTCATCGGGCAGGACGGCTGGCGCATCGCCGACATCGGCTACTACGTATCGGCGCAGACGCCGGAGGACGTTAGCTGGATCGCAGAGCGGCACATGGGCGTGATGAAGATTCGAATCAACGGCCCGCCGGACGCCGACGCCCCACAGACGGCGACGCGCTGACGCAACGCGCCGCAACGTCGGATGGCGAGATCGTCAACATCTCGACGGCGCTCGACGGGACGACGCTGTCGGCGACCGCGGTCACCTTGATCGGGGCGCCCGAGGGCACGGCGATGATCATGGTCACGGACTAGGACTCTGACGGCAACCGGGTCAGCGACGCGTTCGACCTGGCGGTGCCCGCCGCAGCGACGGCGCTCATCACGCTCAGCGTGGATGAGGCGCAGTGATCGGCCAGAGCGGTCGCTGAATCGCAGGCGACCCGGCCGGTGGCCGGGCCGCGGCAGTTCGATGTCATTCCGGATTACATTGTTGAAACACATCCTATTGCACGTATACACACGAACTTTGTAGCTGAAATCTGAGATAATCGGTTCCCGCGCAGTTCAAGCGAACAGGCTGCGGCGGACGGCGGATGAAGGCGAGGTGACTGGGGACGAGCGAGGCACACCCAGCAACAACACGAGGAGCAGGCGCATGCGGACGACCAACACCACACGGCAATCGGGGCGGCGAGCAGTCGAGCGGCGGGGGAAGCGGGCCTGGGCGTTGATTGGGCTGGCGGCGGCGGCGCTGCTGGGCCTGGGTCTGTTGGGGCTGTTGGCGGTGACGCCGGCATTCGCGCAGCAGCCGGCGACCTCGGATGCGTCGCTGAGCGGGCTGGAGTTGTCCGGCTTTACGGGCGAGCAGCAGCCCAAGCCGGTGATTGCGCTGCGTCCCGCGTTCGACGCCGCGACGCTGAGCT
>MPNM01000041.1 GCA_002239025.1 Chloroflexi bacterium bin125 | reverse complement strand
GCCCTTCGCGGCGGCCACCACGGCCTACACGGCGACGGTGGCGAACGCGCGGACGCACGTGAAGATCACGCCGACGACAAACGACTCCACCGCCACGGTGGAGGTGGGCAAGGGGGCGAGCCTGACGGCGGTGCCGAGCGGCAGCGCCAGCGCCGCTATCCCGCTCTCGGTGAACGCGAACGCCATCACCGTGAAGGTCACCGCCCAGGACGGGACCACCACGAAGACCTACACCGTGACCGTGACGCGGCACGACGCCGCCCCCACCGCCCCCACTAACCTCGCGGTCAGGCATGACAACAGGCAGCTGTCCCTGTTCTGGACCGCGCCCTCGGCCACACTCACGGGCTACGACGTGCACTACACCTCGGCGGCCGCGGGCGCCGTGGGCAACAACGCGGCGGCCTCCGGCAGCAACCCCGCCACCGCCTGGGTGGCGGTCAGCCGCAGCGGCACGACGGCCTCGCAGACGATTTCATCCCTGACCAACGGCACCGACTACCGGGTGCGGGTTCGCGCGGTGAACTCCGTCGGCAACAGCGCCTGGGTGTTCGGAACCGGCGCCCCCGGCGCCCTGTGGGAGGCCACGCTGACGGCGGATCAGAACGGCTTCTATTTCGGCTGCGATAACAGTGACGCAAATCAGGACGACTGCTCAAGCTCAACCGTCCTCACGGAGCATCAATTCAGGCACGGGGGCGGCACCTACACCGTAAACGGACTGTGGTGGCAGTCTGACAATAATCGATTTTACTTCAATCTCGAAAACGTCACGGGTCAGGCGACCAGGACCGCCCTTACTTCTTTGACGCTGAATGTGGACGGCATCCCCCTCAGAATCAACGCCGCCACGGTGGATTCAGGCGCCATCTACTGGTCGTACGACCCGGACACGGACTGGACCGATGGCCGGACGGTAAAGCTGGTCCTCCGGTCCGCGGCCCATCAGGCGACGGCCCCGTCCACCGACGCCGCCCTGATCGACCTGACGGCGACACAGGGGGAGAGCGCCTCGGGCACGTTCAGCGAGCTGGCGCTGAGCCCCGCGTTCGCGCCGGCGACCACGGCCTACACGGCGTCGGCGCCTTACGCGGCGGCGCACGTGAAGCTCATCCCGCAGGCGAACCAGCGGCAAGCCACGGTGGAGGTGGGCCGCCAGGGATCGAGCCTGACGACGGTGCCGAGCGGTCAGCCGAGCGGCGCCATCGCGCTCTCGGTGGGCGCGAACGCGATCACCGTGAAGGTCACCGCCCAGGACAGCGACTTCACGAAGACCTACACGGTGACGGTGACGCGGGCGCAGCCGTCCACCAACGCCGCCCTGTCCGGCCTGACGGCGACGCAGGGGGAGAGCGCCTCGGGCACGTTCAGCGCGCTGACGCTGAGCCCCGCGTTCGCGGCGGCGACCACGGCCTACACGGCGTCGGCGCCGAACTCGATCACGTACGTGAGAATCACCCCGACGGCGGGCGACTCCAACGCCACGGTGGAGGTGGGCAAGGGGTCGAGCCTGACGGCCGTGAGGAGCGGCCAGCCGAGCGGCGCCATCGCGCTCTCGTTCGGCGCGAACGCCATCACCGTGAAGGTCACCGCCGAGAACGGCAGCACCACGAAGACCTACACCGTGACCGTGATGCGTGCGATGGCGGTGCCGTCCGGCGCGCCACCCGCCGCCGCCACCGGCACGGAAGGCGCGCTGGTCAGCAACACGGGGCAGACGAGCGCTGTTGTTGTTGATTTCAACAGCAGTGTTCATGCCCAGGGATTCACGACGGGTCCCTACGTCGACGGCTACCGTCTGACGGGCATTGAGGCGCGCCTTACCATTTACGAGGCTCTCACGTCCGAGGATGCCGCCACGTTCAGGGCGGAGGTGTGGATCGACAGCAACGGGACGCCGGGCACCAGGGTCGCCTATATGTCGGCGCGGAACCTTCCGACCGGGACCACCGGGACCCATACGGTGACCTTCGAGCCCTCCTATGGCATCACCGTCACGCTGGCGGCGAACACCACCTATCACTTCGTCATCTACACCACCGGCAGCCTCCCCGGGAATACTTTTGAGCTAGAGTTGACGCGATCCGCCGCCGATGACGCGGGAGCGGCCGACGGCTGGAGCATCGCGGATCAACGCTCTAGCTACGGGCAGAACACCCCGCCGTGGGCGCCGGCATGGACCACCAGTACTGGCGCCTTTGTCCAGATAGCCGTGAAGGGGAAGCCGGTCTCCATCACGCACTGGGCGTCCACGCTGACGGTCAGGGACCTGGGCCCGCTCAGTGGAGACGGCTGCATCGGGCAGCAGCAGTGCTCCGCCCAGCTCTCGCCCACCTACTTCACCCACGGCGGGTGGAGGTACAACGTCCTGGCGGTGCGGGTCGTCCGCGGCTCCCTCCAGCTCCTGCTGGACAGAGCGCCGCGGCTGCACCCGGACCAGGTGCGGCTGGACGTCGGCGGCAGGCAGTTCCAGTTCAAGGACGCCAGCGAGAGCTGGGGCATCGACCGCAATGAGGACGCATGGAGGCTGACCTGGCACGGCACGGGCCTGGACTGGTCGGACGGCGACACGGTCTCGGTGAGCCTGGTCGGCAAGAACGTGCCCGCCCCGCCCACGCCCGCGCCCAACACGGACCTGCACCCCGTGCGCGTGCATTTCGACGAGATCCGCGACGGCGAGCCGGTGGAAAACTTCAACAACATGCGGCTCGCGAGTCCCAACCCGTCCACGATCCCCGGGACGTTCGAGAGGCGCGTGGAGCTGCGGGCCTACCTGCCCGGCACGTTCGGCAGCAGCGACTCGGAGCAGGGCATCGTCACGACGACCCACGTCATGCTGCGGGTGAGGGCGCATCCGGACAGCACGCTGGAATGGGCCATCGGAAACGTCTACGCCGTCACCGGCACGTTCGCGTCCTTCGCCAACGGCGGCTTCACCCCGGCCATCGCGCTGAACCCGGCCTCGAAGTGGACCTACGTCTACATCCGCGTCACCAACGGCTCCCAGTCGGCCACCCACCTCGTGGCCATCGACCCGCCGCCGCGCACCTACACGCTGAGCCCCCAGGCCAGCGTGACGGAGGGCGAGGAGGCGGCGCTGTCGCTGAGCCTGGGCAGCCCGGCCGGCGCCGGCGGCGTGTCCTTCACGGTGTCAGCCGACTACCCGTTGGGCGGCGCGACCGCCGAGGACGTGGGCCAGCTCGCCGCGACGCTGACGGTGCCCGAGGGTCAGCGGAGCGCCCGGATCATCATCCCCACCGTGGACGACGAGGCGATTGAGGAGGACGAAGAGCGCTTCACGGTGCGCGTGGCCCACGTGGGCGAACCGGCCTGGGCGGTGGACCCGGAGGGCACGGCCGCGGCCGTGGTGACCATCGCGGACAACGACGAGCCGCCGCCTCCGCCGGAGGGGCCGGAGCCGTGGGGCATCCGGGTCGTACCGGGCGACGGCCAACTGACGGTGACCTGGAACGTAGGCTCCCGCGAGGGGGTGGAGGACTCGGAGATCTGGCACGTGCTGCGCTGGAGCCAGGAGTTTGGCGTGTGGAACAACCCGCGCGACCCGCGGGCCGTGGGCAAGAACGACGGCCTCTCAGTGGACCCCGGCTTGACCAGCTACACGATCACGGGCCTCAAGAACGGCGTCGCGACAGGCGTGTTCATTCGCTCGATGGTCGGGCACCGCAACAATATGAGCGAGCGTGAAGCGAACTCCAGCAAGTGGGTGCGGGTCAAGGGCGAACAGACCACGCCGGTGGCGGGGCCCAACGAAGCGCCCACGGTCGCGTCCGCCATCGCCGACGCGACGATCGCCAGCGAGAGCGGCAGGCATCAAGTCTCGCTGTCGGGCGTGTTCTCGGACGCCGACGGGGATGATCTGACGATCACGGCCGCGTCCTCGGCTGAGACCGTGGCCGCGGTCGCGGTCGCGGTCTCCAACAACACGCTGACGGTGACGGCCAAGTCACGGGGCACGGCAACGATCACGGTGACGGCCGACGACGGCGCGGGCGGCACGGTCTCAGACACGTTTAGTGTGACGGTCAAGGCCGGCCCGAAGGTCGCTGCGCCGATCGCCGATGTCAGCCAACTTGAAGCGGGAGCGAGCCGCAACATCTCACTCTCCGGCGTGTTTACGAACGCCGATAGCGACCGGCTGACAATCAGCGCCGGTTCATCCGATACGAGTAAGGCCACGGTATCCGTCGCCGCCGACTCGTCTGCGCTGACGCTCAGCGGGATAGCGGCGGGCACGGCCCGGATCACTGTCACGGCGCAGGACTCGGACGGCAACCGGGTCAGCGACCGCTTCGATGTGACCGTCACGAGTGCGAACCAGCCGCAACAGAGCTACAGCGCGCTGATCGCGCAGGTAGTCGAGTGGCGCAACGACCCCAACGGAGCAAACAACAAGAGCCACACCGACCGCTGGGACCGGGCGCTGTTGGCGCTGGGCGAGACGGTCACGGATACGTCGCTGACGCCGATGACGGCGGTGGAGGCCGAGCAGATGGCTGCGCGCTACATGGCATCCCGCTGGAACCCCGTGGCCGCGGCGCTGCTGACGATCGAGGCCGCCGGCCAGCTGACGCAACAGCAACAGCCGCAACAGCCGGAACAGAGCTACAGTGCGCTGATCGCGCAGGTGGTCGAGTGGCGCAACGACCCCAACGGAGTGAACAACAAGAGCCACACCGACCGCTGGGACCGGGCGCTGCTGGCGCTGGGTGCGACGGTTTCGGATACGTCGCTGACGCCGATGACGGCGGCGGAGGCCGAGCAGATGGCTGCGCAACACATGGCATCCCGCTGGAACCCCGTGGTCGCGGTGCTGCGGGAGATCGAGGCCGCCAGCCGGCAGTAGCGACAACAGCAGCAGCAGTAGTAGAGGGCCAACAACGCGCCCACGGTCGCCGACGGGGACGGCATGGCGGTCACGGCGAGCTCGTCGAACGAGAGCGTGGCGGCGGTCGCGATGTCCAACAACACGCTGACCGTGACGGCCAAATCGCGTGGTTCGGCGACGATCACGGTCACGGCTCAGGTCCATCCGGACGGCAACCAGGTCAGCGACACGTTCGACGCGACCGTGCCCGCCGCCGAGGCTGCGCAGCAGCAACAAGTGGAACCGCCTCCCGGTCAAGTCGTCAACCTGAGCGTGCGGCAGGTCCAACCGACCCAGATTCGGGTCGAGTGGGACGCGCCCGAGGATGGCGGCGCGGTCAACAGCTACCGGGTCGGGCTGTCGCGCGACGGCGAGGAACTCTCGACCCGGCGTCCGGGCGTCAAGAAACAGTACGTGGTGATCCGCAAACTGGAGCCGGGCGCGACCTACACGGTCAGCGTGCGGGCCCAGAACGCGGGCGGCCTGTGCGCCGAGGCGACGACTCAGACCACGCTCATGGTCAGCGTCGGCGACGACGACCCAGCTGAGGTCCCGGCCCGCTGAACGCAGACGGCCGCCGGCCCCGCCGCCTTAGCGGCCGGCCCGGCGCCGTTGGGCTGAGGGACGGTGGGTGATCCCGTGCGGATCGCGCAGCAGGCGATTTGAGGAGGTGCCCGATGTTCGATTCCGGTTCCAGCCGCACCCGCCCGCCAGGGGCGGCCGGAGCGATCACGTGTGCTCTGCATATTCGATGACCATGATTTACACGGATCGATACGAGTTTTCCATATCACCAAGCGTAAGGGTCGGCGATCTGCTGAACTATCGGCATGAGACTGTTCGGCCTCGCCTTCGTCCTGGTTCTGCTCTGCCTGTGTGCGACGGCGGCAGCCGACGAACCGGTGCTGACCTACGTGTTCTCGGGCCAGGCGACACGGGGCGGGGAGCCGGTCAAGCAAGGCACGATCATCGAAGCGCGTGTCGGTGGCGCCACGATCGGCGCGACGCGGGTCACGGACACGCAAGGCAATTGGTCAATCGAGATTGACGCCGGGTTGTTCCGCTCTGGGATTTGCGAGGCGGTCTTCTACATCGACGGCCAGCAGGCGGGTAAGCAAAACGTCAACTGCTCAGTCGACCTGCTGCTTGAGGTCGGCCCGAGCGCGACTACAGGGGACAAGCCAACCGGCGCTGAACCAGAGAGCGAAGGGGAACCGAACGAACCGGATAGTGAGGCCGAACCGAGCGACACTGAGGATCAGCCCGTCGACACCGACCCTGTGATCGAGACCGAAACCGAAACCGAATCCAAGATCGAAACCGGGACCGAGGATGAGGACAGCGATGATGTGGACCAGACAGACGACGATGTCGACCACCAGGATGACGCCGACAACCCCGGCGACGAACTCACGGCCGACGACGAGCCGAAAGAGAATGAGGCAGCGTCGACAACAACGGCCTTGAGACCCAACGTCCCCGGGACGGGCAGCGGCGGGTTGGCCGAGTCGCCCCCTTGGACCGCGTGGGGAGTTCTGGCGATCCCGCTGGTATCGATCCTTGGCTGGTTGCTCTGGCGGGCCCGAAGCAGGAGCTTCGAATAGGGCGACGCCCGAGGCAAGAATATTCTCATATGGCCCCGATCTGCATGTAGTAGACACGAGATTCCACACGTATGAACACGTAAACTGTGCGTTAGCTTCTGCTAGCCTCGCTCTGTTTGTGCGGCACTTGCGCAATAGGTAAGTCGAGGGAGAGACGCCATGTTCGTGTACGGTCCATACGCGCTGCGCCGGCTACTGAGGTTGGCTGCAACGGCAACCCACTCCTTCCTCTGCCTGCGCGCCGCTCACTTGAGCCGGTCCGGCGGGATCGGGAATGCGGGCCTCGTCGTTCCGCTGCTGGTCGCCTCGCTGGCCGCCGGGGCGCTCGTCCTCCTCTACGACGCCCGCGCCGCATCCGCAGAACCGGAGCGGGCATCGGAGCTGCCCGGTCCGGTGACGAGCCTGTTCCTCGTGGCAGCGGTCAACAGCGCCACGGTGGGCTGGAGCGCCCCGGAGACGGGAGGCGCGCCCAGCGGCTACATCGTGCACATCAGGCCTGAGGACGGTAAGACCGGCAGCGGCAGGACGAAGACGCCCAAGGCGAAGAAGACCGCCGTGACCTTCGACAACCTGGAGGCGGGCCGGACCTACAAGGTCTGGGTGCGGGCCCGAAACGAGGCGGGCAAGGGCGAGCGGGCGCACGGCGTCTTCACGTTGTCCGCGGCGGATGCCCAGCCAGACTCGTTCGAACGGCCGCCCGAGGGCATCTACTGCTATGACCTGTTCTCAACTTCGCACTGCGATTCGTTCCGATAGAGCGGTTCGGGTTCGCTGGAGGCGGGCGCACCGTTCGGATCCGTGCACGACCTTGGTCTGTTGTTCGGAGCCGAGTCACTGAGTCCGCGACGCTGGAGGATTGGGTGCGCAGCCTCATCCCAGGACGCAAACGCTACCACCCGGTGGAGAACGGTGCGCGGCCAGTGGTCGTTCGTTCGCTCAGCTCGTACCAGCGGCGCCTGCGAGTTCAGCGGATAAATCTCAGGTAGATCACGTAACCCAGCCCCGTTGGGCCGAGCAGCAGCAGCATCGCCAGGATCGAGATGTCCAGCGCCTGTCGGCCGGCGAGCACCGCCGCGACCAGCGCGGAAGCGGCCCAGCCGGCTGCGGCGATCAGCAGGACGGTCAACAGTTCCGCTTCAGACACAACGCCCCCTCCCGCCTCAGGCCGCCGAGGCGCTCGGCTTCTGGCCGGACAGCTTCAATTGTCGCTGAACAGCAACTTAGGCGGGGGACGCGACGCGTGAAGATACGTGCAGTCTTCGTGTACGTCTCGTGCAACTGCTCGAACAAGGTCTCGATCGCCCTCCCTGTTTGAGTCAGTCTTGGTCCGAGTCCTCGTGCCAGCTGTCGGGTTCGGGCATCTGGTAACCGAGGCGCGGCACATTGAAGATGTAGGTGGGCTGTTCGGCGTCGTCGCCCAACTTGCGGCGCAGTTGCTTGATTAGTGTGCGCACGGCGCCGGTGCGGCCGGGATGGGCCGGCCCCCAGACGCGGGGCAGCAGTTCGGCGTGGGAGCGTACCTGGCCCGGATAGCGCGACAACTCGAACAGCAAGCGCCGCTCCAGGTAGGTCAGTTCGAGCGGTTGGCCGTCCAGCGTGGCCTGCTCCTCGCGATAGTCGATGGTCAGCGCGCCCCAGCTGACCGGTTCTGCGGGATCGGTCGCCGGCTCGGGTTCTTGGTTGTCCACGGCGCGGCGCAGGACGGTCTTGATCCGGGCGACCAGTTCGGTCGGCGAGAACGGCTTCACGATGTAATCGTCGGCGCCCAACTCGAGCGCAGCTGCCACCCGTTCGTCGCCGCCGTAGGCGGAGAGGAAGATCACGGGCAATTCGCGCAGCGTGGGCAATTGTGCCATCAGCTCCATGCCGTCGGTCTCGGGCAGCATCAGGTCGAGCAGGATGAGATGTGGACGGTGCTGGGCGATCAGCTGGCGTAAGGCGTCCGGGTCGCCGGTCATGTGCGCCTCATAGCCCGCATCCTCGAGCGTGTCGCGCACATAGCGCAGGGTCTGCGGATCATCGTCGACCGTGAGGATGCGGTAACGGCCGCGGCTCGGCTGCGCCGTGGTTGGGTCGGGCGGCGGCGTGGCGGTCTCGGTCGCGGGCAAGGTGAAATGGAACTGGGCGCCTGAACCAGGTCCTTCGCTCTCCGCCCAGATCCGCCCCCCATGGGCTTCGACGATCCCCTTCGAGATGGCCAGGCCCAGGCCGGAGTCGGAGGGACGGGCCTCATCGCCGCTGGTTGTCGGGGTCAATGCGCGGAAGAGTGTGGGCAGCTCTTCCGGCTCGATGCCGACCCCGTCGTCGGCGACCGTGACCCGGACGTGGACGTCCTCAGCCTCGGCGAGCAAACGGATCGCAGGAGCGCCGGGCGAGTGCCGGGCGGCGTTGACGAGCAGGTTGAGCAGGACCTGGACGACGCGCCGGCGGTCCGCCATCACGAGGGGCAGATTGGGCGGCAGATCGATCTCGATGCGCTGCCTCGGGCTGCCGGCGAGGAAGCTGCCGCGGGCCGCATCAACCAGGGCCTCGAGCGCGACCGGCTCAGGCCGCACCGCGAGCTCGCCCGACTCGATCCGGGCGGCATCGAGCAGGTCGGTGATCAGTTCCTCCATGCGCTCGGCCTGCTGCTCAATGATCCGGTGAAACTGGGCGGCCGCGGCCGGGTCGAGGCTGGGGCCGGATCTGATCAACGTTGTGGCCGAGCCTGTGATCGAGCTCAAGGGCGCGCGCAGCTCGTGGCTGACCATGGCCAGGAAGGCGGCCCGCATGCGCTGCAGTTCCTGCAACTCCGCCAGGTCTTGCAGGGTGACGACGACCGACTCGACCCGTCCCTCGGCCGAGCGGATCGGCGACGCGTTGACGATCGCGGTCACCTGCCGCCCGTCCGGCGCCTTAAGCACGACTTCCTCGGCCCGCACCCGTTCGCCGCTGCTCAGCGCGCGGGCGAGCGGGAACTCGGCGAAGCTGATCTCGCGTCCGTCGCCGAGCCGGTAGCTGAGCGATTTGAGCAGTGCCACAGGCGACTGGTCCGGCTGGTCCGGGTCGCGCAGGCTGTCCAGAATCCGCCTGGTTTCGCGGTTGAACGAGACGGGCGTGCCGGTCCGGGCGTCCAAGAGCACCACGCCGACCGGAGAAGTGTCGACCAGGGTTTCGAGGTCGGCCCGGGCGCGCTGCTCGTCGCGCATCCGCCGCGCGTTGGCAATCGCGATCGCTGCCTGGGCGGCGAACAGGCTGAGCGTATCCTCGTCCGCGGCGCTGAAGCCCGCCTCGCCCTGCTTCTCGGCCAGGAAGACTCCGCCGACGCGTTCGCCGTGGTGGCGCATGGGCACGCCGAGGAAGCTGCGGAAGGGCAGCGGGAAGGGACCCAGGCCGAGCGCGCCGACGTAGGCGGAGAGATCGTCCACGCGCAGCGGCGCGGCCAGGTTGTGCAGGTAGCGGAAGAACTCCTCGCCGTTGGCCATGCCCAACAGCGACTGATGTTCGCGGTCGCTGAGACTAAAGGTGATGAACTCCTGCAGCTCGCCGGCCTCGTTGAGCATCGTCATCGAGCTGAACTCGGCGCCGGTCAGCGAGCGAGCCGCGTCCAGCACCTCGCGCAGCACCGTGTCCAGGTCGAGGTCCTCGTTGATCTGCATGCCGGCTTCGTTGAGCCGGTGCAGACGTTCGCGTAGGTCCGCAATCTCAGCCTCAAGGGCTTCGCTGCTCGGCATCAGGTCTTCCCACCCTTCCGGTTCACGACCAATCCCGTATCGAACTGTGAGGCTCGGAGGCGGCGGAGAGGCCCCGATCCTTGACATGCATCATAACTCTACGCTTCCTTACACGCAGAGACACGTATGTAGGTGGTCGTGTTTCGTTACTCTGGCGGCGCACGTGGAAACCATCCGAAGCTGGTGAAGCTTGGGCGCCTGGCCTGATGGTTGTGATCGGCCTCGCAGATGCGGGGCAATCAACCTAGTGGACGGAGCGCCCTGCTCAAGGGCAGTCGCGGAGGACCGGCATGAACCATCTGACTGGACCGACCCCAACCCTGCGGGCCATACGCACCGCGATCGTCGCGGCGTTGCTCCTGGCGGCCGGCGCGTCGCTGGCGCTGATCGCCCAGGAGTTGCTTGCTGATCGGGCTGCCGCAGACGTCCATGCCGATATTGCCTCGGTGCGGATCGTGGTCAACAAGTCGGATGCGGGGGCCGTCCGCGTCGCGCTGCAGCAACAGGGCGGGGACGGCGAGTGGGGCGAGCGCCAGCACCCGCAGCTCAATCGGCTGCGCCCGGACGCACCACCCAACCGCTGGTTCGCGAGCTCGCCGCTCGCCGTCGCCCTACCCAGACCGAGCGGCGCCATGACTGAGGCGCCCACGCCCAGCCAACATCGTGCGACTGAGCCCGTGGCGGATCAACCGGCCACGATCCAGCGGGCGCTCTACTGCGTCGTCGCGCACGGGCACGCCGACGATCCGTTCTGGCACCAGGTGCGTGGCTTCCTCTACCAGTCGGCCGACCACCTCGATGCGCGGGTGCGCTTCCATTCGTCGCCCGACGGGGCTGAACAGGCGGCGGCGGTTGCGCAGTGCAGCGCCGCCGGCGCGGTCGCCATCGCGGCCTCGCTGGCCAACCCCGCAGCGGTCACTGAAGCGCTGATCGAAGCGAAGCGGCAGGGTGCGCGGATCGTCACCTTCAACTCCGGCGCAAGCCATGCCCGCCGGGCGGGATCGGAGTTGCACATTGCGCTCGATGATCTGGCCGCCGGCCGATTCATCGCGGCGCGCCTGAACGAGCAGGGCGTCGAGGGCACGGTCGCCTGCCTGATCCATGAACGCCGGAACGTCGGTCTGAAACAACGCTGCGAGGGTATTGCCGAGGAGTATGGCGGCGCGGGCGTGCGTGAGATCGCTCTGCCCAGCGCAGACGATCCCGTGGCCGTCGAACAAACAATCCGTGAACTGCTTCTGGCCGACGGCGAGGCCTCGGTCGAAGTGATCGTTTCGCTCAACGGGGGGACCTCGGCCGCCGTGCTCAAGTTGGTCAACGCGATTGAAGACGAGATGGGTCCGGTGCTGGATGACAAGCGCCTGGTTCCGATGGGCTACAGCCCCGAACGAGGCCAGTATCGGCGCGCTCGCGAGCAGGCCGACCGGAGGAACCTGGATCTGACCGGTGTGGCCGACGCCGGCGAGACCCAGGGCTACTTCATCGTCAGTGCGCTGTTCTACGCCGCTCACTTCCCGCTGACGCCGGCCTACATTGAACAGCCGACCGTCATGTTGATCAGCCCCTGGACCCTGAGTCTGAGCGGGATCGTCGCAGCGTCGCCGGCCGAGATCGCGGCGACGGCGCTCGCCTATCAGTCGGTGATCGCGGCTGGCGCCGAGTCCCAGTCGGCGGCCAACGCCGAATAGGGTCGATGCCGCGCGGAACCAGACGCGGCTCTGCCGGAAGCGCTGAGCGAGCTGGAGTCTACTCATCGTGCACTGGACTTACACGTTGACACACATGGTTGACCGCGTCAGAGTCCGGCGCCTGAGGAGAATCAGGACATCGTGGCGGAGTATGACATGAACGACAGCAATAGGATCAGCCTCGCCGAGTACCAGGCGGCGCTGCCGGACCGGGGCTTCACACTCACCTTGAAGGAGTTCTTCGAGCTCAGAGCGTCCTGCATCGCCTCTGCACGCCGACCAACACGAGGACCGGGCCAGCCGCTACAGCAGTCGGCTGCAACTGTTCGTGGGCCGTGCAACGGCATGTTGACGCAGTCGGGTCGCACGTAGTCGTTCGGTTGGCGCCGAATCGAGCACGCAAGGTGTGATGCCCAGCTGTTGGTTCGGTTCGCAACC
>MPNM01000003.1 GCA_002239025.1 Chloroflexi bacterium bin125 | reverse complement strand
TCCACCAAACTTCCTCCACAGTACTTCCCAAGGGCAAGAACTTTTGAGTTGGAAATGCCCCAAGGCCCGTACACCGGGTCTACAGTCGTACTCCGTACATCACACGGCGCGTAACAGACCTGATTACAGACAGCAGGATCGGTCGATCCAATAGTGATTGCAACGCGCTACTCAGGTGTTCGGAACCCGTTGCGCGGCGTCGAGGATGCGTGATTACCCAAGAGCCTTTCCATGATGCCTCTCTCACTCGCATCGATTTGATTGAGCAGGAAGTGTCGCTTCTGTGCAAATTTGGCGCCATCGGGATGTAGACAGCGTGTGTTTCGGGAGATTGGCCACCATTCGCTCTTCACAGCCCTAGGCTTGCGCCATGCCTACGGCTTGTCACAACTGCGGGTTCGAGCTAACGACCGAGACCGAATGCCCACAGTGCGGTGCGCGCACTGCTGAGGTAGAAGCACCGTCTCTGGACGCCGACTCGTTGGCAGTGCACCGGTCTGACCAGCTTGACCAGCTGCGGGTGATGGTTCGTGCCCAGGCAGCAGAGATCCAGGCGCTGTCGGAACGACTCGACGCGCTGGAGGGGAAGAGCAGGGCGGCGCCCCCGGTGCAGGCACCGACCCTTGAACTTAGAAGCACCGCCGTGTCTCAACCGCCTGCCGAATCCTCTGAGACACAGGATGCTCCACGGCCCACCGCCGACACACCAGGAACAGAAACAAAGCCGAACGAGGTGTACGGGTTTGTTCGCAATCGGGAACAGTATCGGGCGAGAGCCCCAATTCAAGCGGCCGACAGCACTGCACCATCCTCGCGATTGACGCCGTCAACAGGCCCTTCAGCAGAGGTGTCGGCAGACGATGCGTGGGAGTGGTTGGTTGGCGGCAACTGGCTGGCTCGCGTTGGGATCGTGGCGCTGGTCCTTGGTGTTGCCTTCTTCATCAGCCTCGCTATCGATCGAGGTTGGCTGGGCGAAACCGAGCGCGTGATCCTGGGAGCGTTGTTGGGCCTCTCCTTGTTGGCGGCTAGCGAGTACTACCGGACCCGCTACGGCATTTGGGCACAGACGGTGGGCGGTGGTGGTCTGGCCATCCTCTACTTGGCGGTCTGGGGCGGGTTTGCCTTGTACGAGCTTTACCCACCACTCGTGGCCTTCAGCATGTTCATCCTGATCACTACCGGGGGCGTAGCGCAGGCATTGCGCCACGATTCGGTCGGACTAGCGGTGTTTGCCACTCTTGGTGGTTTCGCGACTCCCCTGCTGCTGCAGGAGCGATTGCCCGAAGAGTGGACGTTGCTCGCCTATGTCTTGTTGTTGGACATGGGCGTCATAGCACTGGCAGCGTTCCGAAACTGGCGCTGGTTCACTCTGTTGGCCTGGGTTGGATCGCTGATCCTCTTCGGTTTCTGGTACACGGAACTTGATCCGTCGATCGGTCTGGCTCAGGGTGGCATCTCTGCAGTCTTCATCATCTTCACCGCAGCCACGGTCTTGTTCCACATCATCCGGCGACAGCCGACGGCTGACCTCGACCTGCTGTTCCTGACTCTCAACGCGGTCGGCTACCTCTTGATCAGTTACGAGGTCATGTTCGACGACTACCGAGCCTGGATGGGAGGCTTTACCGCCTTACTAGCCGGGTTCTATGCGCTCATGCTCCTTGCATGCCGGCTGCGGACGGACACGCCACTCCTACTGTCTCCTCTGGCAGCGGCGTTGGGAGTTGGCTTCGCAGCTCTGGCTGTTCCGGTCCAGTTCGATGGAGCCTGGGTCACTGTGGCCTGGGGTCTGGAGGCGCTTGCGTTGGTCTGGCTGTCGTTCCGGATTCAGATGCGCGAGCTACGTTGGTTCGGCGTACTCTTGTTCATCGTGTCCGGTGGCTGGTTGTTGGTGTTCGACACGCCAGACGCATTCCGAGCCGACCTCACTCTGTTGCTCAATATGCCCATGCTTGCATACGCGTCGGCAGTCGTCCTGCCGGCATTGACTGTTTGGCTGCTTCGACGGCATCGAGAAGAAATGGAGGCCATTGAACTGCTGGCTGTACCTGCGCTGGCAGTAGGAGCAGCTCTGTATGCGACCCTCGCGATTCCCGTACAGCTTCACGGTGTTTGGCTGAGCGTGGCCTGGGGGATCGAAGCGTTGGCGCTGCTGTGGCTTTCATTCCGGCTGGATATCAAGCAGCTTCGTTGGTTCGGCTACCTGGTCTTCGCGGTCTCGGCGGTGTGGTTACTGGCCGTGGACACACCTGATGTCATCAGCCAGGACTTGACGCCATTCCTCAACCTGCCCATGCTCGGCTATGCCGCATCGTTTGTGCTGCCGGCGTTGGCCGCCTGGCTCTTGCATAGGAACGTCCGAGAGCTGCGACCCCAGGAAGAGGTTGTCGTCCAGGTCTTTCCAGTGTGGGCAGCACTCTTCGCCGCGATCACCATTCCGGCGCAGGTCGGCGGAGTCTGGGTCAGCGTGGCGTGGGCAGGTCAAGCGGTGATCCTGTTGACATTGTCGGCGCGACTACGACTGGACGTGCTGCGTTGGTTCACTTATCTGCTTCTAGGCACGATGATCGTTCGCCTGGCTGCAATCGATACTGGCAATGTTGATCTGGAGACATTCCTACCGATTGTCAACTGGAGGTTCCTGCCATTCTTCACGGGAGTCGCCAGCCTGTACGCCGCGCAGTGGTTTGCGCGCCGAACGGGCGTTGACTTCAACCATCCGAAGGCAAATGACGAGGTTCGGTACGCTGCGCCGATCCTGTTTGCACTGGCCACGCTGACGACCCTATGGATCTTGTCGGCAGAGGTTCTTGCCTCAGCCGACAGCGCGCTCTTCGACCTGAGCTACAGCGC
The DNA here is from genome assembly GCA_002239025.1 of Chloroflexi bacterium bin125. Lineage (GTDB taxonomy): Bacteria > Chloroflexota > Dehalococcoidia > Bin125 > Bin125 > Bin125. The sequence continues at coordinate 239,176 of MPNM01000003.1, read as the reverse complement.
GAGTGAGAACGTCTCGATTCTGGGTCTGACGCTGCTTTGGGGAATCTACGGCGCCGCGCTGATGCTGGCGGGCGTGCTGAGGCGTTGGCGATGGGTACGAGTGACCGGGCTGGCGCTGTTGATCGTGGCGGTGGTCAAGTTGTTCGCCTACGACTCGCAGGAGCTGGAGCAGGTCTACCGGGTGATTGCGTTCCTGGCTCTGGGCGCGATCCTGCTCGCCGGCGGCTTGCTCTACCAGCGCCACCGCCACGTGGTCCGAGGCTTCCTGTTGGATGATTAGTGTCCGTTCGCACTAGCTGAAGCTCGCCCCAGCTCAGGCCCGGATTGCTGGTTCGACATCGTCCAAGTAGTGCTGCTACCAAGCCGAGGATTTGCGCCGTAGGTCGGGAGTTTCCTTCGTGGAATCGACGGACCGAAGCCGACCCTGAACGGTGAGGACATACTCGACCCAGGCCGGCCAGTCATGTCAATCCCGGTTGAACATGCACGCCAAGTCTGCTCCGAAGTTACCTATTGCGGGTGTTTTCTGGGGAATTGTGAGGATCTGGCGCTGTTGACTGAGAATTTGCGTTGGAGGTGTTCTGAAACGTCCAGACTTGTCCAGATCTGGATAGAAATGTCCGGATTTCGTGCTTGTGCTTTTGCGAGTTGCTGAGAATCTCGGGGGGAAGTCTGATGGGTTGTGTTTGGGTCCCGTGAATCTCCTGAGTAGTTCACGGGGATTGGTCGACGCTCACTGTAGGCGCACGGACTGTTGGCTGATCGTTGGCTGGATGATTCTTGTGATGGCGTGCCCAATTGGGGCTGTCTCACTCGGCGGCGTTGGTTGTCAATGGCGTGACCAGCGGATTCTCATCCATCGCTCCTCCCTTGCAGAGACCGTTGCAAAAGGAGGTGTCACGGAGGGAGAAAGGGGGATGCCGGCCGGTGACCACCAGACCTGAGTGACGGACAGGAACCCACCTTTGCCCCAGCATCAAATGCGGGGCAGGCTTTCGGCATCTCGCCCGCAACGGGGGGAGATGCGGAGTGATGCTTCGGTCTCTCTCAGGTGAGCGGGTATCCCAACAGTCCCAACTCCTAGTCCCCGTTTTACACGGCGACCCGATCTAGTCGCGCCCGAGACATCACAATCAGATGGACCGCGCCACCGAGCAACGCGGCGACGGTCAGCAGCACACATCCCGCGCACACGGCGATTGTTCTCGACAGCCATCGGAAGGGATGAGAAGCCATCAAGAGGCAACTCCTGCTTACATCGGCTCTGTCAGACGAATTGGTCCATACCAAGAGGGAACGCGGCAGGTTTGCTTCCGGGAACGCCACTCCCGACACGCTTCAGTGGTTCTTTATCTCTCGGCCCGACTCGATCTGCGCAAGGGTCAGACAGCGTAGCTGCCCTGGGCAGACCTCAATCGGTGACAAGCCGCAGCACGTCCGCTGAGGTCTGAACAGCCGCTGAGACTGGTCTTCCTTGGTCATCGATTGAACTTCAGAACCGCATGCTAAACGAAGGGTCGTCATGTTCCGGGAGACAAGACAGCTAGCGTTTCGTTTGCTTGTAGCAATGTGACATGAAACTTGGCTCCGACGTTGGTTATTGTTCTGCAGCGATGTGCTTGTGCGTTAAGTTAAGACTCAACTGCGGAGCATAGTTGAATCCTGCATGACACGTATCGCTTACCGTGAAGTCGCTGTGACGCTGGCTTTGCGATCTCAGCCGGATACATAGAATCTGTCAATGTGTGTCGGTGTGACTTTCTATGAGACATGAATATGCGTCTAACGTGAGTTCAAATTGACCGCCGGAGACAGCATGCCAGTGGATCATGGACACGAATCCCATCGCGACACCCTGCGGGCTCGTGTGTCTGGGCTAAGTGATGCCTGGCTGCAGATCAACGGGAGCCTTGAGCTGCCCGACGTCTTGTCCGCTGTAGCGAACAGTGCTTGTTCTCTAGCAGACGCGACTTACGGCTCAGTGGTCACCGTCGACGACGAGGGGGCAGTGGAGAGCTTGACTTCGGTGGGCATGACGCCGACGGAACAGGAGGTGGTCCTGGCGACCCCCGACGGCGAACGGTTTTTCCAGTATCTGTTGGCCCAGCAGGGACCGCTGCGAGTGCGCAACCTCGAGCGCTCCATGCACGCAGCAGGGCTGGAGCGATTTCGATCGCCGTTAGGCGTGACGTCATTCTTGTGTACCCCGATCAGGCAAGGAGAGCGTTCGGTGGGGTTTATCTGCCTGGCTGAACGTCGCGGAGGTGAGGCATTCACTGAGGAAGATGAAGAACAGTTGGCGATGCTGGCTCCTCACGCAGCGCTCGTGATTATGAATGCGCGCCTGTTTGGCATAGAGCAGTCCGCGCGCAGTGACCTAGAAACGCTGATGCACACTTCTCCCGTGGGGGTCGCGGTCATCGATGCCGAGTCGCATCATGTGACGTTTCTCAACCGTGAACTGCAGGAGCTATTGGCGGAAGTCCCGGTAGTCGAAGGCGAGGCGCCCAGCTACATGGACCTTCTCGGATTTCGGCTGTCTAGCGGTCGTCTAGTGTCGCAGTCGGACTACCCGTTGATGGAAACTCTGATGAGCAAGAAGGCAATGCGTGCCGAGGAGGTGATGATCCAGTTTCCCAGCGGCCGTGAATTGCCGGTGATGATTAATGCAACGCCGATTGTCGGCGACGACGGCGTCATGCACTCGAGCCTGGTGACGCTGCAGGACATGACGCCACGCGCACGGTTGGACGAGTTGCGGTCACAGTTGCTCAGCATGGTCAGTCAAGACCTGTTGACACCCGTCACCTCGATCAAGGGTTGCGCTGCGGCAGCGCTTAGCGATCTATCGCCAGGTGTTCAGGCTGAGTGGCGGCAGTTGTTTCACGTGGTCGAACAGCAAGCCGACCAACTGCATCATCTGGTCAATGGTCTGCTCGACCTGAGCCGGGTCGAGACGGGCACTCTCTCGCTCGAGCTGCAACCGGTGGACGTTCAGAATCTGTTCGAGCGGGCTCAAGAGTCTTTGATCGCCAGCGGCTGCAACCGGGAGCTTGAAATCGATCCGGGGCAGGGGTTGCCTCCGGTCTATGCCGATTCGGTTCGGATTCACCACGTGTTGAGGCAGTTGCTGACACTGGCAGCACAGTCATCATCTCGCCAGAGTCCACTCGTGTTGGCTGCCGATATCGATATGCCGAATGTTGCGATCTCAGTTGCCGGGGATGGGGAGTTGGCGCCGGTCGAGGCACTGCCCAGTCTGTTTGGCAACCATGGCGAGACAGAGTTCGGCATGCGCGGATCGGCGCTGGGACTGGCCCTGTGTCGAGGGATCGTCGAGGCCCACGGTGGTCGCATCTGGGCAAGCAGCCCTGGACCTGGGCAGGGAACACGGATCACCTTCACACTGCCGAGCCTCGACGTGACAACGATGCCGGCGTCGTCGTCACCACAGTGGGAGCGGGGCTCTGAGCCACCGGGGCGTCGCGCCTTGGTGATCGATGACGACCAGGCAATGCTGAGTTATGTGGGCGAAGTGCTTTCCGGCGCTGGCTACTACGTGACGCTCGCGGCCGATCTGAATGATATTGAGCATCTGGCTGCTGCGGCCGATCCCGACATTGTGCTGGTTGGCGTCACGTTTGCTTCCCGGGATGCGTCGGGGGTTGAGGCTGTGTTGGTGCGGGTGAGATCAATCGTTGAGGCGCCGATCGTGATGCTATCCGGATACGTCGATGATCGACAGTTCTCCGCGGTGCTTTCGCGTTGGGCAACGGACTACATTGTTCAGCCGTTTCTGGCGAACGAGCTGCTGGCTCGAGTTCGTGGCGCCATCCGTTCTGCAGAATCGTTGAACGAATCCGACAGACAGGACGAGTACTCCTTCAAGGCGCTGCGGATTGATTATTCGGCGCGACGGGTCACGATCCATGGATCGCAGGTGCGTCTGACGCCGACGGAGTATCAGCTACTGGTTGAGTTGAGCTCCAATCCAGGGCGGCTGATGTCCCATGCCGAGTTGCTGGAACGAGTCTGGGGGCAGCGAAACATGAATGACTCGAGAATGCTGCGCACGGTGGTGAAGAATCTGCGGCGCAAGTTGGGGGATCGCGCGACCCGTCCGACGTACATCATCACCGAGCCGCGGCAGGGATATCGGATGGAGCCTTCGGATCGGTAGGGGGCGTTCGGATTAGTGAGTTGCGGGATCACTCGCCATTCATGCCTCGCCTTTGCGAAGACCGATGCGTAACTCCCACTTCCCCTCTCCCCCCCCTTGCGGGGGGAGATGTCACGGAGTGACAGAGGGGGGGCGGTCGGTTAGTGCCAGATAGAAGCTGCGAACAGCCCCCCTCTGCCCCCGGGTCAAGCCCGGGGCAGGCTTTCGACATCTCCCCCGCAAGGGGGGAGAACGAGAGCTTTCGAGGATCTCCGCAACGGGGACAGGGGACCTGTAGGATCCGCACCAATCTCGTTAGAGCGGGACGGCGCAGCCGTCGGATCTTGGGTCGCTGCCTCCCCAGAGGACTCCGCTTTCGGGATCTCGGACGATGACCTGGCCTTTTCCGACAACTCCGGTTCTCATGGCTCCGGTGGCGGGCATGACCGGGTGACCGAGCAGGGCCAGCTCGGAGAGGACCTCGATGCCGAAGGTGTCTTCGACGTAGATGCGTCCGTTGGGCGGTTCTTCGTACATCGAGACACGTGGGGCGTCGATGGCAGTCTGCGCGTCCATGCCTCGATCGATCAGGTTGATCGCGACCTGGGTCTGTCCCTGGGGCTGGTTCCAGCCGCCCATGACGCCGTAGCTAGCGAAGAGGCTGCCGTCGGGGCGGGTGATCATTGAGGGCATGATCGTGTGGTACGGCCGCTTGCCGCCGGCGAGCGCGTTGGGGTGATCGGGATCGTCAACGACGAATCCTGCGCCGCGGTTTTGCAGGCTGAATCCGGATTCTCGGGGGACGATGCAACTGCCGAATCCTTCGTAGTTGGAGTTGATGAAGGAGCAGGCGTTTCCGTCGCCATCGGCGGCGGAGAGATAGACGGTGTCGGACTTGCCCGGCAGGAAGCCGGAGGAGGCAAGTTCAATGGCCTGGTCTTCACAAATCAACTGACGGCGTTTAGCGGCGTAGGCCTTGCTCAACATTTCCTCGATTGGCACATCGACTTTGGCCGGGTCGGCGACGAGCGCGCGGGCATCGGCGAAAGCAAGTCGCAACGCTTCGATGATGATGTGCAACACCTCGGGCGAGCGCGCTTCGTACTCGCCGATTTCGAAGCCCTCGAGGATGTTGAGCGCCATCAGGGTCGTGATGCCCTGTCCGTTGGGCGGGCATTCCCAGACTCGGTGGCGACGGTAGGTGGTGGAGATGGCTTCGTCGAGCGTGGAGCAGTGGTTGGCGAGGTCGTCGAGGGACATGACGCCGCCGTGCTCGGAGAGGGCTTCGACGATGCGCTCGGCGGGTCGTCCGCGGTAAAAGGCATCGGGACCGCCCTCGGCGATTTCCCGCAGAACGCGGCCGAGCAGCGGATTGGTCCAGACCTCGCCGGCCCGTGGGGACTTGCCATTGAGCAGCATGTCCTGTCCGGCAGGACCCTGAGCAGCGAGCAAATCGGCCTGGAAGGCCCAGCCTCTGCCGATGGCCGGGGTCATGACGAAGCCTTGCTCGGCAATCTCGATGGCGGGTTGCAGCACATCGGCGAGATTCATGCGACCGAACTGCTCTACGGTGTCGTGCCAGCCCATTGCCGATCCGGGGACGGTGACTGCGTGCGCGCCCTGGCGGTCCCATGCTCCGGCTCGTTCGACGACATCGAGATTGAGCGCGGCAGGCGCTCGTCCGCTGCCGTTGACGGCGCGGACGGACTGGTCGGAAGCGTTGTAGAACAGGCAAAAGCAGTCGCCGCCGATGCCGGTGGAGGTCGGCTCGGTGACGGCGAGGGTTGCGGCCGCTGCGACGGCGGCGTCGGCGGCGTTGCCGCCTTCTCGGAGGATCGTCAGGCCGGCCAGCGAGGCCAGCGGCTGACTGGTCGCGACGATGCCTCGACGCGAGAGCACGGGCGAGCGTCGGGATTCGAACAAGAACGGGTGATCAGGTAGGTCTGGCATGGGCACAGTCTAGGACGGTCATGAGCGGGGCTGAACATACGAATCGGCGTGACACGACCTTGCCGGTGGCCAGCGGGACCCCCTCAGCTTTCGGCAGCTCCCCCTGCGAGGGGGAGCGAGGAATAGAGTGTGTTTGGCATGGGTTTGCAACATCCCGCAAACAGGCTCGAAGACGGACGCATATCGCTTAGACTGACGCAGAGATTTTGATTGACAGGCCCGCTGCTGCAGGGAGTTTTGCCATGACCACCGCCGCCCTTCCGACCGTGACCCAGGAACACGTCGACTTCTACAACGAGAACGGCTTCCTGGTGATGCCGAAGCTGTTGCCGGACGACGTGCTACAAGCGCTACGCGACGAGACCGACCGGATCGTTGCTGAAGCGGCCGGCTTGACCGATCACAACGCGATGTACGACCTCGAGGACTCGCATACGGCGGAGGAGCCTCGGGTGCGGCGGCTCAAGTCGCCTTCGACGCACTGGCCGTTCTTCCGCGAGCTGGCTCAGCATCCGGTGCTGATGGAGGTCGTGACGGCGCTGATCGGTCCGAACGTCCGGTTGCAGAACGACAAGCTAAACATGAAGGCAGCCGAGTATGGCGCGCCGGTCGAATGGCACCAGGACTGGCCGTTCTATCCGCACACGAACGACGACCTCGTCGCGGCGGGCGTCCTGCTGGATGACTGCTATGCGATCAACGGTCCGCTGCTGGTGGTGCCGGGATCGCACAAGCGCGACATCTACGACCATCACCACCCCGAGGGTCGGTACTTCACGGGCGCAGTTGAGCCCGAGGAGTTTGACTGGGACATGGACAAGGACCTGGTCTCGCTAGAGGGTCCGGCTGGAACGGTCTCGTTCCACCACGTACGGACAATGCACGGATCGGCGCTGAATCGCTCGGAGAACCCGCGTCGGTTGCTACTGTTCGGCTACGCAGCCGCCGACGCCTGGCCGATCATGGGTTTGGGGAAACTGAGCCTGGAGGACTACCAGGGCTTCATGTGCGCCGGCGAACACGTCGAGCAGCCGCGTCAGACAGCGGTGCCGGCGTATCTGCCACTGCCAATCTCGCCGAAGCAGGGCTCGATTTACGAGAATCAGAAGACGGTGAAGACGCGGTTCTTCGAGACGTATGAGGATCGGAAGGGCTAAGGCCCACACATCATGAGGACAGTTAGCCAACGCAAATTGCCATTCCCGCGCTAGCGCGGGAATACCAATTCTCGTTTGGTGGTTGTCTCGGGCTCTTGACAATCAGGCCTATCTGAATTCGTTAGCCTCACGCTAAACGAGCGGGAGGTAGACATGTCAAGCTCGAACTATTGGTCCCGGATGCGGACTCGGCGGCTTTCTCGGAGGGCGGTGCTGCGATCTGCGGCGACGGCTGGAGTGGGCGCTGCTGGACTTGCGCTCGTTGGCTGTGGCGATGATGACGACGATTCGCAGCCGGCGGCCGCTCAGCAGGACCAGCAGCAACAACAGATGCAGCAGGGCGACCAGCAGCAGCAGGATCAGGCAGCGGCGCATGCGGCGGATCAGGCCGAGCAGCAGGACCAGCCCGCGGCGCAGCAGCAAGACCAGCAGCAGGATCAGGCAGCGGTTGCACAGGCTCAACAGCAGCAGGCCGGCCCGGCGATGGGCGGCGAGTTGCGAATTTCGGACACGTCCGACCTGGCCTCGTTCGACGGCTTCCTGACCTTCGGCTACAAGGCGTTCCTGCACGGTCACAACTGCTACCCGATGCTGACGCAGTTCTCGAACGAGTCGGGACAGTCGTCGATCGATTTCCAGCCTGAGCTCTGGCTGGCCGACTCGGTTGAGCAGCCTGACGACGCGACGTATTTGTTCGTGATCAAGGACAACGCGGTCTGGGAGGACCGTTCGCCGGTTGACGGACGCAACGTGACGGCCGAGGATGTGGCCTTCTCGTTCGCGGGCGACCGCTATGCGGGATATCCCAACCGCGGCGCGATTCTGCCCAGTCTGGGCGGGGTCGAGGCGACGGACGATCGAACTGTCCGGTTTGACCTGACGGCGCCGCTGGCTCCGTTCCTGCTCTACCTGGGCCACCACGCGGGACCATATGTGATGCCGCCGGAGCTGCTTGAGGACGAGATGTCCCGGCAGACGATGATCAGCGCCGGGCCATTCTTGCTCGACGAGTATGAGCCGGGCTCACGAGTTGTGTACAAGCGCAACCCCAACTACTTCGACGCGCCCAAGCCGTATGCCGACTCACTGGTGATCAACTTCATCGGTGACAACTCGGCGATTGCGGCGGCGTACCTGAGCGGCGAGCTGAATACGAGCTGGTTCGGTGTTGCTCCCCCGATCGTGGAGGAGCTGGAGAACGGTATTCCCGGCTCGACCTGGGAGTTTGAGCCAAGCCTCGTGATCGGCGGCGTGTTCCCGGACATTGGGATGGAGCCGTTTACCGATCCACGCGTGCGGCAGGCGATGTCGTCGGCGATTGACCGGGACTCGATCCTGGCGGTTGGCGGGGCGTTGGAAACCGGCAAGTGGTCGACGGCGCTGCCGCCGATGCCAGGCTGGTGGGTCGACCCGAAGGAGGACGCCGCACTGGGCGAGTACTACAACTACGACCCCGAGCGAGCGATGCAACTGCTCGATGCGGCCGGTATCGATGGCATTGATGCGGTGCCGCTGCATACGACGACGGCGTATGGGCCGATCTTCGCCGAGCAGTCGCAGGTCGTTCAGGCCAACCTTCTCGACGTGGGGATCGAAGTCGAGCTGGTGGTCAATGAACCGACGGTCCACTATTCGACGATCTTCAACGGCAGCACGACCGGTGTGATCGGTCACACGCTGTCGGTGGCGTCGATCGAACCGGATGAGGCGCTGCGTAACGTCTTCATCCCGGACAGTCCGCGCTCGCCGATTCCCAATGGTGAATTGATGGCGAGTGACGCTCGAATGTCGGAGCTGCTCAACATGCAGCGCACTGAGAGCGACGTTGAAGCTCGCAAGAAGCAGATCTACGACTTGCAGTTGCACATTGCCGAGCAGATGTACTCGGTGCCGTGGGTGAATGCTGCGATCTCTCAGATTGCCCGACCCGAGCTGTCGGGCGTGCAGTTCATCCAGACATTTGCACCGTCGCCGTCGTTGGAGGACATGTGGTTCAACAACCTGTAGCCGCCTAACAGGCGAGGTAGTTGAGGCCTCTTGCGCGAACTGACTCTTACTGACTGTTGATGGGCGGAGCGCGTGCGCGGATATCTGGTGCGACGACTGTTGCTGGCAGCCCTGACGCTGCTGGGGATCAGCATGTTGGTCGCAGGGATGATGCGCACGCTGCCGGGCGATGTCGTGGATGTCCTGGCGGCGGAGGCCTTCTACGACGACCGGGAGAAGGACCGCCTGCGGGAAGAATTGGGACTGGAGGACTCGTTCTTCGTCTACTTCGGCAAGTGGCTCGGCGATGCGCTGCAAGGCGATTTTGGCGAGTCTTTGCGGACGAAGCGCAGTGTCGGCAGCGACCTGGGGCATCGGCTTGATGTGACCATGGAGCTCGCGATCCTGGGGCTGATCATTGCGACGTTCATCTCGGTGCCCCTGGGGATTGTTGCGGCGCTTCGGCGCAGTCAATGGCCAGATTATGTCGCCCGTAGTATCGCCGTGTTCGCGCTGGCGATTCCGGGATTCTGGCTCGCGACGCTGGCGGTTGTGTTTGGCGCGAAGTGGTTTAGCTGGTCGCCGCCGCTGGGCTATCAACCGATCTGGGAGGCGCCATTCACCAATCTGCAACAGATGTGGCTGCCGGCGTTGTTGTTTGGGCTGATCCTGGCCGGTGTGCAGACGCGGATTCTGCGCACCGCGCTGCTCGACGTGCTGCGTCAGGACTACATGTTGACGGCTCGGGCGAAGGGATTATCTCGGCTCTTGCTCTTGCGTCGTCACGCGCTGCGCAATTCACTGATTCCGTTTGTCACCGTGATCGGAGTGCAGTTTCCAGTCGTACTCGGCGGCGCGGTCGTGTTCGAGCTGATCTTTGCGCTGCCAGGATTGGGCGCGTATCTGCTCGACGGGATCGCGAATCGTGACTACGTCGTCGTACAGGCGGTCAACGTCTGGATCGCCGGTGCAGTGATCATCACCAATCTTCTAGTGGACGTGTCGTATGGCTTCCTCGACCCCCGCATCCGCATCGGCGCCTGAGCGCACCGCGCCGGCCGCGCTGTCCGGCGGCCCGGGTCTGGCGCGTCGGTTCGTGCGAGTCGTCCGGCGCTATCCGTTCCCCTGTCTGATGGCGCTGGTACTGGTGCTGATTGGTCTGGGCTCTGGTCTGGCCGACTTCGTCGCGCCGGCGGACCCGTTGGCGATCAATCCTCGGGAGCGACTGTTCGGACCGACCACGGCCTACCTGATGGGCACCGACGCGCTGGGTCGGGACGTATTCACGCGGGTCCTCTACGGAGGGCGTGCGTCGTTGGGTATCAGTGTGGCATCGGTGGGCTTCGCGATTGTCATATCCACGTTCGTTGGCCTGGTCAGCGGCGCGGTAACCGGCTGGTTTGACGTGCTGACGCAGCGGATTGTCGACATCCTGATGGCCTTCCCCGGCCTGATCATCGTGATTTCGTTGACGGCGTTCCTGGGCAATAGCGTGGGGCTATTGATCGTGGTGATCGCGATTGCGCTGCTTGGTGCCGGGATCCGTGTGGCCCGCGCGGCGGCGATCCAGGTGTCGTCGCAGCCGTACATCGAGGCGGCACGGACGCTAGGTGCGGGTCAGGCGAGGATTATTGGTCGGCACATCCTGCCGAATGCATTGCCGCCGATCATGGTGATCGCGACGGCGCAGTTGGGCATTGCGATTCTGATCGAGGCGTCGGTGTCGTTCCTGGGCTACGGGATTCAGCCGCCTGCGGCCTCGTGGGGATTCATGTTGGGCGCCGAGGCGCGGATTCACATGATCGAGCAGCCATGGTTATCGGTCTGGCCGGGTCTGGCGATTTTCCTGACGGTGTTCTCGTTCAACATCATCGGGGATGCTCTGCGGGATGCGTTTGATCCTCGGCTGCGTGGGGCTGGGTAAGTCTGGTCGGCACCCTTCATTGGGAGACCAAGGGATAACTCAGTTTCCCGTCCTCGCCTCTGAGCGGGGACCAGATTTCGTCAAACCTCAGTAGCAACGACTGACTCCGGTTGTTCAGACAGCGGAGACAGATGTGGCCAGTGCTCAGGAGCCGGGGAAGGAGCGGGTCCCCGCGAAAAGCGGGGACTGGGAGTTTGGGTCTACGAGACATCCCTGGAGACGTGGGCGCTAGGACAGATCGAGCCATTGCGAAATGCCTAGACTTCGGGCACCTGGAGTCTGTAGAGGAGATTGATCATGGCTACCGGACGCGTTGTCGTTGTCAAGGAGTATCAGCAGCCGTTTGTGATTGAGGAGTATCCGGTTCCGGAGCCCGAGGCTGGGGCGATTGTTCTGCGGATTACCCAGGCTGGGGTTTGTGGGTCGGACTTGCATACCTGGCGTGGGGACATGGTGGAAACTCCTCTGCCGGGTGGTGGCCGGGTGATGGGGCATGAGGGGACTGGAGTGGTTCATGCGCTTGGTGAGGGGGTGTCGACGGACTCGCTGGGCAAGCCGATTGCGGTGGGCGACCGGCTGATGTACTCGGCGATTACTCCCTGTGGGCGCTGCTATCAGTGTTCTCGGGGTGAGCCGAACTGGTGCTCTGACCGCACCGCGTGGTCGCGGGAGGCGGGAGTGGCTCCGTACTTCACTGGGACTTATGCCGACTACTACTATCTGCGGCCGAATCATCCGGTGTTCAAGGTTCCGGATGAGTTACCTGATGAGGTGTTGGGCTTCGTCAACTGTGCGATGGGTACGACGACCGAAGGTCTGATGCGTGCGGGCTGCAAGGAGAACGACTTTGTCGTGATCCAGGGCGCGGGCGGGCTGGGACTCAATGCCACGGCGATGGCCAAGGATATGGGCGCGCACAAGGTGATTGTGCTCGATCGTCTGCCTCAGCGGCTGGCGTTAGCGGAAGAGTTTGGGGCGGATCACACGATCAATATCGAAGAGTTCAACACGCCGGATACTCGGAGGAAAGCGGTGTGGGATCTGACTGAAGGTCGCGGCGCGAACATAGTGATGGAGCTGGTTGGCCGGGCCGAGTTGTTGGCGGAGGGTCTGACGTACCTGGCCAATGGTGGGACGTTCGTTGAGATTGGCGACATCGTTCGCGGTCAGACGGTGGCGATTGACCCGAGCACGATGCTGAGCGGGAAGAAGATCATGGGATCGGTGATGTATCGGCCGCATCTGTTGCCCTTGATGATGGACATGTTGCTGAAGAATCAGCGGGATATCCCGTATGACAAAATCGTGTCTCATACGTATCCTCTGGCCGAAGTGAATCAGGCGTTTGAAGACAGTGAGTGGCATGAGCGGGACACGAATGTGTCGAGGTCGATGCTGATTCCGTAGGGGCCGTAAGAATCGGTCTCCCTGTGCAAGAGACCAATTCATTGCTCCCCTTTTTCCCCTTGCGGGGGAGATGCAGTAGGCAGAGGGGGTTCTCTATCCGTCGGCCCTATCTATTAGGGCCTGTTCACATCTGTCACTCCGTGACATCTCCCCCCGCAAGGGGGGGAGAAGGCAATCTGAGGTTGTGCATCAGTCTCTGCAAGGGGGGAGCTATTCGATCCAGTCGGGGGTGGCGCCCCATTTGTCTTCGGAGACGATTTCTTTGAGGGGTTTTCGGTTGAGGGGGCCGAAGCGGCCTCTGGGGTAGCCGAGGGGGATGCAGTAGACGACCTGTGCTTCTTCGGGGATTTCGAGGAGGGTTTTCACCCTTGCATCGACGACGGGGTGGAGGGTGGTGATGGTTCCTCCGATGCCGAGGCCTCGGGCGGCGAGTAGAAGGTTTTGGACGGACGGGATGACGGATTGAGCGTTGCCTGCTCCCGGTCCGGTGGCGCAGAGGAGGATCATGACGGGGGCTCCGCCGATCTCGTCGGCGAGTCTCATGGCGGATCGGCTGACCGGATTTTGCAGTCCGGGATGGTCTCGGCCTTCCATGCCCTGGTCAGCTCGCTTGGCCCACCAGGCTTCGTGGTAGAGCTCGGCGAGAGTGGCTTTCTCTTGCTCGCCTCGGACGACGAGGAAATGCCAGGGTTGGGCGTTGCCGCCGTTGGGGGCCTGACGGGCGGCGTCGAGAATGATCTCCAGGTCCTCATCGGAGATCGGGTCGGGGCGCATGCGGCGGATGGCTCGCATGGAGTACATGGCTTCGTAGAGCGGGAGGCCGAGTCGTCCGTAGCGGGGCATGGCGGGTTCCTCTCGTAATGGATGGGCGAGTTGCAGGTTTCGACGCTATCGTAAGCGTCCGACAGGACTTTCTCACAGAGACGCCGGGCTAGGAGCGATAGATGGCACTGGAACACATTCATCCTGATGGGCTGGTCAACCTGCGATCGTTTACGCAGGTTGTTGCTACGAGCGGCAGCAAGACGATCTACATTTCGGGTCAGGTGGCCTGGGATGTCGATGGCGGGATTGTTGGGGTCGGTGATTTTGCGGCCCAGGCGAAGAAGGCGTACGACAACCTGGCGGTCGCGATTGCGGCGGCCGGCGCGACGCCGGCTGATGTGGCCAAGACAAACGTGTACATCGTGAATTATGACCCTGAGATGGGCCGCGCGTTGAATGACGCTCGCAAGGCGGTCTTTGAGGGATCGACGGCTCCGGCGAGCACGCTGATTGGGGTGCAGGCGCTGGCTGCTCCAGAGTTCATGATCGAGGTTGAGGCGATCGTGGTGCTGGACTAGCTCTGCGATGTGGGCCGGGCCCCCTCAGTCCCTGCGGGACAGCTCCCCCTCGGGGGGAGCAGATTTCAGAGAGGAAGATAGTGATGGGCAAGATTTCTCTTGAGGACCGGTTTGAGATCATTGATCTCTGTTCTCGGTACAACTACACGGTTGACCAGGTTGACGGTGTGGGCTGGGCCGACACGTTTACGGCTGGTGGCATCTTTCATGGACCGGCAGGGCATGCTGAGGGTCGTGACGCGCTGATCGCGTTCTGTGGCGAGCTGGGCGCATCATTCCCGGGTGGGATGCACTTCACCGACAATCACCTGTTTGAGGTCGATGGCGACACCTGCAAGCACAAGTGCTTCCTGGACTTCAAGATTCCGTCGCCGGACGGGTCTGTGACGTCTGTGCTGCTTGGCTATGAGGACATCGTGGTCAAGGTCGATGGCGAGTGGCTGTTTCAGCGCCGTGATGTCGTTTCGGTGACTGGGTATGAGGCATCGCTGCCGGACTAGCCGCTGGCTTTAGCCACCGCCCAATCCTCCGAACTGGGGTGGTGGGCGGCTGAGGATGGCGGCGAGGATGTGGTCGGTGTAGAGCTGACGGCCGAGGGCGTTGAGGTGAGTTCCGTCCCATGAGACTTCGTCTTCGCGCCCGTCGGTGATTTCGTTCCAGTCAACCAGCGTGACCCAGTCATACTTGGCTGCTTCTTCCCGGAGCATCTTGTTGGTGTCTCGCTCGTAGCTGAGCAATGGCTCGCGGGGTGGGAACTGGCGGGTGAGAACGATGAGATGACGCACACCCTCGGCCGCATTGATGAGCTTCTGGAAGCCCCTGGCATCGAGGAATCCCGTGCCGACGCCGTGGAAGATGACGGTGTCGCGAGCTCCGTAGCGCTTGGTCTGTTCGAGCAGAATTGCGATCCCCTGATGGGCGAGGCGGCCGACTTCAGCGTCGACCTCGATCCCGACGTCCCGGAGTCTGGAGCGCGCGCCGACCATGACGGAGTCGCCGATGGCCAGGGGCGGTAAGCCGAAGCGGAGTTCCAGGGTCGAGGCGGCAGTATGCGCCAGATCGGGCAGGCTGGGCGCGATCGTGAAGATCATTCCTTCGGTCGCGGAGCCATCCCAATACCACTCGGGCGAAGCGTCGAGTGGGCCGCCGGGTTCGGCGGTGAAACGGATGGGGAAGTCGACCAGCACGGTTGAGGACTTGCACAACCGATTGATCTCAGCTTCCTCCGGCCAGGTAACGCAACCGTCACCGATCTGCTTGATCTTCACGAAGGCGCATGGGGCAGTGCCTGGGCACGGCACTTTGAGCTCGTCGCCGGGATGGATGATTCGCAAGACCTTATCCCCGTTGAGATCAATCATCTGGCTGCGCGTGATCTCGAACCGACGCATGAGCCCGTACGGTGAATCGCCGCTTTGAACGGTGTAGGTGGCAAAGTACTCGCCGGGTGGATATTCGACTAACGGTTTGGCGCGGGCGAGGCGAACGGCGGGCTCGGTGGGCTGATCCTCGGTGCCTTCGACTGTTGTGGTCGCAATGGCGGTCGTCTGTACCTCCAGCTTCGGCTGTTTGGAGGTGTCATCGGCCGTGGGGGTCGTCTTCTCGACCGTCGTGGCAGCGGGTCGGGTACTCGTTGCCGTTCTGGGAATGGTGGTCGAGGTCGTGGTTTGCAGCGGCGAGCGCTCTGCCCTCGGCGGAACGGTCCCGGATATTGATTCCTGGTTGTGTCCCGATTGTTCGGCTGATGCTGAGAAGAGGAGGTCGGAGGGGGAACGGCCGGGCAAAACGGTGAATCCGACCAAGAGCGCGAGCAAGACGGCGAGTGAGATGGCAGCCGTGACCGTAGCGATGCCTCGCGGGTTCGCGAGCGCTCCCCGGTATCGACTCGGATTCCAGAACTGAGGGCGGCGCATAGGGGCTTCGACGAGTCGATAGCTGAGTTCGGACAGCAGGAATGTGGCAATCAATCCGGTGAGGACCATCGCAACGGTGTTGGGGACGAAGTTGAACTCCCACTGCAGGGCCAGCATGACAGGCCAATGCCAGAGGTAGATGCTGTAGCTACGCTCGCCCATCCATTTCAAGGGGGCCAGCTCGAGCGCCTTGCCGAGCAAGGATCCGGGGCGAATGACGAAGGCGACGAGGACGATCGTGGAGAGCGATGTGAGCAGCAGACCCCAGGGGTACATCCAGTCGCTCCAGTGGCGACCGATGATCATGATTCCGACGACAGTGATCAATCCCAGCAGTGCCAGCAGATCCATCACGACGCCGACAGGCCTGCCCCAGGTGTATTGCCAGGGCTTCCAGATCAGTCCGACGGCGACACCGATGAGGATGGTGAAGGCGCGGGGATCGCTGCCAAAGTAGACGCGGGAGGGGTCGCTGCCCGGCGTGAAGAGCATGATCAT
Source organism: Chloroflexi bacterium bin125 (assembly GCA_002239025.1). Lineage (GTDB taxonomy): Bacteria > Chloroflexota > Dehalococcoidia > Bin125 > Bin125 > Bin125. The sequence goes on along the minus strand of MPNM01000003.1, from coordinate 222,839 downwards.
CCAGATCACGGACAGCACAGCCAGGGCCGCGACGATGCACCAGAGCCAGCGCAGGTTGAGGAATCGCAGGACCAGGGTGAAGAGGATCGGCCAGACGATGTAGAACTGCTCCTCGACGGCGAGCGACCAGAGGTGCCGGAGCTGAGAGGGGCGTTCGAACATCTCGAAGTAGGAGACGCCGCGGACGATGAGGTCCCAGTTGGTCGCGTAGATCGCGGCCATGAGCAGGTCGTGGAGGTGTTGGCCGAGGGTGTCCTGCAGGACCAGCGCGGCATAGACGGTGGTCACGATGAGCACCAGCACCAGCACGGGCAGCAACCGCCGGGCGCGGCGCAGCCAGAACTGGCCGAGGTTGGTCTTGTCGCTGCGCTCACGCTCAGCGACGAGCAGCGCAGTAATCAGGAAACCGGAGACGACGAAGAAGACATCAACGCCGAGGAATCCGGCGGGCAGCCAGGAGACTCCGGCGTGGAAGAGGACCACAGCCAACGCGGCGAGGCCGCGGATACCGTCGAGGCCAGCGAGGTGTGGCAGACCTCGTTGACCGGCGGTGGATTCTGTAGCGGAGACCTGGTCTGCCTGTGCCATCGGAGGCTACATCCGGAAGACGCCGAAGTTTGACTCTGGGATCGGCGCGTTGCGCGCTGCTGCGAGTCCGACTCCGAGCGCTTGACGTGTATCGATCGGATCGAGGATGCCGTCGTCCCAGATCCGGGCCGAACCGTAGTAGGCGGCCCCCTCCTCCTCGTACTTTTCCAAGGTAGGCGCCATGAACTCGTGTTGTTGTTCGGGCGTCATCTCTTCGCCCTGTCTGGCGAGGGCATCCTGTCGGATGGTCAGGAGGACGTTTGCGGCCTGCTCACCGCCCATGACGGAGACGCGGGCGTTAGGCCAGGTCCAGAGCAGTCGCGGCGAATAGGCGCGTCCGCACATGGCGTAGTTCCCGGCGCCGAATGAGCCACCGAGGACAATGGAGAACTTGGGCACCTCGGCGCAGGCGACGGCGGTGACCATCTTTGCGCCGTGCTTGGCAATGCCTTCGTGCTCGTATCGGCGACCGACCATGAATCCGGTGATGTTCTGTAGGAAGAGCAGCGGCGTGCCGCGCTTGGCGCAGAGTTGAATGAAATGGGCGCCCTTGAGCGCGGATTCGGAAAACAAAATGCCGTTGTTGGCCACGATGCCGACCGGATGCCCCATCACTCTCGCGAATCCGCAGACGAGGGTACTTCCGTAGGATGGCTTGAACTCGTGGAATCTCGATCCATCCACAATTCGGGCGATCAGTTCGCGGATGTCGTAGGACTTGCGGGTCGACTGCGGCACGATGCCGTAGATCTCGCTGGGGTCGTAGAGCGGCGCTTCAATCTGGTCGGGCGGTGAGACGGGCCAATCGGCGCTGGTCTCGCTGCCGAGATTGGCGACGGCGGCCCTGACCAGTTCGAGCGCGTGTTCGTCGTCCTCGGCGAGGTGGTCGGCGACGCCTGAGATCTGTGTGTGGACCAGTCCGCCGCCGAGTTCTTCAGCGGAGATTTCCTCCCCGGTCGCGGCACGGACGAGCGGTGGTCCGCCGAGGAAGATGGTGCCGACACCGTCGACGATGATCGCTTCGTCGGACATGGCGGGGACATACGCGCCGCCGGCAGTGCAGGAGCCCATCACGGCGGCGATCTGGGGGATGCCTTGGGCCGACATCGTGGCCTGGTTGTAGAAAATGCGGCCGAAGTGCTCGCGGTCGGGGAAGACGTCCGCCTGCATGGGCAGGAAGGCTCCGCCGGAGTCGACGAGATAGACGCAAGGCAGTCGATTCTGAGCGGCGATTTCCTGCGCTCGAAGGTGTTTCTTGACCGTGACGGGGTAGTAGCTGCCGCCCTTCACGGTGGCGTCGTTGGCGACGATCATGATCTCGCGGCCGGCGGCGCGTCCGATGCCGGTGACGATGCCTGCGCCGGGCGCTTCGTCGCCGTACATGCCATTGGCGGCAAGCGGCGAGAGCTCGAGGAAGGGTGAGTCGGGGTCGAGCAGGCGCTCGATGCGCTCGCGGGCGAGGAGTTTGCCTCGAGCGTGGTGTCGGTCGACGCTGCGCGGTCCGCCGCCAGCGCGGACAACCGCCTCGTGCTCCCGAAGTTCTTCGACCAGGCCGCGCATCCAGGCGGTGTTTTCGTGGAACTCGGGTGAGTTGGTGTCGATGACCGATTGGATCGGGGTCGCCGCCTCAAGGCGCTGCGACAGCTCGGTTGAAACGCCGTTGCTCGTCATCGAGGGCTCCCAGCGTCACATCTGGTACACAGCATGTCAACAGGGTATTGCGCGGTTAGACTCACTCGCAGGTCCTGAGATGACCAGACTGGTAAACGACCAAATGACTGTGGAGCATAACGATGACAGCGCAGCTTTCTGACGGCAATTTTACGTATGCGGCGCTCGATATCTGGGAGCAGCTACCGGACGGCGTGACGTTGGTTGAGTGTCCCGGAGTGGCTGTTGACGCCAATGACACCGTCTATGTGTTGACGCGTAACGTCGAGCACCCCGTTATGGTCTTCAATTCGGACGGATCGTGGCGTGGGAGCTGGGGTCAGGGAAACTTCACGGACCGCTCACACGGCATCTGGATCGGTCCGGAGGGTGATGTCTGGGGCGCGGACGACGGGACGCACACGATCACTCGTTGGTCGCCGGATGGTGAGTTACTGCAGACGCTGGGCGACCCCTACAATCCGGCTCCGGCTTGGGCCGGGAAGCCGTTCAACCGTCCGACGCATGCGGCAGTGAGTCCGAAGACGGGCGACATCTTCGTCACGGATGGCTACGGCAATAGCTGTGTGCATCGGTTCGATGCGGACGGCAATCACAAGCAGACCTGGGGCACGCCGGGGATCGACGCCGGCCAGTTCATTCGCCCGCACAACATCGCGATCGATGAGGATGGGCTGTTGTACATCGCCGACCGTGAGTGTCACCGGGTGCAGATTTTCTCGGAGTCGGGCCAGTTTGTGACGATGTGGAATAACATCCACCGACCCGATGGTCTAACGCTTGCGCCGGACGGCAACATTTACATCGGCGAACTGAACGAGATGGGCGGGATGCAGGACGCGCCCGGCCTGGGACACCGCGTGAGCATCTACGACCGTTCGGGGAATCGGCTGGCGCTGCTGGGTCATCCTGATGAGGGAGACGAGGCGGGCAGATTCATCGCCCCGCACGGGATCGCTGTGGACTCAAAGGGCGACGTGTACGTCGGTGAGGTGTGCAACACGATTCGTGGCAAGGCGCTGGGTGTCGAGTTGCACTCGCTGAGCAAGCTGGTCCGGGAATAGTTGGGCCGTTTCGGCTGTAGGTTGAAGACCTTTCCCCGCCTTGCGGAGACCTTTGAAGAACTCCCCTTCTCCCCCCTTGCGGGGGAGATGCCGAAGGCAGAGGGGGGTCCGCTGTTCGGGAGCCCTAGCTGGTCATCATCAGCCGACCCGCCTTTGTCACTCCGTGACATCTCCCCCCGCAAGGGGGGGAGAAGGGATTCGGGAGTTTTCAAAGGTCTCAGTTAAGCGGGGACTGGGATCCCATGAGGCCGAGTGTTGCTACGTGCTACACGCGGTAGCGCAGGAATAGCTCCCCAGTCTCGGCGGGCATGGCATGGAGCAGCCGAAGTAGTTTGATTTCTGAGACGGTGGGACCGCCGGGCCAATGGATGGCTGGGTGGGCGGTTTGGCCTCCGGTGACTTTTGGGGCAAGCGTGAGGAAGTACTCATCGGCGCAGTTGTGGCGGATGAGGTCTCCGTTGAGCTTGGCTCCTCCCTCGACGAGGACTCGGGATGCTCCCAGTTCTGACTTCATGTGATTGAGGGCTGCGGATGCTTCATCGCCCTCGGGGACAACGACGACGGGACGGCCTCTTGATTCGAGTTCCTGGCGTACCGATTCTGGGGCGGCACTGGAGAGGTAGATGATCGCTTCGAAGCTGTGGTCTGTGAAGAAGCGACGCTCGGGCGGGAGGTTTCCGCTCCTCGTCAATACAGCAGCGATGGGCGACGGAGACATACCTCGATCGGTTCGCCATTGCTCAAGTCTGGGGTTGTTGAGGCGGGCTGAGGTTCCGGAGGCTCGGAAGGTAGCGGCTCCGTTGAGGACGACGTCGAAGTGGACTCTGAGCTCTCGCATGAGGCGTTGATCGAGCGTTGAACCGAGGCCTCGCTCGGTACCGTCGACGACGGTGCGTCCGTCGGCGGACATGACCATGTTGATGGCGACGAATGGTCGATCCTGCGGCGGATCGGGGAAGCTGAGCCGGGTGTAGTCGATCTCGCTCTGGTGCATGGGCTCATGCTAGGTTGCGGGCATGTCTGAGCATGAGCACGAGGATCCTGAGATTGACGAGGCGTCGGAGGAGCCCGACCGCGAATTTCCGATCTCGTCCAACGCGCGATTTACGATCGGTGGAAAGCCGGTCGTGCTTGACGACTTTATCGATATCACGACGGGGGATGTGGCGAATCGTCCGGTGGTTGAGCCGCAGCCGCAGCCGGCTCCAATGCCGAAGCAGGTGGTCTGGAATGCTCGGCGGCCGGTGGACGATTAGCCCGTTAGTTGTCGTCGTAGTTGGCTTCCCAGGTGATGTCGATGGCGTCTTTGACGCTTTCGTGGGCGGGACAGCCGGGGGCGTGGAACTTGACCGCTCGATCGGCTGCGGCTCGTTGATCCTCGGCGATTCCGGGGATGTTGAAGATGACGTGGATCTTGGTAATCCGGATGGTCTGGTTGTCATCGCCTTCGATGGTGCCCAGGACGTCGGCCTTGTAGGTGTTGGGGTCGAACTCGACCTTGCGCACGGACATCGCCCGCGCGAGCGTGCCGTACATTCAACCGCCGACCGCGGCGACGATGTGGTCAAGCGTGGCAGTCATGGGTGGCGCATCCTCGGGCACGCCGTAGTGCTCCTTGAGCTTGCCCTGGACGCCGTAGACGACCTGCTCGGGCACGTCACCGAGTGTGGCGTGGCGGAAGCCATTCTTGAGCTCGAGCTTGTTTCGTGAGATGTATTCGAAGTGGGGCATCTCTCACTCCTTGCGGAATCAGCTGTTGGCCAACAGGGTACGCATTCTGTCGACGCCTTCGACGATTTCTTCGAGAGAGGCGGCGTAGCTGAATCGCAGGTATCCCTCTCCGAGGTGTCCGAAGCTGGTGCCGGCGATCACGGCGAGTCCTGCTTCGTCGAGCAGGCGCTCTTGCAGGGTTCGGGCGTTGATGCCGGTCTCGGAGATGTTGGGGAATGCGTAGAAGGCTCCACCCGGGTCAACGCAACTGACGCCGGGGACGTCGTTGAGTTCCTTGACGATGACCTGGCGCCGCTCGTCGAAGGCGGTGGTCATGATGTCGACGGCTTCCTGCGGTCCGTCGAGGGCCTCGACTGCGGCGTACTGGGTCGCAGCGTTTGGGCAGCTATAGCTGTTGATGGCAAGACGCTCGGCGAAGGGGAAGAGGTCCGGTGGGAAGACGCCGTAACCAAGCCGCCAGCCGGTCATGGCGTAGGTCTTGCTCCAGCCGTCGAGCACGATCAGGCGGTCGCGGAGTTGTGGGTAGTCGAGCAGCGAGACGTGCTGGCGTCCTTCGTAGAGGATGCGTGAGTAGATCTCGTCGCTGAGGATGACGACGTTGGGCCATTGCTCAAGGCCCTCGACGATTCGCTCGATCTGATCTCGGGTGTAGACGCCGCCGGTCGGGTTGGCTGGGCTGTTGAGGATGATCAGGCGCGTGTTCTCGTTGACCTGGCTGAGGACCTGGTCGGGATCGAAGGTGAAGCCGTCGGACTCGTGCAGCTCGATCGGCACGGGCGTCGCGCCGGTGAAGCGGATGACCGATTCGTAGATGGGGAATCCGGGGTTGGGGTAGAGGATTTCGGCGCCGGGCTCGCCCATGAGTAGCGCAGCGAAGAACATGACGGGCTTTGCTCCGGGCGTGATCAGCACGGCCTCGGGGTCGACATCGGCGTCATGACGTCGCTTGAGGTCGCGGGCGACGGCGTCGCGGAGCTCAGGGATGCCTGCACCGGGCGTGTAGCCGTGCTTGCCTTCGGCGAGCGCGCGTTCGCCGGCCTTGACGATGTTGTCGGGCGTGGCGAAGTCGGGTTGTCCGATGCCGAGGTTGATAATCGAGCGTCCTTCGGCGGCGAGCCGATTGGCCTTGGCGAGGACTTCGAATGCAGTCTCGGTGCCGAGATTCTGCGCCGCGCTGGTTGGAAGCACCATGAACAACCTCCGAGAGGGTCTAACCTGCCGTTCAATCGTCCCCTGCATCATACGCAGGGACCCACCAGTTGCAGAACCCATGGCAGAACCAACGAGCGCTGGGCCGATCTAGGAAGCCGGGCGGATCACGATCCTCGACGCCCTGCGCGGAGTCGCCATGGTGGTTAGCCCGCTTCCGCTACGGTCCCTTTGAGTGGGCGTGGCGCGTCTTGACGTACCGTCGAATGCAACCGCTGCGGCGGTAATGGTTGGCCGGCAGCTCAGCGGGAGGAACGGAACAGATGCGTTCAACGTTGCGAATCGTTGTCGCTCTGGGCTTGAGCGTCGCCGCCGGATTGGCGATGGCCTGTTCCGCAAGCGCGCCGGATTTGCAACAAGTAGCGCCGAGTGTGGCGTCGGATGCTGGTAATCGCACCGGCCAAGAGGTCTTCGCGTCGACATGCGCGGTGTGTCATGGCTCGGAAGGTGAGGGTGTCGAAGATTGGAAGGTGCGGGATGAGGACGGACGCCTGCCTCCACCGCCGCTCAACGGTGAGGGTCATACCTGGCATCACTCGGACGGAGTGCTCTACAGGATCGTGAGTGAGGGCGGATTGGGGCTTGGCTTTGGCAGCAACATGCCGTCGTTTAAGGATGAGCTGTCTCGCGAGGAGATTGTCGCCGTGATTGAGTATGTGAAGACGTTGTGGGAGGGGAAGGAGATTGACGGGTTTCTGATTCTGGATTCTCAGCGGGAATTGAGTGTTGGGGATCCTTATCCAGGTGGGGAGCCGGGTGAGTGATTGGATAGGCGTGTTTCGTCGGGCCGGGGAGGGACCCCCTCAGCCCCCGTTCAAGCCGGGGGCAGGCTCTTCGGCAGCTCCCCCTGCAAGGGGGAGCGTGGAGAAGAACCGGCATCTCCTGCGCAAGGGGCAGATGGGAATTGGGGCGGAAGCTAGACACCGATGGCGCCGGAAGCTCGGAGTTGAACGATATCGGAGTCGGTGTAGCCATGTTCTTTGAGGATGTCGTCAGTGTCTCCGTCGAAGATGGGGGATGGTCCGGTTGCTTTGGGCGGGGAGTCGGACATTCGATAGACCGGGCCAACCATCCGCTCTGGACCCGTGAGTGGATGCTCAATCTCGGCGATGGCGCCGATTGCCTGGACCTGAGGATCGTCAACCATGTCCTCGGGGATGTTGACTTGCGAGGCGGGAGCGCCTGCGGCATCGAGCTTGGCGACCCAGTTGGCTGTGGTGTCGCCACGAAAGCGAAGCGAGATTCTCTCGCGAACCTCATCGACGACGGCTGTAGAGCCATCTTCGAGCGGATTGAATTGTTCGGTATCTGTTGGATCTTCGCTCTCTGTGAGTCCGAGCGCATTCCTCACCTGCTGTCGATTCAGCGGTGTCAGACAGCCGAGCATGATTGCGCCGTCGAATGTCTGATAACCGCCGTAGTAGAGCAGATATGCAGCGCCAATCGTGGAACGCGTGCCGGAGCGCGCTTCGAGCAGTTCTCGGTAAGACCCGCCCTGATCGCGAACCTGTTGTATGGCATCGAGCGACGGCTGGAGAAAGGTGGCGTCGCTGACCGGCAGTCTCGCCGACGCGAAGTTCTGCAGTGTGAGCGCCGCGCCGAGCAGCGACGTTTCGATGAGCTGTCCACGTCCGGTCCGCTCGCGATGAAACAACGCAGCGCAGACTGCGACCGCACTGGTCCAGGAGGCGCCGATATCAGCCGGCGTCGTCGCCGTGATCAAGGTGGGATTGCCCTGCTCATCTACTTTTTCGTCGCCAACCATCAATCCCGAGTAGGCCTGAGCGATGATGTCGGCGCCCGCGCGTCCGGCCGACGGTCCTTCCGGACCGAATGCCGTGTTCGACAGGTAGATCAGCCGGTCATTCAATGATCGCAATGATTCGTAGTCGACGCCCAGCCGCTGCGGTACGCCCGGTCGAGCGTTGATCAGGAAGACGTCGAACTGCCGAATCAGACGATGCAGAACCTCTCGCCCGTCGTCCGTCTGCAGGTTGAGGACCATGCCCCGCTTGCCTCTGTTGAACACGTGGAACGCCTTGGATTCGTGAGGTATGAATTGACCGATGACGCGGGTACCGTCGCCCGCCGGTGATTCGATCTTGACCACGTCTGCACCGAGGTCGGAGAGCATGACGCCGCACATCGGTCCAGCGATGATCTGGGTGAGTTCAAGGACTTTGATGCCTTCGAGCGGACCGGGCACACGCGGCTCCTAGCTGTCGGAAGGCAGACCTACGGCGCCGGATGAGCGAAGGGCCGCGACTTCTTCGGCACTGTAGCCGTACTCGATCAGCACCTCGTTGGTGTCGCCGTCAAGCGGAGGCGCTGCCCCTTTGGCCTGAGGCGGCGTTGCCGACATGTTGAACGGCGGACCAACCATCTGCTCGGGTCCGGTGAGCGGATGTTCGAGGTCGACCATGATGCCCAGCGCCTGGACCTGCGGGTCATCGATCATCTCCTCAGGAATGTTGACTTGCGAGGCCGGCGCGCCGACGGCGTCGAGTTTGGCGACCCAGTTCTCGGTGGTGTCGGACGCGAATCGTTCCGAGATCTGCGCGCGGACGTGAGCGACAATCTCTTCCGAACCGTCAGCAAGTGCGTTGAAATCGCCGTCGTCAGTCGGATCGTCTCCGGGCTGCAGCCCGAGCGCCTCCCGCACCTGTTGTCGATTGGGCGGCGTGACGCAACCGAGCATGATTGCGCCGTCTGAAGTCTGGTAGCCGCCGTAGTAGAGGAAGAATGCGCCTCCGACCAGGGCGCGGAGACCGCCTCGCGCTCCGAGCAATTCGCGGTAACTGCCGCCCCGCTCACGGACTGCGGCGAGCCCGTTGAGGATGGGATCGAGCATGATCGCATCGGAGACCGGCAAGCGTGAGGTGAAGGCGTTCTGCAACACCAGTGCCCCGGCCAGCAGCGAGGTATCGATCTTCTGGCCTTCACCGGTGCGCTCGCGGTGGAAGAGGGCGGCGCAGATCGCGATCGTGCTGGTGAAGGCCGCAACGAAGTCGGCGGGAGTGGTGGCTGTGATGAGGTCCGGTCCGCCGTGCTCATCGACCTTTTCGTCACCGGCCATGAGGCCCGAATACGCCTGGGCAATGATGTCAGCGCCGGCGCGGTGAGCCGATGGTCCAGTGGGGCCGTAGGCGGTGTTTTCGAGGTAGATCAGGTCGGGCTTGTGTGCGCGGAGGCTCTCATAGTCGATGCTGAGACGTTCCGGCACTCCGGGCCGGGCATTGATCAGGAAGACATCCATCTCCGAGATCAACTTCTGGACCACGGCCTGCCCATCGGGATCCTGAAGGTTGAGGACCATGCCTCGCTTGCCGCGATTGAAGACGTGGAAGCCCTTGCTCTCGCCAGGCGCGAATTGGCCGAGCAGACGCATGCCGTCGCCGGCGGCAGATTCGATCTTGATCACATCGGCGCCCATGTCGGAGAGCATGACTCCGCACATCGGTCCGGCGATGATCTGAGTGACTTCGAGGACTTTGATTCCATCAAGCGCACCGGGCATTGGAGTCTCCTGTCGGGATTGCAGTTGCGCAGAGGATAGGCAACCAGTTTCCGATTCAAGCGCCGACAGCGCCCGTTTCGCGCAATGACGCGATCATTTCGTCGCTGAAGCCGTGTTCGCGGAGGATGTCGTCGGTTTCGGCATCGAGGGGTGGCGCAGGACGGCTGGTTCCGGTTGCGGTCTTGGACATGTTTACCAGGGGGCCGACGTGGCGCTCGGGGCCGGTGAGTGGGTGTTCGACTGGTCTCATCAGGTTCATCGCGGCGACCTGGGGATCGTCGGGCATGTCTTCCATCCAGTTGACGGGCGAGGCCGGCGCTCCGGCGGCATCGAGCTTGCGGATCCATTCAGTCATTGTGCCGCTCGCGAGCTTTGCTTTGATCTGCTCTTCGACGCGAGCGACGATGGCGTCCGCGTCGGGGCCGATTGCATTGAAGTCGTCGTTGTCCGTGGGGTCATTGGTGATTTCGAGGGCGGTGCGAATCTGGTCGCGGTTTTGAGGGGTCAGGGCGCCGAGGATGATTGCGCCGTCCTTGACCGGATAGCCGGAGTAGTAGATTCGGAAAGCCTTGCCCTGGTTGGGACGGCTGCGTCTCGCTTCAATCATTTCTGCGTATGAGGCTCCTGATACCCGCATTTCCGTCATCATCCGGCGCAGTGGTTCGAGCAGGATTGAGTCTGAGACGGGCACGTCGGCGACCCATGGCGTTTGCAGCGCGAGTCCGGCTCCGAGGAGTGTGCCCGAGATGCGCTGACCTTCGCCGGTTCGTTCTCGGTGAAAGAGGGCGGCGCAGACTCCCATCGCACCACCCAGGGCAGCGATGTAATCGGACGGCGCGGAAGCCGTGATTTGTTCAGGCGCTCCATCCGGTCCGACCTTCAGATCTCCGGCGACCAGTCCCGAGTAAGCCTGAACCATCGCGTCGGACCCGGCGCGGTGAGCGCTTGGTCCGCGATCTCCAAAGCCTGTGACATCGAAGTAGATCAGGTCGGAGCGAATCTGGCGCAGCGTGTCGTAGTCCATCCCGATTCGGTCCGCAACACCAGGGCGCACGTTGGTGACAAACACATCGAAGTGGGGGATGAGCTGGTGGGCCACCGCCTGTCCTTCAGTCGTTGCCAGGTTGATGACCAGTCCTCGTTTGCCACGGTTGAGGGCGTGGAAGGCCTTGCTTTCGCCGGGTGCGAATTGTGCAATCTTTCGCGAGGCGTCGCCGACGGGTGACTCGAGCTTGACAACATCTGCGCCGAGATCAGCGAGCGCGACACCGCAGTATGGACCGGCGATGATCTGGGTCAGTTCGAGCACCTTGATGCCATCGAGTGGTCCGGGCATTCGGGCCTCCCCAAGGGCTCAGGTTACGGGAGAGTGGCGCGTAGACTCTGATTGAACCTCAAGAGCGCGAGAAATGAGCGTCATGATGCCCGACTACGAGAACATTCTGTACGAACAAGACGGTCCGGTTGTCACGATTACCTGGAACAACCCGGAGACCCTGAACGCGATCACGCCTGCACTTGAGCAGGAGTTCCATCACGCGCTGGATGTGGCCAATGCCGATCCGACGGCACGAGCGATCATCTTCACCGGCGCGGGACGGGCATTCTCGTCGGGCTACAACATCGCCGGTGGGATTGACAGTGAGGTTGGCGGACCGACGCAGCCGGTCTCCGAGCACCTCGAGCGCTGGTTCCGCTTCTCATCGAAGAACCCCGACATGATGATGCATTTGATGACGCTGGAGACGCCGATCATTGCCGCGGTCAACGGCTGGTGCATCGGCGGTGGATTCTGGTACTCGCTGGCGGCCGACATCACGATCGCGACTGATCGAGCTGTCTTCGCCCAGCCTGAGGTTCGGATGATCTCGAACAGCTCGGTGCTGTTTGCGGCGTTGGCGGGTTGGAAGACCGCGCATCGATACGCGTTGACCGGCGACCACTTTGACGCTCAGGAGGCGCTGCGAATCGGCGTGATCAATGAGATTGTCCCGGTCGAGGATCTGATGGAGAAGGCCGATGCGCTGGCGCGGCGGCTAGCGCTCGTGCCCTCGCACTCGGTTCGCTACAACAAGCTGATTACGGCTCGCGGCCTTGAGGCGATGGGTCTGCGCAATGCGCTCAATGTTGGTTCGATGCTCTCGACGATGGTTGAGGCGTCGGCCGATGGACCAGAGGTCGCGCATCTCGACGCGGCGAAGGAAACAGGTGGATTCGGGGCCTTCCTGCGAGCTCGCGATGAACCGTTCCGTCCAGAGCCGTTTGGTCCTCGGAGTGAGTCGCGCTAGGGACTCAGTCCAATGCCACCATCAACACGGTGATGATTGCCACCGCCAGGCCAACGACCACGATGATGCCGAACATGATTCGGTTGAACTGTTGAGCGAACATCGTGTCAAGCCGTTGCTGGAAGTCGTCTTTGGTTGGATAGGCGGACATTGCATCGGCGAAATCGTCAGATTGTTGCGAGGTGGCTCCAATCGAGCGGAGCACCCTACGTATCCGCAGAATCGGGGTCATTACGGACATCGCTTCACTCCTCGAAACGGACGACGCCTAACAGTCTGGTAGCCTCAGCCTAGCCACGGGGATAGGCCTTTGTCACCGGAGAACGACGATGGTTCGCGTTACAGGACGCTACGACATTGACGCGGTTCGTCGCGAGTGGATGGGGCGGAAAACGGAGGTCGTTCCCGGTCGGTATCCGGTTGAATATGACAGCATTCGACGCCACTGCCACATGGTTGAGGACACGAATCCGCTGTTCCTCGACCCTCAGTACGGCAAGCAGTCGGAGTGGGGATCGGTGATCGCCCCACCGGTGATGACCCGCTACTTTGCCGGGTCCGGTGTGTGGCCGCCGTCTTCCGACGAGGGCGTCAGCCTGCTCCTGCAGGTGCCGACTCGGGGAGAACGAAACATCAATCTCAACACTGAGTGGGAGTACATCCGGCCGGCGAAGGTTGGTGATCACCTGTCCTCTCAGACAGAAGTGATTGACATCTACGAGAAATCAATCAAGCTCGATCCACGCTCGGTCTGGATCAAGACGGAGATGCGCATCACCAACCAGGACGGCGAGTTGGTCGCAGTTGGCACCAACACGTTATGTACGCATCGGACTCCCGAACAAGTCGAATCGGAAGAAGGCGAGCGACCGCTATGACCACCAAGAGCGCACAGAACAGTGTCTCAACCGAACAGACCTACTGGGACGACGTCCGCGTCGGCGACCTGATTGAGGGCTACGATCTGACGCTCGACTGGACCAAGATGGTTGAGCAGGTATCGGGATCGCAGGACTTCTATCCGGTCCACCACGATCCCGAGTTTGCGGCCGAGGCCGGGCATCCGGCAATCTTCTACAACACCGGTTGGACGCAAGCGGCGCTCTGCCGCGTGGTGACCGACTGGGCCGGACCTTCGGGATGGATGAGCAAGTTCCGCTTTGAGATGCGGCGGATGAACATTCCCGAGGACCAGGTACACGCTCGTGGCAAGGTCACCGGCAAATCAGAACTCGACGACGAGCACGGACTCATCGAGCTCGAGGTCTGGCTGGAGAACGACCGACTCGGCGTGACCACGCCAGGCTGGGCGACGGTACGTCTACCTCGCCGCAGCTAACACAAAGGACACGGACATGACTCGAATCGGCATCATCGGAGCCGGCGCCATTGGCGGTGTCGTCGGTGGGATGCTCACGCGCGCCGGCTACCAGGTGACACTGTTCGACCACTGGGTCGAGCACATCAACGAGATGAAGCAGAACGGACTCCGGCTGAGCGGTCCGTTGATCGGCGATATTCGCATGCCCGTCGATGCGCGGCATCTGTATGAGGCGCAGGCGATTTCGGAGCCGTTCGATATCGGCATCGTCGCCGTCAAGAGTTATGACACCGAATGGGCGACGTCGTTCATCTCGCCGCTGGTTAGGGACGATGGCGCTGTCGTTGATTTCCAGAACGGAATCAATGACGAGCGAGTGGCAGCGATTGCTGGTCGCGAGCGGACGCTGGGCTGCGTGATCACGATCGGCGCGGGAATGTACGAGCCGGGCCATTGCATGCGCACCGACACACGGACACTGGGCTTCAAAATCGGCGAGCTGGACGGCTCGGATTCCGACCGGGCGCGTGACATCGCAGCGATGATGAATCACGTGGCCGGATCGGAATCGACGACGAATCTGTGGGGCGAGCGCTGGGGCAAGCTCGCGGTGAACTGCATGGCGAATCCGATTGCTGGGCTGTCGGGATATGGATCGGGAGAGGTCCGCGCCCGAGACGACACTCGCTGGCTGTGCATCCGGATCGCGGCCGAGGTGATCGAGGTCGGCAGGGCTCACGGTCACAACATCGACGGCGTCTGGGGCATCGACGCGCAGAAGTTCGTCGATGTCGCCAATGGAGGCGATTCGTCGGAGCTCGATGCGGAGTTGATCGCCGGCGCGCAAGCGCTGGGAGCAGGTCGGCCGAGTTTCTTGCAGGACGTGATCCGTCAGCGCAGGGTGGAGATTGATGCGCTGAACGGGTGGGTCGTGGAACAGGGCAAAGCTGTAGAGATCGCAACGCCGGCAAACGCTGCGGTGGCTGAGGTCGTGAGGAGTTTCCCGGTCGGAGAGCTGCGGTCGGACCCGTCGAATCTGGGCTTGATCATGGATCGGCTTGGGTAGACTGGCCTCAGGAGGTCGTGGACATGGCTCTAAACCCAATTCGGATTCGCCGCAGCATTGTGGATATCGGCGCGAACGACGCTCAGGCTGACGAGTTCACTGAGGCGGTGTCAGAAGGGTTTGAGGACTTGGTCACTAAGGACGATCTCCGTCTGGAACTCCAGGCGATGGAACAACGAATTGTCAATCGTCTGCTGATCGCAATGATCGGGATAGCAGCGGTCATCATCGGCGCGGTGGCGCTGCTGACTCAGCTGTAGCCGGCCACTGAGGTCGTGAGGAGCTTCCCGGTCGGAGAGCTGCGGTCGGACCCGTCGAATCTGGGGTTGATCCTGGATCGATTGAGTTAGGCCGATTTTGGATTCCGGCAGCCCGTGCAGGCATTTCTGCCAACCGTGACAAAGAGGACTCTTGGCTATGGAAGCCCAAATCCCTTCTACCCCTCCATTATCGCAGATCGTCCGAGATGCGGAGCCCAGCTTAGTTTGTATCAGGACCCCCAGCAGCAGCGGCTCAGGCTTTGTCGTCGATCTCTCAGGTAATGTGATCACGAACTCTCATGTAGTTGGGTCACATACGGAGGTGACCCTTGAGTTCGTTAATGGCGAAACGCACAACGGTCTCGTCATTGGCGTCCATCCGAGCTTGGATTTGGCTTGTATTCGACTTTCCGAGAATCTCACTCTGAAGCCTCTGCCACTGGGTGACTCAGGTTCGGCTCAGGTTGGTGAGGATGTCGTGGCCATTGGCTATCCGATGAGTGACTTTCTTAAGGGTTCCCCAACGGTGACTCGAGGAATCATCTCAGCAAAGCGTGTCGACAGCTTGCAGACTGATGCTGCCATCAACCCAGGTAACAGCGGCGGACCGTTGCTCGACTCCCACGGCAACGCCATTGGCGTCAACACTTCAGTACTCGCACCCGTGGCAGGGCAATCCATCGGAGGCATTGGCTTTGCCATTCCCATTGACGACGTCAAAGAAGCGCTTGACCTGTTAGCATCCGGCACTCACCCTACAAGCCCAAAAGTCCACCATTTGGAAGCCTCAAAGCAAGGAGCCAGTGTCCTTCACCACATCGGGAACGGCGGCTTCAGTATCGCCATGCCGCAAGCTTGGACGCCGAATCAGTTTAATCAACAAGGTACGCTCTTTTTCCTCGATGATAACTACTTCTCCGTTAACGTGATAAAGGTCGACAACGCCTTCTCTTTGCAGGACTTCGCCGACGACATGTATAGATGGTGGCATGAAGAGGCTGGTAGCTGGACCGATGGTTCAGCTACCTGGCACGGCAGGTCGCGGGGATCAAGCCGGAACAACTTCTCTCTCTCGCTTCGAGGCGACCGTGGCGACGGTTCAGGAATGCGCACTGGTCGAGTCGAATGGTCGCTGTTCTCATCTCCTACAAACTCTAGGCATCTGATTTCAGCGGACTTAAATGTGGCTCACGACTATGTGGGCGCAGGAAGGACTCGGTCCAAACGCGGAGAAGGAGCGCGTGAACTCTCTCGGACGATAGCTTCGTTCCTCGACACAGTTTCGATTTGGGACACTTACTGGAGCGACCATTACTACTGGAGCATCTCTGCAGCACCGGGTTGGCATTCTACTCACTGTGATGACTTAGGGCTCATACTCAACTCTACTGAACAGGACGCCTATCTCACAGTAGACATCGTTGATGTGGCCGACCATGTGACTGCAGAAGAACTGTGCAAGGATGCTGTGGCGGAGCATCTCACGAAGGAGGACGCGTGGCAACAGTGGGACGTCCTCTCCTCACACGAGGATGACTATGAGGGACACAATTGGTACCGCATCAACTTCCGATATAAACCACATGGCTACCAGCCCGCTGTGATATGTATAATCCAGGTTGGCCGGAGCGGAAGCTTGGAGTACGTAGTGACCGCTCGCACGAACGAGCATCGGATCTCAGAACACGCCGTTGCAATCGACCACATGCTTGAAAGTTTCCGATTCTAGGGAGAGGAGCAAGGTCAGCGATGCCTGCAGGCCCATTTGCGAGCACCCTGGCTGAGACAGCTGGTTGGGCGCCGAGAGCGACGAAGACCCTCTCTCTATCCGAGCGTGAATCTCCCCATAAGAGGAACGATGGCCTCCTCCGATCGGGCTCACCCTCTGTTGTTCTCCAACTCGCCGAACTCCGGGAGGACCTTCTCGGAGAAGTCTTCCATCGACCTTAGGATTTGGCCCTGGGTGAGGAGCCCGTTGTATTGCCACATAAAGATCCAGGTCACCGGGGTGACGTCCATCATGGCCTGGACTTGTCTTTTGACGCTGTCGAGGGTTCCGGCGAAGAGGAGGCCGTTTTCCAGTTGTTGCTCGGGAGTCATGATTTCTCCTCCGGGTGGGCGGAGGGCTTCGGCGAAGCCGAAGGGAGCGAACCAGGCTCCTCCGGCGAAGGCCGCGGAGTGGCGCCAGAGTTCGAGGGCCTCTTCGTCGGTGTCGGTGATGATCACGTCCCGGAGGACTCCCAGACCTTCGCCCGGTTTGAGGTCTCGACCGACTGAGGCGGCTTCCTCCTGGTAGACCTCGTAGAGGCGGTTTTGCAGCTCGGGGTACATCGGCGGGAGGATGGCGGTGATGCCTTCTCGGGCGCACCAGCGGATGGTTCGCTCGGATGAGGCGAAGGGCTGGAAGAGCGGTGGGTGCGGCTTCTGCAGCGGCTTGGGCACGACGCCGATCTCGCGGACGATGTTGTTTTCGTCGACGCCCTTGCCGTACAAGCGCGTCGCTTCGATGTCCCAGGGCGTGCCGTCGGGTGGAATCTGCCAGGCGTCGCCCTGATATGAGATCATCTCCTCGGTCCAGCATTTGCGGATGATGTTGAAATGCTCCTCGAAGGCTGCGCGGTTGGCGGCGTCGATCGCGTCATGGTCGCCAGGGCGAGCGGCGTGGACGCCGTGGATCTGCTGGGCAAGCGTGTCGACCCAGCGTCGCTGGTAGCCGCGTGCGAATCCGGCCAGCGCGCGACCGCCCGACATGTGGTCGAGCATGGCGATGTCCTCGGCCACGCGGATTGGGTTCTGCGCCGGCAGCACAAGGCCGAGCTGACCGACGCGGATGCGCTCGGTCTGCATGGCGAGGTAGAGGTCGAGCATGATCGGGTTGGGCGAAACCTCGAAGCCCTCGATGTGGAAATGGTGCTCGGTGAAGCCGATTGAGTCGTAGCCCAGCGCGTCACCGGCTTTGGCGAAGGCGGAGAGGTCGGCGAGCATGTCCTGATAGAGCTCTGGACGATTGCCGGCCATGCCGGCTTCGATGTCCTCACGCGTGCCGACTGATGGGAGGAAGAAGAGACTGACCTGCATGGGAGCTCCAGTTTCTGACCCCCTCTCCCTCTGGGAGAGGGATGGGGTGAGGGCCGCTAGTCGAACGACTTAAGGAACGAGGACACAGCCTCGTTGAAGTCGGACGGGTTGTCGATGTTGGCGGCGTGTCCGGCGTTGGGGATGACGACGTGGGTGTTGTTGGGGATCTTGTTGGCCATGTAGTCGGTGCCAGCGAGGAAGGGCTTGTCGTTCTCTCCGACGAGGACAAGGGTTGGCTGGGGGATGGTCGCGAGTGACTGGATGATGCGGTTGTCGAACTGGGCGAGCATCCCACGAGCGGCATTGGCCAGGCCCTCAGCGGAGCGATGCGTAGAGACTCGGACTTCCTCGGAGCCGCCCAGCGCGGCGAGGCCATCGCGCTCGAGCGCTTCGGCCCGGGGGATCGCCATGCCCGTGTTCCAGCCCTCCCGAGCCTTCGGATTGTTGTAGCCGGGACCGGTGTCGAAGAGCATCAGGGCTCGCGTGCGGTCAGGATGGGCAACCTGGAAGGCGAGCGACATGTAACCGCCGAGTGAAAGGCCGCCGATCACGGCGCTGTCGGCTCCCTCGGCATCGAGGATGGCGGCGATATCGGCGACGGTCTCGGCTTCGCTGTAGCAGGCGGGATCGTCGGGTGAGTCGGTGAGTCCGTGTCCACGCATGTCCCACACGATCAGACGGTGATCGGCGGAGAGGACATCGATCTGCCCAGCCCACATCTGCGAAGTGGCGCCGTAACCGTGGGAGAGGATGATTGCCGGGCCGTCGCCGTGCGCCTCGTAGTGGATGCTGACGCCGTCTCGATCGATGTTGGGCATTTCGCGGCTCCGTAGACGTGGAAGTACTGGTGTTGTCGCTGGGTAGGATAGGGGTCGAAGTGCTGGCGACGTGGGGAGGGACCCCCTCAGCCTGCGGCAGCTCCCCCTGCAAGGGGGAGCGTGAAATCGATTCGGCAATTCGCCTTGCAAGGGAAGCGTGAAATTGATTCGGCAGCTCGCCCTGCAGGGGGAGCAAAGAAGGGACAGGCGATGAAGACTCCGATTGGGCCGGAGATTGCGTTTGAGTTGGGTGGGGTTGGGGCTCCGGCGATTTCGCCGGATGGGTTGGTGGTTGCTTATGTTCGCGGCCAAGTTCAGGAAGGCAAGCGGGTTTCCTGGATTGAGTGCGCTCCGTTCGAGGGTGGCGAATCGAGGGGGCTGACTTCGGGTGACTCGGACTCGAGTCCGGTTTGGGCTCCGGACGGATCAGTGCTGGCGTTTCTGCGGCCGTCCTCGGCTGAGGCAGGAGCGCCTCGGCAGATCTGGTTGCTTCCGACGGACGGCGGCGAGGCTCGACGACTGACGAACCTGGAGCACTCCGTGGCCGGGTTTGACTGGCTGCCGGACGGCTCGGGAATGATTGCGGTCGTGGATATTGACCCTCATCGTGGCCAGCGCGACGGCTCAAAGACGACCGTTGTGCGTGAAACGTACTATCGGGGCGATGTATTGGGTTATCGCGAGGATGCGTGGCATCAACTGTTTCGGGTTGACGCCTCGACTGGTTGCGAGCTTCAGTTGACGAGCGGGACGTACAACCATGCGCATCCGGTGGTCTCGCCGGATGGTCGGTGGGTGGCGTTCACGGCCGACCGCAACGTGGATCGTGAGCGGCGGCGTCCGTTTGGATCCGAGCTGTGCGTGATGTCGACTCAGGGCGTGGCTGGCGGCGGGCATGTTGAACGACTGACGCCAGGAGTGATGTCGGCTGGACGGGCCTGTTGGTCGCCGGGTGGGTTGTCGTTGGCGGTATCGGTGACTGACATGTCGCAGCGCCACCAGGCGTATCTCGAGCGGGTTGAGCGCTATAGCGGCGAGCGGACCCGGCTGACGGACGACTCGGTCAATCCGCAATCGGGATTCTTTCCGATCTCTGGCCCGCCGAAGATGGTCTGGACGGATGAGGGGATCACGTTTGCCGCCGATGTACGTGGACGCTCAGGCGTGTACCGAGTGTCGGCCGAGGGCTTGGGGGAACCCGAGACGATTCGGGCTGAAGCCGAGTTGATCAATGGGTTTGACGTGTCGGCTGATGGAGCGTTGCTAGCGGTTGTTTCAACGACTCCGGATGGTCCTGGGGAGGTTGTGTCAGTGCAAACGGGGAGCCCCCCTCTGCCTTCGGCATCTCCCCCCAAGGGGGGGAGAAAAGAGAGCCGGCTGACGAATGCAGCTACCGATTTCGTTGAATCTCGCGAGATCGGTGCAGTTGAGTTCTTCACTGTTGAGCGGGATGGGTGGGAGATTCCCTGTGGATTGATGTACCCGCCGGGATTTGATCCTGACCAGTCTTATCCGCTGGTGATGGAGATTCATGGTGGGCCGAATGGGTTCTTTGGCGAGGGATTCAATGCTCTGCACCAGGTGATCGCGGGCGCGGGATACCTGGTGTTGTTTGTCAATCCTCGTGGGTCGTCGACGTATGGGGCCAACTTCACCGATGCAGTGACCGTCGATTGGGGCGGCGAGGACTCGTTCGATTTGCTTGAGGCGCTTGATGCGGTTTGTGAGCGTCCGTATGTGGATGCCAATCGGCTCGGCGTGCATGGCTATTCGTATGGTGGATACATGACGACCTGGTTGATAGGGCACGTCAATCGATTCAAGGCGGCAATCGCGGGTGCGCCGGTGGTGAATCTGTGGTCCATGTGGGGCGTGTCGGATATTGGGCCGTCATGGGGTTCGTATCAGTGGGGCGATGTGCCGGACGACAACTTCGACTGGTATCGGGAGCGCTCACCGATCACATATATCGACAGCGTGCGCTGTCCGGTACTGATCTTGCACGGTGAGTCGGACTGGCGGGTGCCGATTTCGCAGGGCGAGGAGTACTTCGCCGGACTTCGGTATCGGGGGAAGCCGGCGGAGATGGTGCGGTTCCCTGGTTGCTCGCACTCGATGTTCAGAGTTGGCGATCCGGCGATGGTCAAGGAGTACTACGAGCGGATGATCGCCTGGCTTGATCGGCATGTGAAGTGAGTCGTCGGGGATGAGCCTCTTGGAAATGCCCGCTCCGTCATTCCCGCGCTCCGGCGCGGGAATCTCGCCGAGCTCGCCTCAGACGCTGTCGGTTGAGGAAATCGCAGCGCGCATACTCTCAACTTGGTCTTACCTTCTGTGCCGCGTGCAACGAGATACCCGCGTCGGAGCGCGGGTATGACGGAGAGGCAGTCTGACAAGGGAATGGGACTGGGGAAGGAGCGGGTCCCCGCGTGAAGCGGGGACTGGGGACTTGCTCTGGGTTGCGGCACTCACTTTTGAGGGCGAGTGATTGCGGCGATCGGTCTGAGGGTTCGTCTCATGACTCTCTGGGCGGTGGCCTGGACCTGGATTGAGGGCGGCTTCATTCTCAGGTACATCGTGCCGAAGACGAGGCTGATCGCGATGGACGACAGGCCCATGATGATCAGTACGTCCTGCTCGCCGATGATGTCGGCGACTGCTCCGAAGCCGAGTCCGGTGAAGGACTGGACTCCGAAGGGGAGGAATGTGAGTGCGGTGACTCGTCCGTGGAACTCGGGTTCGGACTGGCGGATGACCTCGGCGGTGTTGAGTGTCTGGAAGGCTGAGAAGCCGGAGCCGACGAGGAAGATGACGGGCAGCATGACGATCGCGTTCGGGGTGACACCGAGCAAGGCGACACCGAGGCCGAAGGCGCAGCTCATGACGAGCAACACGCCTCCGGACCAACGGGTACCGACGACACCGGCGACTGAGAGTCCGACGATAAATGAGCCGACTCCCATGGGCCAGGAGACGAGTCCGAGGTTTCGCGACTCGATTCCGAATGCGTTCTCGAGCAATCCGGGCAGGACGTTCTGGTAGGGACCGGCAGTGGCTGAAACGAGCAGCAGAGTCGCGAGCAGGACTCGAAGTCTCGGTTGTCGCCAGGCGTAGCGGAGTCCGAGCAGCAGTTCTCGGGTGACGGAGCCTCGCGGGACGTTACGCGGGCTGCCCGGCGGCATCAGGAACAGGGAGAAGATGGTGACAACAAGGATGCCGGCCATGATGAAATATGCACCATCGGCGCCGATGAAGGGCGCGAAGAGCAGGAGCGAACCGATCACGGGACCGACCGACTGGGGGAAAGTGAGTCCGGTCTGCAGCAGCGCGACTCCGTTGCCGACGAGCCGGGGCGGGACGATATCGGCAACGTAGGCTCGGCGGGACGGGCCGGTGAAGGCGAAACATGCACCGAGGAAGAGCGTGCTGACGGTCAGCCAGATAACCTCGATCCGCCCGATCAGGATGAGAAACCCGATCAGTGCGTAGTTAATCGCGATTGCAGTCTGGGCCAGGGCTATTAGCCGTCGCTTGGAGAGTCGGTCGGTGATCGCTCCGGCGAATGGTCCGATGAAGAACCAGGCGACGCCGTTGCCGGCCATCGCGATGGCGACCGACGAGTTGTTGCCGCCAAGGTCGAAGGCAACGATCGGCAGAACGGTGAAGTTCATCGAGAAGGCCATGAAGGCCATCACGGTGAGCAGCCAATGGAGCCGGAAGGTGCCGACGCCGAAGGCTTCGAATGTTTGTCCAATGCCTGCGCGAATCATGTGCCGTGATCGTATGCTGTGCGGCAGACTGAGTCGCGTGAGCCCTCACCCCAGCCCTCTCCCAGGGCGAGAGGGAGTTGGAGACAGACAGATGGACGTTGACCGCGCGATCCGCGAGCGGCGGACGATCGGAGTGTTCTCCGATCGCCTCGTTGGGCAAGACGTGATCGAGGATCTGATTGAAGCGGCGCGCTGGGCGCCGAATCACAAGCACACGGAACCGTGGCGGTTTCACGTGGTCTCGGGTGCGGCGCGAGAAGAGATGTGCGACGCGATTCTCGACGGCGGAGGCGAGTTTGCCAAGGATCCTCGAGGCAAGCTGATGCGGTCGCCGCTGTTCGTCGCGGTGACGCAACAGGCGGTGTTGGATGATCCGGTGCGCGATCGGGAGGACTATGCGGCGGTCTGCTGTGCAGTGCAGAACATGATGCTGGCGGCGACGTCAAGGGGGCTGGCGACGAAGTGGAGCACCGGGGCTCTGGCCGAGAATGTGGCGGCGAAGCGTTGGTTGGGGATCGGCGAGGACGACCGGATTGTCGCGTATCTGTATCTGGGCTACCCACCGGAGGAAATGCGTGAAATGCCCGCGGAGCGTCGGCCGGCTGAGGTCATTTGGCGGGGGTGAATCTCAATCGCTTCGCGGCCGGTTCCCCAGCGAGTGACCGATCCATAGCTCCCCTTCTCCCCCCTTGCGGGGGAGATGCCGAAAGCCTGCCCCGGGCTTGACCCGGGGGCAGAGGGGGGCTCTCTGCCCATCATGCCTTTCTAGTCGTCACCAGCCGACCCCCCTCTGTCACTCCGTGACATCTCCCTCCGCAATGGGGGGAGAGGGGAATGGGGAGTCTTGCATCACTGTCTACCGAGGGCGAGCAGATTCCTGAGTTAGCTAGAGCAGTCTCTTGATGAAGTTTGCGATGGCGTTGGCAGCCAGCTCGCGGTTGCTTTCCTCGGTGTGGCCGGAGCGTTTTCTGGGGATGAGGCCGTGGTTTCCGTCGGGGATCCACTGGAGTCTGATGTTGGGTGACAGGTCGTAGGCTTCGACTTCTTCTCGGGTTCCGTATTCGTCTCGTTCTCCCTGGACGATGAGTGTGGGCGTGGCCATTTGTTCGAGGTGGAACGTGGTTGCTCGTGAGGGGTCGTTGGGTGCGTGGAAGGGATAGCTAATGCAGACCA
This sequence comes from Chloroflexi bacterium bin125, assembly GCA_002239025.1. Classification (GTDB taxonomy): domain Bacteria; phylum Chloroflexota; class Dehalococcoidia; order Bin125; family Bin125; genus Bin125. The sequence goes on along the minus strand of MPNM01000003.1, from coordinate 199,285 downwards.
TACCGGCGGGTTCGGCGGCATCGGCGATGTAGCTGGCGATGCGCCCGCCCATGCTGCGTCCTCCGATGAACAGGGTTGAGGTTGGCACTCCCTGCTCTGCGAGCTGTTGCATGACCTGGATCCAGGTCCCGGCGAGCACGTCTTCGGCGTCGGGCGGCCATGGGCGGCGGCCGGTCTCCATGGCTCGGCGCATGTAGGGGAAATCGAAGCGGGCGACGCGGACGCCTTGCTCGGCGATCAGTTTCGCCAGTGCGGCGGTGTTGGGATGGCTCGTCGACGCACCTGCGCCGTGGGTCAGCGCCAGGGTTGGGGCTGGGGGTGACTTGGGTAGATTCCAGGTCAGCGGCGTTTCCATTGGGAGCCCCCTCCGTCACTCCGTGACACCTCCCCCAGAGGGGGAGGTCTGCAATGGGGTTCGTGTGACCTCCCGCGAAGGGTGAGGTCTAGGTCGTGCGGGCGATGATTGGGGCCATTTCGTCGACGAGATCGTTGGCGGCGGCGGGATCCAGGGCGGTCAGCGCCAGGTGGTCGACTCCGTGTGCCTGAGCCATCTCGGATTTCTCGATGATCTGATTGGGTGTGCCGATGATCATGTCGTCGAGACGGTCCTGGGTGATGAAGCGGTCCTCGCCTTCTTTGAGGTAGCTGTAGTGGCCTTCGTGGACATCGAGGTAGAGGCGGTCGAGTGGTCGTCCGCGCTCCTCGGCATACTTGGTGATGTACTGGTTGTACTCGGCCGCGGCGTCGGGGTTGACGCCCTTGAGATTGCCTCCCCAGCCGCCGTACTCGGACTCCCAGAGCGTGTGGTTGTAGACGGCAGCAACCGCGCCGGCACGGTGGATGACACGCTCGGACATGATCTCTTCGCCCTCCTGCATGACGCAGGCGCCGGTCAGGCCGACGGTGTATGGCTTTTCGGTCGTGCGTCCAGCGGAACGGGCGGCATCCTCGATGATTGGGAATGCTGAGTCCAACCATGGCCCGGTACCTGAGGTGACGAAGCCGTCGCCGACCTCGCCGACGACCGCGGTTGCTCGTGGTCCATTGGCGGCGATGTAAACCGGGATGTGGTCCTTGATGTTGTAGAAGTCGGGATGGTCCGGGTGAATCAGGCGGATCCAGGTCTCGCGACCGGTGACATCGTCGGTGTGCCGGATGTCCTTGCCATCCAGCAAGTCTCGGACCTGCTGGGCGTACTCGCGGAACTTCTTGACCGGGTACGAAGGCAGACCCATCGTGTTGCGACCGGTGTATCCGGTGCCGAGCGCGAGGATCGTGCGGCCGGGCGCGAGCTTGTTAATCGTGGCGATCGCCGAGGCTGTGACAGGCGCGATTCGATTGGAGGGAATCGAGACGAGCGTGCCGAGCTTGATCGTCGAAGTTCGCTCAGCGGCCAGCGCCATGGCGGCGTAGCAGTCGGACCAGATCAGTTGCGAGTCGGGGAACCAGGCGTGGGTGAAGCCGGCCTCCTCGGCGCGGACGACTTCCTTCCACATGTCGACGTACGTGGGGACGAGCAGTCCGTAGTCCATGGCTGGCTCCTAGCTTCGCTTGTAGATGACTTCGCGGGCGAAGTCGTCGATGATCTCTCTTGCGCCGGCAGGATCGTTGGCGGTCAGGGCGATGTTGTCGACGCCGATTGATTCGAGGTGTTCAAGCTTCTCGATGATCTCGGGGCCGCTGCCGACCAGGCTGCGCTCGAGGACCTGGGGGAAGATGAATTGCTCTTCGCCCGGCTTGAGATAAACCATGTGGCCCTCGTGGACATCGAGGTAGAGCCGGTCCTCGGGCGTGCCTTTGGCAGCGGAGTACTCGCGGATGTAGTTGTGGTACTCGCCGGCGAGATCGGGGTTGTCCATGCCGAGGTTGGCGCCAGGACCGTAGGCGGCCTCCCACATCGCGTGGACGCCGGGAACCATTCCTGGACCGAGAATCTTGGTGACCCGCTCAGACTCGAATGATTCGCCGTCCTGCAAGACGAGACCTGTTGTGAGTCCGACGGTGTACGGCTTTTCGGTCGAGCGTCCGGCAGCTTCGGCGGCGGCGGCGATGGCGGGGAAGGACTGCTGGGCGTTGAGTCCCATACCGGTCGTGACCCAACCGTCGCCAGCCTGTCCGACGACCTCCAGGGCTCGGGGACCGTTTGCGGCGACGTAGATGGGAATGAAGTCGTCGAGGTTGAGGAACTCGGAGTGCTGGCCGTGGATCAGTCGGATCCAGCGCTCCTGGCCAGTGACGTCGTCGGTGTAGAGCACGTCTTCGCCGTTGAGCAGTCCTCGGACCTGCTGGGCGTACTCCCGGTAGCGCTTGATCGGATAGGCAGGCAGGCCCATCGTGTTGCGTCCGGTGTAACCGGTGCCGATGCCGAGGATGATCCGTCCCGGGGCGAGTTTGTTCAGCGAAGCGACAGCGGATGCCGTGACGGGCGCGATCCGGTTGGAGGGAATGGCGACGAGGGTGCCCAGCTTGATCGTCGATGTGTGGTGCGCCGCCAGTGCCATGGCTGCGTAGACATCGGAGTAGATGAGCTGCGAGTCGTAGAACCAGGCGTGAGTGAAGCCGGCGGCTTCTGCTCGCTGCACTTCCTGATAGGCGTTGATCCAGCTTGGGATTCCGATGCCGTAGTCCATGGTTGGCTCCTGTGTCAGTGCTGGTGGGCTGCGCCATGTGAGGCGGGCCCCCTCAGTCCCTTCGGGACAGATCCCCCAAAGGGGGAGCGTTTATCTCAACTGATAGGTCGGCGGCTTTTTCCAGAGGTCGGTTGGTGGGTTTTCTTGTTGGGCGAGGATTTTGGTTCTCTGGGCTTTGTCCAGTTTTTTTCCCTGTTGGATGATCTTTCGGTTGGCCTGTTCTTTGGCCTTGTCCTTGGCGACGGTTGCCGGGTTTGGCTTTTTCTTTTCTCCTCTGGAGGCTCTGACAACGCCTGACTTTTGCAGGCTCTTGAGGTGAGCCTGGACGTTTCCGTCTGCGGCTCGGCGGAGGCGCTTGTCGATGCTGTCTCCGTAGATTGTCTCCATGATCTGCCAGGAGGTCTTGGGCTCGCCGTCCTGGAGTTGCTCGAGAATTTGGTCTTCGCGCATCTGGCGATGATTGACGTACATCTCGAGCCGGTCTCGCGCTTTGGCTTCGTCGGTGTCGCGAATCAGCGGACCGTGTCCCGGACAGAGGACTTTGACGTTGGGCAGCTCGAGCAATCGGCGGAGCGAGGCCATGTAGGAGTTGATGTCGCCGACGACGGTCGTTGTGTTGCCGAGGATGGTGTCGCCGGTGAAGAGGATGCCTTCTTCCTCGACGTAGTAGCAGAGCGAATCGATGGAGTGTCCGGGGCTGGTCATGACCTGGACCTTGATGCCGCCATCGAGGTTGATGATGTCGCCGTCGGTGTAGGTTTTGACGCCCTCCTTGGGCAAGCGTCCGCGCAGCAGTTTGACGCCGTTTTCGGGCACGGCGATTTCGGCCTTGAGGTGCTCGTTGACGTGCTTGAGGTTGCCGGAGTGGTCGAAGTGGTGGTGCGTGATCGCGGCGACGCCGATTTCGGAATGGTCGATGGCGGCGAGGTATCCACGTAGCATCCAGCGGAACTTGTCGATCGCCTCGCCGGAGTCGATCGTCAACGTCTGGCCGCCGCGTTGGCCGATGATGTAGATGTTGGTCGAGGTCGGGCGCATCGGCTGGTCCTCGGGGACGGGGACCATGCGGACGTTGTCACTGATCTTCATCACGTGGCTCCTTACGTGTGGCTGCCGATGGCAATGCCGGCGACCTGTGGTGCGACGTCTCGGGCGAGGAACTCGGGCACGTCGTCGCGGTCGAACATGAAGTGCTGGAACTGGACCTCGGCGACACCGGCCTCGGCCAGCTTGCCGAGGGCGTCGACGACCTGATCAGCTCCGCCGACGAGTCTGCCCATTGAATTGAACTCGGCCAGAAATTCGTCCAACGGCTGTCCGGGTCGACCGAACATACCTTGAGCGAACTTTCCTCCGGCCTCGACCAGCTCGGGTGGACCGACGGCGTGGAACATCATCATTGAGTGTTCGATCTCGTTGGGATCGCGATCAATAGCGTCGCAGGCGCGGGCCATCACATCGCGCTTGTGTCCGTAGGCGTCGGGCGTGAGCGAGACGCAGTTCCATTCGACCGCGTACTTTGCGGCCATTGGAATCGTGCGCTTCTCGCCACCTCCGCCAATCAGGATTGGCGGGCGGCCTGAGTCGGGAATGGGCAAGCAGTCGGCGCTGTTGAGCTTGTAGTACTCGCCGTTGTAGCTGGACTGTCCGGGGCTCCAGAGGGCTTGCATCATGTTGATTGCGTCTTCGAGGCGGTCGAAGCGTTCGCGGGTTGAGGGGAAATCGAGGCCGTAGGCATCGTGCTCGGGCTGGTTCCAGCCTGCTCCGAGACCCATCACGAAGCGTCCACCGGAGAGCTGATCGATCTGGGCGGCCATACGACCAACGTCGACGGGGCGGCGGAAGGTGACTGGTGTGACCATTGGTCCAAAGCGCAGGTTGGAGGTTTCTTCGGCGGCCATGACGAAGCTAAGAAAGCACTCGAGGCTGTCCTGCTGGTTCGTCTCGATCGGTCCGGTGAAGTAGTGGTCGCTGCGGAAGAGGGAGGGAAAGTTGAGCCGGTCGGCAAGTCTGAGGATGTGCCGCCAGCGCTCCCAGGTGAGATCGTTCTGTCCTTCGACCATCAAGGCGACGCGCATCGGTGCTTCTCCTGCCACGCGCATCGGCGATGCGCCGGTGTTGGCATGGTAAAGGGGCAGTGAATCGAGGGGCAGCAGGCGTTGAGAGTGGCGCGGCCTCCTCTTCCTTCACTCCCGTCTGATGTCGTTGCCCCGGGCTTGGAGGGTGTCTCAGAAGTTCAATTGGCTGGTTGAATCCCAGTCCCCGCTTTACGGAGACCTTAGAAACACTCCCCTTCCCCCCCTTGCGGGGGAGATGCCGAAGGCAGAGGGGGGTCCTCTGCTCAGGAGCCCTATCTGGTCAACATCAACCGACCCCCCCTCTGTCACTCCGTGACATCTCACCCCGCAAGGGGGGGAGAGGGGAATTGGAGCTAATGCATCGATCTCTGCAAGGGGGAGGCTGGAGGGAGCAGGCGCTAGCGAGGGAAGGCGATGGCGTCGTCGAGGACGATGACGTCGACGGGATCTTCTGGTTGCCAGACGACTTCCGTGCGGAGTCTGGCTTCGACTTCCTTGCCCGACTGCAATCTCACCCGGACGACCTGGTCGTGGCCGTAGTACTCGCTGCTGATGACGTTGGCGCAGTCGGGACCGGGGTCGCGGCATGGCCTGAGGGCGATTTGCTCGGGACGCAGCAGCACATCGATTGCTTGGCCCGCCGTCTCCTCCGCCGGGTTCACGACGACGACGAAGCCTAGTTCAGTCTCGGCGCCTCCGCGGACGCGTTCCCCTGGCAGGATGTTGGCGTCGCCGACGAATGTGCCGATGAATCGGGTTTCGGGTCGGTAGTAGATGTCGTCGGGCGCGCCGATCTGCTCGATCCGGCCGTTGCGCATGACGGCGATGCGGTCGGCGAGGGAAAGGGCTTCCTCGCGGTCGTGCGTGACAAAGACCGCGGCGGTGTTGGCCTGCTTTAGGATGTTGCGCATCGCCAGTCTGAGGCTGGCGCGGAGATTCTGGTCGAGGTTGCTGAAGGGTTCGTCGAGCAGGACGGCGGCCGGTTGTGGGGCGAGCGCTCGGGCGAGCGCGACACGCTGCGCCTCGCCGCCGGAGAGTTCGTGCGGATAGCGATCAGCGAACCCGTCTAATCCGACCAGCTCAAGCATGCGGCGGACGCGAGTCGGCGGCTCAGTTCGCCGGAACCGGCGCAACGGCTTCGTCCACCAGGCGTGATGGCCATCGGGCAGGCCGAAGGCGATGTTCTCACCGACGCTGAGGTGAGGGAACAGGGCGAAGTCCTGGGCGACCATGCCGATCCGACGCTGCTCAGGTGAGCGCCACAGAGCGGGACCGACTGCGGTCTCGCCGTTGATCTGGACCAATCCCTGATTGGGACGCTCGAAGCCGGCCAGGACGCGCAGGGTGGTTGACTTGCCGCAGCCGCTGGGGCCGAGCAGAGCGAGAATTTCTCCCTGTTCGACCTGGAATGAGACGTCGTTAACGGCGTCAGTCCCGTCAAACGACTTGGAGATCTCCCTCACGACCAGCGCGGGAGTGGTGTCCGGTTGGCTAGGCTCGGAGATCACGGTCGCGTCCGAACAGGATCATCATTGGCAGTGCGGCGCAGGCGAGCAAGAGCAATGCTGCGGCTGAGGCGCGGGCGAAGAACACGTCTTCCTGGTGTCCCCAAAGGGTAGTCGCCAAGGTGTCAAATTCGATCGGCGCGAGCAGCAGGGTAGCGGGTAGCTCTTTCATGGTCGTGAGGAAGACCAGGGCGAACGCTGCCAGCACCCCTGGTGCGATGAGCGGCAAGGTGATGCTGTAGAAGGTTTGCCAGGGAGTGCGATTGAGTGAGCGAGCCGCTTCTTCGAGTCCCGGTTGCACACGGACCATTGAGGCGCGCACACCGGAGATCGCCTGCGGCAGAAAGAGCACCGCATAGGCGAAGACGAGCGTGGCGATGGTCTGGTAGAGGCCCGGCGTAACCCGCAAGGTGAAGAAGATCAATGCGAATGCGACGATCACACCTGGCAGCGCGTAACCGACGTACGCGGCTCGATCAACGATACGGGAGAGGAATCCAGGTCGACGGACGACGACCAGGGCGATCGGAATCGAAACCGCTACCGTCACTGCGCCGGCCAGTCCTGATGCGTAGACAGAATTGAGCGCTGCGCTCCAGACACCGGGGAATGTCTCACCGTTTTGCAGGCCCACTGAGAGCCAGTGAAACAGTACGCCGATAGGGACAAGCAGAGCGACAGCTGAGACGACGAATAGCCCGAGCAACGCCGGCCAACGGAAGCGTCTCAAGGAGACCAATCTTGGCGTTTTCGCTGCGCCAGTACCCAATCGATGATATTTGGCGCTCCGTCGTTGGGACCAGTCGATGGCCAGGACCAGGGCGACCAACGCGACCAGGACGAGGGATAACACGGCCACGCTGGAACGGTCGAACGACGAACCGAAGCGCACATAGATGGCCCTGGTGAAGGTGTCGAACTGCATCATCGAGACCGCGCCGAAGTCGGATATGACGTAGAGCGCGACAAGCAGAGAGCCGCCAGCGATGGGCACCCTGAGCTGCGGAACCGTCACGCGCCAGAATGTGCCCCAGGCTGATTGTCCCAGGGAGCGAGCCGCTTCCTCGATGGCCGGATCGAGATCGCGGAGTCCGGCCCGGACAACCAGCAACAGGTAGGGGAAGGTGAACAGGGTCAGGGTCAGCCATGCGCCGACGAATCCGTAGATGCTGGGAATGTTCTCGACGCCCAGGGGTGCGAGCAGGTCCTGCAAGGAACCGTACGGGCCGAGGGCAATGATGAATGCGAATGCTCCCACATACGAGGGGATGGCGAGGGGCATAATGGTGATGGTTCGCCAGACGCGGGCGAAAGGGAGGTCTGTGCGCTCGGTGAGGTAAGCGATTGGAAGCGCCAGCGCGGCGGAGGCGGCGGTGACGGCTGCAGCCAACCCGGCGGTGTTCAGTAGCAAACGTAATGTGCTGTCGGCAACGACCTTGGACCACGCGTCCGCATCGGCCTCGGCGGCTCGGATGACGAGATAGACCAGGGGAATGCAAGCGGCGCCGGCTGCGGCCAAAGCGAGCATCCAAATGATGGGGACGTTGAAGCGCAGTCGAGACGGGAACTCGGCGGTACCGCCAAAGATGGTCATGGAGCGAGGTTATCGGAGTATTTCACCATGAAATAACGCTATGCCTGCATACTCATGAGTTAGCTCGTGGAAGTGAGCTTCCAGTAGAGGCCGGGATGGACCTCTGCCGTCGCCCCCATGGCGAAGCGACGACAGAGGCCATACCATCGAGACCGGGGATGGGTGAGTTGAGGGCCAGCTCTCGAGCAGCCGGCTAGGGCAGTTTGCTAGGGCAACGCGCCAACTTCTTCAAGCAGCGCGATCGTGCCCTCGAGGTCGGAGAGCGATGTCAACGCCAGCGAAGGCGGGTTGAGTTCATCCAGCGAGACGAGGGTTGGCCAGGCCGAGACGCCAGCCGCGACCGGGTATTCGAATGTCTGCTCACGGAAGTAGGTCTGGCCTTCCTCGCTAAGCAGGAATCGAATGAAGCGCAGCGCGTTGCCGTCGTTGTCAGAGGCATTGAGCAATGCGACACCGGCGATGTTGATCAGAGCGCCCGCCTCTCCTGGATCGGTGAAGTGGTTGACGCCGTGCCAGTCGGAATCGACGGACGTCTGGCGAATGAGGTAGTAGTGGTTGACCAGTCCGATGTCTAGCTCGCCATCGTGGACTGCCTGGACCTGAGGCGAGTTCTTGGGGTAGACCCTGACATCGTTGGCGATCATGCCGCGCAGCCACTCTTCGGTGGCGCCTTCGCCATGAATCTGACGCATGGCGGTGACGAATGCCTGGAAGCTGCCGTTGGTCGGCGCCCAACCGACTCGTCCACGCCATTCAGGGTCGACAAGATCGAAGACGGAAGTCGGCGGGTTCGGTACACGGTCGGGGGAGATGACCAACACGCGGGCACGGCCGGAGGTCGCGACCCAGCGACCTGAGGCGTCGGCCAACTCGGCTGGCACGCTGCTGATGATGTCGTTGGGGAGCTGGCTCAGTACGCCGTTCTCGGCGAGCGCCGCGAGTGCGCCGGCGTCCTGTGCGTAGTAGACATCGGCTGGGGACCGATCTCCCTCTTCGAGGATGGCCACAGCCAGTTCTGCGGTGCCGGCGTAGCGAACGCGGACATCAATGCCGGTCAGTTCCTCAAAGCGCTCAATGATGGGACCTACCAGTGATTCGCCGCGTCCTGAGTAGATGGTCAGATCGCCGGGATCTTCATCCTCGATCTGTTCGTCCTGGCCGACCCTGCTCGCAGCCGCCGATGCGGACTGCGCGGCCTGAGCGGCTCGGTCTGCGGCCTGGGAAGCGGCGGAGGCGGCCTCGCCGGCGGCCTGGGCAGCGTCAGTGGCTGCGTCAGCAGCGCGACCGGCGGCCTGCGCAGCCTGGGCGCTGGAGCCACCGTCGGCCTGCGAACCGCCTTGTCCCGATTCTTCGGCAGCGGCGGCAGCTCGTTGCGCGGCGTCGGCGGCTCGCTCAGCGGCCTGCGCAGCCCGATCGGCAGCTTCGCTTGTTTCGGTGTCGTCGGTGGTGCACGCACTCAGTGCGATCGCAGTGGCAAGGACGAGCGCTAGTGGAACGACGAGGGCTCGGAAGACTTGCCAGCGAATCAGGGAGAGGAAAGGTCCAGACATTGGTGTGAGACTTCCTGGCCGGCAAGCGCAGATGACCTGCGCCTCTATTCGCCGACAGGCAGATTATTCACTAATGTTGCATTTATTGCAAGTTTTAGAGGAAAGAAGATCAACGCCTCGTTAGGAGCCTACCAGGAACTCTTGCGAACGCCGGGCAGGAGTCCGAGCGAGGCCATCTCGCGGAAGGTGATGCGGCTAAGTCCGAACTTGCGCATGTAGGCGCGGGGGCGGCCGGTCACGGCGCAGCGATTCTTGATCCGAGTGGGCGAGCTATTGCGCGGCAATGCCTGGAGCTGGAACTGGATGTTCTGCTTCTCGCGCGGATTGTTAGATTCTTTGAGCTGCTGCTTGAGCGCCTCGCGACGGCTCTTGTATTTGGCGTGCATTTCGCGGCGCTTGAGGTCGCGGTGGATGTTCGAAGTTCGGGCCATGCGTCGTCCAGTGGTTGGGTGTTTGAATTGCTGCTATGAGCGTAGTGGCAATCGGAGTGGTTGGGCTAGACCGGGGTTCACAAATCGCGCGCTTAGGGTTGGATTGCGGCTGGGGAGCCCCCTCCGTCACTTCGTAACACCTCCCCCAAGGGGGGAGGTCTTTGAATCAGTCGCGGCGCTTTCGCTTGTCGATCTTTCGACCGCTTTGTTCTTCCAGGCGACCCAGGGCTCGGCCTTTGTCGGGGTGTGGATCGGGGCGGACGCCGTAGATGGTGCGGCCCTCGTGATCTTCTGGCAGGTGCTCGGTGATGGGAAGACCTTCCTCATCGCAGAAGAGTAGTCAATGGCAGTACTTCCAGCGCTGCATTTCCTCGCAGGGACAGATCCAGGTGGATTCTTTGACTTCTTCGGCCTTGTCCTCGTAGAAGTTGCAGGGACAGAGCGGACGGCCGTAGTCGTCAATGTGCTTGGCTAGTCCGATGACGAGGAACTCGGTGATGTCTTCCTGCGGATGCAGGTAGGAGCCGCTCTTGTTCGCGAAGTTGGTCGCGAACTTGCGCATCTTATTCAGATTCTTCTCGGACGCCTGTTGCAGATCGTCGTCACTGACTCGCTCAACATCTGTCATCGCGCTCCACCCGCCTAACCGAACGTCTCCTGGGTCGGCAAGCTCACTGTACGACCTGGCGCTGCGACACGTTGGCAACTAGTTGTTGTCGCTGTCGCCGCCTTGTCTAAAGAAGTCCTCGAGGTCGGCGATCAGGGCGTCGGCGCTGGGTAGCTCGCCCTCCGGTTGTTGCTCCTGCTGGGGCGCTGGGCTGGCCGCCTCGAGTCGGGCGACATAGTCGCGCAGCTCATTGTTGTCACGCAGCGCTTCTTCCAGTTGTGAATGGAACTGTTGAATGCCGCGCTCGAGCGGATCGAGGTCGAAGGAAAGCCCGGTCATGTCGCTGACGACTCGTAGCAAGGCCTGCGCGCCAACGGGGTTGGTGATACCCGGCAGATAGTGCGGCACTGAAGCCCAGAGCGACACTCCTGCGATACCTCGGCGTCGGCAGTGGTCGTGGAAGACGCCGACCATGCCGGAGGGTCCCTCGAAGCGCGATGGGTGCATGTTGTAGCGCTGGGCGAGCTCGGAGTTGTTTGCCGACCCTCGCACATGAACTGGTTGTGTGTGCGCCGTGCCTGCGGCGACCGAACCGAGCGAGAGAATCAGCTTGGCTCCGATCTCGTCGACGAGTTCGGACATAGCCGACATGTAACGCTTCCAGCGATACTGCGGCTCGATGCCGATACCGACGACGATGTCGCGACCACTGGATGAGGGGCGCAAATGTACAAATTGGGTGTCGGGCCATTCGATGTAACGTTCACCGTTTTGGTAACGAGCCATGGGCCGCGCGTCGGTGAAGTCGTAGAATTCTTCTGGGTCGATGGTGGCAAACGGCTTCGCACCCAGTTGTTGAATCAGATACTGGGCGGCAGTCGAGGCCGACTCACCGGCATCGTTCCAGCCTTCCCAGGCCAGAATCAGGACTGGGTCGGTGAGATTGGGCAGTTCCTCGATATTGAGGTCAGGTGATGTGGTCATGAGCGAAGTTTACTCCAGCGCCAACGGCCAAACGGCGCAGCGGTTGACGCAGGCCTGGGCTGAGCGTGTCGTGGGAAATCGGGAGCAGGCCGAACGGCTCAGGGAGGAGTCAGACGGCGGCGACCACTATCGCCCATTGGCAGCAGCGTTCCGCGCAGACCCCACGAGGCAAGGTGACGTCGCATTGGACTCGCTGCTGGCGATGGCGCTGAACGATGATGTTTGGGTCGATGTCGGGGCCGGAGCGGGTCGCTTCTCGCTGCCCCTGGCGTTGCACATGCATCAGGTGATCGCGATCGAGCCTTCCGCAGCAATGCGGGCAGAACTTGCCAACCTTCAAATCGAACACGGCATTACCAACATTGATCTGCGTGATGATCGCTGGCCGTCGGACGATCCTGCAATCTCCGATATTGCCCAAGTGGCGCTGATCTCGCACGTCGCGTACGACATCGAATCAATCGGCGAGTTTCTGGACACACTGGAGCGCTCGGCGACGAGAGAGTGCGTGGCGCTGCTGTATGACCGTTCGCCCGGATCGTTGTTCTGGGAGGTCTGGCCTGCCATTCATGGCGAGGAACAAGTGCATCTGCCTGGCGCCGACGAGTTTGTCGAGCTGTTGCAGGCGCGCGGCGCCGAGGTCGGTGTGGTGGAGATTGGGCGCGAGGGCGACCGGCAGCGATTTGCATTCGGATCGCCCGATGATGCGATGGGATGGGCACGTCGGCGGTTGTGGCTGGCCGAGGACTCGGCAAAGACGTCCGCGTTGCGCGATGCTGTGGGGGAGCTACTGATCGAACGGGACGGCTCGTGGTCGTTGCCCGATCAACCGAAACAAATGTTGATTCGCTGGAGGACAAGATGAACCGCGTTACACCGCTGAGCACCGATGAGCTGTTGGAAGCAGCTCCATTCCTATCGGCCATGCAGGACAACGGAATCACCATTCCCACGTCGTTCCACGTGCTAGGACGCAGACCGAAGGTGCTAGAGGCCTTCCAACCGTTTTTCGGCTCGATTATGCGGGAAGGAACGGTCCCTGCGGGCCTGAAGCAACTGATCGCGCACGTGGTCTCGCGGACAGCGGGCTGTCTGTACTGCCAGGCGCACACCGGACATTTCGCGCATTCGCTGGCCGGCGAGACCTACGAGCGCGTAGAGGCCGTCTGGGCGTTCGAGACTTCGGAGCTGTTCTCGGATGCGGAGCGTGCTGCGCTGCGTGTGGCTCGCGACTCGGGCGGTGTGCCCAATGCTGCCAGCGACGAACAGTTTGATGAACTGCGCAAGTACTGGTCGGATTCGGAGATGGTCGAGATCGTTTGTGTGATCTCGATGTTCGGATTCCTCAATCGGTTCAATGACACGCTGGCGAACGAGCTAGAGCCGGACGCGGTCGAGTTCTCGGATGCGCACCTGGCGCAGGCGGGCTGGACGGTCGGCAAGCATGGTTAAGTCGGGAGCCGCTCAGCGGGGTTTGTCTTCCATGGGATTCTCGACTCCGTGGAAGAAGGCTCCTCGGTAGATTTTGGTGTCTCCCCGGACTCGGGCTTCCCATTCTTGGTCGGTCATGGCCTCTCGGAGGCGGATGGTTTGGATGGTGTCTTCTCCGACGGGCCAGCGCATGGGGAGTTGCTGTTCGAGTTCGACGATGTCGGCGACGGCGGTGGCGACGGAGCGGGAGCCGGGGCGGGTTGCCGCTCTTGTGCGGAAGGTGTTGAGTGCGTGCTCGGCGGATTCCTGGTACGGCGAGCGCCCCTCACGTACGGCCTGGGCGACATCGAGGTTTGTCGTCTGCCAGTCGGAGGCGTACATGCCCGGCTCGAGGATCGTGACATCAACGTTCCATCGGGATACTTCGTAGCGCAGCGCTTCGGACATGGCTTCGACGGCCCACTTTGAGGCGGCGTAGAGGCCCATCATCGGGGCGACGATACGTCCGGCGAGTGATGAGACGTTGATGATCTTGCCGTGATGTTGGTCTCGCATGGCGGGCAAGACAGCTCTGGCCATACGGATCTGGCCGATGAAGTTGGTGTCCATCTGGCGCGTGACCTCGTCGTCGGACATGTCTTCTACGGGTCCGTAGAGTCCGTAGCCGGCGTTGTTGAAGAGCGCGTCGACGCGGCCGAAGCGCTTGAGTCCGGCGCTGACGGCGCCTTCGATGGAGGCAGGGTCGGTGACATCGCACTGGGCGATCTCGTAGGCCGCTGGATCAAGGTTGGAGAGGTTGTCGCGATCGCGATCGGGATTGCGCATGGTGGCGATGACCAGATGACCGCGGGCGATCAGTTCCTCGGCAGCGGCGAGGCCGAAGCCGCGGGATGCGCCGGTGATCAGTGTGACCTGTTGCTCAAGTACCATGTAGGGGCCTCCGCCGTAGATGTTGCCTGCCTTCGCTGATGGTAGTGGCGAGTTGCAGGTCGGGGCCTAGCAAGAGCTGGCGTGGACTGGCTGACGGAACCCTGGTCGTTTGAATTCATGCAGCGCGCGCTGCTGGCGGGCATCGTGGTGTCGGTGGCTGGGGGCATGGTTGGCGTGTTTGTCGTCCTGCGCGGCCTGGCATTTCTGGGCGATGCGGTCGCCCATACGCAGCTCGCTGGTGCGGCAGTGGCGTTGGTGCTGGGCGGTGGCGCGGTCCTGATCACACTCGGTGCCGGGATTGCGGCAGTATTGACGGCGCTGGGCGTGGCACTGCTGACGATTCGCGGGCGGCTGCGGGAAGACACAGCGATTGGGATCATGTTCGCCGGGTTCTTTGCGCTGGGTGTGCTACTGATCTCTCGTCAACGGACTTTCGCTGTTGACCTTGGTTCGTTGCTTGTCGGTCACATCCTGGGCGCTTCCTGGACCGACCTGATAGTGATGGCGATCCTGACCGGGGTGGTGCTGGTCGCGGTCTTGGCCTTCCTACCTGAGCTGCGCTTTACCGCCTACGACCCAGAGGTGGCGGCGGTCTCGGGCGTGCCGGTCACACTGATGCAGGTCGGACTGCTCGTTCTGATTTCGCTGGCAACCGTGGTGGCGTTTCGGCTGGTCGGCGTGATTCTGGCAGTTGCGATGCTGGTGACTCCGGCCGCGGCTGCAGTGCTGATCTCCCGCCGGTTGACCACAATGATGCTGTTTGCGGCATTGATCGGCATCGTTTCGACGGTGCTTGGCCTGTATGCGTCGTTCCACCTCGACTTTGCGGCCGGGCCTTCGATCGTGCTCACTGCGGTCTTGCTGCTAGGGATCATTTTCGTTCTCAGCCCGCGAGGCTTACGCGAGGCGCTGCCCAACTTGCGCCTTAGCGCGGACGTTGGCCAGGGTGAAGACATTCCCGCATGGCAACGCACGACTCGCGCGTGCTGGGGACTCTGCTGTCTAATCGGGGGGGTGTGCTGGGGTGCGTGCTGCCGCCTCGGCTCGAGACTCGTGACTCCCCGCTGAACAGTCGCTTCTGCTGAGTCTTACAAACCAGTGGGCCTGAAGATCCGATCCCGATACCAGCGCAGTTCGTCGATGGACTCGCGGATGTCCTCCATGGCACGGTGTTGTTCTTGCTTGACGAACTTCTCCAGGTCGGGATACCAGCGCTTGGCCAGCTCTTTGACTGTCGAGACATCGACGATTCGGTAGCTGAGCCAGTCGACCAACTGGGGCATCTCCAGATAGAGGAAGCGTTTGTCCTGATGGACCGAGTTGCCGCAGAGCGGCGCGTTGTCTTTTTCGGTCCACTGCTGCACGAACTCGACGATCTCCGCCTGGGCTTGCTCAATCGACACTTCGGACGCGTTGACTCGCTTGATCAATCCAGAGCCGTGATGGGTGCGCCGATTCCAGGCGTTCATCACGCTGAGTTCTTCTTTGGTTCGCTGAATGGCGAAGTCAGGTCCGTCGGCGATGATGTTGAGTTCAGGATCGGTGATCAGCACGGCAGCTTCGATGATCACGTCACGGCCTGGATCGAGCCCCGTCATTTCGAGGTCGATCCAGACCATGTTGTGCTTCGACTGCGTCGGCTGAGAGGCTGAGAGGCGATCTGACATCGCGTCTCAGCCTAGCGGCATATCGAGTCAGCTATTGTTCCGCAATGGCCTTCGCATTGCCGACGAGGATGCCGATGTAGGTCGGGTTGTCATCGGTCGGCTGCGACCAGATAATGCCCCGGCCGGCGCCGGTCTCAGCAGAGACGGTGTCGAGGATTGCTGAGTCGAACTGCGGCTCGTGGAATACCGTTTGCACGCCTTCGTGTTCGATGAGTTCGATCAGTTCGGTCAAGGCCTCCGCGCTGACGCCCTGTTCCGGTCCTTCGACTACGAATCCTGCCACCTGGAGACCGTAACGGCGCGCAAAGTAGCCAAAGGCATCGTGGAAGGTCACGAGGAGCCGCTGAGTCTCCGGAAGGCCGGCCAGCAGCGACTTGACCTCGGCATCGGCGGCTCCAATCTCCTCAAGGTACGATTCAAGCCCCTTTGAGATCTCATCCTCCGCAGCTGGAATCAACTCGGTTAGCGACGCAGCGATCACCTGGATCGCAGCCTGGGCCAAATCGGTGTCAAACCAGAAGTGCGGGTCCTCGCCGCTGTGGTCGTGTTGGTGAGCCTGCTCGTCCTGGTGTTGCTGCTGGTCGTGGTCATCCTGCTCGTGATCCTGTTGATGCTGCTGCTGGTCGTGGTCGTCCTGCTCGTGATCCTGTTGATGCTGCTGCTGATCTTCGTCGTGGTCCTGCTGATGTTCCTGCTGTTCGTCCTGGTCGTGTTGATCGTCCTGGTCGTGTTGGTCGTGATCGTCTTGTTGGTGCTCCTGCTGATCGTGCTCGTCGTCGAGCGACATCATGCTTTCGAACGGATGCAGCTCGTAGCCTTGCGCTTCGATCGTCTCTGCCAGGTCAAGCAAGCTTTCGGCATTCTCGAGGATGGCATCCTGGTAGGAGGCCTCGAGGCCGGCTCCGTTGATGATCACGAGATCAGCGTCTGCGACGGCTCGGATGTCGGTGACGCTCAGTTCGAGGGTGTGAGCGTCGGCGCCAGCCGGAACCAGCGCGCGCACGTTGACACGATCTCCACCAATCTGGCGGACCCAGTCGGCGATGACTTGCGTGGAAACCACGATATTGAGCGGCTCGCCGTCGTCCGCAGGCGGCGGATCCTGCTGTTGTTGGTGTTGTGCTGTGCTCGTTCGAGACTCTGCGGCAGACTCACTCTCTTGATTTTCCGCCGCTTGTTGTTGCTGCTGTTCGTCGTCGGAGCAACCAATGGTGAGCGCTGCCGATACGGACAGCGCTATGAGGGCGACAAGCGCCCAACTGAAGAACCGGGACATGGAAGAAACGATCTAGGCGGACGATGAGTGCTGTTAGCGGCCTGTCCGCAAGGCCTTGAGGACCGCCTGGCCATGATCGGCGGCCTTGGCGCGTTTCCAGACTTTCGTCAGCACGCCATCCGGTCCGATGATGAAGGTAGCACGGGTCATACCTATGCTCTTGCGCCCGTAGAGCGTCTTTTCGCCCCAGGCGCCGTAACTGGTCGACACTTCGGTATCGGAATCAACGAGGAGCGGGAAGTTGAGATCGTACTTGGCGCGGAACTTCTGGTGTGAGTCGGCGTCGTCGGCTGAGACGCCGAGCACCACGGCGCCTTCGGCGCTGATCTCGGCGAGATCGTCGCGGAACGAGCAGGCCTGCTTGGTGCAACCTGGGGTGTCGTCGCGGGGGTAGAAATAGAGGACTACGGTCTGGCCGGCATAGTCGGCAAGCTTGTGCGTCTTGCCGTCCTGGTCGGGGAGTTGGAAGTCAGGCGCCTGGTCGCCTTTGGCGAGAGTGACGGGCATAGCGTTCTCTTTCGTGATGGGTAGTGTGTTTAGTCGGTATGCAGGACCGGGCTGCCGTGATGATGGATCAGGAGCCAGGTGTTGACCGGTGTGTCAGCGTTGTCGGTCAGGTCGGCGCTCTGCGAGCGCTGATAGATGTTAGTCGCCACGATCGGCACGCCGGCGACGACCTCGCGTCCGGCGACGATGCCAATATCGCCGACGACTCGTGCTTCCTCAGCGGCGAAGACGATTTTGGGCTGGTCCGGGTTCGTCAGGATGGCGCGCCAGGTGCGCTGGACGTCGGCGTGTCCTGTGGTCACGTTGCGATGCGGGTGGATGCAGGTCACGTCGTCGCCGCGTTGCCAGAGGTCGGCCATGGCTTCGATGTCACGAGCGTTGAATGCCTCATAGAACGCGCGATTGGCTTCGAGCACGGCGCCGCGATCGTTGGAGGAGTCTTGACTCGATTCGTCGGCGGACATAGGAGCGCTCCGGGTTCGAGCGAGATGTGAACTTGGAAGACCAACCCCGTGCGAGACGCTGATCATTGGGTCGGCGCGTATGCTCAGGGTTATGGAAATCATACGAAACTTTGCGCGAACGGTCGGTACGGCGGGAGTTACAGTCGCATTCGTCGGCCTGTTGCTGGTGGCGTGCAGCGACGATATTGAGGAGGCGGCGCAGCAACAGTCCGCGGCCCACACTGAGCAGCAACAGGACCAGGTCGCGCAAGATGTCGAGCAGGGCGAACAGGATGACCAGAGCCAGCAAGATTCCGCTGCTCAATCGGCAGACGATTCCGAGCAAGCAAGCTCGGAGCCGACGCAGCAACAGTCCGCACAAGATCAGCAAACCCAGCAGAGTCAGGCCCAGCAACAGGATGCTCAGGAGCAGACGGCTGATCAGGCGATGGTGGCAGACACATACTTGCCGCTGGACGCAGCAGAGACGCCTGAAGGCATCCCGATCATTCGCGACTCCGAGCGGCCGCAGTATTTCGGCACCGACTGGGGGACGGCATGGGGCATCAGGATCGTCGACTTCGCCGAGATCTCGCAGGGCGCTGGTCGTGACGCGATTCCAGCGATCTCCGGCCCGCTGTATGTGTCGATCCTGGAGGCGTCGGACTACTACACCGACAACGTGCCGATGGTGCAGGTGAACGTCAACGGCGACGTACGTGCGTTCCCGCTGGAGATCATGACCTGGCACGAGATCGTCAACGATGTCATCGGCGGCATGCCTGTGACTGTGACGTTCTGCCCGTTGTGCAACACGGCGATTGCGTTTGAGTCGCAGATTGGCGAAGAGGTCTTCAAGTTTGGCGTCTCGGGTTTGCTGCGCAATTCCGACCTGATCATGTACGACCGCAACACCGAGTCTCTGTGGCAACAGTCATCGGGGCGGGCGATTGTCGGCCGGATGGTTGGCGCGCGGCTCACGTATGTGCCGGCGACGGTGGTCACCCTGGGTCAGTTGCGATTCGCCTACCCCGACGCGCTGGTGATGTCTCGCGATACCGGTTGGCCCCGGTCTTACGGTCAGAATCCGTACCGCGGCTATGACAATCCCGAGAGTGGTGGTCCCTACTCATTCTTCTTCGACCGCGACAGCATTGATGAGCGGCTGCCTCCGGCGGAACGTGTCGTGAGCATCGAAGGACCGTCGGGCGCGGCGATCGCGTATTCGTGGTCGGCGTTGTCGGCTCAGGGCGTGCTTCACGATTCGTTTGACGGCATCGACCTGGTCGTCTTCTGGACGCCGGGCGCGATCTCGATACTCGATTCAGGGATTTTGCGCGATGGGCGGGAGGTTGGGACGACGGCGGTGTTTGAATCGTCGCTGGATGGTCGGTCGTTGACCTTTGCGCCAAATCCCGATGATGAAGAAGGTCAGACGTTTTTCGATGCCGAGACCGGCACGGTCTGGGACATCTTCGGACGTGGGATTCGGGGCGAGCTCGAGGGTTCGCAACTCACACGTGTGATTCACTCGGACCACTTCTGGTTCGCCTGGCAGGCATTCCATCCTGACACCGAGGTCGTGTCGTTGGCGGGTCTCGAGAGTGGATCGGGGGAAGGCTAGTTCGAGGTCACATGTGATGTAGGCCGGAGGGCCTTGCACCTTCTCGCCGAGAGGGGCGGGACCCCCTCAGACCCCGTTCAAGCCGGGGGCAGGCTCTTTGGCAGCTGTGCCTGGAAGAAAATGATGCAAACCTCTCCTTCTCCCCCCTTGCGGGGGAGATGCCGAAGGCAGAGGGGGATCCTGTCCGCAGCTTCTATCTGCTAGTCACCGACCGACCCCCCCTCTGTCACTCCGTGACATCTCCCCCCGCAAGGGGGGAGAGCGGAATTGGAGGTTGCGCATCGGTCCCTGCAACGGGGGAGCGGGGAGCCTGTGACCGCCGAGTTGCCTTAGTCGAGTAGTTCGACTTCGTCGCCGACGTTGATCTGGCCTCCTTCGACGACGTTGCAGTAGCTGCCGAGGTGCTGCTTGGTCTGTTCGATCAGGGCCCGGCCGACGGCTCGGCTGGAACCGAATTCTCTCTGGGCGTGCGCGGGGATGGAGCAGCGCACGGTGGTGGTCCGCATTTCGATCACGACCTCTCCCAGGCGCAGTTTCTTACCGGTCCAGTCGACTTCGAGCAGGCCCTCGGCGTTGCCGGTGTCGATCAAGATGTTGGGCCGGAAACGGCGGACGTCGACCTCATCTCCTCCGCCGGCGTCGGCCAGGGTGTTGAGTGACGAGGTGGTCATGATGTGGATGGGAAAGGCGTCGAAGTAGGTGCCAGGCGGAGTCGAGAACTGCGCGAGGACATCCAGGGGCAGGTCGCCAAAGTCGGGGAACGGGTCGTCCGGTTCGAGTCCGAAGACTTGGCGGATGTTGGCGACCTGATCGGCGTTGGGGTCTGCTGGCGGACGTCGATAGTGTTCGAGGTCCTCAGCGGGGCGCAGCGCTGTGAGCACAACCTCTTTGCCCAGAGCATCCGAGAGGCGCTGGTCGATATCGGCGGCGTCACTGAGCAGCGACTCGTTGTTGGGCAGCGTGAATGCGATTCGCGGGGAGCGGCGGTCACCTGCTGGCGCTTCGTCGTAGCGAGCGGCGCATTGCAGCAGTTGCGGAATCTGGCGCGCAGTCCGGGTCTCTCCTGACTCGCGGATGGCCCAGCCGCGGTCGCCGGCGAGGCCGTTTCCGTCGACCTGAGCTGATTCGATCAGTTCGCCGCCCATTGACTTGACCGGGTAACGCCAGAGCTGACTCACGGTTCCTACTGACATTGACCACCTCTTGTCGAGTCTTGATGCGACCGGCGTCGATTCGTTACCGATCTGTAATTCGTTGCACTGGCAAGCAGGTTAGTCGGTGGATTCATATATGAGTGATCTAGTAATGTTTGTCAAGATTGAAATGGGAATGCGGTGAGGACGAGATGACCACGACTGCGAGCCGACCTGCCTCCTTGGACACGCTGTCCTGGCTGGAGGCCGAAGGAATCCACATCATCCGCGAGGTCGCGGCGGAACTGGAACGACCGTGTCTGCTGTTCTCGGGCGGCAAGGACTCGATCGTCATGCTGCGACTGGCCGAGAAGGCGTTCTGGCCGGCACGGATTCCGTTTCCCGTGATGCACGTCGACACCGGGCACAACTTTCCCGAGGCGATTGAATTTCGCGATCGGCGGGCGGCGGAGCTTGAACTGGAGTTGATTGTCGCCTCAGTGCAGGAATCGATTGATCAGGGCCGGGTGGTCGAGGAAGTAGGACCGCGAGCTTCTCGTAACCGCTTGCAGACCGTCACATTGCTCGACGCTGTGCTGGAGCACAACTTTGATGCGCTCTTTGGCGGCGCTCGACGGGATGAGGAGAAGGCGCGGGCGAAGGAACGAATATTTTCGTTCCGCGATGCGTTTGGGCAGTGGGACCCGTCCAATCAACGCCCCGAGCTCTGGAATCTGTACAACGGCCGCCTGACTCGCGGCGAGCACATCCGGGCGTTTCCCCTGTCCAACTGGACCGAGCTCGATGTCTGGCAGTACATCAAGCGCGAGGGGCTGGAGATTCCGTCGATTTACTACGCGCATGACCGGTCGATGTTTGAACGCGACGGGATGATCTTTCCCGTCTCAGACTTTGTGCCGCGCTTGCCCAACGAAGATCCGTTTGATGCGCGCGTGCGGTTTCGCACAGTCGGCGACATGACCTGTACAGCCGGAGTGCGGTCGCAAGCTGAAACGCTGGACGCGGTGGTGGCAGAGATTGCGGCAACGCGAATCACCGAGCGCGGCGAGACGCGGGCCGATGACCGATTCTCGGAGGCGGCGATGGAAGATCGCAAGCGCGAGGGGTATTTCTAGTGACGACTGAGCAATCAAGCTTGAATGGCACGCTTACTGATCCTCTTGGACCAGATCAGCGAACGCTGCTGCGCCTGGCTACGGCCGGATCGGTGGACGACGGCAAGTCGACGCTGATTGGTCGCCTGCTGTTTGATTCCAAGCAGACGTTCATCGATCAGATGGAAGCGATTGAACGGTCATCGCGGACTCGCGGTGAAGAAGATGTCAACCTGGCCTATCTGACAGACGGACTGCGCTCGGAGCGCGAACAGGGCATCACGATCGACGTGGCGTATCGATACTTTTCCACGCCACGTCGCAAGTTCATTCTGGCCGACACCCCCGGTCACGTGCAGTACACGCGCAACATGGTGACAGGCGCATCGACGGCCGACGCCGCGCTGTTGCTGGTTGATGCGCGGCGTGGGGTGCTGGAGCAGACGAGACGTCATGCCTATCTGTCCAATCTTCTGGGCATCAGACACTTCGTTCTCTGCGTGAACAAGATGGACCTGGTCGGCTGGGATCAGGCGGTGTTTGACGAGATCACGGAGGAGTTGACTAGGTTTGCCTCGCGGATGGGCGTGACTGACGTGCGGGCGATCCCAATCTCGGCGAAGTTTGGCGACTGGGTCGTGGAGCCGTCGGAGCGAATGCCCTGGTACGACGGTCCGCCACTGTTGGAACTGCTGGAGACGTTGGAGGCGTCGGAGCCGCCACAACATCATGCGTCGCGGTTTCCGGTGCAGTATGTGATTCGTCCGTTGCGCGACGAGTTTCACGACTATCGCGGATA
This sequence comes from Chloroflexi bacterium bin125, assembly GCA_002239025.1. GTDB lineage: Bacteria > Chloroflexota > Dehalococcoidia > Bin125 > Bin125 > Bin125. Next base: position 176,981 of record MPNM01000003.1, on the reverse strand, counting down.
TGCGGGGACGATGGCCTCGGGCGTGCTCAGAGTTGGAGACCGCGTGAAGGTGATGCCTTCGGGCGCAGAGACGACTGTTGCCGGGATTGATGCGTTCGATCAGCAGTTGGCGGAGGCCACGCCTCCGATGGCGATCACAGTGCGGCTGGCCGATCAGTTGGATGTGCGACGCGGGTCGATGATCGTGTCGGCCCAGCATCCGCCGGTCGCCGCTTCCTCGATTGACGCTCACATTTGCTGGATGAGCGAACGGGTTCCTCTGCGCGCGCGGGATCGGCTGGTCGTCAAGCAGACGACGCAGACGACTCGGGCGATGGTGGAAGAGGTTGGCGCTCGCCTGGATGTCAACACGCTCGAGTACGATCTCACGGCGTCTCAACTGTCTTTGAATGAAATCGGTCGGGTCCGGCTTCGGCTCATGGCTCCACTGTCTGTAGACCCATACGCTGAGTCGCGGGAAACAGGGGCGTTCATCCTGATCGATGAAGCGACATCAGCCACCGTCGGCGCAGGGATGATCACCTCCGGGGAATAGCCCATCGGGGGAGCTGGAATGAGCCGAGTACGCGTACTGGGCGTGTTGTTGCTGTTCGCCGCCCTGGCGACCGGTCTGACGTCCGCCTGCGGCGGTGACCCTGGTTACAACGAGGACGAGCTAATCCTCGCCACAACGACATCGCTGAATGACTCAGGACTGCTCGATGAACTGGTGCCCATCTTCGAAGACGAAGCAGGGATCACGGTCAAGATCATTTCGGTTGGCACCGGCGCGGCGTTGCGGATGGGGGCCGAAGGCAATGCGGATGTGCTGTTGACGCACGCGCCTACCTCAGAGCAGATGCTGGTCGACGCGGGCGACGTGACGAGCCGGGTCCTGGTGGCATACAACGACTTTGTGATTGTCGGGCCGCTGGATGATCCCGCGGGTGTCGCCGGGATGGACGATGTTTCCGAGGCGCTGATCCAGATTGCGAGAGCGGAAGCAGTCTTTGCTTCGCGCGGAGATGACAGCGGCACTCACAAGAAGGAGCGGTCACTGTGGGACGAGGCAGGATTGTCGCCGTCGGTGGCCGACGACGAGTGGTACCTGGAAGTGGGACAGGGCATGTCGGCGACGCTGACCGTCGCCAACCAACGAGGCGCGTACACCTTGACTGACCGTGGGACGTACCTGTCGTTGTCCGAAGATGTCAAAGGCCTGACTCCGCTGGTTGAAGGTGATCCGCTGTTGCTGAACTTCTACAGCGTGATGGAGGTCGACGGGGCGAAGGGGCGGATCAACACGGTCGGGTCTGCAGCATTCACGGAGTTCTTGCTGCGCGAGGACATCCAGGCGATGATCGGCGAGTATTTGCGCGAGGAGTACGGTCGACCGTTGTTCATCCCGGCTGCGGGCGAGACTGAGGCGTCGATCGCGGCTCGAGGTGGGGCATCGGGCTGAGGGCTGGCGCTTGGCGTCGTGAGCACATTCACCGTGATTGTCGCGCTCCGGCCCTCTCACTCTCCCAGACGAGACCTGCGCGTAAACCCGCTCCCCCTCGCAGAGATTGATGCATTACTCCCCTTCTCCCCCCTTGCGGGGGAGATGCCGAAGGCAGAAGAGGGGTTCCCTGCCTGTTGGCTCTATTTGGTCGTCGCCAGCCGACCCCCCTTCTGTCACTCTGTGACATCTCCCCCCGCAAGGGGGAGAGGGGAATCGGAGGATATGCATCAGTCTCTCGCAGGGGGAGCTGTCACGGAGTGGCTGAGGGGGTCCCTCGGAGGTGGCGACCAGACAAGGGTTGGCCGAGTGGAACCCCCTCCGCCTTCGGCACCTCCCCCTGTAAGGGTAAGGAAAGAGGATTGCGTACAGGTCTCCAGGGGGGAACAAATGGAGTCGTTGGCACGCGTGGGCACGGACCCGCAAGTAGGATCGCGACATGGAGTTGATCTGGGATGGGATTCGTGAGGCGGCTCGGCTGTGGTGGTCGGGCGATGGAGAGATCATTGAGATCACGTTGCGGACACTGGCGATTTCCGCCTCGGCGACGGCGTTGGCGCTGATCGTCGGGATTCCGCTCGGCGCGGTGTTGGCTCTGCGGCGATTCTGGGGACGGGGATTGATCGTTGCGGCAGTCAACACGGGCATGGGCATGCCTCCGGTGGCGATTGGCTTGTTGGTCGCGCTGATCCTCTGGCGAACCGGGCCCCTGGGTGACTTGAACCTGATCTATACGCCTACGGCGATGGTGGTTGCTCAGTTGTTGCTGAGTCTGCCGATGGTTGTGGGATTCTCGCTTGCTTCTATTCAGTCGGTGAATCCTCGATTGATTGGGCAGATGTGGGCGATGGGCGCGAACCGGTTGCAGGTGTTGTGGCTGCTCATACGCGAGACACGACTCGGCCTGCTGGCGGCAGTCATGGCCGGGTTTGGGGCAGCGATTTCCGAGGTTGGCGCATCGATGCAGGTTGGTGGCAATCTCGCTGGCGAGACTCGCGTGCTCACGACCGCGACGGTGCTGGAGACGGGACGTGGCAACTTTGAGGTCGCGATTGCTCTGTCGCTGGTGTTGGTCCTGCTGGCGTTCCTCGTCAATCTCGTGCTGACGACCGTGCAGCAGCGTCGGCCGGTCACATGACAACGCGCCCTGACGCTCATCTGCAGATCCGGGACCTTGCCGTACAGCGCGGCCGCGTGACGGTGCTGGAAATCGACAAGCTGGACATCCCTCGCGGATTGGTGACCGTAGTACTTGGCCCCAATGGATCGGGTAAGTCGACGCTCCTCGGCGCGCTGCAACTTGTGCTTCATCCTTCTCAGGGGACACTGATGCTTGATGGCGAACCGATGGATGCCGATCCGGTCGCGACTCGGCGGCGGATGTCGGCGGCGTTCCAGGAACCCCTGTTGCTGAGCATGTCGGTACTGGCAAATGTTGAACTGCCGCTCAGGCTGCGCGGGGTCGACAAACGAAGGCGGCGCGAACTAGCGGAACACTGGCTGGAGCGATTTGGGATTGCCTCGTTGGCCCGACGGCATGCGCGACAGTTGTCAGGCGGGGAAGCACAACGGGTCAGTCTGGCGCGTGCCTTTGCCTCGCAGCCGCAGGTGATGTTGCTGGACGAGCCATTTGCGGGAGTCGACGCGCCGACTCGGGAGGGGTTGATTGAGGACTTTGCCGAGAATCTCTCCGAGACACGCCCGACCACGGTGTTGGTCACACACGACCGCGATGAGGCATTGCGTCTCGGAGACGAGGCGGCACTGCTGATTGATGGACGACTGCGGCAGACTGGACCTCCCTCGGAGGTCTTCGAACGGCCTGCCGACCGCGCTGTCGCTGAGTTTGTGGGGATGGAAAACTTGTGGCATGGGCGACGCTCGGAGTCGGGCGTCTACGAGGCGGGAGGCATTCGTCTGGCGTCGACGTCGAAGTCGATCGCTCCGGGCTCGCCGGCGCTGCTCTGCGTTCGCCCGGAGCGGATTGTGCTGACTCGGGACGGGGAGGGAACGGGTACCCGCTCAGAGGCGGGGACGGAGAACCAGCTTCGGGCGATTGTGCAGAAGATCAGGCCTCGAGGGCCGGTGGTTCGGGCCGACCTGACGAGCGGCCGGCTGCACCTGACCGTTGATACTTCGGTGACGAAGTGGGATGAGCTAGGGCTGTCGGTTGGAGACGCGGCCGTCGCCAGGATTGCGCCGGCGGACGTACATGTGATCAGCGACGACGGAGCAGACTGAACGGACTCCTGGTCCCCGGCTTAGATTCTTTCTCGACGCCGAAAATGCTGGCGAGCTCGGTGTTGCTGGGCTCGGTGGCGACGTGTTTGCCATCAATCAGGATGGTGGGGACGGAGCGGCTACCACCGTTGTGCATCTCGACCGCTCGAGCTGCTTCCCGGTCCTCTTCGATGTCGATGGTTCGGTATGGGATCTCGAACTCGTCGAGAAAGCGCACCGCCCGGCGGCAGTCGCCGCACCAGACAGTGATGTAGAGGAGGACGTCGCGCTCGGCGTTGGGATCGGCCTCACGGGACTCGATGGGTCCTGCGGCGGGGTCGATTTCGCAGGCGTCGCCTATCTGAACGTTGAGTTCTGGTGCATTGTCTGTCATGTCATGCTCCTTTGTGTGCCTGGGCCCTCGCCCTCACCCTAACCCTCTCCCAGAGGGAGAGGGGATTGAAGGGATCTGGTGGAGTTTGAGGAAGTTGGTTGGTTCGCCCTGGCCGAGGGGGAATCCTCCTGTGAGGACGATCTGATCGCCTGGCTTGAGGTCAAGCGCGTCGACTGAGGCACGTTCGACTTCTGTCAGCATCCCCTCGATATCGTCGGGCGGTGGGCAGTGGCGCGGTTGGACACCCCACATGAGCGCCAGTCGCTGGAGGGTGGAGTCTCCAGGAGCGAGCACGAGCACCGGCACAGGCAGACGAACGTGGGAGATCAGGCGTCCTGAGCGTCCGCTGATGGTGAAGACGATCACGGCACGGACCTGCGGGTGCTGCTCGACGGCAGCGGCAACGGCGACTGCGACGGTTCGAGCGGTGTCGGCCTTGAGCTCGATCGGCCGAGCGACGGCGGTCCGTCCAGCGTCGCTGGACTCCGCGCGGCGGATGATGTCGTCCATCATGTCGACGACCTCAACCGGGTGACGTCCGACAGCGGTCTCGGCAGAGAGCATGAGGGCGTCGGCGCCGTCCCAGACGGCGTTGGCGACATCGGAGGCCTCCGCGCGTGTCGGTCGCTGGCGCTGGACCATCGATTCGAGCATCTGTGTGGCGATGATGACCGGCAACAGAGCGCGTCCGGCGGCTTCGATGATGTGTCGCTGCAGGACCGGCACTTCGGCCGGTCCGACTTCGACACCGAGGTCGCCGCGCGCGACCATGACGCCGTCTGAGACAGCGATGATTTCCTGCAGGTCCTGAATGGCGGAGAGGGTTTCGATTTTGGCGATCAAGGGGAGTTCACCGCCTGCTTCGTGGACTGCGGCGCTGGCTTCAGCCAGATCGAGGCCGCTGCGCACGAAAGAGAGCGCGAGGAAGTCGAAGCCGTGACGGACGGCAAAGCCGATGTGCTCGCGATCGCGTTCCGTCACCGCGGGCAACTGTTTGCCGGCCCCGGGCGCGTGTAGTCCGGCCCGAGCGGTCAGCAGTCCACCGCCGCGGACAGTGGTGCGGATCCGACTGCCGACGATCTCCTCGATCAGTAGATCGAGTTCGCCGTCGCGCAGGTACACGCGCCCGCCGGTCTCGACCTCATCGACGAGGGCCGCATAGTTGCAATTGAGGACCAAGCAGTTTCCGTCATACTCGGGTTCAGCGTCGCTTCCAGCGAGGATGTCGACTCGCTCTCCACGCGTGATTTCGGTGCCGTCGGGCACGGAGCCGATTCGAATCTTCGGTCCCTGCAGATCGCCGAGAATGGCCACAGGCTTGCCCGTCTCGGCCTGGGCGCGGCGGACGGTCTGGACGGCGCGGGTCCAGGAGGATTCATCCCCGTGGGAGAAGTTGATCCTGGCGACATCGAGGCCGGCGTTGACCAATTCAAGGACTGTCGCAGGATCGCTGGAGGCTGGTCCGAGGGTGGCGACAATCTTGGCACGGCGTCTGGAAGTCATCTGCACATCGATCAGTTTGGCTTCTGTTCAGCTTATGCCGATAGCGGAATGGTTAACTCCGTCATTGCAGCGTGCTGCACGGACGTCTGTGCTCGAATCGGCGAGACACCCCCGTTCAAGAGGGTGCTTCAGAAGTCCCATTGGTTGGTCAAATTCCAGTCCCCGCTTTACGCGGGGACCCGCTCTGGCAACACGGGATATCTGGTGGTGGAGTCCCCTACAGGGAGGGAGCAGGTCCCCGCGTAAAGCGGGGACTGGAAAATTTGACTCTTGAGACACACTCTCAAGTCCGGGGCAGGCTCTGCGAAAAGCGCCGGTATGACGGAGTTGCTCGCGTGGACTTGACTCTTTTGAAGGGTCTCCGCGACGGGGTCAGAGGATCAGGGAACACAGAACGGGCCGCTCCCTGGGGAGCGGCCCGTTTGTTGGTTGCCGTTAGTTGGACTTAGTAGGCCGGGGCGGGCGGAGCCGCCACGGCGTTCTCGTCGGGCTTCTCGGTGACCAGGCAGTTGGTCGTGAGGACCATGCCAGCGATCGAGACGGCGTTTTCGAGTGCGGCGCGGGTGACCATAGCCGGGTCGGCGATGCCCATCTCGATCATGTCGCCGTACTCGTCACTCGCGGCGTTGTAGCCGAAGTTGTTGGTCTCGGCGTCCTTGACGGACTGGACGATGACGGAGCCATCCTGGCCGGCGTTGATGGCGATGCGGCGCATCGGCTCTTCCAACGCACGGTTGAGGATGCCAACGCCAGTGGCTTCGTCGCCCTCGAGGTCAACGCCCCCCAGCGCAGGAATGACGTTGATCAGTGCGACACCACCACCGGGGACCATGCCCTCTTCGACGGCGGCGCGGGTCGCGGACAGGGCGTCCTCAACGCGGTGCTTGCGCTCTTTGAGCTCAACCTCGGTGGCTGCGCCGACCTTGATGACGGCGACGGAGTTGGAGAGCTTGCCGAGTCGCTCCTGGGCCTTCTCGCGGTCCCAGTCGCTCTTGGCGGCTTCGTAGACGTGGCGGATCTGGTTGACGCGCTCGTCGACGGCCGTTGCCTCGCCGTTGCCCTCGATGATGGTCGAGGTTTCCTTGGAAGCGATGAAGCGGCGGGCGCGCCCGAGCTGAGAGATTTCAGCCTGGTCGAGCTGTCCGCCGAGCTGCTCGGAGATAACCTCGCCGCCGGTCAGGGTGGCGATGTCGCCGAGGTTGTCCTTCTGGCGGTCGCCGAAGCCGGGGGCTTTCACGCCGATGACGTTGATCGTGCCGCGCAGCTTGTTCACCGCGAGGGTGGCCAGCGCTTCACCGTCGATGTCGGAGGCGATGATGACGAGGTTCTTGGTGACCTTGAGGATCTTCTCGAGCAAGGGCAGGATGTCCTGCACGGCCGAGATCTTCTTGTCGGTGACGAGGATGTAGGGGTCCTCGATTTCGGCTTCCATGCGGTCGGCGTTGGTGACGAAGTAGGGGGAGATGTAGCCGCGGTCGAACTGCATACCGTCGACGTACTCAACCTCAGAGCGAATGCCCTTGCCCTCTTCGACGGTGATCACGCCGTCTTTGCCGACCTTCTCCATGACCTCACCGATGAGCTCGCCAATGGCGGGGTCGGCGGCGGAGATGCCGGCGATCTGCGACATCTGCTCGCGAGTGGTCACGCGGACAGCCTTCTCGCGGATGGCGTCGGAAAGGACTTCAACACCCTGCTCGAGGCCGCGCTTGAGGGCCATCGGGTTGGCGCCGGCTGCGACGTTGCGCATGCCCTCTCTGACGATGGACTGGGCGAGGACGGTCGCGGTGGTGGTGCCGTCACCAGCGATGTCGTTGGTCTTGGAGGCGACTTCCTTGGCGAGCTGAGCACCGATGTTGTGGAAGGGGTTCTCGAGGTCGATGTCGCGGGCGATAGTCACACCGTCGTTGGTGATCGTCGGCGCGCCGAAGGTCTTGGCGAGGACGACGTTTCGGCCCTTGGGACCGAGGGTGATCTTGACGGCGTCAGCGAGGGCGTCAATGCCGTCGCTCAGCGCCTGACGAGCGTCCTCGTCGAACAGCAGTGCCTTGGCCATATGTGATGGTCTCCTTCTTCGTGGAGTCTTGCGGCTGGAGTTTGTGTTTCTAGCACTCGCATAGCGAGAGTGCCAACGCGTGTATTGTGTCGAATTTGTTGCGCCAGCGCAAGTGGCGCGGGCGTTATCGTTTCGTGCTCTGTCCGCTCTGCAATGGCGCTGTTAAATCGGCTACAACGACATGCTTGCGGAGGCGCTCAGAGCAGCAGTCGGGGCATGGGCAGGAGCTTGAGCACCGCGACCGCTCGCAGTTGGTTGTCTGGCACAACACCGAAGCGTCGGCTGTCGGTGCTGCGGCTTGGGTTGTCTCCGACGACGTACCAGCCATCCCCCTCGCGGCTGAGGGCTCGCTTGATGAAGAGGTCGGTCTTGCGGCGGAAGGCGACAATGCGGCCAGGTTCAACGGAGAGCAAGTTAGTCGAGAGTGCGAGGAGGCGATCACCGTCCTGCAGAGTGGGAGACATGGAGTCGCCCTGGAGTCGGAGGAAGTAGAGCATAGCTCTAGTCAGAGGGGTCTTGATGGGCTCTGTTGCGAGGCGCGAGCCCCCCTCTGCCTTCGGCATCTCCCCCCAGAGGGGGGAGAAAGGGGGAAAGGGCGGCATCTCCCCCCTCGGGGGGAGATGAAGCAGCGGCAGCAGCCTCCCCAGAGGTCGGAGCGCTGTTGGTGTTGGGCTAGAAGTCGTCCATGCCGAAGTCGCCCATGCCGAAGTCGTCGTGGCTGTGGCCGTGGTCGTGACCGTGGCCTCCCATGCCCATGCCGCCCATGTCGGGCATGCCCATATCTCCCATCGCTCCCATGTCGAAGTCGTCGAAGGAAGAACCGCCGGAGCCGGTGTGGATCGCAACGCCGGCGCCGAAGACGCGGTCGCCGACTCCGTCGTCGCAGGCTGGGCAGTCGGGTGACTCTGGGGCCTGGCCCATCTTGGCCAGGATATCGAAGACGTAGGTGCAGGTGGGGCACTTGTATTCGTACATCGGCATAGCAGACTCCTTTCCGGAGGATGTGGAGCGGTTTGAGTGATGTCGAACTAATCTTACGACGGTGACACGGGTAGCCGAAATTTCGTAGCTCGCGGAGGGGGATGCCGATGCCGGATCTCAGGGAATTCTGCGATCGGATGTGGCGTGGCGAGATCGACACCGTCCGTGAACTGCATCCGATCATCGGATTTTGGAACGACGGCGAGGCTGAGGAGATCGAAGAGGGACTGCTGTACTACAAAACCGTGGCGTCGGTGAGCACGATCGATACGGGCGACGGACTGGTCATGCTGGACACCGGTACGGAGTATGACACCGAGCGCATCTACGAAGGAGTGAGGGACTGGCGGCCATCGGCGGAGCTGCAAGCAGCTGTGTTTTCGCATCATCACACGGATCACATCTTTGGCATGGCGCCATTCGAGCAGGAGGCGGCCGCGAAGGGACGCTCCCTGCCGACGGTGTATGGGCACCGCTCCATGCCGGGTCACTTTGATCGCTATCGACGCACCTGGGGTTACAACCGGGCGATCAATTCACGTCAGCGCGCCAGGCCGGGAATGAGCGCCGAATCGGGCCAAGTCTTCTGGCCGAATGAGTTTCGCTATCCCGATGTGACGTTCGACAACAAGCTGCGTGTCTCTGTAGGAGATATGACGCTAGAACTGTCTAACACTCGCGGCGAGACCGAGGACGCGGTCTGGGTCTGGATTCCCGAGCGTAAGTGGCTGTTTCCTGGGGATCTGTTCATCTGGGCCGTTCCCAACGCCGGCAATCCGCAGAAGGTTCAACGCTGGCCGGGCGAGTGGGCAGCTGGACTGCGGCAGATGGCAGGCAAGGGCGCGGAGCTGATGGTTCCAGGCCATGGATTGCCGATCTTCGGAGCTGACCGGATCGCTGAAGCACTGACCGACACGGCCGACCTCCTGGAACACATCGAGAGTCACACGTTGGCGCTGATGAACGAGGGTTACACCCTGGATCGGGTATTGCAGACCGTCGAGATTCCGAAGCGCTTGACCGATAAGCCGTGGCTGAAGTCGGCGTTTGACCGTCCAGAGTTCATCGTCCACAACGTTTGGCGACTCTATGGAGGCTGGTACGAGGGCGAGCCGGATCGGTTGTTGCCTGCGCCGCGTGCGGCGGAGGCGGCTGAGTGGGTGACGCTCGCGGGAGGGCTCGGGTGGGTACTTGATCGTGCGAGAACTCATCTTCAAAACGGCGACTTGGAGCTGGCTTGTCACCTGGTCGAAGGCGCGGCGCTCGCCGCCCCGAGTAGTCCGGATGTGCACACGTTGCGTGCGCAGGTCTACGACGCTCGCGCCGAGGCGCAGGATTCCTCGATGGCGCGGGGCATCTTCTCATTCGCGGCGATGTCGAGCCGTGACGGCAAGCGAGATCTGTTCAATCCATAGGGGAGTTGCAAGACCCGACGAATCGAGATCGCGCGCTTGTCTGAGATTCCCAACTCAGACCTCGCTCGGGCGCATATCTTACGACCGTGACCTGCGTTCCCTGCGCAGCGGCTGTGGCTGAGGAGCAACCAGATGCCAGATATCCGAGACTACTGCGATCGACTATGGCGCGGCGAGATCGACACGATCACCGAGGCGCATCCGGTGACCTCACCCTGGAACAACCGTGAGCCGGAAGAGATTGGCGACGACTTCCTCTACATCAAATCCGCGGCGTCGATGAACACGATTGACACCGGCGACGGTCTGGTGATGCTGGATACGGGGACGGCTCGGGACGCTGAGGGGCTGTTCTCGGCGGTGCGCGATTGGCGTCCCGATACTCCGTTGCGAGCGGCGGTGTTCTCGCATCATCATGTCGATCACATCTTTGGCGTGAACAAGTTCGACGAGGAAGCGGCGAGCAAGGGGCAGGCGCGTCCGACGGTCTATGGACAGCAGCACATTCCGGCTCACTTTGATCGATACAAGCGGACTGTTGGCTACAACACGGCGATCAATTCTCGGCAGTTCATCCGTCCGGGCATGGACGCGACGCAGGTGCGGTTGCCTTGGCCGGATGAGTTTCGCTATCCGGACGTGACGTTCGACGACGCGGTGCGGTTCTCGTTTGGTGAACTGACGTTTGAGGTCACGCATACGCGGGGTGAGACAGAGGATGCGGCCTGGACCTGGATCCCGGAAAAGAAGTGGCTGTTCCCTGGCGACCTCTTCATCTGGGCCGTGCCGAACGCAGGCAATCCGCAGAAGGTGCAGCGCTGGGCCGGTGAGTGGGCGACCGGGCTGCGGCAAATGGCAGCGAAGGGCGCAGAAGTGATGAGTCCGGGTCACGGCTTCCCGATTTTCGGCGCCGACCGGGTCGCCGAGGCGCTGACCGACACCGCCGACTTGCTGGATGAGGTCGAGAGTCAGACGCTGGCGCTGATGAATGAGGGTTACACGCTAGATCGTGTGCTGCACTCGATTGAGATGCCGCAGCATCTGTTGGAGAAGCCGTGGCTGCGTTCGGCCTACGACCATCCCGAGTTCATCGTGCACAGTGTCTGGCGCTACTTCGGCGGCTGGTACGAGGGCGAGCCGGATCGGCTGCTGCCTGCGCCGCGCTCGGCAGAGGCGGCGGAATGGGTGACGCTGGCCGGAGGTCTGGAGCCGGTGATGGAGCGGGCGCGGGCTCACATGCAGAACGGCAACCTGCAGATGGCATGTCATTTGATCGAGGGCGCAGCCTTGGCTGCTCCGAATAGTCCAGATGTGCATGAGTTGCGCTCGGAGATTTACGACGCGCGTGCAGCGGAGCAGGATTCGTCGATGGCGCGCGGGATCTTTGCGTTTGCGGCCTCGTCGAGTCGGAATGGCAAGCGGGACGTGTTTAATCCGTAGGACAACCGCTCGAGCAAGGACGGCGTAGGTGCTGGCAGCGGCGAGATTCCCGCGACGGAGCGCAGGAATGACGAGAGTTGTGCCTGCGTCTTGGACCCAGACTCAGGGCAAGTGTTCAGAGCGAAAATGGTGTGAGGCAAAGGCGGTGCCACCGGTGATCTGGATCATGGCTTGATCGTTGATCAGTTCATTTGAGGTGCCTTCGTTTAGCCCTCGCGTGAACGTTGCGTTTGAGAGCGGCCATTTGAGTCCGACGGTCGTGATCCCTTCCACTGTCTCGCTGACAGCTGTGATTGTCACGTAGTCGCCGATTTGGCCCTGGAACTGGGCTTGGGATACGCCGTCTCCGTTAAGGACGGTGAATGCAGTCCAACCGTCGACGGTCCAGGTGGGAGTTTGCCTGAGACTTGGGTGCGTGAGCAGGTAGAGGTTGGCGACCGCGTGATCGTAGCGCGGGCCTCCGAAGAGGCCGACGATGATGATGCTGGTTGCGCCTCGTCTGAGTGCGTACTCGATGGCGACGTCGCCGTCGGTGCGTTGCTCCGGGTCGGGATGCGGCTCGAATTCAACGCCGACGGACTTGAGGTGGAAGAGATCTTCGCCGGCCAGGGAGTCGAGATCACCGATCACGACGTGCGGCAGAATGCCGAGTTGTCGCAGACGGTTTGCGCCGCTGTCGGCGGCGACAATCAGTCCTGCGCCGTTAAGGGCGCTGCGGACGAGGGGAGAATCGTGGACTTCGCCCGCGAGCGCGACGACGGCTTGCATTGCAGTTCCAGTTTGCTCGCTCGGACGGTCGGCCCTCACCCTAATCATCTCCCAGAGGGAGAAGGGACAGAAGGGAAAGGGCTGGCGCTAGTGGAGCGCCTAGTCGGCGACCGGCTCTGCCTCGGCTTCTGCTGGGGCTTCTGCGCCGTTGGCCGAGAGCGCGGCTCGATCTGCTGCGGCTTGTTTGAAGGCCTCGGGCAGTTCCTTGCCGGCGTCAGAGAAAGCCTTGGCCATCGCCTTCTGACCGGCGCCGAAGATATCGAGCTGACGGTCTTCGACGAAGTCGCGCGAGGCGACGAGCCGGTCGAGCTGACCCTGGTACTTCGGCGCGACGTAGCGCATCAGCAATTCGAAGCTGCGCTTTGTGGCGTCGGTCGAGGCCCACTCGTGGTGCATGCCGAGTAGTCCGCCAATGCCGCCGGAGCGATCATGCATCGCCTCGATCTGGTCGACGGCGTCCTCGGGGGAACCGACGATGACCATGTTCTTGTCGATCGCTTCTTCAATGGTGTCGGCCATCTGCAGCGCGATGCCGCCTCGGCGGCCGGGATCTCGAACATCGCCGACGTAAGCGCGCTTGAGGAATCCGGCGCGGACATCGTCGATTGCCTGGGCTCGGGTCTCGGCGATGTGAATCGCCGTCACGACCCGCCAGTTCTTGCGCGAGACTTTGTGGCCGTTCTCGGTTGCCGCCTCTTCGTACCAATCCCAGACGTTCTTCATGCCCTCGGAGTCGGCTCCGGCGACGGAGAGCAGGCTCGCACCGTGCTTGCCGGCGAGCTGCGGTCCGGACGGCGTCAGGATCACGGCGACGGCCAGCTCGGGATGCGGGTCGGAGTACCAGGCCATCTGCAGCCGCGCTTCGGTCAACGAGAACCAGTCCGTCTCCATCGAGACCGGCTCTTCGTCGCGGGCAAGTTGGACGATGGCGTCGAAGGCCTCGGCCATGCGCTTGCGCTGGGTGGTTGGCTCGATGCCCATCTGCACCGCGTCTGAGGTGAGTGCGCCGGGACCAACGCCGAGCATCACGCGACCGCGCGTCATGTGGTCGAGTTGGAGCAGGTCGTCGGCGATCATCAAGGGGTTGTGGTAGGGCAGCGAGACGACGCCGGTGCCCAGCTTGATGTGCTTGGTCCGCTCGGCCAGCGCGGCGATGAAGATCATCGGGTTAGAGATGATCTCGCGGGCAAACGAGTGGTGCTCGCCGATCCAGGCTTCGTCGTAGCCGAGGTCGTCGAGGTGCTCGATCAATTCAACGTCGCGCTGGAGCGCGAGCGTGGGGTGCTCGCCAACGCTGTGGAAGGGAGCGAGGAAGAGTCCAAATTTCATGCGCTTAGGTCGCCAGGACATGGTTCAGTCCGATCTATCGAGTGTGGGGTGGTACGGGATTGAGGATAGCGGTGTTCGCCAGACACTTGACAAGCGCGTACCCAGGGCGCGGCCTGACTTTCCTCCCCCTGGCAGGGGGAGGTGTCACGAAATGACGGAGGGGGTCCGCTCAGCGGTCGCGATCAGCGATACCGCTCTGCCTTGGCTCAGCGGTCGCAGCGGAGAGACCCCCTCACCCGCTTCGCGGGAGCTCCCCCTGCGAGGGGGAGCAAAAGGGCGGAGAGCTCAATGCTCACGCATCGTTGCTACCCCAACACCTCAGGATTGACGATGGCCTCGGGTCGATTTCCCTGAATCACGTTGACCACGTTCCGCGTCGCCAGGGCTCTCATGGCGTAGCGGGTTTCCTCGGTGGCGGTGCCGATGTGGGGGAAGCTGATTACGTTGGGCAGCTTGACGATGGGCTCGTCTGGGTCGGGCGGCTCGTCTTCGAGCACGTCGAGACCGGCGCCGGCGATCTGGTTGGCGACGAGCGCGTCGTGTAGCGCCTTCTGGTCAACGGCTGGGCCTCGCGAGGTGTTGATCAGGTAAGCGCTCGGCTTCATCAGAGCGATCTCGCGTGCACCGATCATGTGTCGCGAGGACTGGTTGAGGTCGGTGTGAACGCTGACGAAGTCGGACTCCGCCAGCAGCTCGTCAAGGGTTCGCTTCTCAGCCGGCGGCGCGTCTGCGGGCGGGTTGTCGTAGATGTCGTACCAGATCACCTTCATCCCGGCGAAGTTTGCGCGTCGGGCGACCTCCTGGCCGATGCGTCCGAAGCCGACGATCCCAATCGTCTTGCCGAGCGGGTCGTTGGCAAGCGCGGGATAGGGCTCGCGCCGTCCCCAACCGCCGGAGCGGTTGTAGGCCTCGAACTCCATCAGGTGTCGCGAGAGCATGAGCAGGAAAGCCATGGTCAAGTCAGCGACGGCAGCGCTGAGCACGCCAGGCGTGTTGCAGAGGGCGATGCCGTTACTGGTCAGGAAGGGCACGTCGAAGGCGTCGAAGCCGACTGAGGTGGTTGCGACGACCTTCAAGTTTGGCGCGAGGTCCACGACCTGCTGGTCAATCTTGACGAGCGGGTTGAGCAGCACGCCATCGGCATCCTTGACGGCTTCGATGAACGCGCCGCGGTCGCGACCGTCGACGACGCGGACATCGCCGGCGGCAGCGAGCATGTCGTGGAGTTCGTCTTCAATCGGTACGGCCTGGACGATGGTCGGCATGGTTGGGTCTTTCGTTGGTTGGAGTGGCTGGGTGAATGGTAGGACAGATCCAATGGGCTCCCCTTTGGGGGAGCTCCCGCGCAGCGGGCGAGGGGGCTGGCTCGACGAACAGTGCTTGTCGCCGGGAGCCCCCTCAGACCCTGCGGGCCAGCTCCCCCAAAGGGGGAGCTCTTTTTTCGTCGGTTGGACCTAATCGAGCCGATACACCCGCTGTGCGGTGTCGTGGAACATTTGATCCTTTTCGTCCTGGGGATAGTCGGCGACCAGCTTGAAGAACTGGTTGTACATGTTCGTGTAGCTGCAGCAGACCTTGTCGACGGGGAAGTTGCTTTCGAACATGCAGCGGTCGGGACCGAAGGACTGAATCGTGTGTTCGTACCAGCGACGGTTGGCTTCCAGCAGTTCGTCGGAAGATGGCGCTCGCTCCTGCTGGTGCCAGCCGAAGCCGTTAATCACCATCTGGATGCCGCCGACCTTGGCGACGACGTTCTCGCAGGTGGCGAGTTCGCTGATGGTGTCTCGCCATTCGGCGAAGACTTCGTCGTGGCGGCCCGCATACGGACCGATGCCAAGCGGTCCGCCCAGGTGATTGAGGATGATCGTGGTCTCGGGGAAGGCGCGGGCGAGGTCGGTCAGCTCGGGAATCTGGGGATGGTAGAGCCAGGCCTCGAAGCTGAGCCCTCGCTTGCCGAGTTCGGCGAACCCTTCGCGATAGGCGTCATTCAGGTAGATGTGCGGCTGATCCACGATCCGCGAGTTGGGCACGTCGGGCGACGGATCCCAGCTTGCGTGATGGCGGATGCCTCGGAAGCGGGAGCTCATCTCCATGTGCGCGTCGAGCACTTCACCGACGGCCGCGCCGAGCAGCAAGTCGGCATGCGAAACGATACCGGCGCAGGCTCGGATCTCGCCATAGAGTCCGCTGGCGCTCTGCGCCGAGACGCCGGCCACGAACTCGGTCTCACCGACCGGCGCCATCGCCTCTGTGGCATCGGCGTTGTACATCGCGCCGCATTCGATGAATACCGTCTGGCGAACGTTGAGGTCGGCAGTGTCCTCGAGCAACTCGTCGAGAAAATAGCGCAAACTGGGACCATGGGGTCGCACATCCCAGAGGTGATGATGCGGGTCGATAATTTTCTGGTCGGGGTCGAATGCGGGCTCCTGGTTGGTTGCGAGCCAGTCGAAGTTGTTGGTGACCATGTTGGACTCCTATTCACCCATCAGTTCGCGCAGGCCACGGCCGAGCTCGGTGTAGCCCTGGTTGAGCAGGAAGCGGTCCCAGCCAATGCAGAAGTGCTTAACGCCGAGGTCGAGGTAGCGCTGGGCTTGCTCAACCGCGCCGATCTCGATGCGTGGGGCGACGCCGTACTCGAGCGACTTGGCGATCGTCTTCTCTTCGGCGGCGCGAATCTCGTCCGGACTCGGTCGCTCGTCGAAGGAGAAGCCGTAGTCGCTCGGACCCCACTGGGTCATGTCGACGCCGAGTTCGGCAGCGCGTTCGAGGATCGCCTCGATGTCGTTCAGAGCGACGCGCTTTTCGATCATGATCACAGTGACGATGCCGTCGAGGTCTGCGCCATAGTTTCCAGCGGCGTAGCCGGCCAGCGCCGGTCGTCGCGTCTTGACGCCCATGTGTCCGCCCATCTCGCCCAGCGTGCCCGGCTTATCGGGGCGGATGGACTGGAGTGCTGCGTCGACATCGTCGGGCGTGCGGATGTCGGTGTAGAGGACCGACTTGAAGCCCGCCCCAAGCGCGGCCTGTGCCCAGAAGGTCTGGTTGGCCTGGTCGAGCTTGATCATCAGCGGCAGATTGCCGCACTGAGCCGCCCGCGCGAGGTGGTAGAGCGTCTTCATGTCGAAGGTCGAGTACTCGGCCACATACTCGCCGTAGTCGAATTGCCCGGTGTCGCCAATCAGTTCGGCGATGTCAGGGTCGTTGAAGAGGAAATGGGTGCCGATCGTCGGTTTGCCGGCGTCGAGCTTCTCGCGAAACGTGTTGGCAAGCACGGCCATAGGTAGGTCTCCTTGGTTGAGATGCGTCAGTTGATTTGGAGGCTAGGTTAGACGCGAGCTACACACGCCGTCGCCGGACGGGGTCGAGTCGCTCGGAGAGGACATCGGAGAGGAAGTTGAGTCCAACCATCAGGACGGCCAACACGACTGTGGTCACGATCACGAAGTGCGGAGCCGTCTGCATGTACTGCTGACCCTCGGCCAACATCGTGCCCAGCGTCGCGTTGGGCAACTGAATACCGACGCCGAGGAAGTTGAGGGCCGCCATCGCCAGCACAGATGCCACGAATGAAATGGGCATCTGAACGGCGAACGCGCCGAACGTGTTGACCGCGACGTGACGGAAGAGCACGCGTCGACCGGATGCTCCGAGCGTGCGGGCTGCCAGGGCATAGTCGCGTTCGCGCTCACGCAACACGCCGGCGCGGGCGAGCCGGGCGGTGACCGGAATGTTGAAGATGGTGATCGCGACGGCGAGTGAGAACAGTCCGGTTCCGAGAATCGTGGTGACGACGATCGCCAACACGAGGCCGGGGAAGGCCATAAGGACATCAAGTGCGCGCATGATCAGGGTGTCGGTGACGCGGCCGGTCCAGCCTGCGATGTAGCCGATGGTGATACCCATGCTCATGCCGATCAGCACGGCACTGAAACCAGTCAGGATGGTGCGGCGCGAGCTGACTGAGACACGAGCCAGAAGGTCTCGTGACAGGTGGTCGGTGCCTAGCGGGTGGTCCCAGGAAAGGCTGAGCAGCTTTGAGCCACGTTCGGACCAGTTGGGGTCGGTGGGATCGAGGATCGGGAGAACGAATGAGAAAAAGAACACTGCGAAGAGCAGCACCAGCGCGATCGCACCGCGCGGTTCACGCGCGATGCCTCGAAGCTCGTCGAAGACGGGCTTGAGCGGATTGCGACGCTCTACATCGTCGAGACGAACTGGATCGACCTGTGCTGCCATAGCCGATCCTTAGTCCGACGCCCTGCCGCCGACGCGGATTCTCGGATCGAGGGCGACGTAAAGCACGTCGATCATCAGGTAAACGAACATGAAGATGGTCACGATCAGCATCGTGATGATTTGGATGATCGCGTAGTCCCGGTCGCGCACGGCGACCGCCAGCGCACGACCCATTCCAGGCCAGGTAAAGACGGACTCGATGATCAGCGTGCCACCGAGGATCTCGGCGAAGTTGAACGCCATAATGGTGACTACCGGAATCAGCGACGGCTTAAGCGCGTGTCGCAGGATGACGATTGGTCGGCGCAGGCCCTTGGCCTGCGCGGTGCGGATGTAATCCTCGGTCAGGGTGTCGAGCATTGATTGACGTGTGAATCGGAGAATCTGCGCCGCGACGATGCCGCCGAGCGCGAAGCCGGGCATGAGCAAGTGCAGCAGTGCGTCGCCGAAGTCTTCGGTGATTGGCGTGCGTCCGAATGACGGCAAGACGTCCAGCGCGACGGCGAAGATGATCAGATAGAAGAATCCGGCGATGAACGAGGGCACACCAATGTTCCAGCCGGCCCAGGCTCCCGCGAAATAATCCCAGAAACCTCCTCGGTTGATCGCAGCCAAGACTCCGAAGATGAGGCCCAGTCCGAATCCGACAATCGTGGCGAAGACCGTGAGTTCCAGCGATGCGGGGAAAGCCGAAGCAACGACCTCCCAGACTTCGATGCCCTTGTTGGAGATGCCGAAGTCGCCCTCGAAAATCCCGGTCACCCAGTCGCCGTACTGCTCGAAGAACGGCTTGTCGAGGCCCCACTTGGCGCGGAGATTCTCCGCGCAGTCGGTTCCGACCGAGTTCTCCCCGCAGGCGGCGACAGCGGGGTCACCCGGGATCAGCCGGACGGCGCCGAAAATCAACAGCGAAGCTATGAAGAGGGTCGGAATCAGCTGCGTAACGAGTCGTGTGAGGACGTAGCTCATGTGATCGCAGGCAAGCTAAGCGCCCTTCGCCGCACTCCCGGAAGGAGCGCGGCGAAGGGGCAAGAGGAGACGTGTTCGTATCCGTCGTTGACTAGACGGTCACCTGATCAACGTACGGCCAACCCTCGGAGTCGAAGTTGATGCCGACGTTGGTCGTACTCCAGGCGCCCGAGTAGGAGCGGAAGAGGTGGTTCGACCAGGCGAGGTCGAGGTACTTCTCGTTCCAGACATCCCAGGAGCCGTACTCGTCAATGAACGTTCCGTTCTTAGCGGCCTCGAGCATGTCCAACCACTCGAGTTCGTCGCGGACACCTTCGCGCTCGCGCAGAGGCACGTAGCCTTCGTTGTTCGGGTCGTTGGTCTGGTTCGGAACGGCGGCGTTCATGCGGCCGTCGTAGGCGTCGGCGAACAGCACGGTGACTGCGGGGTCACCAGGCTTCACCCAGTTGCCGAAGCCGATGATCATGTGATCGAAGGATCCGGTCGTCTGCAGGGTGATCATCTCGGTGTACTCGCGGTTGGTCAATTCCATCTCGATGCCGAACTGCGCCAGCTCTTGCTGAATCAGCTGGGCGGTCGCCGGTGCGTAGGGTCGCTCGGGGAGGACATCGGCCTTGAGCACGGTGTCGTTGTTGACCAGGCCAGCGGCATCGAGCAGCTCTCCGGCCTTCTGCGGGTCGAAGATGGGCTTGTCCAGTTCGGCGTTGTAGGCCGGTGAACCGGGCTGCCAGGGCAGTCGCCCGGCGACATCGAAGCTGCCGCCGAACTCTTCGGTGATCCGCACACCGTCGACAAGCAGGAACACACCCTGTCGGGCACGCTTGTCGGTGAACGGCGGGGAGTCTACGCGGAAGCGCAGTGTCTGGCCGCCGACGCCAATGCCGATCGTGCCGAAGTGCTCGTCCGACGCCATGAGCCGTTGTTCTGCCTCTGGGTTTCGGATCGGCACGCCGTAGTGCGAGTGGATGTCGCCAGTCTCAAGCGCCGCGCCCATGGCCAGGGCATCCGCGAAGATCGTGTACTCGATCTTGTCGACGATGCCGCCGCCACTCCAGTGGTCGGGGACCTTGACCAGGTCGTAACCACGGTTGGGGTCGTAGTTCTCGAAGCTGTAAGGTCCCGTACCGATCAACACACCGTCCTCAACCTGGTCGAGGGTCTCCATGTCGGTGATGTTGGTGGAGGAGGTCAGCGTGTAGAAGTAGCCGGTCGGCTGGGTGAGGTCGATTCGCGCGGTGGTGGGATCAGTGGCCGTCGCGGTGTCGATGTTCTTGGACATCAGGTGCAACGGAGAGCCGCCGCCGCCGGAATCGGGGTTCTTGATTTCGTTGTAGGTGAAGGCCACATCCTCAGCCGAGAACGCTCGACCCGAGTGCCAGGAGACGCCTTCGCGGACGGTGAAGATATAGGTCGTCGCGTCTGGTGTTTCCCAGCCCGTTGCCATGTCCGGTGAGGGATCGAAGTTGGGATCGACCATGCGCTGCATATTTGCCACGTCGGGGTCGAGACCCACCGGACCGCTCCATCGGGTCAGGCGGTTGAACAGTCCACCGTTCTGATTGATCGGCGTGTTGTTGCCTGCCGTGTTCAGCGGGATGCGAATGAAGTTCGGCGTCGAGGTGTTGCCACGCTTCCAGACGCCGCCTGCCGCTGCAACTGCCTGTTGCTGGGCTTGCTGCTGTGCCTGCTGCTGAGCAGCGGCCTGCTGTTGCGCCTGTTGCTCGGCCTGGGCCTCCGCAACGGACTGTTCCTGCTGCTGTTGCTGCATGGCCTGTTGTTCGGCCTGCTGATCTTGCTGGGTCTGCGCCGCCGACTGCTGCGCATCGTCGTCATCGTCGCCACAACCGACAAGCGCCAACCCGGCTGCGCCGACGCCTGCTCGCGCACTCGCCTTGAGCAGCGATCTACGACTCAGTCGTTCTCGCTTCATCCGTGACCAATAGTCTCTTGCCATGCTGTCTTATCTCGCTCTCTCTGCGATGAATTGTTGCGACCGGGCGCACGACCATGCCCCGAATCGCAATCAGGTAGTTAGCCCATACTAACCGAATTACCCTTCCTGAACAGTCAGCTTGAGACACAGTTAGTCTGCGGGCCAATAGATGCCACAGATTGTCAAGGTCGAACCATGGATCTCTACGAGCACCGCGTCACGATGATTGAGCCGAAACGGTTTCCCGAGTACCGCGCACTGTTCCTCGGAGAGACCTGGCCTCGTCTGGTGGACGCCGGATTCCGGCCTCTGTGCCTGCTCAATGCGCTGATTGGCGGAACACCTGAGGAAGTCCACACGTTTATCGGGGTGCCGTCATGGGACGAGTGGCGACGTGGACAGGAAATCCTGGTCGGGCTGGGCGACGACGCCTATCGCAACGCTCGCCGAGCGTTGATTGTGAATGAGACGGCGCGGCCGAAGATTCCCTACGGAGGGCGCCCGCTGGCGGAGACTCCCGACTCCGACCGTCGGGCGGTCTATGGCCTGCGTCGCTGGACGATCGATCCGGCCACCTGGGAGCGGTTCTCCTACCTGACCGAGTTCGGCGTCTGGCCGGCGATGGATGCGATGGGACATCGGGTGCTTGGCAATTTCCAAGACGCTGTGCTGAGCGACGACACGGAAGTGACCAACCTGGCCGGCTATCACAGCGTAGGCAACTGGCACGCGACGCGGACGCCGCAAGACCCGGGCTCCGGAGTGTCCGAGGAGTTACTCAAGCTGTTCCAGGAGAGCGTGCGTGAGCGGCACTCGTTGACTCGACACACATGGGTCCAGTTGATGAACGCGCATTGGCCCGACTGATCGCGTTCCGCGACATCAGAAGTCGGCAAATGCGTCATTGCCGCGCTCCGTCGCGGCAATCTCGCTTCCTAATCGACCCTGCAGGGACCCCCTCAGCCTTCGGCAGCTCCCCGTGCGAGGGGGAGCAAAGGATGGCGCAGCGTCCGTGGCATCAAGCCGATTTAGCTTGGGTCGGCGTTCCAGCGATAGGCTCGGCGCGCGTTTTCGACGAAGAAGTCGTCTACGACTGTTTCTCGAAGTTGGAGCGCCTGGATCTCGTCTCTTGCCCTGGGCCAGGGGATTGTTGGGTACTCCGTGCCGAACATCATCCTCTGACGTCCTCGGGTGTTGATGAACTGGACGAAGTTGAGTGGCCAGTACTTTGGCGCCACCGACGTGCATGACATGTAGACGTGATCCCAATGCGCGATCGTTGAGATGGTCTCTTCGATCCACGGTTGGCCGCAGTGCGTCATGATCAGGCGCAGCTCGGGGAAGTGATATGCGACCTCGTCGTAGTGGAGTGGGTTCTGGACCCAGCCCGGTCGACGCGGGCCAGGCATGCCGGCGTTCATCGAGACCGCGATGTCAAGTTCCATTGCCTTGACGTAGAAGGGCCAGTAGACGCGGTCGGTTGGCGGCAACTCGTAGCGGAACGGCGGGATGCGCAGGCAGCGGACTCCGTAGCGTTCGTAGTAGTCGACCACCTTGCGGATTTCGTCGTACCCGTTGAGCGGATTGACGATCATCGCGGGCAGGATCTTGTCGGGAAACTGCTTGTGTGCATCGCCGACCCACTCGGCGTGCTCTCGCTGCATGATCGAAACGACACCGGCGCCGATGTCGGACTGGTCAAGCACTTCCAGGAGTTGTTCGGGAGTCTCGATGGCGCCGCGGCCTTCGATGTCCTTGAACAGATAACTCAACGCAGTGTCGCCCGAGGGATCGAGGAACGAGGAGTTGATCAGTGAATCGATGGCGCGAATGCGGTCGGTCATAGCGTCCGAAGTCTAGATCTCTCCGCGTGGTTTCATTCCCGCGGCTCGGTAGACGTTGTCGATCACACGCATACTGATCACACCGTCTTCCGCGTCGGTTGGCATCGGGCGAACACCGGCGATCGCGTCCATGAATGCGCGCAGTTGGTAGTTGAACGTCGGTGTCCTGGTCAACGTTTCCCGGCGCGTGCCCCACGATGTCACGAGTTCGATGCGGTGCACCTCGCGGTGCGGCACCATTGGATTGACGACTTTGAGCCTCCCCCGATCGCCGTAGACGTTGACCTCCGCAGAGAAGCCTCCTGCTGCGTTCATCCTTGACCAGATCTTGGCCGGGATGTTCCCCGGAAAGAGCAGCTCGGCTTTCAACTCGAGGTCGATGTGCTCATGGACCGTTGCCGCCTTCGCGGAGACGACCTCTGGCTCTGCCTCAAACACGTGGCGGAGAAAGTGCAGGGGGTAGCAGCCGAGGTCCATCGTCGCCCCGCCGCCGAGTTCGATCCGGTACCGAATCTGGCTGGGCACGTCGACCACCGTGTTCTGGAAATGGGCGTCGGCGTAGCAAATCGTGCCCAGGATGCCGCTCCGGACGATCTCGCGCATCCGCATCGAGTGCGGGTGGTAGTAGTAGTGAAACGCCTCAGCGCAGACGAGACCGGTCTCGCGAGCGCAGTCTGCCATCTCTCGCGCTTCGGCCTCGTTCATGGCGAACGGCTTCTCGCAGAGCACGTGCTTGCCAGCGTTGAGTGCCTTAATCGTCCATTCACGGTGCCCACTGATGGCGAGCGGGTTGTAGATCGCGTCCACGTCAGGGTCCGTGACGACTTCGTCATAGGTGTCGTGGACAGTGGGAATGCCGGCTCTGGCAGCGAAAGTCTCGGCGCGGTCGCGGTCACGTGCGGCCATACTGACGATTTCGACGTCGGGGAACTCAGCGACGGGTTTGAGCAGCGCGCGCGGCGTGATCGCGGCAGCTCCGAGGATGCCGAACCGGAGAGTCATCTCGAACTCTTCATGGTGCTTCAATCGAGTTTGAAACCAACGATCTCGTGATTGCCGCGCTTGTCGCGGCAATCACGAAGAGCGTTCTGGACTCTTCGAGATACCCGCGTCGGAGCGCGGGTATGACGGAGTTCCATCCTTCGAGATGGCTACGCGTTGAACTGTGGCAGCAGGTAGTTGTGATCCTTGTGGTAGACCTGAATCCGGCCTCGGCCGCCGTCGCTGATCGCGATCCGGTCCTCGCTGTCGATTGCGATGCCTCGGGGACGGTCGAAGATGCCGAACTTGATCAGTTCGACGGGAGTGACCCTCCTGAAGGCCTGCGCGTATTCGGGGTTGACCTCCATGACGTTGGCCGCCGCCTTGGAGAACTCGTGCGCGTCGCCCTGCAGACTGCAGATGATGTCGCCGTCGGGGTAGTAAATCTGAACCCGCCGGTTGCCCCAGTCGCAGACGTAGACATCTCCGTCGCTGTCGACCGCTACATCGGCGGGACGCTTGAGACTACCGCCGTCGTCGATGCCGATGTCCTCGTATCTGGAGCCGAAGTTGCCCAGGAACTCGCCTTCGGGCGTGAACTTCTGCACGCGGTCGTTACCCCAGTCGGCGATGAAGAGTGCGCCCTCGTTGTCGATGGTCATGCCCCAGGGTTGATTGAGCTGTCCATCTTCACAGCCCTCTGAGCCCCATGCGCCGAGGAACTCACCGTCCTTGGTGAATTTCTGTACCCGGTGGTTATGGCTGTCAACGACGTGTAGGTTGTCGTCCGCATCGAAGGCGATCCCGGAGGGTCGGTTGAACTGGCCGTTGCCATCGCCGAACTCACCCCAGTCACCGACCGGCGATCCTTCTGGGTCGTAGCCGAAAATGCGGTGATGGTAGGCGTCGGCGCACCAGACGGTGCCGTCGCGAGCAAGCGCCAGGCCCTCGGGCCACAGGAAGTCGCCTCCGCCCATCTCGCCGAGGAACTCATCCTCAATCCGATACTTGTAGATCTTCGAGCCCAGGTTGCCCGCACCCGAGTACTCCGCCAGGCCGACATTCGCGATGTACATCGTGCCGCTGGCAGTGGTCGCGATCGGCGTCGGATAGGTGAATCCCTGGGGTCCGACAAAGTAGCCAATCGAGTGGCTGAAGTGCCAGGTTCGTCCGGCGACTGAATAGGTCAGCATGGCGATGTCTCCTCGAACCATCTCTCATTTTCTCCCCCGCTCGCGGGGGAGATGTCGCGGAGCGACAGAGGGGATATTCTGCGCTGCGCCCCCCTCTGCCTTCGGCATCTCCCCCCAGAGGGGGGAGAAAAGATCACCTCGACAGACCCCCTTAGGGGGAGCTTTTGTTTTGCCTACGCAGTTGCCATCAGCGGTTCGATAAAGCTGAGCTTCTCGAACTCACCGTCAACGATCGGCTTCGCGTCGAGCCGTAGCCAGTCTTCCAACAACGTTGAGTAGACACCGCGGAAGTCGTGGTTGGGGACGAGGTCGCCCTGTTCGAGATCTCGGGGATTGATGCTCGGGAATTCGCCGTGCATACCGCCCTTGACCTGCGGGCCGAGCACGAAGACTCCGCCGCCGGCGCCGTGGTCGGAACCGGAGCCGTTGTCTCGCACGCGGCGGCCGAACTCGGTGAACAGCATCATGATCACGTTGTCATCGCGGTCGTGCGCCTTGACGTCGTCCCAGAAGTCCGAGATGGCGCGCGAGAGGTCAGTCCAGAGCTTCTCGAAGACCGGTTTCTGGTTGGCGTGAGTGTCGAAGCCGATCAGCTGCGTGTAGAAGACGCGCGTGCCGAGATCGGCGCAGTGGATCGTGGCGATGTCCTTAAGACTGCGCGAGATCTGCTCGGTGCCCCACTCGACGGAGGTCTCGTAGCGACCGAGGCCTTCCTTGAGGATGTCGGCGCCCTTGAGCGCGTCAAGTCCGGTGCGGCCGAGGTATTCCTTGACGTTGCCGGTGCCGATCGCGCGGCCATACATATTGACGAAGCGCTCGAGCATCTTCTCACGCTGGCGCTGCTGCTCGATGCCGGTCAAGAGACCGTAGGTCGAGAGGTCGGCGACGGATGCGACCGTCACACCTGGCACGACCAGCGCGCGGGGCAGGCCCTGTCCGATGTGGACCCCGGTGACCGGGTTCTCACCGGTCGGGTCAAGGTCGCGGATGGCACGCCCAACCCAGCCCTCGGTACCGACCTTGTTGGGCTCACAGGTGTGCCAGATGTCCATCGAACGGAAGTGCGATCGCGGCGAGTTGGGGTAACCGACGCCGTGGATCAGCGCCATCTCACCCTGGTCGTAGATCTCCTTGAGCGGGGCCATCGTCGGGTGCAGGCCGAAGTGGTCGTCGATCTTGAGGACCTCGTCCTCGCCGATGCAGAGCTCGCCGTTGCGGGCGTCGTTATAGTGCCCGTCCGCGTAGGGCACCACGCTGTTCATGTAGTCGTTGCCGCCGGTCAACTGGATGATGACGACAACCGGGTCTTTGCTTCTGGTCGCGGTAGTCATGGTTGGGACTCTCTGTACTGCTCCTGAGTGATCAATCGGGCTCTGTTAGCCGAATTGGTACTCCGTCGTTGCCGCGATCAGGGCGAGCATCTCGCCGACGCGCTCGGAGGAACCGTCGTAGTCGTCGCTCCAGGAGAGGTCGCCCTGCTCCGAGGCGTGCTCGATCAATTCGAGCCTGGTGACATCCGCCACATTGAGTGGGCCGATCAGGTCGAGGCAATGGTCGACCATCTCGTCCGGGCTCATCTGCCTGCCATTGGCCGCAGCAACGCGCTGGACGATCTTCTGAACGCCCGGCATCTCGGTGTCGCTGACGCGGTCGGCGACGAAGTTGATTCGTCCGACCACAGCGCCGGAGTTGATCCAGTCGCGACCGGTTTGCCAACCCTCGACCGACGGCGGGTTGTGCAAACTCTGACCCATGTGCGCCGACTCCTGGCCGAGGCTGATCAGGTCGAGCTGCGGACCAGTCATGTGTTCGGTCAGGCGGAGCGTGCCGACGACGGTCTCAACTGGGCTCTTGACCTTCTGGAACGTTGCTTCCTTGAAGAAGTCGGAGTTGAATAGCGCCCGCAGGACAGGCTTGATCTCGAAGTTGGAGTCCTTGAACACGCCGGCGAGGTAGTCGATCGCCTCTGGATCATTGGGCGGTTCGATGTTCCAGGCCGGAACCTGGGCCTCGTCGGCGACGAAGAAGTTGTACAGGTGTCGGACGATGAAACGCGGGCAGGCCTCTTCTTCGAGGATGATGTCGATGATGTCGAGGCCGTCGAAGTTGCCCTTGCGCCCGAGGAACTCCTTCTCGCCGTAGTCGTGCTCCTCGGGACGGAACTCGAACTGGAAGAAGAAGCGATGGTTGGGAACGCGCGGGATCTTTGGGCCCAGCGTCCAGCCGGTGAAGGCACGGGCGCACTCGAAGACATCCTTCTCGGTGTAGTTGCCGACGCCCATCGAGAACAGCTCCAGGAGCTCGCGGCCCCAGTTCTCGTTGGGCGAGCGCTTGTGATTCTCGTGGTTGTCGAGCCAGTAAATCATGGCCGGGTTCTGGGCCAGCATGATCAGCAAGTCGCGGTAGTTACCCGTTCCGTGATCGCGAAACATGTCGATCTGCGCGATCAGGTGATTGTCGTTGTCGACCTTAGAGTTGCCGACCGCAAAGACACCGTGCCAGAAGAGCGCCATCTTCTCTTCCAGCGGCCGCTGCGTATTGATCAGGTGGTAGAGCCAGTTGGCCGCGCCGGGCACGGTCACGGGGCCGCCGGTCTCGAGTGACGGCATGTAGCGGAATAGCTGGTGCAGGTCAGCTCGGGGAATATGAGCAGGCGGGTCGACCAACTGCTCGACGGTCTCCTCGTAGCCCTGTTCCACGAGCCGCTCCAGCTCGTCGCGGGACGCGCCAAACCCAGCCCGGCGCATCAGGTGCGCCATCTGGGCGATCTCTTGCTTCTCCGACTGAATGGCCGACATGTCGTTCCTCTGATTCCATACCAAAACGAAGCCATACTCAACGTATGGCGCTGCGTATCACAAGCTACACAATTTGACAACGCGACGCAGCGACTCCGGCAGTCGCATATCCCCGCCTCCGTCATACCCGCGCCTGCCGCGAAGCCTGCCAAGGCCTGAACGGGGGTATCTCGCCGAACCACGAAGAACGGTCGCTTCTGCCACCGCATCCTGGAGCGAACAGCCTTGTCCTCAAGAAATGACGTCTCTGCACCACTTATCGAGATTCCCGCGACAAGCGCGGAAATGACGGAGTGTTTGCGAGATCACTTCCCGGTCATCCGCTGTACCGAGGCACTGACTAGCGACCGGCTAACTCCCTACCCCGATTCAGTGCCTCTGACACGCGGGCTGCGCCGGGCATGAGGAAGGAGAAACCCTCGTTGATTCGTTGCTCAACGTTGGCCATGTCGACTTGCGGCGAGCCGTAGTAGACGCCTCGCTCCTGACAGATTTCGCGCGCTCGTTGGACGGCCTCATCGACTTGCGGTCCGGGCGCTCCCTTGAGCCCCATCGAGACCGACAGGTCGCTCTCGCTGATCAGGATTAGCCCGGGGTTGGGCACGGCGTCGAGGATCGCGGGCAGATTATTGACGCCCTCGATCGTCTCGCATTGCAGGCAGGCGAGAATCTCGCCGTTCGGATCGAGTGGCCAGACATCGGCGCGGTCGAAGTATTCTGGTTGATCCAGTCCCCAATAGCGCAGCACGTTACCGGGAGCGTGGCCGCGTCGTCCGACCGGCTCCTGGTCCGGTGCATCAGCCGCCTGGATGTATCGAGCGGCCTGCAACGCAGCGACCGCGTCCTCGGGCGTGTTGATCATCGGAAAGACGATTCCGTAGACGCCGATGTCGAGGACTTGCTTGACGATCCACTGGCTCTGCTCGCGTCCGTTAACGGGAATCCGCACCATCGGCGTGACTCTGGGTGCGAGCGAGCCGGACTCAAGTATCTGTCGCCGGTCGAGCATGAACTGCAGCGACAATCGCAGGTCGCTGAGGTTGAACGCATTGTGTTCCAGTTCGTAGACGACGAAGTCGTAGTCGGAGGACGCGATCCAGGTTGCGTCGGGAATCGATCCGGCGGGCAGGAAGGGCCCGAAGGCAGGCTTGTCGGACTCGATCAGTTGAATCACGTTGTTCAGTCGTTCGGCCATGATGGAAACTCCAGCATTGTCAATCTGTTCTGCGCGAAGGTAGCAGCGACAGGGCGACCACAAACAAGCATGGCCTCGCTGATCTAGGCTTCGCGCCAGGTACTGGAGGCTGAACATGCCCACGACACACAGTGAACTCATCGTCGAGGATGGGCCGGTCACGCGGCTGACGATTAACCGTCCCGAGCGTCACAACGCGATCAACACCGAGGTCGGCGACGCCATGGTCGATGTCGTCAATCGGGTCGGCCGCGATCCGTCGGTGCAGGTCTTGATCCTGGCTGGGGCTGGACGTTCATTTTGCTCGGGCGATGATGTCTCCGAGGGCAGCGACGGCAGCATTCCCGACTATCCCTGGCAGAATCCGTACCATGCACCGCACATCGCGGCGTTCAACCTCGAGCGGCATCCCTACTTCCGTTTGCAGTCGCTGCTCCGACGCATCCCGCAGATTGTGATCGCACAGGTCCAGGGCTACTGCATGGGATCGGGATTCGACCTGATGCTGGCCTCGGACTACGCGATCGTCGATCCTGAGGCCAAGCTGAGGATGGTCATCTCGGCCACGGCCTTCCTGCCCAAGTACGTCGGACTGAAACATGCGACCAGGTTGATTCTGGATGACCAGTTCATCTCGGCCGCGGAAGCGGCCGAACTTGAGCTGGTGACCAGAGTCGCAGAGCCCGGCATGCTGCAAGAGGAAGTCGATGCGCTGGCCAATCGATTGTCGGCCCTGGGGCAAGAACGACACGGATATCTCGGCGTGGTCAAGGAGTCGATCAATCGCTCACTCTGGCCGCAGCTCGACGACGACCTGCGCATGCAGTTGATCGGTCATCGAATGAGTGACCTCTATCGGCTACATCCGTACGAATCTAGTCTGGATTGATGCAGGGATCCGATCTTCCCCTGACCGGCTCAGTCGTCATTGACCTCAGCGACGAGTGCCTGGTGCTCGGCGCTCGCTGGCTGTCCGACTTTGGCGCCGACGTGATTCGCGTCGAGTCCGCTGCCGGAGACGCTCTGCGCATTGCTGGTCCGCATCTTGAGGGACACAACGACCCTGAGAGCGGACTGCGCCACCTGCTCTACAACGCGGGCAAGCGCAGCCTGGCGTTGAACTTCGATGCGCCGGGCGCATGGGATCTGATTGATCGGCTGTTGGCTGGTGCCGACGTCGTTCTGGCCCCATTGGACAAGTCTGCCTCCGCTCGCCGCTTCTTTGATCGTGAGCGGCTGCAGCGTTTGCATCCCCACCTGGGGGTTGTTGACGCCGTCATGCGGCGCGGTGGCGAAGAGCCGCCAGCCTCCGACATTGTCGGTGTCGCCAGTGGCGGTCTCATGCTGGGTCTGGGGTTCCCCGAGGTCGCACCCGACTATCCGGCGGGACGGCTGGCCTACAAGCAGGCCAGCCAGGTCGCCGCGGCGACGGCGGCCGCCATGCTCTACGACCGTCGCAACGGCGACCGAGCCAACCACGCGTACATCTCGCTACAGGAGGCGATTCTCTCGACCACGATCCACTTCGCCAACGAGAACATGTGGGTTCACATGGGCGAGAAGGCGTACCGGCCGGGCGGCCACATTTCCTTCCTCGTGCAGGCCAAGGACGGCGAATGGGTGACGTTCGGGCTCGTGCCGACCACCGACGAGCGCTACGCCGCCTTCGCCGAGTGGTTGAATGAACGGGTTGGCTACGACGGGCTGCTTGGGACTGAGCGTCCGGGCGACATCTGGATGCCTGACTGGGGCAGCGAGACGCACCAGGCATTCCAGCGAGCCTGCGCCACGTTGCCACGCGACGAGCTGTGTTTCGAGGGACAGTCACGAGGCTTCCTCGTGGTGCCGGTGAACTCGGTCAAAGACATTGTTGAGGATCCGCATCTCCACGAACGTGGCGCATTCTTGCCGGTCGAACATCCGCAGTTTGATCGCACGATTGATTTGCCGCGATTGCCAGTCCATTCAACCGGATACGAGCCGGTCGGGCGTCCGGCGCCGACGCTGGGAGCGGACTCGGCTGATGTGCTGGCAGAGCTGCTTGATGTGGACGAAGCCGAGTATGAGCGAATGGCAGCAAGCGGGCTGGTTGTTGGACCCCCCTCTGCCTTCGGCATCTCCCCCCGCTCAGCGGGGGGAGAGCGGAACGCGCGGAGCAGACGCCCTCTGACTGATGCGGCGCAGAATGGCACGCATTTGGGCCGAGCGATCGATCGCGATGACCTGCCGCTCAAGGGCATTCGAGTGATTGATTTCTGCTGGCAGGCGGCAGGTCCTTTGACGACGGAGCTGATGGCGAATCTGGGCGCGGATGTGATCAAGATTGAGTCGGACGCGCGGATTGACACGCTGCGCGTCGCGCTCAATGCCCACGATCCACCCTCGATTGAGACCGGGGCATTCTTCCAGGACTGCAACACCGATAAGCGCAGCGTCAATGTCAATCTCAGCGCTCCTGACGGCCTGCGCATCGCCTACGACCTGATCCGCGATGCGGATGTGGTCACCGACAACTTCACCGGCGGCGTGATGAAGCGCCTCGGCCTGGGCTATGACGACCTGAAGAAGATCAATCCGCGCATCGTGTGCGCCAGTTTCCCGGTGATGGGCACCTGGGGTCCGAAAGCGTCGTGGAAGGGCATCGGCAATAGCGTCGTTGCGCTCTGTGGCCTGGCTGCACACACCGGCCCCTCCGATCGGAAGCCAACCGGCGTGCTGCTGCACACCGACTTCACACTCGCGCCATTAGCCGTGACGGCCATCGTCTCGGCACTGATTCAGCGCGAGCGCACCGGCGTCGGCCAGGAAGTCGAGATTCCCCAGTATGAGGCAGGCATCCACTTGCTCGACACGGAACTGATCGAGCAACTGGCCAACGGCGAGACCCCGCCACGTCGTGGCAATCGATCACCCGAGTCGTCGCCCCACGGCAACTTCCAATGCGCGGGCGACGACAAATGGCTGGCCCTTGATGTGCGCAACACGGTCGATTGGCTGGAGTTGTGTCGCGTCATTGGACGCGATGACCTTGCGGCTCGCGATGATCTACGAACGTTGAGCGGCCGCAAGGCTGCCGAGGAGGAGATCGAGTCGGCCGTCACTGCCTGGACCTCCTGCCAGGATCTCTGGGAAGCGACGGAGATATTGGTAGCGGCGGGCATCCCGGCTGGTCCAAATGAGGACATCCAGGACCTGGTTGAATCCGATCCGTCGCTAGACGGGTTCTTCCACGAGTTCGATCATCCGATCGGGATGAAGTTCATGGCACAGAATCAGCCCTTCCTCTGGAACGGCGAACGTCTGCCGATCCGTCGCGCGCCATTCTTCGGAGAGCACAACGAAGAGGTCTACCGACACGTGCTGGGGCTGAGCGAGGACGAGATGACGGATCTGATGATCTCGGAAGTGATTCGCTAGCGCAGATATGACTGGGTCGGTCGCGAGAGACTTGCGGCAACTCCAGCTGTGACCGTCGTCCGGCCACTTCGTCACTCCAACCAGGGGTCGATGATCACCTTGCAGCCTCGCTGATTGAAGGCGGTTTCGTAGGCCTGCTGCGAGTCGTCGATGCTGAAGCGGTGCGTGATGAGCTGTTCGACTGGCAAACCATTCTGGACCAGGTCGTAGAGCTCTAGCATCTCGTGCGGCGCGACGCTCCAACTTCCTATCAGTGTGAGTTCCTTGGGCAACAGGTGACCAGCGACGGTGACCGGCGTTGGTCGGGGGACCGGACCATCGGGGGTCTCGTCGTACTTGAGCCCGATGAAGCCAACCCGACCTCCGACCCGGACCGCGTCGATACAGAGCATCTGCGGCTCGGTGTAACCGGTGAAATCGAGCGCGACGTCCGGGCCACGGCCGCCAGTGAGATCCATGACCCGCCGCAGCGCGTCTTCTGCCACGGGATCAATCGCAACTTCGACGCCGTACTCTCGAGCCTTGCTGCGCCGATACTCGGCGGGCTCACTGGCGATCACGCGCGCGCCAAGCTTCTCGCAAATGATGGCGGCCGATGCGCCAAGCGGTCCCAGACCGGTGATCAACACCGTGTCAAATCCATTGACACCCAGGCGTCGGATGGCTCGGTAGGGCGTGCCGACGGCATCGACCAAGATCGAGCCGATCTCGAACGGGACATCGTCGGGCATGGGGATGCAGTGGGTGTCGGGACGGGAGATGTACTGGGCGTGAGTGCCTAGGTACTCCTCTCGGCCCTCGGTCAGATTGGTGCAGAGCAGCCAGAGACCCTGGTAACAGTAAAAGCACTGGCCGCATTGCTCGCCGATGTGCGCGATCACGGCGACCCGAGTTCCTTCCGCAATCTTGGCCGTCGGACCGGCCTTCCAGACGATGCCGGCCGCCTCGTGTCCGGAGTTATGTCCGTGTCGACCTCGCGTGCCGTCTATCTGATAGGTCCGCGCTTCGGTCCCGCAGATAGTGCTGGCGATGACCTTGACCACAACCCAGTTGTCACGCGCTTGCGGCTCAGGCACGTCAACGACGCCCACTCGCGATTCACCGTACATTTCCACGATCTTCATCTCGGGCGCCGATCACTAATGGGGAAGTGTCAGTACCACTTCTCCTTGTCGACGACGTTAACGAAATCGCCACCCTCAACGAGGCGTCTGGCGTTCTCGAGGATCAACTCGAAGCGTCGTTCGGGGATGTTCTCTGCATCGGCGACGGCGATGTGTGGGGTGATGATCACGTTCTCGAGCTGCCACAACGGATGTCCTTCGGGGAGCGGCTCGATCTCAAACACATCTAGTCCGGCACCAGCAATCTCGCCGTTGTCGAGCGCTGCTACCAGGTCGTCAAGCTTGCAGGTCATCCCGCGGCCGATGTTGATGAAGTAGGCGGAGTCTTTCATCGCCGTGAAGCGATCAGCGTTCCACATGAACTCGGTCTCGGGGGTGTGAGGCACGGTTGTTACGACGAAATCCGCCTCCGGCAGGCGGTCGTCGAGCTCGGATGGCGCGATGATCTCCCCTTCGATTTCGTATGCCGGACGAGGATCGACGCCAATCACGCGAGATCCGAACGCGGCGCACAACCGAGCCGCCTCGGCTCCAATGCCGCCGACCCCGTTGATCAGCACGGTCGATGTGGTCAGATCGACGTAGCCATGCTTGCGCGCTCGGGTATCCCAGCGACCCTCAGTCTGACTAGCGTTGTAGTACGGAAGCCCTCGGGAGAGCGCCAGCATGTACATCATGATGTGATGCGCGATGTGATCGGAGTAGATGCCGCGCGGATTGCTGACCGTGACCGAATGCTCGGCCAACTCGGGGTAGTACCAACCGACCGGCGGCCCCGCGAACGGATTTTGCAGCAAGCGCAGGCGCTCGGTGTTGGGCAGGACATCAGGAGCAACCCAGCCGTATGCGCCGTCGGCATCGGCCAGTTCCTGCGGACCATCTGTTTCGTCCTCAACCACCACGACATCGAGCCCCGAAATCTCATCACGCATCTGCTTTGCCCAGGCGCGCATGTCATCGTCGATCGGCGGCAGCATCACATACTTGGGCATGATTCCCCCTCAGGATCGGACCAATTTGCGGCTCAGCCTACGACGCCGGCAGCGACCAACTCGGCGATTTCAGCCTCGCTCTTGCCCAGCAGTCCGCCGAGGATTGCCTCGTTGTGCTCGCCGAGCATTGGCGCTCGTTCGAGGAATCGTTTTTCCAGGTGCGCAAACTCCCACGGCCCGCCGTCGATCCAAATGCCAAATCCAGGATGCGACGGCTGCTCGACGCGCTGGTAGTGATCGCGGAAGTGTTCGTCGATGTCCATCATGTCTCGCAGATCCTCGACGGCGTTGGCTGCGATCCCGTCTGTCTGCAATGCCTCGGCCGCTTCCCACTTTGTGAGCCGCGATGTCCACTCGCCGATTGCCGCCTCAACCTCGTCGTTACGCGCTCTACGACCATCCACCGACTGCAGCGATGCCTCCTGGATCCACTCCGGTCGCCCGATGGTCTCTGCAAACGCCGGCCACTGATCTTCTGACTCCAGCGCGATGGCGACCCACTGATCGTCTCCCGTCGATGGAAACACCCCGTGCGGACACATGTTGGGATCGGAGTTGCCGAGACGCGGCAGGTCTTCGCCAAGCTGGTCGAACTGCATCCATTGCGCACCAAGCAGCGCCACAGTCGCGCTGAGTTGGCTCAGTTCGATCTCGCGTCCCTGGCCTGTCTCTTCGCGTGCGCGTAGCGCCGCGAGGATCGCTGTGACCCCAACATGCGGTGAGGTGAAATCGGGATAGGCGACACCCATGCCTCGCGGCGGCTGATGCGGATATCCCATCTGGAAATTCATGCCGGCTGCTGCCTTGAGCAGATTGCCGAGCGTGCGTAGCGGTCGCCAAGGGCTATCGCCGCCGACGCCGGGCAAGTGGACGCTGATCAATCGCGGATTGATGTTGCGCAGGTCTTCCCAGGGGAAACCCATCCGGGCCAGCGATCCGCCCGAGTAGTTGTTGACCATCACGTCGCAATGAGCGACCAATTGGCGCAGTAAATCCTTGCCTCGTGCGGTGGCCAGGTCCACAGTGAGCGATTGCTTGCCGGTATT
This sequence comes from Chloroflexi bacterium bin125, assembly GCA_002239025.1. GTDB lineage: Bacteria > Chloroflexota > Dehalococcoidia > Bin125 > Bin125 > Bin125. The sequence continues at coordinate 141,664 of MPNM01000003.1, read as the reverse complement.
GACATCGTTGTACAGGTCGGGCAGATCCGGGTTGTACTCGCCCAGGACCGTCTGCACGCGGAGCGCATCCATGCGCGCACCGCTCGATTCGACCTTGATCACTTCAGCGCCGAAGTTGGCCATCAAGCGTGTGGTCAGTGGACCCGCGGCAACCCAGGTCAGGTCAAGCACGCGAATTCCCGAAAGGGGCATGTCCGGGAATGAAGCGGACTCTCCCAGGCCTTCGACATCTCCCACAGCAGGCAGTGCGAATGAGGAGTCCGTGTGCTCGCCCAAGCTTGGCGCAGGTTGCATCGGCAGCGGCGATTGCACCGGATCGAGCGGACTGCGGGAATAGCTCAAGGTCTTGCCGACCGCTGGCGTCTCGACTGCGATGAACTGGCCTGAGCTCGGATAGTGATCGGTCTCCGCAAACTCGCTAAAGCGCAAGGTCGGCATAGCTGGCATGCCAGCGGCCCAGAGACGTTCAAGCAGTTTCTGGCGCGGCCAGACGGCGGCTAGTTCTTTGGCCAGATCCTGGAGCGGATTTTCGAGGTATTGCCAGGCGGCTCGGTCACCGCGATGGATGACCTCCCAGTTGTCAGGGTCGAGCTGGTGCTCGACGCCTGCTTCGTCCAGCATCGCGATGAACTCGGGCAACTTGTTCGGCGATATGTTGCAGCCCATCCAGCGATCATCGGCGCAGCGGATCACCTGTGAGAGCGCCGGCCGGTAGGGTGCTTCTCCTCGCCAGCGCCAGATGTTTGGATTCGAGGTTTGGACGACCTGGAATGAGGTCGCTTCTTGCATCGAGATATCGATCTGGCAACCCGGTCGGCCCGGCGTGCGATCGCGTCCATGCAGCGCGGTCATCGCCGACGAGGCGATGGTCAGCCCGGTCATCGTGTGTCCCGGGAACGCCGCTCCATGCACTGGCGGATCGCTGCGCTCACCGCTGACCTGTAGCAGGCCGCCCGCCGCGGTCGCCGTCAGATCCGTGGCTCGCCAGTCCGACCTGGGGCCGCGCTGTCCGTATGGCGTCGCCGAGACCACGATCAGGTGCGGATTTGCTCTGCGAACTTGCTCAACCGGAAAGTCTCCAGGCTGGTTCGACTCGATCAAGATGTCGGCCGACGTTGCCAGTTCGAGCAGCCGGTCAAGTCTCTCGGCACTTCGCCAGTCGAGCACCACCGAGCGCTTGTTGAGGTTGAAATAGAGATGTTGATAGCTGTGTTCGATCGAGGCTTGATTGTCGACAAACGGCGCCTGATGGCGGATGGAGTTGCCGCCAGGCGGCTCGACCATCGTGACCTCGGCGCCGAGGTCGGCCAGCATTCGCGAACCTAGCGCCGCTCGATGATCGGAGAGATCGAGGACCCGGACATCATGTAGCGGAAGAGGCATGGATGGAATCCGACTCCCAACACACTGTCCTTGACTTGTCCGCCGCATGCCATCCAACGCGAGAGGTTGCGGCCTCCGCCATACTAGCGATTGGCCGCAGGATGACCGGCAGCCAGCTATGAAGGAGGAGCAGGATGGAAGCGCTTGAGGGCATTCGGGTGGTAGAGCTGACGATTGCAGTACAGGGTCCGGCTGCGGGCGGATTCCTGTCCGATATGGGCGCCGATGTGATCAAGGTCGAGCCGCCGATGGGCGACGCCAATCGTTGGTATCGCGGCGCAAACAACGACCTCCCGTATGAGGCGGTGGGCACGCAGTTCATCGGCGCATCGCACGGCAAGCGCTCGGTCTGCGTCGACATCCACACTGACATCGGGCTGGAGCTGGTCGACAAGCTGGTCGACACGGCCGACGTGTTTCTGAGCAACTTTCGCGAGCCGGCGCTGGAGCGGATCGGGATGGGATATAAGAGACTGTCGGCGCGCAATCCCGGACTGGTTTACGCCGTCGCCAACGGCTTCGGTCCCGACGGGCCGGCGCGTGAGAACCGGATGAGCGACCAGTTCGCTCAGGCGCGCAGCGGCATTTCCGGCGTCACGGGCACGCCCGATGATCCGCAGCTTATTCCGGGCACGATCATCGCTGACACCGGCGGCGCGATGGCGCTCGCAATGGGTGTGCTGACGGCGTTGGTCGCGCGTCAACGCGACGGGCTCGGCCAGAAGGTGCAGACCTCGTCATACGGAGCGATGATCTGGATGCAGGCCTGGGAGATCAACCACACCTCAGCGACGGGGCAAATGCCGACCAGGGACGGCGGCTTTCATCCCGTCGTCTCGGCGATGACCGGGATCTACGAGGCCTCCGACGGCGTCGCATTCTGCATGGGCATCCGTGACGACGAGACCTGGCGCGAGTTCTGCGAGTTTGGAGGTAATCCTCCACTCGCCGACGATCCGCGATGGAACAATCGCGAGGGGCGTGATCCCTACCGTGACCAGCAGGCGATGGACTCCGCCAAAGACGTGCGCCCATTCGTCGCCGAAATGATCAAGAGCCGATCCAGTGAAGAATGGCAAGCGTTCTTTGAGATTCACCCCGACACCATCACTGCCCAACGGGTGCAGAACTACGAAGAGGTGCTCATCGACGAGCAAGCGTTGGTCAACGACTACATCGTGGAGAAGGACATTCCCCACATCGGTCGGCGCCGAGTCGCCGGCATACCCATCCGAATGAGCCGAACGCCCGGAGAGCCAAAGAACTCGTTCTCCGACCTGGGCGAGCACACCGCGCAAGTCATGAAGGAACTGGGCTACGAATCAGAGGCAATCGAGGAGGTCGAGTCGCACAAGGCGCCGCCGTTCTGAGCGTGCCTAGGAAACAGCCGGACTCCACCACCGTCATACCCGCGCTCCGGCGCGGGTATCTCGCAGTACCCAGCTGAAACGTCATTGGCGAGCGCTGCGAGATTGCCGCGACGGAGCGCGGCAATGACGGAGTGCTCATGACTTACTACGGCATGTAAGGAATACGAGTCGTTGGACCGAGATTCTGCGCGATGTAGGACTGTGCGTCTCGCACGAAATCGACTAGCAGGGGGCGTGTTTCTCTGGGATCGATCATGTCCTCGATGCCGAATGCGTGCGCGGTTCTCATGGGTGAGCGGATCTCGTTGAGCCTCCCCTCGATCTCCAGCCGCTTCGCCTCCGGATCGTCCGACTCGCGAATCTCCCGGCGATACGCGGCGGTGACGCCGCCCTCGATGTGCATCGATCCCCAGTGCGCCGACGGCCAGGCGTAGCGACGGTAGAGCGCGTTGCCGCGCCGGTACTGCAGTCCTCCGGCGACGCCGTACGCCTGGCGCGTAATGAAGACGAGGTAGGGCATCTGTGAGAGCCGGCTGGTCAGCATCAGTCGCGCGCCCGTGCGTACGAGGCCGGATTGTTCATCGGCCGGACCGACCGAGAATCCGGGCTCGTCACAGAAATAGACCAGCGGCAGGTGGAAGGTGTCGCAGAGCGAGATCATGCGCATGATCTTCTCGGAAGTGTCCTTGTTCGGCGAGCCGCCATTCTCGCGCGGGTTGTTGATCATCACCCCAACCGGGTATCCGTCAACGCGTGCGAGTCCCGTGATCCTCGACTTGCCCCAATGTGGTTGGATCTCGAAGAAGGAGTCTCTGTCGAGCACCCAATCCAGGATCCTCCGAGCGTTGTAGATCCTGCGCATGTTGCGAGGTATGACTGAGAGCAGGCGCTCTTCGCGACGCTCGGGGTCATCGGTCGGTTCCAGCCGTGGCGGCATCTCCCAGACGTTTTGCGGCAGGTAGCTCAGGAAGCGGCGCGCCTGCTGCATCGCATCTTCCTCGGTCTCGGCGAGGTTCTGCACGACTCCGTTGCCGTAGACATGGACATCCTCACCACCCAGCTCTTCCTTGGATATGTCCAGTCCGCGGCTCGCCTTGACCACCGGCGGTCCACCGACGAACAGCTGGCTCGTCCCTTTGACCATCACGTTGAAATGCCCGTCGCAGGCGATCACCGCCGGCGCGCCGGCGACTGAGCCGAGCACGACATTGACGAGCGGCATGTACCAGAGGAAGTCGTCGACTCCGGTACCGCCGCCGACCTCCGGTCCGACGACATACGTGCGGCCTAGCTGCTCGAAGTGCTTGACGCTGCCGCCGGTGGCGTCGAGCAGACGCACGTAGGGGATGCGGTTCATGTAGGCGTGGCGCAGCGCCCAGCCGTTCTTGGTCCCGATCATGCCGTCCGCCGAACCGCCGCGAATTGTGAAGTCGTCACCCTGGACTGCGACTTTGCGTCCATTGATCTTCGCCACGCCCACCACGGCATTGGCGGGCGTCAGTCCGGTCAGTTCGTTGCCGTCCCATTGCGGATTGCCGGCCAGCGCGCCGGTCTCCTGGAACTCGCCCGGATCGATCAGCAACTCGATCCGCTCGCGGACCGTGAGTTTGCCTCTTCCGTGGTGGAAGGCGACGCTATCGGCGCCGCCCATCTGTCGAGCAAGCGCAGCCCGCCGTTCGATCTCATCCAGCTCAGGCTGCCAGCTCATTAGCTGCTCCCTCGTAGTGACACAAACCTAGCTCTGGACGTTACGCAGTTGCGGGTCCAGGAAATCCCTCATCCAATCGCCAAAGATGTTGACGACCAGCGACACCACAATAATCGCGATTCCCGGCACCGTGACCAGCCACCAGGCGGTCGCGATCACGCCGCGGCCTTGCGAAATCATGATGCCCCAGGAGATTGAGTCCTGAGCAATGCCGACGCCGAGGAAGCTGAGTCCCGCCTCGGCAATGACCACGGTGGCGACATTGAGCGTTGCCAGAATCACGATCGAATTGACCAGGCTGGGCAGCACGTGCCGAGTCATGATGCGCAAGTCGCCGGCACCGATCGTCCGGGCTGCAAGTACGAACTCGCGCTCCTTCAGTCCCAGCGTTTCGCCCCGAACCAGTCGAGCGAACGTCGCCCACAACGCGAACACCAGGACGATTACCACATTGGTCAAACTCGGATCCCAAATGGCGCGCAGGAACACTGCGATCAGGATCGCCGGCATCGCCAACTGCAGGTCGACCAGCGCCATGATCACTCGGCTGGTCCAGCCTCCAAACCAGCCGGCCAGGAGGCCCAGCATCGAACCGATCACCGTAGCCAGGGGAATGACCATGACGATCGCCAGCAGCGAAATCTGCGCGCCATGAATCAGCCGGCTCAGCGTGTCGCGGCCGAGATCGTCTGTGCCCAGCGGATGATCGAGGCTGCCCCCGTCAAAGAATGGAGGCTGTAAACGCCCGACCAGGTCCAGCTTGAATGGATCTTCGGGCGCAATCTGCGATCCGAAGACGCCAACGACGATGAAGATCAACAGGATTGTGAGCGTGACCGCCAGCGTCTTCGGTGATCGAATCCGCCAATTGCGTCGCCGTCCCGCGAAGGGATCCTCAACGGATTGCACAGGAGCCTGAGATGCTGACACGGCTCAGATCGCTCCAGTCCGAATACGCGGATCGATAAACGTGTAGGACACATCCACCACGAGGTTGATGAACACGATCCAGACAGACGTCAGCAACACCGACGCCTGCACCACCGGATAGTCGGTCGCGACGATCGACTGAATAATCAACTGTCCAAGACCGGGCCAGGCGAAGACGGTCTCGACGATGATTGCGCCAGACAGGATATTGCCGACCTGCAGTCCGAGCAGGGTGATCACGGCGAGCATCGAATTGCGCAGCGCGTGCTTGAACAGCACGGCGCGCTCGGTCAGACCTTTGGCTCGCGCGGTGCGGATGTAATCCTGTTGCAGCGTGTCCAGCATCGCTGAGCGGGTAAATCGCATCACAGCCGCCGCCGGGAACGACCCCAGAGTGATCGCCGGCAGGATGATGCTCTGGGGAGTTGTACGACCGCCCGTCGGTATCCAATCGATGTACAGCGCAATGAACAGGATCAACATCAGGCCCAGCCAGAAGTTGGGCACCGCCTGACCGAACAGTGCGCCAAGCCTGCTCAGAATGTCGGTCACACCTCCGCGACGCACTGCCGCCACGATCCCCAGGGGAATGCCTATGGCAAAGGCGACGAACAGACCTGCCGCGCCGAGCTGGATCGTCGCCACCAACCGCTCGCCGACGACATCAGTCGCCGGCCGCGTCGCGCGGAAGGACTGACCGAAGTCCAGCCGGACAATATCCCAGAGGAAGCGGCCATATTGCTCGATTAGCGGATCGTTGAGCCCGTAGCGCTCTTTCGCTTCTTCAATCTCCTGTTGCGTGGCGTCAATCGGAGCAAGCCGCGACACCGGGTCGCCAGCGCCCCGGCTCAAAAAGAAGACAATCGAGACCACGCCGAATACAACCGCGATCGAGCGCAGAAGCCGTCCAACAGCGGTCGCTCCGAGTTCGCCGCGCATCGTCCCTCATTTCTCCGACCTCCCCTCTCGGGGGGAATGCCGCGAGACTAACTCCCTAAACCTCCCCCTCTGGAGATCAGTGCATCGTCCTCCCGCCTCCCCTTTGCAGAGACTGATGCATAACTCCCCTTCTCCCCCCTAGCGGGGGAGATGCCGAAGGCAGAGGGGGGTTCCCTGCCTGTTGGCACTAACTGGTCGTCGCCAGCCGACCCCCCCTCTGTCACTCTGTGACATCTCCCCCCGCAAGGGGGGGAGAGGGGAATCGGAGGATATGCATCAGTCTCTGCAAGGGGGAGCGGGATTCCGCGCAAGCCCCCGAAAGGCTGAGCGCCGGATGATCTACGTCTTCAGCTTCTGCACGTAGATCGGGTTGAGACCAGTCGAAGTCCCGAAGAACTCGTTGTAGAGAATCTCCGGTCGGACCGCGTACAGGTGCGGCAGACCGAACAACGGCACCTGGAACGCGTTCTCGTACGAGATCACCGACGCCTCGTAGTAGAGGTCGTTTGCGCGCTGCTGATCGAACTCCGCATTGGCCTCGTCGATCAAAGCCTGGAACGCCTGGAACTCGGGCAGGAAGTCGTCTGTCTCCTGCGCGTGCGAGTAAGGCGCGCCGATCGTCGTGACCAGTCGATAGGCGAAGGCCGGACCGAGCGGCGCGCCGCTGCTGACGCCAGCCTGGTTGAAGATGTACGGATTCGGCAGCTCATTGTTGCGCATCAGCGCCAGGGCATTGCCGAAGTCGGCGTAGTCCACCTCAACCTGGAAGCCGACATCGTTCAGCATCTGCTGCACCGCCGGCATCCAGATCCGGTCTGCAGTCCAGAGGCCGGTCGGCAGCGTGATCGTGAAGGCAAAGCCGATCTGGCCAGCCTCTTCGAGCAACGCTCGCGCCTTGTCCGGGTCGAAGTTGTACTGGCCGGGCAGATCGCCGATCGGCGGGTCGTAACCGGCCGGGAAAGGCGAGTAGGCGCGTTCTTCAGTGCCGGTCAGCAGGTTGTCGATGATCGCGTCGGCATCGATCGCGTAGTTCGCCGCCTGGCGCACGCGCAGATCTCGCCACGGATTCTCTTCCCCGGTGATTGGGTCGAGCGACTGGTTGACCGGTAATTCAATCGCCATGACGCGGACATCCGGCAGTGCGATCACCTTGAAGTCGTCGCGGTCCTCGAACTGGGCTGCCACGTCGGGGCTGATCCGGTATGCGATATCAACCTCGCCGGCCTCGAGCGCCGCCGCCCGTGCCTGTTCCTCGGGGAAGTAGCGACCGGTGATGTGCTTAGCCCAACCGCGCTTGAACTGGAAGGGCGCGTCGTGATCGAAGGCGAATTCCTCGAACCGCTCGCTGCGAATCTCCTGGTCGGGCACCCACGACATGAACTTGTAGGCGCCCAGCCCGATCGGGTTGTTGGCGAAATGGTCGTCGCCGTTGTCGATGATGTACTGCTTGGGCAGCAGACCGAAGTTGATCCCGCCCGACTGTTCGGGCGCGTCAACGAACGGCGTGTCCATGGCGATATCGAGCGTGTATTCGTCGACGACCGTGATATCGCCCATCCAGGCGGCTCGAGCGCGCAGTTGCGACTCGAAGTCGGGGTTGTACTCGGCCCGGCCCAGGATCCGCTCAAAGTAGAACTGCACTGCCTCAGCATTGAGCGGCTCTCCGTTATGGAAGGTGACGCCTTCCTTGATCTTCCAACGGAAGCTCGTCAGGTCTTCTGCGAACTCCCAGTCGCCGAAGCCGCCGGTCGGTTGGATCACGCGACCCGAGTTGTAGGCCGACAGCGCCGCGAAGTGCAGGTTGTTGCTCGCGCCCTGACCACCGCCGCCGCCGGCCGTGGTGATGTCGAGCGTCGGCGGGAACGAGCCGTAGCCAACGATGATCTCGGCATCGAGGTCAACTTCGCTGACCTCTGCTTCTTCCTGCGCCGTGGCGCGGTCCAGCTCTTCTTGCTGTTGCTGTTCCTGTTGCTCGACCTGCTGAACCTGCTGCTCGGCCTGTTGCTCTTGCTGCATAGCCTGCTGCTGCTGTTGCTGCTGCATGGCTTCCTGCTGCTGTTGCTGCATCGCCTGCTGCTGCGGCTGGTCCTGCTCTTGCTGGACCTGGGCAACCGCCTGTTGCTGGTCGTCATCGTCGTCGCCGCCGCAGCCGACCAGCGCCAGGCCGGCCGCGCCAACGCCGGCTCGGGCCGACGCTCTTAGCAATGATCGGCGGCTCAATCGTGATCGGCGTAGTTGTGTCCAGTGTCGTGTCATCGGCCTCTCTCTTCGCTTCGCGGTACTTTCCGCTTTCGCGAAATATAGGGAATTTGGAATGCTCACTGTGAGAAACGAACTTATGGTCGGCGGGCGGCTCCATTGGGCCCGTCCATCCACTCGGTCCTTGATGCGTCGTCCTGCAATGGAGAGGAGCTACCCTCCAGCCAATCACCTACCGCGGTCAAGTTGAGGAGATCTCAGATGTCAGTGGAATTCTGGACGATGGGCGCCGGCGTCCCGACTAGCGACGACCCGACCGTATTCGATGGCGTGCAAATGGCCGTACAGGCTGAGCAGATGGGCTACGACGGCATCGTCTGGGTCGACAGCCAGAACCTCGCTCCCGATTGCTACATCTCAATGGCCCTGGCCGCCCACGCCACATCACGCATTCAACTGGGCACCGGTGTGACAAATTCGTATACGCGACACGCTGCGATCACAGCATCGTGCATCGCCACAGTGCAGGCCGAGAGTCGCGGTCGGGCGCACATGGGTATTGGCCGCGGAGACTCGGCGCTGGCACACCTCGGATTGGCGCCGCATGGCGTCGGCCCGTTCGAGCGCTACCTGGAGGAACTCCAGGCATACCTACGCGGCGAGAGCGTCGGCTTTGACGAGAGCGATGTCGACGCGCTTGGCCTGGCCGACACGCCGCAGGCCAGCAATATCCGTTACATGAATCGCATGGGTCCCAAGGTGCCGGTTGACGTCGCAGCCACCGGACCGCGCGTAATCCAGGCCGCCGCTCGTCACGCCGATCGGGTCAGCTTCAACGTCGGCGCCGATGTCGAGCGGACCCGCTGGGGTATGGATGTGGCGCGGACCGCCCGAGAAGAGGCAGGGCTCGACCCGGAGATTCCGTTCGCCGCGTACATCCCGCTTGCTGTCCACGAGGATCCAGAGCAGGCAATGCGGATCGGAGCCGGTCAGGTCTCGCTCTTTGCCCGCTTCTCCAACATGTACGGCGAAGTCGTCGGCCCGGCGACCGAACAGCAGGCCAGAGTCCTGACCGACATCCACGACGCCTACGACATGCACGGACACGGCCGCCCGGGTAGCGCCCAGGCCGAGGTGATCCCGACCGAGTTCGAGCGTTCCTTTGGCGTCTTCGGCTCACCCGACTACTGCGTGCAGCGTCTGGGTGAGTTGATTGAAATCGGAATCGACCGATTCATCTTCCGCGGCTCCCCGCTCGATCCAAACGATCCCGACACCGAGTCCAGCGTTCGCTTCACGCAGGACGTGATCCCGCAGCTGAAGGGCTAGCAGTCATGGCAGTGGAATTCTGGACATCAGGCCGAGGGCGCGCGTCGAGCGGAGACCCGTCTGTATTCACCTCGGCCCGGCAAGCACAACGCGCTGAGGAGCTGGGTTACGACGGGATCACGTTTGTCGACAGTCAGAATCGGGCCAGCGACTGCTACGTCGCGCTGACCGTCGCTGCTCATTCAACGACGACGCTCAAGCTGGGAACAGGGGTGACCAACTCCTACACGCGTCATCCTGCCGTGACCGCCTCGGCGATTGCGGCGATTCAGGCAGAAAGTGGCGGTCGCGCGTATCTGGGGATTGGGCGCGGCGACTCCGCCCTGGCGCACCTCGGACTGGCGCCACACGCGGTGCCTGCCTTTGAGCACTACCTCGAGCAACTACAGGGCTACCTGCGCGGCGAAGACGTCGCATTCGGCGAGACCGATGTCCATGTCCTCGGTCTGGCCGATACGCCTGACGCCAGTCGCATCGAATGGCTCGAATCCTCGTACGCAAAGGTCCCGGTCGATGTCGCCGCCACCGGACCCCGCGTGATCGCCGCGGCCGCGCGTCATGCCGACCAAGTCAGCCTCGCAGTCGGCGGCGATCCGGAGCGCATCAAATGGGGCATGAACGTCGCACGCGAAGCGCGTGAACAGGCTGGGCTTGACCCTGAGATCGCCTTCGGCGCATATCTCCCCACGGTCGTCCACGACGATCCGGAGGTCGCCCTGGGCATCGGCTCACCGGGACTGTCCCTCTTCGCCCGCTTCTCCAACATGTACGGCGACATCGTGGGACCGGTCACGGACACTCAGCGCGATGTCCTGACCAAGATCCACGACAGCTACGACATGCACGGTCACGCGCGCGAGGGCAGCGCACAGTCGGCGCAGGTGACGCAGGAGTTCGCCGGCAGCTTCGGAATCTTCGGCCCACCCGACTACTGCGTCCAACGCCTGGGAGAACTGATCGAACTCGGAGTGACCCGCTTCTTCATCACGGGGACGACACTCGATCCGAGCCACCCCTACTCGGAGTGCAGCGAGCGCTTCGTCAACGAGGTTGCGGCGCAACTTCGCTGATACGCACCATTTCCGTCATTGCCGCGCTCCGTCGCGGCAATCTCGCCGTGCCCTGCACGGAGGTAATAGGGCCACACAGCGAGACACCCGAGGCAAGCTCGGGTGTGACAAAGATCTATGTGGAAGCCGCCGCGTCGAAGAAGTTGAGCAGCAACTCAGCCACCTGCTTCGGCTGTTCCTGTTGGACCCAGTGACCAGCTCCCTCAACCAGGTGCATGCCCAGAAGATTCGAGCAGGCATCCGGCATCCGATCCCATGCGCCGGGTGACTGGAATGCCCCCCAGTCGGACGCGCCGCCGATGAATGCCGCCGGCACATCGATCGTCTTCCCGTGAAACATTTGCAGTTGTGCCAAGCATCCGGGATCCCGAGTCGCGCGGTACCAGTTCAGACCGCCCTGGAATCCATTGCGCTCATACTCGCCTGCGTAGACGGCCAGCTCCGCTTCCGACAACCAGGAGCAGTCGGCGATCTGCTGAGCAGACGGCATCTCATGCGCGACCGTGGTCGGCATATCTTCCTGCAGGTCCATCACGTAGTACGTCGGCAGCTTGGCCAGCTCGGTTGCGATCCAGGCCTTGAGCGGGTGAGGCTGATTCTGCGTCCAGTCGGCGCTCTTGTGGTGGTAGTAGGCGCGGAGGAAGTCGTGGACGCCCTGCGGCGCATTGGTCATGTCGGCGTCGGCGGGTCGGGTGCAGTAGTAGAGCTGATAATGCTTGCGCGGACGATCGAGATTAGCCAGGTCGTCGGCGATACTCGCCGAACCTGCGGCGCCGGACCCTCGATGCTCCCCAGCGGGCAAACCGGGAGGACCCGTGAACGGCCCGCTCATCGTGACGACCGAATGGAAGATGTCTGGCCGAATCAGTGCGCAATAGGCCGCGACTGGCGAGCCAAAGTCGTGACCAATCACGCCGTCGACGCTGTCCCAGCCCAACGCACTGACCAGGCCGACCGCGTCGCGGGCCAAGTTGAACATGCCGTAGGGAATCAGGCTGTCGTCGTAGTTCGCCGTCCAGCCGGTCGTGCGACCGTAGCCGCGTTGGTCGGGGGCAACGACGTGGAAGCCTGCCTCAGCAAGCAGCGGCATCACCCTGCGCCAGCTAAACGCGATTTCCGGGAAGCCGTGCAGCATCAGCAGACGAGGGCGATCCTCCTCTTGCCAGCCAGCCTCGAGGATGTGCATCGTCAGTCCATTGACGCCCTCGACAAATCGCGAGCGAATGCTCGCATCGAGTGTGTCGGCGCCGTAGCCAGTCAGGTCAGTCATCGTCAGTCCTCCCATTCGTCCAACCGCAGGAAGGATACGCCGACGCTAGCCTGAGCCAACAGCCTGGAGGTTCACAAGCATGGCGACGATGACTCAGCCTCGAGCACCCAGCACTCGGCAGTGGCCGCCGCTGATCGAAGTTCGGCGCTCGATGAGAGTCAAGTGGTACCGGTCACCGATCGACAAACCAACGCTCTGGAAGCTGATGGAGCGCTCCAACCGGCGAGGATTCCAACAGTCGTTGGGTCATCTTGGGTTGATTGTTGGGCTGGCCGCCGTGGTGGCGGTCTCATTTGAGTCAGGCTGGTGGGCGGTCTTTGGCGTGTCGCTCTGGTTGCTGGGGACGATCGCGTCGTTCGTGCCCGGACTCTCGTGTCATGAGCTAGTCCACGGCACGGTCTTCCGCACCAACCGTCTCAACCGGATATTCCTGCGGGTGTTCTCGCTGTACGGGTGGTTCAACTACAACGAGTATCGGATGAGCCACACCTTCCATCATCGCTACACACTGTTCCCCGACGGAGACCGAGAGGTGCTACTGCCAAAAGAGGCGTCGCTGCATCCCCTCGTGTTGCTGGAGATGTTCACTATCAATATTCGTGGCGCTCTGCGTTTGCTCAAGTCCACGGTGCAAATGGCGATGGGCAAGTTCGATATGGACACGCCAAACAGTATTGGCGGCGCAGGCTCAACGGCCTGGACATGGGCGCTATCGGAGGTCCATCCGCAAACCTACCGCGCTGCTGTCAACTGGGCCCGATTCACGCTCGCGTTCCACGGGACGATCATTGTGCTCTCGATCGTCTTTCAGCTCTGGTGGTTGATGATTGTCGTCAGCGGAGCGATCTTCATTGGCTCATGGTGGAAGTACTTCATCGCCCAAACTCAACACGCTGGTCTACGAGACAACGTTCCCGATTTCCGCCTCTGCACGCGTTCCGTCAAGCTCGACCCCGTCTCGTCCTTCCTCTACTGGCACATGGAGAAGCACATCGAGCATCACATGTTCGCCGGCGTGCCCTGTTACAACCTGAAGGCGCTCACCGATGAGATTGCCGACGACCTTCCAAAACCTCGCTCATTGATCAGCGCCTGGCGAGAGATGCGCTACGCCTGGAACCGCCAGCAATCCGAACCGGACTATCAGTACAACACTCCGCTGCCGGCGACAGCGAACCCGGGGATGACATCGGAAGATGCGGTCACGCGAGTGTCGGATGGGATTGAAGCTTCAATCGGCACGCTCGATCCGGACGATGACCAAATCGATCCCCGCGGAACGATGCCAGTCGCCATCGGGACTCTGGACTGAGGCAGGCGCAAAGGGCTCAAGTCAACTTTGCGACTGCTAGTGCGATTCCAGCGATCGTGCTCGCTCCCAATAGCCCCCCGAGGAGCACAGAACTCATCTCGGCACGCATCCACACCATGAGCATCTGAATGTCGTGTTGTGTTGTCGTTTCGGCAAACTCATCCTGAAGCGCGTCGGCGGCGGCAATGGCGTCCTCTTCACCGACGTGGGTTCTGAGGATTTTCACCAGGCGTAGAGGGTCAATCAGTCGAGGGCGGGAAGAGAAACCCGTTTCCATGACGATGTCTCCTGACGCGATGTTGCGAGCACTCGGTCGCGTGGGAGTGACTACGTACAGAACAAGGGTGGGGGTGCGCTAACGAGAACAGCGCCTACCTGCCCTTGAACTGCGGCATTCTCTTTTCCATGAATGCCTTCGGACCTTCGATCGCATCCTCGCTGCCAAACGCTCTCGTTCCCAGCACCGATTCCAGGCTCCAGGCCTGCTCCCAGGACATGCCCATCGAGCCTCGGACCACGATCTCCTTCGCCGTGCGCACAGCCAGTGGGCCGTTGGCGCAGATCAGATCGGCGATCGCGTGAGTCGTGGACATAAGGTCCTCGAGCGGCACAACGCGATTGATCAGGCCGCAGTGCAGAGCCTCTTGCGCGCTGAGCCGACGACCAGTGAGCAGGATCTCCATCGCCCAGGCCCAGGGAATCTGTCGCGGCAGTCGGATGTGCGCGCCTGCGTCGGGCACGATACCCCAGCGGACTTCCTGTAGGCCGAACTCGGCATGTTCTGCTGCGACACGGATGTCGGTGCCAAGCATGTACTCGAGCCCGCCGGCGATGCAGTAACCGTTAACCGCCGACAGCACGGGCTTGAACACGCGGTGCAGGTTGCGCGTCTCATTGACCTTGAGCGGCTCGTTGCGAGCGCCTCCGGCCTTGGCCGGAATTGTGCTGGACAGGTCTGCTCCGGCGCAGAAGGCGCGCTCGCCCGCGCCGGTAATGATCGCGACCCACAGGTCTGGATCGTTGTTGAAGTCCTCGGTGGCGTCGCGCAAGAGGGACAACAGCTCCAACGACATTGCGTTCATCCGCTCGGGTCGGTTGAACGTGATCACGGCACGACGGTTGGCCGGGTCTTTCTCGTAAATCAGCGGCAGATCGGACTGGTCGGACATGTGCAGTCTCCTTGAATGCAATCGGAGCGTATCGGGTTAGCGACCCTTGAACACCGGGTCGCGCTTCTCCATGAAGGCTCTGGGGCCCTCGATCGCGTCTTCGCTGCCGAAGGCTCGGGTACCGAGCACCGATTCCAGGCTCCAGGCCTGTTCCCAGGACATGCCCATCGCGCCGCGGACTGCGATCTCCTTGGCGGTGCGCACGGCGAGTGGTCCGTTGCGGCAGATTCGGTCGGCGACCTCGTTCGTCGTTTCCATCAGTTGATCAGCCGGCACCACGCGGTTGACCAGACCGCACTGCCATGCTTCCTGGGCCGACAATCTGCGTCCGGTGAGCAGAATCTCCATCGCCCAAGCCCAGGGAATCTGTCGCGGCAAACGAATGTGCGAGCCGCCGACTGGCACGATGCCCCAGCGCACTTCCTGGAGACCGAACTCGGCGTGCTCGGCGGCGACGCGAATATCGGTGCCAAGCATGAACTCGAGGCCGCCTGCGATGCAGTAGCCATTCACAGCGGCAAGCACCGGCTTGTGCACCTCATGCAAGTTGCGAGTCTCATTGACCTTGAGCGGCTCATCGCGAGTCGCCCTGGTCGCGTTGGGAATGGTGCTGGACAGGTCTGCACCGGCGCAGAAGGCTCGCTCCCCAGCACCGGTGACGATGAGCACCCACAGCTCGGGATCACGATTGAATTCCTCAATCGCCTCGCGCATCAGCACCTGGAGATCAGGGCTCATCGCGTTCATTCGCTCTGGACGGTTGAAGGTCATGAGCGCGCGTCGATTGGCGTGATCAGGTTCGAACAGAAGCGGTGGTTCAGACATGGCATGGCTCCAATCAGCGGCAGGCATGGTCTAGTGAGAAGATACGGGCATAGACGTTGTGCGCGGACCAAAGCTTGAGTAGCCAGGCCAGCTCAGTGTCCACGCCGAGAAGGGCGGATGCGATGGGCCTCTCCAAGCGGTTGGCAGTCTCGGTTCTTGCGTTCGCGCTGTTGGCCAGCGCATGCAGCGGTTCCGGTGAAGATCCGGAGGCCAACCCTGTCGAGCAAGCGGAGCAACAGGAACAGGAAACGGTCGCGGAAATCCAGCAGCAGGTTCAATCGGAACAGCCCGCTCAGTCACAGGGGCAGGAATCGGAAGAGGCTGAGGAGCCGGTCGAGCAAACTGCCGGTCAGCAGGAGCGAGCTGCAATTGAACAAGATGAACCTGAAACAACGGAACAACAGGTGGCTGATGTAACCAACGGTCCGTTCGATCCCGAATCAGTCGACCTCAAGCAGTTGATCTTCTGGGGCCCACTGGACGGCTTCTTTGGACGCTACTTGCCGATCCCGACTGCAGGACAGGCGTTGCTTGAGCGAATGCTCGCTTCTGATTCCCGCGCCATCGACAAGTA
Organism: Chloroflexi bacterium bin125; assembly: GCA_002239025.1. GTDB lineage: Bacteria > Chloroflexota > Dehalococcoidia > Bin125 > Bin125 > Bin125. Next base: position 125,586 of record MPNM01000003.1, on the reverse strand, counting down.
TGTCATCGACCTGGCTGCGTTTCCCAATCCGTATTGGGAGCAAGTGTTGGCGTATCTCGCCGGACGCTACGGCGAGGAGCATCGCACGATCTATGAGTACGCAGACATCTTCGAGTTTGATCCTGAGGACTCAGCGACGCCGTCCTATCTGCGCTTCAAACAGGCGCTATTCGGCAGTCAGTTCGAGGACATGGCGGAGATGATGAATCCCGACGAGGACATCGTCATCGACGCCAGGGAGATCATGTGGGGCGGCGTCCGCGTCGACGGCATCCCGCCGCTTGAGTTCCCAACCCAGATCTTCCCCGAGGAAGCGGCTGAGTGGATTAACGACACTGATGTCGTCGTTGGTGTCGAAATCGACGGCGACGCCCGCGCCTATCCGATTCGGATCATCGCCTGGCACGAGATGGTCAATGACACGATTGGCGGCGTACCGGTGTCATTGGCCTACTGCACGCTGTGCGGGTCGCCAATCCTGTTCGACGGACGGGTGGGGCCTGAGGTGTATCGCTTTGGCACCAGCGGTCTGCTTTATCGCTCGAACAAGCTAATGTACGACCGCAACACGCGCACGCTCTGGAACCAGTTCAGCGGCAAACCGGCGTGGGGACCGTTGGTCGGCGAGGACATTCGGCTCAAGGTCCTGCCAGTGGTGGTCACGACATGGAGCGAGTGGTTTGCACGCCACCCCGACACGACCGTGCTCAGCATCGAGACCGGCTTCGCCCGCGACTACGGAGCGGGCGTTGCCTACAACGAGTATTTCAACAGCCCGCTCACCTGGTTCAATGTTCCGGTCGAGGATGAACGCCTGGCCCAAAAGGACAATGTCTACGCGGTGCGAATCGGAGAGGCGCTGACTGCCTACCCAATCCAACTACTCGCAGAGCGCATGTTTGCCCTGGACGAAGTCGGCGGTGTTCCGATCGTGGTCGTCGCCACCGCCGACGGCAAGGGAGGCCGTTCCTACGAGTCGGGCGGAGTGCAGTTTGCGTCGGCCGATCCTGCGGCTGGACTGCTGACCGACTCCGACGGCGGCGTCTGGACAATTCGTGAGGACAGCTTGCTTGGTCCAGACGGAGAAGTGCTGCCGCGAGTGGGAGGGCACAACGCCTACTGGTTCGCGATCACCAATCAGACCGACAACGGCCAACTCTGGGAAGGCTGAAGGACCCCAGTTTGTCCGCTATGTTGCGCGATATGAGCAATGACCTGGAGATGCGGTTAGCGGCGTTTCGACAGCTCGCCGCGCTGAACGCGAGCGGTCCGACGTTGCGTTGGGCCGATTTGCAATACGGGTTTGAGTTCGATGGTCGGCGCTACTTGCTCGCAACTCAACAGGGCATCTGGAAACCGAAAGAGATGGATTACGTGCTGTCGCTGCGCACCGGGCGAGGGCCAGATGCTGAACGGTACATCGATCATCACGTCGCCGAGCAAAGCGCGCAGTATGAGTCGGTTGAACGAATCCAATATGCCTTCCGAGGTGACGATGCCGAGCACCGTGACAACAAGAGTCTCGTATCGGCGTTCGCAGCGGGGGTACCTCTGATCTACCTGCTGGCCGTTGGAGTCGGAGAATACATCGCGGCGGCGCCGGCCTACATTGCCGCGGTCGACAAGCTAAATCTCCGCTGTGACCTCGTCTTCGGCTCTCTCGACCGGGGTCCCGCGTATGGCATCCCGGACGAAGCGGAGCGTCGAGAAGGGATGCGGGCATTCCGAGCCCGGGTGACTCAGGCCACCCGGTAACTGACCCCATGAACTGCGGCGCCTCAGAGAAGCGCCGCAGGTTGAAATGGCTGTTGGTCGCGAACAGTTACGAGCGCGGCAAGCCCAGACCACGAGTTGCGATGATGTTTCGCTGGATCTCGTTGGTTCCGGAGTAGATCGTGCTGGGCACGGAGAGCAGGTACTGCTCGGGCATGTCGCCCTGCCATGGCGCGGTCGGCTCCTCGGGGATCAGCTGGCCGCCGAGGCCGAACATCTTGATCCCGTAGTTGTAGATCTTCTGGCCCAGCTCGGACTGGAAGATCTTGACCACCGATGCCTCGTAGTTAGGCACGTTGCCGGTCGCCTGGATGTGACCGATCCGGTAGCCGAGGTACTTGGCCACGTTGTTGGCGACGACCAGGTCGGCAAGACCGAGTCGGTAGCGATCGCGATCCTCGGCCGAGCCGTTCTGCAGCTCTTCGGTCATGCCTTCAAGGGTGCGCCGCTGACCGGCGGTCGTGCCGATCCCGGAGCGCTCGAAGTCGAGCAGCGTCATGCCCACGTACCAGCCGCGATTTTCTTCGCCGATGCGATTCTTGGCCGGGACACGGACGTCCTCGAAGAACACCTCATTGAAGTGGTGGCGGCCGGCCATGTTGATTAGCGGTCGGACCGAGAGGCCCGGCGTGTTCTTGATGTCGTCGATCAACAGGAAAGAGATGCCACGGTGCTTGGGCGCATCGGGATCGGTGCGCACGAGGCAGAACATCTGGTTGGCGCGGTGACCGCCCGAGGTCCAGATCTTCTGGCCGTTGATGATGTAGTCATCACCATCGCGGACGGCGCGGGTCTGCAGCGATGCGAGGTCGGAACCGGAGCCCGGCTCGGAGTAGCCCTGGCACCAGATGTGCTCACCCGAAGTGATCTTGGGCAGGTACTCGGCCTTCTGCTCGTCGGAACCATGAATAATCATGGTCGGACCAATCATGCCGACGCCGAAGCCGCGCGTCCCGGTGTCGGGTGCGCCGTGGTAGCCGAACTCTTCGTTGAACACGATCTGCTCGTAGATCGAAGCGCCCAGACCGCCGTATTCCTTCGGCCAGGCCGGAGCGATCCACCCACGGTCGGCGAGCTTGCGGTTGAAGTCGAGGGCGTTCTCGAAGTCCTCGTCGTTTTCGCGGGCGCCGCCTGGACCTTCGCTTGAGGCTGGCTCGGGAATGTTGTCGAGCAGGAACTGGCGGACATCGCCGCGCAGGCTTTCTTCGGCTTCAGAGAATCGGAGTTCCATCAGATCAACCTTGCTACTAGGGGCTGGAGGACAGTTGGAGCGCTCTGGAGCGGGAGACGGGATTCGAACCCGCGACCCTCTGCTTGGGAAGCAGATGCTCTACCACTGAGCTACTCCCGCAAGCGCTCCCGTTGCGCCAATAGCCGTGCGCAACCGGTGGTGCAAAACAGTCCTTTGCATCGTACACGTGGTTGGGGCTGCAGTGGAATGGCGAAGATTACCTCAGAGACTTCGGTACGTGTTGGCAGCGGGGCGTTGATCGAGGATTCGCAGCAATCCGCCTCCCGTGATGGCCGTGGCCACGACTATCCCACCGGCGAGCGCGGCAATGGCTGCGTTGCGAACCAACAACGATGTGGCGTCTGCTGCGATCAGCCAGAGGTCGGCTTCGAACGGATCGGCTTCGGACAGCGCTCGCCCATCGAACGCCGATTGGGCCAGTGTGGCCGCCAGCCAGACGACGGCCGCTCCAATACCGATGGCTAGCGCTGGCGCGCCAATCCGCGACAGTCCTCGTGCCTGTGCGGCCGTCGCCATCGCCAGCAGGAGCGCGAACGATCCACTCACAATCAGCGCAACAGTGGCCACCGCATGTCCACCGCCGGTCAGTCGGCCAACAGTCCCGTCGAATGCTGCCCCGCGAGAGACCAGGCGGAACGCCTGAGGTGAATCGGCGAACACGCCGAGCCCCTCGTCATAGACCAGAGAAGCCGTCGCTGCCGAGATGGCCTCAGAGACCGCCTGCGGGCCATCCTGGAGGCCAGCCGGATCGAGTTGCAACGAGATCGGAAAGTCAGTCAGCGGAATCGGATCGCCCTCGGCAGACGCGGCTTCTAACGCGGGCCACGCATTGACGACGAACTGATCGATCTCGAGCAGCGAACTCACCGCCCGTGCGAGATAGTGTTGGGCCGTCGAGCGCTCTGTGAGTTGGGTCGCCGAGACGAACAACACAGCGATCGCAGTGGTCATCGAGGCCAACAAGACCGTGATCAGCAGTGCAGAACGTCGCCAGCCGGATTCTGTCGCCACCTGCGGTCGATACAGCGCGCCACGATTGCTCACCTGACTGAAGTCTCGATCAACAGCGAGCCTGAGAGCATGTCGGGCAGGCTGCGTCCATGGCGATCAATCCAGGGCCACCACATACCAATGCCCAGCAATAAGACGGATGGCCACCAGATCAGTCCTCGGACGATGAACGTGCGCGTGCCGCCTCGCAATTCCCGGAGTCCGAGGGCACGAGCGCCGACGGTGCGCGCGCCCAGGCCGGCGTAGAGCGACGAGAGCAGAAACCAGAGCAGGGCGATGGCGTAGCCCACGCCCCATTCGCCGGCTGTGGGATCGCGTTCCAGCGGGTCGACCATGAGCAGCATGGCGAGCGTGGCAAACACGGCACAGAGCAGGCTGAACAGGCCGATGACGACGAGATCGATCGCGGCAGCGACGGCGCGCACTTCCCGGCGGACGATTGGAATTCGCAGTGGTTCGGTTACTGGACGGGCCATCGACGCGGTTGAGCGTAGCATCGAATCCATGAACCACCGACGCGTGCTCTTGGCAGCTGCGCTGGCCGCGTTCTCAATCTCCATGACGATGGTGATCGCGTTCTTTGCCGCTTCGACGCTGAAGGCGCAATCCACTCCCGAACTTGAAGATTTGTTGGAAGACGCTACCGAGACACATCGCTTCTCCTTCATCAAGTACGAGTTGACTCATCTGCCGAACCGATGGCTGACCAATATCGCTGGATGGGTTGATGACCCGGATTTGGATGAAGAGGCGGTCCTCCAGCGATGGTTCGAGCGGAGCGATGAGAATGACCGCAAGGCGGCCGAACTGCTGCTCGAGCGCCGACTGAGTCAGGCCGTCTCCGAACTGGATCTGGACTCTCCTCTGCCGCTCTTTAGCCGGGTGCGCATTGTTTGGCCGCCGATCGATGTCGATCTCAACGACCGGCTGCATGTCCTCGCAGTCTCGGCTCGTGATGAAGTGCGCATGGTCCGTTCGGTGCTGCTGACTTCCGAGGTGCAACGAGACGATTATGAACGAATCGAATCGATGGTCGAAGCGGATCCACGCTGGTCGGCCTGGGTCGGAGGTGTCGGAGGGGTCGCTCTCTATCCGGCAGCGGTCGTGTCGTCGCGCGACTATCTCAGCACGCTGCAAATCATGGCGCATGAGTGGACGCATCACCATCTGGGGTTTTATCCGCTGGGGCTGGCCTACGGTCGCGGATCGGACATGCGCACGATCAACGAGACCGTGGCTGACATCGTCGGCGACCAGCTCGGAGAGTTCGCTGCAGCACTCCCCGGATACGAGGGAGACTCGCAAGCGGAGCTCGACAGTGAATGGCAAGCGATTCGGGCCAGGACCGATCCCATCCTGAGGCAGCTTCGCCTCGATGTCGACGCGCTGCTCGAGGATGGCAAGATTGAGGACGCGGAACGTGAAATGGAGGCTGTGCGTCAGGAGCTCATCGAACTGGGCAGGCCGTTCCGCCGGATCAACCAAGCGTTTCTCGCGTTCCGAGGCGGATACGGAGCAAGTCCTTCGTCGGCGAGCCAGTGGGGAGATCGGCTATTGGAGTTGCGCGAAGCGACCGACTCCCTGGCAGAGTTTCTCGATGCGGTCAGATGGATCGGGACGGCTGAGGAGGCGAACACCCTCTTGCCTTGACATCGTCGAGGAGAACCCGCGGGTGACGCAGACGTAGTGGGAAGGTTGGCGAAGTCACTCTGCCTCTTCGACTTCTGCTTCTGCCTCAGTCTCAGTCTCAGCAACTGAGGCGCCGCCCGGCAGTATCACGACGACCTCGTGTGAAATCGCCCCGAGGTAACCGTCAACCACTTCCAGTGACAATCGATAGAGGCCCTCTGCGGCCTCGCTGCTGTCCCACCTTGCGAGCACACCGCCATCGACGCCTTCACTTCCTTCCGCGATCGTGAGGGCTTCCTCATCGCCGAAACGGCGCATGGTCAAGGTCCATCCGACCAGATCCCGACTCTGAGCGCGACCCGTCACGAGCAGACCACCGCGTTCGATCAACGCGCCCTCCTCCGGGGAGTCGATCCGAACTGGCGCATGACTCTCGTCGACTGTGCCGGGTTGCAGGTAGGCAACGCGATTGCGCCGCAACCAGTCGACGATCACAGGATCGTGCGCGGTCGCTCCTCCTCTAGCGACGGTCGGCGGCTCCAGCCAGACGCCGGCTCGGAGGAACTCCTCGGGGACCTCGACCGTCGCTCTCTGCAACGTGCGAGCATCCACATCAACTTCGAAGCAGATGGAGTTGTCAACTGGGGGCACGACGCGAATTGAAACGAACAGCTCTCGCCTTGTCGAGGCGCAAGGATTGCGCAGGTCGGTACCCGAGTCGGAGACAGCCCAGAGCGGCGGGACCGCCGGTGCGTATACCTCCGCTCGGTGAATGCCTGCGGGCTGAGCGAACGATTCTGCTTCGAGACCCTCGTGAGCGGCGAGCATGAATCGATTCCAGATCTGCCCGGCCGTCTGCACTGACGATCCACCAGTCATTGGAGATTCATCCGCGTTGCCGACCCAGACCCCGACGGCGAGCTGCGGTGTGTAACCCATCGTCCAGTAATCGCGTCGAATGTCATCCATCCCCGGATCACCGGCCGTACCGGTCTTCGCCGCCGCTGGTCGATCAAGCACAAGTGGACTGGCGGTTCCATAGAGCAAGGATCGGGAGCTGTTGTCCGAGAGAATGTCGGTGATCTGGTAGACCTGCGCCGGTCGAGCAGCGGCCCGCACTTCCGGTTCGCCCGTCGGCGACCATTCGTAGAGCAGTCGGCCTTCCGCGTCGCGGATCTCGAGAATGGCGACCGGATCCAGGTCTCGGAACCCATCAGGCAGTGCCAGGACGGTCGGATGTCCTTTCATCTCTCCCTGGTTGGCCAGCGTCGCGTAGGCGTAGGTCATGTCCAGCAACGACACTTCGCCACCGCCCAGCGTGATCGATGGTCCGTACGCTCCCGGATCGTGCATCGTCGTGATACCGAGTTGGTGCATCGTGTCGAGCAGTGCGCCGCTGCCCAGCCGGTCGGCGACGATAAACGCCGGCACGTTCATCGAGTTGGCCAATGCGCTGCGAATCGTGACCGGTCCGCGGAAGATGCCGTCGAAGTTGACGGGCCGGAACTCGGTTCCATCCGCTTCGAGATAGGTCGTCGGCACGTCCCAGAGGACCGTGGCGGGATGCCACATGCGCGGATCGATCTGGAATGCCGCGAGATAGGTCAGCGGCTTGAGCGCCGAGCCGGGTGAATGCGTCGCGGTGGCCAGGTTGACCTGGCCGTCGATCGCTTCGTCAAAGAAGTCGCGACTGCCAACCATCGCCAGGATCTGGCCAGTCGATGGATCGATGGCCACCAACGCTCCGTTATGTGCGCCTGTAGTTGCTTCGAATCCATTGATGGCGGAGCGCAATTCAACTTCAGCTCGCTCTTGCAGCGCGAAATCAAGCGACGTACGGATTCTCAGCCCGCCGTTGTCCATCAGGTTGTCGCAGCCCCCTGCACCCGCTGGTGGGACGAAGCGCTCGAGCAGGCAAAGCTTCTCGACCTGCTCACGCACATAGATGACATAGTGCGGCGCGGAAATGTCGAACTCTTTCGGCTCGAAGTCAAGCGGTTCCTGCCAGGCCGCCTCCGCCTCCGCGCCGCTGATGTATCCGTGGCGAACCATCAGCTCGAGTACCTGTCGTTGTCGTTGCTTCGCGCCCTCCGGATTGACCAACGGGTTGTAGAGCGACGGCGCCTGCGGCAATCCGGCCAACAATGCCGATTCGGCCAGCGTCAGTTGTGACGGCGCTTTGCCGAAGTAGCGGTGGCTCGCCGCGCCAATCCCATAGGAGAAGTTCCCGTAGTAGATCGAGTTGAGATACCACTCGAGGATTTGTTCCTTGCTGTATTCACCGGTCAGCTCAACCGCGAGAATCGTCTCCTTGAGTTTGCCGCGAACCCTGTTCAACGTGCGTCCACTGCGTTCCTCGGGCGGAATCAACACATTCTTGACGAGTTGCTGTGTAATCGACGAGCCGCCGGAACCGCCAAGGAAGTCGGAACTGCCCACGCCGAAGTTCTCCCAGGCGGCGCGCATCAATCCGCGCAGGTTGATGCCCTGGTTGGTCCAGAACGAGGAGTCTTCGGTCGCAACAGTCGCATCGACGATGAATTGCGACACTCGATGCAATCGCACTGGAGCGCGCAATCCGTCGGACGCGCGCGCGTATTCGAACAGCAAGACGCCGTTCTCGCCGTTGCGGTCGAAGACCCTTGTACTGCCGAGCAGTAGTTGGGTCTCTTCGATCTCATCGGGCGCGGCGAGGTCGTCGGCGAAGTCGGAGTAGATCAGGTACGCGGCCCCGGCCGCTGCACCAAGCATGACCATCGGCACACCCAGCAAGATGACCAGCGCGACCATCCAGCCGCGCATGCGCGCCGGCTCGACGCGCTCGCCCCGCTTGCGACGACGCGAGCGAATTGCCAGACGCGTGGCCAGGCTCAGGCGTCGTCTGTGCTCGCGTTGTTGTTCAGAGGGCAATGCCCACACTCCTGCTCCGTCTCCACATTACGTCGTGTGACCTTCTACCTGACCAGTACGTGATCGAGCGATACGCTGCGTTTCACTGACCGATAACGAAGGCGCTCACGCGATCCTCCCGATATGCCCTCATCAGACGACACACAGTTCACGATCGAACAGGTCCGTCATCTCGCATCATTGGTGCGTATTGAATTGACGGATTCCGAAGTCGAAGAGTTCCGCAGCGAACTCGCGAGCATCCTCTCGCACATCGACGCCTTGGCTGAAATCGACACCACGGACGTGCCGCCGACCAACAACGGCGCAGACTTGCTCAACGTCAAAGACGACGACGCCTCGCGGCCATCGTTGCCTCGCGAGCAGATCATGGCCAATGCGCCTCAGCGGGAGGACGACTACTTCCGCGTGCATGCGGTGCTTGATCAATCATGACAACGTCCACCGACCAAGAATTGCTGTCCATCACACTGGCCGACGGTGCACGCCGGCTCCGTGACGGAAGCGTCACCTCTCGGCAACTCACTCAGGCCTTTCTGGACCGGATCAACGCCACCGATGAGGAAGTACACGTATTCGTCACGGTGACAGGTGAGACGGCATTGGCGGAGGCTGCCGCCGCTGACGATCTGCTCGCCAGGGGTGATGCGACTGCACCCCTGACCGGCTTGCCGATTGCGCTCAAGGACGTCTTGATGACCAAGGGCGTACGCACCACCGCCGGTTCGCGGATGCTTGACAATCTTGTCCCGCCTTATGACGCGACGGTCGTTTCGCGTTTGCGCGACGCCGGCGCCATCTCGGTGGGAAAAACAAACATGGACGAGTTCGCGATGGGCTCGTCAACCGAACACTCCGCCTGGTTCCCAACCGCGAACCCGTGGGATCTCGAGCGGGTTCCGGGCGGTTCATCCGGTGGATCTGCCGCAGCCGTCGCGGCTCAGCAATGCATCGCGTCGCTCGGCTCGGACACTGGCGGATCGATCCGGCAGCCCGCGTCGTTCTGTGGCGTGGTCGGCCTGAAACCAACGTATGGTCGAGTCTCGCGCTATGGGTTGATTGCGTTCGCCAGTTCTCTTGACCAGATCGGCCCGTTCACACGGACGGTCGAAGATGCCGCTCTCTTGTTGCAGGCGATCGCCGGGCCCGATCCGCTCGACTCCACCTGCTACGACGAGCCGGTGCCCGACTTCTCTGCTCAGCTTGACCGTGGCCTCGACGGGCTCAAAGTCGCCGCGCCGCAAGAGTTCTTCGGCGACGGCATGGACGACGATGTCGCGGCAACCATTGAAGCTTCATTGGATCTGTTAGCTGCGAACGGCGCTGTGATTGACCGAAGCCCCTCCATGCCCTCGGTCCCGATGGCGCTGCCGGTCTACTACATCCTGGCTCCCTCAGAATGCTCGGCCAATCTGGCTCGATTCGACGGCGTCAAGTACGGCTACGGCGCTCGAGGCGGCGAATCGATGTGGTCGGATATGGAAGCAACTCGGCAGCACGGTTTTGGCCGTGAGGTCAAGCGCCGCATCCTGCTCGGTGCATATGCGCTTTCGGCCGGCTACTACGACGCCTACTATCTGCAGGCGCAGAAAGTCCGCACGTTGATTCGTCGGGAGTTCGACCGCGTCTTTGCCGAGCACGATGTGATCGTCGCGCCGACTGCGCCGACGGTCGCCTTCAAGCAGGGCGAGATCACCGACCCGTATCAGATGTACCTCAACGACATCTACACGATTCCGGCCAACATCGCCGGTCTGCCGGCGATCTCGATTCCCGGCGGCTTCGGCGCCGACGGGATGCCGGTCGGTCTGCAGTTCGTCGGACAGCGTCTGGACGAGACCACCCTGCTCGGCGTCGCCAACGCCTACGAGCAAATCGCGCGATGGCCCACGACTCCGAGCTCGAATGTTGGCTCAACGTAACGAGTAGATCCAGTCCGCCCACCACCACTGACACGACCCAATTCTTCACGTAAAGTGCGATCTTGATGGACTCAATCCTTGAACCCGTTCTGCGCGAACTCGAACGCGACGCACGCCTGACTCCGGCCCAGATCGCTGCGACCGTCGGCGTTGAAGAATCGGCTGTGGTTGACGCGATCGAAGAAGCGCAGGAACGCGGCATCATCCTGGCACACGGCGCGAAGATCAACTGGGAGACACTGGGGCTCTCGACTGTGTACGCCGTCGTCGAAGTGACCGTCGAGCCACAGGAAAACGTTGGCTACAACGCCGTCGCCCGTCGAATCGCGCGCTTTGATGAAGTGCGGACGGTGTACTTCGTCTCTGGCGCGTACGACCTCCTGGTGATGGTCGAGGCCGACAACATGCGCGGCATTTCCGACTTCGTCGGGGATCGCCTGGCCACGATGTCGGGCGTCAAGGGCACCACGACCCGCGTACTGATGCGCCGCTACAAGGAAGACGGCGTCTTCCTTGAGATCGATCTGCAGAACGACCGCCAGAAGGTCGTCTTCTAACCCGTACACAGGAGTTCAGAGCGAGAGTTCCATGCCCATAGCGTCCAACGACCGCCCATTTGCCAGCGACGACGAACCCAGGCGTATCGGCGCCGCGGGTGCTGGATCGGCGTCCGCGGCGGCTGGAGCGGGAACGAACGCAGCCGACGGTCCGAGCAGGGTCGCCGAGCGAGTGCAGGCGGTGCCCGGCTCAGGCATCCGGCGTTTCTTCGACATCATTGCATCGATGGACCAGGTGATATCGCTGGGCGTCGGTGAACCTGACTTCGTCACACCCTGGCCCATCTCCGAAGCCGGCATTCGCGCGATCGAGCAGGGCCGCACGCACTACACGTCCAACCTGGGACTGCTGGAGTTGCGAGAAGCGATCGCCGCCGACCTGGAACGTCGCTACGGGATTGAGTGGGATCCTCGCGAAGAGCTGCTGATCACGACCGGCGTCTCCGAAGGCCTTGATCTGGCGGCGCGCGCGATCATCAATCCGGGCGACGAAGTGATTGTGGCTGACCCGTCTTACGCGGCTCACGCGCCGGCGGTGGTGCTCGCCGGAGGCACGCCGGTCCCTGTCACCACCAACGCGGCGCAGAACTTTGAACTTGACCCGAGCGCGGTCGAGGCGGCGATTACGCCCAGGACCAAGGCCTTGTTGATCGCTTATCCCTCCAACCCAACCGGCGCAGTGCTCGATCGTCGAACCCTCGAGGCGCTGGCCGACGTTGTGAAACGACACGACCTGCTAGTCATCTCGGATGAAATCTATGACCGGCTGGTCTACGGCGGCGCGACCCACACGCCGATCGCTGCGCTTCCAGGCATGCAGGAGCGCACGATCACGCTGGGCGGCTTCTCCAAGTCGCACGCGATGACCGGCTGGCGCGTCGCCTGGGCGGCTGCGCCCTCGGACCTGTTCGGCGGCATGTTGAAGATTCACCAGTACGCCATGATGTCCGCGCCGACCGTGGCGCAATACGCAGCCCTCGAAGCCGTCCGCGCCGGCGAGGAATATGTGATCTCGATGCGTGAGGAATACGACCGTCGGCGTCAACTGATGTGGCGAGGCTTCAACAAACTCGGACTCGCCTGCGCCGAGCCGCGCGGCGCGTTCTATGCGTTCCCCTCTGTCGCCCAGACCGGCTACGACGACGAGACTTTTGCTGAACAACTACTCCTGCAAGAGCAGGTCGCCGTTGTTCCTGGATCGGCCTTCGGCGCCGCCGGTGCGGGACACGTGCGTGCCTGCTACGCGACCAGCTACGACGACATCGAAGAGGCGCTCAATCGCATTCAGCGATTCCTCTATCAGTCGCCAATGGCCAAGTAGACGGCTCAAGCGGGCAATTCGAACTCGACGCCGCACTCGACCAATGGCTGGGCGCGCCCGTCGCGCAGATGGAACGTGTCCTCGATCCGTACGCCGCCGACGCCCGGCACAGAGAGTACCGAGTGACCGACGGTCAACATCATGCCTTCGACCAATTCGGTGCGCGAATCGGCTGGATGGATTGTCGGTCGCGGCATCTCCTCGAAGTCGAGCCCGATGCTGTGGCTTGTGCCCGGCACATATTGTTCGCCGTAGCCGGCGTCGGCGAAGACCTGCTGGCTAGCTGCGTCGATTTCGCGATTGCGAATCCCAGGTCTCACAGCCGCAATCCCGGCCGCCTGCGCCTGCTGAAAGGTCTCAAACAACTCGCGCTGTAACGACGTTGGTGAGCCGATCACGAAGGTTCTCGTGAAGTTTGCGCAGTATCCGCGATAACGCGGGACCACATCGACCACCACGAGGTCTCCTGCCTCAACCACTTTCTCGGTGGTCGTGCCGTGCAGCCAGGCCGAACGGATTCCGGAGTTGACGAAGACGGGCGTCGCGACTCCCCCGCCACCGGCCTTGCGCATTGCGTATTCGATTTCTGCGCCGACCTCGTTCTCGGTAATCCCAGGGCGGAGAAACTGCACAGCGGTCTCGATGCCGGTTCGGGCAATCTGCGCCGCGCGAGTCATCAGCTCGACTTCGTCGGCTTCCTTGACCAGGCGCAACTCGTCCATCACCGATGCGATGTCGACCACTTCGACCTGCGGATTGGCGCGCTGAAACATGTTGAGCAGGAACGCAGGCGTGCTGAACCACATCTGCACCCCAACTCTGAGCTGTTCCTTCCCGCCCGACATTTCCCTCATCACACCGACCACATCCTTGATCTGTGGTCCAACGGTGCCAAACACTCGGGCGTCATCTACACCCAGCGATTGCTTGACTTCGTCCTCCTCGCCGAAAAACGTGATGATGACCGGCGGACCCATCGCTGGAATCAGGGCTCGCGGTTGGTGTCTGACCTCCCCGAAGAAGTAGATGTAGTCGTCGTGGGTCAGGATCATGTAGGCATCGATGCCTTGCTCACGCATACGCTCCTGGGCTCGATGCAGCCGCTGCCTGTTGAGCATGGCGATGCCTTCCTCCTGATTCCACCGTCCTCACGGTACGCCCTCACCAGGCAGGCGGAACGTCCGAAATCAGTCTCGCAGGCGCTAGTCTGGCCGCATGACTTTCAAGCTCAATCCCTTGCCCGACGAACCCGATCCGGAAGATCTCACGCTCAGCATTACCGGCGTGCAAGCGCGACCGAGGGAGGTAGAAGTCGGCGAGCCAGATCCGTCGCGCCTGGAGTTGCGGCTGGGCACGACTCGCGGAGAAATCAAAGCCATGCTCGACGTCTGTGAGGGTCAGACTGGTGCGCTGATCACCTGTTCCGGCGCAATGGGCGGAGAGCACGAAACGCGAGGTCCCGCCGACAGCGTCTATCGGCGGTTGGCCGAGCAATTGCCCGGCGAAGGCATTTCGACTCTACGCATTCACTACCGGATCGCTGGCGAGTTTGAGGAGTGCGTGCTCGATCTGCTCGGTGCATGCTCGTTCCTGTCCGGCGTCGGAGCGGAGCGGATCGTCCTCGCCGGACATTCATTCGGCGGCGCAGTGGTGATCAAGACTGCACAAATCATGCCCCAGGTCCGAGGCGTGATCTCACTCTCGCCGCAGCTCTTCGGCACGCGACAGGTCGACGAAATGGCCAAGCCACTACTACTGATCCACGGCACCGCCGACGCGATCCTGCATCACATGGCCTCGGAGGACATCTACGAGCGCGCCGCCGAGCCGAAGAAGTTGGTCCTGATTGAGAACGGCGGCCACGGTCTGGCCGAGGATCCGGAAACCGTGATGTCGGAGATGCACCAGTTCGTCCACGAGCATGCGGGCCCGCAATAGGTCGTCGACTCTCTGACAACTCTCGCAGGAACCAGTGCGTAACTCCCCTTCTCCCCCTTGCGGAGGAGATGCCGAGGGCTTGACCCGGGGCAGAGAGGGTCCGCTGTTCGGGAACCGTATCTGGTCATCATACGCAGCCCCCCCCTGTCACTCCGTGACATCTCCCCCCGCAAGGGGGGAGAGGGGACTGGAACAATAGCTACGGCTGACGCACGATGTGCTACCCGCCGCCGCTGCTGGCGCCTGCGTTGCTCGAACCGACACCCAGACGCTCGACGATTGCGCGAGCCGCGTTGGTGAGCTCCATCGGCACGATCCACTTAGTGCTCTCGCTGGTCGCCAGCGTGCGGATGGCGTCGAGGTATTGCAGACCCATCGTGTTGCCGTGTGCATCTGCGGCGACTTCGTTGATCGCCGCAATCGCACTGGCGTAACCCTCTGCCTCCAACAACTGTGCTTCCTTGTGACCTGACGCACGCAGAATCTGCGATTGCCGCTGACCTTCCGCCTCGAGAATGGCCGCTTGCCGCTCACCCTCGGCGACGTTGATCTGCGCGTCGCGCGTACCTTCCGACTCTGTGATCTGGGCGCGCCGGGTCCGCTCGGCGGACATTTGGCGGGTCATCGCCTCGGCGATGGCGGGCGGCGGCTCGATCTCGCGGATTTCCACCGCGGTCACCTTCACGCCCCAACGATTGGTTACTTCATCGAGCTTAATTCGCATCATGTCGTTAATGTCGTCACGGCGGGACAGGACCTCGTCCAACGCCATCTCACCGACTACAGCGCGCAGCGTGGTCGTTGCCAGTTGCCGTGCGGCGCCGAGATAGTCGCGGACCTCGAGCACCGTGCGCTCCGGGTCCATAACCCGCAGGTAGACGACGAAGTCCACATCGACTCCGGCGTTGTCTCGCGTGATGTTGCGCTGCGGCGGCACATCGAAGTACTGCTCGCGGGTATCGACCTTAACTCCTGCCTGGAGAATCGGAATAATCCAGACCAATCCCGGGCCCTTCATCCCGACGTACCGTCCAAGCTGGAACTTGGCAACTCGTTCGTAGTCGCGGACCATATTCAAGATCGCCATAGGGTGCTCCTGTCAATTGTGGTCGTCCGATGCTCGATATTGGTAGCGAGTATATGTAGACGACCTGATTGTGAATGTACATCGCTGAAGATCGACGAGTTGGCGAATAAGCTGACTCAGTGACAGAGCACGACCCCGACCCGCAAGTCGACTGGCGAATCAGGCTGTTGCGTAGCCGCACGTATGCCTGGATGGAACTCTGCCGTCCGACCACCGCCAGCTGGATGCTGGTCACCTCGGCATTGATGGTGCTGACCGCAGCCGAGGGCTCGCTCTACTGGGGAGTTCCGTTCCAGTACGGCGGCATGATCGTGGCGTTTGCCTACGCCGCCGGACTGATCAACAACGCCCTCGACGCCAAGATCGACGCCACTAGCAGGCTGATGCGACCGATCCCGGCATCGAAGATGACGCCGAAATCGGCGCTGCTCGCGGCCCTGATCCCGACCGCGCTGGGCTGCGTGATTGGATTCCTGACCGATTGGCGCGTGGGTGTGATCGGCCTGGCCATGCTCGCCGCAGCCGCCCTGTACAGCTACGCCTGGCGCGGATCGCTGCTCGGGTTCGCGGCATTTGGCCTGATCGGCGTCCTCTTGCCGGTCGGCGCAATCCAGACGGCAGATGCGAGCTTTACCAGTGCGCATCTGCTCTGGGTCATCCCGGTCGGCGCGCTGACCGGTACGGCCACGTTCATGATCTACAAGCTGCCGGACTTCGAAATCGACGATGTCGACGGCTCTCGCTCGGTGCTGCACTGGCTGGGCATCGACACAGCGATCTCCATGTCCTGGGCCATACTCGCGGCCGCACTGGCGCTCGCGGCTGCTTCAATCAACCTGTCCGGCGGCAGTCTCGCCTGGATGCTGGCGCCGCTGCTCTACTTCGTCATCGTCGGACTGTTCTGCATCTGGATGCTCATGCGCCGAATCACCGAGGTGCGCCTGCGAATACAGCGATGGTTGATCGTGCCAATGTTGCCGCTGCTGCTCATCGGTTGGCTCGGCGCAGCGGCCTCGGCCTGATTCGCGAATAGGCGAACCGCGTCGGGCGAACTGTGATAGCCGATCCGCTAGTTTGATCGCGCAGCATCCTGGAGCGCGCGATGTCCGAACCAACCGACTGGCAACCTGAAGTTGATGAACTGAACCTGCGCCGCAAGCTGGCGCTCAACATGGGCGGCGAGGAACGCGTCAACCGCCAGCGAGAGCTGGGCAAGCTCACCATCCGCGACCGGATCGACGCGCTTGTCGATCCCGGCAGCTTCCACGAAATCGGAGGCCTCGCCGGTTATGGCGCGTACGAAGATCGGCAATTCAAGGACTTCAAACCGTTGCCCTACATCGGCGGACTTGCCAAAATCGATGGCCGGTCTGTTGTGGTTGGCGGCGAAGACTTCACGGTCGGCGGTGGCGCGGCGGATATCAGCACCCAGGAACGATTCAAAAGCCTGTTCCTCGCCGACATGGCCCGCGAGTACCGGGTCCCACTGTTCGTCTTTCACGAGGGCGCGGGCGCCAACGTCGCTGCCGAGGGCGACGGCCACGGCCACCTACCGAGCAGCTTCGATGTGTTTGGCCCGGACATTCGAGCCGGCCAGGAAGTGCCGCTCATCTTCGGTGTCGCCGGCGCCACTGCCGGTGGCGTCGCCGCGCGAGCCATGCTCGGCCACTTCACCGTGATGACGCCCCAGGGAGCGCTCTTCGCCGGCGGTCCGCCGCTGGTCAAACGTGCCCTAGGCCAGGACGTGACCAAAGACCAACTCGGCGGGCCCGACATTCATGTGGCGATGTCCGGCGCCATCGACAACCGAGCCAAAGACGAGCTCGACGCCATCGAGCAGATGCAGGCATTCCTCAGTTACATGCCGCAGAACGTCTACCAGCAGCCTCCCTTCAAGTCCACAGACGATCCGCCCGACCGCGAGGAAGAAGAGCTACTGAGCATCGTCCCGCGCAAGCGGACGAGGCCTTACAACATGCTGAGGGTCGTGGAGCTGATCGTCGACGACGGCGAGTTCTTTGAGGTCAAGCCTGAGTTCGGCACGACCGTGCACACGCTCTTTGCCCGCGTTGGCGGATACGTCGTCGGCATTGTGGCCAACAACCCCAGCATGCTGGCAGGTGCGATGACCGCGGACTCGGCCGACAAGCAGGGTCATTTCGTCGAGCTGTGCGACCACTTCCACATCCCGCTCGTTTTCGTCGCCGATGTGCCCGGGTTCATGCTCGGCCCGCAAGCTGAAGCGACGGGAACGCTGCGTCATGGAATGCGCGCCTATTGGGCGACCTACCTGGCCACCGTGCCGGTGTTTACCGTGATCACGCGAAAGAACTACGGCATGGCCGGCCAGGCCACGGCCAATGTCGGCTCGATCAACTACCGCGTCGGCTGGCCCTCGGGCGACTGGGGGTCCATCCCGATTGAAGGTGGCGTCGCAGCCGCCTACCGACGCGAGATTGAGAGCGCGCCCGACCCCGACCAACGCCGCCGCGAGCTTGAGGAGCATCTGCTCCAGTTCCGCAACCCGTTCCGCACGGCCGAGGCGTTCGGAATCGAGGACATCATTGATCCGCGACAGACCCGTTCGTACATCTATCGATTCCTTGAGCACGCCTACGAAACCATCTCGGCAACCCTCGGCGTCAAGGGGAAAGCCGGCGTACGGCCTTAAGCAGTACTCCGCGGCCCCCTCCGTCACTTCGCGACACCTCCCCCAAAGGGGGAGGTCTGGGACGGCTTAGACTTTGCGGCAAGACGTTTACAAGCTTTAGAGAGAGCCAGCATGTCCGACATCTTCACCGTCGACCCGAACCTCCCCGACTGGATCCGCACGCACACCGAGCAATACCTCAACTCCGGTGGCGAAGAAGGCCACATGTGGGACCGTCCTGACGGCTCCGGTCCGATTCCCTGCCTGCTGTTGGCGGCCAAGGGCCGGAAGTCGGGCGAGTGGCGGACGCTGCCGTTGATCTACGGCGAGTCCGATGACGCATACGTGATCGTCGCCAGCAAGGGCGGCTCGAGAAATCACCCAGCCTGGTACCTCAACATCGACGCCAACCCGGATGTCCAGTTGATGGTCGGCACCGAGCAGTTCGATGCCACCGCACGAACCGCGGAAGGCGCGGAACGAGACAAGCTCTTCGCCCTGATGGCCAAGGACTTCTCCCCGTATCTCGACTACGCCATCCGAGCCGGCGGCGCCGGTCGGCAGATTCCGATCGTGGTGATCGAGCGGAAGTAGCTCCAACAAAACAATATCTACGCCTTCGGAGATTGGTGCATAAGCTTCACCCCTCCCCCTTGCAGGGGGAGGTGCCGAAGGCGGAGGGAGTCCGGCTCCGCCACGGTCTGCCAGGTCAATACGCCCGAGGGACCCCCTCAGTCACTACGTGACAGCTCCCCCTGCGAGGGGGAGCGGGTTTGCGCGCGGATCTCCCTTGGGGCGAGGTCCATTCAGACCTTGGCGTTCGCCACCTCAGGCAACGACGCTGGCAGACCAATCGCATCTTTGACGTCAGCCAGGACCTCAGCGGCGATCACGCGTGCACGGCGTGCTCCGTCCAGGAGGATTTCATCAACTGCGTCTGGATCGGCAGCTAACTCTTCCCGACGCGCCCTGATCGGTGCGAAGTAATCGTTGACCGAGTCGGAGAGCTGCTTCTTACAGTCGACGCAGCCGATCTCGGCGCTGCGGCAGGCCGACGCGATCTCCGGCTGCTTGTCCGGTCCAAAGAATCCATGCAATGAGTAGACGTTGCAGACATCAGGATCGCCTGGATCCGTGCGCCGGACTCGTTGCGGATCGGTGATGGCGGTGCGGATCGCCTGGAATGTCTCCTCCGGCGTCGCGGCGACGTCAACGGCATTGCCGTACGACTTAGACATCTTGCGATTGTCGAAACCGAGCACCATCGGCGCGCTGGTCAGCTCTGCCTCGGGCTCGGGGAAGGTGTCGCCGAAGATGTTGTTGAACCGCCGTACGATCTCACGAGCGAGTTCGAGGTGAGGCAACTGGTCCTCGCCGACCGGCACCTTGTTGGCCCGGTAGAGGACGATGTCAGCCGTCTGCAGGACGGGATAGCCGACGAGCCCGTAGTTGACGTTGTCGGGCTGTGATTTGGCCTTCTCCTTGAACGTCGGCACGTTCATCAGCCGGCCGATCGGCGTGACCATCGAGAGCAGCAGGTGCAACTCCGAAATCTCGGGGACGTGCGATTGCGTGTAGAGGATTGTCTCCTCAGGCCGAATACCCGAGGCGAGCAAGTCCAGCGCGGTCTCGCGCACGTTGTCGCGAAGTTGGTCCGTGTCAGTCAGCGTTGTCAGCGAGTGCAGGTCGACGATCGAATAGATGCACTCGTACTTCTCCTGCAGCGCGACGAAGTTCTGGATCGCGCCCAGGTAATTGCCTATGTGCTGCCGGCCGGTCGCACGGATGCCCGCGAACACGCGATC
The DNA here is from genome assembly GCA_002239025.1 of Chloroflexi bacterium bin125. Taxonomy (GTDB): domain Bacteria; phylum Chloroflexota; class Dehalococcoidia; order Bin125; family Bin125; genus Bin125. Next base: position 105,731 of record MPNM01000003.1, on the reverse strand, counting down.
CTGTGGCTTCATTCCGTTTGACATTAGGTCGGTTCCTCATCACGTGATTGCGAGTCCGGACTCTCTTCTTTGCGCCAGGACAGTTCCCGCTCACGTTCGTAACGACCCTCGGAGTCGACCACAGCACCACGCAACCCCACTGCGGAATGCTGAACGAGCAACGGCGGAGTCTCTCCAGTCTTACGCAGGAAATGCATTGAGTTGCGAGCCTTGATTCCCATTAGCCTCAGAGCGCCAGAGAGAGCTGCCTTTGTCGCCTCGACAAGCGTCAATCGAGCACCTGTCATTTCAACGTCGTCCTCGTCCACAATCTTGCATTGAGTATAGAAGCCTGCGAAAGCTGAAGCTAATTCAAACGCGTAGTTTGCCAAGTGATGCGGCTCGCGACGCGACGCCATGTCGGCTACTACTTCCGGAAGCTTCAAGACCATATCTACCAAAGTAGTTTCGACTTCCTTCTCCAACAACTCCAGATGCTCTTGACTAGCCTTCAAGTCCTTGTCTTTGGCAGCTCGGATTACGCTGGCACAACGCACATGGGCATACTGAACGTAAGACGCAGGATTCTGACTCATGTCCTGGGACACCGCTGCTTCCAGGTCAAAGTCCATTTGCGCGTCGGCGGACCGTTGCAAGAGGAAGAATCGAACGGCGTCTGCTCCCACTTCATCAACAAGCTCTCGTAGGGTGACAAGCTCACCGGTCCGCTTCGAAATCCGAACACGCTCCCGACCACGCCGCAGATGGACCAGCTGGTAGAGAACAACTTCAAGACTCTCGCCATTCGCTCCAATTGCATCTACTGCCGACTTCGTACGCGCCACATGCCCGTGATGATCGGCACCCCATACGTCGATCACAATGTCAAAACGACGCTCAATAAACTTGTTATAATGGTACGCAACATCGCTCGCGAAATAAGTAGGTTTTCCGTTACTGCGAATCAGGACTTCGTCCTGTTCACCTCCGAAGGCAGCAGTGCGGAACCACTCTGCTCCTTCCTTTTCGACGGTGTAGCCGCCATCCCTAAGAAGTGTCATGGCCGCTTCAAAGCTGGAAACGGTGTCACGATTTGTATCAAAAGGACGATAGAGGGCTGTCTCAGACTGCCAATGATCGTAGTCGATGTTTAGATCTAAGAGATCTTTGCGTATCTGATCGATCATCAATCCTAATCCACGACGAACAAACTCCTCCGGAAGACCGGCACTATTGTCAAGCCATTTTTCGCCAAACAGCCTAGCCATATCGGAGGCTATGTCCTTCATGTACTCTCCCTGATACGCCCCTTCAGGAAGCTCCATTTCACGGTAGAAGTGTTGATGATATCGTGCAAACAGCGTGAGGCCGAAGAGTCGAATCTGTTCCCCGGTGTCATTTATGTAGTACTCGCGCTGAACGTCGAACCCGGCAGCATCCAATACTGAAGCCAGCACATCACCCAACACAGCACCCCGTGCATTGCCGAGTTGCAAGGGCCCGGTAGGATTGGCCGAAACGAACTCTACTTGCACTCGTTTCCCGCCACCAAGGCTGACCCGCCCCCACTGATCACCAACGGCGATCACTGTACGAAGCTGTTCGCGCTTCCATGCAGGAGAGAGTCGGATGTTGAGAAATCCAGGGGGTGCGACCTCCACTGATTCTGTTGGGCTTGCGTGCTCAATCCGAGCTTGGATTTGTTGCGCAATCTCTAGAGGTGACATCCGCATCGCGCCAGCCAGCCTCATCGCGACGTTGCAGGAGTAGTCCCCGTGCTCTTGGTTTTGGGGGCGCACAACTGTCAGTTCGGGCGGCGTTATCGGCGGGAGGACACCATCGTTTTGGGCCTGCCTGAGGGCTTTGCGAAGCGCCTGCGAGATTGCCTGCCGGGTGTCGGAGTCAGTGGTCATTTCGTCTCCCAGCGTTGCGTCCTCTAATGTGCAACTCGAGTCCGATAGAGAACGATCCTCTTCTCGGAAACTCTACCAACTGCTGTGGGTGGCACAGCAACTGCCAGCCGATCAAGTGCCTTCTAGTGCACTGCCGTCGCACCTGAGACGTCAAATCCCTTGGCCCGATCTCTCAGCAGCCGATGCTCGGGGGCGCGCAGGTGTGGATCTTCATCCAGGATCCGGTTGGCCCAGTTCCTCGCCAGATTCAACGTCTCGTGATCGGTGAGCTTGGCGACGCGCAGCTCGGGCAAGCCTGACTGACGCGTTCCGAAGTACTCGCCCGGACCTCGCATCTCGAGGTCGGCCTCGGCCAGCTCGAATCCGTTCGACGTCTGCACCATCAGTTCCAACCGCTGACGACTCTGGTCCAGTTCGGTTTCCGAGATCAGGTAACAGACCGACTCCATGTCGCTGCGTCCCACGCGTCCGCGCAGCTGGTGCAACTGCGCCAGGCCGAACCGATCCGCGCCCTCAATCGCCATCACTGTGGCCCTGGGCAAGTCGACGCCGACTTCGACCACGATCGTCGAGACCAGCACGTCGGCATCGCCGTTGGCCAGATCGGCCATCACCGACTGCTTGTCCTCCGACGACATCCGCCCATGCAGCAGCCGGATCCGAGACGCCAGTTCACGCAACGGGCCGTTGCGCAGAGACTCGAACTGCTCCGTCGCGGCTTCGGCTTCGAGCTTGTCCGACTCCTCGACCAATGGACAAATGACGAACGACTGTCGGCCCAACTTCGCTTCTTCGCGGATGCGCCGGTAGACGATCTCCTCGCGGTCCGATGGCGCCACGATCTGCGTTTGCACACGTAGCCGACCTGGCGGCAGTTCGTCGATCACCGATGAGTCCAACTCGCCGTAGACCGTCAGCGCCAGCGTTCGTGGAATCGGCGTCGCTGTCATCACCAACAAATGCGGACTGCGACCCTTGCTGCGCAGCGCATCGCGCTGCAGGACGCCGAATCGGTGCTGCTCATCGACGACGGCGAGGCCGAGGTCTTTGAAGTTGGCGCTCTCCTGGATCAGTGCGTGCGTGCCGACCACCAGGTCGAGCATGCCGCTCTCCATCTCCTGGTGAATCTGCCGTTTGCGCGCGGCCCGCACACTGCCCGTCAACAGCGCCATCCGCACCGGACGCCCCAGTGCTGGAGCCAGGCTGTAGTTATGCCAGAGCTGGTCACCGTCGGCGTGGTCCTGCCCGGCGAAGAGCCGTTGGAAGGTCTCGAAGTGCTGCGAGGCCAGCACCTCGGTCGGCGCCATCAGCACGGTCTGATGGCCGGCCCGCACCGAGGCCAACATGGCTGCGGCGGCGACCACGGTCTTGCCCGACCCGACATCACCCTGCAACAACCGGGCCATCGGCTCGCGGTGGAACATGTCGTTCCGGATCTCGGTCAACACACGCTGCTGGGCGACGGTCAATTCGAATGGCAGCGCTCCAAGAAATGTGTCGAGAAAATCGCCGGGCATTGCGATCGGTGGCGCGTCCGAACGGAGTCGCGCCTCGCGTTTTCGCGACAGGACCGCAAGTTGAATCGAGAGCAGTTCCTGAAATGCGATTCGCTGCCGGGCCGCGTCGAGATCCGTCATTTCCTCGGGGAAGTGGATCATCCGCAGCGCGTCGGCCTCGGAGGGGAACTGGTGCTCGAGCACGATGTGCGGCGGCAACGACTCCGCCAGCAGCGGCAGATAGTCGCGCACCGCCACGTGCGCCAGTCGTCGGATCGTCCGATTGGGCAGCCCCTTCGAGCGCGGATAGACCGGAGAGAGACGACCAACATGCACCGTGTCGTCGTCCGGATCGTCGAGCCGCTCCCACTCGGGCGAGACCATCTGCAGCTGGCGTCCGCGCACATCGATCCTGCCGGAGAGGCCGACTCGCATGCCTGGACGCAACGTGCGCGCCAGGTAGGGCTGCGACCACCACCAGACGCGCAGACTGCCAGAGCCGTCGCGCACGACCGCCTCAGTCGCCTGCCGTCCCTTGCGTAAGTACTTCACACCAATGCTGGCGATCTCACCGACGATGGTCAGCTCGATGCCTTCCAATGCGTCGGAGATCGAGCGGACATTGCGCCAGTCCTCGTAGCGACGTGGCAGATGCCAGAGCAGGTCGTAGACCGTGTTGATCCCCAGCGTCGTCATCGCCTTGCGCGATTGCGACGGGATGCGTCCCAACACCGATACGTCGCGCGCGAGCGGGTCGTCGTCTTCGAATGTCGCAGCCGGCCGACGCCGAGCCGATTTGGCTCGTGTGGCTTTACGGCGAGGTTCGGCGGCTTCAAGCGTAGTCCGAGGTTCCTGCTTCGACTGACGGGACGTGGCGCCCTTTGCCGGCGATCCAGGTTTGAGCGCTGCTACGACATTGACAGCCCAACTGCGTCGCTGCTCCGGTGAGAGCGACGCGTAACCCTCCCTCGGCAGCGCTGCAACGATACGTGTGAAGAACTGACGCTGATCTCCCTCCTTGAGCACGTTGCGCAAGTACGTATCGAGGCCGCCCGAAACCGCCCGATCGAGGTAGCCCAGCTTTTCCTCCAGCGCCAGCATGGACTGAAGCGTCTGCGTCGGCCGGCGCTGGGTGGTCATTAGCTCTTGCGCAGCACCGTTGCGCCGACCGTGCCCGGCCCGATGTGTGCTCCCAGGACCGGGCTGCTCAACACGATCGGGACAACCATCCCCCCGCAAGCATCCGAGACCCGCTTGGCCAATGCACTCGCATCCGCATCGGCCTGACCGTGAAGAATCGCGACGCGTTCAGGCTCGCCGTTCGACATGATCTGGGCGTACAACCGGTCGAGCGCCTTCTTGCGTGTACGTGGCCGCTCGACATCGGCGACTTCTCCTTCAACCAGTTCCAACAGCGGCCGCATGCGCAGTAATTTCCCTGCGAGCTGTCGAGCCCGACCAATTCGCCCGCCGCGCAGCAGATAATCAAGCGTCTCGACGAATAGCAGTGTCCGTGTTCTGCCAGCCTGCTCCTGCGCAGCCGCTGCCGCCTCAGTTACGCCGGCTCCTTCGTTGATTGCAGCGAGCGCCGCCTCGGACGCCCAACCGACGGCCAGCGATGCCGAAGAAGTATCGACAAACTCAATCGGGGGCGCGTTCTCCAATAGCGACGCCCCCTGTCTGGCGGAATTCAACGTGCCCGACAGCTTGCCGCTCAGGTGGACCGAGACGATCCCGTCGGCGCCATCGTCGATCAGCCCCTGGTAGATGTCCCGAAACACCCCGGGCGCAGGCTGGGACGTTGTGGGCAATACGCCGCCCTCTTCGACGGTCCGATCCAGTCGCTGCCAGAACTCAGGCTTGGTCAGCGTGACGCCGTCATTGAACTGCTCGTCGCCAAAGTGCAGATGCAATGGGACAACCGAGATCCCCGGGATCTGGCCCTGCTCTAGGTCGGAGGCGGAATCAGTGACTACAGCGATGGACATATGTTCTATCCTACTTGAACTGTTGCGACTCTTCCAGTGCCGAGACCAAGGCGCTACTCAAGCGCCATGAGCCACGGATAGTGGGGCTGGCCGCCCTCGATCAGGTCGACTTCGAGATCGGTTGACTCTTCAATGGCCTCTGCCAGCGCATCGGCCTGTTCTTCCGATACATCTTCCCCGACGTACAGGGTGAATAGCGAAGCGCCGGATAGTGACTCGGCCATCTGGGTTGCCAGCGTCAGAGCGACCTTGTCGATCGACTCGCCTGCGCCGACGATCTCACCATCGAGCATGGCGAACGGCTGACCCTGGGCGATCGGAACATCGCCTTCCACCGTACGCGCTGCGTGTGTCACGCGACCGATGCGAACGGCATCGAGCGCCTCTTCCATTTCCGCCACGACATCCTCGATCGGCACGCCGCCGATCACCGCCGCCAGCGCGGCCACGCCCTCAGCCTGACTGTCATTGTGGATGACATGGATCCGCTGCGGCTGATCGGCCTCGGCTGCAAGTTCCCCCGCCCGTTCAGCCGCTGGGGTGACGTTGTGATTGTTGGGCAGGATGATTACATCCTCACCCTTAACGGACTCAGCCGCCGAGAACAGCATCTCGACCGAGGGATTGTCGGCCGCGCCGCCGGAGACGATCGCCGCCGCGCCGAGCTCGCTAAAGACCCGAACGAATCCGCTTCCCTGGGCGACCGCGACGACAGCGGCATCCGATTGCGATTCGTGCGTTCGTGCGGCCTGGGCGCGCATATCAACCGCGCGGAAGATACGGATCTGTCCGGCGCTATCAGCAGCGGCGTAGGCATCTGCCGGCTCGTCGGTGTGCAGGTGAATGCGCAGGTCCTCGCCGTCCGGCGCGAGCATGACGGTTTCATCGTCGCCGGCCAGCACCTCGCGCAATCCCTCGATGTCAGCGACATTGGCCACAACCAACTCGGTACAGAAGCCATCGAAATCGCTGCCCGAGTCCAGTCGTCGCGCGAGCCAGCCGGGATCGATGGCGCCCAGTTCTGCCGGGACCTCAGGAATCGGTTCGCCGGCCAGTGCGCCGGCCATTCCACGCAGCATGAACTCGAGACCGCGCGCACCCGCGTCGACGACGCCGGCATCCTTCAACACCGGATTCTGCTCCGGCGTGTACTCAACCGACTTGTACGCAGCGGCGACCGCCTCCTGCATCTGCGCCATTGGACCACCCGTCACCGACGCGACTGCGTCAGCAGTGTCGGCGGCCACCGAGATCATCGTGCCGTCGCGAGGCTCCGTCACTGCATTGCGAGCCGCCTCGGCGGCACTGTTGAACGCGATTGCCAGCGAATCGTCTGCATCCTGCCCGAGTCCGGCCGCAAACCCACGCAGCCACTGCGCGCCGATCACGCCCGAGCTGCCACGTCCGCCCAGCAATGCCGCTGAGGCGGCTGCGGCGGCAATCTCGTGCGCCGGAGCTTCGTTGTCAGTCGCCCCAAGCGCTTCACTGGCGGCCGCAAGAGTGCGACCCAGATTGGCTCCGGTGTCGCCGTCGGGGACGGGATAGACATTGATCAGATTCAACGCCTCGCGATGCAGCGCGACCCAGCCTGCCGCGCCCTGGATCATCCGCTTCACGTCCTCGCCGCTCAGGCCCTGCACCTTGGTCTCGCTCACATCCGGTCCGACCATCTGTAGCCTCCCGTATAGAGTGCCGATATCGTCGCCGTCGCATGCTCAGAACCCCGCTAGGGTGCTGGTATGATACCTGCCACGCACCGGCGACAGCCGAAACTGCTGCGTGCGTGAAAGACGGATTGAGGACGGAACGATGGCCGGCAAATGTGACCTCTGTGACAAGCGGACCACGTTCGGCCGCAACATCCGGCACAAGCACTCGGGTCGATGGAAGCGCAAGGCGCCTCGAACATCGCGCACCTTCAAGCCAAATGTTCACCGACACAAAGTAACCGTTGACGGTAAAACCCAGCGGCTTAACGTATGCACCGCATGCCTGCGAACGATGATGAAGCGGCTCGCCGCCTGACCCAGGCAATGAGCTGTCGAGCGTGAGCTAGACCCCGATCGGAACAACGAACCGCCCACAAGCCAGATCAGCGGATGAAGCGTCCGCCTTTGATGACCCGCGAAGCCTGTCTCTGACCGAATGAGACAGTGCAGACACACCGAGACCGAGGAATATGCGAATCTACGTTGGAAACCTGCCCTTCCGTACAAACTCTGAGGAACTGCGCGAAATCTTCGCCGAGCACGGCGAAGTCCAGGACTGCGTGATCCCCGTCGACCGCGACAGCGGCCGATCACGCGGCTTCGGCTTCGTCGACATGGACGACGAAGAAGCGCGCAACGCGATCACCGCGCTCGACGGCTATGACATGGACGGACGCCAGCTGCGCGTCAACGAAGCGCGACCGCGTGGGGGCGGCGGCGGTGGCGGTGGTGGCGGTTATCGCGGCGGTGGTGGTGGCGGTGGCGGCGGCTACCGTGACGACCGTGGCGGCGGTGGCGGCGGCGGCGGCTACCGCGATGGCGGCGGCTACCGTGAGAGCCGTGGCGGTGGTGGTGGCGGCGGCGGCGGTGGGTACCGCGAGCCGCGCTACGACGACCGTGGCTCCCGCGAGAGCTACTCCGACCGTGGGCGTCGCTGGTAGCGCTCGTTCGGCGCACACCACGTCCCAATAGCGACATGAACCCCGGCGTCCGAATCCGAGAAATCGGGTTCGGACGTCAGGCGTTGCCCTTCGTCGATGTTCTCTGGAACGTCTACGAGGGAGACCCCACCTGGATCCCGACCCTGCGTCGCGTCCAGATGGAGCGTCTCGATCCGAACAAGACGCCCTTCCTACGCTACGGGCAGGCCCAACTGTTCGTCGCCGAGCGCGACGGCAGAGATGTGGGCCGCATTTCGGCCCAGCTCAACCCGCTGCACGACGAAAAGTGGCAGGAAGCCGCTGGCTTCTTCGGTCATTTCGACTGCGCAAATGATTCTGAGGCCGCCGCCGCGTTATTCGAGGCGGCTGAGTCCTGGCTGCGTCAGCGCGGCGCGATCTACTCTCGCGGGCCGTTCAACTTTACGATCAACGATGAATCGGGCTGCTTGGTCGAAGGCTTCGATCTGCCCCCGATGATCGCGATGCCTCACGGACGCCGATGGTTCCCCGATCTGATCGAGGCCAACGGCTACACCAAGGTCAAGGATCTCTGGGCGTATCACTATCCGGTGGCCGCACCGCTCGGCGACCGTCGTCAACGTGCTTGGCAGCGCATCCACGACCATCCCCGCGTCACCGTGAGACCTTTCGACAAGAAGCAGCTTCGCCGTGATGTCAGAATTGCTGCCGACATCTTCAACGAAGCCTGGGTCGACAACTGGGGCTCGGTCCCGATCACGACCGAGGAAGCCGACCGGCTCGCGGCCGACCTGGTCCAATTCGCCGATCCCGATCTCACGGCCATCGTCGAGATCGACGGTGATCCGGCAGCCATGGTCATTTCGATTCCCAACCTCAACGAGTGTGCCCGAGACATCGATGGTCGGCTCTTCCCGTTCGGCTGGGCCAAGCTGCTCTGGCGGCTGAAGCGCAAGCCGGAAAGCGGCCGCGTGATGCTGCTCGGGGTCCGCCAGAAATGGCGAATCCGAGAGTTCGCTCAACTCGGACAAATGTTGACTGCCGAGGTCCACGTGCGAGGCGCAGAGCGAGGCTATCAATGGGCCGAACTCGGCTGGGTGCTCGAGGACAACAACCTGCTCAACCACGCCCTCAAACGAACCGATTCCGAGGTCTACAAGGTCTACCGCGTCTACGAGAAGCCGTTGTAGCGCTGGTCTGGAAACAGGGCTCCCCCTTTGGGGTAGCTGCCGAAGGCTGGGGGGCCGCAGCGCACGACCCACTCAACATGGCGGCCCTCTCCGTCACTTCGTGACACCTCCCCCAGAGGGGGAGGTTGATCCAGGAACGTGGCCTAACGACCTAACGCATCGAGAGCACGACGCAAGCGAGCCACAGCGTCCGCGACCGACTCTCGGTCGTTGTACACGGCCGAGCCGGCTACTAACCACGTCGCCCCCGCGTTCACGATCGCGGCGATCGTCGACTCGTTCACTCCACCGTCGACGGCGACTGGCGATGACTCGCGGCCGCAGGCGTCAAGCATCTCCCGCGCTTGCCGAATTCGATCCAGCGATTCCGGAATGAACTTCTGACCACCCCAACCGGGGTTGACGCTCATGATCTGGATCCGGTCGCAGATCGGCACGACCGCTTCGAGCTCGCTCAGCGGCGTGCCGGGATTGAGCGTCACGCCCGCCTCTACGCCACCGTCTGCAATCTGCTGCAGCAACCGGTGCGGATGTCGCGTCGACTCGATGTGAATGGTCACGCAGTTGACGCCGGCGGCGATGAAGTCGCCGATGTGATCTTCGGGATGCTCGACCATCAGATGCGCCTCGATCGGCAAGTACGTCAACGAACGCACGGCAGAAGCCATTTGCGCGCCGAAGGTGATCGGCGGCACGAAGTTGCCGTCCATTACGTCGAGCGAAATCCAATCGACGCCGGCTGCTTCGGCGTCGGCGATCTGCTCCGCCAAGCGCGTCCAATCGGCGTTCAAGATTGATGGGGCAATCGCAACCGACTGACTCGACTTGTGTGTCGTTGTGGTCATCGTCGACCCTGTTGTTTCGCCGCGGCGCGCTCGGCGGCTCGCCGCTGGGCCCGATTGAGTCCCGTCTCCAATGTGGGCAACGTGGGCTCCTGAGCCGGTGTCTCCGGCTGGTTGGCCGGCTTGAGTTGCAGGCGTTCTTTCGCCTCATCGAGCGCCATTAGCACCTGTTGGGGCGCGGTACCGCCCGGGACATTTCGCGAGTCCAGCGCAAACTGCGCGGTCATTCCGACCGCGTCGGACTCGAACGCAGCATGCTCGGCTTGCAAGTCTTCCAGCGTCAACTCCGACAACTTGCAGCCGCGCTGTTCGCAGGTTCGGACCAGGCGTCCGACCACGCCATGCGCCTCGCGGAACGGGACACCTTTGCGTGTGATGTAGTCGGCGTAGTCCGTGGCAAGAATGAACGGATCGTCGTCCACCATTGCTCGCGCACGAGCGCCATCGACTTGCGCCGTCAGCAGCGCACGAGCGAGAACGTGTAATGTGCCGATCAGATTCTCAGCGGTATCAAACAGGCCAGATTTGTCTTCTTGCAGGTCGCGGTTGTAGGCGAGCGGCAGACCCTTGAGGGTTGTCAGGATCGCGGTCAGGTGACCCACGACCTTGCCACTGCGGCCGCGCGCCAGCTCGGCGACATCGGGGTTGCGCTTCTGCGGCATGATCGACGAGCCGGTCGTAAAGGCGTCACCGAACTGCAGGACGCCAAACTCGGCCGAGCTCCAAAGGATTACGTCCTCGCATAGGCGCGAAATATTGACCATGCAGATAGCGGCATTGGACAGGAACTCGACGATGTAGTCGCGCGACGACACGGCATCCATGCTGTTGCGGGAGATTGATTCAAACCCGAGCTCATCAGCGACGGCCTGTCGGTCGAGCGGATAAGCAGCACCGGCAAGCGCCGCGCTGCCAAGCGGCATGATGTCGGCGCGCGCGAAGGAGTCGACCAGGCGCTCAGCGTCGCGATCGAGCATTTCCAGGTAGGCCAGCAAGTGATGCGCCAGCAGCACCGGCTGGGCTCGCTGCAAATGCGTATAGCCGGGCAGGTAGACATCCAACGACCGTTCGGACAGTTCGATCAGCGACGCCTGCAAGCCGCGCACCGCTCCAACCGCCTGCACGATCGCGTCGCGGACGAACATCCGCGTGTCAAGAGCGACCTGGTCGTTGCGCGAGCGCGCCGTGTGCAGCCGGCCGGCGGCGGCGGCACCGATGATCTGGCTCAGCCGTGCCTCGACATGCGTGTGGATATCTTCGAGTTCGTGGTTGATCTCGAATCCGCCTGATTCGATCTCGGACTCGACCTGGTCAAGTCCTTCGATAATTTTCGCGGCGTCGGCCGCGGCAATGATTCGCTGAGACGCCAGCATCCGCGCGTGCGCGCGCGATCCGGCGATGTCGTGTCGGAACAGCAGGAGGTCGGTTTGAATCGACGAGGTATAGGCCTGGACTAGTGCGTCGGGCGCTTCCTCGAAGCGTCCGCCCCAGAGCCGCTGCGACTCAGCCTCGCCAGTGTCGCTCGCGTCAGTCATACGCCTGCAATTCAGTTCTCCCTCCCCCTTGCAGGGGGAGGTGCCGAAGGCGGAGGGGTTCCCGCCCGGCTCGCTCGCATTTGCTCGTCACGCACCGAGGGACCCCCTCAGTCGCTTCGCGACAGCTCCCCATGCGAGGGCGAGCGGGTTATGCATGGTTGTCGCCACTTCCGTCGGCAGAGATACCGCCCTATTCGTCCGTCGGCAGCTTCGTCAGACCCGCGGCGCTGATCGCTGCGTCGAGTTGCTCTGCCGACAGCTCACGAGCGCGAATCGTCCAGATCGCCGCCGGCTCACCGAGCTCTGCAATCTGCGCGGGGTAGATGCCGTCGGCCAGCGCGCGAATCACGAGCTGTATCTGATCCTCGGAGAGTGGACCGCAGAGCGCCTCAAACGCCTGCTTTGCGTCCAGCGCGAGATATAGGGCGCACTCCAGCGTTGCATGCCCGGGCCGACGGATCTGGAAGTCCGCAGCGTCGGGACCGCCGGCCGTGGGTACAGCCGCTTCGTATTCGACTGCGATCTCATTGTTAGAGGCGTTGGTCGTCATCGCCCATATCCAATCTGGTCAACATGTCTCCTACCGACTCGTGTGCGCACCGAGGTGGCCATCGGTCGATCGGTTACGACGTGTGTCCCGATGATACGTCCAAGACGCCGCCCGGTTGTCGGAGCAACTGCTTCTCTGCCTGAACACGCACCGGCAGGCCGAAGATGTCGATGAATCCAACCGCCGATGTCTGGTCGAATACGTCACCCTCGTCGTAGGTCGCCAGCGAGTACTGGTAGAGGCTGTTCGGACTCTCGACGCCAACAACGACGGCCTGGCCCTTGTACAGCTTGACCCGCGACGTGCCGGTCACATGGCGCTGCATCGAGGCGGTAAACGCGGCAAGGTCCTGGTGCGTGCCCGTGAACCAGAGGCCGTCGTAAATCAGATCCGCGTAGTCCTGCATCAGTCGATGCTTGAGCCGGATCTGGCTCTTGGAGAGGGTCAGCGTCTCGAGCGCCTGGTGCGCGATGCGCAGCGTCGTCGCTGCCGGCGCCTCATAGACCTCACGGGACTTGATGCCGACGAGTCGGTCTTCCACCATGTCGATCCGGCCAACGCCGTTGGCCCCGGCGACATCGTGAACGCGGCTGATCAATGTGACAGAATCGAGCGCTTCGCCGTCCAACGAGACAGGTCGGCCATGCTCGAAGCCAATCTCGAGGTACGTCGGCTCGTCTGGAGCATCTTCCGGATTGACCGTCCATTCCCAAACATTGTCGGGCGGCTCGGTCCACGGATCCTCCAACGGACCGGCCTCGATCGACCGACCCCAGAGGTTCTCGTCGGTTGAGTACTGTTTCTCAACGCTCACCGTGATCGGAATGCTGTGCGCCTGGGCGTAGACGATCTCGGACTCGCGCGTCGTCAGTTCCCATTCGCGGACGGGAGCGAGAATGCGCAAGTCCGGCGCCAGCGCCTGAACCGACACATCGAACCGGACCTGATCGTTGCCCTTGCCCGTGCAACCGTGTGCCACCGCCGTCGCGTTGTGCTGGCGTGCGACGTCAACGAGCGCCTTGGCAATCAAGGGACGCGCCAGCGCCGTGGCTAGCGGGTAGCGACCTTCGTACAACGCGCCGGCCATCAGCGCCGGGAAGCAGAATGCCTGGGCAAAGTCCTCGCGCAGATCGAGCATTTCGAAGCCAACCGCACCGGCGGCATAGGCACGCGATTCCAACTCTTCGTCGGCCTCGAGATAGCCCATGTCGGCTGTCATGCAGACGACTTCCCAACCGCGCTCGGTCAGCCAACGCGTCACCACCGACGTATCCAGCCCACCCGAGTAGGCCAGCACCACACGCTTCTCATCTGTTCGTTTCGCCACCCGGGTCTCCTGTCCGGTTCTAGTTGGTGTTGTAAGGATTACTCCGAGATTGACGCCAGCGCGTCGTCAATGATGCCGATCGCCTGGTCGATCTCGTCCTCCGAGATCGTCAGCGGCGGCACCAGTCGCAGCACATTCGGCTTGACCACGTTGCAAAGCAGACCGCGGTCGCGGATCGCCGTCACCAGCGCCGGACCAACGTCGGCGCTCAATTGCACCGCGATTAACAGGCCCTTGCCGCGCACGTGGTCGATCAACGGATGCCGATCCTCCAACGCGCGAATGCCCGATGTCAACTGTGCGCCGCGAGCCTCAGCTTGCGCGGGAATGTCCTCGTCGACAATGACGCGAAGCGTCTCCAGGGCGACCGCCGTGGTGAACGGCTGACCGCCAAACGTCGTGCCGTGGTCGCCGGGCTCAAGAATGTCGCCACGCTCGTTGGCGACGATCGCGCCAATCGGCACGCCGCTGCCCAGACCCTTGGCCAGGGCCATCACGTCGGGCTGTACATCCTCGTGCTGCCAGGCAAACAGTTTGCCCGTCCGACCGATTCCGGTCTGGACCTCGTCCAGCATCAGCAGCAGGTTATGTTCGTCGCAAATGGCGCGGAGGGCGGTCAGGTAGCCGTCGTCGGCGACATTGACTCCGCCCTCACCCTGCAGCGGCTCGACCAGGATTGCGGCCGTCTCGGGACCAACGGCATCGCGCACCGCACCGACATCATTGAATGGCACGTGCCGGAATCCGTCGAGCGGGCCAAACGGCTCGCGGTAGCGAGGATTGCCGGACGCATTGACCGAGGCCAGAGTCCGGCCGTGGAAGGCCTCGTCCATGACGATGATCTCCGAGGCCCCGTCGCGCCGCGTCTGGCCCCACTTACGGCCGATTTTGATCGCGCCCTCGGTTGCTTCTGCGCCGCTGTTGCAGAAGAAGATGCGGGTCATACCCGACTGCTCGAGCACCATGTCGGCCAGATCGAGCTGGGGAATCGTGTAGAAGTAGTTGGATACGTGCAGTAGCGTCTCGGCCTGTTGCTTGAGCGCCTCGACGACACGCGGATGGCAGTGACCGAGGTTGTCGGAAGCAATACCAGCGACGAAGTCGAGATACTCGTTGCCTTCGTCATCCCAGACCTTCGTGCCCTCACCACGCACCAGCGTGACGGGCAAACGGCCCGCCGACATCATGAAGACAGCAGACTCGCGCTCAGCAGTGGTGGGCATATTCGTCACTCCGGTTACCCCGACAGGGAGACTCAATCCGATTCAGACTACGCGAGCGATTGTCAGGCGTCTATGAAACCGATAGCGCTCGCAATGAGACGATTGAAAGAGAGCCAAGTTCCCGCAAGTAGGCCCGTCATACCCGCGCTTGTTGGAGACCCTTGAACAAGCCCCGAATCCCATCTCCCCCCCTTGCGGGGCGAGATGTCACGGAGTGACAGAGGTGGAGCGGTCGGTGAGTACCAGATAGTAGCTGCGGACAGGACCCCCCTCTGCCTTCGGCATCTCCCCCGCAAGGGGGGAGAAGGGGAGTTTTTCGAAGGTCTCCTTGTTGCGGGAATGACGAGGATGGAGTCCACGGCTTGAAGTTTGGCGTTAGAGGGAAGAGACCCCCCCAGCCTGTGGCAGCTCCCCCTGCGAGGGGAAGCGGAAACAGCGGTCGTCTACTCCGACGACTCCGCTAGCCGCTCGAGGATCAGGCCCAGCCGATCAAGCGCTTCGCCGTAGCCGGCCCAGTCTCCTTCGCGCTGCTTCTCCAGCGCTTCCTCGAAGGCCTCTTGGGCTTGTGCTGTGAGTTCTGCCGCATCATCCGACAGTGTCACCGGCTGTCGATCCTGCTGAGCTTGCTGGGCTTCGACGTCCGGCTCTTCGGCAGCTTCCTCCGTTACGGCCTGACCAGGCACGTCGCCGAGGAAGGACAGACCCTGGGCCGCACGGTTACCCAACGCAACCTGCACCGCGTTGACAAACGTGTCCTCGAAGGCAATGCGGTCGCCGTTGACGACGATCACCCCCTTGAGCTGTGGGTAGCGTCCGGTATCGGCTTGCAGGTAGATCGGTTCGACGTACACGTACGAGTCGCCGACCGGGATGAACAGGAGGTTGCCTCTGATCACCTCCGAGCCCTGCTGGCCCAGGAGCGTGAACTGTCGGGACACAGCAACGTCCTGGTCGATTCGGTTTTCAATCTGTTTCGGACCGTCGACGTTCTTGTTAGACGGGAAGCGGAATGCGAATAACTTGCCGTAGTTCTCTCCGTCGGAGCGACCGGCCATCCATGCGATCGAGTTCAGTCGGTTGCGAGGCGTGAATGGCAGGATCAGCAGGAACTCGGGCTCCGGCTGATCGGGGAGGCGCAGCGTCACGTAGTAAGGCTCAACCGCAATCTCCTGCTGGCGCAGCAGTTCCTGTGGGATCGCCCAGAGGTCCTCGCGGTTGAACAGGCCGCGCGCCGACTCGATGTGATACGTGAGGTACTGGTCCGCCTGGATCTGGAAGTAGTCCTGCGGGTAACGCCAATGCTGCTGGAGGTCGAGCGGGAACTCATCGGCCGGCTTGAACAGCTCGGGGAAGATGTCCTGCCAGACCTGGATGATCGGATCGCTGTCGTCGACGATGTACAAGTCAACCGAGCCGTTGTAGGCGTCGATCACCGCTTTGACCGAGTTGCGAACGTAGTTGTAGCCAACGCCATGAGGCTGCGAGTACGGGTACCGATCGGTGACCGTGTAAGCATCCTGGATCCAGTACAGGTGGCCGTCTTCACCAACAACGATGTACGGGTCGGCGTCAAGCTGTAGGAATGGAGCAAGTTCATTCACGCGCTCCTGGATCAGTCGACGGAAGAGGATCCGGCTGTCGCCATCGACGGAACCCGAAATCAGGATGTTGGCGTCGCCAAACGACCAGGCGAATGCCAGGCGACGGAAGAGCCCGCCCAGCTCGATCCCGCCCAGACCCGAGTATCGGGTCGTCGCCTGATCCAGTTCACCTGTCGAGTCATCACCGCTGAGCGGATAGTCAAACTCTTCTGTGCGGCTGTTGGCGATGATGTAGGCGTCGGTGACTTCGCCGTAGTAGATCCTCGGCTCCACGATCTCCAGGTCGATCGGCCCCGACGACGTCTCTTCGATCACTTCCGGGGGAATGTTAGAGACCCAGAAGACTGGCTCACCCGCCGGCGACACCTCATCGACCGGTGTCATCACTACACCGAAACCGTGCGTGAACTGCAGGCGGCGGTTGACCCATCCCTGCTGCGTCGACTGCAAATTCGCCTGGGAAAGCTCACGCGCAGCCAGGAAGACCTGATGCTCCTCGCCGCCCACCATGTAGCGGTCGACATCGACATCCGGATACACGTACAGCGGTCGAATGGTCTGGATGGTGTTCAGCGTGTCGTTCAGCGGACGGTGGTCCCAAAGGCGGACGTTGAGCAACGCCTCGGGATTGAGTTGTAGATCACCTTCATCAACGGCATCGTCTGCGTTGAATTCGCGCTCCTCGATCTCGTCCAGCGCGAATGCGGCCCGTGTCGCGGCGATGTTGCGCTCGATGTACGGCGTCTCGCGTTCGAGCTCGTTCGGCTCAACTGTGAATCGCTGAATTGCAGCCGGCAGGATTGCGCCACCGACGATCGAGACCAGAATCAGGGCCGCGATCGGACCGATCGCAAATCGCAGCCGCTCGTGGAACGGCCACGACAGCACGCCCAGGATGACGATGATTGCCGCGACCATCTTGACGATTTGGACTGGTGAGCGGATGGTGTCGTCGGTAAACGTCGCACCGTAGACGAATCCACTAGGGCTCAACGCCAGTTCGAAGCGAGCCAGCCAGTAGCTCCAGACGAACAGCGCCATGACTACCGCGATGGTGAGTGCCAGGTGGATGCGCACGCCGAGGGTTGACTGGGCGTTGCCGTGATGCATCATCAGCCGCACGCCGTAGGTCGCGGCCGTGGAGAGCATCGTCATGATCGCCAGGCCGGTCGCCCAGCCCTTCATGAACTGAAGCGCTTCGAGCTCGAAGATGTAGAAGCCGAGGTCCTTGCCAAACTGCGGGTCTGTCGAGCCGAACGGTTTGGCGTTCAGATACTGGAGGATGAGCTCCCATTGCCCTGCGGCCACCGAACCGAAGATGATCGCCAGGAGAATCATCGCCACAGCGGCGATGATGTGAATCACGCGTGTCAGTCGAGGATCGTCAACCACCGGCGCCATCGCCTCGACGGGCATACGCCAGGCGACCGCATAGGACAGGCCCAGCACCAGCAACGATATTCCTGCGCCGGCAACGAACAGCCAGACTTGCGTCACGATGCGGAGGTCGAACACGCCGCGGTAACCGACGTTGTCGAACCAGAGTCGATCAACGTAGATATCGATGCCGATATTGAGCAGGATCAGCAGCACCAGCAGGGCGACGCCGGCGACGACGACGCGTGGCCAGGTGCGGTTGTCCTCAGGTGGCTGGCCCTCGGCAGCCGTGTATGGAGGCGGCTCGTCGGCGCCAGCGCCGCCGCCTCCACCGAGTCCCTCGCGGAAGACCGGCGGCGGCGGACCAAGTTCGCCGGAGCGACCTTCATCCGACGGCGGCACGTCGTGCGGGCCGTCGCTGCCGTTGCGCCAGCCACCCTGGCTGCGATGGATCCACGGGGACCACTTCATACGAGGGCCGTTCCCACTGCCGCGCCATCAACGGCTGCGCGGACGATTTGCGGTTGTCTGCCGTCTACGATACGGACCTCAGCGCCCGAGCCAACCGTTTCACGCCCGGCGCGCAACTTGGGCAACATTCCGCCGGCGATCACTCCGCACTCGGTCAACTCCCGTTGCCGTGCGTCATTCAGGCATTCGATTCCCGCCCCGTTACCGTCCAGCACCTGCGGAACGTCGGTCAGGAAGATCAGAGCAGAAGCGCCAAGCGCATTCGCCACCGCACCGGCCGCCGCATCGGCGTTGATGTTCAGGGTCGTGGACAAATCTTCCGCCAACCCCACCGGTGCGAGCACAGGTAGCAAGCCGGCGTCGAGAATCCGTCGCAGTGTGTGAGGGTCGCAGCGCGGCGTTTCACCCACGAGTCCGATTCTCGTCGAGATTGGCGAACGCAGTGTGCCGCCGTCGACACCGCTCAGGCCAATCGCCGGGGCGCCCAGCTCCTGCAACCGTCGCGTCAGTTCTTTGTTGATCAATCCGGCCAGCACCGCAACTACCACTTCCAACGACTCCGGCGTCGTCGAGCGCAACCCATCGACCCACGCTGCCTCAGCGCCGAGTCGACGCTGCCAGTCGGTCACGGCCGCGCCGCCCCCGTGGACAACGACCACCGGCCGACCCTCGCGATGTAGAGCGACGCAGTCCGACAGCGAGGTGTCATGTTCACCAAGCGTCGAGCCGCCGATCTTGATCACGACCGGGCCGAGGTTCTGGTTAGCGGAAGTCATGGATGCAAGCCTAGCCCACGGATCGCAGTCGGACTGCATTTCGAACCAGATACCGTCGCCCTATGAGCGCCCGCGCGACCAACCATGCGATCCTCTTCCTGCTCAGCATCGAGCTGCTCTCCGGGCTGATCTCGTTCACAATTGGACGTCCCAGCGGTGAATGGATCTTCTGGCTGCACGGGATCGCAGGATTCTCGTTGGTTGGGCTGGTCATATGGAAGTACCGCATCGTCCTGCGCTCATTCCGCCGGCGAGGCGTCGTGTCGGAAACGATCGGTTCTTTCGTCCTGGTCTTGCTATTCGTTGGCGTGCTGACCACCGGAACGCTCTGGGCAATCATCGGTCGGGGCGGAATTGACATCCCGCTCTACGGGAATATGCGCCTACTTGTCATCCACACGACCCTCGGTCTCGCACTCACAATCCCGCTGATTGCACACGCTGCCATGCGTTGGCCGCGACGGGTCAAAACCACGGACTTCACCAACCGCCGAGCTGCTCTGCGACTGCTTGGCGTTGGACTCGGCGGCCTGCTGCTCTGGCAGGGAGCCTCGGCAGCAGCTCCGGTTGCTGGCAAACGGCCAAGATTCACTGGTTCTCGGGAAGAGGCCAGCGGACAGGGCAACGCGCATCCGGTTACACAATGGCTGTTTGACAGCCGGCAGCAAATCGACGCCAACGACTGGCGGCTCACTGTCCAGGGAGAGGTCGGCACACCGGCCAGACTGGGCTACCAGACCATCCTGGACATCGCCAACCACCGAACCACTGCCACCCTCGACTGCACCGGGGGTTGGTACACGGTCCAGGAATGGAGCGGAGTGCGCCTGTCTGACGTGATTGCAATCGCTGATCCCAACGATCACGCGGAGAGCATCGTGATCGAGTCGGCAACCGGCTTCAATCGACGCTTTCCGATTACCGACGCCAACCAGTTGTTGCTCGCCATCCACATCTCGGGCGAGCCTCTCTCGAGTGGCCACGGATTCCCCCTGCGCCTCGTCGCACCGGGTCATCGGGGCTACAACTGGGTCAAGTGGGTCACCAGGATCGAGGTCAGCAACAAGCCGTCATGGTGGCAATCGCCGCTGCCGCTGCAGTAGCGCCATTTCGATCAGTCGCGGACGATGGCGACGATACGAACCTGCTCCGCATCGCGGTTGAGTTCGTAGTGGAGCGTGATGTGATTGCTGCTGAGCTGCATCAGCTCGGCACCTGGTGACGAGGTTCCGTCGATCGGCTTGCCGTTAAGCCAACGATCATGCTCAAAGCTGCCGATCAGACCACGAATCATGACGATGTCCCACGCTGGAGAGGCACGGAACTCTGCTTTGACTTCGTTGCTGTAGCTAATCGTGAATGGCATCCGGCACAACGTACCGTTTGCCAAAATCGATCACTTCGTCTTCGGTCGGCAAGCCGAGAGTGGCTGACAGCTCCTCCCTCGTTTCGCCGAACTCTGCCAAGATTTCCTCGTCGGTCAATCCTGTGCTGTTTATCAACTGGTCAGCGGTCATGCCTAACGCCAACATGAAATCGCGATCTTCCACGGAGCCGTCAGGAGCCGAAACTGCTTTCATGCGGCGTTCGTACTCGTCATGCGAATTGGCATCCCACAGGTTGCTCCCTACCTGGACCAGTGGCCTCAATGACTCTGGTACACCAGGGATCTTCCATACCCATAGGGAGTCTCGTGTCGCTGCCATAAGTGCAGTGTATCTACGTCACGTAGTCGGCGTTGAAGCGGACGTACTCCTCGGTCAGATCGCAACCCCAGGCTGTTGCTTCGGCGTCGCCCTGACCGAGATCCATCCTCAGGAACACCTCATCGCCCTGTGTCTTTGCCGACGCTTCTTCCTCCGGTACGCCGGTGGCTGTGCCGTCGAATACACACAGGTCCGAAATCCAGATGCGAACCCGATCGAGGTCATAGGGGACTCCGGCGCGACCAGCAGCCATCAGGATCCGGCCCCAGTTCGGGTCGTACTTGCTCAACGCCGCCTTGAGCAGCGGCGATACGACGATCGTCCGAGCCACATCGCGAGCATCGTTCCACGACTTCGCGCCTGACACGGTCATCGAAATCCGCTTCGTCGCGCCCTCACCGTCGCGGGCCATCATCTTGGCCACTCTGGTCGAGACTTCCAGAAGCGCCTCAGCAAACGCGTCCAAACCTGGACCTGTAAGGGCCGGGCCGCCGGCAGCGCCGTTCGCCAGGATGACCGAGGAATCGTTTGTCGACGTATCACCATCGACCGTGACCATATTGAACGATCGATCCATGGCAAAGCGGAATGCGGCATCAAGGTCGTCCACTACGACCGGCGCATCGGTCGTGAAAAACGCCAGCATCGTCGCCATATCGGGATGAATCATCCCCGCGCCCTTGGCACAACCGCCGACGGTGTAAATCACGCCGCCCGCCTCGAACGTCGATACCGCTTCTTTGGCAAACGTATCGGTCGTCATGATTGCGCGGGCGAACTCGGCACCGCCGTCTGCCCGTGGCTCCATTTGCGGGATGCCACTGCGCAATAGGTCCATCGGCAGGTAGTGACCGATGATGCCGGTCGAATTGACGAAGACATCCTCGGCAGCGCAACCGACGCGGTCGGCTGCCAATCGGGTCATTTCGCGAGCATCGGCCATGCCCTGTTCGCCAGTCGCGCAGTTGGCGTTACCGGAATTGACGACCACGGCGCGCAGCGTGCCGTTCTTCGTATGCACTTTGCTGATGTGAACTGGGGCAGCCGTGCTCTGGTTCTGTGTGTAGACGGCGGCCGTCGTCGCGGGTCGGTCCGAGACCAGCATGGCCAGATCGGGTAGCCCGGACTCCTTGATACCTGCCGTAAACCCGCAAGCCGAGAAACCCTGCGCTCGGGTAACGGCCCCTTCGGCGGCGGGGTTGGCTCCCAACGAGTCATGTGACGCGCTCATGGGTACACGCCAATCTTGCTCAGTCCGACTTCCTCTGGAATGCCGAACATCAGATTGAAGCACTGCACTGCCGCGCCTGCTGTGCCTTTGACCAGGTTGTCGATAGCGCTGATCACCATGACCTCGCCGGTCATCGGATCCACCATCGGATAGACGATGCAAGCGTTCGAGCCGAGCGTCTGCTTGGTCGAAGGCGCATTCGGCGCAACATGAACAAACGGTTCCTCGGCGTAGTACGACTCGTACACATCGCGCAACGCCTCAGCACGCTCTTCCGAGTTCTCCGGCAGCGCGCCGTCCTGGATCGACGGATAGCAAGTCGCCAGAATGCCCCGCGTCATCGGCACGAGATGCGGCACGAATGTGACAGTTAACTCGGCATCGCTCTCGGTCGCGTGCTGCAGCGTCGAAAGCTCCTGGACCATCTCCGGCTGATGCCGGTGTCCCGAGAGTCCATAGGCAGAGAAGTTGGAATCAACCTCAGAGAAGTGGGACGTGATCTTGAGCCCGCGCCCCGCTCCCGAGACTCCCGACTTCGCATCAACGACAGTTCGACCGTCGAGCCAGCCCTGCGCGGCCAGCGGCGCCAGTGCCAGGATTGCCGACGTTGGGTAGCAGCCGGGTACGCCGACCAGTCGCGATTCAACGATCGCCTCGCGGTGCAACTCCGGCAGCCCGTACACCGATTGCTCCAGCAGTTGCGGCGACGGATGCTGCCCGTACCACTGCTCATACGTCTCTTCGTCGTAGAGGCGAAAGTCCGCCGACGCATCGATTACAGGAGTTCCACATTCAATGAACGGCGTCAGGCGTTCGGCTGCGGCCGCGTGTGGCAGGCCGGAAAAAATGACGTCGACATCTTCCTCGACCTCAGCCACGATCGGCAGGTCGAGTGACCACAGGTGAGGAAACACCTCTGGCAAACGCTTGCCCACCTCGGAACGACCCGTCACACAGACGATCTCCACTGCCGGATGCTGCGCCAGCAGACGTGCCAGCTCCGCTCCGACATAGCCCGTCACATTGATGATCGCTGCCCGGATTGGCAATCCGGAGTCCGAGGTACTCACGACACATTCCGTTCTGTTGGGAAAGAATGAAGATACACTGACGCGCCTCAACACCACGTGTCGTACCGTACTGCGTATGTCCCAGACAACTGACGGAGCGTTAAGCCCCTACTCTGCCATCGATCTGACGGACGAAATCGGTGCCTTGTCGACGATGGTGCTGGCCGGACTCGGCGTTGACGTGATCAGAGTCGAGCCTCCCGACGGACACCCTTCGCGCCAGCGCGGGCCGATGCTGCGCGAGGATCAAGACTCCTCGCTCTACTGGGCTCAGATGAACGCGGGCAAGCGCTCGGTCATACTCGATCTCGACATCGAAGCCGATCGCGAACGACTGGGAACACTCTGCGAAAACGCCGATTTCCTCTTCGAATCGGACGCACCGGGAGCAATGGCTGAACGCGGACTCGGCTACGCCGATCTGCGCGACCGTGCCCCTCAACTGATCTACATTTCGATTACCCCGTTTGGTCAAGACGGGCCAAAGTCAATGTGGGCGGCGTCCGACCTGATCGGCCATGTCTCCGGAGGCCTCAGTTCTCTCGTCGGCGACCCTGAACGCGCACCGCTGCGACCATCGGTCGAGCAGGCCTACAACATCACCGCGCTCAATGCCGGCTCTGCGGCAATGATCGCGCTCCATGCTCGCAACCTGACCGGTCGCGGACAGCACATTGATGTCTCCATGCAAGCAGCGATGGCCAACACCCTGGGCAACGCGCGTCTGTACTGGGAGATGGACGGCATCATCACAAAGCGTGCTGGCGGCGCTCGCGCCTTCGCTGATCGCGCCACACGGATCATCTACCCCTGCGCCGACGGCTACGTCGCTTTCGTCCGCGTTCCCGCCTCGATTCATTCGCTCCATCGTTGGATGACCGCAGAGCACGGCGATCCGCAGTTCGACGCCGAATACTGGGCCAACATTCCCATCGCCGGTGACCGCACCCCGAGCAGCGAAGAAGTCGCCGAACTCGAAGCAGAAATCGAAGCCTTTTTCTCAACACGTGGCGCGCAGGCACTGTATGAATCGGGACAGCAATTCAACGTGATGATCTGTCCAGTCAATACGATGCAGGACATCGTCGGCAGTCCACAGCTCGCTGCCCGAGCCTTCTTCACCGAGGTCGACGATCCGGCGTTGGGACACCTCAAGGTTCCGGGCGCGCCACTAAAGATGTCGGCGACACCGTGGCAATCCCATCCCGCGCCGACGCCCGGCCAACACAACTACGAGATACTCACGCCAGCGAACCAATCGCAAACAGAAAGAGTCTGACCATGTCAGAGGACCACCTGCTCATCGAGAAACGATCCAATGGAGTCGTCGTTGCGACGCTCAACCGACCCGAAGTGCTCAACGCGCTCTCAGGCCGCATCCGCACCGGCTTGCGTGAGATGGTCGTCGATCTCAAGGCCGACCCTGAGGCGCGGGTGCTCGTGATCACCGGCGCCGGGCGCGGGTTCTGTTCGGGCGCCGACCTCTCCAATCGCGAGGAACGTGTCGCCTCCGAATCGCAGCCTGGACTCGGCTCGACCGAACTGCGCTACGGATTCACTGCAGAACTCCAGCAGTTGGAAATCCCGGTCATTGCGGCCGTCAACGGCGCAGCTGCCGGCGCTGGATTCGCGATTGCGCTGTCTGCTGACATTCGCATCATGTCGGAGAACGCCCGCTTCCATCCCGGCTTCCTCAAAATCGGACTGGGACCGGACTGGGCAGCCTCGTGGACGCTTACACGACTGGTCGGCCATTCACGAGCCCTGGAGGCGTTCTGGACGTCGGATCCAATCGACGCCAACCGCGCTCTGGAACTGGGAATCACCAATCGCGTCGTTGCACATGATGATCTGATGACCGAGACGCTTGCTCTGGCCGACCGCCTCGCGCAGGGCGCGCCCTGGGCGATGGGTCTGACCAAACGCGCGATCTACGCCGCCCTCAACAACGACGCCACTCAGCAGGCACAACTTGAGGAGCTCAATCAGGCGTGGCTGCGCAACTCGCTCGATGCCAGCGAGGGCGCGCGCTCGTTCAAGGAGCGACGCGACCCGAGCTTCCAGCGACGCTAAGGGTTTCGCCATCCAATGAGCAGCAACGAGATTCCCGGTGCGCACCTGTTCGACGGCGTTCGCATCGCCGACTTCGCTTGGGTCGGCGTTGGACCAAACGCGACCATGCAGATGGCGTTTCACGGTGCGGAAGTAATCCGGGTGGAGTCGACGCGCCGTCCCGATACGTTCCGATCCGGCGGACCCCGTCCTGCCGGCGATCACTCGCTTGACGCCTCGTCGTACTTCGCCAAGTTCAATCGCGGAAAGCGGTCGGTGGCGATCAATCTTGCCCATGAACGCGGTGCAGAAGTTGCGCGGCGTCTGATCGCCAGCGCCGACATCGTGACCGAGTCGTTTGCGCCGGGATTCATGGACCGGCTCGGCCTCAACTACGAGGAAGTCCGCAAGATCAAGCCTGACGTGATCATGTGCTCGATGTCGATGGAGGGTCAGACCGGACCGCATGCCAAGTTCCGTGGCTTTGGTCTCACCTTGCAAGCGACCGCTGGCGTGACCGGGGTCACGGGATGGCCCGACTTGCCGCCGGTCGGCACGGGCGTCGCCTACACCGACTGGGTCGCGACCCACGTCGCGATCATCGGCATCCTGGCCGCGCTCGACCATCGGCGCCGGACGGGCGAGGGCCAATACATCGACCTCTCGCAATTCGAAGCCTCGACCCTGGTGCTGGACGCCGGAGTGATCGACGCAGCCAACACGGGCCGAGTCGCGAGGCCGCTCGGTAACCGAGACCGGCGATTTGCCCCGCACGGCGTGTATCCCTGCGCCGACGACCACACCGGTAGCGACCGTTGGATCGCAATCGCGGTGACATCGGACGACCAATGGCGACGCCTGGCGCTGATCATGGATCGACAAGATTGGCTTGAGTCCGACGAACTCTGTCATACCGCTGGACGCCTGGCCGCGCAGGACGCACTCGACGACGGCATCACTCGCTGGACATCGCAGAGAACCGTTGACGAAATCGAGCAAGAACTCCAAGCTGTCGGAGTCCCAGCCCATCGAGCATCCACAGTGCGCGACGCCCACGAGGACCCACAGCTCGCTCATCGCAACCACTGGTGGAAGAGCGACCACCCAGTGATCGGCGAGATGTCCTACGAAAGCCCACCCTGGCGTCTCAGCGCCACACCGCCACCGATGCCTCGTCGCTCACCCTTGTTGGGTGAAGACTCCGAGTACGTCTACCGAGAACTCTGCGGGTACAGCGAGGCAGAGTTTCATCAATTGATGGTCGACGGGGTTGTCGAATAGCGTTCCGAAGATCTCCCCCTCTGGGGGAGATGCCGTACAACGGCAGAGGGGGCCGCAGGTCGAGACGTGAGGCGCTGTCCCGGATTACCAACGCCCGTGTCCGGACCGGCCCCCTCCGTCACTTCGTGACACCTCCCCCAAGAGGGGGAGGTCTAAGGACGCTCAGGGAATCGACCGACCGGCCAGGGCTCCCGTTGGACGGCCACCGTCCACGGCGACCTGGCCGTTAACCACCACGTAGGGAATGCCTGCCGGCGACGTTCGAGGGTCGTTGAAGTCGGCCGTGTCGATGATCGTTTCTGGATCAAACACGACAAGGTCAGCGAACTTGCCCTCGGCGACCACGCCTCGATCGGTTAGACCAAACCGCTCGCAAGGCAGCGATGTCATTCCTCGCACCAGGTGCTCGAGCGAGACGCCCAGGCGACGGCGGAGGCGACCGAGGATTCGCGGGAACGTACCGTAGGCGCGAGGGTGTGGGATGCCCTCGTCGAAGGGAATGCCGTCTGAACCGACCATGTAGTCATCGCGCGAGAGCAGCGCGATCACGTCCGCCTCGACCTGGCGCACCAATGACGCGCTGGCCGGCATTCCGTCGCGGAATCCGCACTGCATTCCCGATTCGCGCATCACCGTCAGCGTCATCTCCGACACCGATGTGCCCACCAACGTCGCGGCGTCGGCGAAGGACACACCTTCGAGATGCTTGAGGTGCTCTGCGCCGATCCAGGTCCAGGTGGCGCTGTCGCTGCGTCCGGGGAACAGGTTCTCCAGCGAGTCAACCAACCGATCGCGCCAGGCTGGATCGCCCAGCCGCTCCAACAGCCGGTCGACACCACCGACATGGCACTCGCCGCGCAGGAAGTATCCCGGCACCGTCGCCGCAGCGGCGTAGGGGTAGCACTCGAGCGTGACATCGACGCCCTCCGCCTTGGCCTTGTCGACTTCGGACATGATTGATTCAATATCACCGGCATTGCTCGGGAACGTGCGGTAGTGCGAGATATGAACCTTGACGCCGCTGCGACGACCAATGTTCATCGCTTCGACGATGCCCGAGCCGTCGGGCGCTCGGTCGTCGTTGTGATTGCGGATATGCGTCACGTACACGCCATCGTGTGACGCGACGACACGATTGAGCGCTACCAACTCTTCGGTGTCCGAGTATGAGTTCGGGTAGTACGACAGGCCCGTCGAAAAGCCGGTCGCGCCCTGTTCCATCCCTTCGGCGACCATTCGCTCGGCATGTGACAGTCCCTCGCTGCGTAGCGGGACATCCTCGAAGCCGACGCTTTCCAGCCGAACAGGTCCATGCGGAACCTGCACGGCGACGTTGCATCCCTTGCCGTCGTAGTGCGAGCGAAACGCGGCCATCGAGGACATGTCCAGGTCGGTCGGAGGCGGACCGTACAGGCCGGCGATGTAGCGACCGTAGAACTGCAGATTGTCACCCGACAGCATGGCGTAGGACAGGCCGTCCTGGGTGATGAATTCGGTCGTCACCCCCTGAACCAGACCATGCGCATGGGCTGCGTCGCGCAGCAGGACCCCGTCCGAGTGCGCATGGGTGTCGATGAATCCGGGAGACACGACCAGTCCGGTCGCATCGATCTCACGAGCTGCTGTCAATCCTGAAAGATCCCCGAGCGCCGAAATCCGATCGCCTTCGACCGCGACATCGGCTGGGAATGCCTCTCCACCTGTGCCATCGACCACTGTGCCGCCACGGAGAATCAGGTCAACCATCGGATGGCTCCCTCCGGCTCGCTTCCGCGTTCGCGTCCCACGCGTCGATTTTCGCCTCAATGTACTGCCAGCGATCAGCAATCTCGTCGTGCAATCGGTCCACAGCCTGTCGCCATGCGGCGTAACCCGGACCCTTGGTGTCGGCCTGAATGTGCTCGTCGATCATGTCCGCCAGCGCGTCCACGCGTTCGTGCATCAACTCCAGCGAGATCGTCTCGCGCAACAGTTCGCGGGATGCTTCGATATAGCGTTCCCAACCCTTCGTCACCAGGGCGTACATGGTCGGATCGCAATGTGGTGCGCGAGCGTCGATGTCAAAGAACACCTTGCGTATCCGGCAGGTCCGATCCAGCTCATCCCAATCCGGCATCTGGTACGCCGTGCGAATCGGACTGGGCGAGCGCCAGGTGTGCTCGACATCCCAGGGAATCAACGTGAATCCACCCGACAACGCGTCCTGGTACCAGAAGTAGTTGTGATTCCCGCAGACCGGCACGCAATACCAGGCCACGATGCCGTCCCAGTTGTCGGTTAACCGATCAGCCGCGAGATAGTTGAAGATGTCCTGGTCGTCATGCAAGTTGTTCAGCAGGGCTTCGTAGAAGTCCTCCTCCGACTCCGCCGTCTCCAGCGCTTCAGCGAACGCTTCAATTTGCGACGTATCACGTGGACCTCGTACGACCGCGTCGGTGAGGGTCTCCTGGAAGACCCATAGATTGTCGATGTTGCCCGGCCAGATCTCCTTGAACAGCACGCCGCGACCGCGATCGCGGAAGCGATTGGCGATGAACCGGTCGTCGATGTCCTCGGTCAGGGTGAACAGACCCAACGGCTCGCCATTCAGTTGCAACTCGGCATAGACCGAACGCGGGGCCGCTGTGCCCGAGTCGCGGAAGACCTGGTAGCTGAGGATCTCGCGCATCTGCGACTCGTCGCTGTTCATCGAGTGAAAGTTGAGACGTTTCAGGCCGTGATAGCGGAGACTCGGTTCATAGTGATTCAACTTCAGTTTCCACGACAACTTGGGACAGACCTGGCGGCCATTCTGGAAGCAGAATCGCAAGACGCCAAAGAACCCCTTGTAGCGAACGCCGACCGGCTCGTAGCGTTGACCGTCGATTTCGACAGCCGCCTCGACATACTGTTCGGCGGTCGGATTGGCTTTTAGTCGGGCCAGCGATGCTTCGGAGATGACGATGTTGTAGGTACGCACAGTCCCGATGTCGAAGACGATGTCGAACGGGTCGCTGCGCTGCTGATCGACGCCAATCGTCGATTCGGCAGCGTTCGACGGCACTCTCGCCGGTTGTGCTTCGCCAATGAGCGCAAACATCACCGCGCCGACGATCACTGCGACTGCCACTGCCAGTGACAATGCCGTGCCGCGATTCATCCGACTGTCCGATCCCGGTGCCTGACGTTAACAAGGAGTTAGCCTACCGGAATGGCTGTGACGTTGCCCAGACCGACCGGACGGATGAGCACCGCGCCGTCCGGACCGGGCGGATCTCGCGAAGAGCGAAAGTACCCGCTGCCGGACGCCCGAGCGGCGCTGCTGACCGCCTGGCTCGATGCTCGGCTGCCGCGCGACCCGCAATATCCCCTCGGCGTGATTACTAGCTGCTACTACGACACGGCGCAGCTTGACGCCTACCAGGAGTCGGTAGACGGCGAGTTTGACAAGCAGAAGCTCCGGTTGCGCTGGTACGGCGACCCAGTCGACCCGTACGCCGGCGTCTGGATCGAGCTCAAGTCACGCGCCGGCGCGCGAACTCAGAAGTTGCGTGCCCGCCATCCAATTTCAGGCATCGCCAATCAATTCGGTCTGGTGCTGCCCGACCGGCCTGAGCTCACTCGCTTGCTGCGTGACACGAGCGAAGCCGCGGCATCCTCCATCGACCCGACCGTCGAGCCGGTCGCTTTCATTCGTTACCGACGGATTCGCTGGCAATCGCCCGACGGTCTGCTGCGCGCTTCGTTGGATACGCAGGTTCGAGCGGCGAGTCCCCGAGGCGCTCCGGTCTGGTTGCCGGTCCCCAACGGCTCCGTGCTGGAGCTCAAGACCAGCGGCGAGCTTCCCTTGCACGTCGCTCATCTGGGTAAGCTCGGCCTACGCCGGTCAGCACACTCCAAGTACGCGCTCGCCATCGAACTGCTCTACGGCGGCGATCGCACCTTCATCAGATAGCCGGAACGCCCGCGCCAGGAGCTGCCCATGCCCTTCGTCCTGATCGAGTGGCCCGAGATTCTTGGCCCAACCTCTGAGATCGCGCTCGAGGAATATCTGCTCGCCATGATCGTGTCCCTGGCGGCCTCGATCGCCACCTACGCGTTGTATCTCATCTTCTACAGAGACTGGCAGCGCGGAGCTGGGATTCATCGCGTGTTCCTGCTCGCCGGACCTGCGATCACACTGCTCTTCATCGCCATTCAATGGTCGCTGCCGCTCTCACTGGGATTGCTGGGGGCGCTCTCATTCGTCCGATTTCGCACACCGATCAAAGACCCGGCCGAGATTGGTTACCTGCTCGTCGTAATCGCATCATCGATCGGCGCGGCGACCTACAACTACGAACTGATCGGCATCCTCTTCGCTGCGGTCGCGTTGGTGCTCGTCGGGCAGCGCATCTTCTCGGGCACCGGACTGGGAGGGCTAGGAGCAGGAAGTCGAGACCTGATCATCACGATGCCGGCCTCGGATTACACCGAGCATGAGGCTGCGCTCTTGCAGTTCCTCAGGACAAATCTGCGCGGCTTCAAGACTGCATCCATGACCCAGAGCGGAGGAACCGCCAGCCTCCACGCCAACTTCAGAAGCTCTCGCCACGGGGACGAATGGGGTACCTTCCGGGCGCAACTTGAGGCATCAGTGACGCCAGCATCGGTCGATCTGTACGTGGGTTAACCTCTGAATCCCGATACAGATAAGAGGCAAGGAGGCGGGAAA
Source organism: Chloroflexi bacterium bin125 (assembly GCA_002239025.1). Taxonomy (GTDB): domain Bacteria; phylum Chloroflexota; class Dehalococcoidia; order Bin125; family Bin125; genus Bin125. Next base: position 74,801 of record MPNM01000003.1, on the reverse strand, counting down.
GGCAATGGTGGAGTTGAGCAAGCTGGAGGCAGTTGACCTGCGTGAAGTCTGGAAGCACGAAGCGAGCAATTTTACTCCTTGGTTGGCTGACAACATCGAGGAGCTAAGCGACGTTCTAGGCCTCGACCTTGAAGTCAAGACCAGCGAAGCAGAAGTTGGCACCTTTTCTCTGGACATCTTGGCGCACGATCTTGCGAGCGATCGGCCCGTAGTGATTGAGAATCAACTCGAAGGAACCGATCATGATCACTTGGGCAAATTGCTGACATATGCGGCGGGGTACGATGCTCACATCCTTGTCTGGATTGTCAAAGAGTTTCGCCCCGAGCATCGGGCCGCGATCGATTGGCTAAACAGACGTACTGGCGAAGACACTGCCTTCTTCGGTATCGCCGTCGAGGCCTGGCGCATTAAGGACTCACCTCCAGCGGCCCGATTCAATGTGGTGGCCTTGCCCAATGACTGGGAGAAACAAGGGGCACACGAGTCTACGTCAAGCGGAAGCGAGACATTGTCTGTCAAGAGGAGTCGATACCGCGACTTTTGGCAGCCGCTTGTTGACCAGTTGCGGGACACCCATGACTTCACTCGAGCAAAGAAAGGACAGCCACAGAATTGGATGCATTTCGGTAGCGGCTTTTCCGGGTTGCCATTCGGTGTGTCATTCCAGCGGGGGAACGTTGCTTCAGTTTCTATCCGTCTTGATCGCGGTGATAAAGATGACAACGAGAGGACATACGATGCCCTTCATGAACGCAAATCTGAAATCGAAGCAGAGCTTGGTCAGCCTCTGACGTGGAACCGAATGGACCACGCCAAGGCGTCCGAAATCGGGGTTCGTCGTGAAGGGACAATCGACGACGACGACGAATCCCTCGCCGAGATCCGAGAGTGGATGATCCGTACTGTTCTGAGTTTCGATCAAGTGTTTCGTCCACATTTGATTGAAATCCTCGACTGAGACAATGGTGGGCTAACCTCAGCTTCACGGGAGCGGAAGGGGACCGGTGTCCTCCACAGTCTTCAACACTGATGCGGGGCGGTCCGCACCGTCTCGGGTGGGTTCGACTCCCATGCGCTCCCGCCACGTCTTCGACCATCCCCAGCGCGGGAGGTGCCGCGAAGGCCCTCCGCTGTGACTTCGTCGGCAGTCGGCGGCGGCCCTCTCAGTCGCTCCGCGACAGCTCCCCCAGAGGGGGGAGCCCTCAGTGCCTGACTACAGTGCGTCGATCACGGCTTGAGCAAAGTCCTCGGTGGTTGCCGAACCACCCTGGTCCGGTGTCAGCCGTTCTCCCGCTTCGTACACAGCATCAATCGCGCGTTCCAGGCCTGACGCCTGGTCGTGCAGTCCGAGATGGTGCAACATCATCACTGCCGAGAGCATCGTTGCGGTGGGATTGATCCGGTGCATCCCGGCGATATCAGGGGCGGTGCCGTGGACGGACTCGAAGTAGGCCCAATCCTCACCGAAGCATCCGGACGGCGCCAGGCCCAGGCCACCGATGGTGCCGGCCCCCTCGTCCGAGAAGATGTCGCCGTACAGGTTGGGCAGTAGCACGACATCGAGGTCGTGCGGCGAGGCCACGAGCCGCCGGGCGAAGTCGTCGGCGATGAATGACTCAAACTCAATGTCGGGATAGCCCGAGGCGACCTCGGCCGCGATCTCGACGAACCAACCGTCAGTCTTGGCCAGGACGTTGGTCTTGGCCGAGCAGGTCAGCTTGCCTGCGTAACCTTCGGCCTTGCGCTGTTGAGTCAGGCGGCAGGCGAAGTGCGCCACCCGCTCGACGTTAGCGCGCGTGAAGTACTTGATCGCATAGCGACCCTCAGCCTCGGCGAAGTGTCCAAACCCGCCGGGCACCTGAGTCCGCGATACGCCACCGAATCGAGGGCGGTCGGCCAGGCCCGAGGCTGCGACCTCGGACAGGTCACCTTCAATGCCTGCGTAGAGGTCTTCAAGATTCTCACGGACGATGATGTAGTCGATGCCTTCAGGTTGCGCCATCGGCGAGCGAAATCCCGGTCGCCACTTAATCGGCCGGACGTTGGCAAAGGTCTGCTTGCCCCAGCGGAAGTAGCCGACACCTGGCGTCTGCCCACTGGTCGAGCCGAAGAGCACAGTGTCGCATCGCTCGGCGGTGTCGATGACCAGCTTCTCGCCTTCTTCGCGAGACATCTCGCGGGTCAGGTCTACGCCGTCGGGCAATACCTCAAATGCGATCGGCAGTTCCATCGCCTGCAGCACCGCCATTGAGGCATGAACAGCCTCCGGTGCGGCGTCATCGCCAGGCAGGACTCCAACGGTCGCCTCACTCGTTGCTTCAGCGGCCATGTTCAGTCTCCATCTGCAATTCGGTGGTCGCGTTCCAGGTCCTGGAACCATTCATCGTCGATCGCAGTGACCCGGCCAATCTCGTCAAAGATCAAACCGAGCCGGTGCGTATGCATCAGATCGAGCAAGTCATCGCCATCGACCAGTTCGATCGGTTCGTCGCCTTCGTCGGCCTCGTCGATGGCCGAGGAAGAGAACTCGCCATTCGTGATGAACAGACCTTCTGTGGCTTTGTCGGCCATCAGGGTCTTCATCTCGCGCACCTGGTTGGCGCCGAGCGCGCCGAACGAGCGGCGACAGATCACATAGACGCTGGCGCGTTCCTCATCGTCCTGGACGCCCACGCACTCGATTGCCCCATCGAACGCGACTCGAACCACCTCGAGATCGACGATTTGCATCGCGTGCAGAATGCGCCTGGTGAACTGTTCAAAGGCGTCGCGACCCAGGTTGCGGATCGAAGACTCCAGCCGCGAGCGCCATTGGTAGTCGTCCATGGGCGGGTCTTCGACGCGTTCGAGTTCGCGGTGGTCGGTCAGTGGGTCTTCCTCGGCCTGAGCCTCAGCCTCGCGTCGCAGCCGGTTGCGCCGAATCGTGCGCCAACCAAGAAAGAGCATCGCCAGCACGAGCGGAGCAAATTGAACCCAGGCCGGCGCCGACTCACCTTCCTCGACGCCAGCAATGCGAGCAAAGATCGCCCCACCAGCCATCAAAATGATCAAGGCAACGAGGACATCGAGAAGAACACCACGCATCTGGTTCATGTTGGTTCCTTGAACTGTCTGAAGTAGTCCTCATCGACGGTTACGTCCTCTACAAGACGTTGGGTAGTGCGAACTCCGAGGGAATGTTCCTTGAGGAGCTGGCAAAGAGCGGCTCCATCGATCAGATCCACGGGATTCGCGCCCGGCCGTGCTGCCTCTTCCCTCGCTTCGCGCGTGAACGTTCCTGTTGTGATGACGATTCCCCGGTCGGACCGACCGATAAAGGATCCTCGAAAATCGCGAACAGTGGGCGCACCCACGACACTCTTGTATCGCTTGCACTGAAAGGCAGTGTGAAATGAGATCAGACCGGATGGGTGATACGTTCCAATGCCATCGATGCCTCCATCGCTTGATCGCCCGGTTACTTCAACGTCGTCGAATCCTGCTGCCCTCAGCAGGGCTGCAGCAAGATGCTCAAAACCCTTTGGCGAAACTCTGACGAGGTGGTCTATCAGCTCATCTTGCCACGAGCGCGCCTCTTCTTCGTCATCAGTCGAATCTTGAATCGCTGTACCAGAATCCTTGTCCGCCTTAAGTCTCTCCAAGTACTCCGCGCGGGCTTGCTCTATCTCAGAACAAGTCAATGTCAAACCGGCTGGTGTCAGCCTCCACAGTGCTTTGCTGACGTTTTCTATAGCGCCCGCCGCTACAAGTCCGCTTCTGGCCCAGGCAGTCCGATAGGCCAGTTCAGTCTGTGATCCTTCGCCATGCGGAAGTGATCGCTGCTCTGCGGTCAAGGAAAATGCGTCGGCCACTGCCATGTCTATGTCGGCATTACTCGTCGGCATTGTCAAGTCGCGGATTACTTCGAGAGTGCGACAACGGAGTTCCCGGTACCCTGGGAGTCCTACTTCTTCTTTGGACGCCATCGTTCACTCCTTCACCTCCGCAGACTACCCGCCTTCGGCCGGATCACATAAGTGGGCGTGGAACGGGCTTGGTCGACTCTCGCGCTGGGTTTCCCTGTTCGGTCGAGGTGTTTGTTTTTCAGCCTTCAGGTTTTCAGGATTAATTTTTTCCGGGGCCTCTGCGGGCACGATCTCCTGTGCAGCACTGGGGATCGTGTCACAGGTCTTTCAGGTTTCTTCAGGTTTCTTCAGGTTTCTTCAGGTTTCTTCAGTCTGGTTCAGCGCATTCTGTTCGGGTTTGTTCGGATCCGTTCGATGGGGTTTGGCGCAGTTGCGCTCGGTCGGCCAGGTTGGCGCGGGGTTCGGCGGAAGCGGCTTCGTTGGTTGGACAAGGGACCGGCATCGACTTCCGCATTCATGCGCTCGTTTGTTCTGATATTAGCATAGCTCGCAGCGGACTGCGGAGGGGTGGGCTATGTGACAGGATCCAGTCGTTCCTGGAGATCCGGCACCGGTCGGAACTGCAGCCGTCGGCCCATCCGCTCACGCGTGAGCAGCCCGCGTTCGACGAGATCATTCAGATCGCCATGGGCGACGGCATAGCTCACTCCGTTGACGCGCCGGTGGCGGGCGATCGTGATGTAACGGTCGGGATCTGGCAACAACTCCGCCAGCAGGTCGGTCTGCCGTTGATTCAGCCCTGCTTCGCCATCGGTGACTCGTTGCGCTCGGACCATCCAGGACCGCATGCCGGAAACATGATCGTTGAGTTGGTGGCGGGCGCGTTCGATCACCTGCAACTGGTGCAGCAGGAAATATGTCACGTCATTCCCGTCGGCATGCACATACTGATATGCGCGCGAGTATTGTCCCGGCGCGGTCAGCAAGAACTGCGAGATCGGCAGGAATGGCGCTAGCCACAGGCCCGATCGCAACAGCGACCAATAGAACAGGGCCCGCGCTGTCCGGCCGTTGCCATCGGCGAACGGGTGGTCGTAGCCGATCATGAAGTGCACCAGGATGGCTCGAATCAACGGGTGCGGGTCGGTCGAGTCGGTGCGTTCGTTTTCGAACTCGCAGAGTCGCCGGATTCGCTCAGGTAACTCGGAGGCGGGCGGCGGTTCGTGCACGACCTCGCCGCCACGACTGACGACGTACACGCGAGGATCAGCCGGCGTCTGCAACCGGCCAACGTCGTGGTCGCGCAGCGTGCCGTCGGTGACGACCCGATGCAGTTCCAGAATGTGCTCACGGTCGAACGGTTCGCTGTCCTGCGACCATTGCGATATCAACTGCATCGCGGCGTAGTTGTTCACGATCATGCGTTCGCTGTAGTCGCGAGGCACACGTCCGTCGCGAAGCATCTCGACTGCAACCTCGCGGGTCGTGTTAGCGCCCTCCAGGCGGCTGGATTGGATCGACTCGAACATTTCGGAGCTGATGCGTAGCTGACTGCGTTCCGCATCAGTCAGACCCAGATCGCGGTGAACGTCGTACGCCGAAACATCCGCGTCCCAGCGGCGGAGGTACCCGGGCAGCGGTCCGGTTTGACAGAACCAGAAGGGTTTGGCACCGCGCGCGTGCAAAGGCAGCTCACGCTGAGCGGCGCGACGGGCGCTGGACAGGCTCAGCCACCACAAGCGCCGGGTCAGTCCGGCCGGAGGTTGGCGGTAGCGCACTTCATCCCACGGCAGGTATCGGCCCTGGGAGTCAACCGGGGAAAGCCCACCTAACAGGCGCGTTCGCTCATCAAAGCTGAGCGCGTCAAAGTCAGCTTGCAGAGCATTGAGCGGCGGCGCTACATCGGGCAAGGCCATCGATGTCTCTCACGGAACTATCGGTCAACTATCGGATACTCTTGATCCGATAGTAAGGCGATATCGCCGAGGCTGCCCGAACATCGGCCCGCAAGTGTCAATCCATTATCGGAAACTGTCAATCCGATAGCAACGGCCTTATTCGCCCTACACCGGCAGCGCTGACTGGTCGATGTTGTAGAGCTTTTGCACGTTCTCCCAGACCATCTTGTCGACGTCTTCCTGGGGGACGCCTTCCATGATCTCGTCGAGGATTCGGCGTGAGTTTGGCCAGATGGCGTCGTGGTGCGGGTAGTCGTTACCCCAGAGCAGATTGTCGACGCCGATCCCGTGCCGGGTCATGACGCCGATTTCGTCGTCCTCGAAGGTGACGTTGAAGTTGCGCTTGAAGTACTCGGTTGGCAGCATCGGCAGCTCGGGCGTCCGGTCGACGGCTCGGGCGCGGTAGTAGGCGTGGTCCCAGCGCTGTAGCACGTGAGCGATCCAGCCCGTCTCCCACTCGGCCATGACGAAGCGCAGGTTCGGGTGACGCTCGCAGACGCCCGAAGTGACCAGGTTGGAGATCGTATTCCAGGCCGCGCCGTGCGCCAGCGTGTAGCTGACGACCTCGTCCCACTCCTTGGGCAGACCCATGCCAGGCTCTGAGCCACAGAAAATGTGCATCGTCAGCGGCATCCCGACCTCTTCAGCCGCCGTCCAGAAGGGCTCGTAGTAGGGGTCGGAGTAGGGCAGATCCTTGGGCGCGGTGCAAGGAATCGCGACGCCCTTGATGCCCATCTTGGCACAGCGCTCGAGCTCGGCGATGCCGGCATCAACGTCGCGCAGGGTCAGGCAGCCAATGCCAATCAGCCGGTCCGGGTTGTGCGAGCAATAGTCGCGGATCCAGTCGTTGTGGCGCTGGAACACAGCGTTGACGACTTCAACGTCGTCGACCATGTAGGTCAGCATGTTGATCGAGGGGTACATCACCTCGCCGACGACGCCGTCGGTGTCCTGCTCGGTCAGCCGGGCAACCGGGTCCTTGACGCCGGGGTTGATCAGATCCCAGCCGCGCTGCATCTTCTCCTTGGTCTCGGGAAGATTGAGGTTGGCGCCGGCAATGCCGAGCCTTCCGACGAGCATCGCGAAGTCGATCTGCGGCCAGGCCAGGTAGACGCCCTCGCGGCCCTTCCAGCCATCGACCACGCGCGGGGCGCGGTCGCCGTACTTTTCCACGAGTCCGTCAAAGACCTCAGGTCCCTCGACCACATGGGAATCACAGGAATAGACAATTGGGCTGACCATGGCAAGCATCCTCTCGGCTTCCGCCTCAGGATAGTGGGCGTCGCAAGGCTGTAGCGCAGCAACGGCCGCCAATACATCGATAGCGTGCGGATTTGAGGGAACGGGCCGGAGTGACGAACGAAGAAGCATTGGCGCGTTGGCGAACGAGTTCCTCGCTGCTGCTCGCAGGTTTGGTTCTGCTGCTCACGGCCTGCGTGGCCGAAGAGGAAGCTTCGCCGACTGAGCGGGCGACCACGCAGCAATCGTCACAGCGCGACCAGGCTGTGAATGGACAGGTCCAGGAAGAACCGTTGCCTCAAGAGCAACAACCGGAGTCGTCGGTTACGGAAGCTCCGGATCCACACGAGCAACTACTCGCTCGGTTGACGATGGGCGACGAGTCAGATTCCGGGATCGAGTATGAACGCGAGGACTACCAGCCGGGCGGCTGGGCCGACACGCACCGAGACGAATGCAACGTTCGTGAACTGGTGCTGATCGCCGAAGCGCTGTCAATCTCCGAGGTCAATCAGGATTGCCGGCCAATCGATGGCGTCTGGCGCTCCTGGTACGACGGCGAAGAGTTCCACAACCCGTCCGATCTCGACATCGACCACATGGTGCCGCTGGCCGAGGCGCATCGATCGGGGGCGGCTCGCTGGCCGGCTCAGCGCAAAGCCAGGTTCGCCAATGACTACGGATTCCCAGCGGCGCTCACTGCGGTGTCGGCCGCGAGCAATCGGAACAAGAGCGCGCAGGATCCGGCCGAGTGGAGGCCGCCCTCGCGCAGCGCCTGGTGTCAGTACGCACACGACTGGATCGCGGTGAAGTTGCAATGGTCGCTCAGCGCCGACCGAGACGAGATCGGCGCGCTGCGCGAAATGCTGGACACTTGCCCGTCCGACTATGCGAGGCTGCCGGAGTTTCCCGAACGGCGGCCGACTGTTATCCATCTTCAGCCGCAGCAGAGCGACGGCAATCCAGCAGCGGACGCGGGCGGAACCAGCGATAAGACCTACGCATCATGCGACGACGCCCAAGCCGCAGGGCTCGAGCGCAACACCGGCAGCAACGGCCGGGGTCGAGGATTTCCTGCCGATGCTGTGCCGTCGGCCAGGGATGGCGACGGTGACGGCGTGGTCTGCGAGCGCTGATCGTCCTTCGCCATCGGGAGGCGCCAAGAGTGCTTTAGCATCCATATCGATCCCGTCATTGCCGCGCTCTGTCGCGGCAACCTCGCAGCGCACCTAACTGACGTCTGTGCACCTCTCAGCGAGATACCCGCGGCAAGCGCGGGTATGACGGTGCAATGTGGGCTGATCGATCTTCCATTCACCGGTCTGGCTCCGAGCAGGGACGCGTGCCAAGCGCACAGCGATCGAACCAGGTACACAGCGATCGAATTGCGAGTCCTCTAAACCTCCAGCGGAATCCCCATCTCCGACGACAACTCTCGCAGGTCCTGCAGTGTTGATGACGGATAGACGACGTGGCCCGCTGCGATTCGCTCTTCATAGGCGCGCTGTTCGATTTCGCCGGGCGCGAAGACTTCCCCGACATCCGGCAACGGATCAGCCGATTTGACCTGCTCGACCATTTCATCGACCGCGGATGAGAATGTTTCCGCCTCGCCGAAGATCTCAGGATCGATCACCAGCAGGAACTGTCCGCGCTTGCCGATGTTGACTTGATTGCTGTGGAATCCCCCAGGTAAGGCTCCGGCGAGCAGGTTCATGAACCTGCTCAGGCCTGTGCCCTTGTAGGCCGAGACGGCGCCCAGGGCGGGGATCACTCCTCCCATCGCCGTCTCCGGATCGGTGGTGGGCTGACCTTCGAGGTCCTGGAATCCCCACTCTTCGGGGATCTCGCGACCCTCGGCGCGCGCCCTCATCACTTTGCCCAGAGCGACCGGCGTCAGCGCCATGTCGAGCACCACCGGCGGGCCGGAAGCTCGTGGCGCGGCGAAGGCCATCGGGTTGTTGCCGGTCATCCGCGTTCGTGATCCGAAGGGGGCGATCGTGGGCACGCTCGTTGTCGTGCAAAACGAGACGAATCCCTGGGCAGCGGCCATCATCGGATAGAACGCGCCCATGCCCCAGTCATTGCTGTTGCGCAATGTGCCCAGCGCCAGTCCCGTGTCCTTCGCCTTGGCAATCGTGCGCTGCATCGTCCGCGCGACGACCAATTGACCGATGCCGCCGTCGCCGTCGACTACGTGCGAGACCGGCGTCTGCTTGAGCACTTCAAGTCTCGGCGTCGGGTTGTAGCGGCCGGCCTGAAGATGTCCCGCGTACCAGCCGAGTCGCTGGAATCCGTGCGTATCGACACCGCGCAGGTCGGCGGTGAGCTGGATCTCGACGGTGAATTCCGCGTCGTCCGAGGGCACGCCGCATGCCTCGTAGACCGCCTTGCCAAAGACTCTGAGCGGCTCAAGCGGGACAATCTCTGTCGCATCCTGGTCGGCCATTACTCGTCCTCACCACTGTCTTCAAGCAAGCCGCCATCCAACATCCCTCGAGCCTCACTCGTGGTCTGGGCGGCGCAGACGATGAACTCAAGGTCTTCAGGACCCTGGCTGTAAATCTGGTGCGCGATATCGGCGGGGAAGAAGAGGAAGTCGCCGGCCGTCGCCGTCGTGCGCCAGGGGCCGCAGTCGATCTCGGCGTTGCCCTTGAGGAAGTAGTAGACCTTCTCAATGTCCTCGTGGATGTGCCGCACATTGGTCTCGCCGACCGGCAGGACGTTGTAAAGCACAAACTGGAACGAGCTCTCAAATCGACCCTCAGCCGTCGTGAACATGCGCCGAGAGTGGATGTTGCGGCCGATGCTGACGGGCGTCTCGCCCATCGGCTTGATCACAAATCGTGAGTCCTCGGGCGGAGCCACCGGGTCGCCTTCAAGGTCCGGAGCGACCGGGGGCATATTCCGTTCGGGGGTCTGCTGGGTCATTGCGTCCTCCTCATCGAGCAAAATGTCAACACAAGTGAATCGCAGGATAGACAGCGCTCTCAACAGCTCCCCCTATTGGGGGAGCTGCCGAAGGCTGAGGGGGCCGGCCGTTGCTGCGCGATGTCGGTGGAGCTGCCCCCTCCGTCACTTCGTGACACCTCCCCCAGAGGGGGAGGTCGTTGTCAGAACGGCAGGCCGACTGCCTTCGTCAGAAATGCCATCCACTCTTTTGTCTCTTTGAACCGCTCGATTGAGTAGTCGACGAAGTCTGGCGAGGTCACGTCTTCGATGTCGACGTAGTGGGTGATGATGAAGTGCTTGCGCTTGATGTCCTCGATTAGTGGATGGTCGGCGGTGTAGCCGCGTGGCGGGCGCTTGAGGCTGTCGCCGTGACCTCCCAGCATCCAGTCGTCCGACTCGGTCAGCTTCTTGATCTCGAGCCAATCGCGCGGATGCTCGTCGATTGCTCGGCGGTAAGCGAGCAGTGCGTCGCGGTCGGGCATGTAGCTGCCCACGCCGATAAAGCAGTCGTCGACCGCGATGTGGACGTAGTAGCCCGGCGCGTGTACGTCCTTGCCCGACTCGTGCCGGAACTGGATGCCGACGTTGGTTTTGTACGGCGACTTGTCTCGCGAGAACCGCACATCGCGGTAGATGCGCATCAGCGATCCGCCCTGCTTGCGGTCAGAGGCTCTCATGTGCGGTGAGATATCGGCCAACGGACCAGCCACCTCGCGGATGTACTCCAGCGCAGGTTCTCGCAAGATGTTCTCGTAGTCGTCCTTGTGGGCCTTGAACCACTCTCGATCGTTGTGGCTGGACAGCTCGACCAAGAAGTCGATCAGCTGCTCGCTGAAGACCATGATTTTCTCCAAACCGACCTGCGCCGACTCAACTCACTCCACTGATTTACTCGAACGGGGCATCAGGAGCATGCGCCGGCGCCCGATACCGGCTGATCGAACGCCAGAGTACGCCGATTAGAAGCGTCGCTCCAAGGCCAATCGCTCCGCCCATGAAATATGTGGTATCGACACCGACCTCGTCGCCCCAGAATCCCACCCAGATGATGCCCAGATTGTTCGCGGTCTGCGCCATCAGCACCATGACGGAGAACGCGCGGCCGCGCATCTCGTCGGGAGTGGTCAGGTGAACGGTGACCTGCCTGACCGCGACCGTGACTGCATCAGCGGCGCCGAGCATTGCAATCACGATCATCCCAACCCAGAGAAATGGCGCAGCGCCGAGTGCAAACAACAACGCCGCATAGACCGCCGAGGCGGCCAGCACCATGATCCCCTTGGCTCGATAGTTGACCAGGAACAGGGCGAGCATCATGCCGCAGGCTGAACCAACCGCGTTGACCGTACCCAGCGCTCCGGCAGCGCCGACGCCGGCCATGAACAGGCCGGTCGCGAGCAAGGGCAGGATCTCGCGGTAGTACGAGATGATCGTGATGCCCCAGTCGAGAATGAACAGGCCCGGCAGGATCGGATGGCGCGAAACGTACTTGGCGCCGTCGATCACCATGCGCACCGTCGACTGACGCTCGGACACGGCCCGTGCCGACGTGCGAATCAGTAACGGCATCACTGCCGAGACTGCTGCGAATCCGGCAGCAACCCAGAGCATCCCGATTGCGTTGAGTCCGACGGCCAATGCTGTGACGATCAGGCCGCCCAGGATCCAGCCGCTCATCTGCGTGCTGGTATCCAGGGTGACCGCTGCGCTGAGATATCGCGGCGGAACAACGCGTGGAGTAATCGTCGCGCGGGCCGGCGCCACGAATGTGGCTAGTCCGCCCAACGCGCCCAGCGCGACCCAGGCCATCCAAAACTCGAGCAGATCGGCGCTGGCGGCTGCGGCGACGACGATCAGAATGACCAACACGGTAATGTTCGCGCCCGCCATCAGCCAGCGGCGGTCGAAGCGGTCGGCCAGCGCGCCCCCATAGAGGACGGCGAATGCCTGGATCGGCAGCTGCACCGCACCGATGATCGCGACCTCGGCGAACGAATCGGCACCGGTCTGGTCGAGAAACCACTGTGGGATCGCGATGAAACGAATCTGTTGCGCAATAATCATGCACAACGCACCGGCCCAGAGCACTCGGTAATCGCGGATGCCGAACAAACGCCGCAGTGGCGGCCGATCGAATGCCGGACGCTGGCTCACGAGGCCGACTGCCGCGTCGGCGTCGGGTCAGTCATACTGTTCGGCGAACGTCCGGTCAGAAGCCGCATATCTGCGGAGGGTACCGCCCAAAGCAGACCGAGAGGGAGTGAGCCATGAAAGTCGGGATCTACTTGCCACAGGTCGGTGGAGTTGCAAGCCCTGAGAACATCGCGCGTGTGGCTCGGTCCGTGGAATCAAACGGCTACGACTCGCTCTGGACATTCGACCATGTCGTGCTGCGGCCCGACCAGGGCTCGGATTACCCCTACTCGGAGGATGGGCGCTTTCTGGTTCCGGCTGAAGCTCCATTCCTCGAGCCGCTAACGCTGATGACCTACGCTGCCGCGGTCACGGAGCGGGTCGAACTGGGCACCGCCGTGCTGGTCGCGCCGATGCGCGCTCCGGTGTTGCACGCCAAGATGATGGCGACGCTTGACCATCTCGCAGGCGGACGACTCATCCTCGGCGCCGGCGTCGGTTGGTGGAAGGAAGAGTTTGAAGCCCTGTCGATGCCCTTCGATCGCCGAGGCGCCCGCATGGACGAATACCTGCAGGTGCTGCGCGACCTCTGGGAGAACGAGATTGGATCGTTCGAGGGCGAGTTCTACAACACGAAGGGCTGGTACTGCCGACCACAGCCGCCGCGCCGCGTCCCGATTCTGTTGGGCGGTAACAACCCGCGCCAACTCCGCAGAGCCGGCCGCTACGCCGACGGTTACCTGGCCAACCCGGCGATGCTCGACACGCTCGACGAAGACTGGGCCCTGGTGAAATCGGAGGCGGAGTCACACGGTCGGGATTCGTCGGCGCTCGAGCTGATGATTAATCGGATCACGGTGATCGCCGAGGACACGATCGACGAGGCGGCCGAAACCCTGGCCGAGATGAAGTCAAGAGGATTCGACCACGCCATCGCCAATCTCCACCCGGCGTCGGACGCAGAGGCCGTCCTGGCAGAGTTCTCAGGCAAGCACCTGCAGGGTCTGCAGAGCGGCTGAGGCTCCCTCGTTATTCGTCTTTTGACCTCAACCTAGAATAGCTATCATTCTTATTCTGACTTCCGGGATAAGTAGTCAAGCTATTCCGCTTTACGTCCGAAGTCAGAATAATGCGGCTGACTATTCCGCTTCCAAGAATAACGGCCCATGCTATTCTGGCTTCATGCCGAAGTCACAATAACGTACTGCGCTATTCCGACTTACGGAACAACGATCCTCGCCAATCCAGCTGCCAGCCAACGACTGAGCACCCTCTTGTGAAGCGAACAACGACCGGCCATTTCGAAACGACTCTTTTCGCCGAAGAACCGGTCAGAGCGTACGTACCGGCGCCGATGCCACCGGTCCCACCGCTCGACTTCTCCAATCTGCACCGGCCGCTTGAGCGGGCAACCATCGCCCTGGGTTCATTGGATGCGGTGACCCGACACCTGCCGGATCCCGACCTCTTCATCTATTCCTACGTTCGGCGGGAAGCGCAGTTGTCTTCCGAAATTGAAGGCACGCAGTCTTCGCTCTCCGACCTGTTGGAATTTGAACTCGGCAACAGACCTGGCGCATTGATCGATGATGTCACCGAGGTATCCAACTACGTCGCCGCCCTTGACCATGGACTACACCGGATGCGAGACGATGACTTCCCGCTGAGCAATCGGCTGCTGCGCGAGTTGCATCGGCTGCTACTTCAGAGCGGGCGCGGCTCCGAGAAGCAGCCCGGCGAGTTTCGTCGATCACAGAACTGGATCGGCGGTAGACGTCCCGGTGTCGCACTCTACGTCCCTCCGCCTCACGATCAGGTCGAATCATGCATGAGTGATCTGGAGCGATTCATTCATGCAGCGGACGATGGCTTGCCGTCACTGGTTCGGGCTGGTCTGGCGCACGCTCAGTTTGAATCGATCCACCCGTTCCTGGATGGCAATGGGCGGGTCGGCCGGATGTTAATCGCGTTCATCCTGGTACAGTCAGGAGCGTTGAGCGAACCGATCTTGTATCTCAGTCTCTATCTGAAACAGTTCCGCTCGAGCTATTACGACCTGCTCAATCAGCTACGCGACGATGGCGATTGGGAGGCCTGGCTGCAGTTCTTCCTCGAAGGCGTTCGTTTGACAGCCCAACACGGCGTCGAAACTGCGCAACGGTTGACCAGGCTGTTTGAGGCTGATCGAACCCGCATTGCTGCCTCCGGACGACGAGCCAACTCCGCGATCCGAGCACATCATGAATTCGTGCAGCGGCCGCTGCTGACCATTTCTGCTGTTCGTGATCGCTCAACACTCTCGTTCTCTGCCGCGGATTCCGCGGTTCAACACCTTGCTAATCTCGGCATCGTCGAGGAGGTTACGGGGCGCCGGCGGGATCGCCGATACATCTACTCGGACTATCTCAACACGCTCAACGAAGAACTCAATCCCTTCGCCTAGGCGAACACGACCTAACGATCACGGCAGATAGGCTGGAGCGGACTTGCACAGCCGATGAATCCAGGAGGCACCAATGGGCGACACCGTTACCTATGAACGCAGTGGCCGGATTGCCACGATTACCTACAACCGGCCTGAGGCGTTGAATGCGATCAACCACGAGTTGCGCTCCGACCTCAACGCCGCCTGGGAAGAATTCCGCAATGACGATGACGCCTGGGTCGGCATCGTCACCGGCTCAGGACGCGCGTTCTCGGCCGGCGCCGATCTGCGTTCGCCCGCTCCGCCCGAGGAACACACCTTCTGGGAGGTGCCTTCGCTGACCTCGTTGGAGTCGGGCATGGAGATCTGGAAACCGACGATCGCCGCTGTCAACGGCTTCGCGCTTGGTTTCGGCCTGACGCTCGTGGCGGCCTGTGATTTTGTCATCGCCTCAGACCGCGCACAGTTTGGATTCCCCGAAGTGC
Organism: Chloroflexi bacterium bin125; assembly: GCA_002239025.1. Taxonomy (GTDB): domain Bacteria; phylum Chloroflexota; class Dehalococcoidia; order Bin125; family Bin125; genus Bin125. The sequence continues at coordinate 59,761 of MPNM01000003.1, read as the reverse complement.
AGATCGGCGTGCCGACGATTCAGGGCTCGATTCGGATGCCCAAGCGCGTTGCCTGGCACTACGCGATGGAGTTGCTGCTGATCGGCGACCGGGTGGATGCCTGGCGGGCCAAGGAGATGGGTCTGGTCTGGGAAATCGTGCCCCACGACGACCTGATGCAGGCTGCCAACAATCTGGCCCAGCGATTGTGCAAGGGTGCACCGCTCGCCGTGCGGGCGACAAAGGAAGTCGCGCACCGAGGTCAGGAGTTGCCCTTCGTGCAAGCGATCCGATTTGGTGAGACGATGCGCCGCGTTGCCCGTGTCACCGACGATGCGAAGGAAGGTCCACAGGCATTTCGCGAGAAGCGTTCACCAACCTGGCAAGCCCAGTAGTGAGAGGCGCACGTTGATGGCGGAATCCGAGCGTCGCTTCTATCGCGCTGACCGTGTCGCCAACGCGACGGTGGACGCCTGGCTTCCCGACCACGCAGTGGCTGTCGCCAACGGCAAAATCATCGATGTGCTGCCGGCCTCCGACGCAGCGGACCAAGAAATCGTTGACCTTGGCGATGTCTCGCTTTTGCCTGGACTGGTCGAGGGGCATACGCATATCCCCTGCCCGCCGCGGGTCGATGCCTTTGACATCATCTCGCAGGAGCCCAACGAGCCTGCGCTGATGCGAGCCGCACATGCAGTTGGGCTCGCGCTGCGCAGCGGGATCACGACGATGCGCGACCTCGGTTCCAAGAATGAAGTGGTGTTTGCCGTCCGCGATGCCATCGCCTCGGGCGTCATCCCCGGACCACGACTGCTCGCCTCGGGCGCGCCAATCACTCGGACAATGGATCATTGCTGGTTCTGGGGAGGTGAGGCGGATAGCCCGGAATCCGTCCGGGCGATGGCGCAAGCGCACGTCGATCAGGGAGCGGATGTGCTCAAGGTGATGGCCTCTGGTGGTAACTTCACTCCGACTTCCAATCCCCGAGACCGCCAGTATCCGCCTGAGACCATTCGCGAGATCGTCGAAGCTGGCAAGTCGGGCGGGATTGAGGTGGCTGCTCATACGCACGCAGCCGAGGGCATCAGGGCAGCGGTCGAGGGCGGCGTCCGGCACCTGATCCACTGCCGCTGGCTATCCGCGAATCCGGAAGAGGGGTTCAAGTACGAGCCGGATCTGGCCCAGCGCATCGCCGACGAGGGGATCTGGGTTAATCCCACGATCGGGTTAGGACTACTCGCCGGTGAAGCGCGTCAGCGCGGTGACGCGGCTCCTCGGCGCAATCCCAACCTGCAAGGTCCGTCTCCACGCGAACAGGGACTGGAAATCGTGCGAGATATGCGAGAACGAGGGGCGCGCTTCACCTCGGGACTCGACATGGGCATGGCCTACGCCGACTTTGATCGAGCTCCGGCTGAGGCCTGGGCCTTCGTCGAGGACATCGGCATGACTCCCTGGCAGGCGCTCAGAATCATGACCTGCGACACCGCCGACGCGATCGGTGTGGGCGATCAGGTCGGCAGAATCCAGTCAGGTTTCGACGCTGATCTTGCTGCATTCACCGGCGATCCAGCCACCAACATCCGTGACCTTAACCAACCGGTGTTCGTGATGAAACAGGGCGACATCATCGTCTGATCGCGTGTAGGGGCAGCCCTTGTGGCTGATCTGGTGTTGCCTGCATCGCACCAGCGACGGGCGACCACAAGGGTCGCACCTACATCAACGCCTGCGTTCCCGTCGAGCGGGTTCCCGCATTACACGGGGACTCGAGCGGTGTGTCAGGGCAGCTTCAGCACGATCTCCCGACCCAAACGCGACTCCAGATCCAGATGGACGATCCGGTGATTGTTTGTGTCGGCTACCAACAGTGAGCGTCCGGGACCGTTGGTCAGTCCGCCGGGTTCATCTAGCTGAAGCTCGCTGAAGTTGCCCAGTGCGTCACCATGACCGCCGACCAGCGTGTTGACGTTTTCGGTTAGCGCGAACACCTGCTTGATCTTGTGGTTGAAGGTGTCGGCGACGTATAACTCGTCTCCGACCCTGGCCACGTCCAGCGGATGCTGCAGCCGAGCGACTGAGCGACCACCATCGGCATCGCCGAAGTGGAACAGTCCGCCCTCGCCGGTCTTGCCGATGAATGTCGTCGTGCGGCCGTCGGGGTCCCAACTGATCTCTCGCACCCCGCTCGATTCTGAGTCCGCGAACGCCACGCCGCTGGGACCAGGCGCGAGTCCGGAGACCTGAGCTAACTCGGATTGCATTCGTGGACCATCGACGATTCCCTCGCGCCCTGAACCGCCCCAGGGGCCGATGTACGAGTCGCTGCCGGCGTCGTCACCCAGCGGCATGCGCCAAATCTGGTGGATACCGGCCATCGCGACGTAGAGATCCCCGTCGTGGACCGCGACATCCCAGGGTGAGCTCAACGCCGTCCGGCGCGCAGGCTCGCCCGAGGGCAGCATCCGCGCCTGTTCGGCGGTTCCGGCGATCGTGATCACGCTGCCGTCGCGCACGTCGATGCGGCGAATCGCATGATTCTCATTGTCAGCAACGAATACGTAGTCGCCATAGCTCTCAACGCCCTGCGGCTGATTGAAGGTCGCCTCCGCTGCCGAGCCATCGGTAAAGCCGGCTTGCGAACCGCCAACCACCTGCGACACGTTGCCGTCGATGTCGGCGATGATGATCCGGTCGTTGTTGCTATCCGAGATGACAAGCCGACCTGCATCGTCGTCCCACGCGACCTTGCCCGGGAACGAGAGCGCGCTGTCATGACCGGTCTCACGCTCCAGGCCCAGATGCTGACGCGACAGGATCTGTTCTGCCTCGTATTCGGCCAACCAGCCGTCGATCAGAGGAACGGCCATGTCCTCGGTCAGCTCGCCCTCGTGCAGACCGATCACATTGCCGTTGGGATCGATGAAGAACAGCGTCGGCCAGGCGCGCGCGCCGAAGGTCTGCCAGTACTTGAAGTCGGCGTCGTTGAGGACAGGATGTTCAATACGCAACCGCAGGATCGCCTGTCGCAGGTTCTCGGTCTCGCGCTCGGTCGGGAACTTGGGCGAGTGCACCGAGACAATCTGCAGGGTGTCGCTGTAGCGTCGTTCGAGCTTCCGCAACTGCGGAAGTACGTGCAGACAGTTGATTCAAGCGTAGGTCCAGAAGTGCAGGATCAAGAGTCGACCGCGAAAGTCGGCCATCGACATTTCACGCCCGGTGTTGAGCCAGGTCATCCCGCCGGGAACGTCCGGGGCAGGAGTCTTACCGAAAGCTCGAGAAGTTGTCATGTGAGGAGCTCGTTTCCTGTCGTCTCAGAGTAAGGCCTGTCCACATCACTCAGCGCTGGCCCAGAGTTCCGTCATTGCCGCGCTTGTTGCGGCAATCTCGCCGAGTCGCGAACCAACGTCGTGCTGAATGCGGCGAGATACCCGCGGCAAGCGCGGGTATGACGGGGTTTCGTTGGTGGTGCAGCTCCATGTGAACAGACCCTAGTCAGCGACCAGTTTCAGAATCGGACCATTGAAGACCAGCACATAGATCTCGCCGTCATTGTCGACCGCGAATGACGCAATCGAGTCATCTAACTCCAGCCGTTCTTCCATTACTCCGTCGGGAGCAATCGTCCAAATCTTGCCGGAGCAGTAGTCCCCGAAGACGTAATGCCCGGACAGTCCTGGAATGCCGTTACCGCGATATACCTCGCCGCCGGTCACGGAACAGCCGTCGTCGTGCGTGTATGTGGCTACCGGCGCGACTGCATTGGTCAGCGCCTCACACTCTTCCTCAGAGCGGAAACACTCGTCGCCCTCGAACACGTTCCAACCGTGATTCTCACCGGCGGCGACAACGGCAACTTCTTCGACTCGATTTTGTCCTACGTCGCCTACCCAGAGATCACCGGTCTCGCTGTCAAAGGCCATGCGCCATGGGTTGCGCAGTCCATACGCCCAGATCTCTGGGCGCACACCTGCGACGCCCAGGAATGGGTTATCGGGCGGGATTCGATAGGCCGTTGTCGTGTCGATGTTGTTGACATCGATGCGGATGATCGTGCCCAGCAGGGTCTCACGGTTTTGACCATGGTCTTGCGGATCGTTCGCAGCTCCGCCGTCGCCATAGCCGAGGTAGAGCATGCCGTCCGACCCAAACCGGACTGCACCACCGTTGTGGTTGGAATAGGGTTGCGGGACCTCGATGATCACCAATTCCGAGGCCATCAACGCCGAACCAAGCACGAGGCGGAAGCGCGACAGTCGCGTGACGCGGGCATCGGCGGGTGAGTAGTAGACGTACAGATATGGCTCGTTCTCCAAGTTCGGATGCAGCGCCATACTGAGCAGACCTTCTTCGCCGCCGAAGCGGATTGATTCGGTCAGATCGAGGATGCCGAACTGTTCGATCTCTCCGTCTTCCTCGACGAATCGCGTGATGTATCCGCGCTGCTCGGCGACCAGTAGCGAACCATCCGGCAGAGGCAGCATCTCAATCGGCTGGCTGAACTGATAGGCATTCAGGATCGGGACGGCGGTCAGATTGACTTGGCTGAACTGAGTATCTGTTCCTCGTTGTTCTGGCTCTTGGTCATCGTCGGAGGAATCGGACCTGTCTTCGGCGCTGCGTTCCTGTTGCTGCCGTTGGGCTTGCGTTTGAGTTGACTGGACCGTTTGCTGTTCTTGTTGTTCGCCCTTGCTCTGCTTTTGCGGACTTGACTGCTGTACCTGCGAGTTTTCCTGTCGGGACGAAGAGTCCTGCGACTGTTCGGCGGCGGATGAATCCGGACTCGCTTGCTCTTCGCCACCGCAGGATGCTGCCAGCAATCCTGCGGCGAGGATTGTTACACAACCAACAAGTGCTACGAACCTATGTAGCCGGTTCATATCGGAGCAATGTCGTCTCCGTGCCGGGGACATCCTCGAACCAGGGCCGGACCCGCATACCGACACTGATCTGGTCTTCCGCCACATTGACCAACGTCGAGGTCAGCCGCGGGCCTTCGTCCAATTCGACCACGGCGATGATCTGCGGTTGCTCGCCGGCAAAGTCGGGGGCGGTTGGTCGGCGGGCGATGGTGTAGGTGTAGAGCGTGCCCTCTCCCGAGATCTCGCGCCATTCGAGATCGGTTTGCAGCGTCAACGGTGCGTGTGATCGCGGATAGAACACCCACTGGTCGCTTGACGGCGAGTACTGGATCTTGACTGTGTGCTCGCGCAGCGCATTCCAAAATGGCTGCGTCCGGTCAATCGGTGTTGGCAATGGGGGCCGGAGCTCGTCGGTTGCCACTAGTCGCCCTCCAGGATCAACGCGACCTGCTCGGACATCAATCCGCCGTTGCCGGTGATGAAGGCGACGTCGGCGTCGGGCACCTGGTGGTCTTCGCCGCGGCGCATCACCTGGCGCGCGCCTTCGGTGATGTGCGACATCCCACCCGCGAGTCCTGCCTGACCGAAGCCGAGCTGTCCGCCGTGCGTGTTGCAGGGGAAGTCGCCCTTGAACGACAGATCATGCTCGCGCACGAAGGGTTGACCCTCGCCGCGTGGACAGAATCCAGCGTCCTCAATCGTCATCAGTACGGTGATTGTGTAACAGTCGTAGACGGAGATCAGGTCTACTTCCTCACGGCTCCGGCCGGCTATGGCAAAGGCCTGGTCGGCAGCGGGAATCAATGCCGTCGAGAGCAGATCTTCGGCATAGGTCGGCGTCTTGTGCAGTACCCGTTCACCGAAGCCGGAAATCCATGCCGGTCGATGCTTTGAGCGCCGGGCCACATCCTTGCCGGCCACGACAATGGCTGCGCCTCCGACGCAGGGCATGACAATCTCGAGCATGTGGATCGGGTCGGATATCACGGGCGAGTTGAGTACGTCCTCGACCGTGATCGGCACGTTGTGGAACACGGCCGCCGGATTGTGATTGGCAGACACCCGCTGGTCCACGGCAATCTTGGCCAACGCCTCAGCATCGTAACCGTACTCAGCGCCGTACTTCATCGCGATCTGCGCGTAGCCACAGTTCTGGGCGACATTGCCGTAGGGAATGTCGAATTCGGCCTGCGGCGACCCATAGTTGGCCGAGGACGCGCCGTAGCGCCAGCTGCTCGGTCCACTCGGAGGGTTCGGCGGTCTGGGTGAGGGCCACGACGGCGCGGCGATCACCACCACATTGCAGAGACCCAGCTCGATCGCCGCCGCTGCCCGCCAGACCATCGCAGCACAGGATGCGCCACCCAGGTCGACGACCTCGGCGAAGTTGACCTGAAGGCCGAGATATTCGGTGATCGTCGAAGGCACGAACGAGTCCGACTCGCGGATGTTGGTGCAACAGATGCCGTCAACCTCTGAGGGGTCAATCCCAGCATCGTCCAGGGCCTCGCGGGTCAGCTCGGCCCACTGCTCGAGGGTGAACATCGGCGGAGCCGTAGGCCGCCGCTCCGGCTTCCACTCTGCAATCCCGACAATCGCCGCTTCGCCCCTGAGTCCCATGATCCGCTCCATTTCATCGACAGGAGCAGTGTACGTGTGCTTGGGCGATAGTCCGTCTTCAGCTCAGGAACGCGACCCAACAGCGATCGACGCGGGGGGCGAAGCAACTGCGCAGTCTTCTATGACAAGCGATCGTCCGACGACTGCCAACGCGCGTTGCACTGTGGTCATATGGGTGCGGTATCGGGGATCGAGCAGACGGCGCACCTTCTCGTCACCCATATCCATGCGCTCGGCCAACTCGCTGGGCGTCATTCCTTGTTCGCGCATTGCAGAGCAGATTGCCAACTTGCCAGCCATGATCGGGCTCGCCGCCACCATGACCTCGCCCAATTGAAGCGGGCTCGGAGAAGGGGGATCGATGTTGTCGTCCATGAACCAGGAGAGCGCCACGTCTAAGCAGTCCTCAGCCATCTCCAGCGCTTCCGGCCAAGACCAACCACACGAGTTAGCCCCGCGAATGTCTCGGAACGAAATCACATACGCTTCGCGTCCAGTCTTCTGCAACTCTTCGACGTCTCGCTCTATTGAGCACGGGTACGCATAGCGCATGACTTAGAAGTCCCCTCTGTCAATCTCCAGATCCTTCATCATTGAAACCAAGGTACCTTGCGCAATCTCGCCTCGGGGCATCACCGTTCTGTTCGGCCCGACAGTTACAAGGCCATGACTGCCTTTCCCACGTTCAGGATCGAAAGCGAAGGACAGCCGCTTTCTGCGAGCGTACCGTCTCGCGCGCCTTAAGAATTCGCGATCGTTCACGCCAGTTCAACTGGCTCCGACCAGACCACGCCTTCCGAGCGCAGACGCTCGATGTCCTCGGACGACCGACCGACTTCGGCCAGGATTTCGTCCGTCTCCTGGCCGGCCAGCACTCCCGGACCGTAGTCGTCGCGACCACCGGCCATCTTGGTCAGCGGACCCCAACGACGCACGTCACCCATTCTCCGGTGATTGGCGACCGGACTGAAGCCGTTCACAAGGACGTGTTCGTCTTTGGAGAAGAACTCACCGCAGTTGCCCGAGTCGGCCTGGACGCAGCCGACACCGACGGCCGTGAGCCGTCGTTCCCATTCCTCGGCCGGAGCCTGCTCGAATACTTCACCGAGCGCAGAAGCGAGAGTGTCTTCGTCCTGCACTCGAGCATCCACCAGCTGCGGAGCTGCTTCTTGACAGAATGCCGACCACTCGTCGTCGGTCAGCGCCGCGAAGAACACCCAGCCCTCCGAGGCCTCGTACAGCCGATACCACGGCGCGGTCCCGTAGAGCTCGCCGTCGACCTGCCGACGCGGCGTCTTGCCCTCGTACTGAAGGAAGTCGTCGCTGTTTGCATAGGCATTGGCCGTCAACATATTGACGTAGATTTCTTGCCCGATCCCGTAGCGCCGCTGCGCGTACAAACCGAGCAGCGTCGCCGATGCGACGAGCACGCCTGTGTTGGGGTCGGGATTCGCTTCATTGGCGCGCATCAACTGACGCGACGCCTCGCGGATTTCTTCAATCGTCTCGCAGCCCTGCGGCGGCATCGCCGATCCCGCCTGGAACAGCGCTCCTCCGATGACTGCGCCGGGAATCGGGTGCGCTGAGGGTCGGCGTGCGCCTGGCGAGTCGGGACCATAGCCATTGGCCGACACCCATACGATGTCCGGCTTGATGGCCTTGGCCGTTTCATAGCCGATACCCAGGCGGTCAGGGACGCCGGGCCGGTAGTTGTGCACGATTGCGTCGGCGTTGACGATCAGCTCGGCGACGATCGCCTGTCCTTCGGCGGACTTGAGGTCGATGCAGATCGATTCCTTGGCCGCGTTTGTCTTCGAAGCGAGCAAGCCTCGCAGCGGACCGCCGCCCATGCCGCGGAATGGATCGCCGCCGATGGGCTCTACTTTGATCACCCGCGCGCCAAGGTCGGCCAGCATCGAGACGCCGATTGGCGTGGCGATGATCGTGGCAAACTCCAGTACGGTGAATCCGTCCAGCGGCTTGCCCGAGGGTGAAGCGCCGTTCGGGGTCGTGTTCATCGGAACATCGCCATTCCGGGACGTCCAGGAGAAGCCGTTGGCCTCTCCGACTGCCGGCGCCGGTCGCGAGACGTCTGCTGGCGTCTCACGCAGATGCGCGATCGGGCCGATCTGCTTGACCGGTCCCAGCCCCGGATCCTCAATCGTGACGGTGTCGCCGTTGGCCGCCATGTCGAGGTTTCCGACCGCGTCGTGGGTCGGCGTGAATGGCTCGGCGGCGACGTTGCCCTGCGCGCGGAAGATCTCCATCCACTCGTCGGTGGTCTTCTCCTGCATTCGCTCGAGGATGCGGTCTCGCATTTCCTCTGTCGCCTCCGGTGTCCACTCGGCCTGGCCGCCCTGCCACTGCTCTTCGGCGAACAGCAACGTGAGATCCGCGGCGTCCATGAAGGCGTAGAAGAGGTGCTCGAGCAGGTTGCCGAGCTGAATCCAGCCGCCGTCGCGCGTCATCACGGGGTGATAGTTGAGCGTCGGCATGCCACCGCCGATGCTGAAGAGTTGCGGATAGACCTCGGGCTCGCGCTCGGAAAGCTGAGTGAGGAGCAGGAGGAGCAAGTCGAACGGCATCAGGCCCTGGAGCAAGGACGTTTCGACGATCTGCCCACGACCGCAACGCTGCCGCTCGATCAGCGCTGCCAGGATTCCCTGTACCGCGCCCTGCGAGGCCCCATGCGATCCCACCGGCACCGCTGCAAACCCCGGCCCCTCGCGCAGACGCTGGCCGGCGAATGACATCATCCGTCCCGACTTGGCCGAGACAACGCCTTCATAGGCCGGATACTCGGCGTAGGGACCAGTCGATCCGAAGCCCGTAATCGAGCAGAACACCGCCGACTCGTTCAACGCCCGGATGTCCGAGTACTCCAGCTTCCGAGCCTGGGCCTGGGCCGGAGAATCGGTCGAAACGACCACATCGGCCTCACGAATCAAGTCGTCCAGCCGCCCACGGTCCGCGACCACATCTAGTTCCACCGATCGCTTCCCGCGCAGCCACATCGGAGCCGCCGCCAGCGAGCGCCAGGGATCTCCGCCAACCGGCTCGACTTTCACGACCTCAGCGCCAAAGTCGGCCAGGACCATCGTCGCAATCCCACCGACTGCTCCCGAAGACAGGTCAAGCACACGAGTGTCAGTCAAAGGTGGGGCCATCAGAACATCCTCAGCATCGCAAACTACGAAGCCGAGTATATGCGCAGCCCCTCCCCAGTCCCCGTTTCACACGGGGACCCGCTCCGGTCCACCGTCCAACCGCTGCGCTACGTTGCCACCCTCCTGCGAGGACACCGACACTAATCCGGCCAGACCGGCAGCCAGCGGTTGTCCCATTCGGGAGCGAAACTCAGCGCCCCGAGATCCGTGTTGTCCTCGAGGTCGTAGGTTCGGACTTCCTCGCTGCCTAGCAGGTGGATCTGTTCTCCCACCGGGATTGCTCGCCTGGCCTCTCCGTGGACCCTCAGCGTCGACTCGTGGGTGAGACCTTCGCTGGACACTCGTACTCCGAAGAAGGCGCCGTCATGGTTCTGCCGCAGCCAGTAGTCGTTGGGTCCGACGGGGATCCAGGCGGTGCCGTTGTGGTACCGGAATGCTCTGTGGTCGTTCTCGACCGGGCTGTAGGCATCGTCGCCCAGCGGCAGCACAGCGATCTGCGTCGGATTGGACGGGTCCGAGACATCGAACAACGTCGCCTGCAGACCTCGCTCCCAGCCGGTCCGAGGATCGGCGTCGCGTCCCACGCCGAACAGCAGTCCACCGCTGAGCGGATGCAGGTAGCGGGAGAAGCCGGGAATCTTCAGCTCACCGACTTGCTTTGGGTCGGTCGGATCGGAGAGGTCGAGCACGTAGAGCGGATCGACTTGTCGGAATGTCACCACGTAACCAACATCTCCGGCGAAGCGGACAGCGAAGATGCTCTCGGTTGCGCCGAGACCCGTGACCCGTCCGATCTGTTCCAGGCGCCGCGCGGGGCCATCTCGGCCATCGTGTTCTGACACCATTGCGACCTCGGACCCCAATACGGTGACGCTACTGACAGACGGCCACTTACTGAAGTCGGTCGTTGCAACACGGAGATAGCCATTGTGTTCCGAGAGGGACCACTGCGAGAGCAATTGTCCCCTAACGATTCCGCCAGCGAAGTAAGTCGGTTCAAGAGGGTCGCTGATGTCGAATCGGTGAATCGCGGTGTCCTGCCAATTGTCGGTTGGCGCGGCGAGGTAGAGCGAGTCCGTGGATGCGTAGACCGTCGGATTGGTCGCCATCCCCAGTACGCCAACGGATCCCCATTCGCCGATGCCTTCGGTCAGATCAAATGACAACATGAATGCCGTACTGGGCGGTTCGCCCCAGCGCGTTGGCAGTCGGTTCACAGGCGCAAACGTCTGTGAGCATTCGACCGAATAGCCATGCGAAAACGAACTGTCGGAGTGGTCCTCGAGGCCAAACAGTGGGAACCACTGGCCCAGTTTGAAGGAAGCCTGCAACGCCTCGTTGTACCGCTCGGCGTTGGTCTCGCGGTTCTGCCAGCCGAACGCCCAGGGCGAGACATATGGGATGACCGAACTGTGTTGCATCGCCAGGCGCAGGTCGTTGCCCACCAGCCGGGCGCTGAGGAAGCGACCGTCGAGGTCCAGTTCACGCAGCAATGTCGGCGAAGCGGCATCACTTACGTCTATCTCGAGCACCTCGCTCTGTTGACGCGCGTAGGTCAGATCGCCGCCTGGCTTGATCAGCTCTTCGTCGAGCTTGATGATGCCGGGCGCCGAATCAAGCTGGCGCACGACGACTGCTTTGCCGCTGCCGATCAACAGTTCCTGCCGATGTCCGAGCTCCGAGAACTCGATCCGTCCGACCTCGACCAGCGGGCCATTCTCGGAGATCTTCGCAATCAGCAGCGATTGTGGTCGCAGGATGTAGAAGTGCGTGCCATCAGTCTTGATGATGTCCGACTCGTCAACGCCTCGCTCCTGGACATTGGTGCCGGTCTCTGAGACCACGCCTTCGTCCGAGGCGGTTTCTTCCGCCTCTTCTTGGGCTGCTTCTTCTCGCTCAATTGCATCTCCGCCGTCGGCGCCTGTAGCTGGGAAGTCGTTAAAGTCGTCGGCGGCGGCTTCTTCTTCATCTTCGTATCTTTGCTCGGTGATCGAATTCAACGACAGTTTGACGTAGTGCTCATGCAGGTCGCCACAGGTCTTGAACCCGCGCAAGTCGGTCGAGTCGGTGGAATCGGCGAGGACGTAGTGCTGAGTTGCAATGATCGCAACGGCAAGAATGGGCGCCAGGGCCAGCAGCCAGAGTCGGGATCGGGTCATGCAGTGCTCCCGTTGGTTTGTGGCGACAATCTAGCGCCCATGATTGTTGGACGACGCAGCGGTCGGATGGGTTCCCACGCGGATTTGCCGGAGCAGCGCTTTGCTAGGAACTGGACTTGTTCTCTGCGTAGGCTCCGCAGTGGTCGAGGTTGCCCTGGATCGGAGTTTCCAGCAGGCCAGTGAGATCGAACACCACCGGTCCGATTTCCAGATCCGGGATCTGCAGGGTCATTGAGTCGGCCAGCAACATACCAGCAAGCAGGCCTACTTCTTCGACATCGGCGACGACCTCGTCCCCATCGCTTGAGATCCACCATTCACTCCTGGTTGCAACTGAATCATCCATCGTCACGATGAACTCAAGCGGTCTACTAGAGACGTGCTCAAGACTCAGGCCTTCAAATCGAACAACGAACCGCCCGACGCCACTGCACAGCAGGACGAGTCGCAGACCAGGCACGGACTCATCCGCTTGGAGCGCTGCGACTCGCACGCTTGAGGTAAGAATGATTCTGCTGCCGAATACACTCTCGACTGCCTCATATGTCAGATAAGGCGAGACTGCGCCGCCCACGCCGGTCAATGGCATATGTGTCGGCTCGGCGACGCGCCGCTCGGTTGGGTGATAGTCGCCGCAGTAGTCAAGATTGTCTTGTATCGAGGTGTTCAATAGCTGTCTGACAGGAACGTCGGCGGGGCCGATGCGGAGTTCTGGGACTGTGATTGACAGATGCTCAGCGAAACGCAACTCGCTGTAGAACGATTGCGCATCCTTGCCAACCAGCTCCAACCCAAGCGAGCCGACACCTTGCCAGCGCTGCTGCTCAGCGCTGCCGCCGTCAACCTTGACCTCGACCGCAAAGGAATCTGCAACGGTCTCTTGCGGACCGATCATGTAGAACTCGACTTCGCCCTGCGTACAAGCAACCTGGAAGACGAGGGCGCCATAACTGGCGGCTGGCTCAGCGATGAGGTAACTAACTGCCGAATCAATGTGGTTTTCCCGCCCAAGCCAGGATGAGTAGTGAAGCGGGCCTCGAAGGGCAGATTGGACATGAGCCAACGGTACGTAGGTCTGGGTCGGGAGTCTGGATGTTTCCATGGTCTCCGAGTCCGTCGACCACTCGGGAATGTCGTCTGAGCAGGCCACAATCGAGATTGCACAGAGGAACAGAAGCGAAGACCAGGCGATCCATACTGCTCTCGGATGCGTCACTCCATCGCTCGGCAGCACTGGCCGTATCCTGTTCGCACGAAAGGGAGAGGAGGCAACTAGCTATTGCAGGGACTTGCGGAGGCGGCGCGGGACCCCCTCAGCCCCCGTTCAAGCCGGGGCTAGGCTCTTCGGCAGCTCCCCCTGGAAGGGGGAGCGAAGAGTTTGGTTGGCAGCTCCCCTGCAAGGGGGAGCGGGGGACGGGAGATGCACTCGCAGTTGCGTTGCGGCAGCTCCGAGAACAGGCCCTGCTACTAGCCGCGTGGCAGGCCGAGGCCGCGGGTGGCGATGATGTTTCGCTGGATCTCGCTGGTGCCGGCGGCGATGGTGCCGCTGACGGCGCTGACGTAACTTCGGCTCAACCGGCCCTGGAGCGCGGCGTACGGGCCGTCGGACCAGACGTTGCCGCGCAGACCGAGCAGGTCCATGCCGGTCTTGGCGATCCGCTGGCCGAGTTCGGAGCCGAATAGCTTCGACATTGACGCCTCGTGGTTGGCGACCACGCCATGCTCCTGCATGTAGGCGATGCGGTAGGCCATCATCGTGCCGATTTCGACTTCGATGTGTCGCTCTGCGAGTTCGTAACGAGCATTCGGTCGCTCGTCGACCAGGTGACTGTTCTCCTGCGCGAACCCGGTGATCTCCTCGACGGTACGGCGGCCGCCGGCAAAGGCGCCGATGCCGCTGCGCTCGAAGTCGAGCGCGACCGCGAGGTGGTACCAGCCGCGATTGACCTCACCGACGACATTGGTCTGCGGGATGCGGACGTCCTCAAAGAAGACCTCGTTGAAGCCGTGGCCGTCGGCCATGTTGATCAGCGGTCGCACGGTGATGCCCGGGGTGTCCATGCGCATCATGAACATCGTGATGCCCTTGTGCTTGGGTGCATCGGGATCAGTGCGTGCGGCGAGCCAGCCCCAGTCGGAGACGTGGGCGCCGGAGGTCCAAATCTTCTGGCCGTTGATCACGTAGTCGTCGCCGTCCTTGACGGCGCGGGTCTGGAGCGATGCGAGGTCGGAGCCGGAGCCGGGCTCGGAGTAAAGTGTGCACCACCAGGTCTCGGCGTCGGCGATGCCGGACAGGTGCTCTTCCTTCTGGTCGTCGGTGCCGTAGAGCATCAGCGACGGGCCGACCCACTGGACGCCCATGTTGCTGCCGCCGCCGGGCGCACGATGGTAGGCCATTTCCTCGGCCATGATCATCTGCTGTGAGTGGGGCGCTTCGAGCCCGCCATGCTCCTTGGGCCAGGCCATCGTCAGCCAGCGGCGCTTGGCCATTTCGGACTGGAAGCTACGGGTCAGGTCCATCGCTTCCTTCTCGTAGCCTTCGCCGCCCGAACCGGAGCCCCAATCGTCGGGCAAGTTGTCGCCAATGAACGTCTGCACTTCGTTGCGGAAGTCGACGATTGTTTGATCCTCGCGATAGTCCATCTGCTGAATCCCCTCTGCGGCACATGTTCACTGCCGGAACGATCCAAGTCTAACGCCTGTCGTCGTGAGTTCTGGCGTTCCAGTGGCTCGATTGGCTGGTAAGGTGACGAAGAGCGGGGTGAGCGGGTAACTCGGGCATGCGCGACGCGCCACGTTTGCGACCACGTCTGCGATCATGTTTGCGACCACGTCAGCGGTTTAGTCGGCGATTCGTATCGCTCCGTCAGACCTTGCCGGGGCTGTTGATCGTCGCCACTCTGCTATGCGGTGGGCTCCTGAGTGGTTGTGTGTTCGGTGGTGAGTCCGAACGCGATCTGTCCAAGCACTTCCCTCCCCCACCAGAAGAAGCGCAGCCAACGGCTGAAGAAGAGGCAGGCGAAGCTGCGGTAGACGGCGGTTCACAGGGCGATGGAACGACTGCCTACCGGCCTCCGGCAGAGGATCTGGAAGACCTGGACGTCGCGCCGCCGACCGCGTTGTTTGCCGTGCAGAGTTTCTTCCATCTCATCGCGACCGGAGACCTGTCCGGCGCATACGAACGGACCTCGACGGAGACCAAGGAGCGAATCACTGCCGAAGCGTTCGAGCAGCGCTACCGGGATATCTGGGCTGAGGCGACGATTGGCGGATTCACCTGGGAGGTGCAACCGCAGGATGACTCGAACGCATCATCACACGAGGTAGAGATCAGCTATCAGACGACGTTCTTTGGCGAGATCAAAGAACTCGTCCAGGCACGCACGTTGCGACAGCCTCACTGGGTGGTCAACTGGACGCCGGACCTGATGTTTAGCAGCCTGGGTTCTCCTGGATATCTGATCAGGACGCTGATTGAAACTCCGCCACGCGGTGAGATTCTCGACCGGAACGGCGTAGTACTGGCCGGTGAGACCGAAGTGGTCATTGTCGGCGTGCATTGGGATTCGATTTCGGATGAGGAATTCGTACTGAACTTCTTCACTGAGCGGGTGGGAGTGGAGGAGGAAGATGTCCGCGCGATCATCTATCAGGATGTCCCCTCGTATCAGTACATTCCTGTCGCAGTGCTGGCGCTCGATACGTCGCCGGATGTGATCCGGGAGTTTGAGCAGCTCGCGTCTCAGGGCATCCTGGTGACGCGTCAGACTCGCCGATACTACCCATTCGGCGACGTAGCAGCTCATGTCGTCGGCTATCTGCAGGAAATCAATCCGACCGAACTGGCTGAGCTGTTCGTCGAGGGATATCGCGCCGGCGACATGGTGGGTCGCGACGGGATTGAGCAGTCATTCGAACGGATCCTGGCTGGACGACGTGGCGGCAGCCTATCGATTGTCGATCCGATTGGTCGCCCGGTCCGCGAGATTGTCAATCGTCCGGCGATCGCCGGCGCCAACATCCGCCTGACGTTGGATGTGCGTGTGCAACAACTGGCTGAGACGGCATTGGGCGAACAGCCTGGCGCCGTAGTCGCGATCGATCCTCGTAGTGGGCACGTGCTCGCGATGGCGTCGTATCCGCGGATCGATCCTAACTCGATCGTCGATGGCGTGACACAGGAGGAGTACGACACATACTTCTTCGACGAACGTCAGCCGTTCATTAATCGCGCGGTTGAGCAGATCTATGCACCCGGATCGACGTTCAAGGTGGTTACGCTCGCCGCGGCGCTCGAAGGCGGTGGGTACGAGATCACCGACCGGATTTCATGCCCAGCGGAGTGGATGGAAGTGGGCGACCAACCGCTGCGCAACTGGAAGGACACCAACCAGGGACGGATCACGTTGTCCCAGGCACTGGCCGAATCGTGCAACACTGTGTTCTACGAGTTGGGGCTGAACCTGGACCGCATCGATACAGATCTGTTGCCGTCGGTGGCATCGGGGTTTGGCTTTGGCCAGGCGACAGGAATCATTGGTCTGAATGAAGAGAGCGGCGTGATTCCGGGGCCTGCGTGGAAGGCAACGCATTTCAATGAAGCCTGGTTCACCGGCGACACGCTGAATATGAGCATTGGTCAGGGCTTTGTCGCTGTCACGGTGCTGCAGATGGCCAATGCCTACGTTGCACTTGCGACCAATGGCGTGGTGAGTACGCCGATCGTTGCCCAATCGATCGAACCGGTCGGAGCGCCGCCACAGGTGATCGAACGGCGTTCATTGAGTGTGCTACCAGTTTCGGCCGACACGCTGGAGCAACTCCAGGCAGCATTGCGGACTACGGTCTCGCAGCCCTACGGCACTGGCTTCTACGTCTTCCGAGGCAGTGTGTTGCGCATCGCCGGGAAATCGGGAACGGCGGAGGACCAGGTGGTTGACGCCGAGACGCTGGCTGCCGTCGACGAAGAGGAGGTAGAACAGGCTGAAGAAGAAATCGAAGTGGAGCTGGCCAGCGAACAGACGGAGGAAGATGAGGATCAACAGGCGCAGGAGGAAGAAGAGGTCACCATTGGCCCTTACACGACCCACGCGTGGTTCGCGGCCTGGGCGAATTTCGGAGACCCTCGGCTAGTTGTCACACTTGTGCTGGACGACGGCCAGTCCGGCTCCGACGATGCTGGGCCTATCGTGCAACGGATCCTCGAAGGCGCCATACTCAACAACTGGGTACCGTAGTCAGATGCGACGATCGAGATTCCGCCGGCTGGTTGAACGCGCGCTTGACGAAATTCCTGAACAGCTCGCGGAGCGGATGGACAATGTGGTCATCCTGCTGCGCAACCAACCCACGACCGAGGAACTCGATTCGGTCGGACTCAGCGGGCGACACACCTTGCTTGGCCTGTACGTAGGACAGCCGCTGACGAATCGCGGCTGGTACGGCGAGACGCTGCCAGACCGGATCATGATCTACCAGCAGCCAATCGAGAGCATCTGTCGGAGCGAGGATGAAGTGGTTGAGCAGGTCCGGGAGACGGTCCTACATGAAGTCGCGCATCACTTTGGCATCGACGACGACCGGTTGGACGAGATCGGAATCGCGCCGCCGCCGAGGAACGCTCATCGGGCGGCGATCAACTTAACCGACCGACGCACACCTTACGCCGAGTAGCGCCGCAGCAATCGCTCGACAGCAGCAGGGACGAGTTCGCCGGTTCGCGACATCGCCTCATCGATCGACATTCCAATCGGTGTAGAAGCTTCGCTATCCGTCAGTCCGGGCAGTTCAGCCCGACCGTCGATCAGTCCAGCAACGGCGAGACATGGCATATTGGCGGCATGGGCCAGTTGGGCGACGCCGGCGACCGTCTTGCCGTAAGCAGATTGCGTGTCGAGACGGCCTTCACCGGTGATGACGAGATCGGCCTGTGCGATTCGTTCAGGCAATCTGACGGCCTCAGAGACCGCGGCAAAGCCCGATTGCAGGGTTGCGCCACAGAAGGCCATCAGTCCGGCTGCGAGCCCTCCGGCTGCTCCTGCGCCGGGAATCTCAGCGACGCTCGCACTCAGGTCGCGTTCCAGAATCGCGGCAAAGTTGGCCAGGGCTCGATCTAGTTGGGCGACGCAGGCTGGGTCAGCGCCCTTTTGCGGTCCATAGACCGCGCTTGCCCCTTCATGTCCGAGCAGTGGATTTTGCACGTCGCAGAGGACATGGATTTCGACCTCGGCCAACCGAGGATCGAGCCTGTCGATCTCGATGCTCGCGAGGTTTCGCAGCGCCGCGCCTCCGGGAGGGAGTCTATTGCCGTCCTCGTCGAGGAAGACTGCGCCAAGCGCTTCAGCCATGCCTGCGCCACCGTCGTTGGTGGCGCTGCCGCCGACTCCAATCAGGATGCGCTCGACGTTTGCATCGAGGGCGTGCTTGATCAATTGGCCGGTGCCATGGGTAGAGGCGCGGCGCGGATCCAATTGTTCGGGACGGAGCAGGGTCAGACCCGAGGCGGCGGCCATTTCGATCACGGCGCAGCGGCCGGCGTCGATTCGTCCCCACCTGGCGTCGACCGGCGCTCCCAGCGGGCCGTCCACCCGGGCAATTGACGTGCGTCCGTTGGCGGCGTGGACGATGGCTTCGACGGTTCCCGGGCCTCCGTCGGCGACTGGGACGCTGTCGATCTCTGCGTCGGGCAATACGGCTCGGACGCCCTGCTCGATTGCCGCGGCAGCTTCCACAGCGGTCAGGCTGCCCTTGAATTCCTGCGGCGCGATGACCACTCGCATCGGATCAGAAGCCATCGCCGCCGATACCGAAGATGCGCAGGAAGCCGATGATCAGAATGGCCACGACCGCGAGCAGCAGCGCGAGTCGTATGCGCCGGTAGACAGACAGCAGATTGCCGAACGTCAACAGCCCCCGCATGTACATCAGGGTGACCACCACGGCGAGGACCAGGACAGCGATGAGAATGCTCACCGCTTTATTTTATCCGCCTTCGAGCGGTCCACGTACGTGCGCCGAATCCACAGATGACGCGGACGACTCAGCGGCAGTGATTGGAGCTGAGCTAAGCCACTGGCTTCATCGCGCGATGGCGGGTTGAACGGCTGTGACGGCGTCTTGGCTGGTAGGGCTCGGCGCCGTAGCCGCAAATGATGCAGACAGTGCGCCGTCCGTGACTGGCGGTGGGTCCGGCACAGCGTGGACAGACTGAGCTACCTCGGCGGGGCCTTGGCGAGGTAGCGCGCGGAGTCGCGATTGGCTCGAGCATCAGCGGCAACTGTGCTGCCCGGGCGATTGGTCCGATTACAGGAGGTCGAGCGCGGCTGGACATCGTCGTTCCCTGTACGTCTGTTCTGTTGTATCCAACGTAGTACGGGCGTGCGGCGTTGTCAATTATGTCCGCCAAGCAGGCAACACGAGAGAAACAGTGCGACGAGTCGCAATGCTGACGAAAGTGGGGTTGTCGCTCGGAACAGGGACGACGGGTCTATTGCTGATCTTCGGGGCGGTCGAGCCAGTCGACGAAGTCCTTCATCTTTTCGTTGAGCGTGTTGTAGCGCCCCCGGTCGGCAGCGACGAGGATGCTGACGAATAGGATTGCCAGACCGATCTCTACCATCATGTACCTCCGTTGTCGCTTTCTATCAGTATCGTAGATGGGCATGAACGGCCGCGCATCCTTTCAGAGTTCAATCCGCGCCCCTGTCGTGGCGACACTGACGTTGGGCTGCAAACTGAACCAGGCTGAAACTCAGCAAGCGGCGAGAGAACTTCAACAACATGGCTGCGTCACGGTCGACCGACCGACCCGCGCAGATGCGTACTTGATCAACACCTGCACAATCACGCACGTCGCCGATCGCAAGGCGCGACGACTGATCCGGCTCGCTCAGCGGCTATCGCCTGAAGCTCCGGTCGTCGTCACCGGATGCTACGCAGAGCGCGATGCGGCCGAGATTGCATCGCTGGCGCGCGTAGAAGTGGTGCCGAACGGTCGCAAGCAGGACGCTGCCGCGGCTGTGTTGTCGGCGATCGATGGCCGCAAGCCGATATCGAACGAGACTCTGGCATCGAGCAACCGGACACGCGCGTTCATCAAGATCCAGGAAGGTTGCGACGATGTCTGCGCCTTTTGCATCGTGCCGTATGTACGCGGCCGGGAACGGGCGATACCGATCGACGAGATTGTCGCCGCTGCGCAAGAGCGGGTCGAAGAGGGCGTGCAGGAGATCGTGCTGACCGGCACTCAACCGGGCGCATACGGTCGTGATCGGTCGGATGGCGCGTCGGCTGCGACGTTGATAGAGGCGCTGCTCGAACGGACGGATGCCGCGCGGATTCATTACTCGTCGATTCAACCGCAGGACATCACACCGCAACTGCTGGCCTGTTGGGACGACGCGCGGATGTGTCGACACTTCCACGTGGCGTTGCAGAGTGGGTCGGATCAGGTGTTGTCACGGATGCGACGTCGTTACTCCGCTTCGGAGTTCCGCGAGGCCGTCGACTCGATTCGCGCTGCAGTACCGGGCGCCTCGATCACAACCGACATCATCGCCGGGTTTCCCGGAGAACGCGACGCAGACCACAACGACTCCGTACAAATGATGGAAGATGTGCAGTTCACCGATGTACACGTGTTTCCCTACTCACAGCGTCCCAACACTTCCGCCTCGCTGTTGGAGGATGATGTTGTTCCCGAGCTGAAACGAGAGCGCGCACGAGAGTTGCGCGACCTGGGAGCTCGCCAGCGGCGGGATGCGCTCGATGCTCGCGTTGGAGCCCTGGAGACGGTCCTCTTCGAGCATTCCGACTCCGGTCTGAGTGACACCTATTTGCCGGTTCGCGTTGATACGAATGCGGATCTCACGAATCAGCTGCGCAGCGTGCGCATAGTGTCGATTGCTGCAGGCGTGCTGTCGGGCGAGCTGGTGGGATGACGACCGAACAGCCTGACTCCTTGCATCCGCCTGAGAACCTGCGCCTGACGGTCGAAGCGCTATTGCTGGTTGCCGAGTCCCCTCCGACGGTGCGCACGCTAGCGCGGGTGACCGGCGTGTCCGTGGATGCGGTTGAATCAGTTCTGCAAGAGCTGGAGACGGATGACTCTCGGGGGATTCGCCTTCGTCGACACAACGAGACGGTCGCGTTGGTCTCGGCGCCCGAGGCTGCACCTTATGTCGAACGGCTGCTGGGACTGGACACGCCGCCGCGCTTGTCGAAAGCGGCGCTGGAGACGCTGGCCGTGATTGCATATCACCAGCCGGTCACGCGTGACCAGATCGAACGCGTGCGGGGCGTTGGTGCTTCCGGTGTGATTCGTTCGTTGCGGGCGCGAGACCTGATTGCACCCAGCGGCCGTCTCGATACGGTCGGCCAACCCTTGCTCTGGAGTGTGACTCCGCGCTTCCTGGACCACTTTGGACTGTCCGCGCTCGACCAGTTGCCTCCCTTGGAGGATCTGGAACCGCCGGCACAACAGGCTGTGTTGCCGCTCGAACCGAACGAGGACGTATGACCTTCATCACTGTTCTGACCGTTGAGTTGGTGATTTTCGACTCCGCATCGCTGAAGGACAAGCGGGCAGTGGTGCGCCAGGTGACTCAGAGGACGCGAAACAAGTTTCCCGTCGCGGCGTCGGAGGTCGATACGCAGAACGATCCATCGAGGGCGACGCTGGCGTTTGCAGCGATTTCATCGGAGTCGCAGATCTCACACGCGACGGCGCAGAAGGTACTGGCGTTCATCGAGGATTTGCGGATCGACTGTCAGGTCGGTGAGGTGTCGACGGAGACGATTTCGCTGTAAGTCCTGCTCAGATGGTGTGGCGGAGAGTAAACCTGGACAAACGCAGGCATGACGACGACAAAGGGGCCAGGCATTCGATGATTGGACGGGGCCCTACGCGATCACTTCCGCCCAGAGGTCGTGTCCCAGCGAATCTGCGATTTCTACGTTGAGGATCTCGCCTGGATTTGCTTCTCCGAGCGCGAAGACCAGGCCATCGACTTCGGCTGCTTCCCGGTAGGTGCGTCCGGCGATGACGGGTTCGCCGTCCTCAGTGGTCTGGCCGGGCTCGGACTCGACCAGGAGTTGGAGCTCGCGTCCGATCTGGCGCTCGTTCTTGCTGGCCGAGATATCGGCGAGCAGCAGCATCAGTTCTTCGTGCCGCGCTTGCTTTACATCTTCCGGGATTTGTTCCGACATGTGGGCTGCCGGCGTTCCCTCCTGCGGCGAGTACATGAATGCGCCAGCGCGGTCGAACTCGGCCTCCGCTGCAAAGTCCAGCAGCTCGGCAAACTCGTCATCTGTCTCTCCGGGAAAACCGACGATGAACGTGGTGCGGATGGCGATGTCGGGCATCGCTGTTCGCAGCCGGTCGAGCGTGCCGCGGACCATACCCATGTTGTGGGGACGCTTCATCCGTCGCAGGACCGATGTCGAACCGTGTTGCAGGGGAATGTCGAGGTAGTTGCAAACCTGCGGCGTCTGCGACATCACCTCGACCAGGCTGGGCGTGACGAATCCCGGATACGCGTACATCAGGCGCAACCACTCGGCTCCGGATTCGCCAGCGAGGCGCTCGATCAGCCGGGCCAGACCGTTGGCGTCGCCCCATTCGGCGCCGTAGGCAGTGCTGTCTTGAGCGACCAGCACGACTTCTCGTGCGCCGCGGGCCACGAGATGGCGGGCCTCTTGCACCAGCGCATCCGGCTCGACGCTGCGGAATTGTCTTCCTTTGATGCCGGGGATATTGCAGAACGTGCATGGCCTCGCGCAGCCGTCGGAAATCTTCAGATAGGCCGATGGACCGATGCTCAGAGACGTCTCGGGGATATCGCGTTCGGCCTCCACCGTTCCCGCATGATCGGCGATCTGGTTCCAGGCTTCGATGCCGAAGGTTGCATCGATGCCATCAATCTCGATGACCTGCTCACGTTCGATCTGCGACCAGCAACCGGTGACGATCACTTGCTGATTTGCGGAGCGTTCGGCGCCGAGAATCTCGGCGGCCTGGCGTGACTCTTCCCGCGCGTCGTCGATGAATCCACAGGTGTTGAGGATGACCAGATCTGCGTCAGCTCGCTGCTGGACGGCGCGATGTCCTTGCTGTTCGAGCGTGCGCGCGATTCGGTCGGAATCGGTGGTGTTCTTCGGGCAACCGAGAGTGACGATCTGGTAGCGCATCAGCCGCCTTCGCTGTCGGATTCGGTGGTGCTCGTTGATGAGTCGGTTGTCGTATCGACCGCCGGTTCGATCGAGGTTCCCGGTCGCGGCCCGCGACTGACGACGAGCGTCACCACGGCGTCCTCAGGCGGCTGCGCTCCAGGCGCGGGCGACTGTTCCAACACGGTGCCGAGCGGCGAGTCGTCGTAAATCGAGACAATCACATACGGCGCGTTGAGCAACTTGACGAAGTTGATTGCCTCGCGGGAGCTGAACTCGCGTAGGTCGGGCAACGGTTCAAAGTCCGCGTCGACCGGGGTTGCTGAGTTTGCTTCCTCTACTGCTTCGGGCAACTGTCGAATGCCTGGCACGGACTCTTCCGGCTCGACGGGCTCGACTTCATCGCGCAGGCTGACGACTGCCACGACCGCGCCGATGATGACGAGCACCACGACGGCGGCGGCAAGCCAGGGACCGAGGTGGACTCGCGACGGTCGGAGTTCTTCCCGGGGTCCGGCGCTGCGCTCGGCGGCCTGATAGGACTCGATCGTTGCGTCCGAGAGTTGCAGGCCCTCTCCTGGTGCGCTGGGCTCGAAGGGGAATCGTTCGAGCAGCGGCCCGTCGTCAAGCCCGAGGTACTGCGCGTATGAGCTGAGGAAGCCGCGAGCGAATGGGGCGGCCGGCATGCGTCGCCAGTCTTCGTCTTCAAGCGCTTCCAGATAGTGCCGGGCGATGCGCGTGGCCTGATGAGCCTGGGCGATGGAGCGGCCGCGACGGATCCGGGCCTGGCGCAGTTCTTCACCGATGCCGGTGTAGCCGGTGTCGGAGCCCATCATGATCAGGAGTCCGGAATCACGGCGGTTTTGAGCACAGCCGGATCTTCTCGCGCGGTGTAGGACTGGTCGGCGGACGACAGCGCGAAGCGATGCGAGACGATGCGGTCGACAGCCTCAAGGGACGGCAATAGAGCCGCTGTGCGCCGGAACTGGTCGGGAGTGGCGTTCTGTGTGCCGGTCAGCGAGACCTCCCGGTAGTGGAGATCGTTGACATCGACGATCGCCGAAGACTCCGGCGGGAAACCAGCGAAGAGATTGACACTGCTCTGCCGGCCGGCGACGTCAAGCGCCGCCTCGGTCAGGCCGTTGAGCCCGACGGAGACGATCACAATGTCGCAACCGTTGCCACCGGTAGCCTCGTCGACGATGGCCTGAAGTTCGTCCGGATCGCCGCCGCAGACTCGGCTCGCGCCGATGTCAGCGGCGGCCTCGCGGCGTACCTCGACCGGCTCGGAGACAATGATCTCGCCGGCGCCCAGGGCTCTGGCGAGCAGTACGTGCAGCAGTCCCATTGGTCCGGCGCCGAGCACGGCGACACTTGCGCCGGCCCGGAAGCGGCATGATTCGAGAGAGTTGAGCACACAGGCCGTTGGCTCGGTCAGCGCGGCGCGTCCCCAGTCTGCGCCGTCGGGGAGCTTGACGGCGTGTCCCTGTGCGACCAGCGACGCAGGAAGCAGGACCTGCTCGGCAAGCCCGCCGTTGGCGTCGTAGCCGAGCGTCTGGCGGGAGGTGCAACGATTGCGCAGGCCTCGGCGGCAGAACTCGCATCCGCCACAGGCGATGATCGGGTAGACGGCGACGCCATCGCCGAGATCGAGGTCCGCGACACCCTCGCCCAGCGCAATGACTTGTCCGGCGAACTCGTGGCCGGGGATGACTCCTGGTTTGGCGTACTTCTCGCCCCGATACACGCGCAGGTCGGAGGCACAGACGCTGGCTGCTCCAACTTCGATCACCACTTCTCCGGGTCCTGGTTGGGGAGACGCGACATCGACAACCCGGATGACTCCAGGCTGATCAAACACAAGAGCTCGCATGGAAACGCCTATCGCGACATGCGCAGCGTGCGCACCAATCGCCCCGAAGCTAACGTGAAGTTCAGGCTAGGGCGTGCGCGCCGGCTCGGGCGGTCGCGTGCGTGGTCGCTGCGCTACGTCGGGGTTTCTCGACGTATGGTATTGCCGCAGCAATCGCGACTTACGCCGGGCGGCCGTGTTGGCGTGGATGACGCCTCGCTGGGCAGCACGGTCGAGCGCCTTCACCGCGTGTTGAATGGCGGTGTCGGCATCCGACCATTCCTGCGTGTCGATGGCGTCGTCGATCGCATCAAGCGCCGCGCGTACGGAGCCGCGAGCGAAGGTTCGGACAGGCTTGTTGCGCATTCGCCGCTTCTGGCTCTGGCGCAGGTATTTGATGGCAGCAGCCTTGTTGGCCACGACAACCCCTCTTTCACAATCCGCTTCATCGTATCAGCGGATCCGTGAGTGTCTAGGACACTTCTGCACAGCGGTGTTCGCTGTGCGAACGGGACCCCCTTCTGCCCCCGCGTCAACAGGATCTCTCAGAAGTCAAATCTCCCAGTCCCCGCTTTACGCGGGGACCTGCCCCCTCCTTGTAAGGGACTCCACTACCAGATATCCCGTGCAACCAGAGCCGGTCCCCGCGTAAAGCGGGGACTGGGATTCAACCATCCAATGGGACTTCTGAGACACCCTCTCAAGTGCGGAGTTGGCTTTCGGCAGCTTCCCCCGCAAGGGGGGAAGCGGAATCGGTGGATAGGCAGATTCTGCTTGCGCGACATTGCAGTTGCGCGATGCACCTTTCGCTGCAGTTTGCGACAGTGCATGTATGAGCCTGAACGCTCCGTCTTCATTGGGCAGACGACTGCTGGGCAGTCGCAGCGGTGTGATTGGCGCTGTGTTGCTGATTGGGCTGTCGTTTCTGGGCTCCCGGTTGCTCGGGGTGGCTCGGACTGCGGTGATCGCCGACCAGTACGGCACGTCAGTCGAACTGGATGCGTTCTGGGTGGCGATGCGTCTACCCGACCTGGTCTTCCAGTTGCTGGCAGGAGCGACCCTGGCCTCAGCGTTCATCCCGGTCTACGCGCGGGCGCTGCAGAACCGAGGTGAACGGTCGGCCTGGCGACTAGCCAGCATCGTGCTCAACTGGGTACTGATTGGCACGATCGCGCTGTCTGTCGCAGTGTTTTTCGCGGCTGAATGGATCGTGCCGGCGCTCGCGCCAGGCCTGGGCGAGGACTCCGGGATCCAGGACGCGATCATTGAAGACGCCGTGTTCCTGACGCGGGTGCTGCTGCTCTCGCCGATCCTGTTTGCCGTCAGTGGGATGCTGACGGGGATCCTGCACGCGCGTCGGCACTTCTTGCTGCCCGCGATCTCGCCGATGCTCTACAACCTGGCGATCATCCTGGGCGCGTTGCTGCTGCCCGGCGAGTTGGGCGTTGAGGCGCTGGTGATCGGCGTGGTGGCGGGCTCGGGACTGCACCTGATGATCCAGTTGCCAGCATTGTCGACGGCGTTGGTTCGCTCAGGCGGTGGACTCGGGTTCCATTTCAATCTGGGTGACGTCGAGGCGAGGGAGGTGTTGCGGCTGATGGCGCCGCGCATGCTCGGTCTGGCTGCGGCGCAGATCAATCTGATCGTGCTGACCTTCTTCGGCTCGCTGGTCGGTGACTCTTCGATCTCGGCGCTCAACTTCGCCTGGTTACTGTTGATGTTCCCGGTCGGCTTGTTCGGGATATCGTTAGCGACAGCCGTCTTCCCCAGTCTGGCTGAACGCGCGGCCGCTGGCGGACCCAGCGCGGTCAATGCGCTGGTTTCGCAGACGCTCCGATTCACGCTGTTCCTGGCAATTCCCGCGTCAGTCGGGATGCTGCTGTTGCGAGACTCGATCGTGGCCACGCTGCTCGAGCACGGCGCGTTCGACGCGACGGCGACCCAGTTAGTCAGCGATGCGCTGCTGTTCTATTCGATCGGCGTGTTCGCACATGCCGCCATTGAAATCGTCTCGCGCGGGTTCTACGTGCTCGGTGATACGCGGACGCCGGTCGCCCTGGCGATTTCTTCGATGCTGCTCAACGTCATCCTGTCAGCGGTCCTGGTAGGACCGATGGAGCTCAAAGGGTTGGCGCTGGCGCTGTCGGTCTCGGCGATCGCAGAGTTCGTGCTATTGGCGCTGCTGCTCAACGGCCGTTTGAACCGCCAGTTGCTGTCGCGGATGGTCTGGTGGTCGACGATCAAGACAGTCGTAGCGACCGTGATCATGGGTCAGCTCGTCTGGCTGTTGATCGAGGTTCTTGTCGGGCTCGACTTCGCCCGAGATTCCTGGATCGTCCTCGCGCTCTGCGTGAGTGGCGGCGGTGTCGTCTATCTCGCCTTGAGCCTGATCATGAAGCAGGACGAGGCGGAGGCGTTGTTCCAGCGGGCGGAAACTGTCGTCTCGCGAGCACTTCGGCGCTGATCGCCATCGGATGTCGAACGGGCGGACTAGCGCCTCTGATAGAGTTGACCTTGTTCCAGCGCAGAATGGCGCATTGACGTTCATGTAGCGACACTCCAGCAGCACAACTAGCGAGTAACCATGGCCTTGCAGGATCGTTCGATCGTTTGTCGCGATTGCGGACGCGACTTCGTTTTCACTTCGGGTGAGCAGGAGTTCTACCAGTCCAAGGGGCTACAGAACGATCCGGTGCGCTGCCCGGAATGCCGCTCGGTGCGCAAGTCGATTCGCACCTCACCCGAGGCTGAGGCCGGCTACGTCCGCTACGGCGGCGCAGCCTCCTTCGGCGGACGCACGCCGCGTCAGATGCATCCGGCGGCCTGTGCAATGTGCAGCGACATGATCGAAGTCCCGTTCCTGCCGCGTGGTGATCGCCCGGTGTTCTGCACGACGGTTAAGCGAATCATGACGCTGGGCTATCAGATGGATGAGATCCAGCAGCGCTGGGGCGTCCACCCCTGCCAGGTCGAAGGCATCAACCAGGACTTGCGCCGCGGATTGATCGCTCCGAAGCCGGGTGTCGAAGTTCCTGACTTCGAGCGCAGCCGCTCATAGCGTTGACTACTTCAACCCACACGTTCAGAAGGACGACATGGCAGACTCGCTGGCGCAACGCTGGATGCGCCTGATGGGCGGTCAGGGCCGACCCACCGCCCGGCCTCCGAGCGACGCCGATGTCGCGGACACCGTATCCCGATATCCCGAGCGCGCCGCGCAGGCGCTGGTAGACCAGTCCCGTCGTCGTGGACAGGCGGCCTCGGCGCGAGAGGCGCGCGGCTGGATTAGCGAGCAGCTCAATGAAGCTGCCACCCTGCTCGACCAACAGACTCGCGACCGCATCACCCAACTGACCGATGCGCTGATCGCGAGACGATTCCCCAAGGATTTCCCCGACGATGGCCGAAACAGCTAATCAGTCAGCAGCCTCCGCTGCACTCACCGAACCCGATTCAACCGACCCTTCCGCCAGCGACCAACCGTTCCGACCGGTTGGCTCCTTGATGCCGCACCTTGAGCTGGAATCGCGAATCCGCGACTTCTGGCGCGAGCGGGATATCTTTCGCCGCTCGGTCGAAGAGCGCCCGGCTGATGACGTGTTCTCGTTCTATGAGGGCCCGCCGACAGCCAACGGCACGCCGGGAGTGCATCACGTGCTCTCCCGAGTGTTCAAGGACCTGTTTCCTCGCTACCAGACGATGCGCGGCAAGCGCGTGCCCCGCAAGGGTGGTTGGGACACGCATGGCTTGCCGGTTGAGATTGAAGTCGAAAAAACGCTCGGCCTCGACAGCAAACCAGCAATCGAGGAATACGGCATCGCCGAGTTCAATCAGCAATGCCGCGAGTCGGTCATGCAGTACGTCCAGCAATGGGAGGACATGACCGAACGGGTGGCGTTCTGGATCGACATGTCGGACGCCTACCGCACATACACGCCCGAGTACGTCGAGTCGTGCTGGTGGATCTTCAAAACGCTCTGGGACGCGGACTTGATCTACGAGGCACGGCGAACGACGCCACACTGTCCGCGCTGCGAGACATCACTGTCGAGCCATGAACTGTCCCAGGGTATGCAAGACGGCATCCGCGATCAGGCGGTCACGGTGCGATTCCGAGCACACAACGAATCGCTGCCCCAGCAACTGCGCTGGGAAGGGACGACCGACTTCCTGGCCTGGACTACGACTCCCTGGACTCTGCCTGCCAACTCGGGTCTGGCGCTTGCCGGAGACGAGACGTATGCCGTCGTGAAAGTTGCGCAGGGAGAGCGAGTCATTCTCGCTCGCGAACTGTTGGATGCCTCGCTGGACGGCGTCGTCGAGGATCCGACGGTCGTTGCACTGGTACCGGGATCTGAACTGGTCGGCGTGACCTACGACGGGCTATACAACCCTGAACAGTGGGGCGTCCCAACGTACCGCTTCGATGGGGCACGGCTGGTCGAGTGGCAGGATGACGACGGTGTACTCCCAGCCCGCAAAGTGAGCGCTGCCGGCTTTGTCGAGATGGAGAGCGGTACCGGCATTGTGCACATCGCGCCGGCGTTCGGTGAGGATGACTACCTGCTCGGCCGCGACGTAGGGCTGCTGTTCAGACAGCCGGTCGATCTGGGCGGGCGGATCATTGGAGATGCGCAAGCGAAGGGAGCGCCATCGTTCGTCGGCGAGTGGGTCAAAGACGCCGACCCGATGATCATGGACGACCTTGAATCTCGTGGCCTCCTGCTGCGCAAGGACATCTACGAACACACATACCCCTATTGCTGGCGCTGCGACACACCGCTCCTCTACTACGCCAAGCCGAGTTGGTACATCGCGACCTCGCAGGCGAAGGACCTGCTGACCAGATCCAACGCCGAACAGATTCACTGGCATCCCGAGCACACCGGCACCGGCCGCTATGGCGACTGGTTGGCCAACAATGTCGACTGGGCCGTGAGCCGCGAACGCTACTGGGGCACACCACTGCCCTTCTGGCGCTGCACCGAGTGCGGCGATGTCTCTTGCGTTGGCTCGTTTGACGAGCTACGTAAGCGCGCCAAGGAGTTCAGTGGCGTTGAGCCAGATTTGTCCGATCCGCACCGACCGTACGTCGACGAAATCGAAATCGCCTGCGAGAAATGCGGCTCGGCCGCGCGACGCTGTCCCGAAGTCGCCGACGCCTGGTTCGACTCGGGCGCGATGCCCTACGCGCAATGGCACTACCCATTCGAGAACCAGGACCGATTCGACGAACGATTCCCGGCCGACTTCATCTGCGAAGCCGTCGACCAGACCCGCGGCTGGTTCTATTCACTCCACGCCGAAGCTGCGATGTTGCACCGCGCCGAGGCCGTGCCCGAACCAATCTCCTTCAAGCACGTGATCTCGCTAGGACACATCCTCGACGAGAGCGGCGAGAAGATGTCGAAGTCAAAGGGCAACGTCGTCGATCCCTGGACGGTGCTCGATCAGAGCGGCGCCGACGCGCTGCGCTGGTATTGCTATGTCGCCTCACCGGCTGGCAACCCGCGCCGATTCTCGGAACGACTGGTCAGCGAGGCGCAGCGGCGTTTCCTGCACACACTGTGGAACACGTACTCGTTCTTCGTCACATACGCCAATATCGACGGCTGGACACCAGGCGACAATCCTCCTCCTCCAACGGTCGAGCTGGACCGCTGGATTCTGAGTGAGCTGCACGCATTGATCGGTCGCGTGACCGAAGCCTTGGACGACTACGATCCAACCACAGCCGCGCGGGAGATTGACGGCTTTGTCGATTCCCTGTCCAACTGGTACGTGCGGCGCAGCCGGCGTCGCTTCTGGTCGTCAGCCCGAGGCGGTGCTGCGACGGACCTGGAAGCCAAGCAGAGCGCCTATCAGACCTTGCACGAGGTGCTGACGACATTGGCCCGCCTCTTGGCCCCGATGACGCCCTACCTGGCCGAAGACATCTGGCGCAACCTGGCCGCCGAGGTCGATGCTGAGGCTGCGGAGTCGGTACACCTGGCCGACTGGCCGGTTGCCGACGCTTCACTAATCGATGAGGCGCTGAATCGTGACATGGAGTTGGTCCAGCGTGTCGCGTCGCTGGGACGTTCTGCTCGCAGCGCTGCAAGCATCAGAGTTCGACAACCACTGGCCGCGGTCAGCGTCGCCGTGCGGACGCCGGAAGATGCTGCCGCCGTCGAACGGCACCGCGCCACAATCGCCGAGGAGCTGAACGTGAAGTCGGTCAATCTGGCCGACGCGGAAAGCGACACGCGCCGCTACACGATCAAGCCGAACTTGCGTGTCCTCGGACCTCGCCTCGGACCGCAACTTCCTGCGCTCCGCTCGGCGCTGAGCAACCTCTCGCCGGAGCTGGCCTCGCACATTGCTCAGGCTGCAGAGTCGGGGCAGTCGATCGAGATCGAGGGCGTCAGCCTGCAGCCGAGCGATCTGTTGATTGAGGTCGACACTGACGCCGCTGCCGACGCGGCATCGGCCGAGGACGAGCGCTGCGCCGTCCAACTTTCGACTGAACTGACCGCCGAGCTGATTGCCGAGGGCAAGGCCCGTGAGGTGATTAACCGGGTGCAAGGGTTGCGTCGCGACTCCGGTCTCGATCCCGACGATCGAATCTCGTTGCAACTGAGTTCTGCGCATGGCGAGCTACTGGGCGATCTGTCAGAGTTTGAATCGATGATCGCGGCGGAAACACTGGCAACATCCATCTCGATTGATGGCGCGGATCATGGATTGACAAGGCACCGAACTGAAGCGGACATCGATGGCGCATCGATCGTGCTGGCGCTCGAACGCGCCTAGTCGCCTACTTCAACAGCACCGTCATACCCGCTCTGGCCGCGGGTATCTCGGCGATTCCGGCACGGCCGCCGCCCGTGGATCCAGCGTGATCTCTTCACTCGCCGCCAAGCCGTCTGCTGCGCTCTGCGGCCCGGCGCTCGAGACGTGCCGCGCGAGCTTCTTCGTCGGGCAAGTTGGTTGGGACAGGTTGATCGTGAATCAGTTGCCGAGCTGCCACGTTGAGCACGCGCTCGCGCAACGTGGTGGTTTCCGCTTCCTCGTCATCTTCTCCGTCGTAGTGGCCATACATCACTCGCGGCCATTCCGCAGCAATCTCCGCACCGAACAGCAGGACGCAAGCCGCCAGGTAAACGAAGAAGAGCAATGCAATTGCGGCGCCAAGCGATCCGTAGATCGCGTCATAGTTGGTGAAGTTGCTCAGGTAGAAGGCGAATCCGTGCTTGAGGGCTTCGAACAGCAGCGCACCCACCAGTGCTCCGGCCACCACATCGCGGACACGCGTGGTCACGCTGGGCACGACCTTGTAGATGATTGTGAACGTCGTCCAGGTCAACAGGAACGGCAAGAGGATCGAGACGATGCGGAAGAACCCCGTCGCCTCTGTGCCGAACGGACCGAGCGAGTCGGCCACCGACTCGGACACCTCACTGCCGACCTGCAGAACGGCGGTCGAGCCGATCGAGATCGTCAGCAGTCCGCCGACGCCCAGCACGAGACCAAGATCGACCAGCTTGCCGCGCACGAACGGTCGCCGGAACTCGAGGTCCCACGCCGTGTCGAGACTGAAACGCAGCGCAGACATCATGCCCGTCGCAGCCCACATCAATCCCAACACCGAGACCACACCAATGGCCGATCGCCCACTCGCAATCGGTTCAATCAAGTCCTCGAGATCCTCCTTGCCCGCGCCCGACTGCAAGGGCAGCAGATCGAACAGTCCATTCACGACCTGTTCGCGCAGGCTGTCGTCGGTCAGCAACACGCCGGCGATCGAGACGACGAGGATGGCCAGCGGAAAGAGCGAGAAGAAAACGTAGTAGGACATCGACGCGGCGAGTTGGGCGCAGTGGTCGTCGAGAAACTCCGAGACCGATCGTTTCGCCAGGAGTTGCAGGTCGGTGCGCCACCACCGCAGATGCAGGACCAGCCAGCGACGCCAGCGCGAGCTGCGTTCTCGCAGCGCTTGGCGGTCAATCGCAATCGGCGTGGTTCGTCGCATGATGCCATTATCCGCCGACGACGACGCCAGCGGGAACATTCGGCGGTAATCCGATGAGCGACCAGCAACCGCGCCGGATCATTTGCAAGTTGGGTACCAACCTGCTCACCTCGGGTACCGATCGACTGGATCCCGGTGTGCTGGAGGCCGTGGTTCGCCAAGTGGCGGAACTCCGCAACGCCGGCGCGCAGGTCGCGGTTGTCACATCCGGAGCTGTCACCGCCGGTCGCGCTCGGGTTGGAGTGACCAGGACACGCTCGTCCGTCGGCGCTCGACAGGCGCTGGCCGCGATCGGTCAGGCGCAGCTCGTGCAGCGCTATGACTCCCTCTTGCAGCGCTACGGACTGACCGCGGCACAGGCGTTGATTACGCGCGGCGATGTAACCGAACGGCGCGGATACCTCAACGTTCGCAACACGTTGCTGCGCTTACTCCAGTACGGGGTTGTGCCGATCATCAACGAGAACGATGTCGTTGCCGACGACGAATTGCGCGGCGGAGCCTTCGGCGAGAACGACGCACTTTCCGCACTGATAGCGAATCTGATTGACGCTGACTTGCTCATCCTGCTGAGCGACGTTGACGGCGTCTATGACAGAGACCCACGTGGCGACGAGCAAGCAGAGCTGATTCCAGTGCTTCGCAACCCGGTCTCGATGATGCAGGCCGCGGGCGAAGTCGACGAACGCAGTCGCGGCGGAATGCGAGCCAAGCTTGAGGCCGCGCGTCGCGCGTCGGCAGGCGGCACCGACGTGGTCATTGCGTCGGGGCACGAGCCGAACGTGATCAGCCGGATCGCCGGAGGAGAACGCCTGGGCACTCTTGTGCCGGCCGACACCACAGTTCGCGACAGCCGAGAGCGCTGGCTATTGGCCGGTCTGCACAACGGAGAAGGTCTCGACCTCGATCCAGGCGCAGTCAGAGCGCTGACAAGGCAAGGACGCAGCCTGCTGCCAGCAGGCGTCACGAAAGTTCGAGGTCAGTTCGAGCGCGGCGACGTGATCCAGCTCTATAGCCCCGAGCAGGTGCCCATCGCGGTGGGGATCAGCAACTACTCATCGGCTGAGACGGTTCGCATCCAGGGCAAGAAGTCCTCCGAGATCATCGAAGCGCTGGGCTACAACTATGGGTCGTCGGTGGTCCATCGCAACAACCTGGCCCTCCTGCCCCAGACCGATGCCTAGCCTCTCAACCGCCACCGCCTCCGAGCGGGGGCCTGCTCCTTCCCTGGCTCTTACACTGCGGCCATACCTGTCGCTTCTATCTGGTCGATCGGGACCTAGCCGTGTTGTACCGGCCCGGCCAAAGCGGGTTCCCGCTTTGGGGCGGGGACGGGAAACTGAGTTATGCATCATTCTCGCCAGGGAGACGCTTGTTACCCCTGAGCGTCTCGTTTGAGGCTGGATCGCCAAGTACGATCCAGGCATGACCGAACTTACTGACTACCCCGCTTCCCAGATCTACTTTTCTCAGCGACTGCGTCTGCACTACGTCGATTGGGGCAATCCCACGGCGCCGCCATTGGTCCTGGTTCATGGTGGTCGCGACCACTGCCGATCCTGGGATTGGGTCGCGCTGGCCTTGAAGGATCGATACCACGTGCTTGCGCCAGACCTTCGCGGTCATGGCGACTCCGAGTGGGTCAACGGTTCCGGCTACTCGATGATCGACTATGTCTATGACCTGGCCCAGCTCGTTCGCCAGAAGCATCTGGCGCCGGTGACGTTGCTGGGACACTCTCTGGGTGGACGCATCTGCCTGGAGTATGCCGGGATCTATCCCGAGCGCGTAGCCAAGCTGATTGCGATTGAGGGCCTGGGGCCATCCCGGAGCGTCACGGAGTCTCATTCCGCTGTGCCTGCTCACCAACGGATGTCTGGATGGATCTCCGACACTCACCGATTCGCCGGCCGGCTGCCGCATCGCTACCCGACCTTGGAAGACGCAGTCGAGCGAATGCGTGAAGCGAATCCCAGGCTGTCTGGGGAGCAGGCGCTGCATCTGACCACTCATGCAGTGCACCAGAACGAAGACGGCACGTTTGTCTGGAAGTTTGACAACTACGCACGCTCGTCGTCGCCGTATCCGTTCAATGAGAATGATGCCGAGGAGATCTGGGCACGCGTGCAAATGCCGACGCTGCTGCTCGCCGGTCTAGAGTCTCAGGGAGACCCCAACAAAGACGGGCGCACCGACTCGTTCCCGCAGGCCAAGCGAGTCGGCGTTGCCGATGCCGGACATTGGGTCCACCACGACCAGCTTGACGTGTTCCTGCGCGAAGTGACCGACTTCCTTGATGGGTAGGCGCCATGCCTTCTCTCTTCCGCTAAACCGGAGGAAGCGCCGCGAATCTCCCCTTTCTCCCCCCGCTGCGCGGGGGGAGATGCCGAAGGCAGAGGGGGGTCGGAGCTGATGACAAAGGCGACCCAGCACGACTTACACTTCGCCACATGACTGCGCGCCCCGCCCCCAAGTTCAGTTGGTTCGTGCCGATCGATGGCGACGGCGACCGGATTGGATCGCTTCGCGCTCAGCGGGAGCCGACGTTTGAGTACCTGCGTGATGTAGTACTCAACGCCGAGCGGCTTGGCTTTCACTCACTGCTGATCCCCACGCGCTTTGCGAACGGGTCGTTCGAGCACTCCGCGCCGCTCGCCGAGACCTGGACGACAGCGACGGCGCTTTGCGCTGTGTCATCGCGGATTCGTCTGCTGATTGCCGTTCGACCAGGAATCACGCCGGTTGGCCTGTTTGCGCAGCAGGCGGCGACGCTGCATCAGATTTCCGGTGGGCGGATCGATATCAACATCGTGCCTGGAGGGATCCAGGGCGACAACGAGCGTCTCGGAATCGGTGGATCTCACGCCGATCGCTACGCCCAGGCTGACGAGTTCATCGACTCCTGCGCGCAGCTCTGGGATTCGGGCGGGCCGCTGGACTTTGAAGGGAGCTCGGTGCGCCTGAGCGGCGCAATCGTCGCACCAACGCCTACGCCGCCGGCTCCGGCGTGGTACCTGGGCGGCGCTTCCGAAGCAGCGTTGCAGCTCGCCGCCGCGCGAGCGGATGTCCTGCTGTGTTGGATTCAGCCTCCCGTTCCGATGCAGGAACTGATCGGTCGGGCGCGAGATGCCTACGCCAACGTTGGACGCACACCTGCCCTGGGACTGCGCACGCACCTGGTCGTCCGCGATACCGAGCAGGAAGCATGGGATGCGGCGTCAGAGCTGCTATCCGAGGCGCATCCGGAGGTGCTGGCCCAACGATCCGCTGCGGTGAAATCTACGGCGATGGTCGGTGCAGCGGCTCAGGCGCGACGGGTTGAAGACGACCGTCTCGGCGAGCGATTGTGGAACGGCATCTCGCGAGTGCGGGTCAATCTGGGCACGGCAATCGTTGGCACACCTGAGCAGGCCGCCGATGAGCTGACCGCATATTGGAGGATGGGATTCGACGAGTTCATCCTCTCGGCGTATCCGCACCTGGAAGAGGCCGAGCGGATTGCGCATGATGTGCTTCCGCTGGTCAGCGCCGGAGCACTGCAGCCAGAGGAGGTCTAATCATGGGCTGGCCAATCCATCGTCCTATTGGATTGACTCATCACAACCCAGCGCGTTCGTCCAAGGGCTACACGTTGATGTGCGGGACCAACTCAGAGGACGCGGTGCTGCTCGACATGCAGGGCCGTGTCGTGCATCGCTGGCACATCGATGATCGCCGCTTGTTCAATGTGGAACTGTTGCCGAACGGGCGCTTGTTGGCGATGGTCGCGCCGGACCATCCGCCTCCGCCGCGGACCAGCGAGAACGAATCGCGCTTCTCGATCGATCCCGGCGGGCCGCCTGGCATCTTCGACATGCTCGGCGGTCGCGGGAATGGCCTCTGGGAGCTCGATTGGGACGGCAATGTGGTCTGGGAATACGACAACCCCGGTATCCACCACGACTTTCATCGACTGGAGAACGGTCACACGGTCTCGCTGGAGTGGGTGCCGATGACCAAGGAGGTTGAGCGCACGGTGCTCGGCGGGGGACGTCAGCCCGATCAGCCGATGCCGCCCAACATGATGGGCGACGACATCATCGAAATCGACGCCGAGGGCAATGAAGTCAGCCGAATCGAATTGTGGCGCGTGCTGTCGCCTGAGGACGCGCCGATCTGTCCGTTGGAGAACACCTGGGAGTGGACGCACGCCAACAGCATCGAGCAGACTCCAGACGGCGGTTTGCTGTTCTCAGCACGAAACACAAGCACCATTGGGATTGTCGATCCGCCTGAAGACGACGGTCCGGGAACACTGCGCTGGCGCTTCGGTCAGCCGGAGATTTCGCATCAGCACCATGCGACATGGCAGTCGGACGGCCGAGTACTGGTCTACGACAACGGCATGCACCGATTGCAGGATCTGGCCTACTCGCGCGTGCTGTCGATTGATCCGAAAACCAACGAGTTTGACGTGGTCTTCCAGGGCAAGCCGCGCGAGCAGTTCTTCTCGGCCCACATATCCGGAGCAGCCAAGCTTGGCAATGGCAACTACTTGATCACCGAGGGCGCGGCGGGCCGGCTGTTTGAGGTCGATGGCAGCGGCAGTGTGGTCTGGGAGTGGATCTCGCCGTTCTTGACCACCCAGCGTGGCGATCTGTGCAACTGGGTGTTCCGGGCCTGGCGCTATGAGGCGGACTACTCAGGGCTGGCGGGTCGGGAGCTGAGCCCTGAGCTGCACATCGACTTCAATCGTCTGCATGGGCTGATGGAGTAGGGGCACGACTCTGGCAAGGGACCCCCCTCTGCCTTCGGCATCTCCCCCCGCCGGGCGGGGGGAGAAAGTGATCGGAGGATTTCGCTATTGAGCTATGAGCCAGAGCGGGGGGACTTCATTCGGCGGGTGGCGATCAGCAGGTCGTGGGTCTTGCCGTCGGCGTCGATGACGTAGTCCCAGAGCACGGCCTCGCGCTGGAAACCGAGTCGCCGGAAGACGGACTGCGCGGCGGCCTGGTCGAGGACCATGCGCGCGGTGAGCAGTTGCAGCTCGAGCAGTTGGGCAATGGCGTAGATCTCTTCGGCCAGGACACGACCGAGGCCACGTCCGCGAGCGGCCGGGGAGAGCAGCAGGCGAATCTCGCCGAGATGGCGGGTCCAGTCGGCGGATGAGTAGTTAAGGTCACCCTCGCCGAGCAGCTCATCGCCGTCGAAACCGAGCACGGTGAAGGTGCGCCGCTCTTCGACCTCTTGCATCCAGCGGGCGACAGCGGCCGGCTGCGTGATGTCGCGGCGCAGGAAGAGCAGGTCGTCGGCCGGCAGCGATCGCGCGAAGGCGAGGATTTGATCTTCGTCGCCGGGCGCCATCAATCGCAGGGTGATGCGATGTCCGTCCCGCAAGGAGGCGGTACGTGGGTAGCGGACGGCGATTTGCTGGTGGGCGTCGGACACTGGGTCAGCCATATTGGCGAGCCTCTCAACATGTTGTGAAATTCTGCACGAACTCTCGGGACGTGATTGCAACAGAATATAAACGTCGGAGGCTAGAGCGAGCCTCGGAAGCCCAGTTTCTGTCAGGCGCTCAATCGCGCAGTTTACGTTCAAACTGCGCGATTGAGCCGATAGTCCCTCAGTTAGGTGCGATCGCCGGGGAAGTCGGGATGGCTTGTGTCCATCCAGACCTCTTTGCGCCAGTGCCAACCCTCGCGTTCCCAGACGAGGAGGCTGCGTTCGGGGACATTGACGTAGGGCCAGTAGATGCCGGTATCGATGCCATTGCCCATGATCGAGAAGTCACCGAAGCCCTCTATCCCGTAGCGCTCGTCATTGCCGAGCAGGATGTGGGTCACCTCTGTCGCCATCTCCCGACGGGCCTCGGCATCCAGTGTCACTTTCATCGTCTTGACGATGTCCTCGACCGGCTTGAAGTTGTAGTGCGTCAGGTTGCCTGAGGCGCCAAAGAC
Organism: Chloroflexi bacterium bin125; assembly: GCA_002239025.1. GTDB lineage: Bacteria > Chloroflexota > Dehalococcoidia > Bin125 > Bin125 > Bin125. Next base: position 21,006 of record MPNM01000003.1, on the reverse strand, counting down.
GAGGCGCGAATTCCATTCACCCGTCGGGTCGCCGGTGCCCGCCCCGACCCAGATCGGGAACTGACCTGGATACTTGCCTTCGACCAGTCGCTGGGTGATGCCGTCATAGGGCACCAGCTCGATGTCGGTGGTGATATCGAGAGCGTTCTCATACATGTTCTTGTAGAGCTCGGAGGAACCCGGGTAGAGCCCTTCGAAGATGTCCGCGACGATCATCGGGTAGTTGGTGCCCGGCTCGACTCCGGCGGCATCCATCAGTTTGCGCGCTTCGGCGATGTCTTCATCCTTGTTCGGTCGATAGCCGGGCAAGGTGCGCATCTCCTCCTGCGGGATGGACCAGCCGTGGTACCAGTTGATGTGCTGCTGGGTCGATGGTTTGCCTTTGCCCAGGTAGACGGCGTCAATAATCGTGTCGCGGTCCATGACGAGATGGAACGCGTAGGGCACGCGACGGTCGAGCCAGGGATTCTCGTCCCATTCCTGGTTGTAGTTGAAACGCATCGCCAGCGGCAAGACCACGCCGCGGTCATAGCGGATGTGGTCGGGGAAGTCGGCTTCCACTCCTTCAATCGCGACGGCGTTGCCCGAGAAGTCGTCAAGGGCGCCTGTGCGATAGGCAGTCTCCTGCGCAGTCGGATCTCCGAGGAATCGCCAGGTGAGGCTGTCGAGGAATGGCATCTGCTGGCCGTCCAGCGTCTGCCAGAAGTCGGGGTTGCGCACCATGTGCACGTGACTCTCCGGCTCGAACTCCGTGGGGATGAACGGTCCGACCCCGGACGACAACTCGACGTTGGTCTGCTCGTCAATCCACTGTTGATCCCACAGTTCCATTGCCTCGATCGAGGTCATGAAGGAGTAACCCATGTGGGTGGTTTCGAGATAGGTCGCGTTGGGCCCGTTGGTCTTGCAGATCAGGGTCGACTCATCGGGTATGTCCATTGACGCGGTGTCCTGGTACAGCGCGGCGCGCCAGAACCGGGCGTCGGGCGCGCCTGATGCGTCAACCGAATCGATCTGGCGCTGGATGTTGGCAGCGGCATCTTCCGAGGTGAACATTCGGCCGCCCTCGGTCGGGTACCGATCCCAGAAGCGAGCGCCCTGATCGAAGCGGAAGATATAGGTCTCGTCGTCAGGGACTTCCGGTAGCGAGGCGATCGAAGCGGTATAGATCGGTCCCTGGTTGTCGTAGATCTGGTTGAGCCGCATCATCGTGTCGTTGAAAACCTGGAATGGCGTCGCCAGGTTGGCGCGGTGCGGGTCGAACCCGTCCCAGTTGGGCACGATATTGAGGGTGTAGTTGCCGCCGTACTGGCGGTTGCCGACTGCCTGGACCTGCTGTTGCTGTGCCACCTGATCCTGGTCGTCAGCCTCTTGCTGGACTTGCTGCTGAGCTTGCTGTTCGGCCTGCTGGTCGGCTTGCTGCTGCTGCATCGCCTGCTGTTGGCCCTGCTGCTGTTGCGCCTGTTGCTGCGCTTGCGGTTGATCTTGATCCTGTTGCTGTTGAGCCTGGCTGACAGCCTGCTGCCCGTCATCGTCATCACCGCCGCAACCGACGAGGGCGAGTCCAGCGGCCCCCACTCCTGCCCGACCCGAGGCACGCAGGAGCGCACGTCTACTCATCCTCGATCGGCGCATCCGCTGCCAATAGTTCCGGTGTTCCATTGCTCGCTCCTTGCCTATGGAAACTCACGGCCAGATAGCCGCGTTGTGGCGACAGTCTAGGGAACTCGCAGACGTGGAGATTGCCGCTCGCAGGGGTGCTGATCTACGAGCGACAACAGGAACTGGCCAGGCTTCGGCACCTGACGAACCTGAAGATTCGGCAGGATGAGAACGCGCTCTAGTCGCCGCCGGCGGCCGCCAGCAGGCCGATCTCTTCCACCGCTCCGAAGTCGGGCAGGGTGGTTAGGGAAGGTCGCTCGGGCTCCTCGAAGGCGGGCATCACCTCGTCGGCGAAGCGCTGGAGCGAGGCGAGGATTTTCTCGTGCGGTACGACCTGGTCGAAGTTGATCAGGAAGACCATGCGGTCGACGCCGATCTCTTCCCACTGACGCAGCGCGGCGATGACCGTGTCGGGGTTGCCGATCGGCGTGCCCTGCTGCAGCGGGTTGATCACGTCGCCGGGACGGTCGCGGAGCTGGATCGCGCTGGCCTGCGAGCTGTAGGCAGGCGACGGATAGATGCTGCCCACGCCGACGAGGTGCGCGGCGGCATTCATGAACGCGCCGGCGCCAGCCCCTCCGAGCGCCATCGCTTCTTCATCGGACTCGCCGCAGTACATCCAGCCGACGCCGTTGACACAGTTGTTGACGAACTTGCCAACCGGGTCGGCGTTGCGGATCACGCGGCGGTAGTCGGCGATGCGCTGCTCGTACTGGTCCGGCGTGCCGATCGAGACTCCCAGAAGTCCCATGCCGCGCTCGGCGGCCTGGATCGCCGTTTCAGGACTGGAGACTGCGACCCACATCGGCGGGTGCGGCTTCTGCACCGGCTTGGGTAGCACGGCGCGCTCGGGCATCGAGAAGTACTTGCCGTCCCAACCCGAGATCTCGTTGGTCCACATGTTGGGGATCGCGCGGATGACCTCGTCCCACATGTCCTTGGTGTCGTCAGGCTCGACCTGGAAGCCGCCCAGCTCGGTCCAGGTCGCTGCGCGACCGGTGCCGAATTCGAGGCGTCCGTTGGAGATGATGTCGAGCGCAGCAGCGCGCTCGGCAACTCGGGCGGGATGGTTGACCTGGGGCAGGCAGAGGGCGATGCCCTGGCCGATGTGAATGTTCTCGGTCATCGCTGCGGCGGCAGAGAGGAAGACCTCGGGAGCCGAAGAGTGACTGTACTCCTCGAGGAAGTGGTGCTCGACTTCCCAGACCTGGTCGAACCCGAGCTGGTCGGCGAGGCAGATCTGTTCGAGCGCCTGGTGGTAGGCGCGCCACTCGGAAATCTCGGACCACGGTCGTTGAACGGAGTGCTCGTAGAAGATGCCGAATTTCATGTCGAACTCGCTGAGTCGTGGCGGACGCCGATACTTGCGCCCCGTTTGCAGGTGACGACGTCCCTTTCGGACCTCATGCCGACCCCATGTCGACTACATGTTGAGGGGCTGCCGTGGCGAAAATGCTAGCATTCTGGGCGCGCGCCGACGTGGCCCACATCCTTCAGCTCGGGGCGCGAGTGACTCATCGCACAAGCCCAGCATGCAGCTTGAGAGGCGAGAGACGCTATGTCGGTCGCCATTGTTTGTGACTCCTCGGTCGATCTTCCGGCGGCGCTGTTGGCCGAGCGCGGCCTCTCGACCGCGCGGGTCGGCTACAGCCTCGGCGCGACCTACTACAGCCAGGGAGAACAGAGCGCGGCGGAGTTCTACGACGCGATCTCCCGCGGCGAGCGGCTCGTGCTGAATGGGGTTACATCGGAAGACTGGGAAGCAATCTTTGAGTCGGCCGCCGCCGATCACGACGAAGGCATTGTCTGCCTGTGTCAGGCGTTCGGCTCGTCGAGTCCGTCATTCGACTCGGCGGAGTTTGCATCTCGCCGGGTGGAGCACTTCCACGAGATCGAGGTGCGAATCCACCAGACGCCGCGGTCGACGGCAGCTCAGGCGGCGATTGCATTGGCGATCGCCCGGGTCGCGCAGCAAGGCGGCGATCGCGCGACAGTCGAGCAGGCGTTGGATGAGGTCACGAACAGCGCCGACATCTTCATGCTCGCGCCCGACGTTGACGGCCTGGATCGGGCGGGTGAATTGGCGGCGGTGCAGTCGCAGAGCGGAATTGGCTCGCTGGACTTCGGCGTGCCGGTCTTCCGCGCTCGCGACCGAATCAAAGCGGTCGAGCTGGCCGACGGCGAAGAGCAGGCAGAAGATGCATTGCTGGGACGCGCCTCGGACATCCTTGGTGGACAGCCGGCGATCCTGGTGGTCACACACGCACTGGCTCCGGAAGCGGCCGAACGGCTGCGTGGCAAGGCAGCATCGCGGCTGAACGTTGACGAGATGCATGTGACCGAGCTCGGTCCGACGGTCGGCGGACTGCTCGGCGCCGGCGCCTGGGGGCTCGGATTCTGCCAGGCTCCCAGCGCATGAACTCATTCGGCGGAACGGAAACCGTGGGGCGCTCGCGTCCCGGCTGGAAGGAAACATCATGCCAGAGTCGGGTTTGATTGAGAGCGCCAGCCTGCCCGTCGTGAGCGCCGAGTCTGATGCGGCGCCGCCCTGGGAGATCGCCGAGGCGGTGGCGCAGCACATCACGTTTGAGATTCCCGTGCTCAATGCACGGCGCAACCTTCCGGACATCGTGACGCGCTCTGCGCCGACGTACGGACGGATCAGTGTGATCGACCGCGCCGACAGTCCGGTCGGTCCCTATCGCGAGGCACTGCTGATGGTCGGTTGCCGGGTGGGCATGATTCCTGCGCTGTATGTCGTTGGCGCAGTGGTTGATTCTGAAGCAGCTCGCGACGCGATTGCTGCGCACTGGAACTATCTGCCCAGCGTCAGCGAGATTTTGATTGAGCGCAGCGATGAGGCCATGCGGTCCAGCTTCGACGCCGGCGACGGCCTGACTGTGGAACTGGACTCGCCAACGACCGAAGCGGCGGCAGTCGCGATCGTGCGCTACGACCCGCTGCTGGTGGTCAAGCCGAGCAACGGTTCTGGTATGGCGTCCGAGATTCCCTGCGAACACGACGTGCGTCAGGCCTGGCTGTCAAGGGCGAGTGCGCTCAGTTATGAGGGTGGTTCGCGCCGGCATCCGTGGATTCAGCTTCGCTCGTCCAACCCGATTACAGCGGTGGTCGCGGTTGAGGGACAGCGAATCGATCCGGCAGCGGAAATCGCGTTGCCGGGCGGCTGATGGTGATGCGGCTCGTGCTGCGCAGCGCGAGACACAGGGTTGGGTGTGGATGGGCGATAGCATGAGGCTGTTCGCCCATCCCGCGGGCGTCACTAGCGCTCCCATGGGCCGCGGCTGAGTCCCTTGTGATCACGAAACTTCGCAACGCCTACTACGGCTGGTACCTGCTGATCGCCGCAGTGGTCGGTATGGCGATCGCGTCGGGCGTTTCCTTCTGGGTCCTCGGCTACTACGTCACACCACTTGAGGAAGAGTTTGGCTGGTCGCGGACGCTACTGCAGACGGGGATATCGGTTTCGCTCCTGATCAGCGGGATTGCATCGCCGCTTGCCGGCAAGGTGGTGGACAAGTGGGGCCCTCGGCGCTCGATCATCTGGGGCACGGTCTTTACCTGCGCGACGTATGTCCTGCTGTCGACAACCTCGTCACTCGTCGAGTGGTACCTCTACTTCTCAATCAACTCCTTCTTCCGCGGCTTCATGTTCTACATCCCGTTCCAGGTGCTGATCTCGCGCTGGTTCGACCGCAAGCGCGGCCGCGCCGTGGGGATCATGGCGATGGGGTTCTCGCTGGGCGGGTTCCTCATGCCCGCGATGCAGCGGATTATCGACGACGTGGGCTGGGATGTCTCATTCCTGTTTGCGGCTGCCCTGCTGGCGGTGGTGTTCCTCCCATTGGGCCTGTTCCTGGTTCGCGATCATCCGCACGAAAAGGGTCTGCAGGTCGATGGCGAGAAGGTGTCGCCTGGGTCGGATGCCCGTCGCCCAAGCGTGTTCAGCGGTCTGACCGTCCGCCAGGCCATGCGCACCTGGAACTTCTGGGTGATTGCACTGGCCTTCGCGACGTTCTTCTTCGCGATGTTCGGCTGGATGTTCAATGGGACGCCGGTCTATGAATCGATGGGCATTAGCCGGGAAACCATCTCTGTGATCCTGGTGCTGCAGGCCCTGGGCGGACTGATATCGAGGCCGACGTTCGGGTTGTTGGCCGAGCGGATTCCATCCATTGAACTGGCGTCGGTTGGGCTGGCGGCGATCATGTCTGTGGGCATGTTCCTGTTGCTGATCCTCCACGATTCACATCTCATGCTCGCGGTCACCCTGTTCCTTTGCTGCTGGATGATCGGATCAGCCGGAGGACCGGTGCTGGAGCCGCTGATTCTGCCGAAGACGTTTGGGCTGGCCCACTTTGGTGCGATCATGGGAACACTGTTCATGATCGAGACGATTGGGCAGTTCCTGGTGCCCACAGTCGGTGGCGCGATCTACGAGCTCACCGGCGAGTATGACTTGCTACTCGTGGTCAATATGGGCTGCCTGGGACTCTCGATGGTGTTCTTCGCGCTGGCTCACTACATCCCGAATCCTCGGATTCCCAGTCCGAGCCTGCGCGTGATCCGTCCGTTGGTGGCCAGCCTGGTGGCTCGGCTGGAGCCTCAGCATCAGGCGTCGAATGGGGTTCGGGCTAACGGCGGCGGGCGGGCGACGCCGGGTGGCGTGGCGGAATCGGGCGAGCGGACTCGCGGTTAGGGGTCGTCATCGGTGGGGCGATGGAGATGGAGTCGGGGAGGGACCCCCCTCAGCCTTCGGCAGCTCCCCCTCCAAGGGGGAGCAATGGGAAGAGAGCGACAGCTCCCACCCCGATCAACCCTTGGACGGGCGCGAGCGGGGGGAGAGGAGAATCGTTAGAAGATACCGAGTTCGAACTTGGCTTCGTCGGAGCACATTTCTCGCGGGTCCCAGGGTGGGGAGAAGACGATTTCCGATTCGACGTTGTCGACGCCCTCGACGGTGGAGGCGGCCTGCTCGATCTGCGCCTTGATCATCGGTCCGACGGGGCAGGCGGGCGAGGTCAGTGTGAACATGATCTTGACGCTCTCCTCGTCCGGCGTCTCGACTCCGTAGACGAGGCCAAGATCGACGATGTTGATGCCGATCTCGGGGTCGAAGACCGTCTTGAGCGCTTCGAGGACTTGTTGTTCGCTGGCCATGTGGGGCTCCTGTCAATCGTGCTGGTGATCGCTACCCGCTGGTCACGCGGGTGGGAATGTCGCCGTCGTCCGAAATGGACTCGCCGGTGGCGTTGGCCAGGACCTGGTCAAGGACTTTCCAGGCCAGCAGTCCGCACTTGATCCGGACGGGGAACTTGGCCACGCCGGAAAGCGCCTCAAGGTCGCCGAGATCGACAGCATCGATGTCGAAGCTGTCGTCGGTCAGCATTTGCTGCACGTGCTTTGACATCACGCGGGCGGAGTCGATTGAACGACCCGACATCGCCTCGGTCATCATCGAGGCCGAACTCTGTGAGATGGAGCAGCCGCTGCCGCCGAATCCCACACCGTCGACGGCGCCGTCGAGGATGGCGACCGAGAGCTGAATCTCGTCGCCGCAGGACGGATTGAAGCCCTCCGCCGACACGGTCGCGTCTTCTCGCGCTCCTCGATTTCTGGGTCGCCGGTAGTGGTCAAGGATCACATCGCGGTAGAGATCGTCAAGATCGACCGGATTCTGTGACTCTCGATTACTCGCCATTGCTCAGACTCCCCTGTCAAATCTGTCGTTCGAATCCGAATCGCTCGCCGGCTTCGAGCAAGCCATCGACCAGCGCGTCCACTTCTGAGCGTTCGTTGTAGAGGTAGAACGAAGCGCGCGCTGTCGCCGGCACGCCGAGCGTCCGCATGAGCGGCTGGGCGCAGTGATGTCCGGCGCGGACGGCGATGCCTCCGCGGTCAAGAATCGTGGCCACGTCGTGCGAATGGATGTCACGGTAGTTGAAGGCGATCACCGCCGAGCGGTCGGCCGGATCGGACGGGCCGTAGATGTCGAGACCTTCGAGGTGCGAGAGCCGGTCGACGGCGTAGTGAGTCAGTTCAGCGTCGTGGGCGGCGATGGCGTCCATGCCGACATCATTGAGGAAATCGAGCGCTGCACCGAAGGCGATCACGTCGGCGATGTTCGGCGTGCCGGCTTCAAACTTGTGCGGCAGCGCGGCCCAGGAGGATTCCTCGCGGGTAACGACGCTGATCATCTCACCACCGCCGAGGAACGGATCGAGGTCGGCCAGCAGTTCCTGTCGGCCCCAGAGCACGCCAACGCCGGTTGGTCCCAACATCTTGTGCGCTGAGAAGGCCATGTAGTCGACGCCGAGGTCGGCAACATCCACGGGAATGTGGGGAGCGCTCTGTGCAGCGTCAACGATCATGGTCGCGCCAACTGAGCGCGCCATTTCGGAGATTTCCGCCACCGGCGCAATACTCCCGAGCACGTTGGACATGTGCACAATGGAGACGATGCGCGTGTTGGCGTTGATCGCGGCTTGGGCGGTGTCCACGTCGATCTGTTGATCGTCGTTCAGTTCAATGAATCGCAGTTTGGCTCCGGTGCGTTGGGTGACCAACTGCCAGGGGACAAGGTTGGAATGGTGCTCGGCAGCGGTCAGGACGATCTCGTCGCCGGGCTTCAGCCGCGCTCCCAGGGTATAAGCGAGGAGGTTGAGAGACTCGGTCGTGTTTCGGGTGAAGACAACTTCGCGATGGCTTCCGGCATTGATGAACGTTGCGACCTGCTTACGCACGTCTTCGTACGCGGCGGTTGCCTCTTCAGCCAGGGTGTGGAGGCCTCGATGGATGTTGGCATTCATCGTCGAGTAGTAGCTGGACAGCGCGTCAATGACCGACTGCGGTTTCTGCGTTGTGGCCGCGTTGTCGAGGTAGACCAGCGGATGTCCGTGGACCTCGCGCGACAGGATCGGGAACTCTTCCCGGATCGCCGCCGTGTTCAGAGGAGTCGCGGTGGTCATGTCAGTCAACTTCGATTTGGACGTTGCCATCGGCGACTTCGACGGCGTAGCAGCGCACCTTGCCGATCGCCGGCAGGGTGACGGCTCGGCCAGTCGTCACATCGAACAGCGCGCCATGCCGAGGACACTCGATCCGATCGCCGTCGAGTTCGCCTTCGCCTAGCGGACCGTCGTCGTGGGTGCAGCGATTTTCGATGGCGTAAAGATCACCATCTTCGACGCGGCATAGAGCGATGCTCTCGCCACCGACTTCCACGACTCGGGCGGTACCGGGCTCAATCTCGTCGAGGCTGGCGACTCGCTCGAAGCTCATACTGAAGCCTTCGCAGGTTCTAGTTGGATTTCGACCAGTTCGTCGATCACTTCACGCATGTGCGCGTCAGGCACGCCATCGGCGATTTCGGAGAGGAAGCCTCGCACGACGAGGCGTTCGGCGACCTTGAGCGGAATGCCTCGGGACTGTAGGTAGAAGAGTTGATCAGGGTCGACCGGGCCGACCGCCGCCGCGTGCGAGCACTTGACGTCGTCTGCTTCGATTTCCAGCATGGGAATCGGGTCTGCTCCGGCGCCGTCGTCGAGCAGCAGGTTGCGCATGGTCTGATGGGCGTTGGTTTTCTGGCCCTCAGGCGTGATCTGGATCAAGCCGAATTGCACGGCCTGAGATTCGTCGGTCAGGACGCCGCGGATCAGCAGATCGCTCTCCGCGCCGATGCCGTTGTGATACTGGCGCGTGACGTGCTCGATGTGCTGCTTGCCGTCGCCGACGAACAGGCCGCGAATATCGGCGTAGCCGCCGCTCTGCGACAGGTCCATGTCGATGCGCTGCTTGTCGAGGTCTGCGCCAAAGGCCGCAGTGGTCACGCGGATTGATGCGTCACGTCCAACTCGGCCTCGGGTAGTCGAGATGGCGGCAGTCTGGCGGTGCCAGCGCTGGACCGAGGCAAACCTGAGGTGTGCGCCGTCCTCGGCGATCAGTTCGACCGATGCATGGATCAGCGGAGTGTCGGCGAGCTCGGCCTGGCGATGGTCGGCGTCGCCGGCCTCAATCAAGGAGAGCTCGGATTCGCGCTCGGCAACGACCAGGGTGTAGTGCCAGTGGTCACCCTCGGCGACATCCTGCGTGATGAGATAGAAGAGCGAATCCGAGACGGCGGCGCCGCGCGGCGCGTAGACAAACACGCCCTGTGTCCACAGCGCTCGACCGAATGCCTCATAGCGATCCTGCGGTTGCCCGACCGCTCCGAGCCATTGTTGGACCAGGTCCGAATGCTCCTGAGCCGCGGCGGAGAGGGGCATGATGATGACACCGTCAGCGGCGGCTTGATCGGTGAGATCGGACGCGGCGACGCGTCCACCGATCTGATGCACCATGCCCGAGTGCTCGCGCGGCGCAAAGACGTGCGACGGCACGTTGACGGCGGCGCCGTTTGTGGCCCGACCCAGCGATCCAACCGTGGCACGCCGCGGGAGACGCTCGCGCGGCGTTCGACGCCAGGACTCTTCCTGACCGGTCCACCACTCGAGCGCCAACGCCTGCTCCAAACTGGCGAGGCGGAATGCCAGGAGCCAGTCTGGTTCGTCGAGCGACCGACTGAGCGCAGAAACCTGCGCTCTCAGGTCGTCGGGCTTGGTTTCTGTGTCCGTTGGCGCTGCCAACGTTGCCTGCGTCATCGACCGCCCCTCACTTGTGGATGGGCGCAGATTGTGTGGGTAGCCACCGGCTAGCCAATCGCGCCGTCCATCTGCAATTCGATTAGTCGGTTCATCTCGACCGCGTACTCCAGCGGCAAGGACTTGATGATCGGTTCGACAAAGCCGTTCACAATCATCTTGGTCGCTTCGCCCTCGGACAGTCCGCGGGCCATCAGGTAGAAGAGCTGCTCGTCGCCAACCTTGGAGACGGTCGCCTCGTGGCCGATGTCGACTCGCCGTTCATCGATCTCCATGACCGGGTAGGTATCGGAGCGCGAATGCTCATCGAGCATCAAGGCGTCGCAGCGAACGTTCGAGCGGCAGTTCTCAGCGCCCTCGTAGACCTTGAGCAGTCCGCGATAGGTCGAGCGACCGCCATCCATGGAAAGCGATTTCGACGTAATCACCGAGGTGGTGTTGGGCGCCGCGTGAACGATCTTGGCGCCGGCGTCGAGCTGCTGGCCCTTTCCGGCCGACGCGATCGAGAGGACCTCGCCATGCGCGCCCGGCTCCATCAGGTAGACGGCCGGGTACTTCATGGTCAGCTTGGAGCCGAGGTTGCCGTCGACCCAGGTCATCACGGCGTCCTGATAGGCCATCGCTCGCTTGGTGACGAGGTTGTAGACGTTATTCGACCAGTTCTGAATCGTCGTGTAGCGGACGTTCGAGCCGGCCTTGCAGACGATCTCGACGACTGCGGAGTGCAGCGAGTCGGACGAGTAAATCGGGGCGGTACAACCCTCGACGTAGTGCACCTGAGAGCCTTCGTCGGCGATGATCAGTGTGCGCTCAAACTGACCCATGTTTTCGGAGTTGATCCGAAAGTAGGCCTGGAGCGGAATGTCGACGGTCACGCCAGGCGGCACATAGATGAACGAGCCGCCAGACCAGACCGCGGTGTTCAGCGCCGCGAACTTGTTGTCGTTGGCCGGAATCACTGTGCTAAAGTACTCGCGGACGAGGTCGGGGTACTCCTCTAGCGCCTGGTCGGTGCCGAGGAAGAGCACGCCCTTCTCTTCGAGGTCCTCGCGGATGTGGTGATAAACGACCTCGGAGTCGTATTGCGCGCCGACACCGGCGAGCAGACCCTGCTTCTCGGCCTCGGGAATGCCCAGTTTGTCGTAGGTGTCCCTGATGTAGTCGGGGACGTCTTCCCAAGACGATTCGTCGCGATCGGTCGCGCTGACGTAGTAGTGGATGTCGCTGAAGTCGATCTCGCGCAAGTCGCCGCCCCACTCGGGCATGGGACGAGAGTTGAAGTGGTTGAGCGCCTTCAGCCGCAGCTTGCGCATCCACTCGGGCTCGTTCTTGATGTCCGAGATGGTGTTGACGACTTCGTGCGACAAGCCCTTGGGCAGCTTGACCATCGCCTCGACGTCGTCGTGGAAGCCGAACTCGTAATCGCTGTCTGGAGAGACTGGTGTGGTCGTGGCAGGTGTGGTCATGAGCTCAACACCCCTTCCTTGGTTTGTTCCATGAACGGTTCGTAGCCGTCCCGTTCGAGCACTTCGGCCAGGCTGGCGTCGCCTGACTCAACGATGCGTCCGTCAATCAAGACGTGCACATGATCGGGTTGCACGTAGCGCAGGATTCGCTGGTAGTGGGTGATCAGCAGGATTGCATTTTCATCGGTGTGGAAGGTATTGATTCCTTCACTGACGATGCGTAGTGCGTCAATGTCGAGGCCGGAGTCGGTCTCGTCCATTACCGCAACGAGCGGTTGCAGTAGTCCGAGTTGCAGGATCTCGGCGCGCTTCTTCTCCCCGCCGGAGAAGCCGTCGTTGACGTAGCGGCGAACGAATTGCTCGTCCATTTGCAGCTTGCCGAGCACATCGTTGAGGACCTGGCGGAATTCTCGAATGGGAATCTCTTCCCCGCGCCTGGCGGTCATCGCGCGGCGCAGGAAGTTGACCATCGAGACCCCCGGGATATCGGTTGGATATTGAAAGGCGAGGAACAAACCGGCCCGCGCGCGCTCATCGGGGGGCATCTCAACGATGCTCTTGCCGTTCAGGCGAACGTCGCCGCCATTGATGGTGTAGCGCGGATGACCCATCAACGAGTTGGCCAGAGTGCTCTTGCCGGACCCATTCGGTCCCATGATCGCGTGTACTTCGCCGGGACGCAGGGTCAATGAGAGTTCATTGACAATCTGCTTGTCTTCGACGGCGACTTTCAACGCGTCGATCTCAAATAGTGGCGGGGTCGGTGTCATTCACCGGCTTCCTTCTGTTGTTCGTCTGTGGGCATGTCGCGCTCGGTGCGGCGCATGTCGGGGTAAGTATCCTGCCTAGACGGCTTGCTTGAACTCGGCGTCCAGCGAGATGGGCTGCAACGGGATGACGTATACACAACCATCGTCGCCCTCGGCCAAGCGGAGGGTTTGCTCGACTTCGACGCCGAGCAGCTTTTCGATCACCAGGCGGTCGGCGTCGCAGACGCAAGAGTTCGTCGTCGCCGCGCCCAGGTAGGGACAGGCGTTGTTGACCAACTTGAGTTCCTGATCGGTGCGCTGCCAGTGGTCGAGAATGCCTTCCGGTCGCAGGGCGTCAACGACCGCGCTGACGCGCTGCTCGAGCGATCCAGCAGGCACTTCGGCTCGATGCGCGTCGGCGACCTGATCAGAGAGCGCTTCGGATAGCGCGGCCTTCTCGACTTGCAGCCTGGACATCTCGGACAACAGACGCTCGGCCAGCTCAGGCGTGTGGTCACGCACGGTTCTGACTCCACTGTCGGTGGCCCGGTAGAGATAGGAGGGTCGGCCCGGCCCGCGCCGCAGCGCCTCGACCTGGAGCAATCCCTCAGCCTCAAGGCGGTCAAGGTGTCGCCGCACTGTGGCGTCGGAGATGTCAAGCTCCTCGGACAATTGGGCGACGGTCGCGCCTCCGAGTTCCACCACACGCTCAAGCAGAGTCGTGCGAGTTTCTCGTGGCCGCATGTGAGCCTCCCGTCTCCACATCTCTAGCCAGCCTCGTTTGCCATGGTGGGCCGACTGGTGAGTGGTAACTGTGAGTTTATCGCTATCGCTGCGGAAATATGCACAATTCGCAGGAAAAGATCAATACTCCCGCGTCGCAGAGTCAACTGGCTGTCCCTTTTGATGCGTTCCGCCTGGCAAGGCGGCCGCATTCAACCACGATCATGCGAGACCGACGCAGGCAACGGCACCAACATTGGTCGCTCGAGTTCGGGATGTGGCTGCAGCACGAACTCGATGCCGAAGACCGGAGACAACACGTCGGGATGCAGCGCCTCCTGGGAGTCGCCGCTGGCGACGACTGCGCCGCGATGCAAGACAACCGACGAGTCCGTGTACATGGCAGCCAGATTGAGATCGTGCAACACGGCGACCACGGCCGCGCCCTCGGATGCCAACTCGCGGGCAAGTTGCAGGACTAGATGTTGATGTCGGAGATCGAGGTGCGCTGTCGGCTCGTCGATCAGCAGGATTGGCGTTTCCTGGGCCAGGACGCGGGCCAGTGTGACCCTTGACTGTTCTCCGCCGGAGAGCGTCGGGTAGGCGCGGACGGCGTAGTCGCGGGTATCGGTCAGGCTCATGGCGTAATCGGTCAGTTTCGCGCCGTGCTCACTCTCGCCGCGTTCGCCTTCCCACGGGGCGCGACCCATGCGCACGACGTCGCGGGCGGTGAAGAGGAAGGGCAGATAGGAGCTCTGCGGCATCACCGCTCGACGGCGGGCCAGTTCACGCGCGTCGAAGTCGCTGAGCGGACGATCGTCGATGTAGACCGTGCCCTCAGCCAGTTCTGCGTCGCCTGACAACGCCTTGAGCAGCGTGGTTTTGCCCGCGCCGTTTGGGCCGACCACGCCGAGCAGCTCGCCGCCCCGCACGCCCACGCTGGCACGGTCAAGCAGTGTCTTGTCATCGACGCGCACGGTGAGGCCTTCGCCTCGCAAGACGGGCTCGTTGGTGGTCACAGACTCAGCTTACTCGTCGTTGCTACCAACCGCCCATCGCCAGACTGCGGCGGGCGCGATGAATGAGATACAGGAACACCGGGGTCCCGATCACCGCCGTGACGACCCCGAGCGGGAGCTCGGCCGGAGCGAAGATCGTACGAGCGCCCAGGTCCGCGCCGAGGACAAGGATCGCGCCTGATACAGCACTGGCAGGAATCAGGCTGCGGTGATCCGGACCGACCACTAGACGGACCAGGTGCGGAGCCACCAGTCCGACGAACCCCACGACACCTGCGACGGCAACGCCGGCCCCCGTAGCCAGGGCTGCGGCAGTAACGATGATGAACTGTGAGCGCTCGACGCGCACGCCGAGATGGCGCGCTTCAGCATCGCCCAGTGTGAGCAGGTTGAGTGCGCCTGCCTGACGAACCAGGACGAAGATTGCGATCAGGATCAGCGGACCTGCGGTGACTGCGTAGTCCCAGACGGATCCTCCCAGCGAACCAAGAATCCAGTAGACGATGTCGCGCAGTGCGCCGTCGTCGGACAGCGAAAGGATGAATGAGATCGCCGAGGCGAGCAGCGCATTGACGGCGATCCCGACCAGGAGCATGGTCGCCATTTGTACCCGTCCGGCGGAGCGCGAGAAGGCATAGATACCAAGGGTCAGCACGAGTCCGCCGACGAATGCCACGAGCGGTTGAATGAACACGGCCCCCGATGTGAGGCCCAGCAACACCGACAGCGCGACTGCAAAGGCCGCTCCGCTTGAGACGCCAATCAAGCTCGGGTCGGCCAGTGGATTGCGGAACAACCCTTGCAGGGCGGCCCCCGAGACTCCCAGCCCTGCTCCAACAAGCGCCGCGAGGATCATGCGCGGGACTCGGATGACCCAGACGACCGCTTCCTCGGCTGACGTGTATTGCACGCCGATGTCGATGCCGAGCTTGCCCAACAAGATCGCGATGATCCGCTCGACGCCAACATCGAACGCGCCGAGACCAAGATTGGCCAACACCAGCGCCAGGAACAGGGCGGTCAGGACTGTCCAGGAAAATGGCATTCGCCAGCGCGGCAACGCAGTCACAGTCGGTGGCGCGCTGGGACGGCGCTCACGGAGTTGCGCCAGCGGTCCGGTCGTCATGGCGTTACTCGTTGGCGCCGGAAGAATCCGTCAGCGACGCCCGCACTTCATCGAGATAGTCACGTAACTGCACGATAGTCTCCGCCATGCGCGGTCCGAATCCGAGCAGCAGGATGTCTTCCATCACGATGATGCGGCTGTGCTTGCCGGCCTCGGTTTCGGCCATACCGGGGATGGCCAGCATGCCTTCGACACCACCGACGGCGTCATAGCCGAGCTGCATCACGAGGTAAACATCGGGATTGATGGCGAGCAAGGCTTCCGGGCTCAGCGGTTGCCAGCCCTCGATGCCGATCGCCGCTCCAGCATCCACGCCTCCCGATGCGGTGATGATCGTCTCCGCTTCGCGTCCTGCGCCGGACACCAACTGAATTCCTCCACGGCGCAGGTAGACGAACAGCACCTTCAGCTCAATCGCCTCGCCGTCGGGATCGGGTTTGGGTTTGGCCAACTCAATGGCCTGCTCAACCTCGTGAGCCAGCACTTCTGCGCGTTGCGGAACACCGATGGCAGCGCCGATCGCCCGGATCTTGATGGCTGGCGAATCCAGGCCGACCAACTCGGGCAGCACGAGCACCTCGACGCCTGCCTGCTCGAGTTGCTCCAGCACGCCGACTGGACCCGGCGCAACGATTCCGCCACCAATGACGATCGTCGGAGAGAGCCCCAGGATGCCTTCGGCATTCAGCGCACCAGCGAATCCGACATCGGGCAAGTCCTGTGCGGCCTCCGGATAGACGGACGAGACATCAACGCCAACGATGAAATCTTCCACGCCCAGGGCGTACAGAATCTCGGTGATGTCGCCAAACAAACTGACGATTCGCGTCCCTTCTGGGACTTGTTCCTGTTGATTCTGTTGGGTTTGTTGCGATTGTTGCGATTGTTGCCCCTGCTGAGTCTGCTGGGCCATCTGGGCCTGCTGCTCAGTTTGAGCGGCGGCTTGGTCGCGCTGCTGTGCAGGGGCAGGTTCGTCATCTGCCGACTGCTCTGGCACCGCTTCGCTCGACCCCTGGTCAGTCGACGTCTCTGCAAGTGGCTCAGATGCCGCCTCGGACTGCTCCTGCGGTTGAGGCTCGGACTCGGACGGCGCGGGACGAGATTGCTGTTCAACCTGGTCTTGAGTTGTCTGAGTGGTTGGCTGTTCGGAATCGGAGCTGCACCCGATCAGGGCGACCGCCACCGCGATCATCAGGCTGATGAGAACGATGCGCATCCCGCTTAGAGCTCCACGACTTTGCCGTCTGTGGCGACCAGAACGCGGCCAGGGAAGCAGCGTCGGGCCTGCTCGGCCATCGCCTCGCGGTCGGCGTCGTACCAGAAATGGGTCAACATCAACAGGCGGGCGCGCGCAGCTAATGCCAGCTCAGCAGCTTGCTGCGCGGTGAGATGGCCGCGTACAGGGCCATCTTCCGCTTCATCGAGCGTTGCTTCGGCCAATACGAGGTCGCTCTCCGACGCCAGGGCGCAGACCGCTGTCGATGGCGCGGTGTCTCCGGTGTAGGTGATGCTGGCCGATCCGTCGACCCGGATCGCCCAGCCGGGGATGTAATGGACGCCCCCAGCGAAGCTGGCTGTGAGGCCGCTGCTGAGCTGCGATGTCTGACCGGGCTCGTATTCGCAGACATGCCAGACATTGTCGAAGAAGTCGGTCGGGAAGCAGACGAGCTCGAGCAGCTTGGTCAGGTTCGCCTTACCGCCGGGTGGCAGGTGCACCACGGTCCGGCGTTCGCTGAGGCCGTCCATGTTCTTGGTGACGGCGAAGCGCAGCGGCAGTAAATCGATAAAGTGATCGGCGTGCATGTGCGAGATAAACACGTGATCGATGTTCCGGGCAGGCATCAAGCCAATCAGGGAGCTGGCAACGCCGTGACCGCAGTCGAGCAAGATGCGAGCATCCGCGTCTTCGATCAGATAGCCGGAACTGTTGTCGCCCGAAGCCGCGCAAGCCGCTCCGGAACCGATCACTGTCAGCCGCATGCCGACTCGAATTCCCTGTGTGCGCGCACAGAAACCGGTCTACGCGCAAACCGAACGTTCAATCAATCGTATGCGCGCCGTTCGCGGAGCTTCAACAACCTCCGTGTCAGATCGCGCTGCCTATGACACTCTCAAGCCAGCAACAGGGCCTGTGCGCAGACTGTCAGTGGGCGCGACTCGTGCAGTCGAAGCGCGGCTCCACCTTTCTGCGCTGTGCGCGATCCGACCAGGACTCACGCTTCCCCAAGTACCCAGGGTTGCCGGTGCGCCACTGCGATGGCTACGCTCCGAACGCGAATCAACGTGCCGATGAGGCGACCCTATGATGAGCCAACGCCTCTCGCATCGTCCTCTGTGTTGGCCATGACTTCGTACGCTCCGCGCTGGCTGCAAACGATTTCAGAAGTCGCCCTGCGGGTGATCGTCGTCGCCGTGTTCCTCATACTGATGGGTCTGGCGATCGACCGCTTGCGACTGATTTTTCTGCCGCTGCTGGCGGCGCTGATTCTCTCTTCGGCGCTGTTACCGGCGAAACGCTTCCTGATTCGACGGGGATTCAACAGTCTCCTGTCGACGGTGGCGGTCGTGATTGCGGGCCTGGCGGCGTTGGGAGTGATTGGGTATTTCACGGTCACGACGCTTACATCTGAGTTTGCCGAGCTGGAGGTCGATATCGAGCTTGGTTTCACGGAGGTCGTGCAGTCAGTCGGTGACTGGGCCGGTATGTCGGAAGATCAAGTCGACGATGCGATTGACGATGTGCTGGCGAGCGTGCGCGGCAATGCCGACACGATCGCCGGAGGAATCTTCTCAGGAGTGCGGCTGGCGGCCGAGATGCTGGCCGGGGTGATACTGCTCGCGGTCCTGGTGTTCTTGCTGGTCAAGGACGCCGAATCGATGCAGCGCGCAATCGCGCGACGTTTGGGCAAGAGTCACCGCCGCGAATTCCTGGTGCTCACGACAGGACTCTTCGAGACGCTCGGTCTCTACTTCCGCGGCGTCACGATCGTCGCCTTCATGGATGCGTTCCTGATTGGCATCGGACTGGTGATTATCGGTGTCCCATTCGCCCTCCCGCTAGCAGTGCTGACATTCTTTGGCGCGTTCATCCCGGTGATTGGCGCGGTCCTGGCCGGACTCGCGGCGTTCTTTATCGCGCTCGCCACTGAGGGCGTCACGGCAGCGTTGATCGTCGGCGGTCTCGTCCTGGCCGTTCAACAGATCGAGGGCAACCTGATGGCCCCGTTTATCCTCGGGCGCTCGATCAAGATTCACCCGCTGATGGTGATCCTCGCCGTTGCCACCGGCGGCGCGCTCTGGGGCATCATGGGCGCGTTCGTCGCGGTTCCGCTGACCGCGATCGCCATGTCGCTTCTGGATTTCTACACGAAGTCGGGACGCTACGCCGTGCGCACGCGACCGCGTGGAAGCCAACTGAAGTCGGCTAGTCCTGCGGACACGCCGCAGGCTCCCCCGTGATTGGCAGCGTTTCCGATCAGTCCCAGCTTGGCTTGGACGGAGCGCCGGCGCCGCGCATGAGTTCGCGATCGTGGGGTGCATTGGTTCGCGCGCCACGGAAGTCACGGAACGGACCGTCGCGCCACTCAAGGGCGGACTTGAGGCCGTCGCGACGGACTCGCTCGCCCCACTCGCCGGCCTCGGGGCGGTGCTTCGACATCGCCTCGACATCGGTACCCGAGATCATCGCCGTCTTGTAGCCCTGGATCTCGTAGGCGCGGTTGACCGAGCGCTTTGAGTACATCAACAGATGGTTGTCGATGTGACCCATGCGTTGCGCGAATTCCATCGTGAACTCGTCCAGGTCTTCTCTCTTGAGCGCGTAGTTGGCCCAACCCCAGCGGTACATGTCAGCGCCCGAGTGCGGGTCGCCGAGATAGGCGAACTCGCGAGCCTTGGCCTGGGGCAGATGCCACGGTGCCCACATCGCGTCCATGGTGCCCATCGCGCGGACCGGTGGGTAGCCGACCTGGCAATCCTCGGCGACAATTCGTAGGTCACAGCCCGAGGCCAGCTCCGTCGCTCCAGCGAGGCAGTAGCCGTGGATCTGACCGATCACCGGCTTGGCCAGCTCCCAGATGATGAAGTTGCCCATCACTGCGTGACGGGACCAGTCGTAGTGCTGCGGATGGGTCGTGCCGGTATCGGGTAGCCCGGTCCACTCGTTGGTGTGCGGATTGGACAGGTCAGGCGACGGCTGAAGGTCGTAGCCAGCCGAGAATGCGCGACCGGCGCCTTTGATGATAATCACGCCGATGCCGGCATCCGCCTCTGCCGCCTTGAGCGCATGGAACATCTCGCCGCGCAACTCGTTGGAGAGCGCATTCAGCTTCTCAGGCCGGTTCAGCGTCACCGTGGCAACGCGGTCGTTGGTCTCGTAAAGGATGTTGTCGTAGGACATGTTGAGGGCCTTCTGAGTTGTTTGTGAGAGCAGGTGGGGTCGAGTCGAGTATACGCGCGGTTTACGTCCGCACTCTGGCAGAGGAGCGAGTGTGGTAGGACTTGTGACCGCCAACGATCCGCCCCAGATAGCGCTGCGGATCCTCGGCGGGATACCTGCGTTTGAAGCTCTCAACCAGGTCCTTCACAGTGACCGCGCAGTGGTCGCACGACCAGTCGGCGTAAGACTCTTGCCGGATGGCGTGCTGGGTTCTATGGCTGGCAATATGGGAAGCGATGATGCGCGCGCAATGCACTCGTGGGTCCAGGTTTCTGTTTCTCACGTGGAACTCGTGGACCAAGTCGGCAGTAGTCGCCTGGCACTGCTTGCACGACCACCTGGCGTAGCTGCCGCCGAAGTCGGGAGGCGACTCATCCACCTCGATGAGAATTCGGCAATGGTCGCTCGGACCCCAGTACGACGGTGACGTTTCCTCAGGATCGTTCAATGCAGTGGCTTGGACTCGGTCAATCAAGTCAGTCGAGACAAAGACGTTGTTCAACATTCGCCACGCATCTGCATGCTGTTCCATGCCCGGCTTGTGGATAAAGTTTGGCCCCTCGGGTCCCACCCGCACCATTCCCAGTTGCTCCATATCGACGAATGTCTGCGGTGTGCGATCGATGTCGGTGGTTTGATCTCCAGCAACGATCATCGGCATCGCCGAATCCAGGCCTTGCTGTTCTAGAACGATGCGCACGGCGGCAACCAATGGAGCCAGACCATGTGACTGCCGCGAACCTGAAACCGCGCAGACTACGCAGAACCGTTCCCCAGCCTCCGTTGTTGTGATTGCAGCGGCTCGCCAGCGATCGAAAATCGGATTCTTCGTGGGCAGATCTGCAACGAGGTTGATTGCCTCGCGATCGAGCCTCGTTAGCTTGCACTGATCGGAGATTGCAAGGATTTCCTGCCGGTATCTGGCTGGCTTCAGATCCCATCGCTCCCAGGGCACATCCCACTCTGCCGCCTGACGGCGGGCGTATTTCGTTGGGATGCATGCCTCCTGAATCAGCGCTAAGTCGTATGACTGGTGCTGGTCAACGAGGAAATTCCAGCTCCGTTTCAGATTCTGCATGTTCCAGGCGACGATCTTCATCACATGCCCCGACCCGTGCGCAGACCCTGACGCTAGCCTGCGCGCATTATGACTGACCTCACGACTG
>MPNM01000015.1 GCA_002239025.1 Chloroflexi bacterium bin125 | reverse complement strand
CACCGTCGCCGATGACGGCACCTGGTACGTCGACGTCGACCGCGACGCCGCCGAGGGCGTGAGCTTCACGCTGAACGGCAAGTCGGCCGACGCCGAAGTCACCCCCGCCGGCTCCGGCCAGTCCGCGGTCTCCGTGACCGCCATGGCCATGGAAGAAGAGTCCATGGAAGAAGGCGCTATGGACGACGGCTCGATGATGGAAGAAGGCGACGACTCGATGATGGAAGACGATTCCATGCTCGACGAGGACGACTCCATGATGGAAGAGGACGACTCGATGATGGAAGACGACTCGATGGAAGACGTCGGCATGCCCGCAACCGGCACCGGTGGCCTCGCTGACAGCGGCGTCTCGGCCGGCCTGATCGGCCTGCTGATCGCCCTCGGCGTGGCCAGCATCGCCGGCCTCGGCCTGCGCCGAGTCCGCAACCGAGCCTAGTCTTCGCGCAACCGGACAATCCTGTCCAAACCAGAGGGGCGGGGCCAATCGGCCCCGCCCCTGCTCGTTGCCCGACTTTTGAGACAGTCTCATCTGGTGGCACTGGCGGCCTTGGTTGCCCTCGTTGCTTCCATGTTCGTATTCTCTACACCGGCGCGAGCCGCCCTCGGTGACGTCTCCGCTGCTGAGGGTGTTTGTTTGGTGGACACCGGCGACAAAGCCAATGATCCGCCTCTAATCGCTCTTGCGCAGACACCACCTGATGGCGCAACAGTGGCCGGGTACTCCGTTGGTGTAGCTGCAGACAGCACTACAGCAGTGGTGACGGTCGAAAACGCTGACGGAGATGATATCGCAGTTCCCTGTGATGAGGCGCAACTCGGTTGGGACGTCTCCGTTGCCGCCAATGGCACGGAAGCTCCGACTGTCTCCATCAAGCAGCCGACCGTCTCCATCAGGGTTGACGGCGACACCGACGCCATCGTTCGCGCGGGCAGCACCGTCGACGTTGTTGTTTCGATTAGCAACTTCAAGGACAAGCAGGCTTCCCGCACGTTGATGGCCGTTGACTACGTGACCATCAATGGCGCACTTGGGAGCTTCGGCACCCAGACCAACTTCAACATTGCTGGCACTAGCCCGGCATCGGGTGGCGCAGCAGCGGCGTTCGAAGATGGCGACACCGCGGCGACACACCGGATCATTGTGCCGGCTGGCACGACGCCAGGCCCGTACACTGTCTCAGCCCGCGTGATTTGGGACATGTTTGAGGACACCGACAACGATACCAACGACGACAACACCGCCGCCGATACCCTTGGCTCCGGTGAAGCAGAAGTCGTGTCCGTTACGTTCGATGTCGGCGATGTAGGCTCTCGCAACCTGGCCAGCGCAACGCTTTCGTTGGGCCCGAAGACCGGCGGCGAGGACGTTGCTACGACAAGCATTGACGAGACGACACTTGAGACCGGCTCGGACATCTCCACCGGCGACGGCATCAACCTCGTCATCGAGGCCTTCAACTCGCTCGGCAACAAAGCGAACGCTGGTGGCCTCACCCAGCTAAGCGTGCTGGCATTCGGTGCAAACATCAGCCTGACGACCCCGAGCCCACTGGGCCGACTCACTGAAGGCACAGCTGTTGCGGCCGATGCAACAACAGGCATGAAGGATCTGGTCACGCTCACAGCTGGACCGGGAACAGACGGCAATGCAGGCACCGAAGACGACATTGTCGTGGGTCAGAAGATGTTCGCTACTGTCACGAAGGCCGATGGCAAGCCCGGTACCGTTGAGGTACAGGCGCGTCTGACCGGTACTGACGGTTTCGCAGACACTCAGACCATCACGCTGACGTTCACAGGCGATGCCTCTTCGATCTCGATTGGCGACGCGTCCGGCAGCCTGAACAACCAGGCGACCGATGCCGCCGACGACAACCGCGATGTGATTGTGCTCGGCGTGAGCGCGACAGACGCAGGTGGGAACGACTCGACGGTCCCGCTGGTCACCTTCTCGATCACTGGCCCTGATGGCAGTGGTGTTCCCACAAGTCGAATCGGCTGGGCGCGCGGCGACGTGGGTCCCAACAAGAACGCCAAGGTCACTCTGACTTCGCTAGGCACCGCTACCTCGCCGCTCGCGGCTGGTGAGTACACGATCAAGGGACGGCGAGGCTCCGCTGAAGCCGAACAGACCTTCATCGTGGCCGCACATGCCAGCATGGTTGACGTTGCACTCGATGTCGAAGGTACCGTCGAAATCGGCGACCTGGTCACTGTCACCGCGACTGTCAATGACAGCAACGGTAACGCGGTGGCCGAGAAGACTTCGGTCAAGTTCCTCTCCGCTGGCTCGCTGAAGCTCCAGGGCATTGGCGCGGACATGAGCGGAGCGGTCAATAAGACGACCACGGCTGGATCAGCTAGCGCTCGATTCGTCGTCAGTGAAGGCTCTGGCAAGGCGACAATCATCGTCGAATCCGGAACCGGCAGCGCGACAACTTCGGTCAGCACCGAGGCTGTGGCGATGGCCGACGCGGAAGTCACCCTCGCCTGCTTGAGCGAAACCAGTGGCTTCTCGGTCTACAGTTGCAGCATGGGTAGCTCGGCCTCCGAGCTCTTCGGTCTGCTCTCTGGCCGCGGCGCGACCGCCATCCACCTGTGGAATGGCTCCTCGTGGGTCCGCTACTCAGTGGTTGACGGTACGACGGTGCCGGGCTCGAGCGACTTCACGGTTGCCGACAACGACATCCTCTACGTCAGCAACTAGCAATCGCTAGCGGTTCGCTGCCCCCGATTCGTCGGGGGCGGCGAACACCGCTGAAGTAAGCGACCTAAGAAAGGGACGCTGAAATGCAACGATTTGGAATGATGACTCGTGTCATCGGTGTTGCGCTGGGTGTCGTGATTGCAATGGCCGCAGTGCTTTCGGCATCTGCGCAGCAAGAACCGCCCCACCGCTTCTACGGCACGGATGGCACCGCCGGCGACACCATCGGTGTGGTCGACGACATGGGCAACGAAGTTGGCTCGACCACCGTCGCCGATGACGGCAGCTGGTACATCGATGTCGACCGCGACTCCGCCGATGACGTGAGCTTCACGCTCAACGGCAAGTCCGCCGACGCCGTCGTCACCCCCGCTGGCTCCGGCCAGTCCGCAGTCTCCGTCACCGCCATGGCCATGGAAGAACCAGCCATGGAAGAAGGCGAAGAGGGCGACGAACTCGCTGGCGACGACGAACTCGCCGGTGACGACGACGACCTCCCAGCCATGGAGGGCGAAGACGACAAGATGAGCGATGGCGACACCGAGTTCCCGGGTACGGGTACCGGTGGTCTCGCTGACGGCAGCGGTGTCTCAGCCGGCCTGATCGGCCTGCTGATCGCGCTGAGCGTCGCCGCAGTCGCCGGCCTCGGCCTCCGCCGAGTCCGCAACCGCGCATAGCACCCGCAATCGGACAATCCGTCCTAACTCCAGGGGGCGGGGCCAAAAGGCCCCGCCCCTTGTTGCGTTAAGGCCCAAAGCTCCGTCATTCCGGCGCACCCCTCCGTCATTCCGGCGCAGGCCTCCGTCATTCCGGCGCAGGCCGGAATCTCGCAGCATCCTGAACAGCATTCGTCCCCACATCGAGGTTCCGGCCTCCGCCGGAACGACGGAGATATGGTCCGCTGCTGCTAGTATCTTTGCACCATGGCGAAGCAACCGTGTGTCTACATGCTGGCGAGTCGACCCAATGGCGCCCTATATGTCGGGGTCACATCGGACCTCGTAGGACGTGTATGGGAGCACAAGAATGATGTCGTCGAGGGGCACACCAGTAGGTATGGCATACACACGTTGGTCTGGTACGAGTTGCACGACACGATGATCGAAGCGATCGAGCGAGAGAAGCGGTTGAAGGACTGGAAGCGGGATTGGAAGGTGAGAATCATCACCGAGGAGAATCCCACCTGGCGCGATCTCTACGAGGATTTGGCATAGGCTGCCCCACTTCCGTCATTCCGCCGCACCCCTCCGTCATTCCGCCGCACCCCCCCCGTCATTCCGCCGCACCTCTCCGTCATTCCGGCGCAGGCCGGAATCTCGCAGCATCTTGAACAGTGTTCGACCCCACATCGAGGTTCCGGCCTCCGCCGGAACGACGGAGTGTTGGGGCATTCGTTGCCCCAACGTAATCAGTGATCCCCCGTGACCGATTATCGGCTAGCCCCCCAATCCTCGCTTGCTGCATAGTCGAGGTGTGAGCGATCAAGTCCCCGGGCGGCGTGCGTCTGGGAGAGGGAGTTTGTCATGAAGAAGACGGTCTTGCGGCGGAAGTCTCGGTTGGCGGTCATCGTGGTCGGCGCGGCGGTTGTCCTGGCCCTGCTCTGGACGGCAGCCTCAGCACAGCCCCAGCAGCCGCCCTTCCTGCTCTACGGCGACGGCGACCCCAATGACGTCGTCACCGTCTACGACGCCGACGGCCAGGAGCTCGGCACAACCATGGTCACCGAGGACGGCACCTGGCACGTCAACGTCCAGTGCGACAGCGACAGCGTCAAGGCAATCAGCTTCAGCCTCAACGGCAACACCGTCCAGGCCGAAATCGCCCAGACCGGTG
The DNA here is from genome assembly GCA_002239025.1 of Chloroflexi bacterium bin125. Taxonomy (GTDB): domain Bacteria; phylum Chloroflexota; class Dehalococcoidia; order Bin125; family Bin125; genus Bin125. The sequence continues at coordinate 74,522 of MPNM01000015.1, read as the reverse complement.
CCGACCAGGCCGAGGTGATGTTGATGTCATCCTCGGACAGCATGCCCGCAACCGACACAGCCGACACAGCCGATTCAGCCGACGACGGCGACCTCGTCGGTGAGGACGAGGACCTCGGCGACGGATCAGACGGAGACCTGGTCGGCGATGAGGCCGACGAGCCATCGGAGGAGACAACGATGAGCTCCGGCGACAAAATGGAAGACGGCTACCCAGAGTCGGGCTCAGGCGGTCTCGCCGACAACGGCCCCTCAAGCGAAGCCCTGATCGGAACCATCGCCCTGCTAGCCATGGTCGCCGCAATCGCCAGCCTCGGAGCCCTCAAGATGCGCCGCTCAAGGAATCGCGCCTAGGACCCCCACCGCTGCTACGCAGCACCTCCCCCTGCGAGGGGGAGGAAATTGGAATCGGAGCTCCCCCCAACTTGGGGGGAGCTTTCGTTTGTCCCCCTCCGACCCCCTCTCCCTCTGGGAGAGGGCAGGGGTGAGGGTCCCTCGGGCGATTTGACTACTGGCGGCCAAGTTTCTTCCGCTGCCTGGCCCTCACCCTTACCCTCTCCCTCAGGGAGAGGGGACCAGAAGGGGACTGGGGAAGTGGTGTAGTAGTCTGCTGAGAGTTTGAGTCTTACAACTTAGGAGAATTCCAGTGGCAGAATTGAGTGGCGCGCAGATCGTCGCCAAGTCGCTCGCGACGCAGGGCGTTGAGGAGATGTTTGGGTTGGTCGGGGTGCCGGTGGTACCGATTTCGATCGCCTGGCAGCAAGAGGGCAAGCCGTTCATCGGCGTGCGACACGAGCAGGCGGCGGGCTACGCGGCTCAGGCGGCGTCCTACATGCGCGGTCACCTGTCGGCGGCGTTGGTCGTCTCGGGGCCGGGGATGACGAACGTGATCTCGGCGCTGGGCAACGCGCAGGCGAACTGCTGGCCGATGATCCTGCTCGGCGGCGCGGCCAACATCACGCTGTCGCAGATGGGCGACTTCCAGGACGCGCCACAGGTCGAAGCGGCGAGGCCGTTCGTCAAGTGGTCGGACCAGGCGCGCGACGTGCGGCTGATCCCGCGACTGATCGCACAGGCAACCCGCGCAGCGATCAACGGGCGTCCCGGTCCGGTCTACCTGGACCTGCCGGGCGACGTGATCGACGCGGTCGTCGACGAGTCCGAGGTGCAGTGGGCGCCTCGCGTCGAGGAACCGCAACGACCGATGGTCTCGCAGGAATCGGTGGAGGCGGCAATCGAGGCGCTGAAGTCGGCCTCGAACCCGCTGGTCATCGTCGGTAAGGGCATGGCCTGGTCAAAGGCGGAGCAGGAAGTCCAGGAGTTCGTCGACAAGACGGGCATTCCCTGGCTGGCCACGCCAATGGGCGCCGGCGTCGTGCCGGCCGACGCGCCGAACAACGCCGCGGCGGCTCGGACGCACGTGCTCAAGAACGCGGACCTCGTGGTCCTGCTGGGCGCGCGCCTGAACTGGATCCTGCACTTCGGCAAGCCGCCGCGCTTCAAGGAGGGCGTGCGAATCGTCCAGCTCGACATCGAGCCGGAGGAGATCGGCACGAACGTCCCGACAGAGGTGGCGTTGGTCGGCGATGGCAAAGCCGTCGTGGGCCAGTTGAACTCGTATCTGGACGAGAATCCGTGGCAGTTCGAGGACACGACCGAGTGGATCGCTTCGATCAACGCGGAGCTCGAGCGCAAGGCGGCCGAGCAGGCCGAGTGGGCGTCGTCGGACGAGGCGCCGATGAACTACTACCGACCGCTGAAGGAAATCAACGACCGCATGCCGCGCGACGCGGTGTTCGTCACCGAGGGTGAGAACACGATGGCGATCGCGCGTCAGGTGATCCAGTCGTACGAGCCGCGCAGTCGTCTGGACGCGGGCACGTGGGGCACGATGGGCGTCGGCCCGGGCTTCGCGCTGGCGGCGCAGGTCGTGAATCCCGGCAAGCGCGTGATTGCGCTCGAGGGTGACGCGGCGTTCGGATTCGGTCCGGGCGAAGTCGAAACGGCGATTCGTCAGAAGCTGCCGATCACGTGGATCATCTTCAACAACAACGGGATCGGCGGAGGCGCGCCTGAACTGCCGGAAGAGTACGGCACAGGCGAGTTGTCGCCGGGTCAGCTCACGCCGATGGCGCGCTACGAGATGATCATGGAAGCGTTCGGCGGCAAGGGCTATTACTGCAAGAGCCCCGAAGAGTTCGAAGCTGCGCTGGACGACTCGTTCGCGCAGGAGGGCTCGACGCTGATCAACGTTGAGATCGCACCGGGAGCGCAGCGTCGGAAGCAGCAGTTCGCCTGGCTGCAGCGCTAGCGTCCAAGCTGGAAATGACGATGTAAGGGCGGCCCTGGTGGCCGCCCTTCGTCGTGTGGGTCCCCACAATCAGGGCAACTGCGTCCAGACAGAGCCGACGTTGACGACGATGTAGAGAGCGTCTCCGCTTTGCAGAGTGGTCAGCGTGTTGAGGAAGTCGGGTCCGTCGAGGGACCAGAAGCGCCAGGTTTGGCTGTAGGCGTCGAAGTGGTGCGCATGGCTCAAGTGGGCAACGTTCTTGAGAGCTTCGGCGACGTATCGTTCGGGTCCTTGCCAAGAGACGAGATTGGCGCCAGTCGTGAGTCGCAGCGTGACCTGCCTGGGTCTGGGCGGCGGCGCTGGCAGCCAGGCGACGTCGGGCTGGACCAGAGCCCAGACAGCTTGTCCGGCCTTGATCGAGCGCACGGCGACATCGGCGCTCTCGGGATCGTTGGGATCGAAGCGCTCATAAGTCTGCCGTCCGGCGTGGTGCACGGCCAACTCGGTCAGTGGTGCGTCGAGATTGGCGAAGAGTCCGGCGACGGACGTGTTCTGCTGCACGCCAATCGTGCGCCATCCACCGATCGGGGCGTCGGCGGGAATGGTCCAAACCGGCTCCGGTTCGGGCTCGGGGACAGTGACTTGCTCGGTGTCGGTAGGAGTTGGCTCGGGATCGTTGTCGTCCTCGGCGGATGGCGGATCGGGCGGGTCATCTGCTGTTGGAATGATGGTCGGTGCGGCCCAGCCTTGAGTGTTGGTCGAGGTGAACTCGAGGCCGCTGTGCAGGTTGTACTCGGAGGACCAATGCAGTTCGCGACCCTCAATGGCGTACTTGCCCGTGAATGGCACGCTGGAACCAAGGTATCCGTCGCCGCGCGACTGATGGACGGCATAGTGAATGTGCGGAAGACCGTAGTTGCTACAGTCATGCGCCATGCAAACTGTCGCGACCTGTTCGCCGACTTCCACAACCGCGCCCCTCCAGATGTGTTCAAGCGGTGCGACATGGGCAAGCACATGGTCAAACCCGGCCGAATCGGTGATCGATAATCCATCCCAGCCGCGCCAGGCGATGGTTCCACTGATGGGAGCAAGCACGGGTGTGAAGGCCGTCTCGTCACGAGGGACGCGCACCAGGTCAATGGCATGAGGGTCGTTGCCGTCAACTTCTGAGTGAGTACCGGTGTTGTAGCCGGCGACGATTGTCCATTCAGTGCCGGCGGGTGCGGGGATCGGTACGCCGCCCTCGGCGCTGGCGTGTTCGATCAGGCTCATTGCGGCGAACACGGCGATCAGCGCCGCGAATGCGATCAGAAGTGCCCGTCGAGCCGGTTTCGCCGTTGCGGTCATGCGCTCTATGGAGTTTCGACCCTCGCCTTCTCCTGACTCTACCGATAAACGGCGAGGAAGTCTCGGCAGTGCAATGTCATCTCAGCAGACCAAGACCCTGTCTAGATGAGGGAGAAGTACCGATCGGTTGGTTGAATCCCAGTCCCCGCTTTACGCGGGGACCCGCTCTGGCGGCACGGGATATCTGTTGGTGGGGTCCTCTACAGGGAGGGAGCAGGTCCCCGCGTAAAGGAGACCTCAAAAGGAGGAATCAAATGCGCACAAACATCTCCGTCATACCCGCGCTCATCGCGGGTATCTCGCTGATTCAGGCACAAACGTTGGTGCAGGATGCGGCGAGATTGCCGCGTCGGGGCGCGGCAATGACGGTAAGCGTGGTTTTGCAAAAGGTCTCCTTAACGCGGGGACCCGCTCTGGCAGCGCGGGATATCTGGCGGTGGGGTCCCCTACAGGGAGGGAGCGGGTCTCCGTAAGGCGGAGACTGGGAGATCTGACTTCTGAGACATCCTGCGGGGACGGGAAGCTGAGCCTTGCATCCCTCTCCCAAGGAGATGGTGGAGTGATGAATGAGTCTCTGCCTGGTCGTAACATCAGACTGTGCATCGCTGCGCGTTTGCGTGAGCACCCTGTTCGGTACTCGACTGGAACCGTCACTGGGTGAACCGATGACCAACGAGATCGCGAAACTACACGAGGAGACAGGCAAATGAAGTACCGACGGCTGGGCAATTCCGGTTTGCAAGTTTCGCTTGCCGGACTGGGGACGAACAACTTCGGCATGCGGCTGGACTACGAGGGGTCGAAGACGGTCGTGGACGCGGCGCTAGATGCGGGGATCAACTTCTTCGACACGGCCGACATCTATGGGGGCGGACTGTCGGAAGAATTCCTGGGTAAGGCGCTGGGTTCTCGTCGCGAGGATGTGTTGGTCGCGACGAAGTTTGCGATGCCAGTCGGCGAGGGGCCGTTCACAAGGGGTGGATCGCGGCACTACATCGAGAAGGCCGTGGAGCGGTCGCTGAAGCGGCTGGGCACCGACTACATCGATGTCTACCAGATGCACCAGCCGGATCCGGACACGCCGATTGAGGAGACGCTGGAGGCACTGTCGGACCTCGTGCATCGTGGCGTCGTTCGCTACATCGGACACTCCAACTTCACCGGATGGCAGATCGCCGACGCGGACTGGACGGCGAAATCGAAGGGCTATGCGCGGTTCGTCTCGGCGCAGAATGAGTGGAGCTTGCTGGAGCGCAAGATCGAGCCTGAGATCATGCCGGCCTGTCGCGAATTCGGCCTGGGGCAGTTGCCATTCTTCCCGCTGGCCTCGGGCTTTCTGACGGGCAAGTACACACGTGGCGCAGACCTGCCCGAGGGCACGCGATTGGCGGCGTGGTCGAAAGCCATGCCGGCACGAATCGGCGCGCTGACCTCGGACCAGAACTGGGACAAGCTGGACGCATTGACCAGGTATGCAGAGGACCACGGACACACGATTCTCGACCTGGCATTGAGCTGGCTGGCGTCGGACAGCGCGGTGTCGTCGGTGATAGCCGGCGCGACCAAGCCGGAACAGATCGAGGCGAATGTTGCGGCGACGTTGAGCTGGGAGTTGTCGGCCGAGGACTCTGCCGCGGTCAACGAGATTCTGAGTTAGGGCCGTTGAGCTTCTCAGGCCTGGTTGCCGGGGCCGGAGCACTGGGCGCACTGGGCGTCGTGGCGACGCTGTACGCGTGGTGGGAGTCGACGGCGGTCGAAGTGACCGAGCGCAGGCTCGTGCTGCCCGATCTCCCGCCGGGTCTTGAGGGTCTGCGCATTCTGCATATCTCGGATACACACTTTCCCGCCTCGGGCGACTCGGTCGGACGCTTCCTGGAGCGGATCTGGCACCTCGACTATGACCTGATCTGCTGTACCGGCGACTATGTCGAGACGTCGGCCGGGTGGGATTCGGCCGGCGATGCGTTGACGCAGTTGACGGCGCCGTTGGGCGTCTACGCGACGCTTGGAGCTCATGACTACTGCCAGCCGGTTCGGTCGTTCGATGAATGGGTCTCATTCAATGCCGATCGACTGATGGGTTCGCCGCGGCGGTTCGTCAATCCTGCGCCGTTCGTGGAGCGGCTGGAAGAGGCGGGCATCGTCGTCTTGCGCAATGAGTGGCGGTCGCTGGAAATCGGCGGAGAGTTGGTACGGATTGGCGGTGCGGGCGACGACTCGGTGCGGATGGCTCGATTGGATGCGGCAACGCCGCCACCGGGTGGGTTCTCGATCATGCTGACCCATGCGCCCGACGCGGCACTGCGATTGCGGATGCCAAGGGACGGTGGTCCCTCTCTGGTGCTCTGTGGGCATACACATGGTGGACAGATTCGCGTTCCAGGCTGGGGTGCTCCCTTGCGGCATTCTCGACTGGTGAGTCGGGAGCAGACGTCTGGGGTGTTTGAAGTCAGTGGGGCGCAAGTCGTCGTGAGCCAGGGATTTGGCACGGCGCACGTTCCTCTGCGATTCGCCTGCCGACCGGAGATCGGCCTGATCACACTGACAAACCGGGCTGGTTTACAGTCCTGAGACGGCGTTTAACGGCAGTGAAATCGGCGTCTGCTCGCGGTCGGTAGAATGCAAGATGAGCGACTATGACAAGTAGTGAGCTGTGTGTTGTTGGCGGTCGCCGTTACGCAGCAGTTCAATCAGCAGTGTTGAGAGGAGCTGAGACATGGTGTCGCAGCAGTATGACGTGACGAATCTGACTTCAGAAGACTTCGCTTCGGAGCAATACCAGGCGATCAACTTGCACAACTTCGAGCAGCTTGAGCAGATTCAAGCACTGCCCGACGACGTGGTCTACAACATCAACGTGGTGGGCCGGGTGCTGCCGTTCAAGTCGAACCGATATGTGGTCGATCACTTGATTGACTGGTCGGACGCGCTGAACGATGGCATGTTCCGGCTGACCTTCCCGCAGAAGGACATGCTGGCGCCGGCCGACTTTGACACGATGGCAGCGGCCATCGACTCGGGCAAGAATGCGCGTGAGTTGAAGGTCGTGGCTGACGAGATCCGGATGACCCTGAATCCGCATCCGGCCGGTCAGATGGAACACAACATGCCCAGCCTGCAGGAAGAACCGCTGCCGGGCATGCAGCACAAGTACCGCGAGACCGTGCTGTTCTTTCCGTCGCAGGGTCAGACCTGCCACGCCTACTGCACGTTCTGCTTCCGCTGGCCGCAGTTCGTGGGCCTCGAGGGCAAGAAGTTCGCCATGCGCGAGGGCGAGCGGCTGCGCGGTTATCTGTCCGAGCACCACGAGGTTTCGGATGTCCTCTTCACCGGCGGCGACCCGCTGATCATGAAGACGAAGACGCTGCGCGAGTACATCGAGCCGCTGACCAAGCCGGACGCAGGCCACAACCTGCGCACCGTGCGGATTGGTTCCAAGGCGATCGCCTACTGGCCGCATCGATTCATCTATGACGACGACGCGGAAGAACTGCTGGATCTGTTCCGCCAGGTGACGGACGCCGGGATGCAACTCGCGCTGATGGCTCACTTCAACCATCCGGCCGAGCTGCGCACGCCGGTCGCGTTGGAGGCGGTGCGGCGGATTCGCGAGACCGGCGCACAGATTCGCACGCAGACCCCGCTGCTCAACCACATCAACGCGGACTCGCAACTGCTAGCTGACATGTGGGCCGAGCAAACCCAGGCCGGTTGCGTGCCCTACTACCTGTTCGTCGCCCGAGACACCGGCGCGAAGCGTTACTTCGAGATCCCGCTGGTCGACTGCCAGGAGATTTTCCGCGGCGCCTACCAGCGAGTGTCGGGCGTCGGGCGGACCGTGCGTGGTCCGTCGATGTCGGCTGGACCGGGCAAGGTCCAGATTCTGGGAGTCTCCGAGCACCGAGGCGAGAAGCTGATTGTGCTGCGCTTCCTGCAGGGTCGCGATCCCGAGTGGGTTGGCAAGCCGTTCTTCGCCAAGTACTCCGACACAGCGAGCTGGCTTGACGAGCTGGAGCCGGCGGAAGGCACGGAGTTCTTCTACGAAGAACGTCTGCGAGAACTGCTGGCCGAAGAAGGCTCGCCATGGTCGCGTGAGGAAACGCGGATCCAACTGCTCGACAGTGCGGCTGCCGGCCTCTAGCGATCACCACCCGCCAACAGATGACCGACGACGCGCGGCAGGACGACGATCCTGTCGTGCGTCCGGGCACGCCATCGTTTCAATGCCTGGCCGATGAGTGCGGCGCCATGTGCTGCCGCAATCCCTATCGCGTGGACCTGGGCGAGAACGAAGTAATCCGTCTGGCGCGTCAAGTGGACGTGTCGGAGGTGTTGGACGAGCGGGCGTCGATGGTACTGATGCTCCAGCCTGAGGGAGACGCCTGCGCGCTGCTCGGTGACGATCTGCGCTGCGGGGCGTATGAGGTCAGGCCAAACGGCTGCCGGGATTACCCATTCCACCTGGAGTCGGAAGCTGGTCAGCCACCCAGGGTCGTTAGGGATCTGGCATGTCCGGGGTTCGTCGGTCCGCCAATGAGTGAGTCTGAGTACATAGCCCTGGTTGACTCGCTGAATCGGCGTTCAGAAATGGACTGAAAGCTTCTCCACGAATCGCCGCATCGCGTTGAGCGCACGTCCAACGTTTTCAGCCTTGTCCCAGTTCTCGTAGTAGTTCTGATGGAGCGCGTTGGCGACGTGAAAGAGATCGCTCAAGCTGTCGTCCCCGGACTCAGCCGTTAGTCGTTCGTCGCCCCGATACAGCGATGAATGACTCTGGTGTGGCCAGCCTCGTTGTTCTGCCACTGCCTTGACGACCTGTGCTGCAGCGCCGCAGCCCTTTTCAGATGCCTGTCTCACGTCTCCCGCCGCGAGTTCCGCGTCTGCTTGCGCGAGGAGATTCATGCTGGCTTCGTGGTAGGCCTGTGTGGTCATTCGGTGTCTACTCCTATGGCGACATCGTGATTGCCGGAACTCCCGGAGCGGATCTGAGATGCCTTCAATCGTCGACCGACAGAGAGCGGTTACGTGCGGAGTTTGGCGGCTCTATAGTCGTGCAGCTCAGATAAGCCTTGAGACCAGTCCTACGAAGCGTCGCGTGGCCGCAAGTGCTCTTTGGACGTTCTGCGGACTGTCCCAGTTCTCATAGAAATTGACGTGAAGCTGACTTGCCACCTGGAACAGCAGATAGATGTCGTCGTCGCTTGCTTCAGAAGACAGCGCGTCAACCGCCTGATACAACGCGGCGTGGTCCCTGTGTGGCAACCCCCGCTGTTCAGCGGCTGCCTTGACGACCTGTGCTGCAGCGCCCCAACCCTTTTCCGATGCCTGCCTCACGTCTCCCGCCGCGAGTTCGGCGTCTGCTTGCGCGAGGAGCGTCATGCTGGCTTCGTGGTAGGCCTGAGTGGTCATGCGATGTCAGCTCCTATCGGTACATCGTAACTGGCCGAGGCTGGCCGGCCGCGTTGGCCACGCTTCGTATACTCGACTGATAGCGAGTGGATCCAGGTGGGAGTTGGCGATGCTTGATTCGGCGACCATTGATGCACTGCGGAAGTCTCGGCGCGAGTGGGACTCACGAGTCGAGGCGGATGGCAGCGAGCGGCCGGGGCCGTTCATGACGGTCTCTTCGAGGCCGATCGAGCGGCTTTACGACGCCACGACGCTTGATGAGTCGGGCTGGGATGTCGAGAATGACCTCGGATTGCCGGGCGAGTATCCGTACACGCGTGGGGTGCATCCGACCGGATATCGCGGACGTCCCTGGACGATCCGCATGTTTGCCGGGTTCGGATCGGCCGAGGAGACCAACTCTCGGTTCAAGCGACTGCTGGACGACGGTCAGACAGGTCTATCGATCGCGTTCGATATGCCGACGCTGATGGGCTACGACCACGACGACGATCTGGCGGCGGGGGAGTTTGGCAAGTGTGGCGTGGCCGTGTCGTCATTGGCCGACATGGAACTCCTGCTTGATGAGCTGCCGCTCGATCAGATCACGACATCGATGACAATCAATTCACCGGCCGCGCCGATCTGGGCGATGTATATCGCGGCGGCCGAAGGTCGTGGGATCGACCGCTCGAAACTGGGCGGCACGCTGCAGAACGACATCTTGAAGGAGTACATCGCACAGAACGAGTTCGTCTTCCCTCCGCGTCCGTCGATGCGGCTGGTGACCGACACGGTGGAGTTTGCCTCGGAGTACATGCCCCGTTGGAACTCGATCTCGGTGTCGGGCTACCACATCCGCGAGGCGGGCTCGACGGCGGCTCAGGAGTTGGCCTTCACGTTGGCTGACGGTCTTGAGTATGTGCGCTGGGCGCAGGAGCGCGGACTGCACGTGGACGAGTTTGCGCCTCGGTTGTCGTTCTTCTTCAACTCGCATAACGACTTCTTCGAGGAGATCGCCAAGTTCCGCGCGGCGCGTCGGATCTGGGCCCGCGAGATGCGCGAGACGTTTGGAGCTGAGAATCCGCGCTCCTGGTGGATGCGATTCCACACGCAGACAGCGGGTGTGTCGCTGACCGATGTCCAGCCGGAAGTGAATCTGTTGCGTGTGACAATCCAGGCGTTGGCGGCCGTGCTCGGTGGTACGCAATCCTTGCACACCGACGCGATGGATGAGGCGCTGGCGCTGCCCTCGGAGAAGGCGGCGCGGCTGGCGGTTCGGACTCAGCAGGTGATCATGCATGAGTCGGGCGCGATCAACACGGTTGACCCGCTGGGCGGCTCGTACTTCGTTGAGCAGTTGACCAATGACCTTGAGCGCGAGGTGTACCAGTACTTCGAGCAGATTGACGCTCTGGGCGGCGTGATCGCCTCGATCGAGACGGGATACTTCCAGAAGGAGATCGCGGATGCATCAGCTCGCTTCCAGCGCGAGATTGAGCGCGGTGAGCGGACAATCGTCGGGGTCAACGACTTTGAGATCGAAGAGCCGATCGAGATTCCGATTCTGAAGATGGATCCGCAGGGCGAGGCTCGGCACCTGGAGCGTCTACGACGGACGCGTGCCGAACGCGATCCAGACCAGGCCGACTCGGCTCTGCAGGCGCTGGCAAATGTCTGTCGTGATCCGCGGGCGAACTCGATGCCGCAGATGCTCGACGCGGTGCGCAGCTATTGCACGCTGGGCGAAATCATGAACACGATGCGAGACGTCTTTGGTGAGCATCAGGAGCACGTGGTGCTCTAGGCTGGGCGATTCGCGACGGCGCGCCGCCGCAATTGGATGGGCGCTCATCAATGGAACTGCTCTCGGAGGAGGAACTGGCTGTCCGCTACTGGAAATGGCCGGAGTACTATCGCCACGACACTTACGGCCGGCAAGAGGCGACGCTTCGAGTCCCAGAGGAATGGACAATCGATTTCGACAGTCTTGAGCGGGCGCGAGTGCTCAATGAGATCTACAAGTATGAGCGCTCGGCGTCGGGCGAGTTGGTCATTTCGCTCAGGGCCGCGCCGTTCATAGAGTCGCAGCTCACTGACTCCATCCTCTTTCAGCTCTATCGGCAGCGAGAGCCCGATGATCCTTTCTCGCGTGGACTCGTGTTCACCTCCAAGAGCATGTTTGATTTTCCGGACACGTCGATCATGTCGCCCTCGCTGAGCTGGATCCCACCTGAACTCTTGCCACCGCGGGATGTCAAGCCGTGGTGGGACAGTATCGAGTCAAATCCGACGTTTGTGGTCGAACATTGCAGCTGCAACGATTCGCCCGAACGGATGCATCGCAAGATGGAACAGTACATCGCCAACGGAGTGCTGCTCGGCTGGTTGGTCGACGCATGGGACCAACGCGTCTATGTCTATCGTGCGGGCCGAAAGATGCAGACAATCGAGAAGCCCCTGTTTCTGAGTGGGGAGGATGTGGTTCCCGGCTTTGAGGTCGACCTGAGTGATGCATGGACGGCAACCAAATTGGGGAGAGGAGAACCTCGTATCTTTCCCCCGCGTGAGAACGGTGGGTTTGTCTTGCGCGTTCGGCTCCCTGAAACCTGGCATCTTCCTCTAGAAACGGCGACGCGCATGGCCGATACGAACCCCCAATACAAGATTGATCGAACGATGCTCGGTGATCTGATCGTCGCCTGCTCCTGAAAGGACCCCGTAATGGCTGGACCGCTTGATGGAATCAAGGTGTTGGAGTGCTCGACGTGGGGGTTTGGGCCGATCGGTGGGATGATGCTGGGCGATCTTGGCGCCGATGTCATCAAGATTGAGTCGCCGACTCGTCCCGACGCCGCAAGATTCGTTGAGTCGGTCGCCGGGATTCCGAACATGATGCCCGATGGTCATTCGGCGCTGTTTGAGGCAGTCAATCGCAACAAGCGGTCGTTGGCGCTCGATCTCAAGTCCGAGCGTGGACAGGAACTGTTCCGCAAACTGATCGTCGACACTGACGTATTCATCGAGAACTATCGCCCCGGTACGTTTGAGAAGCTGGGACTCTCGACCGAGGCGCTGATGGAGATCAATCCTGGGCTGGTCCACGCAGCGACGGCCGGCTACGGATTCAAAGGCGACGAATCGCATTTGCCGGCGTTGGACGCCGTCGGCCAGGCGCGCGGCGGGTTCATGTACTCAGGCGGCGGTCCTGCTGATCCTCCGAACTGGAACACCCTGGGCATTGCCGATGTGATGGGCGCGACCTGCCTGGCCTACGGCGTGCTGGCTGCGATCGCCGGTCGAGAGCTGAACGGCGGTCAGGGTCAGCGGATCGAGGTCTCCCACATCATGGCGACGATGTGGCTGCAGTTCTGGGGCATCGGCGTGGGGTTGATGCAGGGGCTGGACCTGTGGCCCCGATTCGACCGATCGAAGGCGGCCAATCCGCTCTGGAACCTGTATCGCTGCGGCGACGACAAGTGGCTCATGCTCGGCATTCTGGAGGCTGAGCGCGATTGGGCGTCCTTCTGTCGCGCTGTCGGGCTGGAAGAGATTGTTGACGATGAGCGATTCACGACGCTCTCGGCGATGGGCGAGCATTGCGAAGTGCTCATCGCGTTGCTGGAAGAACGGTTCGCATCCGCGCCGCGCGAAGAGTGGGAACAGCGGCTGCTGACCGAACCGAACTTGATCTTTACGCGGGTGCAGCAGATAGGCGATCTGACCAGTGATCCTGCCGTGATCGCGAACGAATACCTGGTCCAACATGATCATCGGCATTACGGTCCATTGCCGACGCTGACGCATCCAGTCATGCTGCACGGCCAGCCGGCAACGCTGCGTCGGGATGCTCCGGAGCTTGGTGAGCATTCTGGCGAGGTGTTGCAGGAACGTCTGGGGTTGTCTGAGGATGAGCTGGCGGAGTTGTCGGCTGATGGAGTGATTGGTTAGTCGACCGGTCAGCCGAAATTGACGAAGAAGGGCGCCCACAAGGGGCGCCCCTACATGGATCCATCGGCTAGCAGGGGATTCCTGGAAGCAGGCAAGCGCTCGACGTCTCCTCCTTGACCGGGTGCCCTCCGAAACTCGCTACTGCCTGGCCTGAGTAGCTGCTGTTGTTCATGAACGGACAATCATCGTCGGCCAGCCAGATCTCCGTTGGTTCGTCCACTTGCACGCTGGCGGCAGTCGCTGTTGGCGGATCTCCGGGATTGAAGATTGACCCATTCGCGAACACCGCCCCGATGAGCAGCGCCGCCATGGCGACGCCGGTCAGGATGAGGAGCCTGTTCTCCGTGAAGAATGTTCGGCAGCTGTACTTGTGAGTCCTCTCGCTGGTGGTCATCGTCCGCTCTCCTCGTCTTGTCCGACAGTCGCATCGCCTCGATGCGGTTCCCCTGTCGGCTTGACAGCAAACTTACGCCTCAAAACTCAATGATCCAATGGGCCTGAGCCAGGCAGTTAGCGACTGTCAAATCGGACAGCAATCACCAGTTATCGATGCATCCAGTTCTTGGTATCTCAGGTTTCTCCTGGAGTCGGGGTGTAAAGAGACAGTCAGTCACCCCTGCCGGATCAGGTACTTCATAGCTCGAGATAGCGGTGATACACGAAGAGGGGCGGCCATTGGCCGCCCCTCTTGATGAGGTTTCCCGTGCTCTGAGGCGCTAACGGCCGATCACCAGTGAGACTGAGGTCGTGCCGGAACCGCCGATGTTCAGTGTCGCGGCTCGTTCTGCGCCTTCGACCTGGAAATCGCCGGCTTTGCCCGTTACCTGCTTCCAGGCGTCGAGCGCCTGGCGGACGCCGGTCGCGCCGACCGGGTGTCCGCCGCCGATCAGGCCGCCGGACGGGTTCATCGGGATGTCGCCGTCGAAGTCGATCCGGCCATCCTCGATCGCTTCGTAGTTCTGGCCAGGCGCGGTGATGCCGAAGTGGTCGATCGCCATGTAGTGGCTGGTCGTAAAGCAGTCGTGCGTTTCGATCACGTCAACATCTTCGACGCCGTCGATGCCGGCTCGCTCGTAGGCGTCCGTGATTGCCCGGCGGGTGTGCGGCAGGATGTAGTCGTCGCCCTGGGCTTGCGCGATCTTCTCGTCGAAGGTCAGCGCGGCGGTGTGGTGTCCCCAGCCCTGGATCGTGGGCACGTCGGCCAGGTCGATGCCGCGAGCCTCGGCCCACTCGGCTGCTCGATCCTCGTTGGCGAGGACCAGCGCGGCGGCGCCGTCGGTGATCTGCGAGCAGTCTCGCAGCAGCAGGCGACCGGTGATCGGCGCGACGTACTTGCCAGCGTCGAGGTCGGTCTTGACATCGCCGAGCCAAGCGCGGGTCTGCGCTGCCGGGTTGCGCTGTGCGTTCTCGTAGTTGATCTCGGCCAGGCGCTGCAGGTGGGCCGGGTCGAGGCCGTAGCGGTCGTCGTAGACGTCGCCGAGGCGACCGAACAGCTTGGGGAAGGGCAGCTCGACGCCGTCCGCCTCGAGTTCGTACCAGCCCGCGGTACCAAGGAAGTCGCCGCCCTCAACTGGGCTGACGGTCTTCATCTGCTCGACGCCGAGGATCAGCGCGGTGCCGTAGCGCTCAGCCTCAAGCTCGGCCGAGGCCATCAGGATGGAAATGCTGCCGGAGGCGCAGGCGGCCTCGTGCCGCGAGGTCGGCAGACCACCGAAGTCGGGGTTGATCTCGGCGAAGAATCCGCCGAGTTGTCCCTGCTTGGCATAGAGCTCGCCGGCGAAGTTACCGACGTGCGCGGTGTCGATGTCGCCGGGTTCCATTGAGGCAGAGTCGAGCGCGCCATTGACGGCCTCGGCCATCACATCGCGAAGATTGTGCTCTTCCTTGCGCCAGTTGCGGGCGAAGTCGGTCTGGAATCCGCCGAGAATGTAGGTCTTGGGCATGTTCACTCCTGGTTGGCTGTGCTTGTGAGGCAGGATATCAGGACAGGGCGTCGAGTTTGTCGATGAAGCGACGTACGTCTCCCAGTCCGTCGGCGACAATCTGCGGTTCTTCCGCATCCTCATAGAAGTTGACGTGGAGCAGATTGGCGCTACGAAACAGAGGTCGGATCTCCATATCGCCGGTCTCTTGTTCGAGCCGTTTCACAGCTCGTGCTAACGCCTTGTAGTTGCGATGTTGCCAGCCACGACTCTCGCAGATCGCCTTGAGGATCTGTGTCGCAGCTCCCCATCCCTTCTCGGAAGCCTGCCGCGCGTCCCCGAGTTCGAGCTCGGATTCGGCCTGGCCCAGCAAATGAAGCGCGGCATCGTGGTAGGTCTGAGTTGTCATCGACTCCTCCGGTGGTCAGCGTAATACGTCAGTAACCGCGGAAGATGGGCGAGCGCTTCTCTCTCCAGCTCCGGCGACCTTCCTGGGCGTCGTCGCTGTAGCGATAGCGGTCGGAGACTTCGACCTCGTGCGCGAGGCTGTCCCGGAGGGAGTGCTCAGAGGAGTAGTCGATCATCTCCTTGAAGGCGGAGAGGTTGAGCGTGGGCAGACTGGCCAGGTTATCGATGTAGGTCTGCGCCTCGGTGTCGAAGTCCTCCAGCGGCCAGACCAGATTGGCCCAGCCGCATTGCAGCGCTTCCTCGGCGAACATGTGACGGCCCGTAATCAGGAGTTCCATCGCTCGGCCACGACCCATGATGCGCGGCGCGAACCAGGTTGTGCCGCCGTTCATACCGATCGCTCGTTGGACGCGGTGGTCACCGACTTCCATGTTGTCGGCGCAGAGGCGGATGTCGCAGGCGCAGGCGATCTCCCAGCCGTGGCCCAGAGCCCAGCCGCTAATGAGCGCTACGACCGGCTTTTTCAGCTCGCGGATCGACATGAGGAATGGGTGATGCACCGTGATTGAGGAGTCGATGCCGGGCGTCGGCTCCATACCGTACAGGTCGTCGCCGGAGCAGAATGCCTGCTGACCGGAGCCGCGCAGCGTGACCACACGGATGTCGGGCCGGGCCGCGGCGAAGTCAACGAGTGCCTGCAGTTCTCTCAGTAGTCTGAAGGAGAGCGCGTTGAGCCGCTCGGGACGGTTGAGCGTGATTGCCAGGACGCCATTGTCGGTGATGTCCCAGACGGTGACCTGCCATTCTCCATCGGCGAGCGGAGTTGGCGCATCGGGCCAAGATTCATGATTCGACATGTTGCAGCCTTTCTGGATTCAGCGCAGGTCAGTGCGGTCAGGTAAGAATTACTCGTTGGGAAGTGTAGGCCGATGCGTGAAGCGACAGTAAAACCACGCCGAATCGGGACGATGGTCGGTTGGCGAAGAGGGCCAGTGATAGGCCGATGCGTACACTGAGCTTGTGATGAAGAGCCAGAAATGGCGTTTCCGCGTGCGGTGGGCCGCCCTCTCAGCCGTGTTGCTTTTGTCGACATTGGCTATGTTGGCATGGGCGACAGCAATTGATGCTTCATCTCAGCGTGTGCTCTCGGTGACTGCCTATCCACGGGCAGTGTCGGCTCAGGGCGGCGAATCGACGATTACGGTTCGGCTTCCGGCTGCCGCTGCCGAGAACGCGACTCGAGTGACACTATCGACCGAACTGGGCGCGTTTACAGCGGCCAGCGGTCCCGCTCGAATTCAATCGACGCTCTTCGATGTGGGCAACGATACCCTTGGCGCCAATGTAAAGTTGGTCGCCGACGGCCGCAGCGGCGCTACCGTCGTCACAGCCCAGGTCGGGTCGCTGCTGGACACCGTGACAGTTCGATTCGTTGGCGAGACGTCGAGTTTGCGTCTGGCTCAACCGGCCGCGAACGCGCGACTGGACGCATCCGCCCAGCATCGCATCAGGCTGATCGCGGTCGATGAAACCGGAATTGCCTCGCCCGGTTCACAAGTTTCATTGCAGATTCTTGCCGCTCCATCAGGAGCGCAGTTGCGTAGCGGTATCACGTCATCGACATCGGAACTCACTGTCAGAACATCGCAGACGGGCGAGGCGACTGCCTTGCTCAGCTCGGAGCCGGGCGTCGTGCGCATCCGCGCGACCAGTGGATCGGCCTCGCTGACGATGGAGTTCGAGCTGTACGGCGAACCGAAGGCGCTTCGTCTCGTACCGATTTCCGGTGCATCGATGGAGTTCGGCAAGGTTGGCGCCCCCGGATCAATCCAGGCGCTGCTGGTCGACGAGCGTGGGCAAGGCGTGCCCAACCAACGGATCACGTTCGCTGCCGGCGGGGGCCTGGTGGTCTCATGGGAAGGCGATGGCGAGTCGCAGACCACTGATGATTCAGGCGCTGCGCGTGTCCATCTGGACAGCCGCAGCGCGAGACTCGGTTCGGCCAGTCTGAGCGCTGCCTGGGCTGGTGACGGCAGATCGCTGAGTGATGAACAGACCATCAAGGTGACTGGTACGCCGGTAGCCCTGTATCTGAGCGCCCAGTTGTCTCTGGCCGATGTCGAGGAAGTGTTGATTGAGGAGTACGTATCTTCAACCCGCTACCGACTGCAGGCCGAAGTTGTGGATCGGTTGGGGCAGCCTGTTGCTGGTGGATATCGCGTGTTGTGGCGTCCGTTGGTGGTCAATGCCGAAGCGCAGGTGTATCCGCAGATCAGCGTGACCCAGGGAGGCGTGGCTACTGCCATTTTCGATTTGGAGCACATCGATGGTGTTGCGCAGACGGACTCGACATGGGCGCAGGCGCTGTTGATGGCGAAAGCACATGTGAACAACAACGGGTTGATCGCCGATCTGTTGGGAGACGGACTGCCGCTTCAGGCGAGTTGGAACGACCTCGTCTGGCGCAGCCAGGAGACGACTGTTAGCGAGGCAGTGTCGGACATCCAGCACGTTGTGTCGGCGGCCTGGCGTTGGTCGAGCGCAACGGGATGGCAGGCCTGGTTCTCGGGCAATGTGCCGGGCGCCGTCGACTTCGTGCTGATGCCGGGCGACACATTCCATCTCGTCTTGAATTCCGCCGCATTGCTACAGAACGTCGAGCGTCGCTAGAGCGATCCCGTCCTAGAGTGAGATCGTGAAGTTCTGGACAGCAGTTGCTGTTGCGCTGGCCGCGCTGGCGGTTCTGTGGATGTCCGCGTCCGGGCAATCGACCTCGGAGATCTGGGTCGTGTCGGACGGCGACGTCGGAGCCGGGACGTTGCGGGCAGCGATCGAGCAGGCCAACGAGTCCTCCGGCGACGATCTGATTCGCTTTCGGTCTGCAATGACGATCCGACCTCGGTCGCCACTACCCGCGCTTGAGGACAACGGAATCACGATTGATGGCTCGAACGGCGAGGCCTCACCCGATATTCGGACGCGGATCTGGCTGGACGGCTCTCAGGCCGGAGATACCGCCGGACTTGAGCTGATCGCGGCGAGAGGGGTTGTTCGCGGGCTGGGCGTGTCTGGCTTTGGGCGCTATGGGATTGGCGTGATTGGCGCCTCGGCGAGCGATGCGCTGATCGAGGGAAACTGGGTTGGCCTGACCTCCAACGGCGGGCAGGCAGCGAATCGTCTGAGCGGAATCGCTGTGATTGGTGGCGCTCGCGGCGCTCAGATCCTGGAGAACCGGATCGGCGGCAATAGCGCGGCCGGTCGCACTGGTCATGGCGTAGTCGTTGGCGGCGGCGGCAGCGTTGATGCCGTCATTTCGGGCAACGTGATCGGCATCGCTCAGGACGGAACGCCCGCACCCAACGACGATGGCATCCTGGTTGTCGACTCGGCGCAAGCGAGCATCGTTGGCAACACGATTGGCAACAGCAAGGTCGCGGGCGTCGAACTGCGCGAGACCCGGCTGCCAATCCAGATCGATGGCAACAGGATCGGGCTCCGGCGTGACGCCGGGCTAGCGTCGAACGATGTAGGGGTCTTTCTCGGCGACGGTTCGGTGGACGCGATGATTGGCAGGCGGAATGCGAACGTGATCGCGGGCAATCGGGTTGGCATCGCAGTCGAGCAAGGCGCGCGGGAGTCGGTGATCGAGAACAACTGGATTGGGCTAGCGCCGGCCGATGCCTCATTACAACTGGTGGCGTCCGAGCTGCCACGTGCGCTGGTCCGGCCCAACCGCCAGAAGGGCATCTCGATCATTTCCGGCGCCGCCGAAATCCTGGTGCGCAACAACGTAGTGGCAGCCGGCGATCTGGGCATCATCGTCGCGGATTCGAATACGACCAGAGTCAGCCTGACGCGTAACGTGATCGCTGGTTCTCGCGAGGGACCGACGACGGCGGCGATCGACATTCAGGCCGGCACCGAGATTTCCATCGGCGGCGAGAAGGGCTACGGCAACGAGATCTGCGGCGCGGAGTTCGGCATTCGTCTCGCGAACACCGAAGAGGCGTCGATCAGTGCCAATGCCATCGGTGCGGGAGTCGCCAATCGGGTCACCTTCGACAGCGACGACCAGATGCGCTGGGGGATCCGGCTCGATGACGGATCGATTCGTACCAGAGTGCGTAACAATCAGATCGTTGACGCTTCACTTGCTGCGATCTCGGTGGTCGGCGCGTCGGCGCAAGACAATTCCCTGGATGGGAATCAGTTTGCCCGCAACGGGATTGATATCGATCTCGGCGCCGACGGGCGCACGATCAATGACCCCGGCGATCGGGATCGGGGACCGAATCAGCTTCTCAATCATCCGAGCATTGTCGATCACGAGGTAGCTCGAATCAGCGACACGCAACTGCGCTCGACCATTACCGGTCGGGCCACGCCCGGTTCGTTTGTGCAGATCTACGTCAGCGAGGGATCGACTGAGCGTCGTATTGCAAGGAGTGGTCGAACCAGAGGCGACGGCACCTGGACGGCAACGACGGTGGAGGTCCCGTCGGGGCAGCTTCGCGCGCTCGCCACGCTATCGGCGGGGGCGACTTCCGAGTTCTCTCCCAGTTTCCAACCATCCCAGCGGCTCAGGCTGCGCCCCGGCACGCACTGGTTCGCCTGGAGTGGACCCCCAATGGCGATTGAGCAGGCGATGTCGCCGGTGCTGCGTTGGGTGCGGACCGTGTGGGTGTGGAAGTCTCCGGATGTCGGTTGGCGTGGTTGGTCGCCGCACTTATCGACAGATTCAACCGGCCGCCGAGGAACGCTGGAGCGGCTTGATCCAGGCGACGTGGTAGTGATGAGGCTCAGCGGGCGACCTCCGCCCGACTGGTTCCTGCCTGCCGGTGGCGAGACGGCCAGCGAGCCGGCCATTGTGGTCAAGCAAGGATTCAACAGCGTTACCTGGCCTGGCGGGAGAGTCGATGCCCTCGACGCGCTGGCCGAAATCGACCGTGTGCAGCCGGGCGTGATCGGCAGCGCCTGGCAATGGGATGGGAGTTCGTGGCAGTTGATCTGGCCGCGACTGCGTGGCGCATGGGATCCCGGTCAGTGGAATCTGCCGGTGCTCTGGATCAGGGCCACGAGGGATGCCGAACTGCAAAATCCGTAGCGGGCCGCCAAAACTCCGTCATACCCACGCTCGTCACGGATATCTCGCTGATTCGAGCACAGGCGTTGGCGTTGGTTGCGTCGAGATTGCCCCCGCATCAAGTGCAGGGCAGGCTGCGTCGGAGCGCGGCAATAGCGGAATGGGCGCGCTTGCTCAGGGCACAGGGAGTGTTCGTTCGTTTAGCACGAACTCTTGGCAGCTATACAAACAGGCTCTATGCGCCGTCATCAACAGTGAGCGTCTCCGTGGCGACGAGGACGACGATGGCTCGGTCGCCTTCTTGTGCGATTCGCAGCTCTCCCTTGAAGGCGGGATTGTCGGCGTCGCGGAATGTGATGAAATCGACGCCAGCGCGTTGCGGATCGGCGGTCACTCGCCAGGGATCGGTGTCGAGCCTGGAGCGGAACCAGCTAAAGAGATCGTCGGCCCGTTCGTCCTCGGTCTGCCAACCGACGATTAGCTCGCGGCGAGTCTCGGTGTCGCTGAACGCGGAACCGAGCAGATTGAGCTCGTCATGTTCGGGGAAACCGGGCGGCAGCTCGTCGACCAGACCCTGCACGCGGACATCGGCGATAGCCGTGCGGTCGGATTGCAGCAGGTAGGTACGGAACAGGCGCTGGGCGGCGAGCCGTTCTTCGTCGTCCTGATTGGTGCAAGCCGCACCGAGACCGCCAATGAAGATCAGCGACAGCAGCAGGACGAGCGGTAGACGAGCCATCGAAGTCCTTTTTCGTCGTTCCCGTGTCGCGGGAATCTCGATGAACTGTCACCGTCGCACTCGCGAGTCGAGATTCCCGCCCTCGCAGGAACGACGGAACAGGAATCGGCCGTTCGGTGGGGTGGACGGTGGGATTCGAACCCACGAATACCAGGGCCACAACCTGGCGCCTTAGGCCTCTAGGCGACGCCCACCACGCGTAACGATTGCGCGAGCCAAGCTCAAAGAGAGCCAGGTCCACGTCAAATCAGAGTATCACCGACGCGTGGGCGGGACTGTCAACCAGATCAAGCTGTTCAAGGCCGTTCAAAGTCGCTTGAACACCATGCTCAGGCGATCCGGTCGATCAGCAGCGCGGCCAGACCGAGGAAGAAGAGAAAGCCCAGCATGTCGGTGGCAGTCGTGACGAAGATGCTGGCGGCCAACGCCGGGTCGGCGCCCAACCGTCTGAGGACGATTGGGATCAGCAATCCGAACAGTCCTGCGACGACCATGGTGCCGAGCAGAGCCGTGCCGATCGCGACTCCGAGCCACGGATTGTCCTGCCAGACCCAGCCGATCACCCCGACCAGGAGTCCGAAGGCGATCCCAGACGTGATGCCGATCATCATCTCACGCGGTAACACCAGGCGTGTGAAGTGACGGTCGAACTCGCCCAGCGCCATGGCTCGGACGGCGAGCGTCGTGACCTGCATCCCAGCGTTGCCGCCCTGGCCGGCGATGATCGGCAGGAAGATCGCCAGCGCGGCGACGCGCGTCAGGGTGTCTTCGAACGCAGCCACGACAGCAGCGGCGGCGAACGCGGTCGCCAGATTGAGCAACAGCCAGGGCAGCCGTCTGCGTAGAGCAGTGACAATTGGAGCCGTCAGTGCCTCGTCGTCAACTAGTCCGACAAGGCGGTACATGTCCTCGGTCGCCTCCTGTTGGGCGATGTCGAGTAGATCATCGGAAGTGGTGACGCCGACGAGGCGTCCGTCGCCGTCAAGCACAGGCAAGGCATGGAGTCCGTAGCGCTGCAGAATCTTCAGCGCGTCTTCCTGGTCCATGTCTGTGGTGACGGTCGGTCCGATTGGTTCCATGAGGTCGCGCAAGGCCGTCATCGGCGAGGCGAACACGACAGTATGCAGCCCGACCGATCCCAGCAGTACGCCCTCGGTGTCGACGATGAAGACGGTGTCTCGCACTGTGGACGCCGGAGCAGCGGCGCGAAGCAGCGAAAGCGCCTGGTCGGCGGCGAGATGCGGCCCCAGGACCATCAGCTCGGGCGCCATGATGCCGCCGGCCGAATCGTCATCGTGCGCGAGCAGCGGACCGACGAGCTCGGCATTGGGCAGGCGATCGAGAATCAGCTCCGCGTCGCCTTCCGGAATCGCGTGAAGGACGTCGGCGCCGAGTTGCGCTGGGCTCCCGTCGAGGGCGGCCGTCAGTTGCGGCAGCGCGACATCGGGCGCGACATGCTCGAGTTCTTCATGGGTCAAGAACGGCAGTAGCTCGGCGAGCGTGTGCGAATCGATCCGGTCGAGCAGGCGTCGGCGCTCGTCGCGATCAAGTGCGGCGAGCGCGTCGGCTTGATCAGCGGGGTGCAGATTGTGGAGCTGGGCCGCTGCTGCGGCAAGCTCTCCCGCATCGACGCGCGCGACGACATCCCAGACGGCGGTCGACGGTTCGGAGCCGATCGCGCTACCTGTTGAAGAGCGAGCGTGTTGACTAGGCGTACGTTTGGCCATACGAACATCCGAGGCGACCGGGGTAAGCTGACATCGTGCGCCCGTAGCTCAGCGGATAGAGCACCAGGCTTCGGACCTGGGGGTCGGGGGTTCGAGTCCCTCCGGGCGTACCAACACGTACCGTACTCATAATTCCTTCAGTTAGGCCAACCTCCGCGGCGTCAGCGGGCCCGATGGGGCTGTCTTCGGGCATGGGGATGGCGTAGCGGATCACGGCCCGGCCGGGCCGAACCGTGATCCGCTTGACGAATGAATTGATGAACGCCTTCGTCTCGGTGAGTTGGCTGGTCAGCAGGAACTCGCTCATCTGCGCCGCGAAGACGGCGATGACATCGGCCCTGTCCAGCAGTTGGCGACGCTCGGCCAGGACGTTCCGAGCCTTGACGGCGGCAATTTCGAGCTGTTCCTGGCGCTGCTTGTGCTCGCGGATGCGATCACCCGCGTCGGCGGCATCGAGGTTGGAGGTCTCGATGACCTGCCAGATCCGGTCCAGGCGGTGCTGGACCTCCGCGAGTTGTAGTTCGATCGTCTCCAGCTTCTGGCGCTGCTCGTGAGCCTGGCCGTCCATTTCCTCGTCGACAAGTGTGACCAAGGATCGTATGTTGCTCTGGGTCAAGACGTGCTCGCGGAGTTGGTCGATAATCAACTGCTCGAACTGC
Organism: Chloroflexi bacterium bin125; assembly: GCA_002239025.1. Lineage (GTDB taxonomy): Bacteria > Chloroflexota > Dehalococcoidia > Bin125 > Bin125 > Bin125. The sequence continues at coordinate 51,006 of MPNM01000015.1, read as the reverse complement.
TTGGCCGCTAGACGGGGCGTGTCGCAGGTTTCCGAACCCTTCTTGATTTTCGATTGGCAGACGTAGTAGGTGTACTTGCCGCTCTTGGCTTCGGCGGCGGTCAGCGCCCGGCGGCATGAGCCGCAGCGGACGAGGCCGGAGAGCAGGTAGCGGCTGGCGATTCGCCTGGGATGGGCGCGCTCGGGTCGGCGCGCTTGCATCAGCTGCCCGACCCGCTCGAACTCGGGGCGCGAGACGATGGCGGGGAAGGCGTCCTCGACCCGCACCGGCGGGGCGCCGTCCTTGGCGTTGAGGCCCCAGACGAGGGTGCCGGTGTAGGCCTCGTTGGTGAGCAAGCGGTGCACGGTGGTCTTGAGCCAGGGCTTGCCGTTGGTCGTAGGAATGCCGTCGGCGTTGAGCGCGCGGGTGATGTCGAGCACGCTCTTACCGGACAGCGCATCGTCGAAGATGCGCCGCATGACGGCGTCGGCAGGCGAGTTGAGTTCCAGCCTGGGGCGGGTCTTGGCGCCGTCGGGGACGTGGACCTTGCGGTAGCCGTAAGGCGCCCAGGTGGCGACCCAGAAGCCGCGCGAGGCAGCCTCGCGCATGCCGCGGGTCACTTCCTGGGCGAGGTTCTCGGAGTAGAACTCATCGACGCTCTCGATGATCGCCTCCATCAGCTTGCCGGTGGGGGTGTCGTCGGCGTGCTCGGTGATTGACGTAACGCGGATGCCGCGCCGCCGGAGCATCGACTTGAAGGCGACGGCGTGCTCTCGCTTGCGCGTGAAGCGGGAGAACTTCCAGACCAGGATCTCCTGGAAGGGGGCGTCCGGCGCTCTGGCCTCATCCAGCATCCGCTGGAACTGGGGGCGGTTGGCGATCCGGCCGCTCTCGGCTTCGTCGATGTATTCGCGCGCGATGACGTAGCCGCTGCGCTCGGCGAAGTCTCGCAGCGCGCGCAACTGAGCGGCGACCGAGAGGTCGACGTCCTGGCGGTCGCTGGAGACGCGCGCGTAGAGCGCGGCGGGGGTCAGTTCTGTTTGGATTGACACTTGTTGCCTCTTTTCGGGCTGTGCTCAGACATCGCGTTGCTAGTTGGACGAACGTCGCTGGCTAGTCACGTCACACCACTCCTAGTTCCTTGTTCGGAACACCATAGTGAGTTGGCTTGGTTTTCCCAATGGCCTGCAGCCCTGAACTGAGCACGGTGTTACATGCTCGGCGTTTGCCGCGTTGCCGACAGCCGCTCCGCCATCAGCTGGCACGGTGCGAGCCCAATGTGCATATCTCCGTTTGGCCGGACCGAAAGCCGGCATGCAGCGCCCCACGTGGTCGCTCACTAGCACCCACTGGCGTGATACAGCCACAACGCGGCTACATCTCAGCAAGTGATTGAGGAATCTGGGCGCGGATTGGCGGGCAGAGACGTTGTAGATCGCGGGCGCTCGTTGATACTTTTGCGCCGAAAAATACAAGGGTTCTATCTCGCCAACCGCTAGGTGCAGGGAGTGCTGGAGCCCGAGAAGGAGGCGTTCATGATCGAACAACCCCTGCTGAGTGCGGCAGAGGAAACAACCCGGCGAGACGGCCTGCGCATTCTGGCGCGGATTATCGCCCGTCACTACCTGGCTCACCCCGAGATCTACGAACGCGCGAATGGATCGCACGACGGTGGTTTCAGGAGTAGCAGCTGGCCTGAGTCTGATGGCGACATCGGCGACCCGAACGAGGAAGGTAAGGAAACATGAAACGGAGACGACCATACGCCAGGGTGAAGCTGAAGCCCGATGCGGTGTGGGAACAGATTAATCGGCGCAATCTCAGTCAGAACGAGCTGGCCCGCTTGACCAATGTCTCGCCCGGTTATCTGTCCCAGCTGATCGGCGGTCGGCGTAGTCCGTCGGCGAAGGTTCGCAGGCGCCTGCAGTCGGCACTCGACACTCCGAACTTCGATTGCCTGTTCGTGCTGGAGCGCTGTGATGAGAACTAGGCGAAATGGTCCCGAGCTGATGTTGCGCCCGGGTATAGCGCTGTTGCCGGACGACTTTCCCGAGCGCTTGCAAGCGATCAAAGAGATGACCGGGCTGTCCTGGGAGCGGATGGCTGCCGCGATGGGCGTCGACGGGCGGCAGCTACATCGCTGGCGACGCGGCACGGTACCCAACGGTCCGGCCATGCTGGCGCTCGTGCGCCTGGCCACGTTCATGCCGGAAGGACTCGGCACGCTGCTGGATGAGGAGTTGCTGGTCATCCGGAGGAAGCGGAGTTGAGACGATGGGTCGGCGCCAGCAGTCTGTTTACGTTCTCGAGCCGTCGCAGTTTCCAGTCGATTTTCCCCAACGCCTGGACGAGTTCCGCCAGGCCGCCGGCCTGTCCTGGCGAGAGTTGGCGCGAAAACTTCGCGTCAATGTCCGCACCGTGCACCGATGGCGCCGCGGCGCCAAACCCGATGCCGGTCACCTGCTCTCGCTTCTGGCGCTCGCTGCCGACCGAGGCAAGCTGGACACTCTATTGCCTTGCGCCTCGCAACCATCGACTCCGCAACCTGACAGAAAGCCACCTTAGTCAGCACTCTCTCTGTATGGTCGGGATAAGGCGTCTGGATACCGAAAGGCGGAATCGCCTTCCGGTATCCGGTTCAGTCCGGCTGATGCTAACTGGGCCCGGAAACGGTGAAAGCGAGCCGGTTGGACAGTTTCCTGCCGTCGCCGGTGCAGATGGCTCCCTGGGCTGTGCAGTCCGTCGTGGCGGGCAGGAAGACGCTGACATCGCCGGCGGATTGCGGCTCTACCGTGATCCTCCAGTGAATGTTGCTGCCCGTTTCGGCGCGCTTCGACTTCAGGATGGTCCCGCCGGTCACATCAAAGGCATGGAACTTGAGCGTGCGGAAGCTGAGCTTGAACTCCTCGCTGAACCGGATCTCGAAGGTGAAGGCACTGGAACCATCGTGCGAGGCGGCAGGTTTCTCAAGCCGGACCGTGAGCGGCGGCGGAGCGACCGTCCCCGTCGGCTGACTGGTCCGATTCTCGCTATTGCCCTCGTCATCGGTGAAGCTCACCTTCACCTTGATGTTCTTGTCCTTGTCGGCGTCGACCAGCGTGTAGGTAGAGGATGTCGCGCCGGAGATGTTCGAGTCCGTCGATCCATCGTTCTGGATCCACTGATAGGCGTAGGACGCGTTTGTCAGACCGTCGGCGTCGGAGATGCCTGAGGTGTCCGCAGACAGTGTCTGCCCGACCTGCGCAGTGCCGCTGATCGCCGGAGATCCCGTGGCTACCCGATTCGGTCTGGCAGCTACGGTGCCGGTCGCGGCACTGGTCAGCTGCTCGTCGTTGTCGGCATCATCGGTGAAGGTCACCTTCACCTTGATGAACTTGCCCTGGTCGGCATCGACCAGCGTGTAGGTCGAGGATGTCGCGCCGGTGATGTCCGTGTCGGTCGTCCCGTTGTTCCGCATCCACTGGTAGGCGTAGGACACGTTGGTCAGGCCGTCGGCGTCGGAGATCCCGGACGTGTCCGCCGTCAACGTCTGACCGACCTGGGTTGTGCCGCTAATCGTCGGCGCGCCTGTTGCAGCGCTGTTGGACTGCTGCGCCTGAGCCGACAGCTTCACCGCGTCGGTCGCAGCGCTGGTCAGCGACTCCAAGTGGCCGACGTCATCCGTGAACGAGACGCGCAACTTGATCGTCTGGTCCTCGTACGCGGCCAGGACGAAGAAGGTCGAGGCCGTCGCTCCCGTGATTTCGGTATCCGAGGTTCCATCGTTCGCGATCCACTGGTACTCGTATGACACGCCCGTCAGACCGTCGTCATCGGCGATGCCGGAGGTATCCGCGGTCAGCGTCTGGCCGACCTTGGCCGAGCCGTTGATCGTGGGCGCTCCCGTGGCTGGTCGATTCGACCTCGCGGCGACCGTGCCGGTCGCGGCGCTGGTCAGCTTCTCGTCGTTGTCGGCGTCATCGGTGAAGCTCACCTTCACCTTGATGGTCTTGCCCTGATCGGCGTCGACCAGGATGTATGTGCTGCCCGTGGCTCCCGAGATATCCATGTCGCCAGTGCTGTCGGTCCGCACCCACTGGTACTCGTAGGAAACGCTGGTCAGCCCATCTGCGTCAGAGATTCCCGACGTGTTGGCTGAGAGCGTCTGTCCAACCTGAGCGGTACCAGAGATCGTCGGCGCTCCTGTCGCCGTGCTGTTGGATCGTTGCTGCTGGGTTGCCAGGGAAACCGCCTCAGTCGCTTCACTTGTCAGGGTCTCGCCGTGTCCGGCGTCGTCGGTGAAACTCACCTTCACCTTGATAGTGTCGCCCTCGTCGGCCGCTAGAAGGTCGTAGGTGGAACTCGTAGCGTTCGAGATGTCCGAGTCCGTCGTTCCATTGTTCCGGATCCACTGGTACTCGTAGGACACGTTGGTTAAGCCGTCGGCGTCGGAGATTCCGGACGTGACCGCAGTCAGTGTCTGGCCAACCTTGGCCGAGCCGCTGATCGTCGGCGCTCCTGTGGCTGGTCGGTTCGGCCTGGCCCGGACGGCGTCGGTGGCGGCGCTGGTCAGGGTCACGACATTGTTAGCGTCGTCGGTGAAGCTCACCTTTACCTTGATGTACTTGCCCTTGTCGGCGTCGACTAGCGCGTAGGTCTTAGATGTCGCGTCGAAGATGTCTGTATCCGTCGCTCCATCGTTCCTGATCCACTGGTACTCGAAGGACACATTGGTCTGGCCGTCGTCGTCAGCGATTGCCGACGTTTCAGCAGTTAGCGTCTGACCTACTTCCACGTTCCCGCCAACAACTGGCGTCCCTATCGGGGTTCGCCTGGACCAACGCACAATCGTCGTTGCACTACTCGTCAGGGTTTCCTCGGCTCCCCGACCATCAGTAAAGGACACGCGTACTGTCAGGGCTTTACCCAGCTCCTCCTCGGTCACCGTGTAACTGGAAGCGTTCGCACCTGTTATGGCGACATCGTCAGCAAGCCACTGGTAGCTGAAGCTTGCTACATCCCATCCATCGCGGTCCCAGACGTCGGAAACATTCGCACTTAGGGTGGTGCCAACAAGCGGCCCACGCCAAGGCCCGCCTAGAATGCGTACATCACCACCGACAGGTCTATTAGGTCGAGTCAGAGTCACGTCGCCGTCGGCACGACTTATGGCTATTTCGTATTTCTCTCCAAAGTCGCAATAGAGAATAGGCCGGATGTTGACCATCAGGTAGTTAGTACCGTCGTACAAGTCTACCTGGAAGCCTGGGCTATCAGGGTCTGCGTCAGTGAGCTTGTACAGTAGGCCCAATGAATCTTGCCAGGCTGGCTTACAGTCTTCGTCTTGTCCCGCTGCAGGACCATTGGGCCCGTATGGAACGACCATGAATCCGGACACCCATAAGTCGGACGCCTCAAAGAATTCGACAGAGTAACCCTCTTTGGGGGTTGCGGTGATGGTGGTTCGGGTGTCTCCATTGGCCACGTCAGGGACCTTGTACTCGAAGGTGTAGCTGTTGAATGAGGGTGTCAATGTGCCATGGCTCACGGCAAGCGCACTCAGGGAGGGCTCCGACGAGTATGTACCTGGCTTGGGTTGTCGTCCGTACGAGTAGGGAATAGAAACTTGAGAGACCATCCGTCCTGATTCATCTGTTCCGCAAAACACTTCTACAGTGAACCCTAGGTACCCGCCCATTATTCCCGTGAGGCTCTTGCTAACCTGATCGCTTTCCTTGGCCGCCGAGCCTAGGTGTTGCTGCGTTCCTAACGTCTCGCTCCCGCTCTGACTACTTGGTTCGACATTTAGGTAGGCGTTGTATTCGGCTGAGCATGACCTCGTGTCGTTCCAGCTCACATTTAAGTTGGTGACGATGTTGTCCGGGACCGAGGTGTCCTCCATCACCGCGACAGTAATATAACCTGGCGGCGGTGGCATCACCGCTGCCGTCGCCTCGCTTGTCAGTTCCTCGTCATTGTCGGTGTCGTCAGTGAAACTCACCTTCACCTTGATGTATTTGCCCTCGTCCGACTCGACCAGCGCATAGCTGGAACTAGTGGCGCCTGAGATGTCAGTGTCAGTCGTTCCATCATTGGCAATCCACTGGTAGGTGTAGGACACCTCGGTCAGCCCGTCAACATCGGCAATGCCCGACGTATCCACAGTCAGCGTCTGCCCCACCTGCGCCGTACCGCTGATCGTCGGGGTTCCTGTGGGCGCGTTGTTCGATTGTTGTTCCTGGGTAGCTAGGGAGACCACATCCGTGGCCTCGCTGGTCAGGCTCTCGCTGTGTCCAGCGTCATCGGTGAAGCTCACCTTCACCTTGATGGTGTCTCCCTCATAGGCGGCCAGAATGGTGTACGTTGACCCCGTGGCGTTCTGAATGCCAGTGTCGGTAGTTCCATCGTTCGCAATCCATTGATAGGTGTATGAGACGCTGGTCAGCCCGTCGGCGTCGGAGATGCCTGACGAATCCACAGTCAGCGTCTGTCCCACCTTGGCCGTTCCAGTGATTGTTGGCGCTCCCGTGGCGGGCCGGTTGGGCCTGGCAGCAACTCTGCCGGTGACCGCGCTGGTCAGGGTCTCGCTGTGTCCCGCGTCGTCGGTGAAGCTCACCTTCACCTTGATGTGCTTGCCTTGGTCGGCATCGACCAGCGTGTAGGTCGAGGATGTCGCGCCAGTGATGTCCGTGTCCGTCGTTCCATCGTTGCGGATCCACTGGTAGGCATAAGACACATTTGTCAGGCTGTCGGCGTCGGAGATCCCGGACGTGTCCGCCGTCAAAGTCTGACCGACCTGGGCTGTGCCGCTAACCGTCGGCGCGCCTGTTGCAGCGGTGTTGGCCTGCTGCGCCTGGGTCGACAGCGCCACCGCGTCGGTCGCAGCGCTGGTCAGGGACTCCGAGTGGCCGGCGTCGTCCGTGAACGAGACGCGCAACTTGATCGTCTGGTCCTCGTACGCGGCCAGGACGAAGAAGGTCGAGGCGGTCGCTCCCGTGATTTCGGTGTCCGAGCTTCCATTGTTCGCGATCCACTGGTAGCTGTAGGAGGCGTGGGTCAGACCGTCGGCGTCGGAGATGCCCGAGGTATCCGCAGTCAGCGTCTGGCCTACCTTGGCCGAGCCGCTGATCGTCGGCGCTCCCGTAGCTGGTCGGTTCGGCCTCGCCGCGACGGCGGCGGTCGCGTCGCTGGTCAGCTCCTCGTTGTTGTCTGCGTCGTCGGTGAAGCTCACCTTCAACTTGATGTACTTGCCCTGGTCGGGCTCGACCAAGGTGTAGGTCGAAGATGTCGCACTATTGATGTCCGTGTCGGTCGTCCCATCGTTCCGAATCCACTGGTAGGCGTAGGACACGTTGGTTAGGCCGTCGGCGTCGGAGATCCCGGACGTGACCGCAGTCAGCGTTTGACCGACAGTGACAGTGCCGCTGACCGTCGGCGCTCCCGTGGCTGGTCGGTTCGGCCTCGCCGCAACTGCATCGGATGCGTCGCTGGTCAGCTCCTCGTCGTTGCCGCCATCGTCGGTGAAGCTCACCTTCACCTTGATGTACTTGCCCTCGTCGGCATCGACCACGGTGTAGGTCGAAGATGTCGCACTAGTGATGTCGGTGTCAGTGTCTCCGTCGTTCCGAATCCACTGGTAGGTGTACGAGACGTTAGTCAGGCCATCTTCGTCGGAGATCCCAGACGTGACCGCAGTCAGCGTCTGGCCGACCTGCACGGTCCCGGTGATGGTCGGACTGCCCGTCGCAGCGGTGGATTCAGAACCCTCGCCGCTGGTGTACAGAGCGAGTTTCACCCGGTCGCCATCACCCCAGTACACATCCTGATCCGACCACCAGAGAACTTTGGCAGAGCTATACGACCATCGGTCTGCGTCGCCTGATCGCAGCACGACGCCGTCAACCTCGAGCGAGAATGTGAACGGGACCTCTTTATCGAGGCCGATGTAGAACCAGCCAGAGGCCTCGATCAACTTCACCGTGTAGGTGACTTCGTCGACGACGAAGCTGTCAGCCGTCAGGGAGCCTCTTCGATGCCCGCCGAGATTGCTAAAGCCGAAGTCCTGATACACCTCTTCCGTCGTCATCGTCGCAGACCAGACAAGGTGAGGAGCCCCCTGGGCTCGGACAGTGTCGTCGGAGTTAGTCAGGCACACCACCAGGGTGAGGAATAGAACCGAGATAGCGACTGCAGTTCTTCGTCGGCCGCGGGTCAAGTCTTGTGCAAGGCTCTCTTTGCTCATCACGAAATGTCCTCTCGGTGGGTGGTCCCTGTTGTGGTTCCACCTGTCCCTCAGCGTTGAAGGGGGCCCTTAGCGCTTTCTGGAGTGCGTTTGGAAATGCCCAAGGGAAGGGCGGAGGTGCCTCGCCTCCGTTCCCATTCCGACCACGTGGGGCGCTACACCCCTTAGAGCCGCACTGGCGAGAGTGGTGGTGCAACTGGCGAGATGCTGGCAATCAACCAGGGTTGAGTGGTTCGTCAGAGAACAGGATTCTTCCTGCCAGACCCACTCGCCGATCAAGCCTGCGCGGCCCTTGAATGCAAAGGACGCAAGCGGACCTCTGGGGTCGCGAGACGGAATCTGAGATAGCGGGCGACCTCTGTCGAAGACCGATTGGCTCGACAGAGCAAGGTTGGTTCCGGTGAGCAGACGGCAACAGGATTGACGAATGCAGTTATACACGCTTTATCGATGAGCTCGATGGCTACAAGCAGAGCATCTATATCCTTGTCAATCCATTCGCACTCTCTATATGAAACACAGAATCCCTACTCCGGCGGCCCATGCTGGTCAGACCCCACGGGCTGGACGATCAGGATTGGCGATCTCAACCGAAGCCATCTCCGGTCCCAAGCGACCCCTTACCGACGCCGCCAAGGGCCTACTGCTCCAGGGCGCGATCCAGGAACCCGATCGTCACAAGCTTCGCGAAACACCAACCGCTTCATCCTTCCCCCCGCTGTTCCAAAGGGTCGATTCCGCCCTTGAGGCTGGCGATCTGGAGAATCTGCAAGCTGTGCTTGAGCATGAGTTTGCGGCCAACACCGTGAGAAACTACCGATGCCAATGGAACCGGTTCAGAAAATGGGCGCAGGCCAGGCGGGTCAGCCCGCTGCCGGCCGACCCTAGACAGGTGGCTGCATATCTGGCCGAGCGGATAGAGCGGCACCAACACAAGCTGGCCACGGTGCGGGTTGCGGCGTCAGCGATCGCGTTCGTGCACCGCACCGCAGGGGTCCCGGATCCGTGTACCGCTGAAGAGGTCAAACGCACATTGCGCGCCGCCGGGCGTAAGCTCGGACACGCGCAGCGGCAAGCTAGGCCGCTGACGGAGGCTGCCTTCGACCAGATACGATTGACGGTTTGCCAACCTCGCAGGGGGCGAGGCGGACGACGGGAACGTCCGGAGACCGCGCTCGCACGCGGCCTGCAAGACATCGCCGTGATCAGCTTGATGCGTGACGCGATGCTCCGTGTGTCGGAGGTGGCTGATCTGACCTGGCAGGACATCGAGGCCGTCGGCGACGGCAGCGGACGACTGCTGGTCCGGCGTTCGAAGACGGATTCCGAAGGCGAGGGCGTCGTTCTGTTCGTCTCAGTCGAGACAATGGCCGCGCTTGATCGCTGGCGCAGCGCGGCTCAGATCGATTCGACGATCTTCGGCCTGCGGCCCAACCAGATCACCAAGCGGATCAGGCAAGCGGCCATGTCCGCCGGGCTGGGGAAGGGTTTCAGCGGCCACTCGCCAAGGGTCGGGATGGCTCAGGACCTAGCTCGCGCCGGGACTGAACTGACCAGCCTGATGACGGCCGGCCGCTGGCGCAGCTCGTCAATGCCGGCTCGCTACACCCGAAACGAAACGGCCGCGCGTGGCGCAGTGGCGCAGTACTACGCCTCCCGTCCCGGTCTGTCGGCATAGGGCTGCCGCTAGTCCTGCCATTTTCGCGGCCTTGCCAGTGCCTCCTCGGTGTCGCTATGATGCTCGGAATGAGAAGGAGACAAATCGTGTATAACTGCATTTATCCACGGTTTTTCGCTCCTCCCTGCAGGCCCTGCTATCGATGGAAGTAATGGCGACAAGCTGTGGCATTGAAGACGGCATGTCGTCGATTATTTTGTGGAACGTGCCTGAGACGGTGAACAGTAACAAGTGATGTAACAAATGTGTTGTTGGCTTAGACTTGCGTTATAGGCCGATTCGATAGTGTCGATCGAACTGCTGCTTCATTGACGCAACATGGGCTCGGGCGAATCCCGACGCGCCAACAGAGCAAGCCTCGGGATTCGCGGCCCCGCGGTGCTGTCGAGGAGAGGCCCGCCTACCGCATCTACGGGGCGGCCGTGCTTGAACCGAAGTTTTGCCTACTCCTGCGATCGCTGCAGGACGAACAGATCGTCGAAGTGTTCTGCGCCGAGTTCAGACTGGAGCCGCCTGCGGACCTCCGCCGACGGGCTTCGCGTTCCTGTGATCAGCTGGGAGAGGTAGCCGGACGAGATCCCGCACTTCCGAGCCAGCTCATTCTGGCTCAAGTTGCGACGGTTAATGTGCTCCCAGACCGCCTCCGGCTTGAGTAGCACACGCTGGGAGGCTCGTCTCCGCCCCATGCCATGCCCTCTTTCTGTCGACATCCGCTGCCGTTCGCATGGGGCGCGCTCGCTTGAATCAGCTCGCCCTGGCTGTGCTAGCGCTGTGCATGAACCCTGAACGAACGGGCCATGAACTGCGCCGGCAATCGTTGCCCGACCTGTCGCCGACGGTGCTGCACCACGGGCCGCCGGGGTGGTCTCAGCAACGGTCATTCCTCTCAACTCCACCGCTCCGCTACTGCGCCAGCCGAACCGAGCAGCGCTCGAGAGCAGAACTGGTGGTCAATGGGGCGCCAATCTAAGCACCGAATTCACACTCAAACAATGATCTGAAACTCGTTAAGGAGGGCGATCAGCGCAATCACTTGCTCTGATATGGCAAGAATCGAACGAATCAAACAGCCACGCGAAGCCAATAACAGGACCAAAACAGGCAAGAGATCTTTGACTGAACGTCCCAATTCGGACAGCTCATTATGGCGATAGGAGGCGGCTCTTTGGCTGTCAGATGCTATTGATTTAGACACTGTTTGCATGCCGTCAGATGCTGGCCAATCCGAAGCGGCCTTCCCTTTGCTTTCATCGGCACAACTGCTCAGAAGCAATCCCATGAAGCATTAGTTTAAGCCTCGTGAACGGCTAACGAGAGCTACCGCAGAACCACGTTCAATGCCGAAGCTTTCATATCGACCTTTCGAGCCATCACCGACCTCAGAAACACGAAAGTGCATTTGAGACGGACAGGCTCAACTTGTGTGCTTTAGTAGTGGCCATTAGATCAAGTCCCCATAGTCAATGTGATCAAGGCGAGGGCATTCTCGCGGTCGTGCCGGTACCCTCGTCGTCCCTTTCGGGCCGAGAGATGCCACGGCTGGCCTGGAAGTCCTCCGAATCCGGTCACGAAAAAAGGGCCACACACATGAGGCCGCGGGGAGGTCACCGGCATCTCGCCAGTGACCTCCCCGAACCCCATGGCGCCTATCCCGCAGCGGCGCGACTCGCGCCCTGCTGTTGCCCTAGCGCCCAATCGAAGAGTGACGGTCCCGAGGGTCGCGGGTTGCGACCGCGCGGTTTCGGCTGCTCTGGTTGCTCCGCCAGGAACTCGGCCCAGCTGAACAGGGTTGGCTGCGCCCCCGGCGCGCTGTGATGCCCGCTGCAAGGAACGAGCCGATTGGCCGGTTCCTCGCGCCCGGACGGGAGCGCGGCAATGGGCGCCTCATTATCAGGAACCGGCCGCTGCCAATCGGCGTCAACCAACAGTTGCTCGGCCTGGGCGGCGACCTGCTGGGCCTGGGTGAAGATGACCTCCACCGGTTCGTCGTCGGTTTCCCCCGAGACCAGCTTGCGGGCCAGGGCCATCATCAGGTCGTCGCCGGTGTCGCCGTAAGCGGCCAGCCCGTCCTCGGGCAGCTCGCCCTCGACCGCCAGCGAACTCTGTAGTTTCTGCGCGACCAGCTTGAGCGCGTCGGCCTGCAGCGTGTTCCGATGGGCCATGAACACGACCTTGACCGGCTGGGTCTGGCCGATGCGCCAGCTGCGGCGCGAGGCCTGACGCATGGTGTAGACCGAGTAGTCGGTCTCGTACCAGCAGATCGTCGGAAAGGCGATCAGGTCGAGCCCGGTCTGGACCAGGCGCGGATGGCAGATGAGCACGTCAACGCCCTCCTTGACCCGCTTCGCGACCCAGGCCTCGCGCTGTTTCGGCTCCACCCGGTCGGCCTTCATCACGGCCGTCTTGAACCCGTGCCGGCTGAGCAGGGCCTCGAGGCGGCCGGTGATGTCGCGCGTCCCCGTGTGGGTGGCGTAGACCAGCACTCGCCGTCCGGCCAGGCGCTCTTGGGCGACCAGGTCGATCAGCTGCTGCTCCTTGGGATAGACACGCACTGCGTCAAGGGGCGGCAGTTGCACAATCAGGTCGCCGGTATCCGGGTCGAACACGGACTCGCCCCTGGTGCAGCCCTCGGGATAGGCCAGCAGCGCCTGCAGGTAGGTCGAGAGCAGCCGCGCTGAGCCGCGCTCGATCGCCTGCAGCAGGGCGCGCTTGAGGTCCGTGGCGAGGATCCGGTAGGCCGAAGCCTGCGAGAGGCCTTGGATCCCTTCCTCGGTGTCCATGTTCGCAACCTGGATTTGCTCCTCGTAGGCGGGCAGTCCCGAAGCGACATCGGCCAATCTGAGGAAGAGCGAGTGGCCGATGATGTGGAACAGCGCCGCCGGCGCCATCCCCGGCCGCTCTTTGACCTGCTTGCGGTAGTTGCGCCGGCGCGAGACCGAGCCGTCCTCGGTCGGGTCGTCGTCGCGGTCGTGGCGCACGCGCTGTTCGAGGAATCCGTAGCGCTCGACCCACTTGTGCTCGTCCGACCGCCCGAACTCCGAGCGGATCTCTGGAGAGAACCGGTAGAGCAGGTGGAACAGCGTCGAGGCGTAGCCGCCCATGAGGGTGCCCGACAGCGCCAGCGACTTGCCGCAGGCATCGGCCAGGATGCCGGCCGAGACGCCCTGGGCCGAGCCGCGACCCTTGTGTTCATGCACCTCGTCCACGATCAAGAGGTCGAAGTAGCCGCGCATGTGCTGCTTGACGTAGTCGGCCAGGGGATACTTGCGCGGCCCTTGGCCGGGAGTCCGGCGAGCCATCAGACCGGCGTTGTAGTCGGTCGTTACGGTCTGTACCGGCCGCGCCTCCGCCGTCCACAGGGGCGTCCCGCAGTTGGGGCACTTGTGACGCTTCTTGTCCAACTGCTTGTGCGGGACGGGGACGCCTTCTGCGTCCACGATCTGCTGGGTGCAGTCGGGACAGGCCGGAGTCATGACGAACTCGCCGGTCTCTTCGTCGCGGACCGGGTTGCCGTCCTCATCCTTGAGCCGGCGCATCCAATAGGCGGGCCGGAAGCGGTGGCCCAGCTTGGCTCGCGAGTGCGACATGACGACGTACTGCGGGCCGGAGCCCTCCTGGCGGCGCAGCTGCTCCAGGTCGGTGATCGAGTCGGCGATGCCGGTGCGGACCAGCGGGATCGTGTCCTCGATCTCGCGCTTCCACTTGCCGACCAGGTGCGGTGGGCAGAGCACGAGCACGCGGCGGAAGCCGGCCAGCTGTGCGGCGGCGATGGCGATGAACGTCTTGCCCACGCCCATCTCGCCGACCACGGTCGTGCCGCGCTGCTCGGTCAAGCTCTGTGCGGCGCCGCGAATCGCGGTCTCCTGGGCGCCCATCGGGCGGCGCTTGAGCTGAGGCATCGGGCGGTCGTCCGCGGCCGGACGGTACTTCGGTGGATAGCTGTGGACGATCCGCTTCGTGATCGCTTCGCGGTAGGTGTCGATGAAATCGGACAGGTTCACGGTTACTCCTCGATGTGGGCCCGCGCGTCCTGGACGCAGCCGGGCAGTCGTTCATATTGGTCCCGGTACAGACCGCACCGGCACCACCAGCTGTAGCTGCGGCCGGCGGTCTGGTTGCCGTGTTCGTCAATGGCGACGAGTTCCTCGAAGAAGATCTCGCAGCCCCGGTCGTTGTTCCAGGGGTTCACAGGCGTTTACTCCTCGATGTGGGCCCGGGCGTCGCGGACGCAGTCGGGCAGGCTCTCGTAGTCGACCTGGCTGCGGTTGCAGGCGCACCACCAGGAGAAGGTGCCCTTGCCGGTCTCGTCGCCGTGCTCGTCGATCGGCACGTTCTTGTCGAGGTAGATGTGGCAGCCGCGGTCGTTGATCCAGTGGTTCATGGTCGTGTTCCGTTCTAGCCAGACCTGCGCAGGGCATGTCGGGCGAGTTGTGATGGTCTAGGCCGTGAGCGCGAGCGTTAACTGCCGTTCGGGGGCGACGGCGTCAAGGCGCTCGGCCAAGACGCGGGCGGAGTCGCGGTCGGCGAAGTCGTCCAGGTCGATCCATTCGAGCTCGAACAGCGCGGTGATCACCTGACCGATCGTGACGTAGGCGTTGAAGTCCGGCAGCGGTGTCGTGCGCTCAGGCATCTGACGCCAGCCAAACCAGGTCGCTGGGTTGCCAGTCGACCAGCTCGACCCGGTCCTCGGACTGCCAGTCGAACATCGGGTAGTCGCGCTCGCGGCAGCCGCGGGCTTCTCGCCGGGCGCAGGTCGCGCACTCATTGAGCGGCAGGGCATCGGCGTCAGGCGTGTACGTCTGGTCGCCGACTTCGTAGGTCTCGCGGCAGAAACCGCACTGGGTAGTCTGGGTCATGTCACGCTCTCCTTGTGTGACTAGAGCGGGCGAGGGGTGTCGTCCCTCGCCCGCTCGCTTGATTTCGCGGATGCTCTTTCGGCTAGCAGTCGTCGTCCGTGATCCGCCGAGCGCTCTGGGGCGTGTGCTGCGTCATGTAGCTGCAGCCGCTGCAGGGAATTCGGACGACTTCGGTCTCGTGGTAGCGGTAGTCGAAGTACTCGGCGGACGACGTGCGCCCGCAACGGTCGCAGGCGTAGTGGACTCTGAGTCGGGGCATGGTGGGTCTCCATTCAGGTCTGGGCGGTGTTGGTGTTGGTGCGCGTCTGACCGGCCACGCTGGGTTGTGAGCTTGGGTTCGTTCGGGCCCGCTACGCCTCGATCCGTTCGATCCGGCCGGTGTCAAGGTCGAGCGTGACCACGCTGGTGCAGAGCTGCTCGCGGTAGACATCGTGCGTCTCGCCTTCCTCGACCAGGACCATCTCCTTGGTCGTGCGTCCCTTGACCAGGACGCGGGAACCCGGCGTTTCCAGTTCGAGGTTGTCGAGGAAGCCGGCCGCGACGAGCATCGCCAGGTGTCCCTTGCGCAGGGGCATCAAGGGGCGCGTGGAGCGGTCGGTGGGCGGCCAGAAGGCGTCCGTGATCTCGTCCTGGGTCCAGAGCCCGCGCTTACGCGCTTCGGCGACCGCCTTGTGGAAGTCGATCTCCCGGGTCGTGAACATCACCGGACCCGGAGGTGACATCCCGACGTCGTACTCGGGCCGCAGGTCGTGCCGCAGCGGTTCCAGTCCTTCGATGCCCGCAACCAGGTCGGCCATCGCTCGCACGTCGGGCCGCGGTTGCGGCTTGCGCACGCCGATGACAACGACCTGGTCGAACGCCTCGCGCTCGGGCTCGGGGAAGGCCCACGCCCGGACCCGCCGGTAGTTCGTCGTCAGGAACCGCGCCGAGGTCGCGATCTGAGGTCGCGGGATGATGTAGACCAGCACCCCGTCCGGCTCCAGGTAGCGCGAGCAGTGGGTGAGGAATGCGTGCTCGACCCGCTTGTCTTCGCGGTCGTGGTCGTACGGGGCATTGAGCCAGAGCAAGTTGAACGCGCGGTTGGCGATCGAGCAGCGGAACAGGTCGCTGGAGAGCGCGTGATCGAGCCGCTCGGCCGCCTCTTGCGCTCGCTCCTGGTGCAGTTCCACCCCGAAGGTCTCAACCGTGCCGTGGCGGTTCATCGACCCCGCCAGCTGCGACAGGGCGTCGCCCGGGCCGCAGCAGGGGTCGAGCAGGCGCACGATGTCGTCACGCTGGCGGCCGTAGCGGATCGGCGCCATCAGCAGCGAGCGGATGTAGTCGACCACGCGCGGCGGCGTCGGGTAGTAGCCGCCCTTCAATTGTCCGCTGAGTCTCATTGGGTGTCTTCCTTTTGTTGGTTGTCGGCCTCGACGAGGCCGATCAGGTGGTCTTCGAGGTCTGCGGCGATCTGCGCAATCTGCCAGCCGGACTCCTCGGGTTGGAGCCACCAGCGGGCCGTCTCGTCTGGACCGCGGCGGACGCTGACGATGATCTGGTCGTCCGAGGGTTCGGTCATGGGTGCTCCTCTCGGTACTGCTCAAGCAGGTTGAGCAAGTGGTCGTGGATGTCTTTGTGGACGCCCTCCTCGATCTGACAGCCGTCCTCTTCGAGGTCGAAGTTGTAAATCGCCGTGATCTCCTCGCCGGCGATGTCGTCTTCGCCCGCTCGGGTTTCGACCGTGACGGTCACGTAGCGATGACTCATGCCGATCCTCCGTTCAGGTCGCTGGGCAGCTTGAGCGCGCCGTACCTGACGGCTGCCGAGAGTTCGGTCTCGAGCAGCTGCGGGTCGTGGTAGCAGGACCAGGCGTTGAGACCGACCGACTTGAGCGGCCGGATCGCCTCGTGCTCCAGGCCTTGCTCCCACAGCCAGTCGGCCCAGCTGTGGTGGATTGGCAACTCGGTGCGCTGGTTGAGGAAGCGCAGGTGCAGGGCCGGTGCCTCTGAAGCATCCGGGGTCAGCAGCAGGAACGCGTCGCGCTCGAACGAGAGCTCGGCCATCTGCGTGTAGACCATCGCGTGGTAAGCGCCGGCTTGCGGCAACCGCGCGATCGTCGTCTTCCAGGTGCCGATACTGTGCTCGGGGATCTGGCAGCGTTCGTAGCCGCCCTCGTGCACGTCGTCCGCGGCGCCTTTGATCAGGAACGCCGGTTGAGGCGGCGAGTTGAGCAGCGCCGCCCAGATCGCCTTGAGCGAGGTCTGGGCGCCGACCATCGAGACGAACCAGAGGTGGTTTTGCTCGGGGTCGGAGGCGAATGCGTCGCAGGTGGCGGAGAAGCCGCCCGCCGTGATCGTGTAGAGCTGGGTTGCGTGGTCGTCTCCCGAAGGAGGCGTGGTGGGGGTGTCGAGCATGGCTCGTCCTTTCGTGGAATGCGGTGTCGGGGTACGCAGGGCTCAGTCGATTAGGCCCTGACCTTTGAGCGAGACCCAGCCGTCGGAGCCGATCACGACGTGGTCCAGGAGTTCGATGCCGAGCAGCTGGCCGACCTCGGCCAGATCCTTGGTGAGCTTGATGTCCTCACGGCTCGGTTCCGGGTCGCCGGACGGGTGGTTGTGGACCACGACGATGTGCGGCACGGCCTCGATCACGGCCGGGCGGAAGACCTCGGCCGGGCGGACCAGCGCGGCGTAGCCGTTGCCCTGGTAGATCGTGCGTTGGCCAACGACCCGGTTCTTGCGGTCCAACAGCAGCACTCGGACCTGTTCCTGGGCCAGCTGCGACATCTCGTCGGCGAGCAGGTCAACCACAGTCTCGGGCCGGTAGATGGTCGGCATGTCGAGGGGCCGCTCGGGCTTGGTCTCGACCTCGTAGCGGATCGCGAGTTCGCCCAGGAGGTTGAGGTTCTGGCGCAGGGCGTCGAGCAGGGCCTGCTGTTCGGTCTTGGCGAGTTCGGGTTGGGTCAAGGTGGTCATCTCTGGGTCCTTTCGGGTTCTGGGAACTAAACAGGGCCGCTCTCCGCTTTGGTGGGAGAGCGGCCCTGTGATGCGCCTTGTCGGAGGCGTCGGATGAGTGAGTCGCTAGAAGGGCTTGTCGCCATCGGACTGGCGTCCGTTGGCATGTCCGTTCCGGTTGTCGAGGAAGACGACCTCGTTGGCGTGGACTTCGGTCGTCTGGCGGCGCTGGCCGTCCTGGTCTTCCCACTCGTCGTAACCGAGCCGGCCCGAGGCGTAGATCCGGTCGCCCTTGCGGACGTACTCGGCGACGGCCTCGGCGGTCTTGCCCCAGCAGATGAGGTTGTGCCAGTCGGTCTGGGTGTCGCCCGACCCGTTGCGGCGGTCGGTCGCCAGCCGCAGCCGGCAGACGGCGGTTCCCTGCTTGGTCCGGCGCAGCTCGGGATCGGTCCCGACCCGGCCCAACAGTTCGATTCGGTTGATCGTGCGTGACATTCGTCTTGCTCCCTTCAAAGAGCGTGTGATGGCGCGGTTCGTCCCTCGATCAAGTCGGGGGCAGACCGCACCAGTGGCTTAAACAAGCAGGGCCGCCCTCCGTTCGCAGGAAGGCGGCCCTGGGGTGCGCCCGTCTCGCGAGCGTCGTGGCTCGGTGATCTCGGGTCCGTTAGAAGGGTGCGTCCTCCGTTCCGTTGTCCGAGCGCCGGCCTCCCGTTGAGTCGAGGAAGACGACCTCGTTCGCGTGAACCTCCGTCGTCTGACGGCGCTGGCTGTCCTGGTCCTCCCAGCTGTCGTAGCCGAGCCGACCCGAGGCGTAGATCCGGTCGCCCTTGTGGACGTACTCGGCGACCGCCTCGGCGGTCTTGCCCCAGCAGACGAGGTTGTGCCAGTCGGTCTGGCTCTCGCCCGAGCCGTTGCGGCGGTCGGTCGCCAGCCGCAGGCGGCAGACGGCCGTGCCGTTCTTCGTCTGGCGCAGTTCGGGGTCGGTCCCGACCCGGCCCAACAGTTCGATTCGGTTGATCGTGCGTGACATTCGTCGTGCTGCTTTCAAAGAGCGTGAGACGGCGCAACCTGCCCCCGACTCGATCGGGGGACTGCCCGCGCCGGTGTGCTAGAACGAAGCGGGGCCGCTCTCCGCGTTGATGGGAGAGCGGCCCCGAGATGCGCCTCTGGAGAGGCGTCGGTCGGCGTGGTGCGTGACTAGAAGGGCTGGTCCCCGTCGTTGTCGCTGTCGTTGCGGCGACCGTTGCCGTTGCTACTGCGGCTGTCGAGGAAGACGACCTCGTTCGCGTGAACCTCGGTCGACAGACGGCGCTGGCCGTCCTGGCCCTCCCAGTCGTCGTAGCCGAGCCGACCTGAGGCGTAGATCCGGTCGCCCTTGCGGACGTACTCGGCGACCGCCTCGGCGGTCTTGCCCCAGCAGACGAGGTTGTGCCAGTCGGTCTGGGTGTCCCCACCCGAGTTGCGGCGGTCGGTCGCCAGCCGCAGGCGGCAGACGGCCGTGCCGCTGCGGGTCTGGCGCAGTTCGGGGTCGGTCCCGACCCGGCCCAGCAGTTCGATTCGGTTGATCGTGCGTGACATTCTTCGTGCTCCTTTCAAAGAGCGTTTCGGCGCGGAACTCCCGCGCCGGTTTGGGTGAAACGAAAGCGGGGCCGGCCTCCAGTGAGTGGAGACCGGCCCTGCCTGCCCCGCGCTTGATGCGGGGTGTTGCGACCGCTCTGCAGAGGGGTCGTCTAGCTGACCCGGAGGTACTCCGAGGTCTGCTCGGTCACGATCTCGGCCCGCTGTTCGGGTGCGAGCAGCGCGTTCAGACGCTTGTGGTCGACCGAGTAGCGGCAGCTCGTGACCATGCCCACGGTGCGGGCCTTGGCCGAGCCCTCCAGCCTGGCTTTGGCTTCCCCTTTCCCTGTGAGCCAGTGCTGGAGGGTCTTGAGCGCTCCGCGCTTGTCGGCGTCGAGCGACTTCAGTTGCTGCTGGATCCGCTCGTACTCGTGCAGCGCCGCTCGCGCGTCGTCGTCGGAGACGAGGTCAACCGGCTCAGTCTCGGCTTCGTCCTCTACTTCGGCCGCCTCCCCGGGTTGGCAGGCGTTGAGGTAGGAGCAGCGCTGGCACTGCCAGTCCGAGCCCGCAAAGTCGCGTTCCGGCAGGGCGTCGGGGTCGGCGCCGTGCACCTCGTAGTGTTCGGCCAGCGGGGCGAGCCGTTCGCAGGCGCGGTCCCAGGCTCGCTCGACGCGGTCTGCGGGGATCACTTCGTAATCCCAGCGCCGCGAGCCGGTGTCGAGCGTGGCGATCACCGTCTCGCGGAAGTCGCCGTAGAGGCCGAGCGTGTAGCAAGCCGCCTGGGCCACCGACTCGGGGTGGCTGCGCTCGGCGCCCAGGGTCTGCCAGCGTTTGAACGCTTCGGGACCGCGCGTCTTGACCTCGATCACTCGTTCGTCGCCGAACAGCTCGATCGCGCCGGTCGCGTCAGGATGGCCGGTCACGGTCAGTCCCGGTATGACCTCGACCTCGACCCGCAGCGGCGCGTCGGGATCGGCCGGGGTGACGGACCAGAAGCGGCGCTGCATCGCTCGCACGACGACCGGTTCGAGCGCCTGTCCGGCCTCGAGCACCAGCTTGGTCTCGTCCGTCATCGGGTTGGTCACCTCCTGTTCGGTGGCCGCGTACCAGAGGGCGCGGCGGCACTGGCCCAGGGCCGAAGCGCGGACTTCGAGCCGGCCGTCGTCGGTGAACCGGGCGGCAGGGCGGTCGAAGACGCGAGAGCGGCTCGGGGTCAGGGGAGGATTGCTGAGGGTCATGGTGGGTTCCTTTCGGGATACCTGTAGGGAGGAAGCGCGCGGCCGCGACTCAGGTCCGCGGCCCCGCTCCAGTTGGTTGGCTGAGCTTGCTCAGCTCTGTTCAGACCGCTGCCGCTGTTCGAGCTTCTCGGCGGCGGAGGCGATTAGCGGGTTGATCTCGTCCGGACCCAGGTTGTCCAGCGGGCGACCGGTCTTCGCCTTGACCGCCTCGCGGACCTGCTGCTCGGAGAAGCCCTGCTGTGCGCTCAACTCGATCAGCTGGGCGCGCAGGTTCGCGGCGTCGCGCTCGTCGATGCCGGCTGATTCGGCCGTCGGCTGAACGACCCGGCGCCGAGCCGGCGGCTCCGTGCGGCGCTCAGGTTGCGGCTGCTGGTGTGGCTCTGGGGCCGGTCCTGGTGGTCGGCTGTTGCGGATGTTGGTCGGTGGATCGCCGTAGAGGCCGTTGCCGAAGCGGTCGCCGAAGCTGCGCAAGGCTCGCTTGAGCGCATCGGTCACGGCGCCCTTGAACGCCGTTTCGTGGCCCTCGGCCGATTCGTCCGTGACCGCCTGGAAGCCGACGTCGGTGCGCGAGGGCGCGCCCGGCACAGTGACCCGGACCATGGCCGAGTACGCGACCGAGCGAGTGATTTCGCCGCTGCGCGAGTCGGTCTGGTCGATTTCGCGCAGGGTCACGTCGCCGACCAGCTCATAGCCCCAGCCGCCGAACCCGAAGATCCGGTTGGCCTGGTCAATCGCCGTGTGGCCCTCGATGTAATCGAACTTGCGGCCGCCGCGGCCCTTGCGCTGCGAGATCAGCTGCGGGTCGAGTGGTTGCCCCAGCGCCTGCGTGACGCGCGGCGCCAGCGCGTCCCAGTGCAGCGCCTCCGTCGCCGCCTGCGCGGAGACCGTCTGCGGGGCGAAGTGCGGGCGCGCTCCGTTGCCCCCCGTTCGGGCCGGGGCCAGGCTGTTTCCGTTGCCGTTTCCGTTGCTGCGAACCGCCGTCGCGGTCCCGTTGCCGTTGCCGTTTCTGCTGCTCATGTCGTGCTCCTTGTTCCGTGGTGTTCTTGGTTGGTGAGTGCGGTTGCCAGGGGCAACCGTGCGCCGCGCTCCAGGCACGGTCAGCTAGAGGCCATAGGCAGGCCCTCCGTCTCGTTGTCCGATGGGGTTGTTGGGTGGCGGCGGGACGGGTCCCTGTGGGAGCGGCGTCGCTAGCGAGCGGCGGTTGCCGCTCGCCTGAGTTGGTCGAGGAAGACGGCGCGGCCGTCCGGGCGAGCGCCCAGCTCGCTAACGTCGCAGATGCCCTGAGGCAGGTCCACGATTGCGGCCCGGCGAGCGCCGAGCAGTCCGGCGAGCTCGTCTCCCGCGGCGCGTCCGGCCTCATCGGCGTCGAACGCGAGGAAGATGCGAGGGCGTCCCTGTAGCGAGGAAGCCAGCTTGTCCATCCCCTGGGTGCCGAGCGCGGCGCAGGCGGGTAGGCCCCAGGCGCTCAAGAGGAGCCAGTCGAACAGCCCTTCCGCGACAACGATCCAGGGGGTCTGGCAGTCCAGCCGGCGCAGGCCGAGCACCGGTTTGGGGCCGGGCAAGGCCTGGAACCTGGGACTAACCTCGGGCCAGATCGCTCGACCGGCGAGCCAGTGGACCCCATCCGCGACCAGTTCGGGGACGACGATCATCCCGCGGAACCGCTCCCGGCGCTCGCCAATCAGACCGCTGCTCAGGATTCGCCGGTCGTCGAAACGTGCCTGCTTGAGCCAATCGCGCAGCCCGTGTCCGCTGGCATAGCCCAGCCCCAGCCGCTGCGCGGCCCGCGGGCTGATGCCCCTACCGGCGAGGTAAGCCTGGGCGGCCTGGCTGAGCTGCAGCTGGCGCTGGTAGCAGCGCATCGCCGCCGTCAAGATCGCTGGGTCTCTGACCGTGGACGGCGATTCCGGGGCTGGCGTTGGGTCGCAGGATTGAGCGTCGGGCGATGGTGGAACAGCGCCCTGCAAGCGGCGAATCGCCTCGGGCAGATCAACGCCGTCCGTGCGTTGGATGAAGTCCAGCACGTCGCCGCCCAGGCCGCAGCCGAAGCAGTACCAGCGCTGGGTGTCGGCGAAGACCGTGAAGCTGCCTTCGGTCTCCTCGTGGAACGGGCAGACGCCCTGGCGCACGCGGCCGCGGCCGCGCAGCTTGACGCC
The DNA here is from genome assembly GCA_002239025.1 of Chloroflexi bacterium bin125. Classification (GTDB taxonomy): domain Bacteria; phylum Chloroflexota; class Dehalococcoidia; order Bin125; family Bin125; genus Bin125. The sequence goes on along the minus strand of MPNM01000015.1, from coordinate 28,388 downwards.
CGAGGCTTCGACTACGCCGCCCAGCGGGTAGCGGGCTTTGAGCGCGCCGATGTCGATGTTGGCGTGCGCGACGGTCATGACGCGCGCCTCTTGGCGACCGGCTTCAGTCCGCGGAGGCTGCGCCGCGAGACCCGCTTGCCCGGTCGCCAGCGCATGCCCAGCACGGCGCGGACTTCGAACGTTACCTCGCCGCAAGGGGTAAGGAGGGCAGCGCGTCCAGAGCCGGGGTGGTAGACCAGAGCGTCGTCGTCTCGGAATCGCCGCCTGGCCAGGTCGAGGAACTCGGCATAAGCCCAGCGCCGTTCACCGTCGGTGGCGCCCTCCGTCTCCAACCTGGCGAAGACGGCGAGGGCGGAGTCAAGGTCTCCGGCGCGGCGCAACCGGCGCGCCTCGTGAACGCCTCGCGCGAGCGAGGTGCGGGGTGGCGTCGGCGCGTCGTTGCCGAAGATGGCGTCGATGAGTCGGTCGACCAGTTCCTCCAGTGTGGGCCGGAGAGCGGTCTCGGTGGTGGTGGTTGCAGTCATGAAGTCTCCTTTCCTTGTCGACGTGCGACTGCGATTTAACGAGGAAGGGCCGCCCCGGAAGGCGGCCCTTGCATGTGGATGGATGGGGATGCTCGGTCAGCGGCGACGCCCGGCGCGAGCCACCGAGATCATGCGGCCAAGCACGATCCGATGCGCGAGCCAGCCGGTCCAACCGAGGCCGAAGGCGTTCAGCGCTACGACTTGGAGGTCGTAGCCGAGCGCGACCGGAGCGGCTAGCAAGAGCAGCAGGATCGGCAGCAGCGCGATTCGCCAGGAGCGTCCGCCTGTGACGTTCGGTGCCGGCATTGCCTCGGTAGCAGGACTCGCGGATGCCGGGCCCGGCACGTCCTCCGCGCAGTAAGCCGACCAGATCGACTCGTTGCCGAGCGTCTCCAGCCATCGGATGATCTGCTCGCGGGAGCAGCCTGCGGACTTGCAGTGGACGTCGATTCCGTCGCCGTCCGGCCGTTGACGGAAGGCAAGCAAGTCCTGCTCCGATCCGTGACAGGCGGCCGCGGTCCAGTACCAGCCGCGCTCGAAGCGCACCCGCTGCCGGGGCGCGATCAGTTCGGCGATCCGCGCGGCCGTGGGGCCGACGTAGCGTCCTGTCGTTCGCGTTCCATTCGTCTCGTTCTTATCCCTCATCGTGAGCTCCTTTCACTTGAGCTGTGTGCTTGGGCGGGACGTTGTGGATGGTGAACCCGCCTGGCATTCAGGGCGCGGTTCGTCGCGGTTGATGGTGTGACTGGGTGGATGATCTCTAGCGCACTCCGCCCACGGTCGAATGCCGGACAGGTGTGAGACGAAGCGCGAACAGAGGGGTGGAGCACTGCAATCGAGCGCAATCGGCTTGCAATCTGGTGCAATTGCGCTCGGATCGGCGGGTGCTCAGGGGCAGTTTGGACACGAAGCGACCGGGCTGCGCATCACTTGATCACGCGATGGCAGTCCGGTCAGTTGTCCACTCTGTGGTCAACGAGTCGTCGATGCGAACTCGGAGACCAGTCCCGCAGTTCGAACGAGTCTCAGGAGAGCCAGGCTCAATCCCTCAACCAGTTCACGCAGCGGATGCGCTTGTCTCTCAGTGAGCCGGACCATCGGGAGAGCGAGGCTCAATCCGCTGGTCAGACTCGGGTCGGAGACGAACCCACCAGTTTTCTAGGCAAGAACTACTGGCAAAAGCCGGAAACCACCCTCAGTAGTACGTCCACGAGGCCTCGATGGCAACGGTGCGGTGGACGCCGCTGCCGGATTGCTTGCTCGGATGTCACAACAATCTGGCTGGCCGCGCCGCCCACTTTCGAGCGCCTTTACGCTCTTGAGCGGAGGCTGTCACCTTGATCACCCTGCAGCAGGTCCAGCTCGCGCTCGAGCTGGTCGAACCCCACAGCAGCTATTCGCCGAGTGGCCTGTCCCTGGTGGCGGAGCGCGCCAACAACGAACTGGCCGCCTGGGGTCACGCCGGTCATGAGGTCTCATTGGAGCGCGTGGTCCCGTTCTACGGCGACCCGCGCGTGTTGCGCTGGTCGTTTTGGTGCGAGACCTGTCACGTCTCCCAACTGGCGCTGCTGACGCGACCGGCCGCCGGCTGATGGATCGACGCTGCCCCGACGGCTGTTGGTCCAAACCTTCTCCCGCAACCCCGCCAGTTCTTCGCACACGCTCCTGAACCAGCCAGTTGCTGCTGCTCCGCGTCCGGTAGGCGCCCCTCCAGCCTCCACGTCCTCAACCCTAGTTTGTCGGTTCCCGCTTCCGCCCCCACAGCCAATGGATGATCAGCCGCGCCGCAACAGTGCAGCAGCTATGTCCAGCGTCGTTCCCGACGCACGGGCCTGAACAAGCGTTGACGCTGGCCAGGCTCTGCATCCCGACCATTGCCGTCCAGGGAAAGACACCTGGTAAGTGTCACGCGCTCTTTGCTGGAGTCCTCGTTAGATGCTCGCTCGACTTCAGCATTCAGTTCTGCGGAGAGGCTCTCTGGTTGAACACTGCGGATGGGTATTGGATGACTTTCCTGGGTGGCGGTGAAGTGCCGTAGCTGTCTGCGATGTCTGTGAGACCGAGCACAGACCGGGTCAAGTGCCCTAGGGTCTCGACAAAGAAGCGGTAGAAGGCATTCTCCGGCTCGTCGCAGTTGATCTGAAGGATGAGCGGCTGATCCCGGTCGAGCATGTAGGTCGCGTTGAACGGGGAGCCGCTTTCGACCGAATACCAGGCCGTACCCGCCTCCAACACGCAGAGCATCTTGACCATGTGGTCGCGATTGAGTCCTGAGTTAATTTTTCCGAAACGCTTCGCCAATCTCTCGAAGTTTATGCCGTTTTGCAGTCTGGTCGCGAACACCGTGGTGTGAAGTGGATTCAGCATCTTGTCCGGCTGATCGAGACTCTGAAGATGCTGGTTTTCCGTGATGTGCCCGAATGGGTTGACCGGTCTTTCCAGCCGTGACGCCAAAACAAGCTTCCTCATTGCATCGTCAAGTTCGCTAAAGCCCAGGGTTCGTTTGATTTCGGCAACTGCGTAGACGGACTCGATCGGTAAGTGAATACGGCGAGACTCACTCGTTGCTCTCGGCTTGATCACTGGCGACCAGGTCGCGTCCCGAATCACGACATCGGCCTCTCCGGCCGTCTGTCCCATCCGGTCGCTGATCACGCCGGGCGAAACGGTGTAACGGGTGGGAAGAATCGCGTGAAGCTCGTCGCGGATAATCTCTTCCACACTCAAGCCCGCGTCGAAGTTGTGCAGATTGAACCGAACTTCAGCGTGGGCGCGAGAGACAATCCGAGATTGCGCAATCTGACAGCTCACCATCAGCGCATTGCGCAATGTCTCATCGTTGTCTGACGTTGGCTTCCAGGAATCGACGTCTGGCAAGTCCTCATTCCAATCCATACAACCTGACTCCTCTTGACGATCTTCCACACATGCTTGGCGTGACCATACCTCGACATTGTCCGAGTTCTCCGGAACATTTCAGCCCTCACTCCCCTGCAGCACCCGTCGTCGCTACTGAACTACCAAGGCAGGTTTCTGCCCGGCCTACTCCTCGGACCTGCTTGCGCAACTCGCCGGTTTCCCCCGCACGGACTCGAGACGGCCAGCCAGCCAACCAGTTGCTGCTGCTCCACGTCCTGTAGGCGCCGCTCCAACCCACGCTGCCCCAGCCCCAGTTTGTCGGTTCCCGCTACCGCCCCCACAGTCCCAGCGTTAGCAGCCGAGCCGACCAGTTCAGCAGCCACGTCCAACGTCGTTCCCGACGCACCCGCAGCAGCACCCGGTGACGCAGGCGCAACTCCGCGTGCCGGCGGATTCCGTCCCAGGGGTAGCTGTCGGGCGGCAGGGTGAGGCGGTGCTCGCCGGCCAACTCGATCTCCAACTCCAGCAGTCGTTCCTCGGCCTTGAGGTAGTCCAGCGTGTACGCAGCTCCGGCCATCCGCTCCCGCATCGCCCGCCACTCGGCAAGCAGCGGCAGCGCTCCCCGGTAGACCCGCTCCTCGTCCTCCCCCGGCTCCGCCGTGACCACCTGTGGATGGAATCTGGCTCTTGAAGGGTCGGGTTGGGGAGGTGCCGAAGCAGCCTGTGATTGACCCGCAGCACCCCGCTCTAGTCGATCCAGCTGCTCGTCGAAGCGCCCGACGGCCTGTGCGACCTCCCCGCGCAAGGCCGCCACCTCCTGTCTGAGCAGCTCAAGTTCGTCGTCATCGTCCCTGTTGCCGTCCTGTGTGTCGTCGGTCGTGACCACATCCGGCACGTCCCCGTCCCCTGGCAACTCACCTTCGTATCGCTCCAGCGCTTGCTGCATCGTTGCGGTCAGCTCCCCCGACTCCAGAGAGCGCGCCAGCGTGCGGTAGTTCACCCCCAGCAGCTCCGCCGCCTGCACTCGGCCATGCGTGTGGGTGAGGTCCTGTAGGAGGGCGCCCAGCCGCCCCGCCCCTGCCTGCCGGACCGCGTCCTGCTCACTTCCGTTGTCCACCTGCCCCCCCTCCATTCACCGAATCAGCCTCCTCGCGCGGTGTGTCATCCAGTGCAATCGAGTGCAATCAATCGTGAACCAGAGGTGGAAGTAGATCGCTTGCCGATTGCACCGCGCTCAACCCGGTTCGCCCCTGTTTTTCCTGCTTGCAGAGGCCCGATTGCACTGTGCAATCGTTCCTCGATTCCTGTACACGCCCATGACATCACAGAGAGCCCTTGAACGGCCATGGCTCATAAGGGGCGACGCCGGCGTCACCCCTTATGAGCCATTACTTCACATCCCGCCGCCAAACACACTTTTGTTCATCACCAGAGAACTCATGTGCGACGGGAGACAACGTGCAACCGCAATCGAAGACTGAACGGGTGCGGCGTGCGAGCACAAAAGCAACAGCTTTCGCACTACTCGCGTTCGCGGTAGCGGCAATCGCAGCTTGGCAGGCCGTCCAGGCCCAGGCGCCGCCCTCGGGAACCCAGCTCGAATGGGTCAACGAGGACGAGGACTGGATCGAGCGCAAGAAGCACGGCGAGTTTCGAGCCCGGCCGATCTTCAACCAGCAGCTCTCGACGCTCTACTACGGCATCCGCGATTCCGACACGGGCGAGTGGCTGACCGCCATGTACCGCGTCTCGGGCGGGGAGAAAGAGCGCGACGAGGGCTGGGAGTACGAGTTTGACTACCCCGCCTTGGACGAGCACGAGCCGATCGACCCGGACAAGACCTATCTGATGGTGATCCTGGCCGCGACCCCTCGCCAGCCGACTCCGACCACGTTCTACGCCGTCATCCCCTTGCATCAACCGGGCGGTCTCTTGGGCAGCCTCTTGCGCGTGCTCGACCCGGACGGCTGGGCCAAGGCCGCCGCCGGCTGGGTGATCGAGGGCGTGCACGGCACGCTCTGCGGCGTGCTGACCGAACTGACCGGCGACGAGCCCGTCAGTTGCCGGGTCGAGGAGTAACCCGCCGTGTCAGACATCATCACCGGAACCCCGTTCGAATTGACCTACGGTCACTGGCTGGTCCAGGAAGCCTGGCTCGCGGTCTGGATCGTGACCTCGGCCGCGCTCGCGTTCATCATCGGCTGGATCGGCCTCGCGCTGATCGTTCAGGAACCGTTGGGCGCCCGACAGGCCGGTTGGCGCGAACTGATCCCGAGGCTGATCCTCGGCGTGGTCGCGGCCGCCGCCTCGCTCTGGTGGTGCGCCCTCGTGATCGACGTGGCGCACGCCGTCTCGGGATTCATCGCCGCAACGCTCGAGGTGACTCCCTCCGACCTGCTCAGAGCGCCGGTCGAGACGCTGCTGACGGCAGTCCGAGGCGGTTCGGTTGGCCTCGCGTTGCTGCTGGCCTTGATTTATCTCATCTACGGCTTCTTCTGCCTCTACCTGTTGATGCAGATGGTCTTGCGCTTGGCTCTGATCGACGTGCTACTGGCCCTGGCGCCGGCGGCGATGGGCCTCTGGATCCTGCCGCACACGTCGGGCTGGAGCCGGCACTGGCTGCGTCTGTTCATGACCACGGTGTTCCAGCAGGCGGTTCAGCTGATCGCGCTGGCCCTGGGCATTGGCTTCCTCGGCGAGCTGGCCACGATTTCGCTATTCGAGCCGGCCCGGGATCTGATCTGGAAGCTGCTCATGTCGGTCGCCTTCATCTACATGGCGACGCGGGTGCCGTCGATGTTGGGCAACGCGAGTCCCTTCGACGCCTGGCTGCAAACGCTCTACTTCGGTTTCTCGCTACCCGCCAACATGGCCCGTTCGATCGGCTCGGTGGCCGCGCTGGGCGCGGGTGCCGCCGGTGGATCGGCAGCCCGCTCGGCGATCAGACAGCAAGGTTCCGGCGCGACTTCCGGCGTGGGCGGGGCGACCCGCTCGGCGGCGGAGCTCTCGACGCCCTCTTCGGGCGGAGAACAGGGCGGTCGCGGTCCGCGAAGCCAGAGCGAATAGCGGACCTGCGAGTCCCGCAGCGAAGGAGGAGGAGCGCCATGTGCTGACCACTGACCAGTCCCAAGTGGGACACCGCCAATCAATCGCCCCGCATCAAGTGCGGGGCAGGCTCCCGGAACCGATCCGGGGCCCGTTCCCAGAAAGGAACACCACCTATGGGTGATCTCACTCAAACCATCTCCAACCTGGTCGGGATTCTGTTGGGCGTGGTCGGCGCGGTCGGCGTGGGCTACTTCGTCTTCGGCGCCTACCAGTACCTGACCGCCTCCGGCGCGCCGCATCAGATGGAGCGCGGCAAGACGGCGATGCTCACCGCGCTGGCCGGGATCGTGCTCGCGATGGTCGCGTTCGGCGTGGTCGAACTGGTCATCGACGCGGTCGCCAACCCGGTCGTCGAGATCGACACGCCGCCCGATCCCTCAAGCAGCTAGGCCGCAGTCAGAAAGGAGGGCGCCTCATGGATGAACACGAGGTGCCGACCCACGTGCAGGCCGAGGACCGCGTCCTGCTCTGGTTCACCTTCCCGCAGATCGTGGCTCTGACCGCCGTAGCGGCGCTGGCCTACGGCGTCTACCACTTCATTCCGGTAGGCGCGGAGGCGGTCCGGATCGTGCTGGCGCTGGGCTTCGCCCTGGTCGGCATCGCGATGGTCGCGGGCAAGGTCAACGGCCGCCGCCTGCCGGCAGTCGCGGCCGACCTGATGCGCTTCGGCTTCGGGCCGCGGCGCTTCCAGGGCCCGCCGGCCCAACTGGTCCGGTCGGAGCCGCCCGCGCAACCGGTCAAGGCAGGGGTCGGCAAAGACCGCCTCGAACCGGATGCCGCGATCACGCAGCACGCCGCCAAGGGACCCGGTCCGGTCCGCCGCGGCGCGCGCAAGCTGGCCAATCTGAAGCGCTCGTCGCGCCCGCGCACGCGGGGCGAACGGATGCCGTTCAAGCCGCGTGACTGGTTTCGCAAGCGAGACCGCAAGCGGCAGCCGAAACGCGAGTTCGACGAGGCGCGCCAGGCCCTGGCCCGCCCGCGGGACGAATGCGAAGCCCAGGAGCAGAAGGAACACCGCAGCATGCGGTGGCCCGCGCTCCTGGGCGCGGCCTCCGCGCTCGCGGTCGTCGCCTCGGTCGCCGTCTGTACGCCCCCTTCGGCGTTGGCCGACGACGGCGAGCAGGAGAGCTGGACCTCGGACGAGATCGAGTTCGACCCACCGCCCTTGATCCCGGGACGGCGGCTGTTCATCGAGCGCCTGACCGTGACTCGCGAAGCGGCCACGGTCGTGCTCAAGGCGGCGGCCAACCTCGAAGTTGAAGCTCGCGCCTTCGGCGGCCCGGATGGGCGCGAGCCGAAGTTCCAGCGCGACGACACGTTGGGTCAAGGCGGGCGCTCGAGCTACCTGATGCCGCTCGACGGACCTGTGCCGTCGTTCACGTTTTCCTGGCGGGACGAGCACGGTCAGGCCGGCGCGATCTCGCTCTCGGGCAATCAGCTGCCCTACCCCTTGCCCGACGTCTCCGGCGAGGTCTGCGACCTGCGTCTCGTCCGCCTGAGTTGGCGGAGCGGAGCGATTGACGGTTCGGTTGATTCAGATTGCCCGAGCCGTCTCGAAGAGCCGGTCGAGCTCGAGACCGCAGCCGGCCACGTCAACCTGAGTCATACAGCGCTCTTGCCAGCCGAAGTGACTCAGGTGACAGGCACGCTAACGGTCTCGGCGGGCGGGCGACAGTCGAGCGCTCCCTTGCTGGCGGACGGCGCGACGCTGTTTGAGCTGGCGACAGGAGCAGGCAGGGAGATCTTCACAGTCGATTTGACTGCGGCGTTGACGGCGCATCTCACGATCGAGTTACCGCCTTTGGTCCGGCTCACGCTCCAGCCGTACCGGCTGGAGCGGCGCACGGAGACGGTCAGCCTGCAGCGGCCGGGCACCGGCCAGTACGTCTCCGAGACCGTCAGCTGGACCGATGGTGAGGGCAACACATCGTCGCACACAGTGTCGGCTTACCTGTCGATTCCCTCAGCGATTGTGCAAAAGCAGGTGACCCTGGAGATCGAGCACGAGGAGCATGTCCGCTCCCAACTGGTCAGTCGCCCGGCGCTGAGCAAGACGCGGACCGAAGAGTTGTCGTTGGGGGCTGGGATCGGCTCGGACGACAACTACCGAACCCTGGTCGTTCCCGATCAGGAACCGGAACGCTCGGCCTCGGTCCAGACCCGGGTCTCGGAGGACGACCTGCAAGATCTGCTGATCCTGCTCGGTGGGGGGTTGCCGTGATGCGATCGTTGCTCAGCATCATCTCCCTGGGCGCGGCGGCGCTGCTCTGCACGGCCGCCGCGCCGGCCGTCGAGCTCGCGGAGCAGGAGATGCTCGACGCCTTCGACGCCGCGCTCACCGCCATCGCGGTCGCCGCCTCCGGGCTGGCCCTGTTCGGCCTGGTCTGGGCCGGCTTCCTGCTGATGGCCGACGGCGCCGAGGGGCGCAGCGCCCGCGGCCGAGCGGCCGTCTTCTTGACTGTCGCCGGTCCGGCGCTGGCGCTCTCGGCCAAAGGCCTGGCGATGTTGATCTCAAGCGGCGTCATCCCCATCCCCGCCCCACTGATCTAACCGCTGATTGAAGGAGTCCAACAACATGAAACGACTGATTCCCACGATCCAACGGCTCAACCAACAGGCGGCGCCACCCGGTTCAGGTGACGTCGCCCCGTTTCCTCCTGCCGCCGAGCAGCCTCCGCCGCCAAAACCGCTGCCCCAACTCCCGCTCTGCTTCATGCTCTCCCACGTCGAACCCGACGGTCCGGTGCGCCTGGACGGGGTCAAGCTGTGTCTGACCGAACTGATGGGGCTCGAGTTGGATGCGCCCAAGCTGGGCGCCTTCGCGGGCATGCTCAACGCCTGCGATTTCCCGCTCCAACTCTTGGTCCGCCAGCATCCGCCCGACCTGGAGCGGATGCGGCGCGAACTGGAGCAGGCGCAACCCGGCGACCTGCCGGAACAGACGCGCGATGCGGCGGAGTCGCAGCGCCGACTGCTGAGCGAGCTGGAGTCGCGTGAAGGCATCCTCGACCGGCGCTTCTACGCCGTCTGCGAACAGGAGCACGCCCAGGAGCTGCGCGGCCTGCTCTCGCGCTCGGGACTATCGATCCATCCGCTCGAAGGCGAGACCCTGCAACGGCTCGTGATCGCCTCAGCGCTGGGTGGGTCGCCAGCCCAGCGCCAGCGCGAGGGGTCGGTCGAGGTCGAGTTCAACCACCATGACGTCAAGCTCGGCGGCCGTCTGGCCCGCTCGCTGCACTTGGCCAAGTGGCCGCGCTCGTTGGCGCCCGGCTTCCTGCAGCAACTGATGGCGACCGGCGCGCCGATGGACATCGCTCTGCACCTGGGGCCGATCCCCTCAGAGCAGGCTGCGCGCCAGCTGGAGTGGCAGAAGGTCAGGTTCGAGTCGGCCCGCTCGCTCTCTGTGAGGCGCGGCAAGACGATGTCGCCCGAAGCCGAGATCGCGCTCGAAGATGTCAGCCGCCTCAGGGACGATGTGCAGCGCGGACGTGAGCGGCTGTTCCACGCCTCGCTCTCGCTGACCCTGCACGCGGACGACCCCGAGACGCTTAAGGAGCTGACCCAGCGCGCCTCGGCCCACTTCGCTGCCGCCCTGGGCAAGCTCGATCCGCTGCCCTTCCGCCAGCGCGAGGGTCTGCTTTCGACCCAGCCGTTGGCGCTCAACGCGGTCGCCGCTTGGACCACGCTCGACACCTCCTCGGTCGCCCGCTGCTTCCCCTTCTCGCCGCCCGACCTCGACACGCGCTCGGGCGCGCTCTACGGGATCGACATGCGCGCCTGCGCACCGATCGTCTACGACCCCTGGGACGGCACACACCTCAACGCCAACACGGCGGTGCTGGCCCGCTCCGGCTCGGGTAAATCGTTCGCGACCAAGCTGGGCGTCTTGCGCGGAATCTGCCGGGGCGTGGTCGCCTACGTGATCGACCCCGAGGGCGAGTACGCCGACATGGCCCGCTCGGCCGGCGGTCGCGTGCTCTCGCCCGGGGTCGCGGGGCAGGGCATGAACCCGTTCGTGCTCGACCAGACCGATCCCGAGGAGCTGCTCCAGCGGATCGGTTCACTCAGACGGTTGATCGAGGTAATGGTCGGCGAACGGCTGGGGGCCGAGCGTCGCGCCGCCCTGGACCACGCGCTGGCCGGTTACTACGCCCAACCGCGCGAGCGGACCGGATTCCGCGACTTCTACCGCTTCCTTGAGGAAAACGATCCCGAGGGCCTGTCCAAGCTCCTGCGGCCGTTCGCGACCGGCAGCCTCAGGCATCTGCTTTCGGACGAGGGCGACGACCTGCTGCACAACGAGGCGCTGGTCACCGTGTTCGACCTCAGGCTGCTCGAACCGGAACTGAGACCCGCGGCCGCCATGGTCTGCACGGAGACCGTCTGGGCGGCGGCCGCCCGCGACCCTCGTCCCCGTCTCCTGGTCGTGGACGAGGTCTGGTCGATCATGCAGCACCCGGAGGGTGCCGCGTTCATGGTCTCGATGGCCAAGCGCGCCCGCAAGCACCGGCTCGGTCTGCAGTTCATCACCCAGGACGTTCAGGACCTGCTCTCCGAGGACACCTCGCGCACGATCACGGGGCACTCCGGCCGGGCCCTCCTGCAGAACGCCGCGTTCAAGCTCTTGCTGCAGCAGGACGCCGCTGCGATCTCCACCGTGGCAGACGCGTTCGACCTGCCCGAGGACCTGCAGCGCTGGCTGGTCTCCTGCCCGCGCGGCGACGGCCTGCTCCTGGCCAAGGGCGAGCGCTTCCCAATCCGGATCGAAGCGACGCCGGAGGAGACCGAAGTGATCGAGTGGCGGCCCGGCGCTCATACCAAACCGGCAGATGCTGGAGGCTCCGGATGAAGCTGAACCCGCTCAATCTGTTCCGCAGCGGGGCGCCCCCTGAACCGGTGCTGCTGGCGGTGACTCCGCCGCGCACCGGACAGCGCACCTTGCTCGGGGTGGAGAACCTGCTCCAGTCGATCGCCGTACCCGAGCCGTTCTCGCTGGAACTGGCCGGCGATCACGAGGGCGTGACCCTGATGGCGCGTTGCCTCGACGGCGAAGTCGTGCGCGGTCAGATCGGCGTTCACTACCCGCAGGCCCGGATCCGCCAGCTCGATCCGCTCAGTGATCCGCTGCGGATGGCGGAGGGTGAACGGGGCTGGAGCATGACTATACGTTCCGGCGGCCCCGACTATGTGCCGTTGCGCGTGTTCCGCGATGACGACCTCCTCGACCCCGGCTCCGATCCGCTGCTCGCTCCCCTGGGCGCGCTGTCCGGCCTCAAGCCGGGCGAGCGAGTGGTGGCGCGACTGCTGCTGCGCTCGCTCGGCCCCGACTGGTCGCGCGGCTACCAGGAGAAGGCGCATGAGCGACCGGGCCAGCCGGAACGGGCGCCGTCCTATGCTCATCGGCCAGCGACCGAGGGCGTCGACCCGCTGGCGCTAAGCGTGCTCGGTCTGCTCGCGTTGGCCGCCTTCCAGGGCTACACCTGGCTCCAGGCCGGCGAGATCTGGAACCTGGTCGCGCTTTGCGCCGGGGTCGCCGTCGCCTTGCTCGGCGGCGGATGGGCCTGGCGGCGTTGGCAAGGGTCCCGCCAGCGCTTCTACGACCCGCAGCTGATCAAGGAGAAGGTCTCGCGGGTCGCGTTCGAAGGCGAACTGGTGCTCGTAGCGATTCTGCCCCAGTCGGCTGAGCCCGAACGAGCGGCCGAACTGCTGGAACAGGTCGCCTCCGCCTATCGCCATTACGACCATCCCGCCGGCGCCCAGTTCAGGGCCGGCAAGGTCTGCCCACTCGAACCGGCTCCGGTATCGCTGCAGCCGCGTCCGGCCGGTCTGTTCGGACAGCGCAGCGTGCTCGGCGTACGCGAAGTCGCCGCGCTCTGGCATCCTCCTGGCTCAGGCGACGAGACGCACGAGGTCGAGCGCACGGGTTCGAAGGCGCTGCCGCCGCCCGCGCGGGCGCTCGGGGAGGGGGCGTACGTCGGCGAGACGACCGCCGACCAGGCGCGCGAGATCCGTTTCCCCGACGACCTCTTGCGCCGCCACCACCTGTATGTGGCCCGGACGAGGATGGGCAAATCGACCCTGATGCGCCACATCGTCGCGCACAAGCTGGCCGAGAAGGCGGCAGGCCGCGACCGCGACGCCATCGTTGTAGTCGACCCGCACGCTGACCTGGTTGCGTCGCTGCTGGAACAGGTGCCGGAGTCGCTCGCCAGCGATGTCCGGCTAATCGACCTGGCCGACGACCGCGGCGCGCCCGGGATCAACCTGCTCGACACACGCATCTTCGCGGACCGCGATCGCACCGCCGACTCAGTCGTCCGCGTCGCGCGCGGCCTATGGGAGCAATGGGGACCGAGGATGCAGTCGATCCTTGAGCAAACAGTCAAGACGCTGCATGAGGCCAACAGCTATCCGCACGTGGAGGCTGAGGATCAGTACACGATTCTGGACGGACTGAGGCTGCTCACCGACGAGAAGTTTCGCCGCCCCGTGCTGGCCAAACTGCGCGATCCCTATCTGCTCGAATGGTGGTCGCGCGACTTCGGCGGCTGGCGCCGCGAGTACCGGGCTGAGGCGCTCGCGCCCGTCCAGACCCGCTTGACCTACTATGCGTCCTCGCTCCGGGCGCGAGCGATTCTGGGACAGTCGCGCTCCACGATCGACCTGCGACGCACCATCCTCGATGGCGGCGTCCTGCTCGTCTCGACGGCCCAGGGCACGGTCGGCCGAGACGTGGCCGCCTTAATCGGCGCTTCGCTGCTCAACCTGGTCGACTCCGTGATCCGCGAGCAGGAGCGACTGCCCTTCGAACAGCGCCGCGGTGCGTTGGTCGTCGTCGACGAGATGCAGACGATTCCCGGCGTCGAGTTTGAGTCGATGCTCTCCGAACTGGGCAAGTTCGGGGCCTCGTTCGTGCTCGCCACCCAGAGCCTGCGCAAGCTGGACGACCTCTCGCCGACCATGCGCGACACGCTGCTGGCCAACGTCGGTTGCCTAGCCGCGTTCCAGGTCTCGGGCCGCGACGCGCGCGAGCTGGTCTGGGAACTGGGCCGCGAGCGGCTCTCCGAAGACGACATCGTCGGACAGCCCGTGCATCACTGCTACATCCGCGCCTCGGTCGGCACAGAGCGCCTGCCTGCGTTCTCGATGACCGTGCGCAAGCCAGAGTTCGGCGACCCCGAACGGGCAGCTCGGCTCCGCGCCGCCGCCTCCGCCTACGTCACACCGACGGAGACGATCCAGGCGCAGAATGTCGAGCGCCAACGCCGTCTGGCCGCCTATCAGCAAGGGTTGGAAGAGCTGCGCGAAGGAGACTCGTCTGCGCCGTCGCTGACCGCGCAACCCGCCAAATCCAGACGCTCGAAACAGCGCAGTAAGCGGGAGCGGGCCACCGGATGAGTCGCTCCCGCTGCCGAACCGAGCTGATGCGCCGGCTGGCGGAGCTGCCGTTCCTCGACCGGCTGGAACTGGTCGCCATCTCCGGCTGGTCACGTGGCGCGGTCTACCCCACGCTCAACCGTCTGCAGCGCGAGGGGCTGGTCGGTTCGTTCACCCACGCCTCCACGCTGGCGCCGCGCACGATGCGGTTCTATCTCACTCAGAAGGGCCTCGCCTGGCTCGCCCGCGATGAGGGCGTCAGCCTCGCCGACCTGATGCGCCGCTATCGGGTCTCTCAGCAAGAGCGGCGCCTGCTGCTCCAGCGATTGGACGGCGTATCAAGCATCTATCGCGTCGCTTCCGCCCTGACCGAAGCCGCGCATCCGATCCGCTTCCGCTGGTACCGAGCCCACCCGTTGGACGCCGCTATCACATTGCCAGATGGCCGCAGCGTCGGCATCATCCGGCGCGGTATCACGGCCGAACGCACGGCGTTTGCCAAGCGCATACGCCGACTCTGGGAGGGCGATCTGACCAGCGTCCTGCTGCTACTCGCGCCCGACGAAACCCGGCTCAGGCAGGTTCGCCGACTGCTCCAGGGAGCGCCAAGGTTCTGTGCTCTTACGTTGGAGGCAGACGCCGCTCAAGCCGGTGCAACTGATTCGATCTGGAGAGCGGCGTCTGGATCGGCGAGGCTCAGCCTGAGAGAAGCGCTCGGCTACGCCGGCGCCGGCCGTGAGTGGCCGCGCGAGCGTCCGCTAACGAAGCGCTGGCTCGCTGCGGACATCACCGCAACCGGCAGGCCGCTCGCATCGCTGCTCTCTGCTGCCGAGAAGCGCACCCTCGACCTGATCGGCGACTGGCCCTGGATCACACCTGTTCACCTCGGCTCACTGCTCGGCGTTGAGCGTGCCCGCCTCTCGCAACTGCTCGGCCGACTCACCGAGCTCGAGCTTGTCTCAGTTCACAGGTTTGCGGGACGCTCACGGTTGGCGCTCACAGACCGCGGCATCGCCTGCCTCGTACGCCGAGACCGGACCGCCGTCGGCGCCGCTCGGCAGCGCTGGAGCGTTGAACCCCTCAACTCTGAGGCACCGGTCGGTTGGCGCAACGTCTCAGGCGCCCGAAACCGCCAGCTCTTGCGACACATCACTCACACCCAATCGGTGCACGAGTTCGTCGCATCGCTGGCCGAACAAACCCGCGCCAACTCCTGGCGCCTGGAGCAACTCGACCCGCCCCATCGAGCCTCCCGCTACTTCCGCCATAACGACGGAAGCATCCGCTCAATCCAACCAGATGCGTTTGCAGTCGTGAGTCGAGACAACCAGCAACAAGCCCTGTTCCTCGAGTGGGAACGGAGAGCCGTACGCCCCACCACAATGGCCGCCCGCCTCGCCCCCTACCTGCGCTACTACCGCACCCCTCGCCCGACCGACGATCACGGCACGCAGCCGACGCTGTTAGTCGTGTTCGAGGATGAACTGGCTGCCGATCAATTCCTGCGGGTCGCCGAACAGGTGATGTCCCAGGCAAGTGTTTCGATTCCTCTGAAGGTCTCGGATGCCGCGAGCGTTGAGCGGCATGGCCCGCTCGGCCCGGCCTGGCGGTCTCCCAACCGTGTCATACCGGACTTTCCGCTCGCGGCTCTCGGTGATCCTTTGTGAGCGATCAACAAGACCACTTGGCGAAATCCGACAACTTCCGAAGTTGCCACACTTCGCGGATCGAATCGAGACCGAGAATCGCAAGTCTCGCGTCCTGCCGTAACCTTCTCTCGGAAGAAACGTAGGAGCGGCATGAACGTCCGGACACACGCTGAGCTGGCCAACTTCATCTGGAGCATCTGCAACCTCTTGCGCGGGCCGTACAAGCGCAATGAGTACCGCAAGGTCATCCTCCCGTTGACAGTGGTGCGGCGCTTCGACTGCATTCTTGCGGAGAACAAGGATGATGTGCTCGCGGCCGCCGAGAAGGCAAAGGGCCAAAGTCAGACCATGCGGGACATCGCGCTGAAAGGCGCGTCACGCCACGATTTCTACAACACATCCCGGCTTGATCTCCAGCGCCTGCTCGACGATCCGAATCTCATCGCCCAGAACCTGAATGCCTACATCGCAGGGTTCTCTGAGAACGTGCGGACTGTGCTGGAGCGCTTCGCATTCAGTGAGCAGATTCTGAGGATGGATGACAAGAACTTGCTCTTCCAGGTCGTGCAGGCATTCTGCGATCCCAAGGTCGACCTCTCGCCCGAGCGCGTTGACAACGTTCAGATGGGATACGTCTTCGAGGAGCTGATCCGGATCGGGTCTGAGCAGGCGAATGAGGAGGCGGGGGAGCATTTCACCCCGCGAGAGGTGATACGACTGATGGTGAGTCTGCTTCTATCGGACGAGCCGGATTTGGGCCGTAGCCACGTCGTCAAGAAGATATATGACCCTGCCTGCGGCACCGGCGGCATGCTCTCCGTGGCGGAGGAGTTCCTGCGCGACCACAACGCGGACTCACTGCCAATCCTCTTCGGCCAAGACTACAACGACGAGTCGTGGGCCGTCTGTAGGTCGGACATGCTGATCAAAGGAGAGAACGCTGAGAACATCATTCTCGACGACACTTTCACGAATGACCACTTCAAGCGCCAACAGAACGGCACGAAGTGGACCTTCGACTACATGCTCGCCAATCCGCCGTTTGGGGTGGAGTGGAAGCAACAGCGTCGTCTGATTGAACAGGAGCGAGACACGCTTGGATACGAGGGTCGCTTCGGCGCCGGATTGCCACGCATCAATGACGGGTCGCTGCTGTTCCTGCAGCACATGATCTCGAAGATGCAGCCCGTTGACGAGAAAGGCGAGGGCGGCAGCCGGATTGCGATCGTGTTCAATGGCTCGCCCCTGTTCACCGGCGACGCGGGCAGCGGCGAGAGCAACATCAGGCGGTGGATTATCGAGAAAGACTGGCTCGAAGCGATCGTCGCGCTGCCCGACCAACTCTTCTACAACACGGGCATCTCGACCTACATCTGGATTCTGACCAATCGCAAGGAGGAACGGCGGCGCGGCAAAGTGCAACTCATCGACGGCCGCCAGTTCTTCGTCAAGATGCGCAAAAGCCTGGGCAACAAGCGCAACGAGTTGTCGCCGGAACAGATTGCTGACTTGACTCGAATCCACGGGAACTTCCAGCACGCCGAAACTCTCGACCTGCCCCACGAAGACCCGGTCACACACGAGATGCGCTTGCGACCGCGAATCGTGAGCAAGGTCTTCGCCAACGAGGACTTCGGCTATCAGAAGATCACAGTTGAACGACCGCTGCGGCTCAACTTCGCCGCCGTTCCTGAGCGCATGTCACGACTTGAGGACGAAAAGGCCTTCCAGAATCTGGCCAAGATTAAGAAGCGGGACGGTCTTGCGCATAACGACGAGGTAGCCGCCGGCCTGGCACGCCAACAGGAGATTCGCGAGCTGCTCAAGGCACTCCAGGAAGCGACTGACGGCGCTGTATACGACGACAGCGAGATGTTCACTTCAGCGTTGACCGATGTGGTCAAAGAGTGCGGAATGAAGCTGTCGGCGGCTGAGCGCAAGGCGGTCCTCGTGGCCCTCTCCGAGCGCGACCCGGACGCCGAAATCTGCCGCGACCGTCACGGTAATCCCGAACCGGATCCCGAACTGCGCGACACCGAGAACGTGCCGCTTTACGAGGAGATCGACGACTACATGGCGCGCGAGGTCCTGCCGCACGTACCGGATGCCTGGGTCGACGAGAGCAAAACCAAGATCGGCTACGAGATTCCGCTCAACCGCCATTTCTACGTCTAGGAGCCGCCCCGTCAGCTGGAGGAGATTGAGGCGGACATTCAGTCGTTGGAGCAGGAAATCGTCGGACTGCTGAGCGAGATTGTGAGGGTCTGATCAATGGTCACCGAATCTGTGCAAAAGGAAGCAGGCCCGGCCCTGCCGCCGCTCAAGGTGGAAGAGGCGAAGATCAACGTTGTAACTCCCTGGACCGACGACGAGCTCGATCGTCAGAAGATCGCGAATCGTTTGACGAAGGTCATTGAGGACCAGGAAGCGCCGTTCGTAATCAGCCTGGACGGACGCTGGGGCACGGGCAAGACATTCCTGCTCAAGCGCTGGCGACAGGAGCTGCAGAACAAGCAGTTTCAGGCTATCTACTTCAACGCGTGGGAGGACGACTTTTGCGATGATCCTCTCCTTTCAATCATTGGGCAGCTCTCAGAACACTTCGAGGATGGCAAGTTCAAGGATGTCGCCCTGAATATCGCCGGCTTTGGTGTAGGTCTGTTGACAAAGCAGCTCACCGGAACGGCGGTCGATTTCACAGACCTCAAGCCGGAGAGCATTCTCGATGGCTATCATCGGCAGCGCCGCACGAAAGAGCAGTTGAAGGCCGAGATTCAGGCGTTAGCCGCAAAGGTGAAACGCGACAGCGGTAAGCCGCTCGTCTTCATTATCGACGAACTGGACAGATGCCGCCCGACTTTCGCCATTGAGCTGCTGGAGCGGGTCAAGCACATCTTCGATGTGCCGAACATCGTCTTCGTCTTCGGGCTAAATCGGGCTGAACTGACGAAATCGGTTCAGTCGATATACGGCAACATCGAGGCCAGCGTCTATCTGAGAAGATTCTTCGACATGGAGTTCGTTCTCCCTGAGGTGAATCCTGAGAAGTTCTGTCTACACCTTCTACAACGATACGATCTGTGGCCTCACTTTCGCGATTCACCGCCGGTGATTGGGATCAACAGTGCTGCGGACGAGTACAGTGCCATTGCAGAGCAGTTGCACCAGTTTTTCGGCCAGCTTGGCCTATCGCTGCGCGATATGGACTATTGCCTACGAGTCCTAGCACTCGCGACGCGAGGACTTGCGCCCGGACGCACCCTCTTTCCCTATGCCCTTGTTGCGCTGATCTCAACCAAGATCGCCAATATCGAACTGTATCGGGGCTTTATGTCCGGAGAAGTCGCAGGCGCTGCCATTATCGACTACATCTATGAGCGACAAGCACCAGTAGGGGAAGGAAGAGCGAGATGGCTTGGCGACAATGACGCAACGAGGGTTTGGATAGAAGCCGCAATCTACTGCATAGACGACTTCACGACGATCACGCAGAAGCTCTCCTCGAACAAACGCTCGCAGAACATGGGCAAATCCGCTGTTTTGTCACAGCGCGCTCGACAAAACGAGAGTCAAGAATTCGTGTCATGGATTCTTGAACGAATGCAGAGTTACAGGGACAACAACTCTCGCCATCTGCTTAATCGCAATTACATTGCTGGACTTATTGAACTCTACGCCCAACCTGATGCGTATTGAAAATGCAACGATACTCGGACTACAACGATTCTGGCGTCGAGTGGCTTGGCAAGATACCGGTGCACTGGGATGCTGGCCATGCTAAGCGATGGTTCAGGATCGTGAATGGCGGCACACCGCAGAGTAGCGTCGGGGAGTACTGGGACGGTGAAGTCGTCTGGCTTACTCCCGAGGATCTTGGGCAGAATCAGGGCCATCGAATTGAAGGCGGTCGCCGAATGATCACCGTCGCTGGGTTGCAGAGTTGTAGCGCATCCTTGTGTCCGAAGGGTTCCCTTGTAGTGTCTACGAGGGCCCCGATCGGACACTTGGCGATTACGGCAACAAATGCTGCGACCAATCAGGGTTGTCGGACACTTGTCCCTGGCCCGCAGATCGACAGCACCTTTGGCTACTACGCTGTGGAATCTGCGCGCCAGGTGCTCGAATCGCTTGGCCAAGGCTCCACGTTCATGGAACTAACCCCAGCGAATCTGGGAAGCGTGCCTCTTCCTCTCCCACCCCTCGACGAGCAGCGCGACATTGCCGCCTTCCTTGACCGGGAGACGGAGCGGATTGACTCGCTGATTGCGAAGAAGCGGTTGCTGATTGAGCGGCTGCAGGAGTATCGGACGGCGTTGATCACGCGCACAGTGACGCGCGGTCTCCCGCCCGAGGCCGCCCGCGCCGCCGGCCTCGACCCATCGCCCCGCCTCAAGCCCTCAGGCGTGGAGTGGTTGGGAGACGTCCCGGAGCATTGGGATGTGCAATGTCTGAAGAGGCTCGTTTCGCTTCAATCAGGGGCGACACCATCAAAGGCCCGAGACGACTTCTGGGATGGCGACATCCCTTGGGTTTCGCCCAAGGACATGAAACGGGCGGAACTGATTGACGCCGAGGATCACATCTCCTTGGCGGCTGTCAGGGAGTCGTCGGTGAACATTCTTCCGCTTGAGACGGTGTTGATTGTTGTTCGAGGTATGATTCTCGCCCACTCATTCCCAGTGGCCATGACTGGTGCGCCACTGGCGATTAATCAAGACATGAAGGCGTTGAGATCGAAGAGTGATGTTGTGCAGCACTATCTGTATTGGGCCTTGATTGGATTCGGCGATCGGCTGGTGAGGCTCACTGATGAGTCTGCACATGGTACTCGGCGACTTGAAACGACGACTGTCGGCGCACTTCAGTTTCCGGTCCCTCCTCGGCAAGAACAAAGCTCAATCGTATCTTTCCTTGAGACCCGAGTTAGCGGAATTGACGGCTTGTTGGCCCGCATCAGTAGGGCAATCGAGCGCCAACAGGAGTATCGAACCGCACTCATCACAGCTGCGGTGACGGGCAAGATCGATGTTCGTGAGACCGCTAGCTCTGACCGAGGCCCTGCCGAATCGCAGCCTTGACCGGTTGATTAACGAGCCGCGATCTGAGGGCGCCCTGTTGAATTCGCGCCAGCAATGCTTCCGAGAGTGGGTCATCGAGGGAATAGGTGCTGTTGTCCAAGCCTCGTTGAAGCACGTCTAATCGGGTTAGGAACGCGTCGCGATAGAAGACGCACGAGTCGTGCGATGGGTAGGGATGTTCGCCCGGTCGAACGACTACACAGTCACGGCTACAAAAGGTCTTGCCGGGCTGATCGTGTGTTGTGAGATTCGCGACGACAGCGGTTCCATCTGCGACTGAAACAGCCAAGACAATCCAAAGGTGATTCTGTGCGTCGAGGCCGGTGAGCGTGTCGCCTGGGTTCACTCGGCCATCGCCAGCTGAGTGCGCATGGAGTAGGCAGCCTCCGCTTGCTCAACCGCCAAGCGGAGTTCATTTGAGTCGAAGCCCGCGTAGCGAAGAATGTCCGCGGGATCGATCGGGATCGAAGTCTCGCCAGGGTCCGTCCACTCAGGCAAGGAGTGCGTGTGGTCGACTACTGCCCAGGACCTCCAGCTGCCGTAGGAGTCGAAGATGCTGTTCAGCAGGTCGCTGTCGTACTCCGCAAGCTGGTCGGAGGCCGCAGTGTCGACAAGCTTGACGTTAAAGTGCTGTCGCTGGACGTACTTGTGCCAGATTGAATCTTCACGTGGCAAAGATTGCTTGATCAGGTTGAGCACCTTGCTCAGGACAGGGCCGTGTTTCATTGAGACGTAGTGGTCACCGGTGATCGGTGATCCGGTCTCGATCAGTGCAGCGCGATCGACAAGGTAGAGCAGCTTGATCAGCTTGATGTACTCCATCGAGCCGCCAGCGCGGTCCAGAAGGATCGAAGCGGCTTGGGCCGCACGGTGTTCGTCGAAGACAAATCTCATCATGGCGGTCACTCTATCCCTTAGAGGCAAGTGTCGCGTGGGCGATCCACGTCGTCAAGACGCCGAGCCGGTCGGCGGTATTGTGGTCACAGTTCGATAGTGCGAACGGAGACGGTCTTTATGGCCACCCAGACCAAAGAGCAGGCGTACGAGGCGACCATCGAGTCGATGCTGCTCGATGCCGGCTGGGTGAAAGGCGTCCGGGAAGATTGGGATACCAACCACGCGCTGTTCGCCGAACCCGCAATCGCGTTCATGCGCGACACGCAGCCTGAGCAGTGGAACAAGATGCGTGCGCTGCACAAGAATGACCTCGAAACTCGAATCATCGAGGTGTTGCTGAAGGAGCTCGACAACAAGGGCTCGCTGCACGTACTGCGTCATGGGTTCAAGTTCTTCGGCCAGACCTTCCGGCTGGCCTACTTCAAGCCTGCACACGGTCTCAACGAGGACGCGCTGAAGCGATTCGAACGCAATGAACTCTCGGTGACTCGTCAAGCGCGCTGCCATCCCAGCCAGGGCCACGAGATTGACCTGTTGTTCGCGCTCAACGGCATCCCGGTCGCGACCTGCGAGCTCAAGAATCCGATGACTGGCCAGACCTGGAAGAGCGCCATCCGCCAGTATCAGCAGGACCGCGATCCCAACGCGCCGCTGTTCCGATTCCAGAAGCGCGCCCTCGTCCACTTCGCCGCCGACACGGACGAAGTCCACATGACCACGCGGCTGCAAGGCGAGAAGACTCGCTTCCTCCCCTTCAATCGGGGCAGCAACCCTGGCGGTATCGAATGCGGCGCCGGCAACCCACCGAACCTTTCCGGATATCGGACGAGCTACTTCTGGCAGGAAGTGCTGGGCAGAGAGCGGTTCCTCGACATCATCGGCTCGTACATCTTCACCGAGACCCGCGAGGAGAAGATTGAGGACGAGAAGGGAGCGCGAACCGTTAAGAGCGAATCGGTAATCTTCCCGCGCTATCACCAGCTCGATTCGGTCAACCGGCTTGTCGCAACGGCGAAAGCCGAAGGGTCGGGCCACAACTACCTGATCCAGCACTCCGCCGGCAGCGGCAAGACGAACAGTATCTCCTGGCTCTCGCATCGTCTGGCGAGTTTGCATACTGATGCGGACGAGAAGGTCTTCGATTGTGTGATCGTGATCACCGACCGCCGAGTGCTCGATCGGCAGCTCCAAGACGCCATCTACCAGATCGAACACGCCCAAGGTGTCGTCAAGCCGATCGACCAGGACTCGCGTCAACTGGCTGAGGCACTGGTTGACGGCACCAAGATTGTGATCACAACGCTGCAGAAGTTCCCGTTTGTCATGAGGGGCCTCCTGGCAGTGGCGGGCGCAGACTCTGTCGACGCTCCGTCCGAGTCCGATCTTGAGCGACAGATAGAGTGGCGCAAACACATCGCGATGCGCCAGTACGCAGTCATCGTCGATGAGGCGCACTCCAGTCAATCGGGCGAATCCGCGCGCGAGATGAAAGGCGTCCTCGGTTCACGGGCACAAGAGGCGCTTGAGGCGAGCGAGGACGGAGAGGATGTGCTCAACGCGGTAGTAGAGTCACGCGGCCCGCAACCGAACCTATCGTTCTTTGCCTTTACGGCTACCCCCAAGGGCAAGACGCTGGAGCTATTCGGCCGCAAGGCAGCGCCAGATGCGACCCCAATCCCGTTCCATCTCTACAGCATGCGCCAGGCGATCGAGGAGGGGTTCATCCTCGACGTGCTCCAGCACTACATCGACTACGATGCCTACTTCAAGCTCGTCAAGGACGCCGAAGACGATCCGGAACTGCCCAAGCGTCGCACCTCGACGGCGATTGCCAAGTTCGCGCACCTGCACGAACACAACATCGCACAAAAGACGGAGGTGATCGTTGAGCACTTCCGCAACAACGTGCGATTTCTCATGGGCGGCCGAGCCAAGGCGATGGTGGTCACATCGTCGCGTCTACACGCAGTGCGTTACATGAACGCGTTCAAGAAGTACATCGCCGAACGGGGTTACGACGACGTTCGTCCGTTGGTGGCCTTTAGCGGAACGGTCAACGATCCGGACACTGGTGAGGATTTCACCGAGCCCAGCATGAACACTGATGTCGTTAGCGGCAAGCCAATCGGCGAGTCGGCACTGCCGGCACGATTTGCCTCGTCCGACTACAACGTCCTCCTCGTTGCCGAAAAGTACCAGACCGGATTCGACCAGCCGCTGCTCCAGGCCATGTACGTCGACAAGCGCCTCGACGGCGTCCAGGCGGTGCAGACACTCTCACGTCTCAACCGCACCGCAACCGGGAAACAGCCGCCCTTCGTTCTCGATTTCGTCAACGATCCCGAGGACATTCGCGCTGCATTCAAGCCCTACTACGACCAGACCCAGCTCTTGGAGGAATCTGATCCCTACCGGCTGGAAGAACTGAAGCATCAACTCGATCAGACGCAGGTCTACCACTGGAGCGAAGTCGAAGCGTTCGCGCAAGCATTCTTCTCGGCTGGCCCTGGAGGGGCGAAGAGCGTCCATGCCCAACTAGCCGGCCTGCTGCAACCAACAGTCGAACGATTCCGTGAATTGGAAGATGACGGACAGAAGGAGTTTCGCGACCGCTTGCAGGCATTCGTGAATCTATACTCCTTCCTCAGTCAGATCATTCCCTACGGCGATCACGACTACGAGCGACTCTCCGCATTCGGTCGCGCGCTTCTCCCACAGGTGCGTCCAAATAGAGAGGACATCATCGACATTGGCGACGATGTGGAGCTTGAGTTCTACCGACTCACCCGCCAGTCTTCAGGAGCAATCTCTATCGCCGAGGGACCGCTCGAGTACGTCAGCAGCCCGACCGAGGTCGGCACCGCAAATCCAGAAGAAGAGCGTGCGCCGCTCTCGGAGATCATCGAGAATCTCAACGACCGATTCGGCACTGAGTTTACAGATGCGGACCGGCTGTTCTTCGAGCAAATCAAAGAGAGCGCTGTCGAGAACGAGCAGATTCGCCAGACGGCTCTGGCAAACTCCCTGGACAACTTCAAGCTAGTCATCAGTCCTCGGATTCAGCACCTCATGTACGAGCGCATGAGCGAGAATGACGCGCTAGTGTCGAGATTCATGAATGAGCAGGACTTCCAAGAGATCGTGCTTACTGGCTTAGTCCGTGAGATTCACGAGGCGGTCAGTGCCAGGACAGAAGAGAAACCGCGGTACCCTGTCGGGTCGCCAGACGCTTAGCTGGCTCCTGAAACATTGATGGTCGCAGCCGGATGACCCCGTGATTGAAGGCTGTTTTGTGGCGGACCGCGGACAACGGCTGGCGTCTTGAAGGCCTGAGGGTGCGAGGTCGGGTCGCGGTTTCGGTGCCCAAGAACGCGTCGGCGCCGTTCGGTTATGCGGCGACCGCCTAGATGTTGGCCTGGCGTGTGAGGTTGTAGGCCGCCGCGGAGAGTTTGAATCAGAACTTGTCGCGGGTCTGGCCGATGTAGTGCGGCTCGCCGCCCGCCCCTGCCGTCTTGATCCGGCCGAAGACCTCTTCGACCTGCTTGCACCGACGCTGGGTTCGGGGAAAGCCTGGATGTTTGGTCGTTCGACCGTCGATCGCGCTGCGCCGGCCTAGTTCGTTCTGTGCGACATGGGGCGTCACCCCAGCGCGCGCAGGTCCCAGACGAAATCGCGCGTGTCGTAGGCACGGTCTGCTCCGAGTGTGGCCCGCCATTTGACGCTGCGTTCGAGTATCGCCAACGTCGCTCCGAGTTTGTCGTGGTTGTTAGCCACGGTAAGCTAGGCATCGACGTCTAGGTGGTGACGGTTTTCGCTCAGCACATGTCCGAGTTCCCAGAGCCGCGCTTCGTGCTGAGGGCCATCGCGAAACAGGCACGTTTCAGGGACGCGGGTTGGGTGATGCATCTCCCACCGGCGATGCTCACAGTGCAAGTTGCGGCGACTGGTTCCGTCCACCGCCTGGAGGCGATTCCTAGTCGCGCGAACGGTAGCTCTTGTGCGAGGCTCAGGCATCCACCAGTGTGCCGTCGAACGTGAGATGAACAGCTGAGAAGAGTTGCCGACTCTTGGTTTCCTAGACCGCCTCCAAGAGCAGGTCACGCGTCGCATCAACATCCAGCAGCCGTTCACGGTTCTTCACGCCCGTCGTCGGATGGAACGGTTCGCCCTCGATGTTGACGTCCAATAACCACTAGAAGGGGAGAACGTAGCGCAACTGCCTGCAGACCTGCTGGTCCAAGCGGATCGTGTAAAGGGCCATCTAGAGGCTTGACTTGTGTAGATGCTCATGTGGGATCGAGGAATGGCCGCCCGCCGTCTGGAACTGATCAGACTTGGGCGACTTCCGGTTCATAGCGGAGTCGCCCAGCGATTCGATCCGGCGCATCGGGTGGCGCATTGGGATGAAGCCGCCCAGCGACAGCCCCAGCATCATCGTCGCTGGCCGCTCTGGCTCGCCAGTCACCCCAAACCCTCCTCGTCTATCGGTTCCACACTCCTGCCACGATCTCATACTTCCGTTCTCCAGCAGCCTGTTGAGCGAAAAGGGCACGTGTTGCCGCATCTTGAGCATAGGAGTGAATGGCTTAGCGGACCAGCAATGGCGCTGGTCGCCAATACAGCACATCTACTATATCGTTTCCGACTTCCATTTCTTGATCAGACTGACAGCTCCGTCCACAATGTAGTCCCAGTTCTACC
The DNA here is from genome assembly GCA_002239025.1 of Chloroflexi bacterium bin125. Taxonomy (GTDB): domain Bacteria; phylum Chloroflexota; class Dehalococcoidia; order Bin125; family Bin125; genus Bin125. The sequence goes on along the minus strand of MPNM01000015.1, from coordinate 2,195 downwards.
TTAGCCTGGCATCTATGCGACTACCTCAGCAGCCTCTTGGTAGCCGCCAAGGCCTTGACGCCGCGATGCCATGCTTCCATACCGACCAATGTGGCAGTCGCGATTCCGCCGGCGGCAAACGTTACCAATAGTATGACCCATCCCCAACTCGCGAACCACGCCGGGGCACTGGTTGCATCAGCAGTAATCATTACGGCACTAATGACCCCGAGAATCGTCACCGCGACGAGTAGCACTCCAAACAGAATGAGGTTCTGAAACCGCTCTTCAATATCATCCACATCTTGTTTCAGCCGTGTAATGTATGTCCAACTCGTATCATGCTGATTCCTAATCATGCGCTGCATTCGCTGCCACCCATCCTCCTTGCGCACCGCAGGCCTGACAGCGCCGACGGCATGGAGCAGCTCGATGTTAAAGACATGATCGGTTCTTTGAAGACGTATCGTTTCGTTGCTCACGTTTGCGACCCTGAAGTACAGCCTCTCTTCCTCATGTCCGAAGCCGTAATATGGATCCACTTGAATGCCCATCAGTCCCAGCAGTCCCACAGCGGCAAACTCAAGTCGCACCCCTACTTTACCTGATAGATCCGCTGGCATTTGAAGCTTCTCTTCAGTTGAGAGGATTGCAATCTTCCCCGGATCTATGCGTATTTGCTCTTCGGGATAGCAGGATCCGGGCGGGTAGGGCTTCCCATCAACAACAAGGCCATCCCAAGCTAAAGATAGAGCATATGACGCTTCCTTGATGTTCTCAAGCTTCCATGTTTCGGGGGCGAAGACGTCCCCATTTGCCAATCGATTGAGGATTTCTCTACTACCCAGAACGGCCATGAGTGCCCCTTCCGAAAGGTATCGGTACGTGCGCGCGTACTCTCGTTCTTAGGAAATGAACTTCAGTGTTCGTTGGTCAAGATTGCCTTCGACAGTGCCGCCACCGTTTTCCGCGAGAGCATTCCAGACTTCGTATGCCTGCAATATTGCACGTTGCCAGGCAACAGGCGGCTCGTTCTTCACTTCTAGGTGTTCTGTCATGCGACGAACGGTCTTTAGCAGTTCCCAATCGACACGCTTGGCTCCATGGAAGTAGTTGAAGCCGCGACCCACGGAGTACACATACGCCGCAAGCGCTTCTTCAATCGCCCTCGCGCGGGCTCCGTCCTCTATGCGGTCGACGTCATCGTTCTGTTTTCGCTTACATCCCAACAAATGACGCAGAATTGGTGACCAACCGAGTACGGCAGCGCAGGCCAAGTGAAAGGCGTCATGGAAGCGGTAGTCGTCATCGACGTAAGCGTTGTCGTTTAGGGGGTCACCAACAGCCGCGTCGCCAAGGTACATTGCGACGTGGTGGAGTCCTGCATGTTCATAGGTCCTGAACTGGATGATGAAGGACCGGGGTAGCCTTTGCGCGATGGGAAACTCGCCGTCGTATTCGGTGGCAAGCGGTAAGTCATTGCCCCAGACGGCGGAAATCTTCTGAAGATTTTCTCGGGCGGCGTCGTCAAGGGAGAGATCGAGTGTTCGAGACAGCGCTGCCAAGTACCAGAGAAGGTCGCCCAGATCTTCGCGGGCCTCTTGCACGAATTGTTCTCGGGGCGTGTTGGCTCTGAGGTGCTTCTTGTATTCCGCGACCAGGGAGCCCACCTCACCAGCAAGCCCGAGCAGCGGAAAAGCAATGTCAGCAGGGTCCGCACGAAGATCCGTCTTAGCCGAACGCTCTTGGTACTCTCCAAGTTCCACTGGACAACTCCCCTGTCTACCAGTGTGCCCTATTGAGCCGTCGGAGACAAATCTGAGGCACGAGCTTGCGAAGTTCCTTGCAAACTAGAGAGTCAATGCGAGGCCAACCCTCCTCCGGAGGAAAGTCGCCTGTCTTTTGCCTCCATCGGGTCCCGTAACCAAGAACACAGATCCCTGCCGACGGATGTGGGCCAGTTCGAGCTCGAGTCAAGTGAACTGGCCCGAAGGCGGTTGCATGCCAGGAAACAGCCTCCTTATGAGACTTGGCCACTCACTCCAGCCGGCTGCCAGGGGTTAGCTGGTACGACGAGCATGGCCGCTGGTGTATTGATCGCTCTAAAACTCGGCCAGTGATCGGTCTAAAACCAGACCACTTGGTGGCCAAGCCCGAACCTGTGATCGGCGGGCGCCGACACCGGTCGGGAGAGAGGGATGCTCGGAGTGATGGAT
>MPNM01000040.1 GCA_002239025.1 Chloroflexi bacterium bin125 | reverse complement strand
GGTACCGCTCGCAGCCGGCCGATGCGGCTATTGGGCTCCCCGACGGACGCACCCTGGCCGTCGTCCGCTGGGGCCGCACGGCCGACCGCACCGCGTTCGCGATTCGCTTGCGCCGGCTGCGCGAGGGTCCCTCGTACTCGGGCGCGCTCGTGCTCGCGCCGGACGAGGTGCGGCTGCGGCACGCCCGGCGGATGCTCAGCCGGTCGCCCATCATCTGCTTCTTTGCCCTGGAGCGCGACGCCGCCTGGGTGAACAGGGAGGCGGAGGTTTGGCGTGGGCCGACCGCGGCGGTCAGGCTCAGCCTCGAGGAGGTTCTCGGCTACGTCCGTCCAAAGGGGTGGTGGGCGGTCGAACCGGCTCTCCAGAGTGTGCGCTCCCCTCGAACCTTGGACATCCGGCGAGACACGCGGACCCCGGACTGGTTGCTGCCCGCCCGGCTCAAGCCGACCGAGAAGCGCACGCTCGACCTGGTCGGCGACTGGCCCTGGATCAGAGCGGATCACCTCGCGTCGCTGCTCGGCGTCGCCCGGCGCCGCGTCTCCCAGCTCACGGCCGGGCTTGAGCGGCAACAGCTGCTCAACGCTCACCGGATCGAGGGCCAACGCCGACTTGTCTTGAGCGACCGCGGCCTGGCCCTGCTCGCTCGCCGTGATCGCGCCTCGGTCGGCGCCGCGCGCAAGCGCTGGAGCGCCTGCCCGCTCGATCATGAGGCGCCTGTCCACTGGCGCAATCTGCGTGGTCGCCGGACCCGTCAACTGCTGCGCAACCTCACTCACACCGAGTCGGTGCACGCCTTCCTCGCCGCCCTGGCCGAGCAAGCCCGTGCGCACGGCTGGCGGCTGGCTCAGCTCGATCCGCCGCAGCGGGCTTCTCGCTACTTCCGCTTCGAGGAGCGCTTGCGCTCGATCCAGCCCGACGCGTTCGGCGTGCTGCACCGCTCTGGCAGTGACCAGCCGTTCTTCCTCGAGTGGGAACGGCGCGCGATCCGGCCGTCGACCATGGCCAAACGGATTGCGCCCTACCTGCGCTACTACTGCGCCAGGCGGCCGGTCGAAGATCACGGCGCGATCCCGCTCGTTCTGGTCGTGTTCGACGATGCACTGGCGGCGGACCACTTCCGGCGCGTCGCCCGTGAGCAGATGGAACGTGCTGATGTGGAGTTGCCGTTATTCGTCTCAGATCAACGCCTCCTCGCGCAGCACGGTCCCCTCGGTCCTAGCTGGAGGGACGTGTACGACTGGCAACCGGGAATCGCGTTCTCAAGGAGCGGCTAAGTTGCGCACGGGCGTGAGAAGCGCCGCGGCGAACGCCATGACAGAGTTCAGCAGCATTGGCCGTATTCAGTCATGCGGGCCGCCGATTGCGCAAGGCCGCTGGTAGCGCGTGACCCGGAGCGGCTCGTAACAACGAGCGTCGAAGCCGTGACATTCGAACAGGAGCACCTCTGCGCGGGGAGCTTCGTCCGTGACATTCCGGACCCTCGCTTCTTCACTGATCATGTCCTTTGCCGGCGACGTTCACAGAAGCGGCCGAAGGAATCTCAATCGGTACATGGATTGTGACGGGTTGCGCGTCTGAGTTGGCCTTCATCGAGAAAGTAGGCATCGTCAATCCAGAGCAAAGGGTCGAACAGGAGGCCGCACGACCTGAAGTTCGGATCGAAGTGATCGCCAAGCGGACGAAAGTGCATACCAAAGTGACACCCATAGCTCGTTGGCTGGTCGAAGGGCACCGTGGCTCCGAGAAGTTAATGTCGATTGACGATTGGAGCAGGGGACGCGATTCTTCTACGGCGGATTGCTAGACATTCAACAACCGCGCCTTGAAGCCGCTCCCGAATGGAACAAAGACGCCCATCCGGCAATCCGCCAGTGGGCCACTCGTCGTACGGAGGACTTAGAACGGCTCGTGCGCCGGTACGGCGAGAGCGATGAGGAAGAGAGACTGAGACGAGAGATCGCTGGACAACACACGATTGGGCGGTTCAGGCTTGGCTCTCCTCTTCGACGAGGTCGTTCAACACGACCGCGGGCAAATCCTCGACACGGCGGAAAACGGCGTCGTTGGTGATGAAGAGCGCGCACTCAGTCTGCAGGGCGGTGACGGCGTGCAACGCGTCGGCGGTCTTCAGACCAGTGCCCGCGCGCAGTTGGGCGCAGTCCTCCTAGAGCTGTCGTGTCGCGGGCGCCAGGCGCACCTGTGGAGCAGCGAAGACGTCTCGAACGCCGCTTCCAACGCAGGGCGATTTCTCCGAATCGGCTGGACTAACGCCTCCGCCAATATGAGCTCGCTGCAGAAAAGGGTGAAACTGCCCGCTTCAGCTTGCCGCCAGACCGGTGCCAGCAACGTCAGATACGGTTCGATCCGCTCGACGCTGTAGATCACGACCGAGCTGTCCAGATAGATGCTTCCTCTGTCAGGTAGCGTCAGCGATCCCACGAGGCGCGCTCTTCGGCGAGGTAGTCATCAACTTCCTGGGCGGTCTTGAAGAGCCGCTCGCGCGGGCCGTCGTTGATGATTTGCCAGGCCGAACGGCGAGGTAAGGCAGGCTCGTGAAGCACGAGCACCTCGACTGTCTGGCCCGCCTCTAACTCCGGACACACCAACTCAACCCTGCCGCCCGGCTGCACCGTCACCTGTTGCCGGACCATCTGTTGCATGGCTCTGCCCTCTGAAGCCATCTTACTCTTCGCAACCGGCGAAGGAGTCGCTGACCGCCATGCTCAACTCCAGCAGCACCCGTCCGACAGCCCGCAACGCGTATGGGCGACTCGACCTGCCGGATTCTAGGAGTGCTCAAGTAGCGGTTTCGAAGATGGCACGGGTTTTGCCGCCGCCCATGGCGCTTCCGTAGCCAAGCAAGGTGAGGCTGTCTGAGGGCGCGTTGAAGATCTCTTCGTAGAGTTCTTGTTGGCGCTCCGTGGGAGAAAAGAAACGGAGCTGGTGGAGAGCTTTGAGGGCCTTGCGGACCCTGAAGTCTGCGGACTTATGGTGGTTCGTCGTCATCGTCTTCATCTTCCTGTTGCTCTGCCTGGTTGTCCCGGTCGTCGCCGGTTTCAGGGTCGGACTCGGCATCCGGGTCGGCAGTCTGCACGTTTGCGTCGCTGAGGAGCGCCTCGCCGAGGATGGCTTCTACCTCGTCGAGGACGGCGTCGAGTCGTTGGTCGCGATGTGGGTCAGCATCGGCGAGGGGATCGTTGACGATTCCGAGCATGGAGGCCATGACCTTGAGCGCGCCGAGGCGGACATAGCCGGGCCCGGTGGCGGCGAGCTCACCGAGTGCGCGGCGGATGGCGTTGCCCTCGAATGAGATGAATGGCTTCTGGTCGGACATTGACTGTTCCTTTGTCTGTTGATTGGTGGAGTCGATGGTATGCGGACGTTTGTTCTGTCGGTGTGCTGGGGACTGCGGAGGTGGGATGCGCTCTCTTGCGGACGTAACGAGGGCATGCCAGTTATCGTGAAGCTGTCAGCGAGAATCGAGCGCCCTGGCCGTAGCCACCCAGGAAGAGCTCGAGCGATTTGCGGTGACTTGGGAAGGGAAGCAATGGCTCGAGGAAAGTGGTCACAACCGGGTGTACCCCACAAGGGGTGGGTCCTCCTCGACTTTGAAGACCTTGGGGGCGTCTATGAGACTTGTCAGATGTGCGAAAGCATGTCCATTCGATACGTCCACCACATGGAGCATCCGAGCTATTCCGAAGTGCTTGGCGTGGGTCAAGTGTGTGCTTCGAAAATGGAGGAGGACTATAGGGCGGCGGCGGCACGAGAAAGGATTGCGAAGAATGTGGCCAAGCGCCGGTCCAATTGGATGTCAACCGAATGGAAAGAGTCAAAAAACGGCAATCACTACATCAATCGACAGGACTTCAATATCGTGTTGTTTCGCCGATCCGGTCTCTGGGCATATCGTATAGCGAGACGTGACACAGGGAAGGAAGAGAGCTTTGGCTCAGGACTGGCGACGGAACAAGAGGCGAAGATCGAAGCGTTCGAGCAGTTCATAGCACTGCTAGGCTAGTAATCCACCCTTGGTACAAGGAAGGTTCAGCGTAATGACCAGTGATGAGCACATCGGCAGGCTTGCCTAGAGTCGCAGTTCACTAAGGCGAGAACAGGGTGACATCCACGAGTACATGAGGCGACTTGGGCAGCTATTGCTACACGTCCGACAGCTTCTGGATGAGGGATTCGAAGTGCAACTCTATGATTACTTTGTAGGGACGTCAGACTCAAGTTCCGAAAGAGTTGAAGATGTCCGGTTCGAAGGACTCAGTTTGCGGGAACAGGTTCTACGGCTTCAACAAATCGGAGAGGAACTCGAGGAGGTTAAACAACAACTAAAGGAATTGGACGTCGACTAGTCGCTCACTTCGCCATCATGTTGCGCTTCTTGTTTTCGGCGCGTAGACCGCTCAAGGTCAGCCTATTCGACTTGATGCGGTTGCAGGGACCACAGAGGAGGAGGCGGTTGCTTATGTGGTTGAGGCCTCCGTCGGACCTCGGGGTGTTGTGGTCGAGTTCGAGGTAGAGAGGGTCGTCGAACTGGCGATCGCAGCCTTGGCAGACCATGCCGCCATTAACCATCAAGACATTCACCATCTCGGCGCGAGTCATCTTGGGGCCAGGCGGCTCGGCAAACTGCACCTTGAGTTTCAAGGGTGGTGCAGCAACTGCCTTGTTGTCGGTTCGCACGGGGGCAACTGTGCTAAAGCCGATCTGACCGAACGAGAGCAAACGGTCGGTCTCACCCTCAGGGCCAGCCAAGCCTTCCTGCTGGAGCCGCTGGATGACCGTATCGTGGGCCTTATCCCAGATGTCCATTCCGCTCCACTTCCGACCTAGACGCTCCGCAGCAATCGGCGTCGTCGCGCAGCCGCAGATTGGGTCAAGCACGAAATCGCCTGGATTTGAGGAAGCCTTGATGATGCGCTCGTACAGTGCAAGAGGCTTCTGGGTGGGATACCCCATGTACTGTCTCTTCTGTCTGGCAGCGATTGCCAGCCCGTTACCCTTCTCTTGAATCCACCATGCTTCAGGCACTTTGCCGCCGGCGGCGAGGCCGTACTCCCCCTCGATAAACCCAGATCCTCGCAAACCTTCCCTAAAGTTGACCCTTGTTTTGCTGTGATGTCCGATGCGAACGTCATCTGCATTGAAACACCATTGATCGGAGACCGAGTACCAGAGGATGGTGTCGTGATTCCTGTTGAACTGCCGCATACCGGGCGACCCTGGCCCCGTGTAACACCAGACGATTTCGTTCCTGAAGTTCTTTCGTCCGAAGATCGCGTCCGGCAATGACTTCACCCAGGCGTGTGCTGTGTGATTGATGTGCAAGTACAAGCTGCTGTCGTCCCGGAGCACGCGGCGCAACTTCCATGGCGGAACGGATTGCGCTCTACCTGCGCTACTACGCCGCCAGGCGGCCGGTCGAATATCACGGTGCGATCCCGCTCGTCCTGGTCGTGTTCGAGGATGCACTGGCGGCGGGCCATTTCCGGCGCGTCGCCTGGGAGGAGACGGACCTGTCCCGCATCAGCGTGCCGCTGTTTGTTTCCGACGGGGAACAGTTAGAGCGCGAGGGGCTGTTTGGCCGGTCGTGGCGCACGGTCGACTCTGCTCGCCCAACCGCCGCGTTTGATTCGGCGGGTGAGATTATCCGGCCAGCAGCAACCAATCGCGCGGCTCAGTCCCATGCACCGGGTCGACAATAGCGTGGTCTGCGCACGCCGCTCGCCAACACACCCTTGCGGTCGTTCCGCTCGATGTCGAGTCTCCCTCGCTCCTCGAAAAGCGGTTTGGGTGTCCCTTGACCGCCAGTGGCGAAGTAGAATCCACCACACGCAAGCATGTCGGCACGGTGGGACCAAAGATGACGCTCTGGACGGTGTTTCCCGGTGAGGACGGCGTCTTCGAGCGCGACTTCCTTGACAATTGGCACGTGGGGGTCAGCTATGGCTTCGCGAGCGACCTCCGCTCCCTTCCCTCGAGGGCGGCGCTCCAAGAGTTACACGATCATGGCGTGCAGCAATTGTGGCGGTTCTGTGACGAGCTCGAGACCGGGTCGCTCGTCCTCGTGCCATCTTCTGAATGCTCTGTCCACATCGGGGAGATTGTCGGCGATTACGAGTTCAGGGAGGGGATCGAGCCATACCATCTACGGCCGATTCGCTGGCTGGCAGTCGACATCCCAGACGCTGATTTTGGCGCTGGCCTCGTCAAGTCCGCCAGGAGTCCGTCGGCCGTACACCGAGTGCTCGTTGCGAACGCAGAAGAGCGAGTCCGAGACTTGGTCTGGTCGGGCATCGACGATTTCCTCGGACGCGCACAGGAACACGTCGAATCCGGCCGGCTCGATTCCCAAGAGATGGGATACAAGCGCGAGATGATCGACGGTCTCGGTCGTGCCAGAACAGCCCTGCTCTGGGGTGGGGGCGAATGGCAAACGCTGATTCGCCAGGCATTGGCGCCGCAGGGCAGCCCCATGTCCTGGCGGAGCGCTCAATCGATCTACGAGTGGTTCGAGTCTGAGCCCGACGTTGCGAAGCAAGCCATGCGAAGTTTCTGGACCAACGACGAGGTCTCTGCAGCGGAACGCATACGGACACTGGTTGAGGCTATCCCGGAGTCACGCGGGTTTCAGAAGTCGGCGGTAGGCACGACGCTCCGCGCCGCCTCGGCCTTGTTGATGGCTTTGGGACCCGAGTATCCGCCCTTCGCGATCACCGCCTTTACGCACGCGTATGAGGCATCGCATTATCCGAAGCCGCCCAAGAGCGCCGATCAAGGTGAGACCTACGAACACGCGCTCGGGTTCCTGGACCAACTCATTGATCGGGCCACGACCCTCGGCTTCCAGTGCCCGGCAAACCGGCTCGAAGCACAATCGCTGGTTTGGATCATGTCGCAAGAATCGCTGTCAACCGACTCGCCCGATCGGCACGACGATGAGCCCCAGGATCAGCTTCCAGACCTCGCGGCATTGGCCGATGAGTTGTTGCTGCCTCTAGATTTCCTGGAGACCATAGAGAGCCTGCTGAACGATAAGCGGCAGGTGATATTCCAGGGACCGCCGGGCACCGGCAAGACATTCGTCGCCAAACAACTCGCCGAGTGCCTGGCCGGTTCGCTCGATCGAGTTCGGCTCGTCCAGTTCCACCCGTCCTACGCCTACGAGGATTTCGTGCAGGGCTATCGGCCGGCGCTCGACGAGCAAGGGCGGGCCACATTCAACCTGCGAGACGGACCGCTCGTCGAGATGGCGGAGGTTGCCCGAGTCGATCCAGATCGGGTCCACTTCCTCGTCATCGACGAAATCAATCGCGGCAACCTGGCCAAGGTCTTTGGGGAACTGTACTTCCTGCTGGAGTACCGAAAGGAGGCGATCCGGCTGCAGTACTCGGACATCTCATTCACAATGCCGGAGAACCTTTACATCATCGGGACGATGAACACGGCCGACCGCTCGATCGCATTGGTCGACCTCGCCTTGCGCCGACGCTTCCACTTCGTCGAGTTCCACCCCCAGACTGGGCCGATTGAAGGTCTGCTCAAGCGGTGGTTGGGTGCGCATGCGCAAGGCATGCAGTGGGTTGCGGACATCGTCGACCTAGCAAACGCCAAGTTGGACAACAGAGAGGCGGCGGTCGGACCCAGCTACTTCATGAAGGCCGGTCTCAGCGAACAGCAGCTCGAACTGATCTGGAACCACAACGTGCTGCCCTACATCGAGGAACAACTCTACGGCGAACCTGACCGGCGTCGAGAGTTTGGCCTGGAAGTCCTGCGCGGCGAGTTGGTCGAAGAAGCCGCCGTTGTCGACCGGTCGTTCGGATCTGATGGGCAACATGCGGACGATTGAGCTGCGCGAATACGAGCAGTCAGAGGCGGTGGCGCTCTCCATCGCGGAGCGTGACGCGCTCAGAACTGCGATTCCGTCGCTCCGTATCGCCCCGGCTGCTGGCTCGCACGACGCCTACGTCTTGACCCCCAGCTCCGTCGTCGGAGCGTTCGAACTTGGCGACCTGTCGATTCGGATCCGTCCCAAGCTTTCGATCCGGCGGGTGCTCTATCTGGCCGCGCAGGCGATGAACATCGTCGACTTCCGCGACGAACCCTTCGGATTCGACGAATCGGCCACGCCGCAAAACATCCTGGCGCCTGCCTTCATCGCTGCCGCACAGCGGGCCTTCTCGAGAGGGCTGATGCACGGCTACCGCAGCGTCGAGGACACATTGACGACGGTGCGCGGCCGCATCGACTTCGCCGAGCAGGTGCGGCGCCGATTTGACATCCCATTGCCGGTCGAAGTCCGCTACGACGATTTCACGGAAGACGTGCTGATCAACCGACTGGTCAAGGCCGCCGCCAGGCGGCTGGCTGGACTACGTATCGAGGAAGCGCGCTGGCGCCGGGGACTGGGGCGGATTGACGCGACTTTGGCCAACGTCAGCCTGATTCAAGTTCCTGACCACCAGTTGCCTACGGTCGAGTTCGACCGGCTCAACGAGCACTACCGCGACGTCGTCGAGCTGTCGCGGCTGATCCTGAGGCACACGGCACTCGACGCGGCGCGCGGCGACCTGCGCGCATCTGGCTTCATGATGAACATGAACGTCGTCTTCCAGGAGTACGTCACGCGCGCACTGCGGCAGGAACTGGGCCTGTCCAGCAGGACCTTCCGCGCTGACGATGGCCGGGCGGCGGCTTACCTGGACGTCAATGATCGAATCATGCTCAAGCCCGACTTCACATGGTGGCAGGACGGCAGATGCGTGTTCGCCGGCGACGCAAAGTACAAGATCACTGAAGATGGGAAGGGGACCAATGCGGACCTCTACCAAGCGCTCGCCTATGCAACGGCGCTCGATTTGTCGGGCGCGCTGCTCGTCTATGCCGAGGGCAAACGGTCTGGATTCAAGGTCAAGAACACCAACAAGCGAATCGAGATTGGGACGGTGGTCCTGAATGGCACGAACGAAGAACTGCAGCTGTCAATGAGGAAGCTGGCTAAACGGGCCCGCAGTCTGCAGGCTGAATCGCTGCAACGCCGTTTGCTACCCGCGCGGTAAGGGCCGCGCATCCTGACTGAATGGGAATCGGAAATCCCCGCATGGCTGAGAGCCGCCACCAAACTCAAGCGCAGCAGGATGTAGCTGCTCCTGAGGTTCACATTGCGGACCGCTGGAAGCGACAGGACCTCTCTGGATTCTTCTGAAATCTGCGGCGGGATTCCTCGCTGTCCCGCCGGAGACACCCAGAATGAGCTCGGACATAACAGACGAACCATGCTGAGCGATACGTCTATGCGATTCCAGGAGGGCGAGCCTGCTCTTTCCCCCCAGCCGATGTCTGCACGCCAGGGAAGCTCAATGCAGATGGCCACCCCAAAGCAGCGTTTGGAGGACGCGCCTGCTGCGGCCTGCATTCGTTGCGCCTTCGAGTCCGCCTTCAGTACGGCCGCCTGGAATCAATGAAAGCACCCGATCGGAGTGGCGGAAGAGCATCGCCCAGGAGATCCACGATGCGCGGCCAACGCACATCTGCGACATCCCAGGGGGGATCGGCGGCCGAGGCGCCCATTTCAACGCCTTCGTACGCTCGATCGGCGAGCAGTGCGGTTGAGCGGATTCCGGGCCAATCCATTCCAGCAGCCATCGTTGGCCGCGACCAAGTGGTCGTCTTCACCCTCAACAACATCCAACTCGCGCTCAACTGCATCCTGAAGGGCAGCCGCAGGCGAGCTACGGCAGTACGACGAACTGATCGAACAGAGATGCCACCGGCAAACTCGCGCGTCGATCGCACGCGGCGCCGTCAGCGCGATTCGTCCCGCAACAAGGCGACGAAGCCGGCCTGTTCAAAGTCGCGATCGTAGGCGAGCGCCTCAGCGATACCGCGTGCTTCCATGACGAGGAAGCTGGCGCAATCTGTCAGACCCCAGCGCTGATCGGGCCGAGCAGCGTAGCGCTCCAACGCGGCCATGAACTGCGCATCGGACGGCGAAACGATCTCGATATCTGGATCTTGTTCGAGCCGACGTACCATCTGAGTGGCGAACCGCCGCCGGAACTCCCCCATGCCAGCCATAGCGTCAAGCGCCTCGATGAGGACGAGACGAGTGGTCACTACCCGGGTCGCAGTCAAGGTGTCGGCCATTAGCACTGCGCGGTGGTGCAGGGCATCGCGAGGACTCCAGAGCGCGATCCAATAGCCCGCGTCAGCGAAGACCTGCTTCAATCGTCCTATTCCTTCGGGTGTCCGTAGAGGTAGTGCTTCTTGTTCTGAGCGAGGTCAGTCGGCAAATCGTCCCAAGCATCGGGCGGCATGGATTCATGCAGTTCCTTCACGAAATCTGCGATGCCGCCAAGACCGCTGCGTGGTGCCGACTCCTGTTGCTCGACCGTGAGCAGCACTTCGCAACCCTCGTCCAGGTCCAGCGGGTCAAGAGGGGTGAGGACGCCGTTGGCGTAGCGGGCCTTGATGCTGGTGGTCATGGCGGCTGCTCCTTGGCGGTCAGTGTATCGGGGAACAAGTGCCCCGGAGATAGGAGAGTTCGTACTGGTGAACTGAGAACAAAGAGTGGGCGAACGGTGCCTTCGGCGCGAACCAAGTGCCCGTAAAGCCCAGAACAACTTGGGTCATTGTCGCGTGCCACGCTCACAAGAAGCTCTTCCCTGCGTGATCTGCGAAGACATCCACATCGCGGATGTAGCCCATAACGGTGGATGGACTCTTGTGCCGAGTGACTGCCATGATCTTGTCCAGCCTGGCGTGATGGACTGCTGCGCTAGTGACGAATCCCGCCCTCAGGGAGTGCCCGGCTATGTCCTTTGGATTCAAGCCGATGAGAGCTGCGTAGTGCTTGACGATGAGGGGAATGTCGCTGTGGCGCATCGGCCTGCCCCGCAGACGACCTCCGCGCCGCGTTGTCTGAAAGAGTGAACCCTCGGTGATGCCTGAACTCTGTAGGTGCCGTTTGAGGCGCATGATCGGTCCGATGCCGTCGCCGTCCTGCACGGCCATCCCCTGTCCGCGTCCCTGCTGGTCAGTCTTCGACCGACGAATCGACAGCCTCTTCTCGCTGTACGGTCACGATATCGCACGGCGAGATCGCGTCAAACAAGTACGCCAGTCTTACCGACGCCCGGCGCGCGAAAGCAGCAATGTTCTCGTCGGAGAGACCGCGACCCACCTACCAACGTCGGCAATGGCCACCAATGTCCCCTGATAACCTGAAGAACATCTAGTGCGTCATTGGGACGGACGAGGTGTGAGGGCCACATGTCCGACTTCCGAAATCTCAAGATACGGCTGCAAGACCGAAACAGGAGGCTCTGTGACATCCGCTACGACGACTTCGTGGGTGAACTCGGCCTGTTTTTCGACTTCCTCCGTGCCAACTCATACACTGCTTCCTTGTTGGAACAGATTGAGACAGATCAGGAAATCACCCTTGACCAATGGGCAAATGAACTACCCGACGCGCGCTTTCTTCAGTTGCCAAAGTCTGAAACAGCTCGGGCTAAGATCTGTTTAGGCATTTTGACAGACTGTCTAGTGAGCACAAATACGAACGCGCATTACGATTGGGCCAACCAGTTTGGATTTACTGGAATCGAAGATCAGGTGCCTGCGTACATGGTGAGGAGCATAGTTGATCCGTTCACAAACTACCTGTTTGATCGGATTGACGACTCAAGTAACGTCCTTTACTTGCTTCAACGATTCAAGTCTAAGGCAGAATGGTTCAGGCGAGAACAACTGAACGCTGCGTACATCGCCGACCCCAGGAAAGGGGAGAAGGGTCTTGACGCTGCACTGCGTGAGAGCCTGTTTGACGGAGGGATCGACTATCCATTTTCGCAGCCTGCATCTCCTTCCGGCAAGGCTGACATCGTCGCCTCACCTGGATCTGAAGACCCTCTTGTTCTCGAAGTGAAAGTGTATGATCCAAAGCGCAACAGAAGAAGAGGACACATTCGTCAAGGGCTTCACCAAGCCGCACAGTACGCTAAGGACTACAACGAGAGCGTGGGTTACCTGGTCGTGTTTAACTGTTCGGCCTTCCCCTTGTCGTTCCGGACGACAAGCAGGGAACAAACTGAGTTTCCACCAAGAGTGTCGTACGAAGGAAAGACAATCTATCTGATATCAATTGACATTGGCATCGACGGGGCATCGGCTAGCAAAGAGAACCCTGCGAGCCGCACCGAGATCTCGTACGAGGAACTCACTGGATAGCTCGGTTAGGGTTCCCCCAATCCGTGGTTGTGCCTCTCACAACATGAGCCATCTTCGAACTCTCTTTGCTCACGCACTGCCCTTTCTTTCGACGGACACGATCCCCTCGTAGGTGATGCCGTCGAAATCGTGGCATTGCAGGCCCAGTTCCTCGCTCGTTAGTCGATGTTTCTCGCCTTTTCGTGTCGCATATCGATAAGCGAATCCAATTCGTCATAAAGCTCGGTCAAAACACTGACGGGAAGTCCATACGCCTCCAGGACAACGCTGTCTAACAAATGGCGGTCGTCCAATTGTCTCTCATCTCTAATCTTTTCGACATCCCGATTCAGGATCGGAGAGACGGCAGCGATTAAGCGATCGTTCACACTGCTTTCGAGCTTGGGCACCGGTAACGGCATGATGTCCATAAGGCCAGTCTCGAGCGCCCCCTGGCCTAATCCCCTCCGCCCATGAATCTCCTTCAGCAGTGCGAACACAGACGAATTGAGCAGGGCAAGCAAGGGCAGGCCCAGATCCTCCTGGTTTGGGTGTAGTCTGAAGAACCGCAAGGACACGAATCGGTTCGGGTTGAAATAACACCGGTGGGAATCTGCATGTGTCCGCAGCCACAAGATTGTTGCTCCAGACTGGGCTTGAAGCGGCGGACGCCACCAGGGTGATTGGCTCTTAGGAACGCTGCGCTTGTGAAAGCCGGCTTCCTCTCCCCACCTGATATAGTCGCGCACTTCGAATCGCGAGATATCCGTGTCTGGTGGTATCGCCAACACATGGCAGTCGGGTGAGTCGATTTGCAATCGCGGATGGTCTGTCCGTCGCCATCCGGGCCTTAGAAATCGTCGTTCAATCTTGAATGTCGGAAAGCCGGCGGCCTGACCTTCCTTGGAACGCGAAACAACGCTCGCAAGGTTCTCGTCGATCATTGCAACGTCGCTCAGAACGAAGAACCCATCAGCACCTCCTGTGTTGAGGTACCGCTCGCCTGTGGCATAGTCTTGGAGGGTGCGACCTGTCTGCTCCGCTTTATCCAAGAATTCATGATAGATGTCTGGTGCACGCAAGTATCGCCCGCCCCATTGACCTTCGCCGAATGGTGAGTCGAATAGTTGACTACGTGTTACTTCAATCTCACGTCGTAGACTAGGGTTCGCTATAGCCTCGGCGAAATCACTCCGCAGAGACACAAAACGGGTCGACGTTTCCGATGTAACATCAGCTACTCTCCGAATCACGCTGATTATTGTATTGACCGCGGCCGTGGAAAACTGTCTCGAGACTGCACTTTCGTAGATGGCAACCACGTGACATTCATGCAAGAGGTATCGCTGTAGAGACACTCCATACTTTGCGTCGAGCCATGCATTTGAGCATACAAAGACATGCATTCCCTCGTCTCGCAACAATTGTAAAGTTCGTAAGTAGAAGTAGCAAAACAAATCAGATCTACCATCCGTCCCTTCTGAGAAACGCTTCCTGAGAATTGGTTTATCTACTCCAATTGTCTCGTGCCGTACGTACGGAGGATTAGGGCCTGTTCACATTGCTAGCAGCATGTCGTAGATGAGGACCAGGTGGACGGCGGCGAGGTAGATTTGGTCCAGTTTGTCGCTGCGGAAGGCAATGCGATGGAAGCGCTTGAGGCGGCAGAAG
>MPNM01000039.1 GCA_002239025.1 Chloroflexi bacterium bin125 | reverse complement strand
TCCATCACTCCGAGCATCCCTCTCTCCCGACCGGTGTCGGCGCCCGCCGATCACAGGTTCGGGCTTGGCCACCAAGTGGTCTGGTTTTAGACCGATCACTGGCCGAGTTTTAGAGCGATCAATACACGGCATGCGCCCACTCGCAGATGATTGCCAGGTTCGGCTCGTGATATGGGTAGTTCAGCAGCATGTTTAGGAAACTGGCTCTTGGTTCGGCACGGTACCGGGTTGAGAGCAAGGTGAAAATTCTTGAGGCTGAGTGGATAAGCTAGGTGGCAGAGGCGTTTTCTTATGTTGAGGCCTATTTTGCGGATTCCAGAGATCAGGAAACGTAGGCACGGAGTAGAATCGCAAAGCGATAGGAGGCCTCACAAGTGCTGAGACTCTCAGAGCTCCCCAAGCTGCTAAGAAGAACTATTGTGGTGATTTACATTGCTTGGGTTGTGGTGATCACCGGTTTCACTGCCTATCTCGTCCTTCGCTCCCTGGGCTTCGACAGCGCAAACGATCCCACAACCGAGACGATTGTGCTGCTTGCGGGACTGCTGATTGCGCCTCTCCTTCCGTTCGCACAGAAACTCCTGTTCCCCGGCGGCGGCGGCGTGGACTTCAATGTAGCGCGCACGCGCGAAGCAAGTCGCGCAGCAGAGGTCGGTATCGAACAAGCCGCGTTAGTCAACAGATTGCCGCCCTTGGACTTCGACTTGGAGGAGGAACGCAAGTGACTCGACCCCCACTTCCTCCCCTGCCTCCCCTGCGTGTAGACGAGTTGGACTTGGAGGCTCAGCCAGAGGTCGCGCTTCTGGTTTCTCGGAGAGCGATTGAAGGCCGCCTCGATTGGCTAATCGGCTATCTGGCACCTGATGAGCGCCAGCTAAAGTCTGACTCCGTCCTTGATGCGCTTGGGTCCCGAGCGGGCTTTGACAGAAAGACGAAGCGAGCGATTCGAGATGTTCTTGCAGCCACGAACCCAGTGGCACACGGGCGAAGTGTCTCTCCTACCGCGGCCGCTGAAGTTGCGGACTCAGCGGCCCGAGTATCCGCAGCACTCGACGACATGATTCTTCGCCTGCGAGGGGAACTCGGGAAGCTACCGCCT
Organism: Chloroflexi bacterium bin125; assembly: GCA_002239025.1. Classification (GTDB taxonomy): domain Bacteria; phylum Chloroflexota; class Dehalococcoidia; order Bin125; family Bin125; genus Bin125. Next base: position 12,837 of record MPNM01000039.1, on the reverse strand, counting down.
CGTACCTCTCTCGCATATGCATTTTTGGCTCTGCCGAGCAACACACGTAAGTCCATTGCCAAGCGTCTTGGTTTGCTTCAGCAGGATGACGAGTCCCTATCGCCAAAGGAATTTGCAGGCGCCGTGTTCGAGAGGGCTAGCAAGGCTAAGCTTCTCTCAGAGTTGTGGAGGGAAACAGCCCGTCTCCGTAACGACATCCCTATTGACCCCCCCCCTGAACTGGAGCGTAACGGTGATGCATGACCATTTCGCCTCATGGCTCCGAGGCGTAAACGTCCAGCTGACCAACGAAGTCGCGAAGAGTCGATGGGAAGGCGTTGAGGCAGTCGTCGATTGGATTACGCAGGCCGAGCAAGTCCTCGCCCTCTCGCTGTCCGCACTCGCAGTCGAATCTGTCGGCGCCGATCTTCGGCATAAGATATCACTTCTCATCCAAGAGAGAGATGCATCATTTGAAATGATCCATAATGATGCAGAGCTTGCAGTCCTTGCGGCATCTGCGATAGCTCAGCTGTTGGAGCGCGACAACGAAATCGCCGACGTGGCAGCCCTCTGTGTGGCTACCGGCACATTTGGTGACCGCGAGCCCGAGGCATCGCCAGGACTGACCCTTCTTGCGAGGAACTATCTTACTCGCCGTGCGTCAGATGTTCGAGCTAGGGTCGATCAGCCAGCAGCTATCACCTCTGCTTCCGATTCAACCAAGAAAGTGAATAAACCAGCAGAAATTGTGTCTGCGGCCCATCTGAAGGACGAAGAACAAGGCTCATTTCCTGCAGAAACGACTGAAGCATTGAAGGAGGCAGTGGCGCTTCTCGCGGAACAACTTGGGAAAGTTGAAGAAGATTTGACCGTCCTATCCAACCGACTGCTCGAAAACCAGGCCTTGCTTTCGCAAGAGAGCAACATTCTCTGGTGGGTCATGAGCGGCTACTCGCGAGACCTCATGAGCACCCGAGTCGAAGCTTCGACAGCGCAACTCACCCTCCCCGTGTCTCGAGAATTGGCGGACTTGTCGAGTAGTGGAGTTCCGCCAGCTGCTTCCAACGAATTCTTAAGGTATGTCTTGTCGTCGTCTAATGAGGAATTCAGCGACAGCCTTACTGTTATGGCTGCAATGGAAGAAACCACCCCTGAGTGGCGAGACCGAGCGACCTCAGCGGACCAACCAGATGCAGCAGAGCGACTCTTCCCGCTTCTCACTGGCTTGCGAATTGGCAACGATGCACCAACCTCTGAAGAGTGGAGACAAGTATTGCTGGACCTTACAGGTCTATCGGCCGACTTCGCGGCTGCGCCGGAAGTGATTGGAGTGCAACTGTTGAACGAATTGTCTCTGTCCTGCCTTCTGACCAACTCATCGTCCGCGCAAGACAAGGGTTGACAAGTGAGTACGAACCGCTCGGATGAGGGCTTCGTCCCACTACCCTCTGGTGAGGCGCTGAACGTCGATGAGGCGAACCAGACGGCTCGTTCTTCGGTAACACGAGTTGTCGTTCCTGCAGGCGTGGCCGGCGTCGGAAAGACGACCCTGCTTTCGGAAATCTACGAGAAGTACCTCGAGGGGCCGTTTGCTGAACATAGATTCGCTTACTCCAAGACACTACTTGGCTTCGAACAACGAGCGCATCACGCGCGGGTCGCTTCACGTCGATTAACTCCAACAACTCTGAGAACGCCGATTAGTGACACAAGAGCGTTCTTGCACCTTCGTCTTGCTCCCTGTTCGGGAAAACTTCCCCCTCGCGATTTACTGATTGCTGACTGGCCAGGGGAAGCGTTTAGGGAGATGCGGGACAATGTTCAAACGACCTGGTCGCACCCCATCCTTGCACGGGCTGACCACATTGCGTTTCTCGTAGATGGCGAGAGCTTGGGGCACCTAGAGTCGCGCCAGGAGGCCTCCCACGAAGCGGACATGTTGATTCAGAGTGTCCTCGATGGGGGCATCAAAAGGGCCGCAATGTCAGTGGTCTACACGAAGTGGGACGCGGCGCTGGCAGGGAATGGTTCGGACCAACTTGACGAGTTCAGAAGTGTTTTCGAAGACATGCTTCGCCGAAAACATTCGGGCAGACTAGGTGAGCTCCGCTTCATAAGGACCGCTGCCCGCCCGAAACCTGGTACCCCTTTCAATCGCGGCCACAACTTGGATGAAGTGCTTCGGTGCTGGCTCGGCCCGCCTCGAGGTCGCCTTTTGGTGAATCCGACTCCACATGGAGTCGCTGTCCGCGAATTCGACAACTTTCGATTCTTTGGCCAAGGTAGACAACAGTGACTCAACAAGGGCTACTCATTGGACTTCCTGGATCCGGCAAGACAACATTTGTCGCGGCTTTGTGGCATGTGATTGCTAGTCAGGATGTCGAGGGCGCTCTGGCGTTGCAGATTCTGGAAGCGCCAGTGGACCACCTCAACACACTGCGCAGTCGATGGCTCAGGCTCGAAGAGACGCACCGGACGAGCAGTAATGCGGAGGACATTACGCCGATCCACGTCACACAGGGAGAGGAAGGCGCAACAGCGACAATCGTTATTCCGGATCTCGCAGGGGAGTCGATCCAGCAAGACCTCATAGATCGGAAGTGGGAAACGACATTCGCTGAATACGTCTGTGGCTCTACGGGCGTCTTGTTATTCGTTCATCCGGAACGAGTCGATGACTCTTGGGCGATTACGGACGCGATCGAGATAGCCGGCGAGGAACCGCAGGTGGAACAATCCGCAGGAGAGGAGTCGGATTCGACAGAGTGGCATCCAGCTGGAGTTCCCACACAGGTGAAGCTTGTTGATCTCATTCAACTTGTAGCCGACCGCATCAAAAGACAGAGGTTTCGAGTTGCAGTGGTCGTGTCCGCTTGGGATCTGATTGACGACCAAGAATCACCTTCGGCTTGGCTTGCAAAGGAGCTTCCCCTCCTCTCACAGTTCCTCCTGAGTGCAAGTCGCCGCCTCGAGTCCCGCGTGTATGGGGTGTCCGCTCAAGGCGGTGAGCTCCTCAAGGATGGTGATCGCCTGAAGGCCGTCATCAAGGCCTCAGAGAGAATTCAAGTTGTGCACGACAACTCCTCAGTGTCCCACGACATCACCGCACCGATCCGTTGGGCCCTAAATGTTGATGAAGAAGAAAACTAGCAAACGCGATGACGGCGCCATCCGTGTTGCGCAAGCCTTGCACGGATATCGAAAGGGACACGAGCTACTGGCGGTGTCTTGCGAGTTAAGCAACGATGCCAACAGAGCCCTTCTTGAGTTGTCGGATCTCTCCGGGCATGCAGTAAGGACTCATGGCTTTGAGAGCTACGTAACTGGATTTCCCGTCCCAGGGGAGCGGCTCTATGCCTTGGCGCGAACGTGGTTGGCGAAAGGAGCTGAACGACCTGGCTCAGTGTGGACTCACACCCTGCTCCTGACCCCTGACCAGGTCGCTCTGACTGGCATTGCAAACCTTACGTCACACTTTCGCCAACCGTCTTCCATATCATCTATACCCGACTACAGGATTCCCTTAGAAGTCAAGCAGAGTGATCTTGCCGAAGTCGCGCTTGAATCTTCGACCCCGAGAGAGTGGAAGCAAATCAACGACTTCCAAGCGCTCTTCCAAGCGCTGTTTGGAGATGCGACAACGGGGCTTTCTGTTCTATTGCCGGCCGACACATCCAAGGAACACGAGGAGTCACTGCTTCTATTGTGGTCACTCCTATGGCCTGAGCTTCGCTCTCGCTTCTCATTCTCGAGTGGGTCGCTTGCAATGCGGTACGTGGGAGGTCGTGCGTTTGATTTGCAAGTCGTTCCTAGTGACCGTGCGAGCATGATTCATCGAGCTGCAGATTCAGAAGATATTGTGCTCATTGACCGGTCATGGGAGATGGAAACCTCTGACGTCTCACTTGGACACTTCGGCGGCAGTACAGAGGCATTGCGGGAGTTTCGAATCTTCTGCCACCGATTTGGTCCGGAGCTGAGTCCGGAACGGCAATCTGTTGGACGATTAGCGCGATTGGTCAGATACGCAGAGGTGTTGTCAGATCGTGCAGACTGGCGATCCTTGCTTGAACTGGTCGGTGCCTGGTACCCGCTGGACAGTAAGGCCAGAGCTCTTAAGGAATGGTCACTTGCCGAAGCGGCGTCGAATCGTTTTGAGCCGTTCACAAGTGTTGACCGGCTAGCAGTCTTGTCGGAATTGACTAGCCCTGATGCCTTCGCAGGATGGAGCAGTTCCATTTCCATGGCATTTCTTGAATCCTTGTCAGCCAATAGACCAAACTCAGAGGTGCCTCTTGCCGACTTGTTCTCTCTCGCAACAACGCGAGCACGCGAAACGTTGCTCCAGTTGTCGGCGAATCATCTCGACGCTGGTAGGTATGTGCGCCTCATTGGATCACTGGAGGTCACTGCTGCCCTAGTGGCCATAGGCATGCGCCCATCAGTTCTCGGAGAGCGACTCTTTTGGCAATCCGAAAGAGCTACACAGGCTGGACTGAAGTGGTTGAACTCGGAGGAGGTGATTGAGTCGCCAATCAAACCCATGATTCGCGCTGTGATCGAGGCAGGTCAGCCGGTCACCTTGAGCGAGCTCGTCGATCTTGTGGGGATTGAGGCAGCTGTATGCGCATTCGACATTTTGGATGAGGATAGGCACTGGGGGGAGGCCGGAACGCTGGCGCCAGAGTGGGTTTCGTTCATTCAATCCATTCCGGAGCAAGGCTCATCTTGGCTGGCGAGGAGTGAAGGGCCATCCACGACGCTCGCCAAATTGGTGCTTTTGAATCACCAACCGACAGATCGCTGGGCTCGAGACCTTGACAATTCACGATGGACCACGGTTGCCGGAAGTATCGATCGCGACTCTCCCGATGCGGTTGCGGTCCTTGCATTTGCGCTGGGCGTTGGCTTTCATGACCGAACCCGTTCGGGCAGTTCTCTGGTAGCAGAGGCCTTTCAGCCTGTCCATGAATCGGCCGCAGAGGGAATGCTCAAACGCGAGGACTGGAAGAAGCTAAAGCGCGTCTTGCCAGAGCCAAGACGCGGCTCTCATTGGTTAGGGCGAAAGGCAAAGCGTAGTCGAGCTTCGGTTCTCAGGAGAGCCCTCGTCGATGTATTCGCACGGAGAGGTTGGGCTGTTACTACGTTCCTCGACGCAGTCAAGGACAACGAAATCCTGGCTCAGGTGACTGCCGAAAACGCAAGGACCTTGTCTGGCATGACCCTAGCTCGCCGCCTAAGGACAGCGGTTCGACGAGGAGACCTAGTCCTCAGTGAACGACAACGCGACGCACTATCCCCATGGTTGGATCCATAGCCAGCAGTCGTACAAAGTCACCTTCTGGATCATCCGGAAGCAGGGTCCCTAAACCAATTCTGCCCACAGCGAGCGGTCCTGCTGGCGATTCCACCCCAACCAGACAAAATGAAGAACCTCTTGCCTGACTCTCAGACTGGCAGGTTGAATTGTGGGCATTTCAGCCACGGCTGGCTGAACTGCTGTGACCAAGTGGACTCTAAAGCTGAGGGCAATGGGACACCGGTGCTTGCCTGCGCTATGAGATTCCTATTCGAACGCGAAGCTCTTCGAGGGACTCCCTTGGACTTTGGGAGAGATCGTTTCCCAAGAGCCTTTCAATCAGTTCCTGCCAGTCGAAGAAGGGGGGCGTAGCGGCCTCAGTGTCCGCCAGGTAAATCAAGAGGTTTGTGACCGCATCTGGCTCTTGCTCGCAGTGGTGGCCTTTGCTCAAGGCGCGCATCAGCATCGACACTTGCACTCCATTGACCGGCAATAGCAGTGCCAACTCGATCGCTTCCGCAAAGAGGCTGTGAAGCTCTGGTAGCCAGTTCAGCATCCACTCAGCTTCGAAGTCCTCGAGAGGCACGGGCACGCCATCAAGCCGGTTTTCCCAGTAACGTCTCAGCCAGCGGTCCCAGAGTTCCTGTTGTTCAGCGTCCGTCATTTTTCCGAGTTGCTTCCAGATCTTCCAGGCGAATCTACGGCGTTCCGCATTTCCGCCATTGAGCATGAAAAGCGGAAGCCAGACTTCGATGGGATCGTCAATGACGTCGATCATCATGCATGCCAAGCAGTCGACGAACTCTTCGCGGGTGCGAGGATCGGGAAGGCTTAGAACGCAGGCAGCCCCAACGAGGAATGGCCCTTCCATCGACTCAATGATCTGCCTGCTGAGGGGACCGCGCATCAGACCGCACCACGCAGCTTGATGCCGCTCCGATCCAGAAGCTTGCGTCAGGAGGGGTGCAAGGTGCTCTTCGGTCCAATCTTTGTCGGCATGGAGCAGAAACTGAAATCCGGACATCAACATTGCGACTGCCATTGCCCCGGCTGCTCCATCATCCTGAAGCAACTTGTCCAATGCCAATCGGTACGGCTCGAATAGCTGAACAGGTTCGAGCTGATTCTCTCGCAGTCCGATCGACAGGCTGTAGAGCCAAAACTCGGCCAGCTGCCCTGCGGCATGACTGACCGCCAAGGAATGCCAGTCCCGCGTCCCGATGATCTCCACATCTACGGCGGCATGCGGCCAAAGCCGGACCGCGAAGTCGTTGGCATAGGCAAGGTGCGGGGCAGCGTATGTGCGATTTCCTTCTCGCACAAACCCGACCAACATACGAGTGACATCGTTCGTGTGGTATTGAAAAACCCCGGCATTGTCCAAGAACGCCAGGATCTTGAGATACCGATGCTCGCCAAGTTCCTCAGTCCAGGCACCGAATAGCGCGCGCCAGAGTTCGGTATCCCAGTGCTGTCCCGCGACTAGGGCCTCTCCTAGGGCGACGCCCCAAGCGAAATCTCGAGTGGCTGCCTGTTGCACGCAATTCACCAAGCCCTGAGCGCTTGGTGCGAACGGATCATCCCCTTTGAAGTCGACCAGTTGCGGCATCCAGGCAGCGGGAGGCTCGCCCAGCAACTCGTCGACACTCCAGGGACTCTGCAGTTCCAGCGTCCTGACCTCTCTGTTCGCATAAGAATCTTCTAGATAGTCATGGGCTGGGATATCCGGGAACTTCACCTGGAGTTGTTCCCTGGCACTCTTCGTCGCAGAGCAGTGTGGGTTGATCTGACCCAACCTGGTGAGCCAGTTCAGCTTCGTATGGGCGATGAACAAGTCGCGCCCTTCGTACTCCGGACCGTCGTCTGGATATCGTTCAACAGCTGCCAGGACCAATTTCCGACGGTCCTCGGATGCTTCAAGGTACGTACGCTCGAGGAACTGGAACAGCTCGCGTCGGCAGGGTTGATCGTAGAGTTCAACGTATTCGAGCAGCCAGTCCATCTTCAAATCTGCTGACAAATCGGCCCGTTTGCCGGCGCAGTGCAGCGCAATCCGCCGCAGTAGCGGTGATTCATCCCTAATCAACTGATCGATGTATGTCGAGGCAACATCTGGGCTGTTTTCAGTGAGATGCTCCAAGCAGTCCCGACATGCGTCGATGACCACGTCGATCACGGTGTTTTCCTCTGCGTTGTTGTGCTCAGCATCGATCGCTTCTCTTTCCGAAGCGTCGGTGCTGTAGTTTCGGGTTGCGCCACCTGTTTTGCTCAACAGTTGATGACGTTCGCGCAACAGGTGCAGCACTAACTGGAGAAGGCGCTCTGCTGCACGAGCGACAAGAGGCGCCACATGTAGTTTCCAGACCTCGTCTATTGCCCAGTTGTCCTGAATCGATGAGTCTCTTTCCGAGAGGCACCTGCGCGCGAGCGCGCCAAACGCCATGAATAGCGCCTCGTCCATTCCTGCGCGACCGGCGACCAGTGCGATGTTGTGCAGATGGATCTCAAGATTCAAAACGTGAGCGGGGATTTGCTCAAGCAGGAGAGAGACCCACTTCGACACTACGTCGTGATCCCAGTTTCCCTCGTCCCGCGCAGAGACTGTGAATGCCAATTCAAGCCACAACTCACCCGTCAACAACATTCCGCGCCTTGCGAAGAGTCGATCAAGTACCTCAGCGTGATTCTTAGCGAAGCTGGCGCACAACCATCGGGTCAACACCCACTGAACCCGACGAGCGTCGCCTGAAAGTTCAGCTTGGAAGACGGGATCCAATAGCTCGCGTTCGTCAAGCCAATCGACCCATTCGGGATCATCGGCCGCGTCAGTGAAGAACCGGGTGCGAACCGGATCGGTCAAGGAATCCGCGATTAGGTCGGAAGACTGTTGATCGGGGGGCGGTGGCCGATGCGCGATATCGCTAATGGTGCGTTGCCATTGACGGAAGTCGCGACGCATGTAGCTCGCCAGGCCCTCCACGCCTGCTCCAAGCGCTGAGTGATCGCCAGAGGCGGACAATGGGTACCCGATCGGTGTAATCCCGAGGAACTCCCATCTTTCGTCGTCTGCTTCCGGAGTGAGGGCGAATCGACGTGGTGCATCGTCAAGCGCAGGATCTGTGGCGGGGAGCGCCCTTGCGAGATACGACATCACTATGTCGTCGTGGCTGTATCCGACAAACAGCACCGTGAAGGCATTGAACAGGTCGACGAGGAATCGCCTCGCCCAGCCCTCAGTGAGATAGGCGCGGCCGAAGTCCGAGTCCGTCAGAACGATGTTCGCCGGGGGTTGGACTGAGCCGTGAATGTGAACGATGCCGCTGAAGTCCGTACCCGGAGGCAGAGCGGCTGCGGTGTACACTTCTGCATCATCGGGCAACACTTTCTCAGCAGCCTGTTCAAACAAGAGGTCAAAGTTCGTCGTGACAACACGGACGGCGCGATCGTCTGGGAAGCACTTCAACAGACTCTTGTGGAGCGGAGTCTCGAGGGTGTGATTGCCTGAAAGCTCCCTCACTGCTCGGCGATGAACGTTCACGTCACGCAACGCAAGCCGCCCCAGAAACCGGTCGATCGGTTCGCCCGCGACACGAATCTGTCCCGTACCGCGCGCAACGGCGATGGCCAATTCATCGAAACTTGGTAGTCGAGCTGGGTCGCCCATCGACACGCCGGCGCCCGCGAAGACGACCAGACGATTGTCTCGCAGCGCCGACATCATTTGTTCTGGGAAGTCAATACCCTCGATTTGCATGTCGGTGCGAGCGTATCAAGCGAAGTGCAGCTCGCCCATCCGCAGCCTGTTCAAGGGACTCCACCACACTTCCTAAAAGCAAGAACCTTCGAGTTGACCTTTCCCTTGGACTTGCCCAACAGTTCCAACTAGTGAGAGGCAGCTCGAACTTCCCGTTACCGATCCCCAGCATCGGCGCTCGTAATCCAGGCAGGGAAGATCAAAACTCCTCCAATCGCTCAACGGAACCAAGCAGAATCTGGCCTCAGCAGAGCGCCGGCAGCGTGTCGCCTTTGTCTGGGGCGCCGACCTCCTCCGCGAGCTGGTCGAGGTACGCGACGAATGTACGCTCGAGCGCCTGCAACAGCGCCACCTTCGGGTCGCCCCATCGATCGTTGACGAGCTTGGCTTCGTGCCCTTCGATAGAGCCGGCGCCGAATTGGTCTTCGACCTGCTCGCCGACCGCTACGAGCGGCGTTCTATGATCGTCACCACCAACCTCGGGTTCTCCGAGTGGGTCCAGGTCTTCGGCGACGAAGAGCTGACCACTGCCTTGCTCGACCGGCTCGACCGGCTCGACCACCACGCCCGCATCCTCACGACCAAAGGCCAGTCCTACCGGACCAGGGACGCGCGGCCAACAACCACGTCGCCGCAGCAGGCGGAAGGTCAGGCCTAGCAACTACTGACGGGAGAGACCACGCCCGCCTCCGAGTGGCCTAGCCTTAGACCGATCAAATGGCTTAAATCAAGAGCGATCAAAACAGCTGGCCCCTCATGATGCGCGGGGCTGGTTGATCAGGTCCAGGAACTACTTGAACAGCAGGTTGTAGGGCAGCTGCTCGCAAACCTGACGCGCCGAGCGGATCATGTTGAAGGCCAGCCGGTCGCCCGACTTGAGCAGGCGCTCCGGCAGGATCAAGCGCCGCCCGCCGGCCGCTTAGGCCTAGTCGAACAAGGTCGCCATCTTCTGCAACGGGTGGACATTAGGGTCGAAACCCCAGGGCGTCAGCCCTAGCATCAGCGTCGCCAGTAGCTCCGTCTCTCTGCGCATCGTAACTTCCACCACTTGCCCACTCGTTCAGCAGCCCACCGTCCGCCCGAATCTGACTTGCAGCAAGCCGCCAGGCCCACGTCAATGGCCAATGATCTCCTTCCTTTGCCAGTCCACCGTGACCCACCCGAGTTAGCACGAGACGCCGATAATTTCGCACTATCGAATGCCCGCTGAGACACCGCACGAGCCTCGGAGTCTCCGCCGTTGGCGATGGAGTAACCTCCCAGAAACCACACCGCGGCGAAGATCAACGCAGTCTGGCAGACGTGCCTGGATGTCCACAGAAACATGAAACATCACGTCAATCGACGGCGAGGTAAAGCCAATCCCGTCTAAATCTTTCCAACTGAGCCTCTCCATCCCTACTGGAAAACACCCTAGAGGTCTCTGCGGCGCGGAACCATTGCGACCACCAGCCTCTTAGTTGGCTTGGAATCGTCGTCAAACCCCATTTGTTGCCAAATCTGTTCATTGTCGTGAAGAACGTAACATACGGATGCTCGGACGCATCCCATCCCCTACTATCTCGCGCATCCTCAAGAGTCCTCATCGCTTCTCTCAGAACCCCAACATCGCCGTCTCGCACTGCAATGCGCCCTAGAATTGTGCCGAGTGTGTTGTGCGCGAAGGGATGGTTCTGGATAGTAAGAGAATGCTCCGCATAAGAGCGGGCGCGGTCATGATCCTCTAACTCAGATTCGAACAACGCTCTCTGGTCCCAATACCTCCCATTCCAGTCATATGGCGCCTCCATCGCATCATATAATCGCCTCCCGTCTTCTGGCCCCAACAATCGCATGACACTCTCTTGATTCATCATTTGTCTGACCAATCTATATGCCCGGGTGCGTTTCCTAATGGCAGGAACATCCACATGGGGAGCCAAGGCGATCAAGAGTTGGTGCATCGCCACAAATCGCTGGTGCCGCGACATGACAGAGTCGACCATCAGTGATGCCGTGATTCTATGAGGAAGCTTCACTCCATTCCTATCAATGAGCATTCTGTCTTGAGTGTCGCTACTCAACATTGATCCCAGTTCATCGCCAGGAATTCCTGAGACTCTGGAAGCTACGCCTAAAGGCACTTCGTAACCATGCTGATATGCCATACTGGCTATCTCATACAACCCTCTCAACTGAGGATTCGTCAATAGCTGGTAGTTGGCTCGTATTCGTTCTTGAAAGCCTAATCCACCTTCAAGATTGGCCATACCTTCAAACAACCGACGCGATGCAAATGACCTAAAGTAACGCCGCTGCTCTGCTAGACTTCGTCTCGTGATGCGCCCCAAGCGACGGCGAGTTCTAAGTTTGTCGATGAGAGAATCGATATCCTCGTCAGACAGACGATCGTACTCGTAATCGTCACTAAGGTTCAGGAACCTGTGACTGATCTCTTGTTCCAGATGCCTGCGGCGAGTGGACCTCTCCGCCCCTACTATCCTGAGCGGTATCCGACAGGCAGAACATTCTTCCGCCAGTTCACCAATAGAATCTGCGAACTCGGCGCAGCCATCGATTATCAGGACCGTCTTAGGCATGCGCCTCAACCACTGAAGAGCTGCAAAAACATCCAGCTCTTCGTCCCCACGGAACTGGAAGGTAGGCAGGCCCTCTCCAACAAGTTGGCTCGCGACTCGAAGTAGGCCGGTTGACTTGCCCGTGCCGGGGCCTCCCGTAAGCATATGGATCTCTTGTCGAACATCGCCACTCTGCGTAGCCGTACTAATCTTCGTAATGGCTCGTTCTGTGGTCTGGAATGTAGCATCTTCTTTCTCGAGAATAGTTCCCCAGGTTGGCTCGTATCCTCCGTAAAAGTTTCGGCTCGAAAGGTCTGCGTTCGGCGCGTAGGTGCGAAGATCGATGAATTGCTGCAGAAATTTAGCTGCACCCTCGTCTAAGGGAGCACCGTACAATCCACGAAGGTTATCGCGATGCGCTTGGACTGCATTGTGCAACTGACTCATAAAGGTTTCTGCTTCGGCTTCGACAACGAGGAGGCCTAGAGCAGCAAGCTCATCTCGCTCCAGTGCCGTAGTACTTTTGAGAACCGCGATGGACGGGAACCCTCTGGACGTTCTGGCTGCAGTGTGGACTAGTGCTTCTTGTAAGTCAATCTCGTCAATCAGCGAAGCTCCCAACACAATAAACGGTCGTTCGGTAAATTCGTCAGTGAATACGGCATGCCAGGTTCGCATGTCTTGGATCGCCGCTGCATACTGCTGTATAGAAAACACCAACTGCGACTGTGATGAGTCGTTCGTTGACGGTTCTTTGACGAAGCCATGTAGATGAACAATCTGACGACTATTCGTGGAGCTATCGCGAAATGCGGAGGTCCAGTCGAAGCGGTCATAAGGGACGCCCTTATCGTTAAGGGCTGTCTCTACAATGTCATCGATGTTCAGCGTCCAGATCCGGTGCCAGTCGAAATCGGCGAGCATGGATTGCCATGCAGGCTTGCAGCGGGTGAAATGGGATCGGAGGAGTTGTTCAAGTCTGTGTCCGTCGATTCGGCGGGAGGCACCGTATGCGCGAGCAAGAGTAATCTGTTGTCCCTCCGTAGGAATGGAAAACTCTTGCACTAGCCTGTCCCGGAGTGCCGGTCCGGTAGGAAGTGGTTCGTTGTCGCCTCCTAGGGTCTGTTCACTTCGGGGCGTAGTTGTGGCAGAGTGGGGACAGTTGGCGGCGCGGTCCTGGTGACCAGATGAGCAACCAGAAGAAGTTGAGCGACGCTCAGTACGCGCGGCTGGCTCCGTTG